>JAUNIB010000013.1 GCA_030523645.1 Selenomonadaceae bacterium
GTCGTGAGCGACTTGCATATAATACCAATTTGAAAGTGCTTTGTCAACACTTTTTCAAAAAGTTTTTCAAATAAATTCTCCGAATACCGTCAAAGCCTTATGTGACGGTATTCGGAGAGTGTTTGCGGCTTTTGTTCAGCGTTCAGCTCTGATTACCGGGAATTCTCCGGGGTATCTGAGCCATATACTGCGCTTGCGGACAGCTTCCACCGCCTTGTGGACAGCTTCCAGATTGTTGTCCAGCTCAAGGTCGAAGAAGAAGATGTATGCACCGAGATAGGTACGGGCCGGCCGGGACTCGATACGGGTGAGGTTTACCCCGAACCGGGCGAAGTCCTGCAGCACTCCCAGCAGGCTTCCTGCCTTGCTGCCGTCTATCTGACAGACAAGCAGAGCCTGTCCCTTCTTGGGAGGTTCGGCATTACGGTCAGACATACCGCGGTCACGGCTGTAGATTTCGTAGAATCGTGTACAGTTTTCGCTGTTGTCCTGAATATCCTCAGCAATTACATTCAGTCCGTAGATTTCTGCTGCCCGGCGGGTGCCGATAGCGGCCATTCCGTCTTCCTCGCTGCTCTGGGAGACCAGCTCTGCCGCTCTGGCAGTTGAGGTTTCCTCGATGAGCTTCGCCCAGGAAAATCTGGTACGAAGGTACTGACGGCACTGACTGAGTGGCTGACCGTGGGAATGAATGGTCTTTATATTCTTAGGCTCACACTTAGCCAGCAGATTATTTCGTACCGGCCAGATGAATTCACGGGATACGACGATAGAATCGGTACGGGCGAGGATGTCCAGCGTGATATTGATAGGGCCTTCCAGAGAGTTCTCTACCGGGACGAGGGCTCTGTCCACCGCACCCAGCCGAACTGCCTCAAAAACATCGGCGATTTCCGGATACGGTACCAGCTCCGCTTTCTCACCTTCAGCCGCAAGGTTCTCCAGATAGAGTGCTGCCTCTTCGCTGTGAGTTCCCCGCGGTCCGAGATAACCTAGCTTAATCATTTATCAGTCACCTATACGAACGCTATGGGTTACTTTAATTCCCTTTTCCGCCAGCTTGCCGTTAATGCTCTCGGCCGGGAAGTCGCCGCGGATGATGAGCTGCAGCTTGTCATCCGGCTGAGGAACGGTTACGAGGTTTTCAATATTGATTCCGTTTTCGGCAAAAATTCCGCAGATTTCGGCAATGGTGCCGGGACGGTTATCGATAACTGCCGTCAGGCGGGTAGTACCCTTTTCCAGTCCCATGATTTCAATGAAGGACTCGAATACATCCGTCTCGGTGATAACGCCTACGACGATGCCGGCATCATCAACTACCGGCAGACCGCTGCGCTTGGACTGCTTGAAGAGGAGTGCTGCCTCCTCGATGGTAGCGTTCTGATTGATGGAAATGAGGGTGCGGGGCATAACTTCCCGCACTTTGATTTTTGCCAAGAGGGTAATCAGCTCGTTGCGGGACAGAAGAGATGCGGTAGAGGGGCTGGCCTTCTGCATATCGCCTTCATCAACGAAGCCGTAGAGGTGTCCGTTCTCAGCCACCGGGATGTGACGGATGTGGTTGCGCTTCATGAGGTTCATTACCACATCAATACCGGTATCTCTGGTTACGGTAATCGGGGCGGTTGTCATACGCTCGTTTACAAACATTTTTATCTTCCTTTCTCCGGCAGGCGGGACACCCGTCTGCATTGTTCCGTTTTGTTTATATGATTATACCATGGAAAGAAAAACTTTTCACGACAAAAAGCAGAAACAAAAGATGTATACTTTTATATTCTCTGTCGTTAGACCGCTGCCTCTTTCACCAACTCTGCCATCCGGGGAACAAGCGCCGCCATTCCTTCGGTAAGCTCCAGCGACGGAGACAGGTCGAAGGGGACTGCTCCCAGCACGATGATTTCCGGGGCCGCCTGTCCCGTCAGCCGCATCAGCGCCAGCAGGTCGGTAATCCCCAGCTCGTGAGCCATCATCCGCTGGGAGAAATGTTCGTTGACTTCCTCTCCTGCGAAGCGGTATATCTTCCCCGGCTCGTCTGTGTCTTCGCCCTTAACCGCGTCGACGATTATCAGCCGTCCGGCTCCGGTGACAAAGTGCAGCAGCTCCGGGCCAAGTGTTCCGCCGTCCACCAGCTCCACATTGTCCGGCAGTCCGCCCTGCTCTGAAAGATACTCCACCACTCTGACGCCGAAGCCTTCGTCGCTGAGAAGGATGTTTCCTATTCCCAGCACCACCACCGGCTTCGCCGCACCGTTTACATATTCATCTCGGAGCACCCTGGTCCCCAGTACCAGCTCCGGCACATCACTGCGGTTGTTATTCATCGCCTTTGCCGACCACGGTCCCTTTCTTCTCTGCCGCTCTGTTCATCAGCCAGCAGCAGAACTCATCCATTCCCTCTCCCGTCTTTGCCGACAGAGGGAAGAGCTGTACCCCCGGATGGAGCATATTTACATCGCTCACTGCTCCATCATAGTCAAAATCAACATAGGGCAGCAGGTCGGTCTTGCTGAAGACCACCGCTCCCGCTTCCTTGAAGATAAGAGGATACTTCAGAGGCTTGTCAGCACCTTCGGCTACCGACAGGATTACCAGCTTCATGTCCTCACCGAGATTGAACTCTGCCGGGCAGACGAGATTGCCTACATTCTCGATAATGAGCAGCTCCGGCAGCGGCCGGCTGTCGTCCTTCGTCAGCTCTGCCCAGGCACGCTCAATCATGGGGGCATCAAGATGACAGCCGCCCTGGGTATTCAACTGAATGGCAGTGACACCCAGCGCCTCTATCCGGGCCGCGTCCTTCTCGGTAAAGAGGTCTCCCTCGATAACCGCTACTCTCAGCCTTTTATCCAGTCGGGCGAACACCTTCTCAAGCAGGGTGGTTTTTCCCGCTCCGGGAGACCCGATTATATTCAGGACGAATATGCCCTTCTCCAGGAACATTTTCGCCAGCTGTGCGGCTGTCCGGTTATTCTCTCCCAGTATATCGCTTTTTACTTCTATTCTCATATTACTGCTCCGATTAATCCTATTTCCTATTCAGTCAATATCGAGGTAGTCTACCTGCATTTCCCTGCCGCTGATTACCTCCAGCGGCGTGTCACAGACAGGACAGAGAAAGCTGTAGGGCATAAGCCTGGAGCCGTACTCCGGCTCCATCAGCCCCGCCGCTTCCCGAAGGTCTTTGCCGATAGGGATTTCCCTTTCGCAGCGGTGACAGCGGCCCACCAGCGGCACCCGATTTATCACCAACGCCGCATTTTCTGCTGCCGTCCCTCGCGTCACTACCGTCCACGCCGTCTGCAGAGCGTACTCCTCGACTCCTGACAGCTCGCCCAGCTTCAGACCCACCTCGCCGATGACTGAGCCGCTATTTCGTTTCAGATAGTCAAGCGCTATCGACAGTATTCCTTCGGCGATGGCTCCTTCATGCACAGAATTCACCTCTAAAAAAACGGGGACAGACCACCGCCTATCCCCGATTCAATTATGTCAGATTGTTACTTTGAGTCCGCGTTTTTCAAACACCATGACAATGTCCGTTAGGCCGGTGACTCCATTCTGATAGCTGATACCGATGACCTCGCTGTCATCGTGAGTATGAACCTCCAGAATTCCCGGCAGGCCGTACAGCTCTCTCCGAATATCCTCGGTCTGAGCCGCGCTGATTCCTGCTGCCCGGAGGTGCAGATGACTGCTGCCGGCCGGCACATCATGGTCATGATGATGGTCGTGATTTCCGCAGCCGCAAGTTGCACACATTTATATTTCTCCCTTCGGGTTTACATTATTTCCTTCACATCAGTCGGCACATGAACCAGTACCTTACTGCCGGAGAACATACTGGATACCTCGCTCTCACCCTCCATGAACTCGGCACGGGTAACCATGTATAGATGGCCGGAGGCGAAGAGGATGATGGCCCAGGCAACATAGTGATGGACAAGGTGAGTCATAAACTCGCTGCCCAAAACAGTATTGACCCAGGAAAAGGCAAAGGCCCAAACGCTGTCCGGGTTTACCATCAGATACATGGCAAAGCCGGTGAACACCTCTACGGCAACCAGCACATAGAGGAACGCATAGGACATACGAGCCAGCGGATTTCTCAGGTAAGATTTGTGGGATTTCTTCAGCAGCATATAGTGAAGCGCCACATCAATAGTTTCCATGTAGAAGTGACCTTCCCAAAAGCGGGGGAAGAGCCGGTCTCCCTTATTGATGATAAAGCCGTACACCTTCAAAACGAAGGAAGCACAGAGAAGAAATGCTGCCAGGAAGTGCAAATCCCGCACTACATTCATCAGCAGATAAGTTGCTGAAGGCTCGAAGTTCAGTATTTCCAATGGCTTGCCGATAAGAATGCCGGTGACGAAGAGGACGCAGATACAGTCCACCATAATCCAATGGAAAATACGCAGGAACGGGCTGAAAAGATAATAGATTCGGCGCTGAACAACGCTGACATTACTTGCGTCCATCGCTGTCCGCCTCCTCTACCTTCGACCCGCGGTAGGGATCGGTAGTTACGATGCGAAGCTCCTCTCCCTGTGGGCTATACATGTGAGTAGCACAGGCCATGCACGGATCAAAGGAGCGGATGACCTTGAGGATTTCCAGCGGCTGACGGGGATTCTTCACTCTCGTCTGCATCATTGCCGCCTCATAGGCACCGCGACCGGCCTTGTCATCTCTCGGGCAGGCATTCCAGGTGGTAGGAACGATGCACTGGTAGTTGTCAATCTTGCCGCCGTCAATGGTTACCCAATGGCTGAGAGCGCCGCGGGGAGCTTCATAGAGGCCGACACCCCGAGCCTTCTTCGGCCAGGTAGACGGATCCCAGCGCTCCATATTGGCGACCTGAGTATCACCGGTGCCGACATTGGCAATAAGTGCATCGAAGAAGTGCTTGGCAATCTCGGAATTAAGCTGAGCATCGAGAGCCCGGGCCACATTGCGGCCTACCATGGTGGGCATCCATTCCTCCGGACGCTTGCCGAGGACATTGGAAACATAATCCACCTGATTGACCATCATCTTCTCTGCCCAAGTCATATCGGACAGCAGCTGCTGACGGGCTTTGGTATATACAATGATATAGCGGGCAAGCGGGCCTACCTCACAGAGCTTACCCTTCCACTTCGGAGTCTTGACCCAGGAGTATTTGCCCTGCTCGTTCAGCGCACGCCAATCGGTATCGGTACCGTCCTTCGGACCGGTGAATTTCGGCTTCGTCTGACCATCCCAGGGATGCAGCTCATCGGCACCCTGATATTCATACCAGGCATGGCCGACACTTTCACCAAACACGCCGGAGTCGGACAGGTCTTCTGCGGAAATATTGTGAACATCGGCAATCTGTGCGCCGCGGCTGAAGTTTTCGACTACGCCGTTAGTACGGACAAGAAGATTATTGAAGAATCCGCCCTCCTTGGTATTGAGGAAGGTTTCCTCCGGGAAGGCGCCGAAGCCCAGTACCCGCTCACCGGCGAGACCGGCTCCGTCAAGATAGCCTGCCTTTACATAAGCGGAGGCCATTGCCAAAACATCCGGCAGATAATACTTCGCTACGAGGCAGCGGCCAAGATCAATCGCCTTCTCCACCTCTGCCAGACGGGCGGCATTAATCGGCGAATTGCCGTCGCGGAGAGAAATGGAGCATGGCATACCGCCCATTACATAATGGGGATGGGGGTTCTTGCCGCCGAAAATAACATGAGGAGTTACCAGCTCACGCTGCCGGTCAAGCATCTCCAGATAGTGGCAGACAGCCATGAGATGTACTTCCGGTGACAGCAGCTTGTAGTCCTGATGATCCCACCACTGGGCAGAGAATATGCCCAGCTGCCCGCTGTCCACTATCGTTTTCAGTTTTCTCTGTACGGTACGGAAATAATCAGGGGTAGCCGCCGGGAAATCCTTCGGCGTGGAGGAATAAATCGTTCCCACAGAAGCTGAGGGTACCTTATAGGCATCGGCCAAAGAAGCCGCTACCCGGGCCGTTGCCGCCGGGTCTGCCGACAGAGCTGCCACCGGGCTTATCCAGTCCAGCGCCTGAAGGTGATAGAAATGAACGATGTGGTCCTGCACCGTCAAGGACGCTGCCATAATATTTCTAATGAAGTTTGCATTCTTCGGAATCTTGATGTTCAGAGCATCCTCAACTGCCCGCAGGGCGGCCAGTGCGTGGGCCGTAGTGCAGACACCGCAGATTCTCTGAATATATGCCCAGGCATCACGAGGGTCACGACCCTGCATGATGAGCTCCAGACCGCGCCAGGCTGTACCGGAGGAAAGAGCGTCGGTGACCTGACCGGAGGCTTCATCCACCGTCAGCTCTACTCTCAAATGACCCTCTATACGAGTAACCGGGTCAACTACTACATGCTGCATTACTTATCCCCTCCCTCACCGTGGTTCATACCGTGGCGGGCCTCTGCGGCTTCTTCCTTGTCACGCTTCTGCTTCTGCAGCAGGGACAGAGCGCCGTGAGCCGCTACGCCGGCCACTGAAGCGGCCGCCATTCCGGCACCGATCATATCAATATCTCCCAGCGGACCGTACTTAGGCATCCGGTCTGAGAAAGGAGCCTCATCCCAGAACTTCGGCGAGGCACAGCCAATGCAGGCAGAGCCGGACTGAATCGGATAAGACAGACCCTGATGCCAGCGCATATTGCCGCAGGAGCTGTAAGTCTCAGGGCCGCGGCAGCCGAGACGATAGAGGCACCAGCCGGCCTTGGCTCCCGCATCATCGTAGCGGTCAGCAAACATACCGGCATCGAAGAAGGGACGCCGATAACAGGTATCGTGAACTCTGTTGCCAAAGAACTGCTTCGGACGATTATCACTGTCAAGCGGCGGAAGTACGCCGAACATAGCCAAGTGCATAACGACGCCGGTCATGACCTCCGGTATAGGAGGGCATCCCGGTACATTAATTACCGCCTTGGCCGAAATATATTTACCGATACCGGCAGAGCCTGTGGGATTTGGCTTCGCTGCCTGAATACCGCCGTAGGCCGCACAGGAGCCGTAGGCAATAACTGCCGCTGCTCCGGCTGCTGCCTCCCGCAGAGTTTTCATAAAGGGCTTGCCGCCGGACATACAGTATATGCCGTTGTCGCCGGTAGCAACCGCTCCCTCAACAGCCAGTATATACTTGCCCCGGTGCTGCTTCATCATCTTTTCCAGATGAGCTTCCAAATCATCGCCGCTGCCGGCGCTAAGCAGATGGCTGTACTCCAATGCAATATTTGTCAGCAGCACATCCGAAGGCAGCGGGGCTCCGCTGCGGATAAAGGACTCACTGCAGCCGGTGCATTCATGGCCGCTGAGCCACAGCACTACCGGCAGAGGCTTCGTCTCCGCAGCCTCAACTACCTTTGATACCATATCGGTGCTGAGACCCATCAGCGAGGTCAGAGCCACACAGCTCTTCAAAAATGTACGACGGTTCATGCCTTTTTTGAGGCACGCTTCCCACAGCGTTTCACGCTCTTTCAACTAAGTCTCCCCCTGTCCGCCCAAGAAAACAGGCAACTATCATCATTAACCGAAGGTGGATTATTACCACTTCTTCTGCAATCGACAAATACTCATCCTCATTATAGAGTAATAAAAATAAATTGTCTACCTTTCATAATAATGATTTATGTATACATACAAATCAAAAGAGCCTGAAAAGAAAATCCCGGGCAGATGTAAATCCACCCGGGAAGAAATTTCTTATTGAGCGAACTATCAGACAATACCCTGAGCGAACATAGCAGCAGCTACCTTCTGGAAGCCGGCGATGTTTGCACCAGCCAGGTAGTTCTTCGGCATGCCGTAGTGCTCGGCAGCATCCTTAGCCTGCTTGTAGGAGTTGATCATGATGTCCTTGAGGCGCTGGTCAACTTCTTCGAAGGTCCAGGAGAGACGCTCGGAGTTCTGGCTCATTTCGAGAGCGGATACGGATACGCCGCCGACATTTGCAGCCTTGGCCGGAGCGAAGTATACGCCGTTCTCCTGGAAGTATGCGATAGCATCGAGGGTACAGGGCATGTTTGCACCTTCGCCGACAGCTACGACACCGTTGGCAACGAGAGCCTGTGCAGCCTCGAGGTTCAGCTCGTTCTGAGTAGCGCAGGGCAGAGCTACATCAGCCTTGACGGTCCATACACCGGCGCAGCCCTCATGGTACTCTGCACCTTCCTTGCGCTCAGCGTATTCCTTAATACGGCCGCGCTCAACTTCCTTAATCTGCTTCAGAAGAGCCAGGTCGATACCTTCCGGATCAACTACATAGCCGTTGGAGTCGGAGCAGGTGATGGGCTTTGCACCGAGCTGGTATGCTTTCTCGATAGCGTAGGTAGCAACATTACCGGAGCCGGATACGGATACGGTCTTGCCCTTCAGGCCAATGCCGTTATCGTTGAGCATGCACTCTACGAAATAGAGGAGGCCATAGCCGGTAGCTTCGGTACGGGCGAGGGAGCCGCCGAAGGAGAGGCCCTTACCGGTGAGAACGCCAGCTTCATAAGCATTGCGGATACGCTTGTACTGACCATAGAGGTAGCCAATCTCACGGCCGCCTACACCGATATCACCAGCCGGTACGTCGACATCCGGGCCAATGTGGCGGGAGAGCTCAGTCATGAAGCTCTGGCAGAATTTCATAACTTCGCAGTCGGACTTGCCCTTCGGGTCGAAGTCAGAACCACCCTTGCCGCCGCCGATAGGCAGACCGGAGAGGGAGTTCTTCAGAATCTGCTCGGTAGCCAGGAACTTCAGGATGGAGAGGTTTACGGAAGGATGGAAGCGCAGGCCGCCTTTGTAGGGTCCGATAGCGCTGGACATCTGAACGCGGAAGCCGCGGTTTACACGAACCTTGCCGGCATCATCGACCCAAGGAACGCGGAAGGTGATAACGCGCTCAGGCTCGAAGAAACGCTCCAGGAGGCAAGCTTCTTCATACTCAGGATGCTCGGCCAGAACCGGGGTAATGGTGCCGAGAACTTCTTTACAGGTGTTATGGAACTCCGGCTGATCCGGGTCACGCTTAATGATTTCTGCCAATACTCGCTCGCAATATGCTTTTGCTTTTTCCATGTCTGCCATAATAAAAATCGCTCCTTCTTTCGTGACCTTCGCGCGGGGGCAGACTGCCTCCACGCAGACGTCCGCAAAAGATGAGCGAATATCTTGCGTAGATTCAGGCGCCGTTGCCCTTTGTTTAATCACATATCTGGTTTTGATAGTGCAAATTATACAAAGACAGTTTTATAAAATCAAGATGTTTATTCATAAAATATTGTATACATTGTTGTAAATGTGTAACTCTGAGAAAACCGGCGAAAACGCCGTCCTGTCGGCGTGTATACAGTATATGCGTGTACTGTTAACTTTACAATATTACTGCACATTCACAAATTTCTTTCTGTTATTTTATGTTGTTTTCAAACTTTATGCATTATTTTATACAGTTTATACAATTCTGTTTTGTTGTCCGTTTCGCAGTTTTACCGGACAAATTTCAAAGCAATACCCCCTGCCGATTTACAGATTTTTCTCAGCAGGGGGTATTGCTTTAATTTTTAATTCTTTTCCTTTTTGTCCTTCGCTTTCTTAGATTTATTCTTTCCCTTTTCCTGCTTATCCGAGCCTGCCTTCTCCTTCTTCAGTTTTTCTTCTTCCTGCTTCTTCAGCTTCTGCTCCTTCGTGGGCAACTCCTTCGCCCATTCCTCGGCCCGCTTCTTCTGTGCTTCACGGATTTCCTCCGCCGCCCTCGGATCCAGCTTTTCCAGATATTTCATATGATAGCCGTTGGCCTTGGGCTCAAGCCGCTTATGCTCACGATAGAAGCTAAGAGCCAGTTCCTCATCTCCCAGCTCATCGGCAATGTCTCCGGCAATGCCGTAAGCCGGGGCAAACTTCCCATCGCAGGCAATGGCTGCCCGGCATTCGGCGATAGCCTCCTCCGGCCTGCCCTCGCCCCGATAAATGTCCGCCCTTGTTACATGGTTGAAGGCACTGTCGGGATTCAGCTTCAATGCATACTCGACATTCTTTTCCGCTTCCTCGAAGTCCAGCTCCTGCATGCAGGCTCTGGCCACAACCGCGTATATCTTGCTGAGGTCATCAGACAGATTTACACAGTCAAAGGCTCGTACCGCCTCCTGCCTTGCGTAGCCCGGAAGGTAGACATCATTGTAGGCATCTCCGTTGTCTACGAACTTGGTTACCAGCTCCCTGTCCGCCAGTTTGGTTTTCGCCAGCCGTTCCATCCACTTTTCATGCCGGGCTTCGTCAGCCTCCTGCATCTTAGTGCGGACATCGGTAATTACTTCCGCTGTGTAGGCAGCCGTTATCAGTTTCTTCAGCTCCCGCTCCAGATGATGCTCCGTCACGAAGGTCTTCAGCGGCTCATATACCCGGTCATCGTTGAGATAGTCTTCAAGTCCGTCTCCCCGACCGCTGGGCCGCCAGTTCCAGCTTGTCAGATTGTTGTTGTCGTGAAGCCCTCTGGCGATAGCTCCGGCCACAAGATACGCCGTTTCCTGCGGCAGCTCGCCGCCCAGGTCGGTCCAGTCCGTTTCCGCAAAGAGCATATCGTCAATGAAAATTTTATTCTTGTCAACCTTCACATGACCGGCGCTGTACTCTGTCATCATCTGGGACAGCTTCTTCTCACGGTTTGGTGTTTCCGGGTGATCATAGGGGTCATACTTTCCGTGGAATTCCGCTTCCCGGTTTGTAATATTCTCCATTCTTACCATGGCCGCCGCCGCGCCGCCGGGATTGAAGCCCGCCGAACAGGCGATATAGAAGCCGCCCTCGTCCGCCTCGTACTCAGTAGGCACGCTGACCATCTTCGCCACGCCGTAGTCCGTCATCATTGCCACCATGCCCGGGTCTCCGGCATTTGTTGCCGCATTGATTGCCATCATGCCGATTTGGGCCGCCGCTGCCTTCGCTACATTTGAAGCCGCATGAAGCCGCAGTCCGTGAATCATCTCATGGCCCAGTACCGCGGCCAGCTCGTCCTCATCCCCCCGCAGTCCCGCCACCAGTCCGCGGTTGATACTGATATAGTTGGTGGGATAGCAGGCAGCGTTGAACTCATTGCTGTCATTGACAGCCCAGCGGAATGGGAGATTACGGCTCTCCAGAGTGTAGTCCCCTCTGGCTGCCAGCTGCTTCATCACCCGGTCAACAACGATTTTATCCTGTCTGAACCGGGAGAGTCCATGCTCCCGGACATCCATCAGATATGTTTCCTCCTGATAGTAGGCGTTGTTGCCCATGGCGGAAATCTGCTTGAAGTATCCGTTGTAAGCTGCTACAGCCCCCAGCGCACCAAGTACACCGGCGGCAGCGCCGTCGTCAGCCCGCGCCGCCGGCTGCGGGATAGCCAGAAAGCTGACCGCACAAAGCCCGGCCATGATTTTGCCGACTGCTTTTCTCTTTATATTCTTCACGATTTTGTTTAACACGGGTATACCTCCCGAATCAGCAGTTATCAATATTACCTCAACTGTATATTACCATACTGTCCGGATTTATACATTAAAATACGGTGAAAAAACAAAATGCCCGGGGAAGTCTCAGACTCCCTCGGACATTAGAATTTGAATTTTCCCATTTAGGAAATCATTACCGTCTTTCACCGGTCCCATTGCTGAAACCCTGCCAGGCGCTGTACATTCCTACAAGCACAATGAAGATTTCCAGTCGCCCCAGCATCATGGCAATCATTTCCACTATCAGTGTAGATGCGTTTGTATCCGGCCCGGTAATGCCGATTGATATTCCTACATTGCCGATAGCGGAAGCAGCCTCGAATATGACCTCCGCAAAGCTGGCATCGGTGGTAAAGCATAGTGACATTGCTGTCACCAGGAAGAATCCCACATAAATCAGAGCAAATCCAAAGGCTTCATCCACAAGATGACGGTCAAAGGCCACCCGGCCTTCCACCCGGAAGTAATGGGGAACGATTACCGTCCTGTCCGGCACCAGCCGCCGCCGGAGGTAGAGTCTGGCTATTCTCAGCAGCACATATACGCGGTGAAGCTTCAATCCGCCGGCAGTGGAGCCGCTCATGCCGCCCATGAACATCAGCACCATCATCACCACAAGTACCGCCGGTGACCAGGCTTCAGGCCCGGTGATGCCGTAGCCGGTACCTGACAGGGATGTGGCCGTAAGGAACATTCCCCGCCGCAAAGCATCGAAGCAGGCAACGATGAAATCCTGCGGTGCTCCGAATACTCCATTGACAAGCAAAACCGGCAGCTCACGCAACGCGAAGAACAGCGATGATACTGCTACCGTGGCCCACATGAGGCGCAGCTCGGTTACCCGGATAGCCTCACGCCAATGACCGCGGAAGCATTGGAGGATTACATAGAAATTCGTCATGCCCAGCAGCATCAGGAGAATAGATACCCACTCGACCGCTCTGCTCTCATAGGCACCGATACTGTCCGTACTGGTGGAGAAACCGCCGGTAGACAGTGCGCTCATGGCATGGCAGATTGCTTCCAGCGTCGGCATGCCTGCCCATATATACAGAGTGGTACCGACTACAAAGAAGCAGTTGTAAATCAGAAATACTATTTGGGCAGTTCTCTGCAGGCTGGGCATTATCCGGTCAGGATGTCCCTCTCCGGAGAAAAGAGTCATCGCCTTTCTTCCCGGCAGGAACAGCACCATAACAAGCACAAAGCCAAGGCCGCCCACATACTGCATAAAGGCCCGGTGAAACAGATATATGTGCGGCAGCTTCTCCGGCACCACTACCGAAAAGCCGGTAGTTGTCCAGCCGCTGACCGCCTCGAACAGCGAGCGGGTAAAATCAAGCTGACCGCCGAGGAAGAAGGGCAGCGCCCCCACCAGCATTCCCCACAGCCAGATAATCAGCACCGTCGTGCTGCTCATGCGCAGCCGGAGCTGCCAGCGCAAAGCATCGGGATCATTCTGATAGTGACCGTAAACACAGAGCAGTCCGCCGATAAAAGTGGAAATTAGAAAGCTCAGCAAAAAACTCTCCCGATGTGCCATCTCCTCCGGGTAATAGAACAGGCAGCCAAGAGGAACTAATACCAGCAACCCGAGCAAAATCATGTATTTACCCAGACTTACTTTGTCCAGGGTCTTATTCATCGGCTCTTACTCCTCGCAAAATTCTGACAGCCTCTACCTCCCGGCCGCCGGCAGAGAGAATAATAAGCCTGTCTCCCGGCAGCAGCCGCGTCTCGCCGCGGGGAATGATTGTAATGCTTCCGCGGAGCAATGCTCCGATAATAACGCTTTCCGGCAGGACTACCTCTCTGAGCTTCTTCCTTACCACCGGGCAGTCGTCGTCCATCTCCACCTCGACGATATTTACGCGGCCGTTCTCGAAGGACACCATACCCTTCATTTCCTCCAGGAATGCCTGCTGCTCGATGATTTTCGTTACCGCCTGCACGGCGCAGATAGGATGGTCTACCCCCAGCCGCCGGAAGATATCCACCTTGTCCGGACTGCCCACCATGGCTACGGTACGGCCTATACCGTACAGCTTCTTGCCCAGCTGACAGGCAATCAGATTGTCCTCATCCCTTGGGGACATGGCGATAATGATATCGGCTTCTCCCGCCCCCGCTTCATCGAGGATGTACGGCTTGGTGCCGTCACCGTGGATGACATTCAGTCCGTCCACCGCCGCCAGTCTGCGGCAGTCCTCCGCCACGGAGTTGACAACCGTTACGCCGTGACCCTGCTCCAGCAGAGAGATGGCCAGAGTCCGCGCCTTGGAGCGGCCGCCGACGATTATAATTCTATCCTTTACCACGGCTCATCCTCCCCAAGAAATTTCGAGATTTCCCTGGCCGACAGCTCCGAGGGACAAATACTGGTAATACCAAGCTCCCGATAAACCACCTCACGGCCCGGCTCGTAAAGGCGGGCAATAATCCGCGGTCTGGCTCCGGGCTGCAGTTCTCTGACAAGCTGGGCTATCATGGCATTCATATTGTCATTGTTCGTTACTACGATGACTCCCTCTGCCGACTCCAGCCCCACCCGCTTCAGGACAGCCAGCTCACTGGCATCGCCGGTGAGAGTCATGCCGCCGTAGGTATCCGGCAGCTTGTCGAATGCACTTTGATTTTTGTCTATTATCAGGGTTTCTTTCCCCGCCGCCTCCAACTGCTCGGCCAAAGTCGCACCCAATCGGCCGCAGCCGATTATTACATAATAGTTCTCGCCCCGGAGAACCTTCGTAAGCCTTCTTATAAATTCCACAAAATACACCTCTGTCTAAATAAAAGGTTAACCGTGATACTATCCCATTATACCATGAAAGCTATATGGCAATCACTATGTGCTGAAACGGTTAATCATCACATAGATTGGATAAACATCCATCCTTACCTGCCGAAAAAACAAATCGCCCGCCGGGAGCCAGGCGATTGTCCGGTCAACCATTACAGAAACAGCTTCATTAAGCCGGTGGACTCCAGAAAAAGTATGAACAGCAGCACAGGGGTGACATACTTCATCATCACGCAGTAAACAGCCTTACGGCCGAACTTATTGCCGAAGGTCTCCACCTCGTCGATAATCCACTGAGGGCCGACCACCCAGCCGATAAACAGGCAGGTCATCAGAGAAGCGACGGGCATCATCAGACAGTTGCTGATGTAATCAAGGACATCCAGTATCTGTCCCACGGAGCCGTTAGGCAGGGGCAGCTCAACATAGAACACGCTGTAGCCCAGAGCAACCACCGCCGCTGCCGCCATATAGAAAGCGGTAAGCGCAGCTACGGTCTTGTTCCGGCCGGACTTAAACAGCTCCATACAGTCAGCCACCACCGGCTCCATGATGGATACGCTGGAGGTAATGGCAGCCAGGGTTGCCATCGCAAAGAAGGCTACGCCCACATAAGCACCGCTGGAGCCCATGGCAGAGAAAATCTTCGGCAGGGAAATAAACATCAGAGACGGGCCTGCCCCCATGCCCTCCGTACCGGAGAATACATAAATAGCCGGAATAATCATGATGCCTATCAATACGGCCGCCATGGTATCAAAAATCTCGATATGAGAGGCCGACTTGCTGAGATCTACCTCCGGCTTTGCGTAGGAGCCGTAGGTAATCATAATACCCATAGAAACGCTGAGGGAAAAGAAAAGCTGGCTCATGGCATCAAGCGTTATCTGCAGCAGACGGCCCAGAGTCATACCGGTAAAGTCCGGCGTAACATAGAACAGGAAACCCTCCCAGCCGGTACGGGTAACACCGGCCTCGTCGGTATGCACCAGCGTCAGCGCGAAGCAGGCTACACCGACAATCGTCAGCAGCAGCAGCGGCATTATAAAGGTGGCCGCCTTCTCAATGCCCTTTTCAACTCCGAGATAAATAATCAGGGTCGTCACCGCCAGGAACGCCGCGGAAAAAAGCACCGGCGACCAGGATGAGGTAATAAAGCTCCCGAAGAATCCGTCGGTGGCTGCCTGCTCACCCTGACCGACAAGGAACACCGCAAAATACTTTGCTATCCAACCGCCGATAACGGCGTAGTAGGCAAGGATTATCGCCGGGACACAGAAGATTACTATTCCCAGCGGTTTCCACTTCTTCGATATTTTCTCATAGGCGTGGACAGCGCTGCTCTTTGTCCGGCGGCCGATGACTATATCAGTCATCAGCAGGCTGTAGCCAAAGGTCAGCACGAGAACAAGGTATATGAAAAGGAAAACACCGCCGCCGTCCTTCGCTGCAAGATAAGGGAACCGCCAGAGGTTGCCGACGCCGATAGCGCTGGCTGCCGAGGCCAGAACAAATCCCAGCTGTCCGCTGAAATTGCCGGACTTCTTAGTTGTACTCAAATATTATCACTCAGCTTCCGTTTATATTTAAGCCTCACGGGAGGCACGCACTTCAATGCCGTTAAAGACTCATGAATGGTCATTATATCACATTATCCGGCAAAGAACAAAGCGCACCTCCGGACTAACCCGGCGATGCGCCTGAAATATTCTGTATAAGTGCCGCTTTACATTCCTTACGGCCTACTTAGCCCCCACGACAAGAGCTCTCACATTTACATCCAGCTTCCGGACTACCATACCGGTCTGCAGCTCCAGCTGCTTCTTGGTCTCATTCTGTATTGCTGCCATAAGCTGAGGAATGTTCTTGCCGTAGACGGCCAGCACCACGCTGCAGGATATTACCAGTCCCCGATGCTCATCATCCTCAGTAATCTGCTCCACCTTTATGTCAGACACCTTACGGACGGACTCATTGCTGCTGATGAGGATACGGACAATATCGCTGACAGCCCTGTCGTCTATGATGAGCTTCCCATAGTAGCTGAATATAGGACGGACTATAGACTTCTCGCCCAGACGGCGCCGTTTCTTGCCACCGTTGAACAGGGAGCGGATGGGGTCGATAAGGTAGCCCGAGAAATGCGGAGCCAGCTCAATGGACGGTACCGGGATGATGTGCATTCCCTTCTTCATCCTTATTTCGTGAGCCTTCTCCATCTCCTCCGGCGTAGCCACATCCTCAATGCGGACGACCCGGCTTATGGGGGGCAGACCCAGCTTTTTGGCAATCTTCCCTACCATGTTGTCGGATGTACCGATAATGAGAATGCGGTTCGGCATATCCTCCCGGAGAGCCTCTCCTACTTCCTCAGCATGACCGGGCAGCACAAATATCGCCCGACGGACTGCCATTATCTTACTCTTTTCATGCTTAGCAGACTTGCCGGCTATTATCTTGCCGTCTCTGATGAGAATGCCATCATCTATGATGGCGTCTGCCTGATATTCGTTGGCTACCATGAGGGCACGATGGCTTTTGCCGGTGCCGCTCTGACCAACCAGAGCAATTACTTCCATCTTGTTTACCCTATACAAAAATCTGCCAGATTACGGTCTATCCATTGCTGCAACAAACGGCTCAGCCAGCTTGTCATCCACAACAAATTCGCCCAGCTTCTCCGGATACCGTCCGGGAATCCCATGGAAATCCGAGCCGCCGGTTTTCAGCAGGTCATGCAGCTCAGCCAGATGACCGTAGCGAAGGACATCGTCTCCGTTATGCTGAGGATAATGCACCTCTATACCGGCCACATCCAGCTTCAGCAGCTTGGAAACCACCGCATCGCTGCCGATAAGCAGCGGATGGGCAATCACCGGCAGACCGCCGGCCGCCCGTACAAGCTCTACAGCCTCGGCGGCGTTGATGCGATACCTCGGTACATACGCCGGTTTGTCCTGTCCCAGCATTTCATCAAAGGCGCTCCGTACCGATTGAAAATATCCCTTCTTCACAAGTACCCTGGCCACATGAGAACGGCTGACGGAGCTGCTGGCGCCTGCTACCTTCAATACCTCTGCTTCAGTAATGTCGTAGCCCAGCTCCCGCAGCTTCTCCAGCATCACAGCCAAACGCTGCCATCTGTCCTCACCTATCTCTATGAGTCCGTCGGCCAGAGCCGAGCTGTATATATCGATGTTATAGCCGAGGATATGTACCTCACGGCCCTCGTATTCCGAGGACAGCTCAATGCCGGGGATGATGGTCATCCCCTTCACCACATCCTTCTCATTCTCATAGAGATGACGGATACCGTCCACTGTATCGTGGTCAGTGATGGCAATTGTACTCAGGCCTGCCTCCTTGGCCGCGGCCAGTACCTCCTCCGGAGTCAGACGACCGTCGGAAAAGGTTGTATGAATGTGCAGATCACTTGACATATTTTCACCTAACGGCTAAAAGCCTTTACTGCTTTATTAAAACTCTCTCTATGGCAACCGCCTTATTCGTCTTGTCATCCACATCTATGATGACACCGCTGTATATGCAGGGGCCTGTCTCTGCCACCGCAAAGCGCACCGGCATACCGGTGGTAAAGCGGCGAATGATGCACTCCACCTCGTCACCGATGACGGAGTCCCAGGGCCCGGTCATGCCCAAATCAGTGATAAAGGCCGTACCTTCATGGAGGATTCGCTCATCGGCAGTCTGAACATGGGTGTGAGTCCCCACCACCGCAGTGACCCGGCCGTCCAGATACCAGCCAAGAGCCATCTTCTCGGAAGTGGTCTCGGCGTGGAAATCCACCAGAATGATGTCAGCCTTCCCCTTCAGCTCATAAAGGATATCCTCAATTTTCTGGAAGGGGCAGTCCATGGGGGGCATGAATGCCCGTCCGGACAAATTGACAACGGCGATTCGCTTCGACCGGAGCTGATATATGCACCAGCCCTTGCCGGGAGTCCCCGGAGGATAATTGGCCGGTCTTACGAGATACGGCTCATCGTCGATAAAGTTCATTACTTCTTTGTTATCCCAGATGTGATTGCCGCTGGTGACCACATCTGCCCCGGCCCGGCACATCTCGTCCAATGATTTGCGGACTATGCCCTTGCCGCCGGCGGAGTTCTCACCGTTTACCACTATAAAATCTATCTTGTGCTTTGCCTTCAGCTTCGGTGTGAGCTCGCTGAAAATCTCGCGGCCCAGCCTGCCGAAAACATCGCCAACCATCAGTATTCGCACAGGAACCTCACTTATTGTAAACCATTACCCGGCCGGCTTCACGATAGCCTACCAGTGTCTCGGATATGACACCGCAGCGAACCGAGCCGAGAATGTTATCGATATTTTCCTCATGGGCCAGTCGGGTGGCCTCATCCGGAATATTTTTCTCCATATCTTTATCGGTCATCAGAGACTCGCCGAAGGTATCTTTGACCAGAGTTGCAATCAGCTTTATCTCCCCGCGGCTGATTGTCGCCATGTCCCGCTTGATGCCGAGAATGGCCGCCTTTCCATTGCCCTCAAGGGTGATATTCAGCTTTCCCTCCGGCAAACCCAGCAGGCTGTGATAGGTGCTGATGCTTTCCGTAAGGAACTGCCCGAAGCTCTTATTCTCCACATCGTCCGGCAGTCGGTTCAGGGCAAAGGACATCTGCAGTGTCTCTCCCCTGGCCGGGTCATAGGTAACGGTTCCGATTTCCGGATAACAAAGAAGCAGCGTCATCAACAGATTGACGCCGTCCATATTCGGCTTGCGGCGGCGGCGTAAAAATGACATCTGACTCAGCTCCTCTACTGTCTAAATAATTTCAGAAAAAAGGGAGTGTTGCATAAGCAACACTCCCTTGTAACTTCTGCCACGCTATTATATTTTATACCCTTTACTTAGCGTAGTCAACTACCCTCGTCTCGCGGATGATGGTAGCCTTAATCTGACCGGGGTACTCAAGCTCGGCTTCTATCTTCTTCACGATATCGTGAGCAAGAGCTACGGCGGAAACATCGTCTACCTTGTCCGGCTTGACCATTACGCGAATCTCGCGGCCTGCCTGAATGGCGAAGCAGTCCTCAACAGCCTCGAAGGACTTGGCAATATCCTCCAGACGGGAAAGGCGCTTGATATAGGACTCCAGGCTCTCGCGGCGAACGCCGGGACGAGCTGCGGAAATGGCATCGGCTGCCGCTACCAGCACAGCCTCGACGGTGAGAGTATCACAGTCGCCGTGATGGGCAGCGATAGCATTGATGACTTCCTTGGACTCACGATACTTCTTTGCCAGATCGGCACCGATGGTGACGTGCGGTCCTTCGACCTCGTGGTCTACAGACTTACCGATATCGTGGAGGAGACCGGCACGCTTAGCCAGTGTAACATCCACGCCCAGCTCTGCCGCCATGATGCCGGCAAGATGAGCAACCTCCACGGAATGATTAAGGACATTCTGTCCATAGCTTGTACGATAACGCAGACGACCCAGAAGCTTCACCATCTCCGGATGGAGACTGGTAATGCCGGTCTCAAAGAGTGCCTGTTCACCGGCCTCCTTGATACGCTGGTCTACCTCACGGCGAGCCTTCTCTACCATCTCTTCGATGCGAGCCGGATGGATACGGCCGTCGGTGATGAGCTTCTCCAGAGCGACACGGGCGATTTCGCGGCGAACCGGGTCGAAACCGGAGAGGATAACAGCCTCCGGAGTATCGTCAATAATGAGGTCAACGCCGGTCATGGTCTCAATGGCCCGAATGTTGCGGCCCTCGCGTCCGATGATACGGCCCTTCATCTCATCGTTAGGCAGCGCAACTACCGATACGGTGGTCTCTGCTACCTGGTCGGCAGCGCAGCGCTGGATTGCCTGAGACACGATGTCCCGGGCCCGCTTGTCGGCCTCATCCTTTGCCTGCTGCTCATACTCTTTAATCATGACCGCTTTTTCATGCTTCAGCTCTTCTTCGGCCTTGGAGAGGAGGAGAGTCTTGGCGTCCTCGGCAGTCATACCGCCGATTCGCTCCAGCTCAGCCTTCTGCTCTTCCTTCAGGGCGTCAATCTCCTGTTGGCACTTATCGATTTTCGCTTCGCGGTCAGCGAGGGCACCCTCCTTCTTCTCGATGGACTCGAGCTTCCGGTCGAGGTTTTCCTCCTTCTGTACGAGACGGCGCTCAGCCCGGCTCAGTTCGGAACGACGGTCTTTCGTTTCCCGTTCCAAATCCTGACGGAGACGCTGAACATCCTCCTTGGCATCCTGGACAATTTCCTTGCCGCGGCTTTCTGCCTTGACTTCGGCTTCCTCGACAATCTTTTTTGCCTGAGCTTCTGCCGAGCCGATTGCCTTTTCAGCCGTGCTGCGACGGAGCATATATCCGCCGCCCAGTCCCGCTGCGAGAGCGACTACTGCTGCTAAAACTAATTCTACGATCATCTTCACCCCCTGTGTGTTTAATATAGTATAGATATGTGATTCTTTGCATAAAAAATCCCATGCCTTTCTATTTTATAGATTTTTCGTCCCGGTGTCAATCTGAAAATGTCTTTCATGTAGCCATCGGGAACAATCATAAAAAGTAAAGGCACGGTGATTTTTTGTTTTTGTTTGCGGTTGTCCGGGTTCCTCAGCGGGCAATCAGTGCACAGGCACAATAATTCTCCATAGGGCAGAAGCAGTAAATCGACAGTTCCTTGCCAATCTCAGGAGAGAACGCGGTAATAACTCTGGTCACCTTATTCAGTGCCACATCGCCGTAGGTCAGCAGCCACTTTGGGTCACCGTTGCGGAACACCTCATAGAAGGAGCGGTCTATCATCTGCTCTACCGGCACACCCTCAAGGTTTGCCATTTCCTTGTTGCAGTAGCGGAACACGAAATCCATCCCATGGCCGTTCTTGTCGAAAATCAGTTCAATTATGCAGAATGCAATGGGCATCTCGTCAAAGATTGCGAACTGCTTCAGCATACCGGACACGCTGTTGGCCGGCTCATAATTCACCGGCATGATTCTCAGTCCGCTTCCTGTCTCCCGCTCCGTTTCACCGGCCGCAAGCCTGCTGAGAGTCTTTGCATTCCTGTTATGCTCCCCGGCATTGCGGACACGACCGAGGAAGGTAGTCCCATCCTTCATGGTATAGGTGAGCCTGTCAATACTCTCCACCTGAGCCACCGCCACAATGACGCTCTTGTTGATGGACCAGAATTTATTCTCCGGCAGATCGTCCATCAGATTCTTCAGCGGGTGATAGTTTTCACTCTCCCTGCCATCCACCAGATGAACAATGCTCTTCGGGCCGCGCCGATATATGTACGATATGTTGTCCGGAACAATTCTGTGCTTTACAAAGTAATTTTTCTCCCTCATGCGCACTCCTCCTCTGCAATCAGTCATGTTAAAATCCATTTAATTTATTATAGCACAGCTGTCAACATTAAACATCATACATTTTAACAAAATTCACTCATCATTGAATTAAAATCACCGTGCAATGCGATAAATATAAAAATCAGCCGACAGATTACTCTGCCGGCTGACGAACTATAATATTTTATTCCGATTACATCATCGGGGGCATACCGCCGCCCATGCCTGCAGGAGGCATAGCCGGGCCGGCCGGCATCGGCTTGTCAGCTACGAGGGTCTCAGTGGTGAGAACCATAGCTGCAATGCTGGCAGCGTTCTGGAGAGCGGAGCGGGTTACCTTAGCCGGGTCAACGATACCGGCAGCAATCATATCAACATACTCGCCGGTGAGAGCGTTGAAGCCCTTGCCGGTGGTCTTTACCTTCTCTACGATGACGGAGCCTTCCTCGCCGGCATTCTCGGCAATCTGGCGAACCGGCTCTTCGATGGCACGCTTTACCATCTGAACGCCGACCTTTACATCACCCTCAGCCTCGATGCTGTCGAGAGCCGGGAGAATGTCGATGAAGGTCTTGCCGCCGCCGGCAACGATACCTTCTTCAACAGCAGCGCGGGTAGCGTTGAGAGCATCCTCGATGCGGAGCTTCTTGTCGCGCATCTCGACTTCGGTAGCAGCACCGATTTCGATGACAGCAACGCCGGAGGAGAGACGGCCGAGACGCTCCTTGAGCTTCTCACGGTCAAAGTCAGAGGTGGTCTCAGCGACCTGACGCTTAATCTGCTCAACGCGGGCAGCGATTTCAGCCTTGTCGCCGATACCGCCGACGATGGTGGTGTTGTCCTTGGTGGAAACGACCTGGCTGCAGCGGCCGAGGTCTTCGATGGTTACGCTGTTCAGCTGACGGCCAAGCTCCTCGCTGATGAGGTTAGCCTTGGTGAGGATAGCGATATCCTGGAGCATAGCCTTGCGGCGATCGCCAAAGCCCGGAGCCTTGATAGCGAGAACCTTCAGAGTGCCGCGGAGCTTGTTGATGATGAGAGTGGAGAGAGCCTCACCCTCAATGTCCTCAGCGATGATGACGAGCTCGGAGCCCTGACGCATAATCTGCTCGAGAACCGGGAGAATCTCGCTGACGGTGTTAATCTTGCGGTCGGTGATGAGGATGAACGGATCCTTGGTAACGGCTTCCATCTTCTCAGCATCGGTAACCATGTAGGGGGAGATGTAGCCGCGGTCGAACTGCATACCCTCAACGACCTTCAGGTTGGTCTCCATGGACTTGGACTCTTCAACGGTGATAACGCCGTCGTTGCCAACCTTGCTCATTGCATCGGCGATGAGCTTGCCGGTCTCTTCGTCACCGGAGGAGATGCTGGCAACCTGAGCGATAGCCTCGCTGCCCTCAACCTTTACAGCCTTCTTGCCGATTTCAGCAACGAGAGCCTTTACAGCCATCTCGATACCCTTCTTGACGACCATCGGGTTTGCACCGGCAGCAACATTGCGCATGCCTTCGCGAATCATGGCCTGAGCCAGGAGAGTAGCGGTGGTGGTGCCGTCACCGGCGATATCGTTAGTCTTGGTAGCAACTTCCTTGACCAGCTGAGCACCCATGTTTTCAAACGGATCCTCAAGCTCAATGTCACGAGCGATGGTAACGCCATCGTTGGTGATGGTGGGAGCGCCGAACTTCTTCTCGAGAACAACGTTGCGGCCCTTAGGTCCGAGGGTAACCTTTACAGCGTTAGCCAGAGCATCTACGCCACGGCCGAGAGCGCGGCGAGCTTCTTCATCAAATAAAATCTGCTTTGCCATTTTCTATTTTTCCTCCTAAAAGATGAGATTACTCAATAATGCCGAGAATATCAGCCTGACGAATGATGAGCAGGTTCTTGTCATCAACCTTGACTTCATTGCCGGTGTACTTAGCGAAGAGAACGCGATCGCCAACCTTAATCTCCATGGGAGCAACAGCGCCGCTCTCAAGAACCTTGCCGCCGCCAACAGCCAGGACAATGCCCTCCTGCGGCTTCTCTTTTGCGGTATCCGGCAGGAACAGACCGCTTTCGGTCTTAGATGCCTTTTCCTGAACTTCCACTACGATGCGTTCGCCCAACGGTTTAATCATTGAAATCTGCCTCCTAAAAATATTCCTTCATTATAATGTAGAAGTGAACTGTCAATTTTTGTTAGCACTCAACTTTGGCGAGTGCTAATCACAGTTCATATAATAATCCCTGCAAGGGAAAAAATCAAGTATATTTTTTGATTTTTTGACCAATTATTCAAAATTATATAAAAATTAAGTGCATTTTCTTCCGTCAACCTTTTATAAAATATAAGTTGACAGTCAATCAACCCACCTATATAATATGTTTATAAACCGTCAACAAATATTAGAAGTGAGGTTAACAATCATGTCCGTAATTTCCGAATTGGCTGAAAAAATAATCAACGGTTACCGTATAAAGCGCGGTGACGACCTTTCCATCTTTCTCGACGCTGATTTAGAGGAGCTTGAGCGCTGCGCCGGACAAATCCAGAAACGTTTCCGCCGCAACCATGTTGACCTTTGCGCAATCATAAACGGCAAGAGCGGCCGCTGCTCTGAGAACTGCAAGTATTGTGCGCAGTCCCATTGTCACAACACCGGTATCGAAGAATATTCCTTCCTCCCGAAGGAAGTCATCGTAGCCGACGCCAAGAAGCACGCTGAGGCCGGTGTAAACAGATACGCTATCGTAACAGCTGCCCGCGCTCTCAAGGGGCCGGATTTCGACAAGGCCATCGAAGCCTTTGAAGAAATGAAGAAAACTGTCAAGATTGACCTCTGCGCTTCCATGGGTCTCATCGACAGAGAGCAGTTCCGCCGTCTGAAAGCTGCCGGCGTTACCAGCTATCACAACAATATCGAAACCTCCCGCCGCTTCTTCCCTTACATCTGCACCACCCATACATTTGAAGATAAGATTCGCACCATCAAGATTGGTCAGGAAGAAGGTCTCTGCGTTTGCTCCGGTGGTATCATCGGCATGGGCGAGACCTGGGAGGATCGTCTGGACATGGCTCTGACCCTGGCCGAGCTGAAGATTTACTCCATCCCCATCAATGCCCTCATGCCTATCCCCGGCACCGCCCTGGAGCATCTGAACCGCATCTCCAAGGAAGATGTCATGCGCACCATCGCCTTCTTCCGCTTCATCAACCCGGAGGCCAACATCCGCCTCGGTGCCGGTCGTGACATTCTCGGCGACCACGGTGCAAAGGCATTCTGCTCCGGCGCATCCGCAACTATCACCGGCGATATGCTGACCACCAGCGGAACCACGATCAAGAGCGACCACGAGCTCATCGATTCTCTCGGCATGAGCAGCGAAGGCCCCAACGATTGGGATGACGAGGAGAGCAAGCGCCTCTATGAGGAAGGACTGAAGGCTCCTCAGCAGGAAGTCGTTCTCCCCGAGTTCAAAGCCGAGCCGGTCTGCCAGCAGGTAAATGTCGTATCGACTGTAGCTACCCGTGCTACCACCGGTTCCTTCGGTGAAAAGGAAAACTGATATTTATAAAATTCCCCAAAACAATTCATCATAAAAAGGGCAGTCGCACTAATGAAAATTAGTCGACTGCCCTTTTTGTGTTGGCGATGTGTTTGACCTCCCTGATGCTCACGAGGTCAGAGGGTTGACAGTAGGGGTCGCCCGCAGGCGACCCGAAATAAAGCGTCTTTTGTCTGACGGCGGGCTTGCTGCGGCAAGCCCCTACAACGGCAAGGCCCTACAAATACCCCTCAGTAGGGGTCGCCCGCAGGCGACCCGAAATAAAATGTATCAGAAAATCAGAATGTCCACTTGAAGCCAAGGTTTCCGGCGATACCACGCTGCTTGCCGACCCAGCCGTTCAGACCGAAGTCGATATCGAGGTTCTTACCGGCCTTCGTTTTGATGCCCAGTTCGAGCAATGCGCTGTGTCCCTTCAGGGAAGGAGACGGAGCGTCAACACCGTTGACTACCGACCTTGCTTTGCCGGCGAATTCATACTGCCAGGCAAGACCGGCATAGAGCTTGTTGCGCTCGTTCAGCTGCTGGGTGTAGCGGGTACCGAGGCGAAGTCGGCTGGAGTCGCTGTCCTTGAATTCGACGTCGATACCGCTGTTCGTCTTGGCATTGGTACCGTTTAAGTGGTTGAAGTAGTAGCGTCCGTAGAGGTCGAGCTTTCCTGTCTCGCTCACTTTCATTTCCCGGCCGCCGCCGAGAGAGAAGCCGAGATAGGTCGCACTGATGTCATAGCTCGTCGGCGTGGATATGCCCATAACGGAGAGGTTGGCACTGTAATCGTTCTCGGCACGACCGGCCCGGAAGCTCGCATCAAAGTGTGCGCCGTTCTCTTTTTTGAGCTCGGCGAAGATGACACCGCCGGTGTATTTGTTCTTGCCTTCGCCGTGGGCAGCATTGACATAGGAGTCAAAGTCTGCCTGTCCGTGCTCGACTGCGATACCGTAGGTCAGCTCGCCCTGCTCCTTGGCAAAGCCAACGGCCGCATTCCAGCCCTTGGCGTCGATATGGGAGCCGCTCTTGTACTTCATGGAGCTGCCGCCGAAAGCAGCGAAGGGCATCATCTCGCGTGCTCCCTCTTTCACGCCTTCCCGTGCAGCTGCCTTTGCCTCGCCCAGAGCCTGCTCGGTGGCAAAGTCTGCACCGCTGTTCAGAAGAGCAACGGAAGCAGCCAGGGTCTCAGTAAAGCTCTTTTCGTTATCAAGGATTTCTTGTGTCTTCTCGCCGTCTCCGGTAATACTCAGCACAAGGTTTTTACCACTATCGACAAGCTCATACTTACCCATTTTAGTTGAAACGGCATTTGCTACAAGGGTAATTTTTTCGTCCTCGGTGCCGGGCTTTAAGGTAAGGCCATTACTCGTCTCAATGAGATTAACCTTGTCTTTGCCGTTAAGGTTTGCGCGGGTTGCATCAATGGCCTTACTAAGCTCCGTGTTGGACGAATTGAAATTGGTGGGATCGCTGCCAGTTATTGTCAGCAATGCTCCATCCTGACTGGGGAGGACGAAGTTAATCGTATCAAAGCCTGCGATATTGCCGACTTTGTTTCCGGCATTTTTAACTGTAAGAGCCGTTCCTGACGGGGTTATGCTGGCTGTTCCACTTAAGTCTACACCGTAAACAATGCCTGTTACCGTACTTGCTGCACCTTCAAAGATTACCTGCGTATTCTTTGCGGTAATGGTACCGGTAGCCTCGGCCTTGGCCCTGACGCCCGCTACATCACCTGTAACTTTTGCGCCGTTGATTGTCAGCTTGGTATTGTTTGCCGTTACCGTTTTGGCTTCAGTATTGCCGGGAGTTACCGCAGCAACGTTTACACCTATAATTGCACCAGTGACTGTCGTACCAGTGACCGTAACCGTGGTATCATTTGCCTTTGCGTCTTCGGCGATAGGGGTATCTTTCTCTTCGCTTTCGGTAACATTTACACCGGTAACAGACTCTGCTGTCACGTTATTCAGCGTCACGGTGGTGACCTTCGCTTCGGCTGACTTCGTATGATAAAACTTCGCGCCGTCGACATTTTGAACCGTGCCGCCGTTCATTTCTACCCAGGTCGTATCGGCCGTTGTGGATGCTGCTTGTTTATCATGGCCGGTATCTCCGCTAACATGGGCACCGGTAAGATTTCCCATATTACTGTCAGCGTGTAAGTTAAGCTTCACGGTGGTCCCGGTTGCCGACAATATTTCGCCCCCGGCGTTGGAACTAACCAGTGCACCCTGGATGTGGGCGGCGGCTGTGTGTATTTCTGTACCGTCGATTATCAGCGTAGTATTGTTCGCCTCACCGATTGAGCCATCTTCGTTAGATTGAACCTCAGCGGCGTTTAAAGTCTCTTTTAGCTCGCCGCCGGTTATGGTTACCTTGGTATCGTTCGCCTTTCCGGTCTTTTTGCCTTCAACCTTGGCACCCCTAATGTTATTTAAGGTTGCGCCGTTGATTATCAGCGTAGTACCGGTAGCTTCTGCTACACCGGTATCTTTGTCGTCAACTCCAACCTCTACGCCGTAGAAGTCACCACTGACACTACCGCCGGTCATATTCACCGTGGTACCGGTCGCCTTTGCGCTCGTTTTGCCTTTAACCTTGGCACCATACAGATGGCCGTCTTCTTTTGTTGTATCGGTAAGCGTCAGGGTCGTACCGGTTGCCGTAGCGTCACCACTGCTGCTTTCAACATAGGCACCGCAATATTCTTTAGGACTATAATAGATTTTTGTCTTGTCAAGCGTCAGGTTCGTACCCGTTGCCGTAGCCGTTCCGGTCGCCGTAACATAGGCACCGTAAACCGTTCCATCATTAGCGACCGTTGCACCGTACAGCGTCACGGTGGTACCGGTTGCCGATACTTCGTTTGCGTTTGCATAAAAACCCGTTATGGTTGTTATATTTTTAACTTTGGCAGAGCTGTCCCATAGTACCTTGTTGTTGATACCCTTTACTACGTCGGCCTCTGAATAGCCACCCCATATTTGCAGACCTTTGACACTTGAGCTGTCAAAATTCGCTGCCGTAACCGAGCCGGTTACGCTGCTACCGGCAGGGTCCTTTATACCGTATATCTTCATGTTGTCTTCGAGAGTAGTGCCCGTCGATGCACCGCTGATGGTCACGGCACCGGTGCCGGTGTATTCTTTTTCATCGGAATCATAGGTACCGCCATTAAGCGCGCCCTCTGCTGCATACACAGGCGACACGCTCATTGCCCCAAGGGCAATGGCTCCCAGGGTGACACCGGCGATTTTCTTCGCCAGCTTCTTCATTTTCATCTGTTCAATGAACTTCGTCATTTTTACCAATCCCTTCATTGTATGGTCTTATGTATTACCAATTGAAAAAAAACTAATGCAAAACAAAAACCCGACTAACACCATAAATCTGTTATGGTGTTAGTCGGGTTTTTATTTGAAAAAGGGGCAGACTTAGCCGTGTTCCGTGTTCCGTGTTCCG
>JAUNIB010000007.1 GCA_030523645.1 Selenomonadaceae bacterium
ATTTCATACAAGTTCTAAAATGTCAGTCAGGACATTCTTCTATAAGGTTTTGAGGATGTAATGCATCCCACAATCCGGTGACGATAGCTGCACGGCTCCACCTGTTCCCATTCCGAACACAGTAGTTAAGCGTGTAAACGTCGAAAGTACTTGGCTGGAGACGGCCCGGGAGGATAGAAAGTTGCCGGTTAAAAGACCACCCGTAACAGGGTGGTCTTTTTTTGTTCCTAAATCACTGTCGAGCATATCTTTCGTGATAAGGTGTCTGCTCTTTGCATTTCTTGTAGGGGTCGCCCGAAGGCGACCCGGGATAGGATGTTACTTATCCGGCAGCGGGCTTGCTGCGGCAAGCCCCTACAGTCTCTTCTTATTAACGTTTTTACAGACCTTGTTCACGGGATTTTACATTAATTACTGTCGAGCATATCTTTCGTGATAAGGTGTCTGCTCTTTGCATTTCTTGTAGGGGTCGCCCGCAGGCGACCCGGGAATAGGATATTACTTATCCGGCAGCGGGCTTGCTGCGGCAAGCCCCTACAGTCATCTTCTTATTAACGTTTTTTTTACAGACCTTGTTCACGGGATTTTACATTAAGGATGAGACACTTTAACAGAAATTATTTCCGAATTTGTTAGTCTGTATTCTAATTGCGCTTTGCTTATGGTATAATGACAATGGTTTTTTTCGCTTTGAAGTCGACAGAGAGGTGAGTCAGATGGCAATGAAGGTTGATGGTTTTTCTGCTCAGCGTCCCGCCGCGACTCTTTCTCATGGTCGAGTCGGCAGGGCTGATACGGCAGATACTTCTTTCTCTATGGAGCTGGCAGGTCAGGAACGCCACATGAGCAAGGAAGAGCTGGAGGAGCTGCTGAAGAAAATAGATGAGCAGGGCGCACGACTGTCCGCTACGCCCACCTATGATGAGCTGGTAGCCTACCGCTCACTGGTTCAGACCTTCGTCAGCGAAGCCGTTGACCGTATGTACTATCTGCACACAGATGCCGGCTGGGACCGTCTGGGACGGCAGAAGGTATTTACCACAGTCAGGAATGTTGACCGGGAGCTGGAAACTCTCGCTGAGAAAATCCGCCTTGGTCAGACTAATCAGCTTGATATAGTTGCCAGTCAGGATGCCATCCGCGGTATGCTGGTAGACTTGTATATGTAGTTCTTTATTATGGATAGATTACCTAGCTGGCCGAGTATTGTCGGTCATAGTGACAAGGTACAGCGGCTGAGACAGATGGTGGCGGCCGACCGGGTTCCTCACGGGCTTCTTTTCTACGGTCCGAAGGGAATAGGCAAGCGCCTGACGGCTGATGTGCTGGCAGCTTCACTGCTCTGCGAAGGCTTCGATTCAGCTGACGGCAGAAGCATCCCCTGCGGTGTCTGTGCTGCCTGTCGGGAAATGAAGGAGCAGACCCATCCTGATTTTCATGTGGTTGTTCCCGAGGGTGAGAAGCTAAAGACCATAAAGATAGAAATGATTCGTGAGGTAATCGGACAGGCTCAGCGCGTGCCGGTGCTTTCTCACCGCCGGGTGGTCATTATCGACGGCGCCGATGCAATGAATGAGGCGGCGGCCAACAGTCTGCTGAAGACTTTGGAGGAGCCGGCCGGTGAGACGGTTTTTATCCTTATCGCCGAGCGGCAGGCGGCCATATTGCCGACTATCTTGTCCCGAGTTACACCGATTGCCTTTTCTCCGCTGTCGGATGATGAGCTGCTGTCTCTTTTGAAGCGAAGCCCGGAGAAGTTTCCCTCCCCGCAGCTTTTGGCTCTTATTGCCGACGGCAGTGCCGGACGGGCGCAGGAGCTGGCTGAAAACGGCGGCCTGGAGCGGCGGGCAGAGGCGTTGGCAATACTAAAGGAGATACGAGGCTGTTCCGGTAAAAAGCCGGATATGCCGGAAATTTTTGCCAGAGGTGAAAAGCTGGGCAAGCTGAATCGCAGCGAACTGGCAGACTACTATCACTATTTCCGACGGATAATTGAGGATGTGCGGCGGATGGGAAGCGGATTGCCTCCCCGCTACCGTGATTTGCAGGCAGACTTGAGAGAGCTGTCGGCCACATTCACGCCATCGCAGCTGATGGCGGCTGCCGATATTCTCAGTGAAGCCTACCGGCGGCTCACTACCAGTAATCTGACCGCAAGGCTGTCCGCAGAGGCGTTGCTGATAGAGCTGCGGGATATTGCCTGAGAGTGTGAATAAAAGGGACTGGGCCGGATTAATCCAACCGGATAATCCCTTTATTATATAGATATTAAATAGGAGTTTTATATGCAAACAGTAGTAGGTGTCCGCTTTAAGCAGGCGGGCAAGGTTTATTATTTCGGTACCGGCGGACTTGATTTGAAATTCGGTGATGAGGTTATTGCTGAAACTGTCCGTGGTCTGGAGTACGGCAAGGTGCTTCTGCCGCCCCGTGAAATAGAGGATGCCAAGGTCACGCTCCCTCTCCGAGCAGTCATTCGCCTGGCCAGTGACGAAGACCGCAAGAAGGTTGCCGAGAATAAGGAGAAGGAAAAGGAAGCCTTCACTATCTGCAGCAAGAAAATCGCCGAGCGCGGCTTGGAGATGAAGCTGGTCAATGTAGAGTATACCTTCGATGTTAATAAAATCGTCTTTTACTTTACCGCAGAGGGTCGCATTGACTTCCGCGAGCTGGTAAAGGATTTGGCAGCTGTCTTCCGCACCCGCATTGAGCTGCGCCAGATTGGTGTCAGAGATGAGGCCAAGATGATGGGCGGCATGGGCTGCTGCGGTCGTCCGCTCTGCTGTGCTACCTTCCTTGATGAGTTCGTTCCCGTGTCAATCCGTATGGCGAAGGAGCAGAGCCTTTCTCTCAATCCCACGAAGATTTCTGGTATCTGCGGCCGTCTCATGTGCTGCCTGAAGTATGAGAATGACTGCTATGTAAGCCGCCGGAAGGAGCGCAGGAAGATACAGGCTCCGAAGCAGGGATGCCGGGTTGCTACCATGGAGGGTGACGGAAAGGTTATCTCCATCAGCGAGCAGCGCCGTACAGCTACTATCCTTCTGGACGACAGCAAGACCATCGTTGCTTCCTGGGAGGATATAGTGGAGAAGGAGGACGAGGGCGTATCTCCTGAGGAAATGGCGGCGGCTATTGCTGTAGCCACCATGCTCAACGAGCGTGAGCAGGCGGCTCTGGCCGAAGCCATGAATGCGGAGAACAATCACGGCCGTCGGGAAAGAGGCGACGGTGACAGGAAGCCACGCCGGAAAGAGTTCCGGGAGAACCGGGAAGGCAAAGGCGGTCACGGCCCGAAAGGTCCCCGTCCGGAAAAAGGCGAAATGCGCGGTCGCGGTGAAGGCCGTGAGAAGCGGGAGAACAAAGGAGAGCATCGCCGCCGGGATAATCACAACGGCGATTTCAGACCGCAGCGCGGGCCTCGTCCGGAGCGGCCGCACAAGCCCCGCAATAATGAAAACGGCGAAAATAAATAATGGACGCCCTGCGAGAAAACGAGACCCTCGATGACCTGGGGGGCGGACGAAAAATTATTCAAGCGAGAGACGAATTTCGTTTCTCGCTTGATGCTGTACTATTGGCAAATTTTGTCAGGCTGCGACCGAACTGCCGGGATGACATTGCCGATTTGGGTACCGGCACCGGCATCCTGCCGCTGCTGCTGGCGGATAAAATAAAGTCGGCGGCAGCAATCGAGCTGCGGGAAAACCAGGCGGAAATGGCCGGCCGAAGCGTCAGGCTCAACGGCTTGGAAGACCGGATAAGAATTATCACCGGAGACTACTGCAGCCGTGATGTGCTGAATACTGCCGGTCGAGAGTCCTTTGATGTGGTTGTTGCCAATCCTCCCTACTTTGGGACAGAGATAGGGGCGGCCAATCGGCAGGCCGGGGTTAATGATGCCCGACATGAGACGACAGCCACTATCGGTGATGTGGCTCGGGCGGCAGCCTATCTGCTTAAATACGGCGGGCGGTTCAGCCTCATCCATGTTACCGACAGGCTGGTGGAGGTCATGGCGGCTCTCACGGCGGCAAATCTTCAGCCAAAGCAGCTGCGGATGGTAACTGCCAGACCGGGGAAGGCAGCGACGCTGTTTCTGCTGGAGGCCAAGAAGGGGGCAAAGCCCGGTCTGAAGATGATGCCGGAGCTTATCGTCCACGGGGACTGTTACGGCGGATACAGCCGGGAAGTGGCAGGGTACTATACAGCCCGATATGATAAAAGCCCGGATGTGTAAAACTTTATATTTTTTCTTGATATTTCTTTCCTTATTTAGTACAATAAAGCAAGCTGAATGCTCGTAAATTTTTTTGGAGGTTATAGCAATGAAAAAACTGTTGGCAATTTGTATGCTCCTGTCCATGCTGGTTATGGCAGGCTGCGGCGGCTCCGATAAGTCGTCTCAGGCTCCCAAGACGGACAACAAGGCAAAGATTATCGTCGGCCTCGACGACAATTTCCCGCCCATGGGCTTCAAGGATGAGAAGAATCAGATTGTAGGCTTCGATATCGATCTGGCCAAGGAAGCTGCAAAGCGTCTTGGTCGTCCGGTAGAGTTCAAGGCTATCGACTGGTCTTCCAAAGAGGCAGAGCTGAAGTCCAAGCGCGTAGATGTTCTTTGGAACGGTCTCGATATCACCGAGAAGCGCAAGGAAAACATGATGTTCAGCGATCCTTACATGGAAAACCGTCAGATTGTCTTCCTGAAGAAGGACAGCACCCTCGTTGTTAAGAACGAGAAGGATCTCTCCGGTAAGGTTGTCGGCACTCAGGCCGGCGGTACCACCGAGGAGTACATCGATGCTACTCCTGCTTTCAAGAGCAGCATGAAGGAAGTAAAGCGCTATGCTGACTATATCGCTTGCTTCATGGATCTCGAGAACGGTCGTCTTGATGCAGTCGTCTGCGATGAAATCACCGGTCGTTACTACATTTCCAAGCATCCGGATAAGCTGAAGGCTCTCGATGTTGTCATCGGACCTGTTTCCAACTTCGGTATCGGCTTCCGCAAGGATGACAAGACTCTCCGTGATGATGTTCAGAAGGTTCTCAACGATATGAAGAAGGACGGCACCATGGCCAAGATTTCCAAGACCTGGTTTGCTGCCGACATCACCAAGAAGTAATCAATAGACAAGGCCATAAAAAAAGGAGCTGTTGAAAAACAGCTCCTTTTCTATTGAAAAAATTCTCTTTATAACCTCACCCACCGTCTGACGACGGTCCCCCCTCCCCAGTGGGGAGGGTAAAGACCTTCCCCTATGGGGAAGGTGTCAGCCGACGGCTGACGGATGAGGTGAGTTATTTCTGTTTCATAAACTCACGCCAACGGCTGGCATGCTGGTAATAGTTGATGGCGATGGACAGAAGCTCTTTGCCGTCCTTCTCACTGGCACCGGGATTCAGGTGAAGTGTAGACTGTCGGACCGGCTTCAGTATGGCTAGACCGCGCTGGTCGCCGTAGCCGATATACTGATAGTTGCTGATGAAGTAGCGGGATTTGTAGCTGGGGGAGAGGGCATTCTCACCGTAGAAGGAGCTGTCGTATTCAAAGCCGATGGCTCCCAGCAGAGTGGGAATGGCATCTATCTGACTGATTACGGTATCTACCCGCTTCGGCTGTATGAGCTTCGGAGCGTAGATGATGAGAGGAACGAGGTGCTTCTCCGGGTTCAGCTCCTGCTTGCCGGCGGAGGCGGCACCGTGGTCGCCGATGAAAAGGAATACCGTGCTGTCAAACCACGGCTTTTCCTTCGCCCGCTTCAGGAAGTCACCGATTGCCCAGTCCGCGTAGCTGACGGCACCGAGGCGGCCGGAGCCGGAGGGAGCGGAGACGCGGCCCTCGGGATAGGTGTAAGGGCTGTGGTTGGAGGTGGTGAGGACAAGCTGGAAGAACTTCACGCCGACATCGAAGGACATATCGGCCTGATGCAGTACCTCGGTGAAGGTGTCTTCGTCAGCGATGCCCCAGGCTGTCTGATGAGTCACGGCGTTGTCAGGGATGTTCGTCCGGTCGACGATGGTGAAGCCGTTGCCGGAGAAAAACTCATTCATATTGTCAAAATAGCCGTAGCCGCCGTAGACCCACTTTACATCGTAGCCTCTGTCCTTGAAAAGACGGCCGGTATTGTACAGCTTGCCGTTGTCCTTCTGACGGATGACGGACATGCCGGCCTGAGGCGGCATGGAGAGAGTCAGCGCCTCGAGACCGCGGACGGTACGGGTGCCGGTAGCATAGACATTGCTGAAATAGAGACTCTCTCCGGTGAGCTTATCCATCACAGGAGTCAGTCCGGAGTGCTTGCCGTATTCGGTGAGGAATTCCTTTCCCAGACTCTCCATTACCACCACGATAACATTCGGCTCGGCGGCAGAGGGGGAAGGCTTTTTGGTGCTGACAATATGGCGGCGGATAGACTGGTCATTGCCGCCGTTCAGCAGGCGGCCGTCCTTGCTGTAGTGTTCCCGGAGGAAGCGGGCAATGGCACTGTCGTCGCCCTTGATATAGAAATCACGATAGGAGAGATTGTTGGCGAGGAAGGCAGCGCCGAAGCTGTAGAGGTCGTTCTTGGCGGCCTCCTGATTGTAGCGGTTGGAGCTTATCTTCTCGGCCATGCCGGCATTTACCAGCGTATACAGAGTGAAGGTGAAGAAGACTGAAATGAAGAAAGCGGTAAGCCGCTTGAAGAAGCCGGGATAACGCTCCTCGTAGATATCGTCCATGGATCTGATGAAAACATAGGTGACGACGGTAAGGAGCAGCACCAGCAGCAGCAGCGGAACAACATGGAAGGTCTGCCAGATATTCAGCAGCATTTCGCTGGTATATATAAGGTAGTCAACGGCTATGAAATTGAAGGAGCAGCCAAACTCCCGCCAGAACATGAACTCGGACACACGGGACAGGAAAATAATGAACAGCAGAAGGAAAAGCCCAATGCGGCAGAGCACCTGAAAGGGACGCCAATCCTGCAGCTTGTCCGGGATTATGAGCCGGAAAAACAGCATTATGGAGGCAATCCAGGCGAAGGCGGCGGCTGTTTCGACAGCGCCGAAGGCAAAGGTTTTCACCAGCGTGAAAATTTTCCAGCTGAACCGCTCGCCGGTGAAGGAGTGAACGGTCAGCGCCTTCAGCAGCGTGGCGAAAAAATTCATCCCCAGCAGCAGGAAGAATATGGGAATAATTCGGCGGTAAAGGTAATGATCTCTGGCCGACAGGTCGGTATGCGGCGGATTTTTTGAGGCTGTTCTGGCAAATGGCTTCATAATTTGATGACAAATCTCCTGATTTTTGGATTAAAAGTGTAATAAAATAATTTTATCGTTTTTTGGCAGATTGTCAATCTTTTGTAGAGTCACATGTGTTGCAGGGCAGAAAAACTTCTTGACTTTACCGGTCATAAACCATAAAATAGAAATGTTACAAAGTTACACACAAACTTTGCAAAAACTATTATTCAGCATGAGAATTGCAATAAAAATAAGGAGATGTTTTTCAAATGGCAGAAATCAAATTCGTCAAAGCCGACAAGCTGAAGGAAAAGGTGGATGTATCCACTATCGGTTTCGGTACTCATTTCACTGACTATATGTTCCGCATGGACTACAACCCGCAGGAAGGCTGGCATGGCGCCAGCATCGTTCCCTACGAGGATGTAAAGGTCAGCCCGGCCAACACCACTCTCCACTACGGTCAGGCTATTTTCGAGGGCTGCAAGGCTTATGTTACCAAGGAAGGCAAGCCGGTTCTCTTCCGCGGCAAGGATCACATTGCCCGTCTGAACCGCTCCGCAAAGATTCTCGATATCCCGCAGCTTCCGGAGGATGTAGCCTACGAAGGACTCATCAAGCTCCTCGCCATTGAGAAGGACTGGATCCCCAACGGCCCCGGCCAGAGCCTCTACATTCGTCCCTTCGTCTATGCTACCGATCCGTTCCTGGGTGTCAGCGTCAGCCAGACCTACACCTTCCTCATCATCCTTTCCCCGGTTGCCGCATACTACGCTCACGGCTTCGCACCGGTAAAGATTATGGTTGAGGACAAATACTCCCGCGCCTGCCACGGCGGTCTCGGCGCAGCCAAGACTCCGGCCAACTACGCTGCCAGCCTCCATGCCGGCCTCGTAGCACACGAGAAGGGCTATGATCAGGTTCTCTGGACCGATGCTGCCGAGCATAAGTGGATTGGCGAAGTCGGCTCCATGAACATCCTCTTCAAGATTGACGGCAAGATTGTCACTCCGGAGCTGGACGGCACCATCCTCGACGGTATCACCCGCCGCACCGTTCTCCGTATCGCCCGTGAGTGGGGCTACGAAGTAGAGGAGCGCAAGATTTCCGTTGACGAGCTGCTTGAGGCTCACAAGAACGGCAAGCTGGAGGAAGTATTCGGCTCCGGTACCGCTGCCGTTATCTCCCCGGTCGGCGAGCTTATCTGCGGCACCGAGAACCCGGTTCACATGGTGCTGAATGATGGCAAGATTGGCCCCTTCGCTCAGAAGATGTACGATTATATTGACCAGCTCCATACCTGTGAGACTGAAGACAAGTACGGCTTCGTAGAGCCTATCGAATAATTTGTCTCCCGTAGATGGGAGCCTTATGACACATAATAGTTTGGCGGCTGCATAATTTGTGCAGCCGCCAAATTTTTTTCATCTTTTAAGTATATAATTTTTTTCGTTCTTCCTATGATTTTTAGAGGAGTTCCTTTATATAGGAGAGAATATTATAAACAGCTGTACTTGCAGATGAAATTATCAGGAAAGGAGACGGTCCGATGGAGCAGTATCTGCTTACAATATCTAGTCTGCCGCTGCCGCAGCAGGTTCGCGGTCTGCTGATGACAGTCGGTATTCTCGACATCATCGACATTATCATCGTGGCGGTCATCCTTTATCACTGCTATAAGATGCTGGAGGATACCAGTGCCGTCACGCTGGTGAAGGGCATTTTCTCGCTGCTGATGCTCACAGTCATCTGCGGTGTGCTGGAGCTTCATGTCATCAACTGGCTGCTTCAGAAAGCAGTTGCCGTCCTCATGGTCGCCCTGCCGATTATTTTCCAGCCGGAGCTGCGTCGTGCGCTGGCCCGCATCGGTCAGGGACGATTCTTCGGTGCATCCGCGGTATTCAACGAGAACGAATCCGAAGTCTGCATCCGTGAGATTTGCGATGCGGTAGAGTCCATGTCCAAGTCCCATACCGGTGCCCTTATCGTCTGCGAGCGCGGCACCCGCCTGAACGATATTATAGATGAGAGAAACGGCACGAAGCTGGATGCCGTTATTTCCGCCGACCTGCTGGAGCAGATTTTCTACATTAATACTCCGCTCCATGACGGAGCGATGATTATTCGCGGCAGCCGCATCATGGTAGCCGGGGCAAAGCTGCCCAACAGCTCCAATGCAAACATCCCTCACGAGCTTGGTACCCGCCATCGGGCGGCTATCGGTATTTCCGAGCAGGTAGATGTACTGTCCATCGTAGTCAGCGAGGAAACCGGAATTGTTTCCGTTGCCGAGCGTGGGCATATCGTCCGCCATATCAGCCGACTGGAGCTGCAGGAGCGCCTGAAGACCGTATTCCCCACCGAGAAGAAGGAGAAGGTAAACTTCAAGGAGATTTACAGCGCGGTGAAGGCCCGCATTAAGGGGGATGGAAAATGAAATTTCTGCACAAAATTTTCCAGAGAAACCTCCCTATAAAGATAATGGCCATCCTCACGGCAATCGTCCTCTGGTTCTATGTAATGAACGAGCAGAACCCGGCTATTGAGGCGACCGTCACCAGAGAAGCTCAGATGATAAATGTCCCGGAAGGGGCAGTAGTTTCTTTGGAAGAAAACAAAGTACACATGAAGGTAAGGGCCCTGCGTTCTTCCTTTGTTTCCGCCGGTACCAACGACTTCCGGGCGGAGATTAATGTGGAGGACCTGCCGGAAGGCCGCTCCATGGAGAAAGTGAATGCTATTCTGCCTCACGGCTTTGAGCTGCTGGAGATAGACCCGCCGGAGCTGCCGGTGGTGGTGGACTCCGTGGTAAAGCGGTATGTGGACGTCAGTATCGTCACTACCGGAAATCCGGCTGACGGAGTCACTCTTGCCAGCGTAAGCGGCGATATGGAGCAGGCTCAGCTTGTGGGCCCCCGTTCCAAGGTCAAGCAGGTTGTGAAGGTGATTGCCTATCTTCCTCTGACCGGTCACGAAAAGGATTTCAGCCAGCGGGTACCTCTGCTGCCGGTGAACCGGCAGGGCCGGGTAGTGGATGATGTGTCTACAGTTCCCTCTGCGCTGACCGCAGATGTTCAGCTGGCCCGTGGTCTTTCCAAGAAGGTCGTCACCGTCAGCCCGGCGGTAACAGGTCAGCTTCCGGAGGGCTACGCCCTTGATAAGATTACGATTGTCCCGGCGAAAATCGAGATAGCCGGCCGCAAGGAAGTCATCGACAAGATACAGTCGATAGCGACTCAGGATATCGACCTGTCGGATATTGAGCCGGAGGAGCTGAAAAACGGCACCCAGACTGTCAGCGTCATGCTGCGGCCTACGCCGGATGTGGTGGTCATTGACAGGATGGTGAAGGTCGAGATTTCCACGAAGAAAAAAGGTCGTGAGAAGTAATGCTCAGAATTACGGATTTTCATGTCCCCATCACTGCTGATGGAGAAGTTTCCTACAATAATATTGAGCCGCCGATGGAAGCATTGGCGGCTCGTCTTAGACTGCCGCTTCACGCTATCGGTGGAGCGGCAGTTTTGCGTCGTGGGATAGATGCCCGCCGCCGCAACGGTGCTCCTATATCCTATGTTTATCAGCTGGAGTTCTCTCTGGCCGGCGGAGAGCGGGAGGAAAAGAAATTCCTAGCCGCCTGCAGCCGGGGGCGTGACGGCATAAAGAATCTCATCGTGGCGCCGGAGCAGCAGCCTGTCCTCTGGGACAAAGCCTCCCAGCTGAGGGAGAAGCTGACGAAGGGGCAGGAGAGCGGTGAGTCCCGGCCTGTGGTGGTGGGCTTTGGCCCTGCCGGGATGTTTGCAGCACTGCTGCTGGCCAGAGCCGGACTGTCTCCCCTCGTACTGGAGCGCGGAGCCGATGTCGATAGCCGCACGACACAGGTGGCGAACTTCTGGGCAGGGAAGAGTCCACTCGACCCGACGACAAATGTTCAGTTTGGTGAGGGCGGAGCCGGAACATTTTCCGACGGCAAGCTCACCACCAGAGTAGATTCGCCGCTTATCAGGGATGTCCTCGAAGCGATGGTGGAGTTCGGCGCTCCGGAGGAAATAAGATTTCTGCACAAACCCCATATCGGCACCGACGAGCTGGTGCATGTGGTGAAAAATCTCCGGCAGGAGATTATCGCCAGGGGAGGAGAAGTGAGATTTCTCACTACGGTCAGAGAACTGGAGCTGGACAGCAGCCGCAATGTGACAGCGGTGGTCACGGAGGACGGACAGCGGATAAAGGCGTCCGCCGTATTCCTCGGCATCGGCCATTCTGCCCGGGATACCTATCACCGGCTCCGGGCTATGGGAGTGGCCATGGAGCCGAAGCCCTTCGCAGTAGGTGTCCGTATCGAGCATCCACAGGAGATAATCGACCGTGCCCAGTACGGCAGACCTGCCGTAGTGTCTAACGGAAAAGGACAGGACAAGGAGCCGAGACTGCCGGTGGCGGACTACTCCCTCACCTGGCAGGATAGAAGCACCCCCAACAGCCGCAGCGTTTACTCCTTCTGTATGTGTCCCGGCGGCAAGGTAGTGGCTGCCGCCAGTGAGGAAGGGCGGCTCGTCACTAACGGAATGAGTCTTCATGCCAGAGACAGCGGCACAGCCAATGCCGCCCTGCTGGTGAATGTGCGGCCGGAGGACTTCGGCGGCGATGTGCTGGGAGGAATTGAGTTCCAGCGGAAATACGAGGCGCTGGCATACAGAGCCGGCGGCGGAGACTACACGGCCCCCGTACAGGCAGTGGGAGATTTCATCGCCACTGTGGAGGGCAGTCCCCGCTGTGACACGAAGGACTTCTGCACTGCTCCCACCTATCGGCCGGGAGTGAAGAACGCCCTGCTCACGGAATGTCTGCCGGAATTCGTCACCTCATCACTGGCGGCGGCACTGCCGGCATTCGACAGGAAGATAAAAGGCTTCGGGGCTTCTGATGTGCCGATTACCGGCGTGGAAATGCGCTCATCGGCTCCCTGCCGGATAATCCGCGACCGGGAAAGCTATCAGTCCCTCTCTCACGGCGGTTTGTACCCCATCGGGGAAGGAGCCGGCTACGCCGGAGGGATTATGAGTGCCGCCTGTGACGGATTGAATGCGGTGCTTGCATATTTACGCTCTTTGGGGCATAATGTATAACAGTAATCCATCTGGTAGGCTTCTTTCCAGGGATAGAGTCGATGATTCATGAGCCTTCCCTCTATGGGAGGCGGCACGAAGTGCCGGAGGGGTGACAGTAACCCTCTCCTATGGAGAGGGGGGACCGGCGAAGCCGGTGGGTGAGGTTAGGTGTGCGGACATCCTGCAAAACCTCATCCGACCTCGCTGCGCTCGGCCACCTTCCCCAGAGGGGAAGGTCATTGGTCGGAATATATGAAACCTCATCCGACCTCGCTGCGCTTGGCCACCTTCCCCAGAGGGGAAGGTTATGACTGGTAGTTACCCACCCTGGAAGGCTGCTAGATGAATATAATAATGAGAGGAGCCATAGAATGGCTAGACTTTTTGGTACCGACGGCGTCCGCGGTGAGGCAAATATCGGCCTTCGCCCGGAGCTGGCCTATCGCATGGGCCGCGCTGCCACTTTATATTTCGGAGAGAAGACCGACGCTGAGCGCCGCCCGGTCATTGTTATCGGCCGGGACACCCGCATATCCGGCTCCATGTTTGAAGCCGCACTGGCAGCAGGTATCTGCTCTGCCGGCGGACAGGTCGTACTTGTAGGCGTTATCCCTACTCCGGGCATCGCTTACCTTGCCCAGCAGCTTGGCGCTGTCTGCGGCATCGTGGTGTCCGCCTCCCACAACCCCTTCGGTGACAACGGCATTAAGTTCTTCGGCGGAGACGGCTACAAGCTGCCGGACGCAGTAGAAGATGAGATTGAGAAGCTGGTAGCCGCCATCGAGCAGCAGGATGATTTCACCCGCAGCTACGGCAAGAGCATGGGCTTCATCGACTACCGCCCTGAGCTGGTAGAGCGCTATATCGGATACCTCCGCAGTACGGCACCCTGCCGCCTCGACGGCCTGCGGGTCGTGCTTGACTGTGCCAACGGTGCCGCCAGTGCCGTAATGCCCCGACTCCTTGAGGAGCTGGGCTGCACTCTGAAGGTAATCAGCAAGACTCCCAACGGAGTAAATATCAACGATGACTGCGGCTCCACTCATTTGGAGCGGCTGCAGGCTGCCGTGCAGAAATACGGAGCCGACATCGGTATTGCCCATGACGGCGACGCCGACCGCTGCCTCTGCGTAGACGAGAAGGGCAATGTCCTCGACGGCGACCACATCCTCGTCATTTGCGCCTTGGCTATGAAAGCAGCCGGCACCCTGAAGAATGATACCGTTGTAAGCACCGTCATGGCCAACATCGGCTTCCATCAGGCATTGAAGAAAGCCGGCATCAAGGTAGAGGTCACCGGTGTCGGCGACCGCTATGTCCTTGAAAATATGCGGGCAAACGGTCACAATATCGGCGGCGAGCAGTCCGGACACATTATATTCAGTGACTTCGCCACTACCGGTGACGGTCTTATTACCGCCACTCAGGTTCTCTGCGCCCTCGTGAAATCCGGCAAGAAAGCCTCCGAGCTGAACGAGCTGATGACCAGCTATCCGCAGCTTCTGGTGAATGTCCGGGTCAAGAGCAAGGAGGGCTGGGAAGAAAACGGCAAAATCATGGCTGCTATTGCCGCAGGCGAAAAGCAGCTTGGCGACAGAGGCCGCGTCCTCATTCGCCCCTCCGGTACCGAGCCTCTCATCCGCGTCATGGCTGAAGGCCCCGACCAGGCAGAGCTTGAGCAGGTCTGCAATGATATTGCGGATGTAATTAAGGAAGAAATCGGAGCGTAAACCTCACCCCTCAGTCGCCTTCGGCGCCAGCTCCCCTATAGGGGAGCCTTGCTTTGGCATTACCGGTACCCGAAGCCTCCCCTCTAGGGGAGGTGGCCGAGCGTAGCGAGGTCGGAGGGGTAAATAAAGCGAGTTGCTAGTCTGTTACCCCTCAGTCAGCTTCGCTGACAGCTCCCCTAGAGGGGAGCCTTTGCGGTGTCGTTGACGAAAATAAGCCTCCCATTGAGGGGAGGTGGCTGAGCGAAGCGAGGCCGGAGGGGTGTACCATAATATCACCGATAAATTTTCAAACATAAAGGAGAGAACAAAATGAATCAGGCAATCGTCCTCGTCAGCTTCGGTGTCCTCGACACAAAACAGCGTGAAAAGTGCATAGAGCCCATCGCCGCCGAAATCCGTGATGCCTTCTACGACTATATGGTCTTCGAGGCATACACCAGCAGCATGATCCTCAAGACCTTGAAAGAGGACGGCGCCTATGTCTACTCCCTCCCGGAAGTTCTCGACCGTCTCATCGAGGAGAAATACGACCGTGTTATCGTTCTCCCGACCCACCTCATGGCCGGAAAGGAATACAACGAGAAGGTCATCGGCGTAGTCGAAGCATACAAAGAAAAGTTCAAGGAACTGGAACTGACCCGTCCCGTCTTCGTCGGTGACGGTGCGGCTGCCACTCCGGAGATAGTCAGCGCAGTTACTTCTATCTCCTACGGTATGGAGCGTCAGGACGGCGAAGCCCTCGTTATGATGGGTCACGGTACCAATCCTACCAACCACATCTATGAGGCTATTCAGGCAGCAGCCGATGAAGCAGGTATCAATATGCACATCGGCGTACTCACCGAAGGTGACAAGCCGACTCTCGATGATGTAATCGCCCGTCTGGAAAAGGCCGGCACCAAAAAGGTTGTACTGGCACCTCTGCTTCTGGTAGGCGGCAGCCATGTCAACAAGGAAATGGCCGGCAAAGGCGAGAACACCTGGGAGAAGCGTCTGCAGGCAGCAGGCTGCGAAGTCCGCGTCTGGCCGGACGGACTGGGTGCCAACATGGAATTCCGCGGCATATATATGCAGCGCCTGATGGAGATACTGGAGAAGCTGGAATACGGCTGCTGACAATCAAAAATTTTGTATACACAATTTCGCCTCCCTGTCAAGGGGGGCGAAAATTTTTTTCAGTAAATTTTCATTTCGCTTGACAGTAAAAATATTTTGTTATAATCTATCACTTAGGTGGGGGAGAATGCCCTTTACGGTATAAGAGGTAGAGGCGCTCTCTCTCAGGTATAATTCATATTCATAACTGTCCTAGCGCGGCTGTTGGGTGGAGGAGCTTAGGCTCCCGGTCGCTGCGAAGACACCGGAGTGGTGAGCCGGACGGAACTCACGAAACGGACGGAAAGAGCTCGTCGAGCGAAAGCCGGCCCGGTAGCTTCGGCAGTTCGCCAGGAAACCGACATTTTGGACGAAGTGATTTGTCGGGGACTGGAATGAAAGGAGGAGAGATGGCAGCAGTCCGAAGGGATTGCATTTCCGTGTTGTTATTATTAGCCCGATGACTATTCGGGCAATCAGATGAGGTGAAAAACTCTATGGGTAACATTCAATTGGGTGTAACAATCATGTTGATCAACATGACCATCGTATTCTGCGTACTGTTTGGTCTCTGCATCATGATTCGCGTCATCCACGCTGTTGATCCTACCAACAAAAAAAAAGAGGTAGCGCCTGCTAAGGCTGCCGCCCCCGCACCGGCTCCGGTTGCTGCTGCTCCTGCAGCTGCTCCGAAGGCTGACAACAGTGCCGTAATCGCTGTTATTGCCGCTGCTGTTGCTGCTTACGAAGGCGACGATGTTAAGATCGTAGCTGTTCGTCCGGTTGAATCTACCACTTGGAAGAATGCCGGCCGTGCTGTCGGTATCGCCAACAAGGTATGATAACAGGGCTAACCAAACTAAATTTATAGGTTAGTCACTAAGGAGGAATTATCTAATATGGGTATTTTTGACGCATTTGGTACAGCCCTCCAAGCTCTGTGGCATGACTCTGGTTTCTATTCCTTGACCATGGGTAATGTCATCATGATGCTCGTAGGCTGCATTCTGATGTACATGGCTTTCGCCAAAGAGTTCGAGCCGCTTCTTCTCGGCCCTATCTCCTTCGGCTGCGTTATCGCTAACTTCCCGGTTACTCACATGCTCGATGAGCCTGGTGCTATGCAGCTCATCAGCTACGGTATCAAATACGAAGTATTCCCGCCGCTGATTTTCATGGGCGTAGGCGCTATGACCGACTTTGGTCCGCTGCTTGCTAACCCGAACACCATTCTCCTCGGTGCTGCTGCTCAGTTCGGTGTATTCATCGCCCTGTTCGGCGCTATGGCTCTCGGCTTCACCCCGCATCAGGCTTCCGCTATCGGTATCATCGGCGGTGCAGATGGCCCGACCGCTATCTACATGTCCGCTAAGATGGCTCCGGAGCTCCTCGGTGCTATCGCCGTTGCCGCTTACTCCTACATGTCTCTCGTTCCGCTGATTCAGCCGCCTATCATGATGGCTTTCACCACTCAGAAAGAGCGCTCCATCCGCATGGGTCAGCTCCGTCAGGTTACCAAGTTCGAGAAGATCGTATTCCCGGTTGTCTGCACCATCGTAATCAGCCTCCTGCTCCCGCCGGTAGCTGCTCTTATCGCTATGCTCATGCTCGGCAACCTGCTTCGTGAGTCCGGTGTTACCGATCGTCTCAGCGACACCGCTCAGAACGCACTCTGCAACATCGTCACCATCTTCCTGGGTACCGGTACCGGTATGACCATGAACGCTGATGACTTCCTCAAGATTCAGACCATCGAAATCATCTGCCTCGGCCTCGTTGCCTTCGCTGGTGGTACCTGGGCTGGTCTTATGTTCGCTAAGCTCATGAACATCGTCATGGGCGGCACTATCAACCCGCTCATCGGTTCCGCTGGTGTATCCGCAGTTCCGATGGCAGCTCGCGTCAGCCAGGTTGTCGGTCAGAAGTCCTGCCCGGGCAACTTCCTCCTGATGCAGGCTATGGGCCCGAACGTAGCAGGCGTTATCGGTACCGCTGTTGCAGCTGGTGCTATGCTCGCTATCCTCGGCGCTCCGACCAAGTAATTTGACCCTTAGGGATTAAAGCTACTTAGTCACTAGGCTTCGCTTCGGCGATGATCGTACCCTGAAATTTAAATACAGGACGGCGGCCGGTTTACCGGCTGCCGGACACTGTATATTGTTGTGTGTGTGTTAGAATCTCGTTTTCAAACACATAGGAGGGTTAATATGTCTAAAGCAGTACAGTGCTTAATCATGTTGGCCGTAGTTGCTATCTGCTTCGTAACGGAAATCATTCCTCTTGCAGTTACCTCTATGGCTGGCGCCACCGCCTGCGGCGTACTGGGCTTCGTTCCGGTAAAGGCAACTTACAACGGCCTGGCTAACTCCACCGTTGTACTCTTCGCTGCAATGTTCGTACTTTCCACCGCTATGTTCAAGACCGGCCTTGCTCAGAAGGTTGGTATCTCCGTTGTTAATGCCGTAGGTTCCGGCGAAAACAGCCTCATGATCGGTGTTATGGCTATCACTGCTACCCTTTCTGCAGTTTGCTCCAACACCGGTACCGCTGCTGCTCTTCTCCCGGTTGTCGTAGGTATCTGCGAGACCTCCGGCCTCTCCAAGAAGCGTCAGCTCATGGCTATGGCCTTCGCTGCTGGTTCCGGCGGTATCATCACCCTGATCGGTACCCCCCCGAACATCATCGCTTCCGGTGCTCTTGGTACCGCTGGCCTGAAGGAATTCGGTTTCTTCGAGTTCGCTTGGATTGGTGTTCCTCTTGCTGCTGCTACCATCGCTTACATGGTTCTCCTTGGCAAGCGCTTCTTCCCGGAAGGCAATGCTGATGCTGCTGCTTCCGATGCTGGTGCTGTTGATGACGAGTTCGCCGCTGAAGCTAAGGCTGATGACGACGATCCGAAGAAGCAGGCTATCGTTGGTATCATGATGCTCGCAGTTGTTGCTGTAATGGCTCTCAACCTGAAGGCTCTGCCGCTCCATGTAGCTGCTACCATCGGTGCTCTTCTCCTCGTTATCCTCAAGGTTGTTAAGGTTACCGATGCTTACTCCGGTATTGACTGGACCACCATCTTCCTGTTCGCAGGTATGATGACCGTTGCTTCCGCTATGGACAAGACCGGCGCTGGTAAGCTCATCGCTGACCAGGTCGTAGGCGTTCTCGGTGGTTCCCCGAGCCCGCTCTTCGTTACCGCCGTTCTCTTCACCCTTTCCTGCGTACTGACCCAGTTCATGTCCAACACTGCATCTGCAGCTCTGCTCTGCCCGATCGGTATTTCCATTGCAAATTCCATCGGCGCTGACCCGCATGCCGTTCTCATGGCTATCGCTGTTGCTGCATCCTGCGCATATGCTACTCCGGTTGGTACCCCGCCGAACACCCTGGTTCTTACCCCGGGTAACTTCACCTTCATGGACTACATGAAGAGCGGTATTCCTTTGATCATCGTTTCCTTCGCTGTATCCCTCGTTGTTATTCCGATGGTATGGCCCTTCTTCCCCTGATAGTCTGAGCTGTTAGGGAAGTCGGACGAAGGCTTCGTGATTGAAGACTTTGTAAGACTCAAAAGCCCCTTGCCGAAAGGCAGGGGGCTTTTTTTATGCAAAAAATATTAAAGGCTCCCCTATAGGGGAGCTGACGGCGTAGCCGTCTGAGGGGTAAAAGAGGTGACAGTAGGGGTCGCCAGCAGGCGACCCGAAATAAAGGGTTTCTTCTGTATCATAGCGGGCTTGCTGCGGCAAGCCCCTACAACTTGAAGCCTCCCCTGCCGACACATAAACGCCTCCCCTCTAGGGGAGGTGGCCGAGCACAGCGAGGTCGGAGGGGTAAAATATTCGTTGAGCGGCGTAGCCGTCTGAGGGGTAAAAGAGGTGACAGTAAGGGTCGCCAGCAGGCGACCCGAAATAAAGGATTTCTTCTGTATCATAGCGGGCTTGCTGCGGCAAGCCCCTACAACTTGAAGCCTCCCCTCTAGGGGAGGTGGCACGAAGTGCCGGAGGGGTGACAGAACAAAATTCCCGTTGAGATTTGAGGTAAAATGTATTATAATATTTCAGATTAAAATTCAGGAAGTGACTTCGATGAACGGCGTTGAGAACAGCGATGCAAATCTCATTGAAACAAGAATAAACTCAAAGGAAATATACCATGGTCGTCTGCTCCATGTCTTCCGGGATGAAGTCAGACTTCCGGACGGCCGCACGGCTGAGCGCGAGTGGATAAAGCATCCGGGAGCGGCGGCGGTAATCCCTATAACTGATGAGGGGGAGGTAATCCTCGTCCGTCAGTACCGTTACCCGGTAGGGCAGGTTACGCTGGAGGTTCCGGCAGGCAAGCTGGATGTCATCGGCGAGGAGCCGTTGTCCTGTGCCTGTCGTGAGCTGGCAGAGGAGACAGGCTGCTCTGCTCGTGAAATGAAGTATCTTACGGAAATAAAAACTACCGTGGGCTTCACCAATGAACGGATTTATATTTATATGGCCCGGGGCCTGGCGATGGGACCACAGAATCTTGATGACGATGAGTTCATCAATGTGGTGAGGATGCCTATGGCAGACGCCGTGGAAAAGGTCATGAACGGAGAAATAACCGACGCAAAATCCTGCGTCGCGATTTTAATGGCGAGCCGCTTATAATAATCCATACAAAAGGCTCCCCTATAGGGGAGCTGTCAGCGAAGCTGACTGAGGGGTAATAGCTAAAATAATTTCTCTTTTTACCCCTCCGACCTCGCTACGCTCGGCCACCTCCCCTGAATGGGAGGCTTTAAGGTTTATATTTAACAACAGCTGGTATTCGGAGGAACATCTTGTTTGATTTCGATTTAATGGGCATGATAGCCGGCCTGCCCGGTCTGCTCATCGCCCTTGTTTTTCACGAGTATGCCCATGCCCGCATGGCGGTGGCAATGGGTGACTTCACTCCCCGGCTCATGGGCAGGCTGACGCTCGACCCGCGAGCTCACATCGACCCTATCGGTCTGGTCATGCTGCTGGTGGCCCGTTTCGGCTGGGCGAAACCGGTAGAGTACAACCCGATGAACTTCCGCGAGCGGACTAAGGGAGAAATTCTCACCGCGCTGGCTGGCCCGGCAGCGAACTTCATCACGGCTTTTGTGGCACTGCTGGTGCTTGTACTTCTGCGTAGATTTGTGCCGTCGGTCGTTACCGGCGGAGTTTATACTGTCCTGTGGATGATTGTTATCTACAATATCAACTTTGGCATTTTCAACCTGATACCACTGCCGCCGCTCGACGGCTCGAAGGTGCTGTATCACATCATCCCCTATGAGCATCGATGGCGTTATATGCAGCTGGAGCGTTACAGCTTCCTCATTCTTATCGCTATGATGATGACGCCGATTTTGGGCAGTATTCTCGTGCCTCTGGCGCGTCTGACTCTGAAACTGTTTTCGATTATTATTTCCCTGCTTCTTGGAGGTATCTTATAAATGAGTAAAGGTCGTATATTCAGCGCAATGCAGCCGTCCGGCAAGTTCCATCTTGGCAATTATCTCGGAGCTTTGGAGAATTGGGTCAAGCTGCAGAATGATTACGATTGCATTTTTGCTATTGCTGACTTGCATGCTCTCACCAGCTCCTACGCTGACCCTTCCAAACTGAAGGAGAACAGCTATAATCTCCTGCTTGACTGGCTGTCTGCCGGTCTCGACCCGGAGAAGAATATCATCTTCGCGCAGTCTCATGTAAAGGAGCACGCCGAGCTTCATCTTATTCTCTCCATGATGACCCCGCTGTCCTGGCTGGAGCGTGTACCGACCTACAAGGACAAGCTGCAGAATCTCGGTGAGCAGGGCAAGGATATCAACACTTACGGCTTCCTTGGTTATCCGGAGCTGATGACAGCTGATATTATTCTCTACAAGGCGAACTTCGTACCGGTAGGCGAGGATCAGAATCCGCATCTGGAACTGGCGCGTGAGATAGTCCGCCGCTTCAATATGCTCTACAATAAAGAGATATTCGTCGAGGCACAAGGACTCATGAGCCGCGCCAAGGTACTGCCGGGCATTGATGGACGCAAGATGTCCAAGTCCTACGGCAATACTATTCCGTTTGCTGCTTCGCCGGATGAAATTCGCGAGCGGGTTCGCATGATAGTCACCGACCCTCAGCGCATCAAGAAGACCGATAAGGGCAATCCGGATGTCTGCGTTGCTTTCAAGTTCCACAAGCTCTTCAATGAGGCTGAGGTTCCCGACATCGAGATGAAGTGCCGCGCCGGTGAGATAGGCTGCGTTGCCTGCAAGAAGTGCCTGGCTGAAAAGCTGGTCGACACCATGGGCAAGATGCACGGCCTCCGTCAGAAGTATGAAGGCCGCTACGACCTGATGGATGAGATACTTGAAAATGGTGCCGTGAAGGCAAGAGCCATTGCCGAGCAGACGATGTCCGAGGTCAAGGAAGCCATCAATCTGATTTGAAAAAAGGGGCTGTGAAAAAATGAGTAATCATTTTTCACAGCCCTGTTGTTTATTGGAGCAGGAATCACCAAAAGCCTCCCATTTAGGGGAGGTGGCCGAGCGTAGCGAGGTCGGAGGGGTGACTGCTGCTCGGTCTCAAAGCCTCCCATCTAGGGGAGGTGGCCGAGCGCAGCGAGGTCGGAGGGGTAAATAGAACGAGCTGCTAGTCTGATTACCCCTCAGTCGCCTACGGCGCCAGCTCCCCTAGAGGGGAGCCTACCAGATTGATTAGTAGTTACCCCTCAGTCTGCTTCGCAGACAGCTCCCCTATAGGGGAGCCTATGAGACGGAATGTAGAAACCTCATCCGTCTCGCTTCGCGAGCCACCTTCCCCAAAGGGGAAGGTCATTAGACGGAATGTAGGATAATGAACGAACAATACAAAGTAAATCTGCCGGTATTTGCCGGCCCTATGGATTTGCTTCTCTCCCTCATCGAGAAGCATAAAATCGACATATACGATATCCCTATGGCAGTCATTACCGGGGAATACCTCGACTATCTGGCCAAGATGAAGGAGTTTGCCATCGAGCCGGCCAGTGAATTCCTCGTGATGGCGGCGACGCTTCTCCTTATCAAGTCCCGGATGATGCTCCCCAAGGAGCCGAAGCCGGCAGAAGAGACGGAGAACACAGAGGAAGCTGACCCGCGCAAAGAACTGGTAGAGCGCATACTTGAGTACCGCCGCTACAAGGAGGTCTCCGGTGAGCTGCAGGATATAGCGGAGTCTGCAGGCAGATTTGTGGGTCGTCCGGCTATGGATATTCCCTGCCGCCGGGTGGCACCGGCCGGACTGAATATTGCTGACCTTATTGCGGCCTTCCGCATCGTGCTGGAGGCAGAGCAGGAGCAGGAGATACCGGCGGTAATCGTCCCTCGGGAAAGGTATACCGTCGAGGACAGGATGAAATATGTGACTGAGCGGGTGGAGGCCGAGGGTGAGCTGCTCTTTACTGAGCTGTTCCGGGCTTATGACCGTGAGGCATGTATCACTACCTTCCTGGCGCTGCTGGAGCTTATCAAGCTGGGAACGGTAGTTGCCAGACAGACGGAAAACTTCGGGGAGATTGTGATAGGAAAGCCGCAGCTAATCGGACTCGCAGCCTCCCATCTAGGGGAGGTGGCCGAGCGAAGCGAGGTCGGAGGGGTGATTCTAATATGAAGTACGAATACCATGACGGATACAACCACACGCTTTGCGGCAATGCCCGTACCCTCCGGAAAAATATGACTCCGGAGGAAAGGCACCTCTGGTACGACTACCTTCGTAGTTATCCCGTAAAATTCTATCGTCAAAGAGTAATCGATAATTACATAGCAGACTTTTACTGCGGTAACGCAAAGTTAGTGATTGAAATTGATGGGTCGCAGCATTTTACGAAAGATGGTCAGATTTACGACAGGAAAAGAACAGAGTCGTTAAGCGAGTACGGATTGCTGGTCATTCGTTTTTCCAACCTTGATATCAAGGGCAACTTTAGAGGTGTCTGTGATATGATTGATATAGAGGTGGCAAAAAGGATAGATAGGAATCCGTGGGAAGGTGAGGAAGGGAATTGAACTTCACCCCCCAGTCAGCTTCGCTGACAGCCCCCCTAAATGGGGGCCTGTGGGGTAGGAGCTTCGCTGACAGCCCCCCTAAATGGGGGCCTTTGGAGGAGGGCTTCGCTGACAGCTCTCCAAATGGCTCAGCGGGGTAGAAGTATCGCCGATATCCCCCTTGCGGACTTTTCTGACCGTCACCTAAATGGGAGACATTTGAAGGAGTATTCCATAAGTTGTTTCCGATGGGAAGAAGCCCTGATAATGTATACTTGAATAAAGACGCGAAAACACGGGTTATCGCCTTGACGACCCGTGTTTTTTATTGTAAACTTAACAAATATTACAAAACAGAAAGAAAACCACGAACTTTTTGTTAATTTTTAGTAGTATACTACCAAAGTATCAAGGAGGAAAAGGTATGAATATCCATGAGTACCAAAGTAAAGCAATCCTCAGGGAATTTGGCGTAAAGGTGCCTAACGGCGCTCCCGCTTTCTCCCCGGAGGAGGCAGCTCGTGTAGCGAAGGATCTGCCCACCCGCATCAAAGTCGTCAAGGCACAGATTCATGCCGGCGGCCGCGGCAAAGCCGGCGGCGTAAAGCTGGCTCAGTCCATCGAGGAAGTAAAGAAATATGCAGTAGAGCTGCTGGGCAAAGTGCTGGTCACCCACCAGACCGGTCCGGCCGGCAAGGAAGTTGGCCGTCTCCTCATCGAGGAAGGCTCCAACATCGAGAAGGAATACTACCTCAGCTTTGTTGTTGACCGTGCTACTGCCCGCATTGTAATGATGGGCTCCGAAGAAGGCGGCATGGACATTGAGGAAGTTGCCGCTACCCGTCCGGAGAAGATTCTGAAGGAATCCATTGACCCGGCTGTCGGCCTCATGCCTTTCCAGGCTACCCGCATGGCCTACAAGATGAACTTCAAGCCGGAAGTCATCAGCAAGGTTACTACCCTGATGCTGAATCTCTACAAGGCGTTCACTGCCAAGGATTGCTCCCTGGCTGAAATCAATCCGCTGGTCGTCACCAAGGAGGACGATGTAATCGCTCTCGATGCCAAGCTGAACTTCGACGACAGCGCACTCTTCCGTCATCCGGAAATTGAGGCTCTTCGCGACAACACCGAGGAAGATCCGAAGGAACTGGCTGCCGGCAAGATTGGTCTTTCCTACGTTACTCTCGACGGCGATGTTGCCTGCATGGTAAACGGTGCAGGTCTGGCTATGGCCACCGTCGATATCATTAAATTCTACGGCGGCGAGCCGGCCAACTTCCTTGATGTCGGCGGCGACAGCACCGTAGAGAAGATTGCCGAGGCATTCCGCATCATGCAGTCCGACGGCAAGGTAAAGAGCGTATTCGTAAACATCTTCGGCGGCATCAACAAGTGCGATGTCATTGCCGGCGGTGTCGTAGAGGCTGCCCGTACTATCGGCCTGAAGCTGCCGGTAGTTGTCCGTCTTGATGGTACCAATGTTGAAGCAGGCCGTGCCATCCTCGAAGAGGCAAAGCTGCCCATGGTCTATGTTGCCAAGACCATGAGCGAGGGCGCTCAGAAGGTAGTAGAGCTGGCAAAGCAGGCACAGGCTTGAGGAGGGAACGGACATGGGTATTTTTGTAAATAAAGACAGCCGGGTCCTCATTCAGGGCATCACCGGCAAGCAGGCTACTTTCCACACCAAGATTTCTATGGACTACGGCACCAACGTGGTTGCCGGTGTCAAGGCAGGCCGTGCCGGCGAGAAGGTTCTCGGCGTTCCGGTATTTGACTGCGTAAGCGATGCGGTAAAGGAGACCGGCGCCAATGTCGGTATGCTCTATGTACCGGCTCGCTTCGCTGCCGATGCTATTATGGAAGGCGTAGATGCCGGCCTTGATTTCATCTGCTGCATCACTGAGCATATTCCCGTACAGGATATGATAAAAGTTCGCCGCTACATGGAAGGCAAGAAGACGAAGCTCCTGGGACCTAACTGCCCGGGTATCATCACTGTTGATCAGTGCCGTCTCGGCCTTCTCCCGACCCATATTTTCAAGAAGGGTCATGTCGGCGTTATCAGCCGCTCCGGTACCCTTACCTATGAGGTTGCCTATCAGCTGACTCTGGCCGGTATCGGACAGACCACCGCTATCGGTATCGGCGGTGACCCGGTCAAGGGTCTCGACTTCATCGAAGTCCTCGACAACTTCAACAAGGATCCTGAGACCGAAGCTGTCCTCATGATCGGTGAAATCGGCGGTACTGCTGAAGAAGATGCTGCCAAGTGGATTCAGGCCAACATGAAGAAGCCGGTCGTCGGCTTCATCGCCGGCCGTCAGGCGCCTCCGGGCAAGCGTATGGGCCATGCCGGTGCTATCATTGCCGGCGGCAAGGGCACCGCAGCTGACAAGATCAAGGCTATGAATGCTGCCGGTATTCAGGTTGCTGATACTGTTGCCGATATGGGCGAGCTGGCTGTTAAGGTTCTGAAAGAAGCAGGACTCTACGAGAAGTGCCACACCTGCTGATTCTCGCTCGGTCTTTTTCCGCATCTCTGCGTTGCAGCTCGAAGCCCTTGCTTGTGTACCATTAGTACACGGCACTGCGGACTTCATCGCCGCGCCTTGACCTGCGAAAAAATCCCTTCGCGATAAAAGACTCGGCTTTTTCCGCATGTCTGCGTTGCAGCTCGAAGTCCTTGCTTGTGTACCTTTAGTACACGGCGCTGCGGACTTCATCACTGCGCCTTGACCTGCGAAAAAATTCCTTCGCGATAAAAGACTCGGCCTTTTCCGCATAAAAAAAATAATGTCACAAGGCTGTGAAGAATGAGAAATCATTTTTCACAGCCTTTTTAGTATTCGATACATTAACCTCACCCACCAGCTTCGCTGGTCCCCCCTCTCCAGAGGAGAGGGTCAAGACCTTCCCCTTTGGGGAAGGTGGCTCGCGAAGCGAGACGGATGAGGTTATTTTTCAGTAGATTTTTCCGTTTCTTTCAGTTACAATAACTTCTGTGTGTAATTTTGCGAGATGGAGGCGTCGATGATGCTGCAAGACTGGAACAAAGTCAAAATCGCTCCGGAATTTTCCGATCAGGGTGTAGACTGCTACAAGCTGACCGGGGGAAGATTCCAAAACGAATACTATATCATTTCCGAGGCAGAGAGCCGCAAGCTGATGAACCGTCCCGAGGTGGTGGGCTATGAGGTATACACCTCTCTGCTGACCGCCACTTCTCAGATGATGTACTATCTGAAGGACAACAAGCGTATATCATCGGCCAATATTCTGTCGATACTGCGAGGCGCGCTGAACTTCCCGCTGGAGGAGAGCTGCAGCCGTGAGCATATCAGAGTCCACTCTATCAGCTTCCTGTCCAGCGAGCGGGTCTTCGATGAAGCCGGTGCCATCAGCGGTCTGGATATAAAGTACTGCAAGCTGGCTCCGGTGCCGAACAGCACTCTGCTCATCGGTGATATCATCGCCTCCGGTGATACGCTGGTTAAGAGCTTCCGCTATGTGATTAAATACTATCAGGAGCATAACATCCGCTTGCGGAATATCGTGTTCTTCACCATCGGGGCCCGGCGGGGCATCGAGCTGCTGGAGGAGCTGACGGAGGAAATCCGCGGCTATTGGCCGGAGTTCGAGGGCTTTATCGCCGTGTACTACGAGGGAATATTCAACTGCTACGAGCCGGGGGACAAGGGAGTGTCCGGCATTAACCGGGCGCTGGTAGACTTCTACTGGAAGGGCGGCATCATTGCGCCGGCTTTCCGTCGTCAGACTCTGTCCCTGCAGAACGCTCTTTTCGAGAAATGCACTATCTACGATGGCGGCGCCCGCCGCTACGAAATCCGCGAGCATATCGACGAGGTGCTGGAGTTCTGGCAGGAGATTGCCAAGCGGGCGGATGATATTGATAAGGAAGCTCTGCTGGAGGAGAAGCTGGGACATTCGCTGCCTATCTCCTATGAGGACTGGCTGGCAGACTGTCACTACGGTCTTCTTGAGGAGAAGGAATGCCGCTGGCTCTACAGTCAGGAGAAGGGCTTCGTAGAGAGCAGCCGTCAGGTGAGCCTGAAGGACATGGCCAATGAGCGCATTGCCGAGTTCTCGGCGGCACTGAAGAAGTATATTATTTAAGGAGATGTAGAGATGAGCAATCTGAATAACCACGACCATGATTATGCAGAGTCTGCGGTACCGGCCTACGACCGGCGCGGCACTTTGACGATGTTCATGATTATGCTGGGCTTTACCTTCTTCTCTGCCAGTATGTGGGCCGGTCAGACTTTGGCGCAGGGGCTTGACTGGACAGGCTTTTGGGCAGTGCTGCTGGTGGGCGGTGCCATCCTCGGTGCCTATACCGGTGCCCTTGGCTATATCGGGGCAAAGACCGGTCTCAGCATGGACCTTCTCGCCCGTAAGGCCTTTGGAGACAGAGGCTCATTTTTGCCGTCTTTCATGATTGCCTTTACTCAGATTGGCTGGTTCGGTGTCGGCGTAGCCATGTTTGCCATCCCGGTAGCCAAGGTGATTTCCAACGGAAATCCTACGGTGGAATGGGCGCTGGTTATCGTCGGCGGCTTATTAATGACGGCTACCGCCTACTACGGGATAAAATCACTTACGGCCATCAGCTATGTGGCTGTTCCGGCTGTCGGCATCCTCGGTCTTGCCGCAACCTATATGGCCATATCTCAGGGCAATGCTTCGCTGGTTGACCAGTTCGCCAAGAATTCCGGCAATCTGACGGTAATCAGCGGGGCCGGCATCGTAATCGGCTCTTTCGTTTCCGGCGGTACTACCACTCCGAATTTCACCCGCTTTGCCAAGAGCGGCTCCATCGGTGCGGTCACTACGGTAGTAGCATTCCTGTTGGGCAATTCTCTCATGTTCTTCTTCGGCGGCGTTGCTTCTGCCTACGCCGGAGGTAATGATATTTTCGAGGTCATGATTAAGCTGGGCCTTTTTTATACGGCATTCATCGTGCTGGGTCTGAATATCTGGACCACCAATGACAATGCGCTCTATTCCGGCGGTCTCGGTCTGGCCAATATTACCGGCTTCTCCAAGAAGACTATGGTATTAATCAGCGGTGCCGTCGGTACTGTCGGTGCCGTATGGCTCTACAACAATTTCTGCGGCTGGCTGAATATGCTGAATGCCACACTGCCGCCGGTGGGAATTATCCTGATTCTCTCCTATATGTGCAACAGCCGCGACTACGAGCATGACCGGGTCACTACCGTGGTGAACTGGTTTGCCGTCGCCGGTGTAGTCATCGGTGCGGCAGTCGCCAACCATATCACCTGGGGCGTATCCGCCATCAACGGAATGGCAGTGGCTGCCGTCTGCTATCTGGCAGGGGAAGCGCTGGGTCGTCACTGACTCGGTTTATTGCCTAAAATTTAGCGGTTTCCGCTTGTAATCCGCAGGGAATTATGCTATCATTACACGGATAGCGTATCGGAGAGCCGGCGGCATTTGGCGGCGGGCAGTTTTTTGTGCGTCCTGCCCGGATGCAGGAAATGATTCCGAGGCTCTTTACTGAATAAGAAAATAACGCAAATCGGGAGGAAGTTTTTAATGAACGTCACTAAGGAAAATCTTGAAAACATGGAAATGGCTCTCACGGTCGAGGTACCTGTTGAAGAGTGGGAAAAGGCAATTAAGCAGGCAATCAACCGCATTGCTCACAGCATAAATATTCCGGGCTTCCGCAAGGGCAAGGCTCCCCGCAGCATCATTGAGCGTACCGTTGGTATGGATGCAGTTCTCGATGAGGCTTATGAGATTTGCGCTCCGGATGCTTTCGACAAGGTACTCCGCGATGAGAACATCGAGCTGGGTGCATATCCCAAGTTCGAGCGCGTTACCGCTGTTGCCGGTCAGCCGCTGGTATTCAAGGCCGTTATCGTTCCGAAGCCGGCTGTTACCCTCGGCGAGTACAAGGGCGTAAAGGTCGAGAAAAAGGCTGTTGAGGTTGCTGATGAAGAAATCGCAAAGCACATCGACCGTATGCGTGAGCGCAAGGCCAAGCTGGTAGATGCTCCGGCTGATGCTGTAGTTGCCAACGGCGACATGATTACCCTTGATTTCAAGGGCTTTGTAGATGATGAAGCTTTCGAGGGCGGCGAGGGCAAGGATTATCCTCTGTCCATCGGCTCCGGTGCTTTCATTCCGGGCTTTGAGGAGCAGCTCATCGGCGTTGCTGTAGGCGGCGAGAAGGATGTAGAGGTTACCTTCCCCGAGCAGTATCATTCCGAGAAGCTGGCTGGCCGTCCGGCTGTATTCAAGTGCAAGGTCAACAGCATTAAGCACAAGGAGCTGCCTGAGCTCACCGATGAGTTCGTAAAGGAAAACAGCACCTTCCAGACTGTTGACGAGCTGAAGAACGATGTTAAGGAAAACCTCCTCCGTCAGGCTGAGAACAAGGCTAAGCAGGACCGTGAGGAAGCTGCCATTGATAAGGCTGTAGAGAATGCAACCCTCGAGGTTCCGCCGCAGATGGTTGAGGACCGCATCAATCAGATGATTGAGTCCATGGCCAACCGTCTTGAGAGCCAGGGTCTGAAGTTCGAGCAGTATCTCCAGTACACCGGCACCGACATGACCCGTCTCCGCGCCGACTACAAGGAGACCGCTGTAAAGAGCGTCAAGGCTGACCTCGTTCTGGAGGAAATTTCCAAGAAGGAAGAAATCAAGGTTACCGCTGAGGAAATTGAGACTGAGATTGAGGCTATGGCAAAGGCTTACAATGCTACCCCGGCTCAGGTCAAGAAGATTATCCGTGAGCAGGGTACCTATGGCGGACTCGTTGCCAACATCGGCCGCCGCAAGACTGCTCAGCTGATCATCGACAACATGGCTGAGTAATTTCTTCGCTGTCAAGTATGTGAATAGTACGGAGGGCAGGCTTAGAGCCCGCCCTCCGTTTTGACTTAAAGAAGGAGAACGACATGGGCTATATGGTTCCTATGGTTGTGGAGCAGACCAACCGCGGTGAGTGCTCCTATGATATTTATTCCCGCCTTTTGAAAGACCGTATCGTATTTCTGGGCGGCGAGATAAATGACGATGTAGCGAATCTCGTAGTAGCACAGCTGCTGTTCCTTGAGTCCGAGGATCCGGACAAGGATATTCATCTGTACATCAACAGCCCCGGCGGCGTAATCACTGCCGGTCTGGCTATCTACGATACCATGCAGTACATCCGCCCGGATGTATCCACTATCTGCATCGGTCAGGCTGCCAGCATGGGCTCCCTGCTGCTGGCTGCCGGTGCGCCCGGCAAGCGCTATGCGCTGCCCCTGTCCCGCATCATGATTCATCAGCCGCTGGGCGGTGCCCGCGGTCAGTCCACCGATATTCAGATTCAGGCCAAGGAAATCCTCCGCATGAGAGAAATCCTCAACGGAATCTATGAGAAGCATACCGGCCAGCCGGTAGACCGTATCAATCAGGATACGGAGCGTGACAACTTCATGAGTGCCGATGAGGCAAAGGCCTACGGTCTTATCGATCAGGTAGTGACCAATCGCCCGGCGGCAAACAAGGAACAGGAATAATTTGAGATAAATCAGGTAAAGGAGGGCTGTCATCTTGAATTTCGGAGAAGAAAATGGTCAGCTGAAATGCTCCTTCTGTGGGAAAATGCAGGACCAGGTCCGCAAGCTGGTGGCCGGTCCCGGTGTTTATATTTGTGACGAGTGCATTGAGCTCTGCAATGAAATAGTCGAGGAGGAGCTGGCGGACGAGCCTATCGAGGCAAATCTTGAAGATGTGCCGAAGCCAAAGGCTATCCGGGAGATTCTCGACCAGTATGTCATCGGTCAGGATGCGGCTAAGAAGGCGCTGTCTGTAGCGGTCTACAATCATTACAAGCGAATAAACTCCAACGGGAAATCCAACGGGGAATACGGTGATGTAGAGCTGCAGAAGGCAAATGTGCTGATGCTTGGCCCTACCGGCAGCGGCAAGACTCTGCTGGCTCAGACAATGGCTCGCATTTTGAAGGTACCCTTTGCTATCGCTGATGCAACCAGTCTTACTGAAGCTGGCTATGTAGGTGAGGATGTAGAGAATATCCTGCTGAAGCTCATCCAGGCTGCTGACGGTGATATTGAGAAGGCGGAGAAGGGTATCGTCTACATTGACGAAATTGATAAAATTGCCCGGAAGTCGGAGAATACCTCTATCACGAGGGATGTCTCCGGTGAGGGTGTCCAGCAGGCTCTGCTGAAGATAATGGAAAGCACTATTGCTTCCGTTCCTCCCCAGGGAGGCAGGAAGCATCCCCATCAGGAAATGGTGCAGATTGATACCACCAATATCCTGTTTATCTGCGGCGGTGCATTTGCCGGGCTGGACAAGATAATCCGCAATCGTCTGGGGCAGAACTCCATCGGCTTCGGAGCCAAGGTGGAGAGCAAGGCAAACCTGAAGGACGATGATGTGCTGGCGAAGCTGGAGCCGGAGGACTTGCTGAAGGCCGGGCTTATCCCGGAGTTTATCGGCCGTGTGCCGGTGCTGGTAACGCTGAATGCTCTGGAGGAGGAGGCCCTCTGCCGGATTATCACCGAGCCGAAGAATGCGCTGGCCAAGCAGTATCAGAAGCTGCTGGATATGGACGGCGTGAAGCTGACCTTCGATGAGGGCGCAGTTAGAGCCATCGCCAAAAAGGCACTGAAGCGAAAGACCGGAGCCAGAGGGCTTCGCTCCATCGTGGAGGATGTCATGCGTGATGTCATGTACGAGCTTCCTTCCGTGGAGGGAGCCAGTGCCTGCCGGATTACCGCCGAGGTCATCAACGGCGAGCAGAAACCGATAATAACCCTGCAGCCTGTGAAAAACGACAGACGCAGCAGCCGGGCGGTCACGGCGTGAATAAACCGCAAACTGCAAGGGGTCATTGCTGGTGCAATAACCCCTTGTTTTTGAAATATGTGAGTAGTTTTCCGATTTAAGGATGTATATAAATGAGTGAACCGCAGATTTACCCGTTGCTCCCCCTTCGGGGCATGATGATTTTCCCCTACATGATAATAAACTTCGATGTGGGCAGAGCGCGCTCTCTGGCGGCGGTGGAGACTGCCAACCGGAACGACAAGAAAATATTTCTGACAGCCCAGCGGGATGAAAACACCCAAAGCCCTGAGATGCGTGACCTGTATGAAATGGGTACCGTGGCGGAGATAAAGCAGGTAATGCGGCTCCCCAACGGCGGGGCAAGAGTGGTAGTGGAGGGCCTTGGCAAGGCTCGCCTACTGCAGCTCAATCATGAGGCGGATTTTGATCTGGTGGCAGTACAGCCAGAGCATGATATGGGAGTGAATGACTCTCAGGAGCTTACCGCACTGGTGAGAGCCGTCGTCCACAAGTTTGAGGAGTGGGTGAAGCTCTCCAAGCAGCTGCCGGCGGAGGCACTCATTTCCGTAGCCATCACCGATGATTTGCCCCGGATGGCGGATGTCATCAGCGGCCATCTCAATCTGCGGCTTGACCAGAAGCAGGAGCTGCTGAGTACTCTTGATTTGCGGCAGCGGCTTGGGCTGCTTTTCAATCACCTTCAGCGGGAAATCGAGATACAGTCCATCGAGCAGGAAATTGAGAGCAAGTTCCGGGCCAGAGTGGAGAAGGTACAGAAGGAATTCTACCTTCGGGAGAAAATAAAGGCTATCCACGAGGAACTTGGGGACGACATCAGCCGGGACGGAGAAAATCAGAAGCTGAAGGACCGGCTGGCTGCGGGAGACTACCCTGAGGCCGTAAAGGAAGCTGTGGAGAAGGAAATACAGCATCTGGCCGGGATGTCCGTATACTCTCAGGAGGCGGCAGTCGCCCGTACCTATGTGGAGTGGCTGCTGGATTTGCCCTGGAATGTATCGACTGAGGACAACGACAGCCTGAAGCAGGCGGCTGAGATACTGGATCGTGACCACTACGGACTGGAGAAGGTGAAGGAGAGAATCCTCGATTATCTGGCAGTCCGGAAGCTGACAAAGGACTCCGGAGAGTCGGATGCCCGTCGGGCGCCCATCCTCTGTCTGGTAGGTCCGCCGGGGGTAGGCAAGACCTCACTGGCGTCCTCCATTGCCCGAGCTACCGGGCGGAACTTCGTGCGGGCGGCTCTGGGCGGCGTACACGACGAGGCCGAGCTGAGAGGTCATCGCCGCACCTATGTGGGGGCATTGCCGGGACGAATCATTGAGGGAATAAAAAAGGCAGGAACCAAGAACCCCGTGTTCCTGCTGGATGAAGTAGATAAACTGAATTCCGACTTCCGGGGCAATCCGGCAGCTGCTCTGCTGGAAATCCTTGACCCGGTACAGAGCGAGTTCTTCACCGACCACTACATCGGACTTCCTTTTGACCTTTCCGAGGTGCTGTGGATTGTCACCGCCAATAACGGTGCAGAGATACCGCGGGCTCTGCGGGACCGTTTGGAGATAGTGGAGCTGTCCAGCTACACAGCGGCGGAGAAGGAAGAGATAGCCAAAGGCTTCCTTGTGAGCCGCGCTCGGAAGGCGACCGGCCTGAAGGCGAAGGATGTAGCAATCGGTCTGCCGGTAATCCGGCGGCTCATCAACGAGTACACCCGTGAAGCCGGTGTCCGTGAGCTGGAGCGAACGCTCACCCGCCTTTGCCGCAAGGTGGCAAGGGAAATCGTGGAGAACGAAGACAGCCGGGGCAAGACAATACGGCTGAAGGCAAGCGAGCTGGAGAAATATCTGGAGCGGCCCCGCTACGGACGGACAAGAGCCGACCACAAGGCGAAGGTGGGCGTTGTCACCGGTATGGCGTGGACTTCTGTAGGCGGCGATATTCTCCCCACCGAGGTTGCGGTGCTGCCGGGCAAGGGACAGCTTATCCTCACCGGTCAGCTGGGCGATGTGATGAAGGAGTCGGCAAGAGCCGGACTTTCTTACATCAGAAGCCGCAGCAAGGCGCTGAAGCTGCCGGATGAATTCTACGAAAAGAATGACATTCACATTCATCTGCCGGAGGGTGCTATCCCCAAGGACGGCCCCTCTGCCGGTATTACCATGGCGACGGCGATGATTTCGGCTCTCACCGGAAGGAAAGTCCGGGGCGATGTGGCCATGACCGGAGAGATTACCCTCCGGGGCAGGGTGCTGGCAATCGGCGGCCTGAAGGAAAAGGTGCTGGCTGCTCACCGTGAGGGCATGAAGACGATAATTCTGCCGAAGGAAAATGAGAAGGACATTGCTGATATTCCCGAGGCTGTAAGAAAAGATTTGGAGTTCGTCCCGGTGGAAACTATGGACGAAGTACTCCGTCATGTATGGGAGGTATGACAATGGCTGAAATCGTAAACATTACCGGAGCCAGCTTTCTGACCTCGGCAATATCCAAGAGTCAGTACCCGCTGGAAAAGCGGCCGGAAATAGCTTTCGTTGGGCGCTCCAATGTAGGTAAGTCAACGCTGACAAATTCTCTGATGAACCGCCGCAATCTTGCTCACACCTCCAAGACTCCGGGCAAGACTCAGATGATTAACTTCTTCCTTGTGGGTGCAAACATAGCATCCAAGGGCCGCCGTCACGACTTCTATCTGGTGGATTTGCCGGGCTACGGCTACGCCAAAGCTGCTAAGAGCGAGCGTCTGAACTGGGCAAATTTCATCGAGGAATATCTGCAGACCAGCCCACAGCTGAAATTCGTCTGCCAGCTCATCGACAGCCGTCATGAGCCGATGGCGTCCGATATCTATATGTTCAACTGGCTGGTAAGCCACAACATTCCGGTGCTGGTCATTGCCACCAAGATGGACAAGCTGGGTAAGCAGGCACAGCTGGAGAGCGTCAGCCGCATAAAGCGGGTGCTGGGTGTGCCTGACCTTGATGTGCTGCCGTACTCCTCCGTCAAAGGAATTGGCCGGGCCGAGCTGCTGAGTGCCATTGCTGAGGCGATTGCAGAGTAAATAATTCTCCGCCCCAATAGCTGAAAAAGCCGGGGCGGATTTTTATTGTCTTTTTGCGAGGTTTAGGCTATAATAAACTATCCTTATTGTAGCGGAGTATATTATGAATGATATTTCTAATGCAGCGGCGGAACTGGCCAATATTGACCGGGCTATCCTTGACGCATTGCAGCGGGGGCTTCCGGTAACAGAGCGTCCCTTTGCCATGATTGCCCAGGAGCTTGGTGTATATGAGCGGGTAGTCGTTACAAAGACGGCGGCGCTGAAGAGGGCCGGATATATACGGCGGCTGGGAGCATTTTTTTCCTCCCGGTGTCTTGGCTACCGGGGGACATTGGTTGCCCTGTCGGTAGAGGAGGAAAAGCTGGCGGCCATTGCCGAATTCGTCAATGGTTTCACCGGCGTGACCCACAACTATCAGCGTGAGGGAAAATATCAGCTGTGGTTTACGCTGCTGACGATGGACGATGCGGAAAAGCAAAGCGTGCTTAGTGCCGTGGAGAAGACTGATGGCGTAAATGCCATAATAGAGCTGCCCAGCGAAAAAACCTACAAGATAAGAGTGACGCTGCCCATGAATGAGGCGAAGCCCCTCCCGATTCCACAGGAAAGCGGACAGCCTGAGCAGAATGACAGCGATGCAATGAAGGAGCTGGACTATCTGGACAGACAGCTCATCCACCTCATGTCTGACGAGCTGCCCGTAGTAGACAATCCCTATGATATTTTGGCGAAGAAGCTGAATATCCCGGTCGGCGAGGTACTGAACCGGATAAATAAGTATCTGTCGCTGGGCGTAATGCGCCGTCTCGGTATCGTGCTGGCTCACCGGCGGGCAGGCTACACGGCCAACGGCCTCTGTGCGTGGCAGGCATCACCGGAACAGGTGGATGAAATCGGAGCAACTATTGCGGCAGAGGAGCTGCGGGTGTCTCACTGCTACCGCCGACAGGCCGATGAGACGAAGGGCTGGCCGTATACTCTCTATACCATGATTCACGGCCACAGCCGTGAAGAGGTGGAGAGAATAGCGGCGTCTATGGCCGAGAGATACAGCGGACTGGGAGACAGAGTGATGCTCTATTCCGTCAGGGAATGGAAAAAGGCATCCATGACTTATTTCGGATGACCGGTGAATTTTTGTAAAGCTGTAAATAGCTCTTGCAAAAAATTTTATCATGTGATAAGCTATCTCCCATAATGTATTAAGCAAAGGCCGAGAAACGGAAAAGTAATCGCCGAATATTCTCAGAGAGCTGCCGGCTGGTGTGAAGGCAGTGTCTAAAGGAAGCGATGAACTCGCCGCGGAGCTGCGTCCCCGAAAGTGAAACGAGTAGGCGGCGACGGAACTCACCGTTACGGAGAGAGTGCACGGGATACATACAGCTGAGGGCTGTATCCGTGAAGCAGAGTGGTACCACGCAGGCAATGCCTTTCGTCTCTATGACGAAGGGCTTTTTTGTTTACAGCCGACAGCGCGGTCTCTGACGAGCCGCTTTATATTCGTATCTGACCAGACACCCAAGGAGGACACTACAATGCAGATGAACACACTACAGAAAAACATGATGCCTAATTGCGCCAAGTATCGCCCCGGCTACTTCATGCCGCCGGTCTGTGATATGAGCTGGGCTCAGAAGCAGTATCCCGAGCAGGCTCCCACCTGGTGCAGCGTAGACCTTCGTGACGGCAATCAGGCTCTTATCATCCCTATGTCCCTTGACGAAAAGATTGAGTTCTACAAGACTCTCGTGAAGATTGGCTTCAAGGAAATTGAGGTAGGCTTCCCGGCCGCCAGCGAGACTGAGTATGCTTTCCTCCGCCGCCTCGTAGAAGAAGACCTCATCCCTGACGATGTTACCATTCAGGTACTGACTCAGGCTCGTGAGCATATCATCAAGAAGACCTTCGAGGCCCTGAAGGGCGTAAAGAACGCCATTGTCCATGTCTACAACTCCACCTCCTTTGCTCAGCGCCAGCAGGTTTTCAAGATGAGCAAAGAGGAGATAAAGCAGATTGCCATCGACGGAGCAAAACTCCTGAAGCAGCTCACCGAAGAAGCCGGTGCCAACTACCGCTTCGAGTATTCCCCGGAGAGCTTCACCGGTACTGAGCCGGAGTATGCTCTGGAGGTCTGCAACGCTGTCCTCGATGTATGGCAGCCTACCGCGGACCGCAAGGCCATCATCAACATCCCGGTTACCGTCGAGATGTCCATGCCTCACATCTATGCTATGCAGGTAGCCTACATCTCCCAGAACCTGAAGTATCGTGACAATGTTGTCCTCTCCCTCCATCCCCACAATGACCGCGGCTGCGGCGTAGCTGACTCCGAGCTTGGTCTCCTTGCCGGTGCAGACCGCATCGAGGGTACTCTCTTCGGCAACGGCGAGCGTACCGGCAATGCCGATATTGTCACCATCGCTATGAATATGTTTGCTCTGGGCATTGACCCGCAGCTTGATTTCACCAATATGCCGGCTCTCGTAGATATGTACGAGCGGGTTACCCGCATGACTGTCCATGCCCGTCAGCCCTATGCCGGTGCCCTCGTCTTCGCAGCCTTCTCCGGCTCTCATCAGGATGCCATTGCCAAGGGCATGAAGTGGCATGAGGAGAAGGAGCAGGATCGCTGGACCGTTCCCTATCTGCCGGTGGATCCGCAGGATGTGGGCCGCCGCTACGACGGCGATGTCATCCGCATCAACAGCCAGTCCGGCAAGGGCGGCGTCGGCTTCATCATGGAGAACAAGTACGGCATCGACCTGCCGAAGAATATGCGTGAGGACTTCGGCTACTGCGTCAAGTCTGTTTCCGACCATCGTCATCAGGAGCTGCAGCCGGATGAAATCTATCAGATTTTCCAGGCTGAGTATGTAAATGTGGAAGCTCCCATCAAGCTGGTGGACTTCCTCCTGAAGAAGGATCCCAACGGTGTACGGGCCGGCGAGGTAAACTTCGTCATCGACGGCAAAGAGGTCACCTACAAGGCTGTGGGCAACGGCCGTCTCGATGCTATCAGCAACGCCATCAAGGAGAACCTTGGCGTCACCTACAGCGACCTGGTCTACAGCGAGCATGCGCTGGAGATTGGCTCCACTTCCCGAGCTATGGCCTATATCGGCATAAAGGATACCGAGGGCAATATGCATTGGGGTGCCGGTATGGATACCGATATTATTACCGCTTCCGTCATGGCTCTTGTTTCTGCCGTCAACCGCATGAAGGCAGGCAAGTAATCTCGGCAGGATAATCACATAGAAATAAAAATGGCTGTGAAAAATGATTGCTCATTTTTCACAGCCTGTTTTGTTTGGTGATAGATGAATTTTGTCAGACGGATCTACGCATACTGGTAGACGGGGATACTTGCCAAGTCGTCTGCCATATTTTGTTTTGCGTCTCTCAGGTCGATATCGTCCTGAAGGCGCAGAAAATATCCATCCGAGAGACCGAAGAAGGCGGCAAGCCGGAGAGATGTGTCAACTGTGATTTTTCTGCGTCCGTGGAGAATGTCCTGTATGCGTGATACCGGAACATGAATTGATTGGGCCAGTTTGTATGCGGAAATGTTTAAGGGGGCCATGAATTCTTCGTAAAGAATTTCACCTATGGTTGGTGTAGGAATAGATTGACCAATCATTGTGCTTCTCCTTTCATTTAGTGATAATCAACAATTTCGAGGTCGAAGTAATCGCCGTTCTGTTCACGGAAACAAATTCTGTACTGTTCATTGATGCGGATACTGTGTTGTCCTTTCCTGTCTCCGTGCAGCTCCTCCAGATGATTGTTGGGAGGTATGCGTAAATCGTTTACATTGGCAGCGTTATCAATCATAATAAGCTTTCTGAGAGCAATGCGCTGAATGTTGTGAGGGAGTTTTGTCGAAAACTGCTGATTATAGATTTTCTGGGTCTCCTTGTCTTTGAACGATTTAATCATGATTTTATTATATATGAGGTGTATGTACATGTCAAACAGATATAGTACGCAATCAGATTGTCATAATAACCTGCTGCAGATGAATCTGTTTAAGCCTTATGTCCGCCGATTTGCCCGTTCCGTTCCCGCATGGTAGCAAACTCCTGCATGTTCATTGCTCTCAGGATGGCATTCTTGCCGAACTTGCCCTTTATTTCATTTATGGCCTGTTGGACATTCTTCTCCTTCTTGAGCAGGATGTCCTTTTCTTTTTCCTCCGGCAGCTCGGCGAAGAGGTCGGCTTCTTTGTAGAGGTCATCGGCTGCCTCATCTGCATCCGTTGTGTTATCCGCCACGATGGTGATGCGGCGGATGAGGAGACTCATGTCGGTGATGCTGCTGAACAGCTCCATGGCCGCTTCGGTGATTTGCCGGGCGGAATAGGTAGGCTTCTCCAAACGGACTGTGCCGTGAGAGTGGGCGGGAACAGCTCTGCCGTAGTGGTCGATGCGGATTGGGCCGTGATACTGAGCGGCAATATCGGGACGGGTGAGATTCTCAATGTCGTAGCCGATGGTGAGGACAATCCGGTCGGTGAAAAGGTTTTTTCGTACCAGTTCACAGCTGAGATTGTCTGCCATTTCCCGGACGATGATGGCGGCTTTGTCCGCAGGGTAGGGGAGCTGCAGCACCTGTCCGCTGGAGAGGCTGGTGCTTTTCGGTATGTAGGCCCGGATGTCGGCAATGGTGGTGGGGTCCTCTCCCCAGGCGTGGCAGATGAGAAGGCCGGCGTTTACACCGAACAGCCGATAGAGCAGAGCTTCGTTGTAGTAGTCCCTGGGGCCGCCTTTTGAGCAGCGGGCAATGTCACCCATAGTATAGAGGTGGTGAGCAGCCAGCCGCTTCTGATAGCCCTTGCCAATCTGCCAGAAGTCCGTGAGTGGCTGGTGAGACCAGAGCTTCTCCCTGTATTCTTCCTCGTTAAGCTCGGCGATTCGCACACCGTCCTTGTCCGGAGGCATTTTCTTTGCCACGATGTCCATGGCGATTTTCGCCAGATACATATTGGTGCCGATGCCGGCGGTGGCAGTAATGCCGGTCTTGGCCAGAACGGCCCGGACGAGCTGGATTGTCAGCTCGTGAGGTGTCTGCCGGGAGACTTTCAGGTAGGGAGTAAGGTCGATGAAGACTTCGTCAATGGAGTAAGCATGAATATCCTCAGGGGAAACGAAATCGGTATATGTATCGTAAATCAGCTTGCTGCATTTCACATATTCCGCCATACGGGGCGGAGCAACGATGTAGCTTACGGCAAGGGACGGATTTTTTTTCAGCTCTTCACCGTCGGCAGATTCTCCGGTGAGTTTTTTGCCGGGGGCATAGAATTTTCGTCGGGCGTTGACTTCCTTCACCCGCTGGATAACTTCAAAGAGGCGGGCTCGGCCGGAAATGCCGTGGGCTTTCAGTGAGGGAGACACAGCCAGACAAATCGTTTTGTCGGTGCGGGTGGGGTCGGCTACCACCAGATTGGCGGTGAGAGGATTCAGTCCTCGGGCGACGCATTCAACCGAGGCGAAGAAGGATTTCATGTCAATGGCGGCGTATACCCGATTGCCGCTTCCTTCTCCATGTACTGAGGATGTCTGTTTGAAATTGTTTACCAGCACGGCTGTCCATTCACCTCCGGATTTGAATTGTTCCTGTCTCTAAATTATAGTAAATACTTTCGGAAAGTCAAGGCGGTAAGCTGAGAAAATGATTGGCATCTGCCGCGGGGGAAATGAAATTGGAAATATGGTGTCATGGTGCTTAAGATTTGAGAAAAGCATATCGATTAATTGAAGAAGATGTTTTTTACAAGAGATTATGGGAGAGTATTATCATGCGTATTCTGCAAAATGTAACAAAGGAAGAAATGAATTATTATCTGCGACAGCCAAATGGTAAAGAGTTCAGAGAACGCGTGATGAGAGACGGAATTTATATACAGCCGGGAGACAAGGAAGCGCTTTCTGCTTACGTGGCCGAGCACTATCCGGAGAAAGAGGCTGCCTTCATAGAGATATCTGATGAAGGAAAGAGCACGATGACAAGCGGTCAAAAGGAGCGAGCCTTTTCTAATATCAATGATCTGTGTAAGCACCTGTTCAGCAACTACGAAGTTGTCAAAGGCGGCATGGTTAATATTTCCTCCAAATATTTACGGTCGTGTGTCAAGGACGATGAGAAATTGCAATCACTTTATGAAATCTTGTCTGCTGCTGATGCAAATCTGAAGGAAAAACGGGGAGAAAAGGGATTTCAAGGACTGCGGATTTCTATCGGTGACGATGGGGAAGTGACGATGGAATCCGGTAAGAAGACCGTCGGGTTTAACCATGATAAGCGAAAGAGACAGCTCTCAGCGGCCGCCACGAGGGGAGATATGAATGCTGTTCTGGCGCTTTTAGAGCAGGATGTTAAAGAGCTTGAGCGTGGCCTGAAGGAAAATGCATGTGACGCCGCAGAGGTTGAGAAGGCCAAGAAACTTCTCGAGCAGGCGAAACAAAAAATGGCTGCACTGCCTGATCGCGCACCGACACAAGCAGAGCAAACCGCTATGGCAATAAATATGCTAATTTAATATACCGTTACTATAAAACAATGGGCTGTCGCATTTAGTGCGACAGCCCATTTTATAATCTCATGGAGCGGGCGAGGGGTGTCGAACCCCCCTCTAAAGCTTGGGAAGCTTTCATTCTACCGATGAACTACGCCCGCAACTGACTCGAATATATTAGCATAAAACTGACATATTGACAAGGAGTTTTTCGCGTAACATGCGGCATAACAGTCTGTACTTTATTTTAACGGAGCCTCCACTGTATGGACTGAGTGCAGCGAGGCAGAGCGGCAAATAAAAACGCAGGAATGATGGAAACTTTTTCCGTTGCATGTTATAATCAATAGGTTAAGAAACAGGCTCCTTGAGAGCCAGGAAAAATATTTGCGTGTCGGAGAAGACAATGGCAAGAGACAAACGACATTCCGGACAGAGAGCAGCGGCACAGAACATCGCTATAATAGTGGGACTGATGTGGCTGGCGCTGTTTGTGCTGGTGGGACGATATTTTTATATTCAGGTTATAAAGGGTGAAGAATTTGCCAATCTGGTGAAGCAGTCCACCGGCAGCGAGTGGATGCGTCAGACACCCCGTGCGGCTATTGTTGACCGCAACGGCCGGGAGATGGCTGTCACCCTCATAATGAAGTCGCTGTACATTGACCCGAACAATGTAAAAGACGCTCACGATGTAGCCAAGAAGCTGGCGCCGCTCATCGGCATGAAGGAGGAGGAAATCCTCAAGGATATCGATGAGGGAGGCGGCTTCGTATGGGTGAAGCACTTCCTGCCGGATGCGGAGTATCGGGCGGTGCAGAAGCTCATTAACGAGGAGAATTACAACTGCCTCGGCTTCAATGACGAGCCGAAGCGATTCTATCCCAACGATTTGCTGGCGTCCCATGTTCTTGGCTTCGTCGGTACCGATGATGTGGGTCTCTACGGTATAGAGCAGGCCTTTGACAAGGAGCTGAAGGGTGACAAGCGGGAGATTTTCATCAAGACCGATAAGGCCTCGGGAAATCCTATTCTCGACTCTATTCACGATACTCCCCACTATGACGGCAGTCAGGGCAAGAAGGTTGTGCTGACCATTGATTCCACGGTACAGTTCATCGTGGAGCAGGCACTGGATGAAATCATGGCGGAGAATCAGCCGGTGGCCACAACCGCCATCGTCATGAATCCCAAGACAGGCGAGATACTGGCTATGGCCAACCGTCCCACCTTCAATCCGAACAAGTTCGAGGAGAGTCCTCAGGACCGCTGGGCAAACCGGGCGGTGTCCTATCTCTATGAGCCCGGCTCTACCTTCAAGACTGTAGTATCCGCTGCTGCGCTGGAGGAGAGAGTCGTTACTCCAAACCGGGTATTTCAGGACCCCGGTATTGTAGAGGTATCCGACAGGAAGATAATGAACTGGAACGGCGAGAGCTTCGGGACAGTTACATTCACCGATATTGTCCGTCATTCCATTAACACCTGCTTTGCGCAGGTAGGTCTGGAGATGGGTGCCGACGCTCTGCTGAAGTACGCTTCCCGCTTTGGCTTCGGTGAGTCCACCGGTATTGAGCTGGCCGGCGACGAGGAAGGTCTTCTTTACGATAAGAAGGATATGCACGACCCGGAAATCGCCACCATGGCTATCGGTCACAGCGTCACGGTAACACCGCTGCAGCTTGTGACGGCGGTCAGCGCTATCGCCAATGACGGCAAGCTCATGCGTCCCTACATTGTCAAGCGGATAGAGAAAAATGACGGAACGGTAGTAATGGAGACCGAGCCGAAGGAACGGCGAAGGGCCATTACCTCGGTAACGGACAAGGCGCTGGTGGATATGCTGGAGCAGGTAGTATCAACCGGCGGCGGTCACAAGGCGTATGTAGAGGGATATCGAATCGCCGGTAAGACCGGTACGGCTCAGAAGGTTCAGGAACTGGGCAAGGGCTACATGGAGGGACATTACATTGCCTCCTTCTGCGGCTTCGCTCCTGTAGAGAACCCGGAGCTGGTAGTCTATGTAATGATTGATGATCCCTCCGGTATATACTACGGCGGTCAGATTGCCGCACCGGTGGCCGGCAGGATATTCACTCAGTTGTTCCGCTATCTTCACATCGAGCCTTCCGGCGACCCGCTGGAGATGGTGTCAGGTGTGGCCGGCGGAACCAGCACCGCTCCGAAGGTCCGTCAGGAAGGCCGCGTACCGGATGTGACAGGCATGGATGCAGCAGAGGCTCAGCTCACTATCGAGGCGGCTGGCTTCTCAATGGCACCCAGAGGCCGGGGTATAGCAGTCAGTCAGAATCCGGCAGCGGGTACAGTGACGGCCAAGGGTACGGCGGTAGGGGTTATCTTCGAGCCGGAGCAGCCGCCGCCGCCGAAGCAGGCCGCGGCACCGCCATCCGACCATGATTGAGGCTATATAAGAAATTGCCTTGCAATTTCTTGAATGTCTGCATTATAATTACCTTATTATTGTATACATTGTGCTTTTCGGTTTTTCAACAACGGTACCTCCGGTGCCGATAAGAAGAGAGGAGAAACGATGAAAGAAGTAGATGTTGTCGTCATTGGCGGCGGTGTCACCGGTACAGCAATCCTGTCGTATCTCAGCCGTTACGACCTTCGCTGCATGCTGGTGGAAAAGGCTCCCGACATCGCGATGGGAACCACCAAGGCAAACAGTGCCATTCTTCACGCCGGCTTTGATGCGCCTACCGGCAGCAATAAGGCTCGTCTGAATGTGGAGGGCAATACGCTTTACCATGAGCTGAAGGATGAGCTTGATTTGGATATCAAGTGGACAGGCTCCTATGTAGTAGCCAAGACCGATGAGGAGGTTGCCTCCCTCGAGGAGCTGAAGGCCCGCGGCGAAGCCAACGGCGTTCCCGGTCTGGAAATTGTCAGCGGTGAGAAGCTCCGTGAATCCGAGCCGAATCTTACCGAGGAGATAAAAGCTGCTCTCTTTGCTCCTACCGCCGGTCTGTGCTGGCCTTTCGGCGTAGCGGCCGCCTTCGCTGAGAATGCTGTGGAGAACGGTGCCGAAATCGTCCGGGACTGCGAAGTTATCCGCATCACCCCAGAGGCTGACGGCAGCGGCTTCATCGTCCGCACCATGCAGGGCGAGCTGAAGGCAAAGACCGTAGTCAATGCCGCCGGTGTATACGCCGACAAGGTCTCCGCTCTGGCCGGAGATGATTCTTTCACCATCAAGCCTCGCAAGGGTGAATATATCCTCTTTGATAAGACCACTCAGGAGAGCCTTGTCAAAGGTATTATTTTCCCGGTACCCTCCAAGACCAGTAAGGGTATCCTCGTTTGTGCCACCACTCACGGCAATGTTTTCATCGGGCCTAACGCCAACGATACCGATGACAAGGAAGATTTGTCCGTAAGCACTCCCGGCATGAATGAAATTATCGCCGGAGCAAAGAAGATGATTGCAAACCTCCCCATGGGTGCAGCCATCACCCAGTTCGCCGGACTTCGTGCCGTTTCCAGCACCGGTGACTTCATCATCGGCCGCTCCGAGAAGGTAAAGGGGCTTTATCAGGCCGCCGGTATTCAGTCTCCCGGTCTCACCTCCGCTCCGGCTATCGGCAAGGAAATTGCCGCCATGGTAGCTGAGGATTTGGGCGCAAAGGAGAAGACTGAGTACAAAAAGGGTCGTCCGGCCCAGCCGGTTGTCCGTGAGATGACCATGGAGGAGCAGAAGAAGCTCATTCAGGACGACAAGCGCTACGGCCTCATCGTCTGCCGCTGCGAGACTATCACCGAGGGCGAAATCTGCGATGCTATCCATCGTCCCTGCGGTGCCCGCACCGTTGACGGCGTAAAGCGCCGTACCCGTGCCGGTATGGGACGCTGCCAGGGCGGCTTCTGCGGCCCCCGCGTTGCACTTATTCTGGCTCGTGAGCTTCATCTGCCTGTAACGGAAATCAGAAAAGACGGGGAAGGCTCCTTCCTTTATTATGACAAAGAACAGGAGGCCTATTGAGATGATTGAGATTAAAGACCTCTACGATATAATCATCGTCGGCGGCGGCCCCGCCGGCCTCTCTGCTGCCCACAGCGCCGTCGAGAACGGTGCAGAGTCTGTGCTTGTCCTCGAGCGTGACCGTGAGGTAGGCGGCATCCTTCAGCAGTGCATTCACAACGGCTTCGGTCTCCACCACTTCAAGGAAGAGCTTACCGGCCCCGGCTATGCCCAGCGCTGCTATGAGATGGTAAAGGATTTGCCCCAGGTGCAGATTCTCACCAACACTATGGTTCTTGAGGTACGGGAGAACAAGTCCGTACTGGCTATCAGCCCGGAGCTTGGTACCGTAGAAATCAAGGGCAAGACTATCATCCTCACCATGGGCTGCCGTGAGCGTACCCGCGGTGCCATCCGTATCCCCGGCGGCCGCCCGGCCGGTATCTTCACTGCCGGTGCTGCTCAGCGTATGGTAAATATCGAGGGTTATCTCCCCGGCCGCGAGGTAGTCATCCTCGGCTCCGGCGACATCGGTCTCATCATGGCCCGCCGCATGAGCCTTGAGGGCTGCAATGTGTCCGAGAAGAAGCCTTCTTCCTCCACGAAGCGTACTCCTGCCGATGCTTCTCCGGCAGATATCGATAACGATTGGGGCAACGGCGGCTGCCGCGTCAAGGCAGTACTGGAAATCTGCCCCTTCTCCAACGGACTTACCCGCAATATGGTACAGTGCCTGGATGACTTCAATATTCCGCTGTTCCTTGCCCACACCATCGTGGACATCAAGGGAACCGACCGTGTCACCGGTGTTACCGTTGCCAAGGTTGACGAGAAGATGCAGCCTATCCCCGGCACCGAGTTTGACATTCCCTGCGACACCGTTCTCCTCTCCGTCGGTCTTATCCCGGAGAATGAGCTGAGCCGTGAGCTGGGTGTCAGCCTCCATCCGCTGACTTCCGGCCCCATCGTTGACCAGCATCGTGAGACGGACAAGGAAGGCATCTTTGCCGCCGGCAATGTTGTCCATGTCCATGACCTGGTTGACTTCGTAAGCGATGAGGCAGAGATTGCCGGCAAGTACGCCGCTCTCACCGCACAGGGCAAGCTTGCTCCGGCGGAGCGCCGCCTGTCGGTAAATACCGGCAACGCCGTCCGCACCTGCGTCCCCCAGAAGCTCAATCTCCCGGCTGCCGAAGAAATCACCGCCGGTACCAGACTCTTCATGCGCGTGACGAAGCCTATGAAGAAGGTAAAGCTGCTGGTGAAGTGCGGCGATGAGGTCGTCCTGAGCCGTCCGCTGATGATAGCGAAGCCAAGTGAAATGATTGCCGTAGAGATTCCTGCCGATAAGATGAAGACCCTGAATGGGGATATTACCGTGGGCATTGAGGAGTGATAAAGATGGCTGTAGAAAAAGTAGAACTTACCTGCATAACCTGCCCGATGGGCTGCCAGCTCACTGCCACTGTTGAGAATGGTACGGTAACCGATGTTACCGGCAACACCTGTCCCCGCGGCGCTCAGTACGCCCGGGAAGAGCTGACTACTCCCATGCGTATGCTCACCGGCACCGTAAAGTGCAAGCGCGGCCGTCTGCCGCTGCTGCCGGTAGTATCGGCGGCCAAGCTGCCGAAGTCCGGTATAGTCGCTGCCGCTGCTGCCCTTCGTTCTGTGAAGGTAACGGCACCGGTGAAGGCCGGTGATGTCATCGTGAAGAACATCATGGGCTTCGGGGTAGACATCGTAGCTGCAAGAGATATGCAGATGGCGTAAAACAAAAGGGGCTGTGAAAAATGAGTGATCATTTTCCACAGCCCTACTTTAATGTAAAACCTTGTGAATAATGTCTGTAAGAAAACCGTTAATCAACACCGGTACTTGGCGATTGACAAGTAAGCATACGAAGTCAGAGCCTAGTACCGCTGTGTTGATTACCGAGTGCAAGCGTGTTTTCATCAGACATTATTCACAATTTTTTGTTTTAGAAGTCCGAATAAACATCATTGACGATGCTCTGCTTCAGCAGCGGACGCCGGGGAATCGGCTCCAGATTGTGGCGGCGGAGAGCCGTCACATTTGCCAGGTCATCGTAAAGGGGAGTAACGGAAATCAGTCCGTGATGAATGGCGTAAATGTCGGTGGTGGGCTCGTTGTCGCCGTCACAGATTTCCCCCGCCAGACGATAGTAGGTACGGTCGCTGTCTTTATGTAGCGTGTAGGCGTTCAGGTAGTCCCTGTGTCCGAGGGCCGCCCAGCGCCATTCGGGAATGCCGCCGACAAACTCCTTTGGGAAGTTTATGTTCAGCAGGAAGGGTCCAGGCTCCTGAGCGATAAAGGTGTCTATTTTTTCTGCGGTGAGTTTTGCGGCTTCATCGTATGAAATCGAGCTGTTTACGACAACGGAGACAGCCAGCGTGTTGATGCCGTGCATATACCCTTCCAGAGCGGCGCCGACGGTGCCGGAGTACAGCACATCGGTACCCAGATTGCCGCCGTGGTTGATGCCGGAGATGATAAGGTCGGGATAGTCCTCACCGCGTCCGGGAGCAATGGCCTCCAGGTAGAGCTTCACGCAGTCGGCAGGAGTGCCGGTGATACTGATGGCCTCTGCAGCACCAAGCTCCAGCAGATGGGGGCAGTTCTCTACCACCATGTCATTGAACACCGTGATAGCGTGACCCATGCCGCTTTGCTGCTGGGCAGGGGCGCAGACCACCACATCGTGATGGGGGGAGAGGGCGCGGACGAGAGCCTTTATGCCCTCGGCGTCTACGCCGTCGTCGTTGGAAAGTAAAATCTTCATGGTAGCTCCTTCGTATAACAGACTGTCTGACTGAATTGCAGTATTAAAAGCTGTGACTTAATCCTACCATAAGATGAGGCTCCTTTCAAACGATTTGACTTGTCTGCTACAATATAAACTATAATACTTATGCAACCGAGGTAATGACTATGTGTTTGGCGGTACCGGCAAAAATAACGGCAATAGAGGACAGCATGGCCACCGTAACTCTGGACGGTGTTTCCCGCAGGGCAAGTCTGATGCTGCTGCCGGAGGCGAAGCTGGGTGACTTCGTACTCGTTCATGCAGGCTTTGCAATGGAGATTGTAGACGAACATCTGGCAATGGAGTCGCAGGCTCTCTGGCGGGAGATGGGCGGCGCCGGACGGGACGGCGAGCTGCAGGAAACGATAGCTCAGGAGATAGCCGGGCTTCGTCCCTCGGCAGAATTTATTGCGGAGCAGAAGCGATGAGCATGGATACAGCAAGTGCAGCCGGGAATATTGCAGCCCGGATTGCCGAAGCGGCGGCTGAATGCGGCCGCGATGGGAATAATCCTCTTCGCTTCATGGAGGTCTGCGGTACCCACACCGTTACTATCTTCCGCTCCGGCCTTCGTCAGCTGCTGCCGCCCTCGGTGGAGCTGGTGTCCGGCCCCGGCTGTCCTGTCTGTGTTACTGTGGACGGATACATAGATGAAGCGGTTGCTCTCGCCGGGCGGCCGGAAATAATTATTGCCGCCTTCGGTGATTTGCTGAAGGTGCCCGGCTCGGCATCGGCCGACGGCAGGCCGAATAATCTGGCGGAAGCCAAGGCGAGGGGCGCGGATATCAGAGTAGTTTATTCGCCTCTCGATGCTTTGACCATTGCGGCGGATAACCCCGATAAAAAGGTCGTGTATTTGGCAGTAGGCTTCGAGACCACGGCTCCCACCGCAGCAGCACTGGTACTGGCTGCCGAAAAGTCCGGACTGAAAAATCTTTTCCTTCTTACTGCGCACAAGCTGGTGCCGCCGGCCATGAAGGCAATCCTCAATCAGCCTCATCGGATAGACGGCTTCATTCTTCCCGGTCATGTGGCGGTAGTCACCGGCCGCAGCGAATTTGATTTTCTCACAGATTACCGGCAGCGGGGAGTTGTCACCGGCTTTGAGCCGCTGGGGATTATGGCGGCGATTTTGCGGCTGGCGGAAATGACCCGCGACAATATTTCTGCGGTGGAAAATTTCTATCCTTCGGTAGTTAGGGAGGACGGCAATCCGTCGGCAAGAGGGACGATGATGTCGGTCTTTGAGGAGACGGACGAGCTGTGGCGCGGCCTTGGCATGCTGGAGAAGTCCGGTCTGTCGCTGCGGGACGAGTATGCAGTATTCGATGCCCAGCGGCAGATGCCGTTGGAGAGAGCTGCCGCTGAAAGCAGCGGAACACCTCTCGCGAAAATGTGCCGCTGCGGAGATGTGCTGACGGGGGCTATCACTCCTAAGAGCTGTCCATTATTCGGCAAGGCCTGCACTGATCGTCATCCGGTAGGCCCCTGCATGGTTTCCGTGGAGGGAACCTGTGCGGCATGGTACAAATACGGAGCAGGGAAATTCATGTTTACATAATTCCGAAGTTTTGCGAAAATTTTCGCAGTTTTCTGTATGCTTTTGTAAAAAGTCCAAAAGTATACATTGTTGAACGGCAATTTTTACTTGACGAATTGTAAACCTGTAACATATAATAAGCCCATTAGTCACAAGGAGAATTGTGACCGGTGGGCTTTTTGACTGCCTGCTGTGGAGAGAAAATATTTTTGGAGGGATTGTAATGAAATTCGGCAAAAAAATGTTGAAAGCCATGAGCCTCCTGGCCGGTGCTGCTCTCATGGGCGCTGTCCTCACCGGTTGCGGTGGCGGCGGCGAGAAGAAAGCTGACAATGGTGCCAAGGCCGGCGGCGAAATCAAAATCGGCGCTAACTTTGAAATGACCGGTGGCGTAGCAAACTACGGCTCCGCAAACTTCAAGGGTTTGGACCTCGCCATTGAGGAAATCAACGCCAAGGGCGGTGTCCTCGGCAAGAAGATTGTCCTCGTAAAAGCAGATACCAAGTCTGATCCGGCTGAGGCTGCCAATGCTGCAACCAAGCTGATTTCTTCCGATAAAGTAAAGACCATCATTGGACCGGCTACCACCGGCGGCGTTATGGCTGAAATCCAGATTGCCAACGATGCAAAGGTTCCTGTAATCGGACCTTCCGCTACCAGCCCGAAGGTAACCGTAGAGAACGGTCAGGTTAAGCCCTTCATCTTCCGCAGCTGCTTCATCGATCCGCTGCAGGGCGATGTAATGGCTACCTTCGCTGCCAAGACTCTGAAGGCCAAGACTGCTGTCATCTATGTTGACTCCAGCTCCGACTATTCCAAGAGCCTCGGCGATGTATTCAAGGAGAAGTTCGAGGCTGCCGGCGGCAAGATTGCCATGCAGGAAGCTTTCCTCCAGAAGGATCAGGACTTCAAGGCTACCCTTACCAAGCTGAAGGGTGCAAATGCAGATGTTATCTTCGTTCCGGCTTACTATGAAGAAGTCGGCAAGATTGTAAAGCAGGCTCGTGAGCTGGGCATCACCTGCCCGATCCTCGGCACCGACGGCTGGGATGATACCAAGACCGTTGAGCTGGCCGGTAAGGACGCTCTCAACAACACCTACTTCTCCACTCACTACTCCGATCAGGATAAGGAAGTCCAGGGCTTCATCAACGCTTACAAGAAGAAGTACAACGAAGCTCCGAATGTATTCGCAGCTCTCGGCTATGATGCCGGTATTCTCCTCGTAGACGCTATCAAGCGTGCCGGCAGCGATGATCCGGTCAAGATTACCAAGGCTCTCGAAGAGACCAAGGATTTGGCTGTAGGTACCGGTAAGATTACCATGGACAAGAACCACAATCCTATCAAGTCTGCTGTTATCCTCGAGTACAAGGACGGCAAGACTGTTCTGAAGGAAAAGATTACCCCGAAAGCCTAATGTGAACTTTTAGGGCGTAAGACAATTACAGACCCTTTACGATGGAGTAGGGGCGTGCCGTCGAGGTTAAACGGGCAGCATCAGCTGCTCCGCCTCAGCGGCCGCTCCTATATTCATGTCTTTAATGGATTAAATCAGTGTATTGCAATCATTGCATTATTTCCGCCACTTACGGAGTGACCTTTAATGGATTTTTTTAATGTTTTTGTCCAGCAGATAATCAACGGCGTTTCGCTGGGCAGCATATACGCACTTATTGCCTTGGGCTATACTATGGTCTACGGCATTATCAAGCTCATAAACTTTGCCCACGGCGATATATATATGGTAGGCGCCTATGTGAGCTTCTTCGCTGTCACTATGGCGAATATGTCCATCGTTCCGGCTCTGCTTATCTCAATGGTAGTTACGGCTCTGCTGGGTATGCTGGTAGAGCGTCTTGCTTATGCGCCGCTGCGTCATGCACCGCGCATTTCTGTACTTATCACTGCTATCGGTATGTCCTTCCTTCTGGAGTACGGCAGTATGTATTTTGTTTCCCCGACTCCCCGTACTTTCCCGGAGGTAATGGGTAATCTTGCATACAACATCGGCGGTTTTGTCATTAACGGACAGCAGCTGCTGATTTTTGCCATAACGATTATTCTCATGGTCGTGCTTACTTACGTCGTTCAGAAGACGAAGGTGGGCCAGGCAATGCGCGCCGTATCCTTCGATACCGAGACGGCACAGCTCATGGGTATTAATGCCAACCGCATCATCAACTTCACCTTCGGTATCGGCTCCGCTCTGGCAGCAGCCGGCGGTGTACTGGTAGGCGTATACTACAACAGCATCGACCCGCTCATGGGCATTATGCCGGGTCTGAAGGCATTCGTTGCCGCTGTATTCGGCGGTATCGGCAGCATTCCCGGTGCTATGGCCGGCGGTATTATGCTTGGTGTTATCGAGGCGCTGGTTTCCGGCTTTATCTCGTCCACATTCCGTGATGCGGCAGCCTTCGCCATTCTCATTCTCGTCCTGTTATTCAGACCCTCGGGCATCTTCGGCAAAGCTGTCCGGGAGAAAGTGTGAGGTGTCATCGTGATTGAACGCAGAACCGATGCCCTCCTGGCAGTAGTAGGGCTTGTATTATTCGCAATCATCTACGGTCTGATTGAAGCAGATGTAATCGGCCCCTTCTGGAAACTCAATATCATCATCATCTGCATCAATGTCATCATGTCCGTGAGCCTGAATCTTATTAACGGCTACACCGGACAGTTCTCTCTCGGTCATGCCGGTTTTATGGCCGTTGGTGCTTATGTTTCCGTCGTCCTCACGGCGAAGCTGCACCTGCCCTTTGCCGTAGCAATTCTCGTGGCTGCCGTGGCGGCCGGATTTGTCGGCTTCCTTATCGGTATACCGACGCTGCGGCTCAACGGTGACTATCTGGCAATCGCTACGCTGGGTCTCTGCGAAATTATCCGCATCGTCATTATGAACATCAATTATGTCGGCGGTGCCGCAGGCTTCACCGGCATACCGCACCATACGACATTTACATGGGCATTCCTGGTCATGCTGGCCACCCTGTTCTTCGTCAAGAATTTTGTAAACTCTGCCCACGGCCGTGCCTGTATCGCAATCCGTGAGAACGAGATTGCCGCAGAGGCAATGGGCGTAAAGATTGTAAATTACAAAGTGCTGGCCTTCACTCTCGGCGCTGCCTTTGCCGGTGTTGCCGGTGCATTGTTTGCCCACAGCTTCTACATCCTCATGCCCGGTACCTTCAGCTTCCTCCAGTCCTTCAATTACCTCATCATGGTAGTTCTCGGCGGTCTTGGCTCCATTACCGGTTCCATTGCCGGTGCTTTCGTAGTTACCGGTATCTCCGCTGCCCTTGCCGGTGTGCCGGAGTTCCGCATGATTATCTACTCCATCATCCTCATTCTTCTGATGTTCTATCGTCCGCAGGGTCTCTTTGGCTATGTGGAGATTACGAACCTGCCGATCTTCCGGTATCTGAAGAATATGTCCCCCGAAGCAAAGCGTGCAATGGGTATCGATGGGGAGGACAAAGGTAAAGGAGGCGAGGCATAATGGCAGAATCAATTTTGAAATGCAGCAATGTCTCAATCGTCTTTGGCGGCCTCACTGCTGTTGATGACTTCAATATGTATATAAACGATGGGGAACTCATCGGCCTCATCGGCCCAAACGGTGCCGGAAAAACTACAGCCTTCAACCTGCTGACCGGCGTATATGCGCCCACCAGCGGAAAGATTGAATTCTGCGGTGAGAATGTTACCGGCATGAAGCCCTCCGAGATAACAGCCCGCGGTATGGCCCGTACCTTCCAGAACATCCGCCTGTTCTCCGAGCTCTCCGTATTGGACAATGTAAAAATCGCCTTCCATAAGCATATCCGCTACAATCTGCTGGAAGCAGCTCTGCGTATCGGCCGCTACATGGAAGATGAAATAAGGACGGATATCGAGGCACACAAGCTGCTGAAGATATTCGGTCTTGATGAACTGGCTAATGAAACGGCGAAAAATCTTCCTTACGGTGCCCAGCGTCGTCTGGAGATTGCCCGCGCTCTGGCTACTGGGCCGAAGCTCCTGCTGCTGGATGAGCCGGCTGCCGGTATGAATCCGCAGGAAACACAGGACCTGATGAATCTTATTGCTTGGCTGCGGAAGGAATTCAAGATTACCATTCTCCTTATCGAGCATGATATGAGTCTTGTAATGGGAATCTGCGAGCGTATCTATGTGCTTGAGTACGGCAAGACCATCGCCATGGGCGGACCGGCTGAAATTCAGAGGAATCCCCATGTCATCAGAGCATATCTTGGAGGTGACGACTGATGGCCGCTATGCTGGAAATGAAGGATGTAAATGTCTTTTACGGCAACATCCATGCAATACAGGATGTCAATCTCACTGTTAATCAGGGAGAGGTTGTTACCCTTATCGGAGCCAACGGCGCCGGAAAGTCGACTACCCTGAGAACAATATCCGGACTGCTGAAGCCCAAGAGCGGTGAAATAACCTTCGAGGGACAGGCAATCGGCGGACGGCCGGCGCAGGAAATCGTCAAGGCCGGTATCAGTCAGGTACCGGAGGGCCGTCGTATATTTGCAAACATGACAGTTCTGGAAAATCTGGAGCTGGGTGCATATACAAGAACCGACAAGGACGGTATTGCCGCCGACATGGAAGTAATATTTGGCCGCTTCCCCCGTCTGAAGGAGCGTCTCCAGCAGGAGGCGGGTACCCTTTCCGGCGGCGAGCAGCAGATGCTGGCTATGGGCAGAGCGCTCATGAGCCGTCCGAAGCTCCTGCTGCTGGATGAGCCCTCCATGGGTCTTGCGCCTATCCTTATAAAGGAAATATTCTCCATTATTTCTGATATTAATGCTGCCGGTACCACTATCCTGCTGGTAGAGCAGAATGCAAACATGGCTTTGAAGGTTGCCCATCGGGCTTATGTACTGGAGACGGGCCGTATTACCATTTCCGGTGATGCCGATGAGCTGGCCTCCAGTGAAGCTATCCGCAAAGCATATCTTGGCGGCTGAGGAAAATTTTTCAGAAAATTTCAATTTTTTTCAAAATACCCCTTTACAAATAAAATCCGTTATGGTAATATCTGTATCTGTCAGTCGGACATGACGACAGACAAGACATCGCGGGATGGAGCAGTTGGTAGCTCGTCGGGCTCATAACCCGAAGGTCAGAGGTTCAAGTCCTCTTCCCGCAACCAAGATATAAACAGCATCGGTCAGCTGTTTGTATATAGTGGGTAGGTGGCCGAGTGGTTAAAGGCAACAGACTGTAAATCTGTCCTCTCACGAGTACGGTGGTTCGAATCCACCCCTGCCCACCATTATGCTGATGTAGCTCAGTCGGTAGAGCGTATCCTTGGTAAGGATAAGGTCACCAGTTCAATTCTGGTCATCAGCTCCATTTTTTTGGCGGCGTAGCTCAGCTGGCTAGAGCATTCGGTTCATACCCGGAGTGTCAAGAGTTCGAATCTCCTCGCCGCCACCATTTGTAAAAAACCCCTTTCAAAGGGGTTTTCTTTATGTCATAAAGCAGAATCATCAATGAGCTTGCTCAACCTCATTGATGGCGTGCTCCTCTCTAACAGCCGCAAAAAATTTGCGGCCGTTATTGACATGCTTTAATGATTATGATAGATTATATAGTGCCGTTTTGCCCCTGTGACAAATGGCTGAATCTGAGAAGAAGGAGTGTATCGGCATGCGCACTAACATCACGTTGGCTTGCTCTGAGTGCAAGAACCGCAACTACCGCACCAACAAGAACAAGAAGAACGATCCTGATCGTATCGAGCTCACTAAGTATTGCAAGTTCTGCAAGAAGCATACGGCCCACAAGGAAACGAAGTGATTCCGGCGCGTCGGTTGCGGGGATGTGAACGATATGGCAGAAGATAAAGCGAAAGCAAACGCTAAAGCAGCAGTTCCTACGTCTTCGTCCGGTTTCAACCCCATCACATTTATGGGCGAGGTAAACACCGAGATGAAAAAGGTATCCTGGCCAAACCGCCGGGAGCTTGTGTCCTACACTCTTGTTGTAGGGCTGGCTACCTTTATCGTCTGTGTTCTGGTGTGGGCCTGTGACGCATTTTTCGCGTGCCTTTTTGAGCTTTTGTTGAAATAGCGCGGGGAGGTGTGGGGATGCCGGTCATCCCCGGATAGATCATGGAACAAGAAAAAGATTTGGAAGTCAAAGAAGCAGCGGCAGCTCACATGGATGATTGTGAGCCCGAGAACGAGCGTCATTGGTATGTAATTCATACTGCTACCGGTTACGAGAACAAGGTCAAGAACGACCTTGAGCGCAAGGTTCGCTCCATGGGCCTTGAAGCACAGATTTTCAATGTAATCGTGCCGCTGGAAAAGGAAATCGTCATCAGGAACGGCAAAGAGCATACAGTAGAGCGCAAGCTCTTCCCAGGCTATGTTCTGGTAGAGATGCTCATGAACGGCTTTTCCTGGTATGTCGTCCGCAATACCCCGGGCGTTACCCGCTTCGTAGGACCCGACGGCACCAAGCCGAGTCCTTTGACAAGGTCCGAGGTAGAAAGCATATTAAAGGCAACTCAGGCAGAAGCCAAAGTCACCTTTGATATACAGGTAACGGAAGGCGAAGGCGTTCGCGTCATCAAAGGCTCGTATGAAAACTATACGGGCACCGTGGTGGCTATCGACCGTGAGAATGGCCGCGTTACCATCGTCACCCAGGTAATGGATGGCAGGGATGTCCGGGTAGAACTGGGCGTCGATGAAATAGAGGCTCTCTGATAAAAGGGAAGCTTCAGTACCCAAGGAGGTGAAATTAGAATGGCAGCAAAGAAGGTTACTAAAGTTGTAAAACTGCAGGTCCTGGCAGGCAAGGCTACTCCGGCTCCTCCGGTAGGTCCGGCTCTGGGTCAGGCTGGTGTCAACATCATGGAGTTTGTTAAGCAGTTCAATGACCGCACAGCTCAGCAGGTTGGCCTCGTCATCCCGGTAGTTATTTCTGTCTATGAAGACCGTTCCTTCACTTTCATCACCAAGACTCCGCCGGCACCGGTCCTCCTGAAGAAGGCCGCTGGTATCGAGACTGCCTCCGGTGAACCCAACAAGAAGAAGGTTGCAAAACTGCCCCGTGCAAAGGCAAAGGAAATTGCCGAGCTCAAGATGCCGGATCTCAACGCATCCGATATCGAAGCCGCTACCCGCATGATCGAGGGTACCGCACGCAGCATGGGCATCGACATCGTCGACTAAGATGGAGTCGAATGTCGTGGGAGGGAAATCCCGTTTGACCACGAAAGGAGAAACACAAACAAATGGCAAAACACGGTAAGAAGTACCAGGACGCCGCAAAGCTCATCGAGGAAGGCAAGGCTTATGCTCCTGCCGAAGCTATGGAGCTTGTAAAGAAGACTGCGACGGCTAAGTTCGATGAGACCATCGAGCTCCATGTTCGTCTCGGCGTCGATCCGAAGTATGCTGATCAGCAGGTCCGTGGCGCAGTTGTACTGCCCAATGGCACCGGCAAGACCAAGCGAGTTCTCGTCTTTGCAAAGGGCGACAAGGTTGCCGAAGCAGAGGCTGCAGGTGCTGACTATGTAGGCGCTGAAGAGCTCGTAACCAAGATTCAGGGTGGTTGGTTCGATTTTGATGTGGCTGTAGCTACTCCCAACATGATGGGCGTTGTCGGCCGCCTCGGTAAGGTTCTCGGTCCTCGCGGCCTGATGCCGAACCCGAAGCTGGGCACTGTCACCATGGACCTCACTAAGGCCATCGCTGAAATCAAAGCCGGTAAGGTCGAGTACCGTACCGACAAGCAGGGTAATGTCCATGTTCCTATCGGTAAGGCTTCCTTCGAGGGCGAGAAGCTCCTCCAGAACTACCAGACCATCATGGATACCCTTATTAAGGCTAAACCTGTAGCTGCAAAGGGACAGTATGTAAAGAGCGTAACCGTGGTTTCCACCATGGGCCCGGCTGTCGATGTAGCTGCTCAGGGCTGATAAAACGGCCTTCACTAATTTTGCAAATAGCATAGGTTCGCGGCTGTAGACAGCTGGCATGCAGAAGCATTTAATGGGTTTATCCCACCCGCCGAGGTCGGAACGCCTGTCAAGATAAATTGACGGCCTCCGACATACAGTCGGAGGCCGTTTTCTACGAATTTGTCGAGAGGAGGTGTTTTCATGGGAGTAACGAAAGAGAAAGAACTCAAAGTTGCCGCTCTCAAGGAAGCGATGACTACTGCACAGGGTGTAGTTTTCACGACGTACAAGGGGCTGACGGTGCTCGAGGACACTCAGCTGCGTCGCGAGCTTCGCGCTGCCGGCGTCACCTACAAGGTTGTTAAAAATACGCTGACTGCTATCGCAGCCAAGGAGGCAGGTCTTGACGACCTCACTCCGAGCCTCAATGGCACTACCGCTATGGCATACTCTCTTACTGATGCTGTAGCTCCGGCCAAGGTTATTTCTGAGTTCGTCAAGAAGAACAAGCTGGACAAGGACGAGAAGCTCGTCGTTAAGGCTGGTATCGTTGATGGTACCGTAATCGATGCAAAGGGTGTTGCTGCTCTGGCAGATCTGCCGAGCCGCGAGGTCCTCATCGCAAAGCTGCTCGGTTCTATGCAGGCTCCGATCAGCGGAACTGTCAGCTGCCTGTCCGGCATTATCCGCAACGCCGTCTATGTGCTTGAGGCTATCCGCAAGCAGAAGGAAGGTCAGGGCGCTGCCTAATATGAGGCGACAGATTGTCGCATAGATTTTAAGAAAAACAAAACTTTATGGAGGGTTTTACAATGACTAAAGAAGAATTCATTTCTGCTGTTGAAAGCATGACTGTTCTTGAGCTTGCTGAGCTCGTTAAGGCTATGGAAGAGAAGTTCGGCGTTAGCGCTGCTGCTCCGGTTGCTGTTGCTGCCGCTGCTGCTCCGGCTGCTGCTGCTGAAGAAGAGAAGACCGAGTTCGACGTAATCCTTGCCAACGCTGGCGCTCAGAAGATTGGCGTTATCAAGGTTGTTCGCGAGATCACCGGTCTCGGCCTGAAGGAAGCTAAGGCTCTCGTTGATGGCGCTCCGGCTCCGGTTAAGGAGAAGGTTGCCAAGGCTGATGCTGAAGCTATGAAGGCTAAGCTCGAAGAGGCCGGCGCTACTGTTGAGGTTAAGTAATTTAATTACTCAACATTTTTACCACGATTCCAAAAACACAGCAAAAATTTCCCGGTACATTACTTATGTACCGGGATTTTTTATTGCGAAAAGGGTTATTCTGTGGTATGCTATCGTATGCCGTAAGAATATTATGATTTGTAATCTAGGAGGCAATTTTAATGCAGGAATATAAACCCTTTAAGTCCGGAAAAGTTCGCGAGATGTACGATGCCGGTGATTCCATCATCATGGTAGCCACCAATCGTATTTCCGCTTTTGACCATATTCTGAAGAACAACATCAGAACCAAGGGTGCTGTCCTCACTCAGATTTCCAAGTTCTGGTTCGATTTCACCAAGGACATCGTTCCCAATCACATGATTTCCGTTGATACCAAGGATATGCCGGAGTTCTTCCAGAAGCCTGAGTTCACCGGCAACAGCATGAAGTGCAAGAAGCTCACCATGCTTCCCATGGAGTGCATCGTCCGCGGCTATATCACCGGCAGCGGCTGGGAAAGCTATCAGAAGACCGGCGAAATCTGCGGCATTAAGCTGCCGGAGGGTCTGAAGGAATCCCAGAAGCTCCCCGAGCCTATCTTCACACCCAGCACCAAGGCTGAGATTGGCGACCACGACGAGAATATCTCCGTTGAACAGGGCGCTGAGATGATGGAGAAGCTCTATCCTGGTCACGGCAAGGAATATGCCGAGAAGCTGAAGGAGTATACCCTCGCCATCTACAAGAAGTGCGCTGATTACGCTCTTACCCGCGGTATCATCATTGCCGATACCAAGTTCGAGTTCGGTCTCGATGAGGATGGCAACATTGTCCTGGGCGACGAGATGATTACTCCGGACTGCTCCCGCTTCTGGCCGCTGGAGGGCTATGAAGCCGGCAAGTCCCAGCCTTCCTATGACAAGCAGTTCGTCCGTGACTGGCTCTCTGCCAATCCGGCCAGCGACTACTGCCTGCCTATGGAAATCATCGACAAGACCATTCAGAAGTACCACGAGGCCTATGAGCTTCTCACCGGAAAGAAGTTTGAGGCTTAATAAGTAAGAAGGAGCTGTGAAAAATGAGTATTCATTTTTCACAGCTCTTATTTTATTGTGTCATCATTGGGCTATGTACTAATTCATTCACAGCTTTTTCAAAACGCAGGCAGGAGATACTGAGGTTTGGCTATGGTAAACTTAGATTTGATTGCAACCGAGCAGCGCAATGACAGGACGGCAGGAATTGATGAAATGACTACTGCCGAAATGCTTCGGGTGATAAATGAGGAAGATATGGGCGTGCCTCAGGCCGTGAGCCGGTGTCTCAACGATATTGCTGCCGTAGTGGATGAAGTTACCGCGCGGCTGCGGCAGGGAGGGCACCTCTACTATCTGGGAGCAGGCACCTCAGGCCGGCTGGGGATACTGGATGCCTCCGAGTGTCCGCCTACCTTTGGTGTTGAGCCTGATATGGTTGTGGGGCTGATAGCCGGCGGTGACACGGCAATCCGCAATGCTGTCGAGGGAGCAGAGGATGATCGGGAGCAGGGGGCTAGAGACTTGCAGGCACACGCTGTCAACGAAAGGGATGCTGTCATCGGCATAGCCGCCAGCGGACGGACGCCTTATGTCATCGGGGCGCTGGAATATGCCAAGAGCATCGGAGCATATACTGCTGCCGTGACCATGGCACCCGGTGCGGCCATTGCGGAGATTGCTCAGCGAGGCATTGTTTGCCCGGTGGGCGGCGAGGTCGTCACCGGCTCCACGCGACTGAAGGCTGGGACGGCCACAAAGCTGATTCTCAATATGATTTCTACCGGCACAATGATAAAGCTGGGGAAGGTTTACGGAAATCTCATGGTGGATGTCCGGGCAACAAATGAGAAGCTGAAAGCAAGAGCGGTACGAATTGTAAAGACTGCCACCGGCTGCAGCGATGAAGCGGCAAAAGCAGCGTTGGCGGAGGCCGATGGCCGTGCAAAGAACGCAATACTGATGATTATTGCCGGAATAAGCGGAGCAGAAGCCGCAAGGCGTCTGACCGAGGTAAATGGAGTACTGGCGGCAGCAATCAACTGCGGCAAGGAGTGATGGCACTGTGAAAAATGACTTTATCCGAGGAATATCACTCTATCCTGGTCTGCATGACTGCACTGCCGAAGAAAACGAAAAGCGGCTGATGACGGCGGCAGCTCATGGCTGTACGGCGCTCTTTACTTCTCTGCAGCTGCCGGAGGCAGACTATGAAGCAGGCCGCAATGACCTTCAGCGGCTTTTGTCAATGGCTCGACAGCAAGGCATGGATGTTATTGCCGACTATTCGCCGGAGGGAGCAAGGGGACTGGGTTTTACCGGAAAGCTTGAAGAAGATATTGCTCTGGCGAAAAAGCTTGGGGTCACGGTACTGCGACTAGACGGCGGGCTGTCGGCAATGGAGCTGAAGTCTTTGCTTTCGGCAGCGGACTCTATCAGGTTTTGTCTCAATGCCAGTACAGTGACTGACTGCACTCTTTTATCTGGGCTGAAGGGAACAGACAGCTTCGCCGACAGTAAGATTATCGCTGTCCACAATTACTATCCCCGGCTAAATACCGGGCTGGACATTTCCTTCTTCTGCGAGCAGAATCGCCGCTGGCAGGAGCGGGGAATACCGGTGGGGGCATTTATCCCGGCGGCAAAGCATCGGGGGCCGGTCTTCGCAGGGCTGCCGACTCTTGAGGAGCATAGAGACATGCCGGCGGCAGAGTCGATCAGGATGCTGGCAGCGATGGGAGTCGATGCGGTATTCTTCGGAGATCCGGCTGTTACGGAGGAAGAACTGGGGGCTTTTGAGTCATTCGGCGGTGATGAGCCGGTGTTTCACTTGACAGTTGAGCCGGATGCGGGCGTTCCCAGGGATTTTTTTGATGAGGCTTTTGCAGTGCGTCCGGACAGAGCGAGAGACGCAGTGCGGGCAGCCGACAGCCGTCCGCGGCTGAAGAAGCTGGGTCTCGTCGTGAAGCCGCAGCAGGCAAAACCTCGACCGGCAGGGACACTGACCATCGACAACGAACTGGCCGGGCGCTATCAGGGGGAGCTGCAGATAACTCTTAGGGATTTGCCAAGCGACCCGACAGTGAATGTCGTCGGGCATCTCAGCCCGGAAGAATTTTCTTTGCTTAAGACAGTGCAGAGAATTATAGATCAGCTTAAGATTGATGTAACATAATGAAAAAATCCGGCATTTACGATTGCCGGATTTTTTCGTGTCTGTGCTTATAATGGGACATATCTTGTAATAAATTTAATGCGGCGATAAAATCAAGATGAGGTGACAAAAATGAAAACCGTATCGCTGAAATGTCCGCATTGTGGTGCGCCTGTAAACGGAACTAATCAGCAGGAGTTTATTAAATGCTCATATTGTGAATCTACAATCTATATCGAGCACCCGGAGCAGCCAAAGACGGTGCGTGAGAATACTTCCAATATGATTGAAGCAGCGAGAAGTGCTGTGGATAGTGGTATGTACGAGCGGGCCTACGAAGTTTATAATATGATACTTCTTGAAGACCCTAAAAATATTGAAGCCGGAGTATATTCACAAATTCTTTACTTGAAACGCCACATAAGTAATTATGCAGAATTTAATCGATACGAGTGCAGTGCTAAGGTAAAGTCTTTTATTGCCGAAATCTGTGCAGAAAATATATCCGACGAAGAGAAGGCATTTATTCTTTCCAATCTGTTTTTCCTGCTCGGAGACATAGCAACTGATGTAGATTTATATATTTCCGGTGAATTTGACTATGTTGATTCAGGGGACTATGCTGAAATTTTTAGCTGCAGATATCTTATACTTGATGCGGCTGACAAACTGTGTGAATTATATCCGGACAACGAGCTGTTTAAGCGTATTTATATTGGGCAGTGGACAATTCAACTGATCTGGATTAAGGACAAGGAGCGCATTAAGGAAGTCAGGGAAAAACTGAAACGATATAATGCAGATGGGATGGATATGCTGGCTGCAGAGAAAAAGCCCTCAAGCAAAAAGAGCTGTATGGGCTGCCTCGGCATTCTTGCGGCACTGTTCTTTATTTGTCTCTTGATAAGCAGTTGTTTCGGAGCAAACAAGTCTGCTGATAAAATGAATCAGGATGCGGCAATACAACAGCCCGCAACGCCTATCGCCTATAATAGTATTCAAAAAATATTTTTAGCAATAAATGAGAAAACAACGCCGGAAGATATTGAGGATGCAATTAAGAAAAGTAATTTGGAATATACACATGAAAGATACAGTGGTTCCCATCGGTATCGCATTGCCTTTGAAAAAGAGGTGGCGTTGCAGCGACGAGGAAAATCTGGTGAGTCGATATCTGTTAGCTTTGAGGATAAAGGAAATACTTTTCAATACGCAGCATATTATAGAGAACTGGGGACAACGGCAATCGCAATAGTCAGCGGCTATTACTATGAATTGCACGAGAAAGATAATAAAACGCCTAAATACTACTTAATGAAAAGCTCCGGAGCGAAAAACGAGTATATACGATGCACATCGGCAGAAGAGGTCATAAAAAGGTCGTTGGAGAAGACGAGGTAAAGAGTAAATAGATAGAAAGACAGCCGACGGTCCTTTGGGACAGTCGGCTGTTGTTATAGAATAGGGACGGGTTATATTTATACTCAGAAAATACCATATTAATAATTCTAAAGTTTTACTCTATACATTCAAGGTTGAACGCAGACCTTTTTGTAAAACGGTTGACAGGCTCAAATTGTTCTCTGATGCCAGCGTATCGAGCCACTTGGGCAGGGAAACATTCCTTCTGACAGACCCAGAATTATATTTTCTGTCGTAAGCGGTCTTGTCAAAAGGGACTGCCACAATAACATCACCCTCATTAAGTTCATCCATTGAGGGCATGACAGGCTCCGGGTAGTCCTTGGGAGCAACTCCTTCAAGCATTAAGCCGATAGCCTCGCCTGCCATTTCTGTGGCGTGCCGCAGATTATCTCCCTGAGAAAAACATCCGGGCAAGGATGGTACCCGAACAGAATAACCGACATCTTCTTTCATAAAGATTGCCGGGAAAAAAATATACTGCCACAATAAACTGCTCCAATATACCGACTTATTTCAGCTTTTCATGCATAGTATTACATAAAATATACGAAGTCAATTTATGCAAGGTTAATACGTAGTTGACATTGACAATATAGGTATATATAATCTATTTCAAAGCTTCGGATGGGGTCATCCGCACAGATAGCGGTGCGTTGACTAAAGTACTCCGGAGTTTTTTTATAGGACAACGGAGTAATTATTCCCGCAGCCAACTGTCACATTGGAGTTATATCACAAATCTAAGATTTGGTTTATTGTAATAGATTGCAGTTGGTGTATTAAGCATAGTTTATAGTATTCTCAGTAGATGTCAATGCTTGAAGTTGGTAGTATTATTAGTGTTGGTAGAAAATGGGGGGAGGGATATTATCATGGATGGTAATAAAATAGTGATTATTGCAAAGGGGAAAGATATCTCTTCTCGGGTGAAACGCTGCGAATACAATGATGTTACTGGAAAATGGGATGTTATTTTTAATGATGATACGGTTTTTCACTATAATCGGAATAATATCGTTATATATAGAAATGTCCTGAATGACCAAAATGCAAAAAGCACTTTTGAATACCTGAGAGAGATAGCGGAATATACAGGTATAAAAGCCGAAAATGACAATGAAAGTACGGAGGAAGATAAGAAGAACGTTCTTACAGGACAATACAATAAGATTGATTTTTTGAGTGACAATACCGTAGCTGCTGTGTATTTGAATCCAGATAAATATAGTGAGGGAACAGGATTAGACGATTCGGCACCAATCTTTCCATTTGGCTGCAATGAAAGCCAGTTTCAAGCCGTTAAAAATGCTCTTTCCAATCGTATTAGTGTAATTGAGGGGCCTCCGGGAACTGGAAAAACTCAAACAATTCTTAATATTATTGCGAATCTTGTATTGCAAGGGAAAACTGTGCAGATTGTTAGCAACAATAATTCTGCCATAGACAATGTATTGGAGAAATTAGGCTCACAGGAATATGGTTTAGATTTTATTGCGGCTAGGCTTGGCAGCAATCAGCGAAAGGATGATTTTATTGTCGGTCAAACAGGGGAATATCCTGAGTTTTTGCATTGGCAAAGTAATGAATACGAAACAAATGACTTCGATAAATCCGTAAAAGCTAAATCCTTAGAGTTACAGGAGATATTTAAGAATAAAAACCGTTTGGCGGAACTACGTCAAGAAAAGTATCATGTTCAGATCGAATATGAACACCTTTGTGCGGTAGTCGCGGAGCATTTGCAACCAATTACAAGTCAAAAAATCTCATCTTCGCGGCTTATGGAGTTTTGGTTGGAATACCAGGATATAAAGGATGCCGATAAAGATGAAGGGCTTATATATAAAGCGTGCAAATGGCTGTATTATGGAATTCGTTGGTTATTTCTCGGTATAAATATCAAAAAAGTGCTTGCGGAAGATACAGCTGTAGTCGCCAGTCGGGTTCAATATGATTATTATAGAATTAGATTGGAAGAAATAGATTCAAAAATTACAAAGATAATAGATTGGTTGGATAAAAGAAATGCGTCAGATTTGATGACAGAGTTTACAGATATGTCATTAAAATGTTTCAGAAGTCTTTTGGCAAAAAGATATTCTGGGAGGCCGAAAAGAACGATTTTTACTAAAGACGACCTTTGGAAAAGCTATGAGAAATTTTTGAGTGATTATCCGGTCGTTCTCAGTACAAATTATACCGCTCGCAGCAGCTTGGGAAGTAAGGCAATTTTTGATTATGTTATTATGGATGAGTCTTCTCAGGCTGATGTGGCAACAGGATTGTTGGCTGTTTCCTGTGCAAAGAATGCGGTTATTGTGGGTGACACAAAGCAACTGCCAAATGTCGTGACAACAGCACAGAAAAATGGGTTGAATCAGATATGGCAACAATATGCTATATCTGAGGCATACAATTTTGTCCAGCACAGTTTTCTTTCTTCAATTTGCTTGATTATGGGGGACAGAATCCCTCGGGTTACTTTGCGTGAACATTATCGCTGTCATCCGCAGATTATAGGTTTTTGCAATCAGAAATTTTACAATGGTGATTTGATTGTAATGACCGATGATGAAAATAGAAATAGCCTAAAACTGGTGACTACGGTTCCGGGTAATCATGCTCGTGGCAAGATGAATCAGCGGCAGGCAGATGTTATTTGTAACGAAATCTTACCAAAGCTGGATTATGATTACGACAAAATAGGTATAATTGCTCCGTATAGAAATCAAGTTAATCTTTTAAGGAGAGCAATAGGAAACAACAACATTGATATTGACACTGTGCATAAATTTCAAGGCAGGGAAAAGGATGTCATTATAATTTCAACGGTCGATGATGTTGTGACAGAGTTTTCCGATAATCCAAACTTGCTTAATGTTGCAATATCGAGAGCCAGAAGACAACTTATTGTTGTGGCCGGAGGGCAGGAACAACCAACTGGAAGTAATGTTGCTGACTTAATAGGCTATATTCGATACAATAACTGTGATATTTATCACAGTGAAATTCGCTCTGTCTTTGATTACCTGTATTCCCAATATGCTAGAAGTAGAATGGCATATCTAAAAAAGCATAAAAGAATTTCAGAGTATGATTCTGAGAATTTAATGTATATCGAAATCGTAAAGGTTTTGAAAGAAAGAGATGATGTAGCACTGGGAGTGATTTGCCATCATCCGCTGCAGTTACTTTTCAAGAATCAGTCGAAAATGAACGATGAGGAATGTCGATTTGTGAATACCGGGTTATCTCATTTGGATTTTCTGATTTATAACAAGGTGAGTAAGCAGCCAATCTTAGGTATTGAGGTCGATGGCGTTAGTTTCCATAAAAGTGGCACAAGGCAAGAGGAAAGAGATAATATTAAAAACCACATTTTGGAGGTATATGGTTTGCCGCTGTTGCGATTTAGAACAGATGGCAGTGAGGAAGAAGTAAAACTGAGGAAGAAACTTGATGAGTTGTTGAAGATTAAAAATATCTGAAGTGGGTATTTTTATTGCGTTTGCGATGTAACAAAAAGTTATTGAAATCTATTCTGAACATCGTTGGCAGAGGATGCGGGACGAAGTACACCAAGTATTGAAGGATAATGGAAAATCGGTTATAGTATAAAACAGTAAATTATGTTGTATTTCAATTCGTATAGATGTTTGGAGGAAATATGAGAATCGCAGTTACTTATGACAATGGAGAAATTTTTCAGCATTTCGGTCACACCGAGGAGTTCAAGGTCTACGAGGTAGAGGACAACAAGGTGGTTTCCAGTCAGGTCGTAGGCTCTGAGGGTCAGGGGCACGGCGCACTGGCCGGGCTGCTCAGCGGCAAGGGGATAGATGTACTTATCTGCGGCGGCATCGGCGGCGGCGCACAGGCTGCGCTGGCTGAGAGCGGTATCGAGCTTTGCTCCGGTGCGACCGGCTCCGCCGATGAGGCGGTAGAGGCATATCTCCGCGGCGAGCTGCAGAGTGCCGGCTGCACCTGCGACCATCACGGCGAGGGTCATACCTGCGGCGACCATGAAGGCGGCGGATGTCACGGCGGCTGCCACGAGTCCAAGCAGGGACGAAATGTAGGCAAGACCTGCCGCACTCACTACAGAGGCACCTTTAACGACGGCACACAGTTTGATTCCTCCTACGACAGAGGAGAGCCGCTGGAGTTCGTCTGCGGTGCAGGCATGATGATTAAGGGGTTTGATGCCGCTGTTGCCGATATGGAAGTAGGGCAGGAGGTAGATATTCATCTCATGCCGGCAGAGGCCTACGGCGAGTCTGATCCCAATGCAATCTTCACCACGGAAATCAAGCGTATGCCCGGTGCGGAAAATCTGAGCGTGGGGCAGAAGGTATATCTGCGGGATAACTATGGTCGGCCGATACCGGTAAAGGTAGTGGCAAAGGATGAGGAGTCTATCACCTTTGACGCCAATCACGAGATGGCGGGCAAGGAGCTGAACTTCCACATCGAGCTGGTAGAGGTTTTGTGAGCTTGGCAATAAGGCTATAGAAAAATACAGGGACTGTGAAGGATGATTACTCATTTTTCACAGTCCCTGTTTGCTTTGTGAAGAAAAGGTTTTGTAATGGCTTGCGATTATTTCCCGCATTGTTCAATGTAATTTATAATAAAAAGGTCAAAGGCAATGGTAATTGCAAATACGGCAATCATATAGGCCCGACCGGTGAATATAGGCTCCAGCTTTGCCTTTCCGTACTTCAGATAAAGCTTTACGCCAAGATGTGTTAAGGCTGTCGTGGCTATGACTAATAATGCGCCGGAAAGGATGTTGGCAGGAAAATCGGCATGGATGCCTGTCAGCTTCATGGTGCAGACTTCAAGCTCAATCACAATCCATGACACGATATAATAATTGCTCAGGTATTTTGAAAAGTTACTTAATATGCCCATGGGCAGGTTTTCCGGCAGCTTGGCAAAAAGGCTGATGGCACAAATTACAACAAGTATATCCACCAGAGCATCGAAGATTCCGACCCTGTAGTGGTAGAAATCTTCGGGAGAGAAGTATTTTAACAAATACGGATTGGGCACATTAAAGGAGATGTACAGCAGAATAGCGCTGGCCAGCAAGGTCGTGGGCAGCACGATTCTGTGATATGCAGCCTTGTCTCGTATTCGCGAATAAAGGCTGCCGTAAGCAATGCCTGCGGCTACATAGATAAACCAGTTCGCCAAAGGAAAATGAGTACAGTCGTTGCCGACAAAAAAGCCAATGGTCTGATTGAGGAAAAGGTTGTGGACATTGTAATCGTTGATAAAGGTGCCGAAGATAGAGAGCAGTATGCCTACGAGCAAAACTTTGCCGATAGAATACAGACCGGCAGCCTTCATCGCTCCCAGCAGCAGGAAGCTCAGCCCCGCGAATTGAAAGATATCTGAGCCGTAGGTGTTCAATAGAAGCATCAGGTCAAATTTATCATGGGTGAATTGATAAACAAACAGCGTGCAGATAGGGAAGAAGAATATGTGCAGGCCAAAGCCGTAAGACAGCAGACGGAAGCCACGGCGTATGTTGTCACGCCAACCGGAGTTCTGAGAATAAACGCAGCCCATACCCATACAGAATACGAAGGCACTGGGACCGAGCAGCTTTCTCCACAAATGAGATACAAACATGAAGAATGGGATGTCTTTATCCATAAGCAGGATGAAATGCACATGGTTTATAAACATGGCCAGCACAGTCAATCCCTTGAGCCAGTCAAGCTCCCGCAGTCGCCCGGCTGCGATTTTTTCCTTTGAAAAGATGTCATTAAACATGAAATGCAGACCCCTTTATAATGGAACGCGGTAGATGTGAAGTTAGGGTGTTCCTTTCAGATGATTTATAAAGTTATTTTAACAGCAGAGAGTGCTTTTTCATAGTAAAAAAAACTGATATCAGCCTTTTTGAAATACGATTCTTTCGGTTGGGGAAAGCATTGTTAAAACCGGAGAAAGTGCGTATAATAAAATAATTAAGGTAATCAGCCTGACGACAGCAGGAATGCCTGCTGATACATATTTGCAGATTGACGGAGGAAAAGAAAATGTTTAACTGGAAAAACGGTATGAAGAATACAGTGGCCGGTATGTTGGCGGCAGCGGGACTGCTTGTGAATATACAGTCTGGCTTCTGTCAGCAGTCTGCCGCTCCCGGCAATGCGGTGGTGGAGCAGCAGGCGGATATACTGCCTCAAACAGAAAATGACCATGCCGTGTCCGATACGGCGTATATCACTCTCTACTGGCTGGCAAGCGCCGGTAATGAGAAGGCGAAGCTGCTGCTGGACACAGTGAATGTGAACTTCCAAAATCTAGATTCTGCCTCCGGGGATTTTGACCGGATAAGGGTGACCAACAGAGAATATCAGAAGCTCCGCCATGATTCGCTGAATGAGTATGTACTGAATCATGGGTACAGGTCGGTTATGGATTTGGCCAGCGGTTATTCTCCCCGTGGCCTGGAACTTAGCGAGGCTGGTATAGACTATGTGGGCTGTGATTTTGCCAGCGTCACGGAGAGCATGAAGAAGCTGACAGAACGCTGTGTGGATCCGGCTAAGAAGCATCATCTCAGATATGTAACGGTGGATGGTACGAAGCATGGGGAAATGGACAAGGCGGCGGACAACCTTGACGGGCCGGTCTGTATTGTGACGGAAGGCCTGTTCATGTATCTCGACAGAGAGGAGACAACGGCGGTGCTTCGCAATATTAGCGATATACTAAAGGAGAAGGGAGGCTGCTTTGTGACGCAGGATTTCTCCACCAGGAAATTTGTAACGGCTGTAGCTGAAGCCCTTTATCCGCAGCAGGGCAAGGAGATATATGATGCTTCCGCAAAAATGTATAATGATACATCCGGCTATATCATGATTACTGAATACGGAGAAGATACTGCCGAGATCAAGGAAATAATGAAGAATGTCGGGCTGAAATTCAAACAAATCCGGCTCATGAAAAATGCAGTTTCTTCCCCTGCAAATGATATGAATAAGGAACAGAGAGAACGATTGAGCAAGGTGACGGAGAATAAGTTTATGTGGGTGGTTACAGCCCGCTGAACAGATAGCAGTTTGCAAGGTGTTGTGTAAGAAAAGCTGTGGGGCTGACTATGAAAAAGCTTCTTGAAGACCGCATCCTGAATGAAGAAAATATTGATGCCGTTTCTCAAGCGATACAGGATTATTTAGCAGCGAGGGAATACCAGCCGGAAGCAGTGACAAGCGTCTGGCTGTCCATCGAAACCGTTCTCATAGAGTGGCTGGCCAATGGAGGCGCCGGTAAGAGATTTACCGTAGAAGCCAGGAATTCCTTCGGCCGCCTGCATATCTATGCGATGCTGGAAGGGCAGAGGATAGATTATCTCAGCACGGATGCTGATACCGATTTTCTCGATACAATAGAACAGCATCTAAGAGGCGTGCTTTCCGTACGGTATGTAGACGGCGTTAATGTCGTTGATGTCAAGCTCCCCCGAAGGAGTATCGGCAGCCTTGGGCAGGTGGGCATCGCTTTCGCTTTGGCCTGTGCGCTGGGCGTTCTGCTGCCTTTGATTTTCCCGCAGAAATCACTGCAGGAATTCAGCGGAACATATTTAACCCCGGGATATTCGGCTATTATCGGTGTTCTTGGTGGATTTGCCGTCTTCCAGATATTCTTATCCATCATGGACAGTATTATCCACATGGGAGATGTGACGGTGCTGAGGAATCTTGGCGGAAAATATGTAAAGATGATGTCCGCGACAATGGTTTTGACCACCATCGCCGGCGGGGCCATCATGCTGCTGTTTTGTCCGGTGATAAGCAGCGAAGGAGCAGGAAAAGGCAGCGCATCAGCCACTATCTACAAGCTCTTTGTTGACATCGTGCCGACAAATCTGATAAAGCCTTTTATTGACGGCAATATGCTGCAGGTACTGTTTATCGCCTGCTTCATTGGAACGATTCTTTTGATTCTGCACGATGAGATTATCGCACTGCACAAGAGTATCAGTGATGCCAATAAAGCTTTTCAGTATGCAGTTGTAATCCTGAGCAAGCTGTTGCCGCTGTTTATTTTTATGAGCCTGCTGAGTATCTTCCTTAATGGGCAGATAGGTCTTGTTCTCGACAGCTGGCATTTGCTTTTTGTTCATGCTGTTTGCTGTCTGGCAGTTGCTCTTATTATGCTGACACTGGCTTCTGTTTATACAGGTATCAGTCTGAAGCTGCTGGTGAAGATGTGCCTGCCTGTTTTATTTGTCGGCTGGTCTACGGCCAGCACTATTGCGACGGTTCCGGACATAAGAAAGGTGCTGGAAAGCTGCCGGGTAGATGAGAATATCAGTAAATTCAGCATAAACTTGGGCTATGTTTTGTCCAGACACACCTGCTGCATGGTAACAATGTCGATTATTACATGCTATTATGCTATTCTCGGCAAGCAAATGAGCCTCGAGGATTTTGTAATGCTGGCGGTAATCAGTATGGCATTGTCTGTTGCTGCGCCTTCCACTCCTGGCAGCGGAGCCGCGATTATTGCCAATCTTATGATGCAGTACGGCTTGCCCATGGAGGTAGTAGCTGTGGTGCTGTCAATAGATTACTTTATGGATATGGGTACTACCGGTACAGGCTGCGTCTGTATTGCAGCAGAAGGGGTCATAATGCAGAAGCTGGCAAAGCAATGAAGGCTTGCGGTTTTCTATCGGTTGAACGGAAACAGGATGGGGCTGTCGCACTAATGAAAATCAGTGTGACGGCCTTTTTGTTGTGATTAGATGAGGTGATATGTGTGTCATGAAGAACCGTCCCTGCTGACACATTGAACGCTAATAGGATAGAATTGCGTTGCAATTCCATGAAAGTCTGCGTTATAACAGCAGAGCTGTTGAACGCCAATAGGATAAATTTGCGTTGCAAATTTCTGAAAAACTGCGTTATAACAGCAGAGCTGTTGAACGCCAATAGGATAGAATTGCGTTGCAATTCTATGAAAGTCTGCGTTATAATTAAATGATATTATGGAGAAATTATTGCTATATTTTAGATAGGATATGGAGTTTGTCATGGCTATAAAACTTATCGTCAGCGATATTGACGGAACCCTGATTGACAGCGTAAATTTGAATTTTGACCCGTCACCGGAGAATGCGGCAGCCGTCAGGGCGGCGGCGGATAAAGGAATCACCGTGGCACTGGCTACCGGCAGAATGTACAAGTCTGCCGCCCGCTATGCGAAGGATTTGGGACTGGATGAGTCCACGCCGGTCATCAGCTACAACGGTGCTCTCATAAAGAGCATTAAGGGCGGCGTGGTCTATTCCAGCTGCCTGCCGGGGGATTTGGCGGTAGAGATATTGGAGTACGCCTTTGCCCGGGGACTGTACATTCAGCTCTACTACAATGATGAGTTCCACTACGAGACCGAGGAGGAAAAGGCCCGTATTTATCAGCGGGCTACCCGGCTGCCGGGAGTGGCCGCCGGTCGCGAGGGACTGAAGAAGCTGGCGGCTACCGGGACAATCCCGAAGCTGCTGATAATCGCCGAAGAAGCCGAGATGGCCCGGGACATAATCAAAGACCTGAACAGAGAGTTCGCCGGTCGAATCGTGGCTGTGCAGTCGGCGGAGAGATATATCGATATAATGCTGCCGGAGGTAAGCAAGGGCAATGCAGTGAAGCAGCTGGCGAAGCTCTACGGCTGCGAGCTGTCCGAGGTCATGTGCCTCGGTGACTCGGAAAATGATATTTCCATGCTGGAGGTTGCCGGATTGGCGGTGGCTATGGGCGACGCTTCCGAGCAGGTGAAGGTAGCGGCTGATTTTGTGACCGGGGCGGTGGGAGACCACGGCTTCGCGCAGGCTTTGAAGAAATTCGTTTTGTAAGCGGAGGTGCTGAAGGTGGAAAACTGCAAGGCAGGAGGCAATCGCCTCGTTATTGTAACCGGCCTTTCCGGCAGCGGAAAGACCCAGGCCTGCCGATATCTTGAGGATATGGGCTATTTCGTGGTGGACAATCTGCCGCCGCTTTTCATTCCCCGCTTTGCGGAGCTGTGCCGTGACGGCAGTCAGGGTAAGAAGTCTGTCCTGGTTGTGGACACCCGCAGCGGAGAATTTTTCAATGACTTCGTGAAGGTGCTGGAGGAGCTGAAGGAGAAGGAAGTCCCCTATGAGCTTCTTTTCATGCAGGCCTCCGATGCGGCCATTATCCGCCGCTACAAGGAGACCCGCCGCAGTCATCCCATGGCACCGTCCTCCCGCATATCCGAGGGTGTGACCCGTGAGCGGGAGCGGCTGGCCCCTGTACTTGAGCTGGCCAACTATACTATCGATACTTCGGAGATGAGGAAGACCGCTCTGAAGGAGAAGCTGGTACGCCTCTTCGGTGAGGCAGATGGGAAAAACCTCAGCATCAATGTACTGTCCTTCGGCTATAAATTCGGCGTCCCTCTGGATGCTGATCTGGTATTCGATGTGCGGTTCCTGCCCAATCCCTTTTACCTTGACGAATTGAAGCACAAGAGCGGCACCGTGCCGGCGGTGGCAGGGTTCATCAACAGTTATCCGGTGACTCATGACTTCCTGAAGAAGCTGGACGACCTTTTGTCCTTCCTTGTTCCTCAGTACATAGCCGAGGGCAAGAGTCAGCTGGTAATCGCTCTTGGCTGTACCGGCGGCATGCACCGCTCCGTGTTTGTGGCCCGTCATGTGGCAGAGATGCTTACCGCAGCCGGATACCCGGCTTCTCTGGAGCATCGCGACCTGCAGAAAAACGACGTGCGTGAGCATGTGGAAACAGAATAAGTAAGAAGGATTTATAATGCATTTATTAAAGTGGCTGTATCCCGGCATGCACTTCAAGCGCTGGCTGCTCCTGTTCATGGCAGGCGGTATGCTGGTGAGTCTGGGTCTTGCCCTGATATTCAACTACAAATATCTTGAGCAGGTGGAGGAAAGTATCTTCCGCTTTGTTTATCAGATACGAGGCAGCTACGACTACGGCGCTACGGCGATGGTGGGAGCTGTCATTATCCTGCTGGGTATGGCGGTCATGCTGCTGGCAATCCGCTTCATTATCCGGTCGGTTATCACCCTTATCCTGCCGGAAAACTCGGCTGATCTGGTTGACATTGTATACGAGAAGCGGAGACTGAAAAGCGGCCCGGTGATTACCGCTATCGGCGGCGGTCACGGTCTGTCCATGCTCCTCCGCGGCCTGAAGACGATGACCGACCATGTGACGGCTATCGTTACCGTAGCCGATGACGGCGGCTCCTCCGGCCGGCTTCGTGAGGAGCTGGGCATTATTCCGCCGGGAGATTTGCGAAACTGCCTTGTGGCACTGGCTGATACAGAGCCGCTGATGGAGCGGCTTTTCCAGTACCGCTTCGGCGGCAACAAGGAGCTGGCCGGACACAGCTTCGGCAACCTTTTTCTGGCAGCCATGAGCGGAGTAACCGGTGATATGGAGTCCGCCCTTGAGACCTCCTCGAAGGTACTGGCGGTAAAAGGCCGGGTCCTGCCGGCATCCACCCAGTATGTCCGGCTTGATGCCACCATGGAGGACGGTACCGTTGTCTGCGGTGAGTCCCGCATACCCTTGGCGAAGAAGAGAATAAAGAGCGTAAAGCTGTCCCCCAGTCCGGTCATGCCCGTGGCGGCGGCCATCGATGCAATATACCGGGCAGAGGTCATCGTCATGGGCCCCGGCTCGCTCTATACCTCGGTTATGCCCAATCTGCTTGTTGAGGGCGTGGCAGAGGCTATCAAGAAGTCATCGGCCATCAAGGTCTACATCTGCAATGTAATGACCCAGTCCGGCGAGACGGACGGCTACACCGCCTCTATGCATGTCCGGGCTATCATCGAGCATGCCGGGCAGGGAATAATCGACTATGTGGTAGTAAACAATGCCCCGGTTTCTCAGGAGAAGGCCGCCCACTACGCTGCCCACGGAGAGTATCCGGTGGCAGTGGATGAGGAGGAGCTGAAGGCTCTTGGCGTTGGCATTGTGCAGGCTGACATTGTAAACAGGGCAGACGGCATACACCACGACCCCAACAAGCTGACGGAGTGTCTGAAGGAGCTTATTCATCGGCTGGAGGACTCGATTTAATCGGAGTGATTTATTGTGATATCATTTGCTACCGAGGTAAAGAATGAACTGGCCCGCGGCGAAGGTGACAGCGAATGCTGCCGCCGGGCTGAGCTGGCAGCGCTATTGAAGACCGGTGCCACCATGACCCTCGGCGGCAGGAGCGGCCCGGGTCTCAGCTTCTCTACGGAGAATGCGGCGGTTGCCCGCCGGGTGCTTCGTCTGCTGAAGGATGAGGGCGCCATCACCACGGAGATTACCGTGAGCCGAGCCCTGCGGCTGAAGAAGAATACCCGCTACGAAGTGAGAATACCGCCTCAGCCGGCAGTAGGTAAAATGATAGAAGAGCTGGAGCTGCTGCCGGGCAGTGCCCCGACACCGGGGCGCGGCTTCCTGAAGCGAAGCTGCTGCGAGGTGGCCTATATCCGGGGTGCCTTCCTGTCGGCAGGCAGTGTAAACCGTCCCGGCGCGGGCTATCATCTGGAATTTGTCAGCACCAGCTATCAGTATGCCGACTTCCTGCGAAATCTGGCGGAGAAGCTGTCCCTGCCGGCCCGTCTCACCGACCGGAAGGAATTCTACATCGTCTATGTGAAGGAAGCGGACGCTATTGCCGACTTTCTGAATATGGTAGGGGCAGAGCAGGCAGCGGAGAAGCTGGAAATCTCCCGTAATGTGAAGGAAGTCCGCAATCAGGTCAACCGGCTGGTAAACTGCGAGACGGCAAATCTTCAAAAAACCGCCGATGCGGCAGCCCGGCAGCTAAATGCTATCCGGCAGCTTACGGGAGAGAAGAAAACAGCCCTGCCGGGAAAGCTGCAGGAAACACTGGAGGCAAGGCTGGCCCATCCGGATGCTTCCCTTACGGATTTGGCGGAGATACTTGGCATTACCCGCAGCGGTGTAAATCACCGGCTGCGAAAGCTGATAGAACTGGCAGAAAATGTTTAACAGGACAGGAGAAACGATTTGTCAACTGAACGAGGGATTGCCGCCGGTGGGCGGCCCAGCCTGACAAAGAGGCTCTTAAAGGCGCTGGCTGTCACTTTGCTTGCGGCGGCAGCGGCCTTTCTGGCGCTTGAGCAGTATACGCCGGACGGCGTGCCTATACTGGAGTACCACAAGGTCAACAATCGGGATAACGATGAATGGACTCTTACCACAGACGATTTTGCGGCGCATCTGGAATATCTGTCGGAGCAGGGATACAGCACTATATCTACAGAGCAGTTTGCCCGCTATCAGATTGGAGCCTTCAAGCTGCCGCCCAAGCCGATTATCGTCACCTTTGATGACGGGTACGACGACATGCTGGACAATATGGCACCGATGATGGAAGCGGTGGGCATGCGAAGCACTATCTACATGGTGGTAAACTATGTCGGTCTGCCGCACTATCTGGACTGGTCAGACCTGAATCGTCTGCGGCGGCGCGGCTTCGAGCTGGGCAGTCATACAGCGAACCATATTCCGGTCACGGATATGGAGCCTCTGCCGGCCTTTGATGAGGCGAAATACTCCCGCCTCCTGCTCTGGTGGTATGCCAACAAGCGGGTCACCGCCTTCTCCTATCCGGAGGGGAAGTATGATGACCGGATAGTGACCTATCTGAAGGAAAACGATTATCTGACAGCCGTCACCGGAGAGACAGGCTACAATACCACGACTACCAGCCCCTATCATCTCCGGAGGGTGAACATTACCAGACCGGCAAAGTACCTGCCAAGTACCGCCGGACTGCGGATTCGCTTGGCCAGAGCAAAGATTTGGCACATTTTTGGCTGGGATATTGGTGAGGAAAGATAATGGTCAGAAATCTTTTGAGAAAAAAGGCAAAGAAGATAGCGGCTGCGCTATCGTCAATGGTACTGCTGGGGGTCTGCCCCTTTGCTCCGGCGTCTCCGGCCGAGGCGGTCACCATCGTCCATGATCGGCCTCATCAGCGGGGCAGCGGAGAGTTCTACCGGAATACGGATCCCGGTCATCGCCCGTTCTCTGACCGGTATGGGGAGAGCCTGCCGGAGGAGGAGCCTGATACCGGGGCGCTGATTCCCGGCAGTAATCCTGCTCCGGAAGGAGAGGAGCAAACCGCGGAAGCGGTACAGGAACCGGCAGTACAGGAGCCGGTGAAAACCGAGCCTCAGCCGGAGGAGACTCCGCAGGAGAATCAAGAGGTGACCGTCACAGCGCCGGAGACTGAGGCTCCCGCGGAAAAAGAGTCACGGAAAGAGAAGAAGAAAAAGGCAAAGGCTGCCAAGGCTGAGGAAGCAGCGGCGAAGGCGGCGAAGGAAGAAGAAATGTCTCTGCTGACAAAAATAGAAGCAGCCGTGGAAGCACTGAAGAAGCCGGCGGCAGTGTCTGACCAGCCAAAGCAGCCGGAGCCGCCGAAGAGAATAGCGGCGGTAGCGAAGCCTCAGGAAATGACTCCGTGGCCCATGAAGACTCAGGACATCGGCGGCACATTGCTGCTGTCCGACAATCCGGAGTATGTGGAGAAGACCGGTATCTACTATACCGAGCAGGTAAAGGGTGATGTCCGGGCCCTTAACTATCAGGTAAACAGCACGAAAAGAAATCTTAGGACAGCCATCGTTCTGGAGAACAAAGGAGAATCCCACGCCGTCGTCCATGTGAACAGAGTCGGCATATCCGAGCCGTCGTCGGACTATCTGGCGGTGGGCAAGGCAACCCAGCTGGCCTATTTCGGTAAGCAGACGGCGAGGGTATTCATCATTGCTCCCGGTGAGCGGAAGGTACTCTGCCCGGAGCAGGCGAAACAGCTTATGAAGCCGGGAGCGCTGGCCTACGGCTGTATCGACTTCACCGTCAACAACCCGGTTATTGCCGCCATGGTGGTTTATGACGCCAAGGAAAATCCTCTGACCTTCCTTGACGATGCACCGATAATCAAGGCAACGGACAATCAGCTCAGAGGCAGCTTCACCGGAATGAACAGACTCATGACCGGTGCGAAGGAATACCGGCCCGGCCGTGACGGAGTGGTGTACTTCTATATAGGCGACGGAGAGTCCGATCAATTCCGCAGCGGAATTGATGCCACGGACGGTACGATAATGACCAATACCGGCAACTACGGAATAATCTACAACATTACCATTCCCTGTCGGCGGGGCGGCTTCCGGGCATATCTTGCGCCTCGCGGCGGAGTCTATGCCGGAGCCGTAAATATCGAAACCGACGGCGGCAGCGGGACACCGCAGCTGGTGGAAACACCGAAATGCTCCGGCTGGGATTTCGGTGTGGCCGGGCTGCCGGACAGCTCATTTACTGACAAAAAGGGAAACTGTCTGCTGACGCCGGAAGATGAAGTAACGCCGCTGGGATACTTCGAGCCGAAGGGTGAGCTGAGGCTGGAGCTGTCGCCTCCCGGAGCATCTAATCTGCCGATTAGGATAATTTTAGTCCCCGACGGTCTTGAACCCCTTGCGTCAGACGCAAAAAGAGGGTAAAATGTAATGAGCTATTCGTAGCTCAAAATAAAAGAGCAAGAAGGAGGATATGTCCATGAAACACATTAAGACGGTCAACAAGCCGACCCTTCAGAAGACCCTGAAGACCGGCGGCTGCGGCGAATGCCAGGCCTCCTGCCAGTCGGCCTGCAAGACCTCCTGCACGGTTGGCAACCAGGTTTGCGAGAAGTAACCAGGGAAGTGCTGCTGCCCGCGGGCGGCAGCATTTTTTTGGAATTTTGGGGAGAATTTTTTAATGACAGACAAGAAAGAAAAAATTCATAAGTTCCGCCAGGGAGAGGACTTCGTGCTGGTCGATGTGAACAGCGGAGCCGTCCATCTGGTAGACGAAATGATTTACGATATTATGGACACCTTTGACGGCACTAATGACGCAGCCGTCATCGAGAGCCTGTCGGGCAAGTATGACAGGGAAGAACTGGCCGAGTGCATAGAGGAGCTTCATCAGCTTGTTGACGAGCAGCTTCTCTTCGCTCCGGATATAGATGTACCGCCGGTATTTGCCCAGCACGGTCTGGTGAAGTCCCTCTGCCTCATGGTAGCCCATGACTGCAACCTCCGCTGCAAGTACTGCTTCGGCGGTACCGGTGAATACTCCGGCGTCCGTCAGCTCATGAGCGCCGAGACCGGCAAGGCTGCGGTAGACTACATCATCAATCACTGCGGTGCCCGCAAGCACTGTGAGATTGACTTCTTCGGCGGCGAGCCTCTGATGAATATGCCCATGATTAAAGAGGTCACGGAGTATGTCCGTCAGCGGGAGAAGGAAACCGGCAAGCAGTTCAAGCTGACCCTCACCACCAACGGTCTCCTGCTGAACGAGGAGAACCGCAAGTGGCTCAATGACAACAACATCAGCCTCGTCCTCAGTCTGGACGGCCGCAAGGAAGTCCATGACAATATGCGTCCTGATGCCGGCGGCAACGGTACCTATGACCGCTGCGTCGCAAACTTCAAGAGGATGGTTGATTCCCGTGACGGCAAGGACTACTTCCTCCGGGGTACCTATACAGCGGAAAATCTTGACTTCACCAAGGATGTTATGTCCATGGCCGATGAAGGCTTCGATGTCCTCAGCGTGGAGCCGGTAGTTCTGAAGGATTCGCCCTTCGGCATTACCGAGGAGCATCTGCCCCAGATTTTTGCCGAGTACGACAAGCTCACCGAGGAATACCTGAAGCGCCGGGCAGAGGGGAAGGGCTTCTTCTTCTTCCACTTCAATATGGATTTGTCCAACGGCCCCTGCGTAGCCAAGCGTCTCGCCGGATGCGGCGCAGGCCACGAGTACTTTGCGGTGGCGGCCAACGGCGACCTCTATCCCTGCCATCAGTTTGTCGGCCGCGACGGCTACAAGCTGGGTACGGTCTGGACAGATGTGGAGAACAAGGAGCTGCCGAAGAAATTCCGCAATGCCCATGTTCTCAATAAGGAAAAATGCTCCGACTGCTGGGCGCGGTTCTACTGCTCCGGCGGCTGCCATGCCAATGCAGACCTGTTCCACGGCGATATTTACCAGCCTTACGAAATCGGCTGCGAGCTGCAGAAGAAGCGGCTTGAGTGTGCCATCTATGTTCAGGCGGTTATGAACCGGGAGAAGGAAGAAGCATAAATTGCATCGTAAAACGGATTTGCAGTCGGTGATGTCAGACGGCAGACCTGAGAGAAAGGAAGGAAAGACATGAACGATTTTTTCAACGAATTTAAGAAATTTGCCCTCAGAGGCAATGTTTTTGATCTGGCTGTCGGCGTTGTTATCGGTGCCGCTTTCAGCAAGATTGTAACCTGCGTTGTTACCAATATTATTACTCCGGTTATCGGCTGCTTTGTGGGCGGAACTGATTTCTCGAATCTGTTTATCAATTTGGGAAACAAGCCGGTCACTACTCTGGCTGAGGCACAGGCCAGCAATGTTCCGGTCATCGCCTACGGTCTCCTGATTAATACCATCATTGAGTTTTTAATCATTGCGCTGGCTGTATTTATCGTTATGAGACAAATCAACCGCATGATGCCGCCTCCCAAGCCGCCTGTTGAGGCCCGTCGCTGCCCCTACTGCCATGAAATTATTGCAGACGAGGCTACACGCTGCCCCCACTGCACATCTGAGTTAGAAGTAGAAGAGAAGGAATAATTGATGTCTAAAGCAAGAGAAACTAAGACTGAGGAGCAGAAGGTATCCCGCACCGTTGAAGAAATCGTTGCGGAAACCAATATTGCCGATGTCTATCGTGCCAGTAAGCAGCTGGACGGCGTAGCCCGCAAAACCAGTCTCATCGAGAGCGAGTACTTCTCCGAGCTGTCTGCCAATACTGTCCTGATTAAGCCGGAAAACCTTCAGAAGACCGGCTCCTTCAAGCTCCGCGGCGCATACAACTGCATCAGTCAGCTAAGCGAGGAGCAGAAGAAGAAGGGCATTATCACCGCCAGTGCCGGCAACCATGCACAGGGCGTAGCCTATGCCGCCCGTGAACTTGGTGTCCACGCTGTCATCTGTATGCCGGCTACCACACCGATACTGAAGGTAGAGGCCACCCGCTCCTACGGTGTCGAGGTCGTCCTTCACGGCGATACCTTCGACGATGCGGCGGCCAAGGCGCAGGAGTTGAAGGATGAGCACGGCTATGTGTATATTCATCCCTTCAATGACCTTGAGGTGCTGCTGGGTCAGGGTACTACCGCCATGGAAATCATTGATGACTGCAAGGATGTGGACTGCATCCTCGTACCAATTGGCGGCGGCGGATTTGCTTCCGGTGTTGCTCTTGCGGCGAAGTCACTGAACCCGAATATCCTCGTTTTCGGCGTAGAGCCGGAGGGTGCTCCCTGCATGAATGAGTCCTTCAAGGCCAACGGCGTCATAAGTCTTGATGCCGTTGATACTGTAGCGGACGGCTGCGCTGTAAAGACCCCCGGCAATCTCACTTATGCATTCTGCAAAAAATATCTTGACGGCATTATTACCGTCTCCGAGATGGAGATAATGTCCGCCCTCCTGTCTCTCATCGAGAAGCACAAGCTCATCGCTGAGGGTGCCGGTGTACTCAGTCTGGCTGCTCTTACGAAGCTACCCTTCAAGGGCAAGAAGGTAGCGGCTATCGTCTCCGGCGGTAATATCGACATCTCCACTATTGCGGCACTCATCGACAAGGCGCTCATTGCCCGCGGCCGTGAGTTCTGCTTCAGCGTTCCTCTGCCGGATAAGCCCGGTCAGCTTCTTGCAGTAGCAAACATCCTTGCTAAGCTGAACGCCAATGTAATCCATCTGGAGCATAATCAGGCAATGGTCACCGACAGCTTCAAGAAGGTAATGCTGGAAGTCACCGTAGAGACCAACGGCCCCATGCACATCAACAGCATCGTCGAGGCGCTGGAAGCCGAAGGCTACGATGTAACGAAGGTATACTAAACGACATACATAAAAATAACAGGACAGTCACATGGCTGCCCTGTTTTTGTGTGTATGAGCGACAAACGGATTTTATAAATGCGGAAATTTGTTGACCTGTGTGATTTCCGATTTGCGGAAATCGGAAATTTTTGTGGAGAAATCGGAAATGAAAATTAATTTTTCGGAAATTGATACTGAGGTATGGGGGGAATAAGGGAAAAGAGTTGTTGAATTATACAACTCTTGTGCTATAATTATGGTGGGTGATAATTATGGATTTTAAGAGCAAATATCCACGAGAATTTGTAGAGCAAATTGAGAAATTTCGCCTGATAGATGACGATTTTATGAAGGCGTGCTTCAAAGATAATATCCCGGCAGTACAATTGGTGTTGAGGATTATCCTTGGTGATGATAAACTTGTTGTCACAGAAGTTCGAACACAGGATGAGTTGAAGAATATTTATGGCAGAAGTGTTTGCCTTGATATTCATGCTATTGATGGGCATGGGCGGCATCATGATATTGAAATCCAGCGTAGTGATAAGGGAGCATGTGCCCAAAGAGCCCGTTTTAACAGCGCAATAATGGATGCGAATATTCTTCGTGCCGGTGAAGATTTTGAAGATTTGCCTGACAGTTGTGTTATAATGATAACAGAGAACGATGTGCTAAAGGGAAATTTGCCCATATATCACATAGACAGATTGGTGAGAGAGACGAAGACACCGTTTAATGATGGAGCCAGTCTAATATATGTGAATAGCAGATACCAGGATGATAGCCCTTTGGGGAAGCTGATGAAGGATTTTTACTGTGCTGATGCAAGAGATATCTATTACCCTGAGTTGGCGGGCAGAGTAGAATTTTTGAAAAATAGTGAAGAAGGAGTGAGTCAGATGTGTGAGGCGATGGAGAAAATTAAAAACAGCGGCAAGTTGGAAGGTAAAATAGAGAATATGGTAAACCTTATAAAAAGGGGACTTATAAGTGTGGACACTGCTGTGATGGCTGACCCTGATGTCACAAGAGATAGGCTTATTCGATATGCAGAGGCGCATGGAGTAGTGCTTCAGGCTTAATGGTATGCAATAAAACAAACAGGACAGTCATACGGCTATCAGCCAATGACCGTCCTGTTTTTGCTTATTAGATTTACTTGAACATCTTATCCAGCGGGTTGTCCTTGAAGAGCTTGCCCTGCTCGATATAGCGGTGAACCATCTTCTCGGACTTGTGTCTGGTCTGCTTCATGATGCCGAGGGTAGTGACATCATGCTGGGCGGCGCTGGTGGCGAAGCCGCGGCGGAGGCTGTGACCGGAGAATTCCTTGGGGTCGAGTCCTGCCTTCTCCACATATTCCTTGACGATATTGGCCACGGATTTATCCGAGAGGGCTCCGCTGCGTAGACTGCCGTTCTTGGTGAAGCCGTGGAAGAGGGGACCGGACTCCAGCCCGGCGGCGTCAATCCATGCTTTCACCGCCCGGACAGGGCAGATCTCCGGCTCCGGAGCGAAAGGGATGGCAATGGTAGAGCCTTGACCGGTCTGGTCGCCCTTGGCCCGGGGAATGAATACAATGAGTCCCTGGGGGGTGAAGGTCAGGTCTTCGATGGTGACAGCCACCAGCTCGGAGCGGCGGAAGGCACCGGCAAAGCCAAGCCATAGGAGCGCTCTGTCCCGCAGATGAGGCAGGTCGTCAAAGCCGCGGAAGCACTGTGCCAGCAGCTTGATTGTCTCCAGCAGGATAGGCTGCTTTCCCTTCTGAAAGGTTCCCTTCTCCCGGCGGATGGAGCGCATGGCTGCCGAAACAAGGCCGGACTTGGCGGGATTAAACTCCCGGTCGTAGCCGGCGGAGATATGATTTTCGCTGATTGCGGTTATACGGCGGGCCACGGTGTTGGCCTTGGCATTGTCTGCCAGGTCATTGATATAGTTGACGATGGTTTCCGGCGTGGTAGGCAGGGTAGGAGCATCCTTTGCCTTGCACCAGTCGCAGAAATCCCGCCAGTCGGCACTGTATGCCTTGATGGTATTTTCCGCCCGGTAGCTCTCCATACGGAGACGGCTTTTCTCGGTAAGGGCGGCGTTGCTCTCGATTACGGAGCTGTTCTGTATCTGGAAGGAAGGGTCGTAGTTTTTATCCATAGTGAAGATTATCCCAAATATTTTACCAGCAGCTCATGGAGCCGGGTGAAATCCAGCGGCTTGGCGATATGCTCATTCATGCCCACCTGCCGTGCGGCCTGAACATCCTCGGCAAAAGCATTGGCAGTTACCGCAATGATGGGGAGGCTCTTTACATAGGACAGGGGCAGGGAGCGGATAGCGGCGGTAGCCTCGTAGCCGTCCATAATCGGCATCTGGATATCCATGAAGACTATATCGTAGTATTCCTCGGGGGCTGACTGCACCATCTGGAAAGCCCGAAGACCGTCACGGGCATGCTCTACGGTCAGACCGACCATGGAGAGAACCTCTGCGGCGATTTCGGCATTGATTTCGTTATCCTCTACCAGCAGGGCCCGCTTGCCGCCGAAGTCCTCCTGCTGGAAGGCATCGAGCATGGAAACCGGTGCCGCGCCGGGCTTCTGTCCGTTGAGCAGGTCACCGAAAAGATGAATAAGCCGCGAGCGGAAGAAGGGCTTCACGAGGAAGCCGTCAGCTCCGGCAGCCTTGACCTCGGCTGCTATGTCGGGGCGGTCGACGGTGGAGCTGATGATGATGGGAAGCGAGCTGCCCACCTCCTGCCGGATTGTGCGGATTGCTTCGACTATATTGAAGTTCGGCATTTCCCGGCTGAGGATTACAGCGAAGAAATCCTCCTGATGGAGATGCCGTGAGATGATTAAATCAAGAGCCTCGGCTCCGTCGGAGGCGCTGTCGCAGCTCAGCCCCAGAGAGTTGAGAGACTCCAGAGCACTGCGGCAGGAGACATTGCTGCTGTCGGCCACCAGCACGGACTGACCGGCCAATGCGGCGAAGGTCATGCTGTCCAGACGGTCGGTTTCTTCGGCAAGGGCAAGGTGGACGGTGATGGTACAGGTAGAGCCTTCCACCTTTATGCTGCCGGACATGAGCTTTACGATGTCATTGACAATGGCCAGACCGAAATCGGTATGGAGATTGTCAGGAGACTGCTCCGCGGTGTTGGGGGCAAAGTCGAGATGACTGTCCTGATCCTCGGCGGAAACGATGAAGGTGAAGCAGCCGGTCTTGGGACAGCCTGTATCTGATTCGCTGATGGAGACGGAGAGGCAGCCGCCGTCTTTTGTATTGGTGACAGCATTCGACAGCAGACTGGTGAACAGCTGCCGCAGACGCTGCCGGTCGCCGATGACATTCTCATGGGTCAGATTGAACAGGAAAGCCTGCAGCGACTGGTGATGCTGATCCGTCCGGATGTGAATGTCGGAAAGAACATCATCAATCAGGTCGGGCAGATTGAACTCGGCGGAGTCAAGGGCGAAGCTGCCGGTGGCGATACGGGAAATATCCAGCACCTCGCTGATAAGGCTCAGAAGCTGCTTGGATGAAGCAGATACCTTGCTGAGACAATCCTGCAGACGCTCCGGGTTGCCGATATATGTTTCGGCAAGGGCGACCATGCCGATAATGTCGTTCATGGGGGTGCGGATATCATGGCTCAGACTGGACAGGAACTTGTGATTGGCGGTGCTGGCAAGGTTGGCTGCATTGCAGACGCTCTTCAGGTCATCGTTGGCGGCAATAAGTGCCCTTTGCCTGCCGGCTGCCTCATTCATTATCTCGGAAAGATCTTCGGCAATGCCGAGAACAACCTGAGCCTTGCCGTCATCGTCACGACGGATGACATTCAGCGATACACGGTACCAGACAGAGCCGTCGTCCAGACGGATAAGTTCCTGAGCGGTGGGGTCTCCCAGCTCGATGCTCCTGTACAGGGCGAGGAATTTTGCCCTGTCATCTGCGGCTACATAGGGGTCGGCGTATCCATCCGGCATATTCTCAATCATGGAAAAGCCGGACTCGGTGTCCTCCGGCCGGGGCGGAAGGACGGCCAGCTTCAGCTGGGGATAATAGTAAAAAAACATCACCCCGGAGTCGGCAAGGACACGGGTGACATTTCTGTCGTCAAAGGGAGTCAGCTCGTAGCTGTACTTATCCCTTATTCTCTTTATAAGTTCTCTTTCTGTCATTCAAATCAGTCCTGCTTGTATAATTACAGCTTCTTGATAGTATCAATAACCAGTTCGTAGTCGGCGGTTACTCTGGGCAGCATTTCCAGGGCAGGGGCGAGGTCGCCGGCACGGAGGTGCTCGGTGATTTCACTGACGCTGCTGTCCAGCCGGTCAAAGGCCAGATTGCGGCAGACGCCCTTCAGAGTATGAGCCTCCCGGAAAGCGGTGTCCGTATCCCGGGCATTCATGGCAGCTACCATGTTGTCATAGCTTTTGTCGGCGGGGAACTTCATTACGAATCGTTTTATCAGATTATCGTTCATCAGCCGGCCCAGAGCCTGCTGATAGTTGCCGCCTAATGCACTGTAGCATTCTTCAATGGTCATGTTTTACACCTCAGAAATGTTTTCTTATTTATTTAAGTATAAATAATTTATGCAGATAAATCAATGGATATTTCGGTTGGATGAAGTGATTTTAAGGAAAATTTTTTTCCGAAGCCACCAAAAAGAGTCAGATTTGCTGTATAATTAAAATCACGGAATTATACTGATTTTTAATTGATGAAAACATTTTGTTAAACGAGGTCGGGAGGTGCGGGGATGAACGGTTTTGTCCGTATCATTGCACTGCTGCCTGGACTGGTGCTTACGGCAGAGCTGCTTAGCCGGGCCGGTGCCGACTGGTTCGGTGCCTACATGGCCGGTGTGCTGACCGTCTGTCTGTCGGTGCTGCTGACGGACAGGGCCGTCATCGCCCCGGAAGCTGCCCTGACAGCGGAGCTGGTATTTTCCTCCGTGTATATCATGGGACTCGGCCATGGAGCGGCGAGGGTCATCCTGCTGCTGGGTGCGCTGCTGGTGCTGCCTGTAGGCAGTCTGCTTACCCGCTGTACGGAAAGACTGCGGATGATAATTTCCTCGGCGGCTATACTGGGACTGGCGCTGATGCTGCTGTCCATGGGATTCGGTCAGAGCGGACTTGTTCGGCCGGCGGTGATGACGCACAGCCAGCTGGGAAATCTGCTGGCTCCGGATGTGCTGGTGACACTGCTGACCCTGCTGGTGATGGGACTGCTGAGAGCCGGCAGCAGGACGAAGGGATACACCTTCGCCGGAGGTCTGATTTTCGCTCTGCTGCTGGCAGTCGGTGAGGGATTTCTTGACTTGGACGAGGGGATTTTTGCCCTCCCTTCGGCAGAGTACATAGGGAAGGTCTGGTTTGCCTTTGATATACCTGCGGCGTGGGAGGTCTGCCTGACCGCGCCGGGAGATGTTCTGCTGCCGGCGGTGACCATAGCGATAACGATGGTCACTCTGACCGGGGCTGTCTGCCGTGCCGCTGAGATGCTGACGAGAGAGGACAGGGAAGATGCTTCGGCCGATGATGGACTGAACAGACGGTCTTCGCTGCTGGGGGCGGTATCGGCCTGTCTCGGCTCCGGTCCCGTCACCCTGTCGCCGCTGTCCCTGCTGGGCAGGGACGGGAAGGCTGACGACAGCCGGTACGGTATGCTGGCGGCGGCGGTGCTGCTGCTGTTCTCCGCGCCTTTGGCCCGGAGTGTGGCTGAGTGTCCGGGGATAATCGCCCCATTTTATCTGTGGCTGGGAGGCCGGCTGACGATTGGCAGCCTTATGCGGCTGACGGAGACTCTGGGTCCGAGGGAGAATGCCGGGCCTGAGGGAGCCGTCACGGCGGCTTCGGCGGTGCTGGCAGCTCTCAGCTGTAATCTGACGGCCGGAATCGGTGCGGCGCTGGTGAGCTATACGGTCCTGCAGCTTCTCAAGGGGCAGGGCCGGAGCATTACCGGAGCCGAGTGGCTTATCACCGGCTGCTATCTGTTGTATTTTTCATCCTACTGTTTCTGATGTGGTTTATGGGATTTTGTGAGGATTAAAGCATGAAGAAAAAAAGTATCGCCGCTGTGACAGTCGCAGCTCTTTGGACTTTCCCGCTGTTCGCTTACGCGGCAGAGCCGGCGGCTGTGAACGCCGAGGCGTCAGAGCAGACCGCTGCTGTGCAGACTGTCCGGACTGAGGACAGAAAGCCGGAGGGGAAAACCGTGGTGGTCACGGACCCTGACCAGCGGGCATCCGTAAAGGCGAAGAGGAAAAAGGAAGAGCAGCAGGCGGAAAAGGCCAAGGCTGCGGAAGCCGCCCGAAAGGAAAAGGAAATACAGCGTGAGCAGCGGCGGCTGGAGAAAGAAAAGCAGAAGGCAGAGAAGGAAGCTGCCAAGGCGCTGGCGAAGGAAAACCGCCGACGGGCGAAGCTGGGCCTCCCGCCGTTGAACCAGGATGACCTGCTGTCACCGGCGGAAAAGGCGAAGAAGATGCACACCGTGGTCAATAATCCCCTCATTCCGGCTGACTGGGGCGGCGATACCATATACGGTCTGGCCATTGCCACCGAAGAGCAGTGCGTGAAATTCCTGCTGGAGCGAAATCCCCGGCCGCAGCTGTCGGTGACGCCGGAGGAGCTGGTACACTACTACTTTGCGGAGGGCGCCAGGGAAGGAATCCGCGGGGATGTCGCCTTCGCTCAGGCCATGAAGGAAACAGGATATTTCAACTACGGCGGTACGGTGACACCGGATCAGAATAACTACTGCGGACTGGGCACCACCAGCAGGACAGTAAAGGGCGGCTATTTCCCTACCGCTGAGATTGGTGTCCGGGCGCACATCCAGCATCTGCTGGCCTACAGCTCCACCAGAAGACCGGCTGTCGGGATAGTAGACCCGCGCTATGAGCTGGTACGGGATATCTGGGGCGAATCCTGCCTCACCCGCTGGACCGAACTGAACGGCCGCTGGGCGGTGCCGGGGAACTACTACGGCGAGAGCATTCTTGAAATGTTCGAAGAAATCCTCGCCCGATAAATTTCATGGTGAAACGAAAGACGGAGCAGGGAGCGGAAACATCCTGCCCGTACAGATAGAATCAGGGAGGTGACATCATGCAGAAATCGGAGCTTGACTCCTCAGCCAAGAGGCTGAGCGAAATGGTCAGCGTCCTCAGAAAGCGGGAAATCGTCAGAGGGCTGACCCCGGAGAAGCTGCGGCTGATTTTGGAAGACCTGGGACCGACCTATGTGAAGCTGGGTCAGATAATGAGCATGCGGCCGGATGTGCTGCCGCAGGAATACTGTGATGAGCTGGTACATCTCCAGACCGGAGCGAAGCCGCTGCCCTTCGAGGAGATCAGACGGATAATCGAAGCGGAATACGACAGCCCCCTTGACCAGATTTTCCGGGAGATAGGGGAGAAAGCACTTGGCTCGGCCTCCATCGCTCAGGTTCATCGGGCGGTGCTGAAGGACGGCACCGTGGTAGCGGTTAAGGTTCAGCGACCAAATATATCCGGCACCATGGCCAGGGATATTCTGCTCCTCAGACGGGCGGCCGCCATCCTGAAGCTGGTGAGCAAGGAAGAGAGCGTAATCGACTTCGACCAGCTTCTGGACGAGTTTCAGGCTATCGCCCGGCAGGAAATGGACTTCCTCATCGAAGCCCAGAACATCGAGGAATTCTGTCGGCTGAATGCGGATGAGCCTCATATCGATGGTCCGAGAGTACACCGGGCGCTGACTACCTCCCGGGTACTGGTGATGGACTTCGTGGAGGGCATACCCTTCGACGACGAGGAAGCCCTGCAGGCGGCAGGCTACGACATGAATCAGCTTGGCCGGCGGCTTGGTGAGCATTATGTCCGTCAGCTTGTGGAGGACGGCTTCTTCCACGCAGACCCTCATCCCGGCAATATGCGAGTTCGGGGTGATAAGATAGTATGGCTGGACTTCGGCATGATGGGAAGGCTGTCCTACCGGGACAGAGCGGCGGTGAAGAAAGCGATAATGGCGCTGGCTCAGCACGATGCCTATGAGATGAAAGCGGCAGTGCTGGCGCTGGGACTCCCGAAGGCCCGGATAAATCACATCCGCCTTTACGAAGATGTGGAGGCCCTGATAGAGCGGTACGGGGACATGAACTTCTCCGATGTGGGCATGGGCGAGCTGACCCGGCAGATACTGACTACCCTGAAGAACAACCGCATCGCTATCGGCCCGGGGCTGAGCATGTTTGCCCGTGGCGTCATTACCATCGAGGGCGTGCTGCGGCGCCATTGCCCGGGACTCAGCTTCGCGGATGTCTTCGCCAGAGGCTTCAGCCTTGAATTTGAAAAAAATATCGACTGGGGAGCGGAGCTGGCCCGAATAAAGCAGGACGGCTACCATCTGGTGAAGAAGACAATGCAGCTTCCGGAGCAGATTTCCGACATCCTCAGGATGACTATGTCCGGACAGACGAAGGTCAATCTCGACCTTACCGGCTCCGAGGAGCCGCTGAAACGGCTGGACGGCATGATAAACAAGCTGGTATTCGGCATACTGGGCGCAGCCCTGCTGCTGGCCTCCAGCGTCATATCCACTACGCAGATGACACCGAAGATACTGGAGATTCCCCTGCTGGGGGTGCTTGGCTACATGGCGGCCCTCGTACTCTGCGGGAAACTTCTTTGGGATATTTTCAAAAACCGCTGATTGTGGTATTCTTATATGAATAAAGATTAAATTTTGGGAGGCAATAGAAATGCACGGCATTCGCGGAGCAATTACTATCAATGAAAACACCAAGAATGACATTTTCTCGGCATCAAGATGGTTGGTGACTGAGATGTGCCGGAAGAACGGCGTGGAGCCGGAGAACATCGGTGCGGTAATTTTCTCCGCCACAGAGGATATCACCGCGGCTTTCCCCGCTACCGGAGCGCGCCAGATTCCCGGCTTTGATTTCGTTCCGCTTTTTGACACCCGTCAGATTGCCGTGGAGGATTCTCTGCCCATGTGCATCCGTGCGCTTATCCTTGCCGAAACCGACAAGGCACAGAAGGACATCTATCATGTATATCTCGGCGGAGCAGCCAACCTCCGTCCTGACCTTCGCAGACTTTCTTAAAAGGAGAAACAACAATGAAAAAAGTAATTTCCACGGCAAACGCACCTGCCGCCATCGGCCCTTACTCTCAGGCAATCGTTGCCGGCGGTCTGCTCTTTGTCTCCGGACAGATTCCCCTTGACCCGGCTACCGGTGCCATGGTGGAGGGCGGTATCGAGGCTCAGGCGACCCGTGTCCTTGACAACCTGAAGGCCATCGTGGAAGCTGCCGGCAGCTCTCTTGCCAAGGCAGTAAAGACCACCGTATATATCACCGACATCAGTGATTTCGCCAAGGTCAACGAGATTTATGCCGGCTACTTCACCGAGAATCCCCCGGCTCGTGTCTGCGTTGAGGTTTCCAATCTGCCGAAGGGCGCTCTCATCGAAATTGACCTCATTGCCGAGGCTGCCTGATTTTGTAAAAGTTGACTAACACAGAAGGAGATAATCCAATGTCCCAGCTCGATACTAAATGCGTCAACGCAATCCGCGTTCTCTCTGCCGATGCCATTCAGAAGGCAAACAGCGGCCATCCCGGCCTTCCTTTGGGTGCTGCCCCCATGGCGTTCACCCTTTGGGCTAAGGAAATGAAGCACAACCCGGCCAACCCGAAATGGGCAGACCGCGACCGCTTCATCCTCTCCGGCGGCCACGGCTCCATGCTTCTCTACAGCCTTCTTCATCTCTTCGGCTACGGTCTCACCCTTGATGACCTGAAGAACTTCCGTCAGGACGGCTCCCTTACTCCGGGACATCCCGAGTACGGTCATACCGTAGGCGTAGAAGCTACCACCGGCCCTCTGGGCGCAGGCATGGGCATGGCTGTAGGTATGGCAATGGCTGAGGCAAACCTCGCCGCCCGCTTCAACAAGCCGGACTTCCCGGTCGTAGACCACTACACCTATGTTCTCGGCGGTGACGGCTGCATGATGGAGGGTATCTCCTCCGAGGCCTTCTCTCTGGCCGGTACCCTGAAGCTGGGCAAGCTCATCGTATTCTACGACAGCAACAAGATTTCCATCGAAGGCAGCACAGATATCGCCTTCACCGAGAATGTACAGAAGCGCATGGAGGCCTTCGGCTTCCAGACTATAGAAGTAGCCGACGGCAATGACATGGACGCTATCGCTGCCGCAATCAAGGTAGCAAAGGCCGATAAGACCCGTCCCTCCTTCATCACCGTTCACACCGAAATCGGCTACGGCTGCCCGGCAAAGCAGGGCAAGGCCAGCGCTCACGGCGAGCCGCTTGGCGTCGACAATGTCAAGGCACTGAAGGAAAACCTCGGCTGGCCGGCAGATCAGGACTTCTATGTACCGGCTGAGGTATACGATGCTGTTGCTCAGTACAAGCAGCAGGGCGCAGCAGCCGAGGAGAAGTGGAATGCTCTCTTCGCCGCATACGCCGAGCAGTACCCCGAAATGGCAAAGCTTTGGGAGCAGATGCATGCTCCGGTAGATGCCGAAGCGCTCCTCAATGATGAAGAGTTCTGGGCTCACGGCGACAAGCCGGATGCAACCCGCAGCAGCTCCGGTACCATGATTAACCGTCTGAAGGACAAGCTGCCTCAGCTCATCGGCGGCAGCGCCGACTTGGCTCCGTCCAACAAGACCGCTATGAAGGATATTGCCGACTTCGCTGCCGACTGCTACGCCGGCCGCAACCTCCACTTCGGCGTCCGCGAACTGGCTATGGGTGCCATGGCAAACGGTATCGCCCTCCACGGCGGCCTGATGCCCTACATCGCTACCTTCTTCGTATTCAGCGACTATGTAAAGCCCATGATGCGCCTCGCTTCTCTCATGAAGCTGCCCATCATCTATGTATATACTCATGACTCCATCGGTGTCGGCGAAGACGGCCCCACCCATGAGCCTATCGAGCAGCTGGCTTCCCTCCGTGCGCTGCCGAACTTCAATGTATTCCGTCCGGCTGACATCACCGAGACCGCTGCCGGCTGGTACCTGGCTGTCACCAGTGCCGAGACCCCGACCGCTCTCGTCCTCTCCCGTCAGAACCTCCCGCAGCTCCCCGGCTCCGGCAAGGAAGCTCTGAAGGGCGCCTATGTAGTATCTCCGGCTCAGGGCGAAGCAAAGGGCATCTACATCGCCTCCGGCTCCGAGGTATCTCTTGCCATCGAGGCACAGGCCGAGCTGGCAAAAGAGGGTATCAATGTAACCGTAGTCTCCGCGCCTTGCCTTGACATCTTCGAGCAGCAGAGCGAAGAGTACAAGAACAGCGTACTGCCCAAGAATATCCGTGCCCGCGTTGCCGTAGAAGCAGGCGGCGACCTCGGCTGGGGCAAGTATGTAGGCCTTGACGGCACCACCGTCACCATGTCCGGCTTCGGCGCATCCGCTCCTGCCGGCATCCTGCAGAAGAAATTCGGCTTCACTGTTGAGAATGTAGTGAAGGCTATGAAAAGCGTTCTGTAACTCTAATCAGTAATAAACAACGCCCGGTGATTGGTACAGTGACCAGTCGCCGGGCGTTTTATATTATGTGCACGAAACAGGGAACGAAAAATAAATCGTTCCCTGTTTCGTTTTCTCGTGATATAATATTTAGCTGAAGGAGGGAGTAAAAATGAATGAAGATAGAAGCATTGAGTTTAAGGAAAATGTTAGTAATACTTTCTTAAAGACGGTCAGTGCCTTTGCTAATTATGGTACAGGTAAAATCCTTTTCGGGGTGAAGGACGATGGGACTGCTGTTGGGGTTAAGAATTTGGCCGAGACAAGGTTGGATATAGAAAATAAAATCAATGATGCTATTCGGCCCAGGCCTGAGTTCAGCTTTTCTGTCAATGAATTATCCGGGGTATTAGAGCTTATCGTTTACAAAGGGGAGCATACTCCATATCTGTATAAGGGAAAGGCATATAAGCGGGCAGATACTGCTGACATAGAGGTGGAGCAGGAGGCGCTGAGACGATTAACTTTGCAAGGGGCTCATTTATATTTTGAGCAGTTGGAGTCAAAGGAGCAGGGGCTGAGATTTGGTTGTTTGGGGAATTTATTGCAGTCAGTCCTGCAAATAGAGAATGTGACAGATGAGGTTTTGCGGTCTTTAGGGCTGAAAAGTAAAGGACAATATAATATCGCAGCCGAAATTCTTTCCGACAGTAATGATGTTCCCGGAATAAGTATTGTGCGGTTTGGGGATGATATTTCCGTTATTAAAGAAAGGGAGAGCTTAAAGGGAAGTTCAATATTAGAGCAGTTTCAGCAGGCGGTGGAAATATATCGTAGGAATTATTGTCTCGAAATCATAGAAGGAATCAAACGGATAAAGAAAGAGAGCATACCTGAAAAAGCATTCAGAGAAGCTTTGGCAAATGCGATTGTGCATCGAGATTGGAGCATGAATGTAGATATTCAGGTGGCAATGCATCCTGAGAAAATAGAGATAGTGTCTCCAGGCAGATTGTCAGATAGCCTGTCAGAGGAAGAATATATGCGAGGCGGAATAAGCAGCCCGAATAATCCTGTTTTGGACAATGTTTTCTTCAGATTGCATATTATAGAGCTTCTCGGAACGGGAATCAGAAGAATAAGGGATTTGTATGAAAGATATACCATAAAACCGCATTTTGAAGTTTTGAACAATTCGCTTAGAATTACATTGCCTTTAGCTGAGAGTAGAAAGGAGCTTACTGCTGCAGAAAAAATGGTTTTTGATAGTATGGATTATGGAAGACCCTTAGCCAGCAGTGAGCTGGCAGATAAGGTAGGGGTCAGCAAGAAGGTTATTCTTGGGATAATGAAGAGCCTAGAGAGCAAAAAATATGTGCAGATGTCGGGGGCAGGAAGAAGTACACGTTATACTAAACTGTAAGAGGGTACGCAGGATTTCATCAGAATGTGGATGATGGCAAGTTATAAGCAACTCAGATACAATATAAGTCGTCATGCATAAAGCCTAGCGGTGAAATGTAGCCACAGTTTGTTTTCATATACAAAACGAGACCAATTATCGTAGAATAGGTCTCGTTTACAAATTTTAGGGAGCTAACGAAATCGGCATCCACTTACCGATATTGATATAACGGAGTGTTTCGAGAAAATTCACAGGTTTTTCTACCTTTATAAAGCGCTGTTGGTATAGAGATTAAAGATACATTCCGTATATAAGATTTGAAAAAACATGGAGTATTCCGTTAGTTGAATAAACATAGTTAGCATCTTTAGGACTGCTTTTGCTAGGATAGTAACTTGGGAGGTGGAGAAGTTTGCTCAATTTTGGAAGAAATATGGATTGGAAATCCAAGTGTATGATTATAGTTGTGATGTTAGCTGTACTGAGTATACCAATAATGATTAATGCAATATATTATATGGTTTTAAATAAGGTCGAACCCTTTAAAGCGGGAGAAATATTAAGTTTCATTGGGACATTCGCTAGCTCTAGCGTTACATTGGTAGTAGCTATATTGACAATAAATTTTACGAAAAAGCAAATTGCTAGGCAGGCATTTTTAGAAAGAGAAAAGGAGAAGTGGAATAAGGTTGAAAATTTTGTGGCTGAGGTATTGGTGAAAATGAATCCGCTTAAGCTACTGTTGCTTTCAGTCAGTAATGACATAAAAGACAATAGTAAGGCCATGGAGGCAATTAGTGAATATAGTTTGTCCTGCAAAATTGCTTGTGATAATTTGGCTGCGTATGTAAATAGAGATGAGGATTACCCTAAAATTAAAGTGCTAGTTGATAATATTATTGCTAACGGGGACACGTTCAGCAAGACAGCAGACAGATTTCATCAAGAATTTCAGAATATGTTGCGAGTTATAAGCAAGGAGAATGCATTATCGTTGCTACATGTTGGTGGTCAAGATTCTTTGAGTGCGGAAGATATATTGAGGTATCAGGATATCGTTAGACAGGCAGACGGAATAAGTGCTGATGGAATTATACAGAATGTTGGATGCATAAAAAAGGAATTAGGCGTACTTTATCAGAATGAGTATAGAAAAATGTTGGCATTAAAAGGAGAAACTTTCTTTGTGATTATGAATGATATAGAAAAGAGAGGAAATGAATTGTTAGATGGGTGAGGTATCAAATACTGTCATATGGTTGCCGCGTTGGTAGAGATGGATGCGGAAATGAGAAAAGACGATTATTGATGTATGTTATGGCACCTGACTATAGATACGAAGAAATGTATGGAAATTTATCTTGGAGGTTACCGGGAAAAGTTTTTGTAAGTAGCTGTTACGAAAGTGTTGCCAAGGTGTAAATGGTTAGGAGATACATTGATATAATGATCTACAAATATATGAGCTTTGAACAATTTGTCGGATTGGTAGAAATGCAATGTTCATATTTGACTCGAATAGATAAATGGAGCGATTGTGCTGAAGGCGTAATTTTGAGTATGCTTTTAGGAGGAGTAGGGCAGAAAGTTACTGAAGAAATAAGACAGGTTTTCTTCAGTATAAAAAGCAATATTTTTGCTCAATGTTGGGTTAATGTGGCGGAAGAATCAGATGCAATGTGGAGACTATATGCTTCTGGGGGAGGAGTTCGTATAGCGGCTGATGAGCAATTGATTAAGGACACTATAAGTAGTCAGCATGAAAAGGCGTATACAGTATTGGGCCTATCAGAGGTTTGGTACAGTGATCAGGTAAATTTAATCAAAGGTTTATCTTTAGCATGTATTGATGAAACTTTGATTCGCTGGGCTGTTTCTCTTAAAAGGAAAGCATTTGAGTACGAAAAGGAATGCAGATTTATTGTATGTGATAGTACTATGGTTGATTTTTTAAAAAATACAAATATACCAACGACACAAAAAATAAAACAATTAAAATTATTGCATAATCATCGATATGAACACATACCGTATAGATTTCCATTAGAGGCTATAAGTGAGGTCGTATTGGCTCCTGGATGTAAAACTTATCAAAAGAATGTTTTTAAACCATATTGTGATAACCATAATTTGAATGGAAAGATATCGATTCTTTACTGATTTTAATGGGGAATATAATGGGTTTTGATTTGTATGCGGATTTATAGGCGGATTTATATTACAATTTGCCTAATAAATCTTGATAGAGAAACATGGTTTTCTGCGGTGAGTGCGGAGCTAAGATGAGAAGGATTTTGTATGATTAGCGGAGGCCTCTGTGACACGATCAAAATATCCGGTTAGAAAACAGAAAACAGCCCCGGGACTCACTGATTTTCAATGAGCCCCGGGGCTGTTCTGATAGGGACACCGTTATTGCATTTTAGGAAAATGAGCGTTTTGCCATTTGACGGGATACACTGCGGAGCCTCGGTTTTGCACATGAGAGGTCTTTGCATAGACATACGAGCAATGC
>JAUNIB010000008.1 GCA_030523645.1 Selenomonadaceae bacterium
TATAAAAACCTTCCCCTCTGGGGAAGGTGTCAGCCGCAGGCTGACGGATGAGTAACCGCTAGTCGGTATAAAGACCTTCCCCTCTGGGGAAGGTGTCAGCCGCAGGCTGACGGATGAGGTCTCTCACAACTCCCCTCACAAGCTCCCCATCCTCTCTACTTACTACCGCAGCAAAAAGTCCCCCGAAACCGTCCGAAACGGTTCCGGGGGACTTTGCTTCCTATGGATTTATTTACGCAGATCAGACCTTGAAGGACGCTACAGCCTCCTGCAGCTTGTTGGCAAGCTCAGCAAGGCTCTGGCTGGCGGAGGAAATCTCCACCATGGATGCGGTCTGTTCCTCAGTGGCAGCGGAGATGGACTGAGCCTCACCGGCACTGTTATTACTGCTGGACTCGATGCTCCGTACAGAGGACGCTACCGACTCGCTGCCTTCGGCAACCTCCTTGACTGCTTCGGTAACAACATCAACCTGAGAGCAAAGCTCGGTAACATCAGCAGATATCTTCCGGAAGGTCTCGCCGGCAGCCTGCACAGCTGTCAAACCCTGCGTAACGAGAACGGAACCGCGCTGACCGGCCTCTACAGCCACCTTCATGTCAGCCAGGTTCTTGGTAATCAGCTCGCTGATCTGTTCGGAGCTGGTGCGGGATTCCTCAGCCAGCTTCCTGACTTCCTCGGCAACGACAGCGAAGCCGCGCCCGGCCTCACCGGCTCTGGCAGCCTCAATCGCTGCATTGAGCGCCAGCAGGTTTGTCTGGGAAGCGATGCTGGTAATCATATCGACGATATTATTAATTTGCTGAGAGCCCTGCTCCAGCTTTGTGATGGCGTCCAGAATTTCACTGGAGCCCTCGTTGATTTCATTCATGCGGCTTACAACGCCCTCGATAGCCTCGCGGCCTTCGTTTGCCCGGGCGCTGGTATCAGCTGCCACTCTGGCAATATCGTTGGCGTTCTGAGCGATTTCGCCGGTGGATACGGACATGGTCTGCGCGGTGGCATTTGCTTCTTTTGCATCGGAAGCCTGAGTAGCCAGACCGCCGGCAATATTGGTGATGGAGTCGGCCACAGTCTGAGCTGCCTGACTGGACTGATAAGCACTGGCAGTAAGCTCCTCACTTGCCGCAGCTACCTGCTCGGATTCGCTCATTACCGTGGTAATCAGCTTCCGGAGATTTGCCCGCATCTCGTCGAAATCCCGGGCCAGCTTACCAATTTCATCATTGCTGTCTACGGTTACACCCTGACGACGAAGGTCGCCGTTGGTAAGTTCCTCACATTCATCACAGAGCTGGACGATAGGTCTGGAAATATTGTTGGCGAAGGCAATGATTGCGCCAATAGCCACAATGATAATAACGATGGTTGCACCGGCCATCAGCTTCAGGATGTTGTTCGCCTGAGCCTTTACCTCATCGAAGGGAGCAGTAGTGACAACATAGAAGTTGCGGCCAGCCAGAGCAGCCGGGCTGATAACTGCCAGCTGATGTACGCCGTCCGGGGAGGTGTACTCACCGGCGACCTGTTCCTTCTTGCTGGTTGCATCAGCAAAGAGCTTCATGAGCCGCTCATCCATTTCGCCGCCGCCGGGGATTTCCTTTGTCTTCAGATTCAGCTTGCCCATCTGTTCCGGGTGCTTAGCATAGCCGAGGACAAGGCCATCCTCATCGACGATGTAGCCGTAGCCGGACTCAAAGAGTTTAACCTCGGAGCTGATTTTGCCGAGGCTGTCGAGGGATACGGTACCGAAGATGATACCGTCGAACTTGCCGTTGTTCATAACAGGAACAGCCAGAATAGTGGTGAGCTTACCGGTGCTGGCACCCATGCTGGGAGCAGCCTGATAGGGCTTTCCGCTGGCCTTTACTGCCTTGAAGTAGTCACGGCTGGAGCGGTCAATGACCTTCTTGGCGGTATTGACGCCCTTACCGTTGGCATCCAGCCAGACCAGAGAATTAACCTCCGGCACGAGAGCTTTTGCCTTAATAAGAGCCTCGGCCTTCTGCTCCACGGTACCGGTCTTGAACACCGGCAGGATAGCCAGCTCTTCCATGTGGGCCTTTACAAGCGCCATCTCGGATTCGACCCGGACCGCGTTGCGTTCGCCGGTCTCACAGGCCAGTTCTGTAGCTTCCTTGACAAGAGCATCTGATGCCAGATAGTAGCTGATTGCACCGAGAACCAGTGACGATACCACAAACAGCGGCACCAGCATCACCAGCAGTTTTGCACGGACAGATGAAAAACTCATAAAATCTATCCCTCCTAATAAACGATATATATTACAGTTTATTCTATCATAAAATGGATAGCGGTCAACAAAATCAGCGGGGACTTATTATCTATTTGTAAGAATACGGTATGTTTTTGATTCTTCCAGGCTCCTTTTTGCCGGATTCTCCACGAAAGAGTACAATCCCTCCGAGCCTGAAATAAAATCAAGCTCCCGGAACACTTCCAAAATCAGCTGCAGTTCCTCGCTGCACACTCCGGTGGAGCGAACAAGCGACTCATCCACCGCAAACTCTCCGGCGCCTGCAGCCTGAACTGCCTGTCGTGTCAGCTTAAAGACATTTCGCAGCCGCTGAGGAGAAAACGCCGATGACGATGAACGGAGCTCGGTGATGACGCACTCCGGTCGATGCTGTCCCTGCCACTCGTTGTCGTTCACAGTAAAAAGGAAGTCAACGGCCGAGCTGTTTATCAGATCAAGCTGCTCTCCGCCTCGCCAGTAGACCACCCGCGTCCGGCCGGGGAGCCAGAACTGAAGATGTACACCCTCCTGCCCCATGGTGGCTGTCCGCTCGGCCCGGGCCTCGAATATTCCAAAGACCGGCTTCCTGTTTCCCTCACCGGTAGGCTCCAGCTTCTTCAAATCCTCCAAAATACCCGGACTTATCTCCGAGGGCTGCAGTCGGCACTCAGCCTTTATCTTCTTCTGCTTGTCCCTGTCGGTGAGGACTCTCCCGGCATATTCCGTCAGCGCTGCCGTGAAGTCACCCAGCCTGTCCGCCTCCACCGATACACCAGCAGCCTTGGCATGACCGCCGAAGCGTGAAATATGGGCCGACACCTCCGGGGAGGACAGTGCATCATGTATATGGAAGCCGTCGATACTTCTGGCGGAGCCTTTTGCCCACCGAACGCCGGTGGTTTTGTCCTCGGTGATTGAGAAAACCACCGCCGGCCGATTGTATTTCTCCATGAGTCTGGCCGCTGCCAGTCCGATTATGCCCTCGGCCCAGTCCTCTCCGGCCACTACGATGACATCTCTCTGGGCTGCCGGCACTGCCCCCAGCGATTCCTCCTGCTCCAGCTCAGCTTCCGCCTGCGCCGTAAGCTGCTTTGTGAGATTCTGCCGTTCCAGATTGTAGTCCTGCAGCTTTCCGGCAAGTCTGGCCAGAGCAAAGGAATCCGTTTCCAGCAGCAGCTCCACCACCGTCCCTGCATCGGCCACACGACCGGCAGCATTGATGAGAGGAGCCAGCCGGAAACCAACATCCTCGGTTGTGACTTCCCATACCGCCTGTCCCTCGGAAAACACATCTTCTCCTGTAGAATTTTGAGGCTGGATTTTCTTAATCCGGGCCGCTTCCAAAATAGCTCTCAGACCCTTTATCTCCGTCTGCCCCAGCAGCTCCAGGCCACGCTTTACAATGCGGCGGTTTTCGTCCAGCAGGGGCATTACATCCGCACAGGCACCGAGGGCCGCCAGCTCCATGTCGATTTCATAGGGTGTGCCATCCGGCAGGGGAGCCATCATCTCCGTCAGCAGCTCTGCCAGCTTGAAGGCCACCTCCGCACCGCAGATTTCCTCCCACGGATACGCCGCGCCGCCGTGATGACAATGAGGGTTTACCACCGCTATCGCTTTAGGAATGAGTTCCGTTCCCGACTCGTCCTTATCCGGCAGATGATGGTCGGTAACAACGAACTCCATTCCCAGCTCTGCCGACATTGAGGCAATAAGCTCCATCGACTTTATGCCGCAGTCCACCGTCACAACAAGCCGGGTTCCCTCAGCCGCAATCTTCCGTAGAGCCGCCTCATTGAGACCGTATCCCTCTCGGAAACGATTGGGTACGTACCAGGTAATATTTTCCTCTTTGCCCCCCAGCCGACGCAAGGTCCGGACAAGAATCGTCACGGAGGTAACGCCGTCCACATCGTAGTCACCGTATATGCAGACCTTCTCTCCCCGCTCTATGGCTACCGCGATTCGCTCCGCCGCCGCCATAGAGTCGGAGAGCAGTCGCGGCGAATACAGCTCCTGTTTTTCCAGCGGATTGAGAAATTTCTCCGCCGCCTCTGCCTCGGTAATGCCCCGACGATACAGCAAACCGGCCAAGAATTCCGATATTCCTGCCGCCCGGGCCAGCTCCTTTATCGGCTCCATGCAGTCGCTGCCGTCAGCTGCGAACTCCCAAATTGACCTTTCCCTGTTTATCATAAAACGCTCCTTATCGCTCATACTACCAAGGACAATGACGTGTTTACTACCATCATCTTCTACATATCCGCCCAATTTCGCTTCCGCACATCCCATTTAGGGAAATAAAAGCCAAACCCGTAGTTTTCTTTTAGAGTCAGATGCTCCGGCAGATTTTTCAGCCCTATATGGATATGCGCCATGTAATCTCGTACATTATCATGGCACAATCCACCAACCGGCAGCCGGAAGCTGCAGCTCCCCCCCGGTGCAACGGCACCACTGGTCAGCGTCCATGTCTTCTTCGTCGTATCGCTTTTATACTCCGCCTCTATCTGCGGATGCTCCCAGATTATCTTGCTGTTGTTCACCAGCCGCAGCTCTATCTCCCATCCATCCGGGAAATAGACAGCGAAATCTCCCACCGGAGAGATTTTCGGCCCTCGCCGCCAACTGCTAACCTCATCAGCCGATAAAAAATAATTCAAGCCTGTCAGTTCCTGCCCATTCACATACAGTTTTCCATCCATATAATTGTCAAGCACAGAATCCCTTGCATGGCTTTGGTAATCCTCTCTCAGCTGCTTCACCTGTTGCTGCAGACTTTCTACGTTAGTTTCATTGGCAGTTTCATTGGACTTTTGCTTGTCTTCTGTCACCTTGCTATCCTGCTGTCGGCTTTCCACCTTCACCTCACTAGGTTTGTTCTCAGCCGTGTCTTTCTCCTCCGACCGTGGGAAAAGAATCAGCGCCGCCGCACACAATGACACCACCAAAGCCGCTATCATATAGTTGCGGACATTCCCCTTGCTCTGCAGTGCCGCCAGAAGCTCTCCGGCAGATTGATAACGGGCAGCAGGGTCGAGACAGCAGCACTTATCCAGCACGGCACTCAGGCTCCCGGGCTCCTGACCAAGCAACTCGCCCATTGTCTTGCCCAGCGCATAGACATCGCTTCTCGCATCAGTCCGGCCGAACCCATACTGCTCCGGCGGAGCATAACCCCTTGTGCCCAGCAGGCGAGTATCCTGCTCCTTCGGCTCCGACTCCTTCTCTTCATCCGCTAATCGGGCCGCACCGAAATCTATAAGCTTCACCCGGCCATCTGACTGCAGTATTATATTGGAAGGTTTAATATCGCGATGCAGAATCCCCGCTCTATGCAGCAGCTCCAGAGCCTGAGCCAGCTGCACAAAGATTTTCCTTACCTGCGGAGCCGACAGCTTCCCCTCGGTGAGCAGCACTTCGGCCAGCGTCTTTCCGCTGACATATTCCTCCACCACAATCAGCCGGTCATCGCTGTCAGCAATGAAATGAATCTCCGGCCAATACAAAGGTGGTAGTTCTTTCAGGCGCTTCATCAGCGCAGCGTCCTGCCGGAAATTCCGCCAGATACAGGGACGGCCTGCCGCATCACGAACCAGCCAAACTTCACCCTCGACTCCCTGCTTAAGCTGCTGCAGCTTCTCATACTGCTCTGCCAGGAAATCCTCAACGAAAGCGTCCATCACTACCCCCCTTGCCACATTTTCTTCTTTCATGCTATCATAACTTTATTATCTTAGCACCCGCAGGAGACAATGACAATGGAAAAAGACACGGCTGAAATAGCCCACGAAATAAAAAACGCCAAATCCCCGGAGGCTCTGCTCCAAGACCCGGAAAACAGTCTGCCCCCCATGACTCTGGCTGAGTACCTCACCCAACTCCTCGACGAGCGGAAAATGACGAGATCTCAAATGGCCCGGGCGGCCAGCATAAAGGATACCTACTGCTGTCATCTGGTGGACGGCAGGAAGAAATCCACATCCCGGCCAAAGCTGCTGGCCATCGCCGTCGGCCTCTCCCTCTCGGAAAAGGAGACCCAAAGACTCCTCTACTACGGTGGCCACCCCCCACTCTACCCCAGAGCCGATTGGGACAAAATCATCCTCTATGCGCTCCAGCACCATCTTTCGGTCATTGATACAAACATAATGCTAATCAAGCTGAACCTCCAGCCATACCTCGAATGAATGTTAAATCACACCACGCACAAAGGGCCGTTTGCTCATCTTGAACTAACGGCCCCTTTTTTATTACTTATATTGTTCAGGCTGCTTTTCGCAGTATCATTCGCTGCTCGTTTTCATAATATCTCCCCAATAAAAACATTCCCCTTCTTCATCCAGCATATAATCTGTCCATCCATTCTCATTATTAGCCGCAAATTGACGCAGCTTAGATGCGGTTCCTTCATCCTTATCGACGCCGTATCCATTTTCATAGCAATAGGCCAGACGATATTGCGCTTCTGCAAGATTTTGGTCAGCCGCCAATCGATACCACTTGGCCGCCTCATCATAACTCTTCCTTGTCCCGAGTCCCTTTTCAAAGGCTTCTCCCAGTAAAAACTCTGACAATGGCTCTCCTGTTTTTGCCAAAATCTTTAATCTCACAAACGACCACTCTGTTTCCTTATCTCTCAGTTCTCTCTCCAAATCAAGCACACGGCGCAAAGAACTGTGATCTCCCTTTACTGCATTTATACGGTATAGCTCAAGTGCCTTATAAACACTCTGTCCTACACCCTCACCACGCTCTATGCACCCTGCAAGGTACCATCTGGCAGATTTGCTGCCCCGTTTTTCAGCCATGTCAAACAGCTTTACTGCATTGGCAGGGTTTTTCTCTACTTCACAGCCTGTCAGGTACAGCACCCCCAGCTTCACCATAGCTGTGACACTGCCTCGCGTCACAGCCTGCTCCAGACATCGAATTCCCCTTACTATATCTTTCTCTGTTCCGTGCGCTTTGCAATAGCACCAGCCAGTTTTCGCCAAAGCTCCTGTATCACCTGCGTGCGTAGCCTTCTGGTACCAGGCAAACGCCTCCCGATACATTTCTTCATCTGCCATCCAATAATATATATCGCCAAGCAGGCACATTGCCTCTGTATTGCCCTGCTCGGCAGAATGTAAAAGAAGTTCTTCTGCCTCTTTCAAGCAGTCGCCTGTACCATCATTCTGCATTGCGTACTGCAATAGCCGTTTTGCCTCTTTTATAGACATAACCGAATAATTTCGTTCTCCTTAAAACGCATTTACCACATATTCTTATCAGCATCCGAGAACCGCAAAAACTCCATCGGCTCCACATCCATAGTTTCTGCCAAAATGAACAGCATATCTATAGACAGATGGTCATTGTAGTCGCCGCGCTCAATCCTGCTCAGTGTGCTGGGACTGATATTTGCCGCTTTGGCCAAATCTGTCTGACTCATTTTCTTGATTGTGCGGTAGTAAGCGAGCTTTGCACCTATCTGACGAAACATCATTTCCCGTCTGTTATTCACGAGCCACCCCATCTCCTTTCACTACCTATAGATATTATTCGCCAAAACCAGGCAAAATCATTTGTGAAAACTCTTACTACCTGTCCCAGTTTTCACATCCCTTTAATATCATACAAAAATCCCGGCAGGCTTTGTTGTCCTGCCGGGACAAAATCATACAAATTGTTTGAACTACAGCCGAGGCAATCACCACCCCGCTTTATGTCAGCGGTGCGCCACCATTGACGCAGTTATAACTTCATTTGGTCATCTGCACTGCCAACTTACTGTCCAACCAAACATATTCATCATAAATATTGCTGACTTCATCGAATGTCTGCTTTCTGTTCTGTGCCAGATTATTAAGATTATTTAATTCATTGTTAATTGGCTCTTCCAACTTTGCGAAAATAGTCTGAACCGTCTTTTGGCTTTCCTGCTTCAAGCTGTCCGCAATCTCCTCTGACATGCAGACAAACTTCTGCCTAAGCTCCTGCTGAGCCTGAAGCTCCGCCTCTGCAAGCCTTCTGCTGTATTCAGCCTGTCGCTCGTCTTCAGCTCGCTGTCTGTCAGCCTCGCCGTCTGTCCAACTAATCAGCGACTTAACGACCGAGATTCCAGTCACAATCCAGCCCGCAGGCCCGAGCCATGGCAGAATCGGGCCAAGCATGGGAAGGACGGCCTTTCCTATTGCCGTTTTTGCAGCAACAGCCAATACTGCTTGTCCTGTCGTACTGGCTAATGCTTCACCGACAGTAATAGCTGCTGCGCCCAGAGCATCCATCTTCCCGATTAATACTTCAATATTATTTTTTGCATCATCAAGCTCAATCTCTGAAATCTGTATATTACCAGCACCGACCGCTTTATTGGTCAGTTCCGCCTGAAGCTCCAACAAATCCTGCTTCATCGTCTCGACATCCTGACCAAACTCCTGCAGATATTCTTCCATTTCCTTCTGCAGTTCATCCTGTACTTGGGTGCACAGTTTTTCCAATGCCTGACTTATTTCCCGCTGAAGCTCCTCATCCTCAACATCTCGTTTTTCCCAGATAAGCATCGGCATTTCTTTACTGAATCGTGATGTCTGCTTTTCAATAAAATCCGCCAGCCTATCATCAATAGACAACCTTTGCTTGTGCAATCGGTTTATAAATTTACCAAGCCTATCAAGCTCTGCCGAATCCTGTCTACTAAGTGTCTCCAGTATCTGTTGCAGCCCAGTTTCTACCTCAACAATGCCGTTATGCAGCACCTCAAAAGTGCTTGTCCTCCTAAGCTCGCTGAGAATAACCTTCTCCAGCTCAGGCATACAGCTTCTCTCTAAAAGACCGTTCTTATTTTCCAGTCGTCCTTTTCGTGCTCGTCTTGCATTGACCGCTACAATACTGTATTTGTCCTCTGCTACCTCAATACCTTCCAGCTGCATGTTCTTTATCACTTGCTGCTTCAAGGCTGTCATTCTTCCATCGTCTTTACCCAAAATACCATCTTTATCATTGAGTACGATGATAAGACGCTTACCCTTTTCTATGATAGACTTCATTCTCTCATAGTTCTGACGCCGCTCCAAAGAACCATTGCTGCTCATGACAAACAGTACCACATCGGCTTGTGGTAAATACTCTGCCGTAATCTCTTCATCAGCCACCGGCCCACCTACACCGGGAGTATCCGCCAGCCGATATCCGTTCCATTCGTAGCAGGACACCTCCTTGGTGGTAGGTTCATCGGCTACATCAGCCAAATCATTCTGCATCAGCTCATTGATGATGCTGCTTTTACCCGCATTATAAATTCCGTACACCATAATCTGCGGTCTTATATTATTTAGTTTTTTACTGTATATTTCCTCGATAGCTGCCAAAGCATCTGCCACACCCTCCTCTCTGGAGTATGGTGCCAGTGCTTCTTTTAAGGAAGTATAATTCTGCCCCAACTTTCCCTGATAATCAACAAAAATACTTTCCATCTCTCTACTCCCAACTGGTTATCTTCAATATTTTAATGCTCTGAACTGCTTTTCCAGCCCATCAAGTTTCTTCAGCATATCCTCGGTATATTTTTCCTGAGTCACAAAGTATGTATTCTTGATGTTATCTATATTCTCCGTTATATGCTTTTCCAAGACCTCCTGTAGCATCGGCAATATGGACTCGATGAAGCTGTTAACATTTGTCCCCATATCAATGCTTTGCTTGACTTTGCTGGTTTTCGTGAAACGGTCATAATACTTTTTCCCGAAGAAAGATAGCACATTTTCCCAGAAGCCCTCCGGATCACGCTCTTCATAATATGCCTCTTCGTAGGACTTCTCCTGCTCCTTAATCTCCTTATGAATACCATTGGTTTTCAGCTTCATCTGCAACGGAGAAATCGCCTGCTCACGATAAGAAGTTATGATATCCCCAACAGCCTCATTTATTTCCTTGGCTATCTGCGGAGAGATAATTTCCATCAGCCGCTTGGAGATTTCTGCATCACTCAAATCTTTACCGGTCGTATCTACCTCCCTGCCCCATTTCCTCAGCTGCGACTTCACGGTAAGCTCCATCGTCTTCTGAATGTCCTTGACGATGTACGCCTTTTTATCATCCAGCTTCTTCTTGCCGCTTTCTATTTCATTTCTTATGCCGAGGAAGTTCTCTCTGAGCGCAGCCACACTCACACCACCATCAGGGTCGGCGATTATGTTCTCAATAAATGCATTCAAAGTCTTTTTCGGTTTTTCCTGCTTCAGCTTTATCGCATTGTCTCCCGTCTTCGCCGCGATAAGCTTCATTAAGGTATCAATATTGCCTTCTTTGAACTGCGCCTCGTTATTGTTTATAAGCCCCTCTCTCGACAAAATTGACGAAACGCTTATGGCAGAATATTTCTCAGGAGGAATATCCGGAGATTTTTCCTTTATCTGTCGGCAAATATGTTCCTCCTGCCTCCTTCGTGTCTCCTTGTCCTTTGGAATCCAGTGGATTACAAGATTTCCATTGTCATCCTCATCCTCATCATTCACGTCGGATTTTGTAATGACGACAAGTGCCGTCTGATTCTCCTTGTGCAGCTGACAGATATATTTCATATCTTCCATCAATCCCGGCTCTGATGAGTTCATCAGGAATATACACATATCAGTATAGGGTAAGTATTCCTGTACCATCTCATCCATTGAGCGGCCATCCTGTTTATCCGTGAGCTTGGCTACCGCTCCTGTGCCGGGAGAATCCATCCAGCGAAGCCCGGACAGCGAGAAATACTGCATATTTCCGGTAGTGTCCGTATCTCCCTCGGCAAACCATCTGCGCCCCTTATCGTCCACAGTAATTCCGCCGGTGGCTCTCTTCTCGTCCTCCGTCACAAATTCCGCAAGGGCGTGACGCTTGTAGGCATTGTCAAACTCCGTCTCCATCCAGGGCTTTCCGGCAAAAAAATTCCCCAAAGAGCTTTTTCCCGCTTTTACCGCACCAAAGACCAGAACCAGCAAATGCTTTTCATGCTTGTGCATGAATTCCGTCCCCTTACGGCTACGTTCAATTTGTGCCTGCCAGTCTGACATAGCATCCTGCACCTGCTTTACTGCCTCAGCCGCAGCCTTCTCCAATGCACTTCCTTTCTTTGCAGACACCTTTTTCTGAAGTGGCGTCTCACTCTGTTCAGCGAATTTCCGCAATACATCAAAGGCTTTCTCCCGTCTGCCATCTATTTCCCCGGAAAAAGTTGACAGCTTCTCCTGCATATCGTCCAGCCGCTGAAAGAAATCTGCCGCTACCTCGGCCATGTAGTTTTTTCCCATAGCTATTCCCCCTTAATATTGTGCAAGCATATTGTCGATGGCGCGCAGTACCTTTTTGGAGTTTTGGTACTTCATGTAAACAGAACCCAGACCGACCTTTTCCATTAGCCGCTCTTGGTAGGACTCTATATTCTTATTCAAAGCCTCATCTGCATCAACGAACACCGCTTGTTCGCCCCAAATTCCCAACTCATGTAAAATACGACCTGCCTCTTTACACTTCGCATTTCTTCTGTGCTCAATAGGTTGTATTATCTTTTTCTTAATTTCATCCTGTTTAGCTTCAAGAGCTTTTGCTTTGCGTTCAGTTTCTTCGAATTTTTCCCTGTTAGCTTTGTTTTTCCACAATGCAGTTATTTGCTGCCCAATTGCCATGACTCTATCCCATGCTTCATTCCATTCATTGCTAATTGCATGTACTTCTTTCATATGCACACTAACCGCATTATATCTTTCTTCTACAGCGGCTTCCGCTGAGCTAAGCAATTTCTGCCACGCACTATGGCACTCGTCATTGATATTTTCCATACGCTCTCTTAGCTTCTGCAGAATATCCTTTGCCTCGTCATCCGCCTGTCTCTGTACAGCTTCCTTAAGCTCATCTATATCTATATCAAAAGAGTCGGCATATTGGGTTAGGATTACCATCTGCCTGTTTATTCCCGGTTTGGTGTTGGCAGCCTTTGTTATTTCTTTTAAGCTTTTGGCAGCTTTCAGCAAACAACCTACTTTTGCCTCCTTTTTAGTAACAGCAAATTCCTGCTCTGCTTCAACTTCATCAAGCTTTCTATACAATTCAGACATTTCTACATCTTTATCATCTGGCCAGATTCCTACCTTAACCATCTTTAACTTTATTTCATCCCACAATTCTCCTTGCTCGTCAAAAATATTCAAATGCCTCTTATCAAGCGACCATATTTCTGCATCAATCTGTCTAATACGTTCTTCTAACGCTTCATTCTCCCTTTCCAATTCCCCTTCACTACGCGCAAGGAACCTCCCCACAAATCCCAAAAATCCACCCGTATAATGAACTAAACTTTCGTTAGTATTTTTCATTATCTTTTCGTTGATTTCTTCATTTTCTTTATTACGTGCATCTATTTTCTTTTGCAGGTCATCGCTTTCTTGTCCTAACAAACCATACCTATTTTTCCAATCTGCTATATATTCCCTAACACCTTTTATGTCAACATTCTTATCGTTTCCTTTACTATTTTTGAGCTCTGACGCACAATCTTCCATTGCAGGGATTATTTGCTGCATCATTTCTTCGTTCTGCTTCTCCTGCAGCCCCACCTTGTCGCTCTGCCACTCCTCGCTCTTATCCTCTATGTAATCAATCAGCTCAGGTATGCCACTCAATGCCACCAAGCCCATCTTGTTTTCCTGCATACCCTTTTGATAGCGTCTATTGGATATACAGAACACCGGAAAGGCTCCTGTGTCACAGGCTGTTTTTATCGTGCTCACCGATGCATTCTTGATGTTCTCCAATGCCTCCGGGCTTACTGAATCCCTAAAGCTTAAAACGAGACAAAAATGTTTACCGAAATACTCTTTCCCGATAATCTCTTTCATCTTATTGATTGCTTTTATTTCGCTTTCATGCAACTCGCCAACCTTAACGGTATGCACAAAAAGTATCATGTTGGCCTTTTTGTAGCCCTCATAAGCAACTGTATTATCATCATCTGTCGCATCAAGCCCCGGTGTATCCATAAGAATAAAATTATCCTTCCACGGCACTTCCCTGTTTTCCACCGTACAGCGAACATCTTCTACTGCAAGCTCATTTTTCCCAAGCAGAGAATTAAACAGACTGCTTTTGCCGTGATTCATGCGGCCGGCATTCACTATATATACCTTTTCTCCATCCGCTTGCGTGGTTTCGGCTTTTTCAAACAGTTTACTTGTAAAGTCATCCAGACTTGCCGAAAAAGCTTCCGGTGCATCGTCACTATGTTTGTTGAACCAGTCGACAAAAATATCGCCATACTTTGTATTAAGAGCTTTCTTTTTCACTTTTCTTTCCTCCATATCCTCTATTATCGCTACAATAATTAGCAATGTATTCCGCTAGCGTTCCTCACCCCATCTTCGATGCAGTCATATTGACCACCTTAATCGAAGTCGGTATTCTCTGCATTACCTTTGCCTTTGCATCCATTATGGAGCTGGCCTGTACCGTTGTTGAGTGTCGGCTGCCGGTTTTTGCATTTGGATTATTTGCCGATTTTTGCTCCCAAGTTACCCTATACTGTGCCATGATTATTTCCTCCCAATTTATATTTCATTTCACTTTCGGGACTGGCGGACATCCCAAATAAAATATTCGCCAACTCCCGTCATACCCATTTGTGAAAAACCTCATGCCCATGCTCAGTTTTCATATCCATTCACAGAATACAAAAATCCCGGCAGGTTTTGTTGTCCTGCCGGGACAAAATCACTATCTCATGCAACCTAAATCTTCCAGCCCGGCGATATCATTTGACTTACCTTTTCTGCTGTTAAGTTGACCTCACAAAATTACGATCTGCATTATGCTAATCGCGGGATACATCTATATTTCATTCGCCGTTATTGTCCTGTCCCACATCTTCTTTTCAAAGTCATTGAAGTGGAGCAGCAGTGACAAATCAACATTTAGAGCATTTGCTATGCTGACCAGCATCGGGATACTCAAACTGTCGTTATATGAGCCGCATTCTATTTTCGAGACTGTAGACTGGGTGCTGTTTATCCTCTTAGCCAGCTCTGATTGGCTGATACCTGCCAGAGTTCTAAAATATGCGATTTTTGCGCCAAGCTGCCGCAGAACTATTTTAGGCTCTGTATGCCCCATCTTCTACACATCCTTCATCTCGCTCATAAAATAATTATCGCATACTATTAAGCTCGACACTAATGCTTTATATCGCATATTCTTTCATAGATAGGAATATGCGATATTTTTCTCTTCAGTATTTATTCTCCCTAAGCCTAACTAAAACATTTGTGAAAATTCCCATGCCTCAGCCTAGTTTTCACATCCTTGTGACAGAATACAAAAATCCCGGCAGGTTTTGTTGTCCTGCCGGGACAAATTCATATCATTTTTTTCTTTCATCTGCATAGTCTATCAGCCATCACTCAAACTGCGGGTACCACTGAGCTATCTGCTCCGTCCCTATCTCAAAATGCTGATAATCCTTCTTCTCTATCCAGTCGCCGCCCCACTGGAAACCAGCTGACCGGAAAAGCTGACAGCACAGGTCATTCCCTGTTATCTTGTAGGGGAAACTGTTTTGCCTGTCTATGTATGCTTTGCCTCCGGCCGGGGCCACATAAAGGCTGCCCTCCACCGTCTTCACATAAGGATTGTACAGAGGATTTATATCCACTGCCAGCCCCAGACCGTGCTTGGATATTTTATCGGTGTGGGCGATGAGACGGTAGTTGAAGGCGGATGAGTTATTGTCCTCCATGGACAGGTCATCATCTGCCCCATAGTCATCAATAAGCCTCATCCGTTCAATTGGGTAACGGGCTTCATAAAGCTGCCGCAATATGTTCAGCACCGAGTCGGCTATATGATGATTTACCACCATTTCGCCCTCATGGGTCAGCCCATCCAAATCCACATGAAGACAGTGGATATATCGCAGCTCGTCCCACGGCAGCCTGCAGTCGGATTTGTATGATTTGCCCGTCATGCGCTGCTTCAGTGCCGGTGTTATATGGGAAATATAAAAATTCTGGTTATTCATAGCGTTTCCTTTCCTTATATATTATAATGCAAATGTTTAAGAATTTGCATGGCAATTTCTTCCTATTGGCTCAAAAAAAGGAGCACCTATGAATAGATTACGGATTTTCTGCAGCCTTCTGCTGCTTCCCCTTCTTCTGCTGATCGCCGGCTGCGGCGGCAGCCGATACAGCTCCGCTCCCAAGGACACCGTCTCCATGGTACTGAGCTCGGAGCCGTCCACCCTTGACCCGGCCATGACCTACGGCCTCGCCGAGAGCAATGTGCAGGTAGAGCTTTTCGAGGGATTGACCCGTCTGGACGAGAAGGGCGTACCTCAGCCGGCCTTGGCGGAGCGCTGGGATATTTCCCCCGACGGCCGCACCTATACTTTCCACCTGCGGCCCGGTATCTGCTGGAGCGACGGCACCCCCATCACCGCCGATGATTTCGTATACTCATGGCAGCGGGTCCTCGACCCCAAGGTTGGCTGCGGCAATGCCTATATGCTTTATCCCATACTCAACGCGGAGGAATACAACACCGAGGAAGCAAAGACGGAGTCTCTCGGTCTGAAAGCCCTTGACCCAACCACTCTGCAGGTAGTGTTGAAAAATCCCACCGCCTATTTTCTCGACCTGACGGCCTTCCATGTCTTTTATCCGATACCGAAGCATATCGCGGCAAAGGCATCGGACACCTGGGCCAGCAACTACGAGACCATCGTCGGCTGCGGCCCCTATACCATCACCAGATGGGTTCACTCCAGTGAAATCGTCCTCATGAAAAATGAGAAATACTGGAACAAAGACAATGTTCGCTCCTCCTGTATCATCATGCCCATCAGCGAAACGAAAAGCACTCGCCTCACCATCGTAGAAAGCGGACAGGCCGACCTGATGCTGGATCCTCCCTCCGCCGATGAAGACAGGCTGAAGGAAAAAGGACTGTACCGGGTAGAGCCGATACTTGGCACCACCTATTATGTTTTCAATGTGACGAAGCCGCCCTTCGACAATCCGCTGGTACGCAAAGCCTTTGCCCTTGCCGTCTCCAGAGAGGACATGGTAAAGACCATTATCCGCAACGGTCGGTCGGCTGCCTACGGCCTTGTACCTCCGGGAATGATGACTGCCGGCAGGGATTTCCGACAGGAGGGCGGTCAGCTTATGAAGGACAACGCCGTTCTCGCCAAAGAGTTTTTGGCGAAGTCCGGCTACAAGGATGAGCCTGTCGCCATCCTCTACAACACAAACGAAATGAATAAGGCTGTGGCGGAATCCATTCAGGACATGTGGAAGGATGTTCTGGGAGTCAATGCCGCCCTTACCAATCAGGAGACAAAGGTTTTCTATGACACCCGTGAAAACGGCGACTATCAGGTAGCTACCACCAACTGGGTGGCGGACTTTGCCGATCCGGCAAATTTCCTGGAGGTTTTCTCCGACAAGACAAACGACGCCCAGTATCACGACCCGGAATACGAAGCCATCATTGCCGCCGCCCAGCAGGAAATCGATCCTGCCAAGCGGCTGGCTATTCTCCACAAGGCGGAGAAAAAGCTCTTTGACGACTGCGTTATCATCCCCCTGTTCCACAGCAGTCAGCCGATGGTGGTTCATCCTGCCTTCAAGGGCTTCTTCTGCTCACCAATGGGCATCATCGACCTGACCCATGCTTATAGAGAGGAATAATTATGACCGCTGTCCCTTCATCTGAAATAAAGCAGCTCCTCTGTCAGAAGCTGGATGAGCTTGCTCCGGTGTTTCACCGGATTGCTGACTATCTGCATCAGCACCCGGAGCTGAGCGGAGAGGAAGAAAATTCCTCCCGGCTTCTGCAGGATATCTTGTCGGAGTCCGGCTTCTCCATCGCTCCGGTGATTCCCGATAAGCTGCCCACCGCCTTTCATGGTATAAAGGGCAGCGGTCCGGTGCATATCGGCTTCCTTGCTGAGTACGATGCCCTGCCGGAGCTGGGCCACGGCTGCGGTCACAACCTGATTGCCGCCATGAGTACCACCGCCGCCATAGCCTGTGCCGACATATTTGCCGACGAGGCTGCCGTTCACATCTTCGGCTGTCCCGCCGAGGAGACAATCGGCGGCAAAGTGTTCATGAGTGAGGCGGGCGTATTCGCCGGACTGGATGCGGCTCTCATCTGTCATCCCAGTGATGTGACTGCCGTCGGCGGCACCTCATACGCTACTCACCCTGTGAAGTTCACCTTTACCGGCAAGCCCGCCCATGTAGCCGACCCGGATTATCACGGCATCAATGCCCTTGACGCTCTGGTGGATTTCTATCAGCAGCTTGGCACTCTGCAGAGGACCTTCACCGAACCTCACATCATCGGCAAAATCATCACCGAGGGCGGCACCGCTCCCAATATCGTACCGGAACGGGCTGCCATGAAAGCTACCATCCGGGCTTTGCGGACTGAATATCTTGAAGACTTCATGCTACCACGGATAAAGGAGCTGGCTCAGCAGGTGTCACAGGCTCACGGCACAGAGTTGGAAATGGAGCATTACGAGCCGCTGTTCAAAAATCTCATCAATGACCGGCAGCTCAGCGAATATATGAAAGCCAATCTTGAAGCTCTCGGTACAGATGTAACGGTATATCCCGCCGATGACGCCGACGGCTCCACCGATGTTGGCAATGTGAGTCACGACGCTCCCACCATTCAGCCGGAAATAAAAATAGGTGAGGGCATTGCTGCCCACACCTATGAGTTTGCTGCCGCTGCCGGCAGCGAGTACGGTAAAAAAATGGCACTGCTGGCGGCCAAGGCGATGGCCATGACCGCGGCGGATGTGATTTTACAAAAAGAAACAGTGAAAGCGGCGAATAATCTCTGACGAAAACACGCTCTCGCTCGGCAATCAACATAACAGCACTAGGCTCTGACTGCGTATGCTTACTTGTCAATCGCCAAGTGCCGATGTTGATTAACGGTTTTCTTACAGGCATCATTCACCGCTGTTTACATTATAAAAGGGGCTGTCGCTTTGTGCGTCAGTCCCTTTCTTTTATCAATATATGTTGACGCAAGCCTCCCCTCTAGGGGAGGTGACCTGCGCAGCAGGTCGGAGGGGTGATAGAGACTGCTTTTACACCCCTCAGTCAGCTTCGCTGACAGCTCCCCTCAATGGGAGCCTTTCAAACGGATTAGTCACAGTCATCAATTGTTTGATGTTTCATTACTCCATGAACGCCAAAATATAGTACTAGCACTTCGGACATGGCAGTGGAATTGCCGACAGGAGTTTCTTCGTATACTCATGCTGCGGGTTGCTGTACAGTTCATCAGCCGCCGCCAGCTCCACAATCTGTCCCTGATTCATTACCGCCACCCGATCGCTGATATACCTGACCATAGCCAAATCGTGAGCGATAAACAGATAAGTAAGCCCCAGCTCCCTCTGAAGCTGGCTGAGAAGATTTACCACCTGTGCCTGTATGGACACATCGAGAGCCGAAATCGGCTCATCGCAGATAATCAGCTCAGGATTTACCGCCAAGGCTCTGGCGATACCAACCCTCTGCCGTTGACCGCCGCTGAACTCATGGGGGAAACGGTTTGCCTGCTCCGGACTGAGTCCAACCAGATCGAGCAGATGACGGATTCGCTTCTGCCGTTCCTGCGGCTCCCTGTACATCCCCTTGATTTCCATGGGCTCCGCGATAATTTCGCCCACCGTGAGCCTCGGATTCAGACTGGCGTATGGGTCCTGAAATATCATCTGTATCCTGCTGTCGGGGCCGCTGCTGTAGTCCAGCTCCTGTCCGTGCATCAGCACCCGGCCGGAGGTGGGCCTGTACAATCCCATGATGGTGCGGCCGGCAGTAGACTTGCCGCAGCCGGACTCTCCCACCATGCCCAGGGTTTCCCCGGCATATATGTCGAAGCTGATGCCGTTGAGGGCATAGGTATACTCCGCAGGTCTCCCCCAGAAATCCCGCCTTGTGACGAAATGCTTTTTCAGCTCCCGCACAGACAGCAGGGGCTGTTTTTCTTTTTCATCCACGGGCGGACACCTCCCCCTGCTCCTGCTGCTCACGGTACGCCCGCCAGCACCAGACGGTGTGATTCTCCCCGAGAGGCACCGCCTCCGGCCGCACATCACGGCAGACTTTCATGGCGTAGGGGCAGCGGGGCAGGAAGCTGCAGCCCTGAATATCCAGCGACAAGTCCGGCGGCTGTCCCGCAATCACCGGCAAAGGCTCCCGTCTGTCCGCATCCAGTCTCGGCAGAGACCTCAGCAGACCCTGCGTATAAGGATGACCGTTTTCAAAGAAAATTTCCTTCGCCGTTCCTACCTCCGCCACGCTGCCGGCATACATCACCTCCACCCGGTCGCAAATGCTGGCAATAACCCCCAAATCGTGAGAAATCAGCACGATAGACATTCCGTATTCCTGCCTCAGCTCTCCCAGCAGCTTCAATATCTGTGCCTGGATTGTCACATCGAGAGCAGTAGTCGGCTCATCCGCAAAGAGCAGCTTCGGCCGGCAGATGAGCGCCATAGCTATCATCACCCGTTGGCGCATACCGCCGCTGAATTCGTGGGGATATGCCCCCATTCGCTCCTTTGCGCTGCGTATCCCTACCCTGTCCAGCAGGGCGATAGCCTCCTGCCGGGCCTCCTCATGGGACACACCCTTGTGGAGCATGATTCCCTCAGTCATCTGATAGCCGATGGTCAGCACCGGATTCAATGAAGTCATGGGGTCCTGAAAAATCATGGCCACTTCCCGGCCTCTAAGCTGACGAAGCTGTGCCTCATCCGCCCCGGTAATATCCTGTCCCCGGAAAACAATCCGACCGCCGGCAATAAAAGAATTTTCTTTCGGCAGCAGCCCCATCACCGCCTGAGCGGTGACGCTCTTGCCGCAGCCGGACTCACCCACGATGCCCAGTATTTCCCCCTGTCCCACAGTTAGGCTCATTCCGCGGACAGCCTTTATATCTCCTCGATAGGTGTGGAAGCCTACTGAGAGATTCTCTATTGCCAGCAGTTCATTCGCTGCACTCATGGGGCTTCCTCCTATCTTCTCATTTTCGGATCCAGCGCATCCCGCAGACCGTCACTCAGAAAATTGAAGGCCAGCATAGTAAGGCTGATGGCCGCCGCCGGGAAAAACAACTGGTAGGGAAAAACTCTGATGGTATTCACTCCATCGGAGGCCAGCACGCCCCAGCTGGCCATAGGTGCTGACACACCCAGACCGATGAAGCTGAGAAACGCCTCCGTGAAGATAGCATCGGGTATGGACATACTGAGGGACACGATGATTGCCCCCACAGCATTCGGTATCAGGTGCCTGCCGATGATGCGGCTGCCGTCGGCACCCATGCTTCGGGCGGCCAGCACAAACTCCTGCTCCTTCAGCTTCAGCACCTCGCCCCGGACGATGCGGGCCATCTGCAGCCAGTAACTGATACCGAAGGCAATGAAGATATTCATCAGTCCCGGCTTGAAAACAACCATCAGCAGAATGACATACAGCAGGGTCGGCACACTGTAGAGAACATCCACGATGTTCATCATTATCCTGTCGGTTCTGCCGCCTGCATAGCCGGAGATACCGCCGTAGATTACGCCGATTACCAGATTTATGAGGCTGGCCACGATACCGATGGACAGAGAAATCCGCGCGCCGTACAGCACCCGGATAAAGAGGTCACGGCCCAGACTGTCGGTGCCAAACCAATGCTCTGCCGATGGCCCAAGATTTGCCTGCAGGAAATTCTGGTCCTCGTAGGAAACAGAGGACAGCATGGGGCCGATGATTGCCGCCGCCAGCAACAGCAGGATGAAGCTCAAGCCAAGCATAGCTCCCTTATCCTTTTTCAGCCGCAGCCACGCATCTGACCAAAATCCAGCCGATGGTGCAGCGGCCGTCCTGCCGACATCCTCTGCAGATATGTTCAGGGGAGAGAACTCGTATTGCTTTTCCATGTCAATCCTCCCTCTCTCCCAGCTTAATCCGCGGGTCAAGCAGGGGATAAATCAAATCCACCAGCATGTTCATAAAGATGACGATAGCGGAATAAAAGAGGGTAATCCCCAGAATAACCGTGTAATCACGGTTGTAAATACTGGTTACGAAGTAGCTGCCAAGTCCGGGGATGGCAAAAATCGTCTCGATGACGAAGCTGCCGGTAAGGATGCCTGCCGCCATTGGGCCGAGATATGTCACCACCGGTATGAGAGCATTGGGCAGTGCATGGCGGAACAGTACCGCCCCGGTGCTGAGCCCCTTGGCCTTGGCCGTCCTGATATAGTCCTGTCCCAATACATCAAGCATACTGGAACGGGTAAGGCGGGTAATAAAGGCCATGGGCATTGCCGCCAGCGCAACGGCCGGCAGGACACGGCTGGCCCAGCTGTTCCACATGGCCGCCGGCAGCCAGCCCAGCTTCATGGCAAAGACTTCTACCAATAGAGCGGCTAGTACAAAGCCGGGTACTGCCACTCCCACGGTGGTCAGCAGATTCACCGCTCTGTCCGGCCAGCTGTTCCGCCGATAGGCCGCCAGCACGCCGGCCGGCACTCCCACCAGCAGGGCAATGATGATGCTCTCCACGCCAAGCTCCAGAGATACAGGGAAACTCTCGGCGATAATGTCATTCACCGAGCGGCCTACATACTTAAAGGAAGGCCCCAAATCTCCCCGAACTGCATTGGATAGATAGTCCTTGTACTGAGTCAGCAGCGGGTCATTCAGCTTATAGCGGGCCTCGATATTTGCCCGCACCGCCGGTGGCAGGCTCTTCTCCGCAGTGAAGGGGCCGCCGGGTATGGAGTGCATGAGCAGGAAGGTCACTGTCATGACCACCCACAGCACGATTATGGAATTGCCGATTCTCTTTATCAGATAATTCAGCACTGTAAATCCTCCCGTCTGTATTCGGGCTGCCGCCCTCCAACAGTTACTTCATAAATGCCCGGCACAGGGCATCCATTATTCTTTCTTCCCAGACAAAATTGCCGCTGAAGCGCCCCCGACTCTCCGGGGCATCCTCCGGCAGACCTTCACCGTTCATAATGTACACGAAGCCGTCCCCGGTATCGGGACGGAAAAATAGACCGGACAACAGACCGAAGGCCTCCCCGGTGTGACCAACCAAATCAATATCTATGTCTCGGCAGACTCTTGCCCGGCTGCCTCCGTCAATCTGATACAGACCCAGTCCATAGCTCAGGAAGACACCGTCCTCGGTATCTCCGTTGTCTCTGCCGCCGACCTGATAAATCCAATGCTTCGCCGTCATCTGCTCCACCGAGTCCCGGCTCAGCACTCTTTTCCCCCGATACAGACCACAGCCCATGAGCATTTCAAGGGCGTGACTCATTCCCTTAAGGGACAGCCGCAGACCGCCCTGCGGGGCAAAGAAGGTAGCATTGGTACCCGGCACATAGCCTGTGAGACTGTACTCCCGGGAATCATCCTGCTCGGCGTAGGGATTCTGCATCGTCACCGTGTCACGAGCCGGCTGTCGTCCGTCGTAACAATCCATCATCGGCTGCCAATCGGCTCCTGCCTGCTGCTTCTGATAGATACCGCCCAGCCGATGAAATTCGTCCTGCTGCAGATTAGCAGGCAGATAGCCGCCGTCGATGTCCAGCATGGCCAGTATATGCTCCTGCTGATAGGTATCGAACCGCTCACCGGTGACAGTCTCGATGATTGTCCCTAAGAGGCCATAGTTCAGATTGCAGTAAGAAAAATACTCTCCCGGCGGCTCATCCGAGGTCGCAAAGTGCGCTCCCTCCTCGTAGAATTTCCCATCCGGGAAGAAGAACTCCCGGACACCGAACTCCGGCGGAATGCAGTAAATAATACCATCCCTCAAACCCGAGGTGTGACAGCAAAGCATCTCTATGGTGATAGGGACATAGGGAAAGTCCGGATGGCGGAGGGAAAAGCCCAGATACCGGCTCACATCATCCGACAGGGACAGGCGCCCCTGCTCTGCCAGCTGCATTATCGTATAGACCGTGAACTGCTTTGACACGGAGGCAATGCGAAAGAGGCTGTCCCGCAGAAAAGGTCTGTCCGCCTCCCCGTCCGACTTGCCGCCGATGTAAGCCCTGCCGCCGCAAAAGCTGTAGACCGGCTGCCCGTTTTTGTACAGAATGGCCCCCAGTCCCGGCACCTGATCAGGGTCTTCACCGATGATGGCCGCCAAGCTTTTCTCCAGCTCCTCGTACTCTGTCATGGTGCCTCTCATTTCGTCAGCGGATAAATGCAGACCCGCACATTGTTGTCCACATTCTGCAGGATGAACTTCATATTCTCCTCGCTGACTGCCACACAGCCAGCCGTGAAATCATTTGGCCCATCACAGTGCAGGAAGATGTAGGAGCCTTTCCCGGGGACTCGCTCCTTGTTGTAGTCAAGGAACAGGCCGTAGTTGAACTGAGGACTCATGTCGTTCATGGGATCCCCGCCGTTTTCGTCAATTATCTCTCTCGGTATTACCCGGTCGTCCAGCAGGAGATTGTAGAACTCTCCCTCGGCACAGAAGATATGCTCATCCAACTTCACAAAGTCGGCTTTTGTCCCCGGGTTGTCCTTCATGCCTACGGCAGTAAACACGCCAAAGTCACCCATGGGGGTCCTCATATCTCCCTCCCGGGTCTTGCCGAGGCCTTCTTTGCCCACATAGCCGTCGCAGGTCAAAAGCTTCGTCCAGAAGTCAGGGTATTCATCGGTCTTGGCGTAGAGTTGCAGCCTCGCCCTGCTTCCCTCTATATGCTGCACGAAGATGACCTGCCGCACCTCCGGCTCCCGGCAATATTTCTGCAGCAGCTCATTCCAGCTGGGATGTTGCTCTGTCATAATCCACCTCCGCAGAGTAAATGCTTATCAGTACATTATAATGCCGTTATTCGGAAAATTGCAAAGCAATTTATCTTATTGGCATTCAACGGTGTAGCCGCTATAATGCCGTTGTTCAAGAAAGTGCAAAGCAATTTATCCTATTCGCATAAAAAAGCCCCAAGGCATAAGCCTCGGGGCGATTTTTCTCTGGAGCTGGTGACGGGGATTGAACCTGCGACCTTTTGATTACGAATCAAATGCTCTACCAACTGAGCTACACCAGCAATATAACAAAGGTATTATATCTACCTCAATATATATTGTCAAGGAGATTATTTACCGCTCCGGGACAGGGCGATGATGGCGGCCTCCAGCAGCTCCGCTCCTCCCTGCCCTGTCTTAAGGCGATAGTCCGCATCGGCAAGGTCGAGAAAGACCTTCTTCAGCACAGCTTCGTCCTTGCCGTTCACTGTGCGGGTCAGACGGTTGATGATATTGGGGAAGTATTTCTGCTGTCCCAGCGCCTGAGACAGTTCCCTGCCCCGTAGTCCCCGCTTCAGGAGAGCCTTTGCGGTAAGGTACTCACGCACCCGCCGCACAAGGAGCCCGGCAATCACCGGCAGGTAGGTGCCGCCCTGCAGCTCCTCCGCAAAGAGCTTCAATGCATCCGCTCCCCGTCCGTCGTCAATAGCCTCCACTATGGCAAAGCCGGATATTTCCGGCAGCCGGGAGAAGGATTCCTTCACCTGCGCCGCTGTAATCACGGTGCGGCCTTTTCCTCCCGGTCTTATGCCCTGCCCAGCCAGGAACAGCTCCAGCTTGTCCAGCTCTCCGGCCAGATAGCCGAGGGGAACATCGTGGAGAGCCGACAATGCTCCCGACAGATATTCAAAGGCCGCCGGCTCCAGCCGGAAGCCACGCCTGCCCAGCTCATCCGTCAGCCAGTCTGTCGCCTGCCAGGGACGCAGCGGAGCAGACTCCATCACCATGCCGGCTTTTTCCAGTGACTTGTATATCTTTTTCCGCTTGTCCGGGGTGATGTTCTGACGGAAAATCACATAATTTGTTTCGGGCATATCGGCGATGGTAGCCAGTAGATTGTCCAGCGCTCTGTCTGCTTTGCCTTTTTTCTTTTCCTTGCCGTCGTCACCCTCGTCCTTGTCTGCCTTCTTCTTATCTCCAAGGATTTTCGACTGCTTCACCAGCACCACTGCCCGGTCGCCGAAAAAGGGGATGGCACTCAGCTCCTGCTCCAGCACATTGGGGTCGCCCTCCCCCTCCAGTACCGTGAGGCCGTCGGAGCGGTCGCTCGCCGTGGGCAGCAGCCGTGAGAGAATAAGCTCTGTCCCCCGGTCAAGGAAGTACGGCTCCTCTCCGCAGAGAAGGAACACATGAGGCAAGTGACTGTCATCCAGTCGGCTGAGCTGAGCAGCAAAATCGTTGTAGTTCAAAATACTACCTCTGAGTCCGCCGATTAAATTCGGCAATATATCAATAATCTTACACGGTATTTATCGGGTCAATGTCGATGAGAGCATCATTTCGCCGGTCATAGCCCTGCCTTCGCAGGAAGCTCCGCACTCTGTCCGGGTCAGCGGTCTTGATAAGGACGGCGAAGCGGTAGGTACCCTTATAGCAGGCGATGAGCGCGGGAGCCGGGCCGATTATCTGATGAATGGGCAGGAGCTTCTGTCCGGAGCTGCCCTCCGTCTGTACCGCCCTCTGTCCCCGGCCGTCCTTGCCAAATTCCCTGCGGAACAAGCCAACGCACTCGGCGGCCTTCATCCTTGCCTTCTCCTCCTGATTGTCGGTGAAGGTAATCTTGATGAGCCGGCAGAATGGTGGGAAGAAAAGCTCCCGCCGCAGGGCCAGCTCCTCCCGGTAAAATCGTCCGTAATCCTGAGCGATGGCACTCTCTACCGCGTAGTGATGAGGATTGTAGCCCTGCACCAGCACCCGGCCCGGTCTGTCACCTCGTCCCGCCCGGCCTGCTGTCTGAGTAATGAGCATAAATGTCCGCTCCGCCGCCCGGAAGTCCGGCATATTGAGTGCGCTGTCGGCGCTGATAATTCCCACCGCCGTAACCATGGGAATGTCGTGACCCTTTGCCACCATCTGAGTGCCCAGCAGAATGTCATACTCTCCACGGCGGAAAGCAGTAAGTATCTCCTGATGAGCAAATTTCTTGGCAGTGGTGTCCCTGTCCATACGGACCACCCGCGCCTCCGGCAGCAGAGTCCGCAGCTCCTCCTCCAGCTTCTCGGTACCGGTACCGAAGAAGCGGATATATTTGCCGCCGCACTGGGGGCAGGTCGTGGGCGTATCGGCAGAAATATCGCAGTGGTGACAGGCCAGCCGTCCACTCTGATGATAGACCATCGGCAGACTGCAGTCGGGGCAGGTCACTACATAGCCGCAGCTCCGGCACATGACAAAGGTAGAGTAGCCGCGACGATTGAGCATGAGAACGGTCTGCTCCTTCGCCGCCAGATTTTCCCGGAGCATTGCTTCCATGTCCCTGCTGAGGACATGACGGTTGCCGCTCTTCAGTTCTTCGCGCATATCCACGGACTTCGCTTCCGGCAGGCTGCGGCTGCCGATACGCTTCGTCAGCTTCAGCAGCTTCAGCTCCCCGTGAGCTGCCCGGTAAGCTGTTTCCAATGAGGGTGTGGCACTGCCCAGCAGCAGGACGCTGCCGTACAGTTCAGCGATTATCTCCGCTACCACCCGGGCATGATAGCGGGGCGCTTCGTCCTGCTTGTAGCTCATATCCTGCTCTTCATCGAGGATAATCAGTCCCAGGTTGTCCACCGGGGTAAATAGTGCCGACCTGGCTCCGATGATAATGCCGATGCCTTGCTCCCGAACCCGCCGCACAGCATCCGCCCGCTCCGCCACCGACAGACGGCTGTGGAGGACGACGATATCTCCGGCGAAAAACTCCTTGAAGCTGGCTACCAGCTGGCCGGTAAGGGCTATCTCCGGCACCAGTACAATAGCCTGACGACCGGCCCGGCGGCATCTCGCCACCGCCTCGATGTAGACCCTCGTCTTGCCGCTGCCGGTGATACCATATAATAGGAAAGGATTGTATTTTTTCTCTGTGAGGGGAGCTTCCAGCTGCTCCATTACTGCCGACTGTTCATCGGTCAGACTGGGAGCCTGAGCCAGCTTTTCCTCAGCCCGGCTCATTAATGACGGACCGGCTGTCCTCGGCTCATCTGTCCCCGCATAGCTGTCCCGGAGGACCCGCTCCTCTCTGACGGACACCATTCGCCGCACCACCAGCGAGGCGATAGTGGGTGGAGTAATATCGTACTTTTCCTTCAGGCAGCTCTGGCTCAGCGTTCCGCCGTTTTCCCGCAGGGCAGCCAGCAGTGCCTCCTGCCGGGGGCCAAGCCGCTTTGCCTGCGTATCCTCTGCGGTCTCCGTAAGAGTGACCAGCTTTTCAAAGACTGCCTTCTCCCGCTTTTGGATTCCCTTTTTCTTCGATATCGACACGCCGCTCTTGCCGGGCATGAAGAGGCGCATAGCTTCCGCCCGGGAGCAGAGGTAATAGTCGGCCATGCGATAAGCCGCCTCCAGCATCATGGGAGTAAACCATGGACGGTCGTCTACAAGGCCGCTGATGTTTTTCAGCCGGTATTCCTTACCGGTCTTAGCATCCACGGCAAGGTAGATTTTTTCTCCGCTTGCTTCATCTGTCTCACAGCGGACACCGCTGCCGGGAAGGTTCTCAGAGAATACTCTGACGATGAAGCCCTCCACATCACGGCCGGCAAAGGGAACCAGTACCCGCCAGCCGGGACAGAGCTCCTCCTCCGTCAGCCCCGAGGGGATAATATAGGTAAAGGCACCGGCGATACTCTTTACCGGTAGATTGATATATATTTCCGCCAGCATCCGGCTGCCCTCCTTCTTATTTTTCAGCAGGTTATACACCTCACACACCGGCTTCGCCGGTCCCCCTCTCCATAGGAGAGAGTAAAGACTTTCTCCACAGAGGATGGTTGCTCGCGGAGCGAGACGGATACGGATGAGGTTTATTCGACTATGTTTTCAATGGATTGTATTAAGGAAATAAATCACTCTGCAATTTATTATATTTCTGAATTATATCATTTTGCAGGAATATCAAATTCGATGTAGAATAAGGTAATTATATGATAAATCGCACACGAAAGGAAGTAATAAAATGGCAGAAAACGAAGCAGTCCTCTATGAAAAAAAGGGCAATGTAGCCGTCATCACCATGAACCGTCCCAAGAGCCTCAACTCCATGAGCCTTGATCTGGTTGAAGGCATCGTAGACTATCTCAATGCCGCCGAGGCAGATGATGAAGTCCGCGTCATCGTCCTCACCGGTGCAGGCCGTGCCTTCTCCGCCGGCGGCGACCTGGCCTCCCTCGACAATCTCCACACCACCGAGGAGCGCCGCCGCTTCATCGTGAAGGTCGGTGCCGTAGTTCAGCGCATCCATGATATTGCCAAGCCGGTCATCGCCCTTGTCAATGGCGTTGCCGCCGGTGCCGGCTTCAATCTGGCCATCAGCTGCGACCTCGTCTACGCCGAAAGCTCCGTGAAGTTCATCCAGAGTTTCGTCAAGGTCGGTCTCCCACCTGATTGCGGTGGCTTCTACTATCTGGCCAAGACCGTCGGTCAGGCAAAAGCCAAGGAGCTTATGTTCACCGCCCGTCCTGTACCTGCCGATGAGGCAAAGGCTCTCGGTCTCGTAAATGAAGTATATCCTGCCGAGGAGCTGAACGAAAAGGTAATGGCCATCGCTGAGTCCATCGCCGCTACCGCTCCGCTGGCTATTCAGGCTGCCAAGAAGGCCCTCAATATGCCGGAGGCTACCCTCGCCGAGACTCTCACCTATGAGTCCCTTGCTTCCTCTTCACTGCTGGGCAGCGAGGACTTCAAGGAGGGCGTCACCGCATTCGCTGAGAAGCGGGCTCCGAAGTTCCAGGGAAAATAAAATAAAGACGGTGAAACCGTCTACCTTAATGTGAGCAGCCGTGAATAGGGTCTGTAAGAAAACCGTTTATCTACCTCACCCACCGGCTGCGCCGGTCCCCCCTCCCCAAAGGGGAGGGTAAATACCTTCCCCACTGGGGAAGGTGGCTCGCGAAGCGAGACGGATGAGGTTGATGTCAGTTTTTAATTAAGGCAGAGACAGAGAAATTCGCTTATAAAATTTCTCTGTCTCTTTTCATATCCAAAAGCAAAATCTCCAATCATTGTTTTATCTTTATTCTATTAAATATTGTTTGACAGACACCTCCTTTTTTAGTATCATTTAATCGAACTCTGCATAAAACAGATAACAAACAACAAAGTTTTACCATTAAATAGGAGGGCATTTCAAAATGGCAGTAAAAGTTGCAATTAACGGTTTCGGCCGCATCGGCCGTCTGGCATTCCGTCAGATGTTCGAGGCAGAGGGCTTCGAAGTCGTTGCTATCAATGACCCGGGCGAAATCAAGAGCCTGGCTCATCTTCTCAAGTACGACTCCACTCAGGGCAAGTACAACCGCAAGGTAGAAGTTGCCGAAGGCGGTATTACTGTAGACGGCAAGTTCATCGCTGTATACGGTGAGTGCGATGCCCTCAATATTCCTTGGGGCAAGCACGATGTAGACTGCGTTCTGGAATGCACCGGCTTCTACACCTCCAAGGAGAAGTCCATGAAGCACATCCAGGCCGGCGCCAAGAAGGTCATCATCAGCGCCCCGGCCGGCAAGGATCTCCCCACTATCGTATACAATGTAAACCATCAGACTCTGAAGGCTACCGACACCATCATCAGTGCCGCCAGCTGCACCACCAACTGCCTCGCCCCGATGGCTGCCGCCCTCAACAAGCTGGCTCCTATCGAAAGCGGTATCATGTGCACCGTTCACGCATACACCGGCGACCAGAACACTCTTGATGCCAACCATCGCAAGGGTGACCTGCGCCGCGCCCGTGCCGCTGCCATCAATGTAGTACCGGCCAGCTCCGGTGCCGCCAAGGCAATCGGTCTCGTCATCCCCGAGCTGGATGGCAAGCTCATCGGTGCTGCACAGCGCATCCCGACTCCTACCGGCTCCTCCACTCTGCTCTTCGCAGTAGTTGACGGAAAATTTACTGTAGATGAAATCAACGCTGCCATGAAGGCTGCCGAGAACGAATCCTTCGGCTACAACGACGAAGAAATCGTCTCCAGCGACATCATCGGCATGACTCAGGGCTCCCTCTTCGATGCCACTCAGACCATGGTCGTTCCCCTCGGCGACAACAAGACTCAGGTACAGGTCGTCAGCTGGTACGACAATGAGGCCGGCTACACCTATCAGATGTGCCGCACCATCAAATACTTCGCAACCCTCAAGTAAGAACCGCATAGCTGCGGGCCCGGCCGCTGGGCCGGGCCCGTTCTTATTTCCTTAATGTAAATATTTCGTAGCATAGTCCAAAAGAAAAACATTATGAACGCCGGTACTTAGTGACTAACGAGCAAGCATGCGAAGTTAGAGCTTAGTACCGTTGCGTGAATAAATAAGCGAAAGCGGTTTTTCGTTGGTCTATGCTACGAAAGCAGTTCTAACATTACCGATACGAATATTTTTCCCATGGAAAAGGAGAATAGCCATGAGCAAAAAATCCATCGAAGATATCCAGGTCAAAGGCAAGAAAGTATTTGTCCGTGCCGACTTCAATGTCCCCTTGGACGACAATCAGGAAATAACCAATGACAAGCGCATCCGCGCCACTCTCCCCACTATAAATTACCTGCTGGAGCAGGGCGCCGCCCTCATCCTCTCCAGCCATCTCGGCCGCCCGAAAGGAAAGGTCGTCCCCGAAATGTCCCTTGCTCCGGTGGCCAAACGCCTCTCCGAGCTTCTGGGCAAGGAAGTTGCCTTCGTCTCCGACTGCGTAGGTGAAGCAGCCGAAGCTGCCGCTGCCAAGCTGCAGCCCGGTGATGTCCTCCTGCTGGAGAACCTCCGCTTCCACGCCGAAGAGGAGAAGAATGACCCCGGCTTCGCACAGCAGCTGGCCAAGCTGGCCGATGTAGCCGTAGACGACGCCTTCGGCTGCGCTCATCGCGGCCACGCCTCCAACGAAGGAATTACCAAGTTTATTCCCACCGTTGCCGGCTACCTCATTGAAAAGGAAATCAAATTCATCGGTGACACCCTTGAGGCCCCCCAGCGTCCCTTCGTGGCCATCCTCGGCGGTGCCAAGGTCTCCGACAAGATAAATGTAATCGACAACATGATTGACAAGGTCGACACCATCATCATCGGCGGCGGCATGGCTCACACCTTTGATGCAGCCAAGGGCCTCTCCGTCGGCTCCTCCCTCTGCGAGACCGACAAGATTGACCTTGCCAAGTCCCTGCTGGAAAAGGCCGAGAAGAAGGGCGTCAAGGTCGTCCTCCCGGTTGACCTTGTAGTCGCTGACAAGTTCGCCGCTTATGCCAACGCCAAGACCGTCCCTGTAGACAAGGTAGAGGACGGCTGGATGGGTCTCGACAGCGGTGCTGAGACCAGCAAACTCTATGTAGAAGCACTTGCTGACGCCAAGACTATCATCTGGAACGGCCCCATGGGCGTATTTGAATTCGACGCCTTCGCCAAAGGTACCCTCAATGTAGCTCAGGCTGTAGCCGAGGCTACCGACCGCGGTGCTACCAGCATCGTCGGCGGCGGCGACTCCATTGCCGCTCTGAAAAAGACCGGCCTTTCCGACCGGATAAGCCACATCTCCACCGGCGGCGGTGCAACACTGGAAATGCTGGAGGGCAAAATCCTCCCGGGCATTGCTGCTATCGCTGAGAAGTAACAAAAGGAGGCCCCTATGGCTAAAAACAAAACCGTAGAAACCCGCCGCCCTCTCATCGCCGGCAACTGGAAAATGAACAACACCATCTCCGAATCTATGCGGCTGGTAAATAACCTTACCGGCAAGGTAAAGGCCGCTAAGGACAGAGATATTGTCGTCTGCGCCCCGGCTACCGCACTGGCTGTCGTCACCACCGCCCTGAAGGGCAAGAACATACAGGTCGGCGCCCAGAATGTCCACTGGGAAAAATCCGGTGCCTACACCGGCGAAATCAGCGCCCCCATGCTCACCGAGCTGGGCGTAAAATATGCCATCGTCGGCCACAGCGAACGCCGCCAGTACTTCGGCGAGACCTGTGCCACCGTCAACGCCCGAGCCAAAGCCGCCCTCTTCGCCAACATCACCCCCATCATCTGCGTTGGTGAATCCCTTGAGAAGAGAGAAAAGGGCAGCTACAAGCTGGTCATCACCGGTCAGGTAAAGCGGGCTATGGCTGACATCAAGAAATCCGATGCCGCCAAGTGCGTAATCGCCTACGAGCCTGTCTGGGCCATCGGCACCGGCAAGACCGCTACCTTCGAGCAGGCTGAGGAGGTCTGCGCCCACATCCGCGGCGTCCTCACCCGCCTCTACGATGCCAAGACTGCCAACGCTGTCCGTATCCTCTACGGCGGCAGCGTGAAGCCCGACACTATCGACGGCCTCATGGTGAAGCCCAATGTAGACGGTGCACTGGTCGGCGGTGCCGCTCTGAAGTCCGACGACTTCGCCCGCATCGTAAACTTCGTAACTCCTGCGGAATAATAAAAAAGGGACTGTGAAAAAATGAGCACTCATTTTTTCATGGCCCCTTCCTTAATGTAGATGCTGTGAACAAAGCCTGTAAGAAAACTGTTTATTTACCTCACCCACCAGCTTCGCTGGTCCCCCCTCCCCAGCGGGGAGGGTCTTACCTTCCCCTTTGGGGAAGGTGGCTCGCGAAGCGAGACGGATGAGGTCATTGTCAGACTTTTTCACAGCCAATATTTTTCCTTAACATAAATCCGTGAGGGATTGCATCTGTCAGGCAATCCCCACGTAAATCAAAAAGAGGAACTAACAATGGCAACTATAAAGAACGCCCCTGTCTGCCTCATCATCATGGACGGCTGGGGAATCGGCACCGGCAGCCAGCACGACGCTGTCGCCTGTGCCAAGACTCCGAACATCGACCGTCTTACCGCCTCCTGTGCCACCACCACCGTCGCCGCCTCCGGCGAAGCTGTCGGCCTCCCCGACGGCCAGATGGGCAACAGTGAAGTAGGCCACACCAATATCGGTGCCGGCCGCATCATCTATCAGGAGCTTACTCGTATCACCTGCGCCATCAAGGACGGCAGCTTCTATCAGAACGCCGCCCTCAACGATGTCATCGACAAAGCCCTCGCCAAAGGCGGTGCCCTGCACCTCTTCGGTCTCCTCTCCCCCGGCGGCGTCCATAGCCACACCGACCACCTCTACGCCATCCTGAAGCTGGCCGCCGACAAAGGACTCCCCTCTGACCGAGTCCTCGTCCACTGCTTCCTGGACGGCCGCGATGTCCCCCCCAAGAGCGCTGACGACTATCTCGCCGCTCTGGAAGGAAAGTGCAGCGAAATCGGCGGCAAAATCGCAACCGTCAGCGGCCGCTACTACGCCATGGACCGAGATAAGCGCTGGGATCGCGTGGCCAAAGCCTACGAAGCCATCGCCCACGCTGCCGGTGAAAAAGCACCGACTGCGGCCGCCTGCCTTGCCGACAGCTACGCCAAGGATGTAACAGACGAATTCGTCCTCCCCACCGTCATCGGCGACTACGCCGGCATGGGCGAAAGCGACTCCGTCATCTTCTACAACTTCCGTCCCGACCGGGCCAGAGAGCTGACCCACGCCTTCACGGATGATACCTTTGAGGGCTTCACCAGAGACGAGCAGCTCCGCCCCGCCTACGCTACCATGACCCGCTACGAGGAAGGGCTCAATGTTCAGGTGGCCTACCCGCCCCAGAGCATTGCCAACAATCTCGGCGAATATCTCCAGAAGCAGGGGCTTACTCAGCTCCGCATCGCCGAGACTGAGAAATACGCCCATGTCACCTTCTTCTTCAACGGTGGCGTCGAGGAGCCCTATGAAGGCGAAGACCGTATCCTCGTCCCCAGCCCATCAGTAGCCACCTACGACCTCCAGCCGGAGATGAGCGCTGTCGAGGTCACCGACAAGGTAGTCGAAACCATCAAGTCAAAGAAATATGACTTCATCATTCTCAACTATGCCAACGGCGACATGGTCGGTCACACCGGCGTCATGGAAGCTGCCATAAAGGCCTGTGAGACAGTCGACACCTGTGTCGGCCGCTTCGTTGAAGCTCTTGATGAAGTCGGCGGCGTGGCCCTCATCACCGCTGACCACGGCAACGCCGAGAAGATGCAGGACGACACCACCGGCGAGCCTCATACCGCCCACACCACCAACCTTGTTCCCCTTATCTGCACCGACAAGAGCGTAAAGGAGCTGAAGGAAGGCCGTCTCTGTGACCTTGCCCCCACTCTGCTAAAGCTGGCAGGACTGCCTCAGCCGGAGGAAATGACCGGCGTACCGCTTTTCTAAATAAATTGGCTAAGCTTTTATATTCCCTAATGCAATCCAATTATGAATATGGTTTGTAAGAAAACCATTAATCAACATTTTACACAAAAAATCCCCGATGGCTTTCGCCATCGGGGATTTGTATTTCTTATGACTTTTACAGCTGGAACTTCGCAATACCGTTCTGGAGGTTCTGAGCCAGCTCGGCCAGCATCCGGGATGCCTCGGACATCTCGTGCATGGTAGCGGCCTGCTCCTCGGTGGAAGCGGATACATTCTGCGCCTCGTTGGTAGTATCCTGGCTGATTGCCTTGGCACTATCCAGCTCGGCAACAATCTGCTGTGCACTGCCGGCACCGTTTCTGATAGCGGTGATGGACTGAGTGATATTGTTGTTCAGATTGCCGATGAGACCCTCAATAGCCTCGAACTCAACACCGGTGCGGCGTACGCTCTCGGTACCGGCCACGACTTCCTCATTTCCGCGCTGCATGGACTGTACAGCCAGAGCGGTATCATTCTGAATCTCAGTGATAAGGGAAGCAATGTTGCGGGCAGCCTCGCCGGACTGCTCGGCCAGCTTGCGGACTTCCTCAGCGACAACGGAGAAGCCGCGGCCTGCCTCACCGGCACGGGCAGCCTCGATAGCTGCATTGAGAGCCAGTAGGTTGGTCTGGTCTGCAATGGAAGATACGGTATCAACAATCTGGCCGATCTGCTGAGCACGGGTACCGAGGTTTTCAACCTGCTTGGCGCTGGTATTAATCTGCTCGGCCATTTCCTTAATCTTGGTAATAGCATCGGTGACAGCGGCGCGGCCGTTCTCAACACCCTGCTGAGTACGCTCTGCCATCTGACGCATTTCCTCGGAATCGTTCAGGAGCACCTGCATATCACTGCCCATGCCCATAGCCTTGTCATTGATTTCCTCGAGATTGGTGGACTGTCTCTCTGCGCCCTCGCTCATAGCTACGGCATTGTCGGCTACCATGCGGATGGTATCGCTGGTCTGGCTGAAGCTGGCGGTCAGCTCCTGAGAAGAAGCAGCCAGCTGCTCAGCGGTGTAAGCAACCTCGGCCAAGAATTTCTTCAGGTCGTTCTTCATCTTGTTGGCGCTGCGGCAGACATCACCAATTTCATCATCAGCATCGACAGCCAGGTCTTCACCGCGGAAGTTACCGCTGGCAACGACGGCGAGCGCATCGGTAGCGGCGGTCAGCTTGCTGACGACCTTACCGACAATCCAAGTAGCCAGTAAGGCAATGAGAATGATGGTAACAAGTACGGAAATACCGACGGAAGTGATGTACTCCTTCTTGATGGCATCAATGGTCTGAGTAGGAATACCCATGAAGACCATACCGACAATCTTGCCGTCATCGGTCTTGATGGGATTGTATACGCTGTAATACTGGTTGCCCATAACCTCAGCATAGCCGGCATAATCCTTGCCGCCGGTGAGTACAGCCTTGGCTACCTCAGCGGAGCACTGGGTACCGGTAGCCCGGCTGCCGTCGGCCTTCTTTACAGTGGTAGCTACACGGGTATCGCCGCGGAAGAAGGTAACATGGTTGCCGGTGAGCTTGCCCAGACGGTCAACGAACTCAGCATTTCCATCAATCTTAGTCTTGCCCTTGTAAAGAACGCCGTCCTTTACCTGCCAGGAATCCTTGTCCATAGCCTCGGCAATTTCCTCTGCCATGGCTGTGTCGCTGGCAGCTTTCAGTCCGAGCGCCGTCTCGAATCCCTTGCCGGCCATCAGGTAGCCGATTACCGAGCTGACGGTGCAGGCCAGAACGATGAATACCGCAAAGGCCAGTACAGCTTTCTGCTTCAACTTCATAATAAATCCCCCCATTTTAATCTCAGGCCTCCCGCCGCTCAGACAGAAGTCCTATATTCCTGTAATACAGCTCCATTTCATCAGCACCACACTAGACCAATCCCACAGAGCCGGCATATTGTGGTTTCAGCCGGGAACAGCCAATCTCTCTATCTGTTATGACTGCTTATACTCTCAGCCTCTTACAATATGTTAAATTTAGTTTAACTCATTCCTTATCAAATCGCAACAAATAAATTTCCATAGACAAAAATTTGGGATGATTTACCCCCCGCAATAATTTCGGTATATTATAGCATGCGTATAGTGAATATTTCGTGCTGACAGATAAAAATGCTGTGAAAAAAGTCTGACGAAAACACTCTATCGCCAGGCATCTCACAGACATTATTCACAGCATCTGCATCAAAAAGGGACTGCGAAAAACGAATGCTCATTTTCCGCAGTCCCTCTGTTCAATTTATTATCAGTTGTTTGCCTCGTTCTCCGACTTGGTTTCTTCCTCGTCAGCCTTTTTCTTCTTGGCCTTGGCCTCAGCCTCAGCCTTGCGCTTTGCCTCCAGCTCGGCAGCTCTGGCCGCACCCTCAGGAGCATTCAGACCGTAGAGGATTGTATCTTCCTTCGTCTGGATATACAGCTCGGTTCCCTCCGGCAGATTTACATTGCGGCCCTTGACAAAGGCAGCGCCTACCACACCGATAGGACCAAGCACAGCCATACCGGCGATACCGGCACCGGCGGCCATAGCATAGCCTTCCATCTTCTCCTCGGCTTCTGCACCGATGTGGGTTTTCAAATCGGTGCTGTCCATAGCTCTGATTGTCTCGAAGTCAACCTCCACGACAGCATCACGGCCGAAGTTCTTTGCAGTCTTGACCTTCGTTACCTTGCCCATACCGGGAGCTCCCTTGGCGATAATCAGCATACCGTCTACAAATACATCCTCGGATGCCTTGAACTCGACGATATCATCCACCTTGATATTCTTGGCATTGATGGGAGTAACCAGAGCAATACGGATAAGGGTCGCTGCCGGAACAACATACTGCGTCAGAGGCAGCGGATCGGCTCCATAGGCATAGCCGGCCAGCTTGTCAATGCGTCTGTTGAAGGCACCTGCCTCCGTCTTGCCGGTGATATTCATCTCCAGCGCGGTGATTCGCTTCTGAATCGGCTCCATGGACACCTCATCATTGAAGCGGTACTCCACCGCATTCATCTGAGTCAGCAGGGACGGGCCCTTTTCATTGGTAAAAATCATGCCGTAAAGACGCTCGACTCTGGCTGCCACAGCGTCGTTGGGATGCTGTGCCTCAAAATCTCCCTCAAGGCGATTCACTCTATCCAGCAGAGCACCGGTCTGCCCATTGCCGTAAGCAGCAGTCTCGATGGCAGTCAGCTTGTCCTGCATACTCACCGGAGCCGCGGCAAAGGTCGTCAGAGCGGAACCGGCCCACAGAGCGGCACTGACGAACAGTGCGCAGGCCTTTCTCAGAGCTTTTTTCTTCATCATATCGTATACCTCCCGAATACTACATCTCATTCAGTGACTTGTGAACATATCAAAAAATCCCCGCTGAACATCGCAGACAGTGACACTCAGCGTTCTTCTCCTTCTTTTATTCTTCATTGACTGCTTTATTCCTGCATTACCGACAAAATTTAAGAGATTTTTAATATTTTCCTTTACATTTATCGGCAAATATAGTAATATATTTTTGTTGTCGGGGCGTAGCCCAGTTTGGTAGAGCGCTTCCTTGGGGTGGAAGAGGTCGTGGGTTCAAATCCCGTCGCTCCGACCACGATTTGAATTTAGCCGCATCGGTTTTCCGGTGCGGTTTTTGTTTTGCCTTTTTGCCGGCTGTGACATAAAAGGGGCAGGGTCTCGAATGAGTCACCCTCATCAAAGACCCTGCCCGTAAAAATCACTGAGTCAGATAGCCTCCAGCTGCTTCTGGCGGCTCTCGACACCCATCCCCAGCACGATTGCTGCCACGATGACCAGCACTGCGGCAAACATGAAGAATACGCTGTCCATCTGCGAGCCGCCGGCCAGCATCATGCCTACCAACGCCGGTGCCGTCATACCGCCGATACGGCCAAAGCCTGCCGCCCAACCGCTGCCCAGTGCGCGGATAGCCGTAGGATAAAGCTCCGGTGTATATGTGTAGATGACGCCCCATGCTCCGAGATTGAAGAAGGACATCACCGCCCCCCAGGCCAGCAGCGCCTCCGGAGAGCCGGCATTGCCAAAGAAGTAGCTGGCCACGCCGCTGAGCAGCAGGAAGCTGGACAATGTAAGCCGACGGCCGATGATATCTACCAGCCATGCCGCCGCCAGATATCCCGGCAGCTGAGCTACCGTCATTATCATCACATACTCGAAGGACTTGACCACCGCAAAGCCCTGCTTGAAGACGATAGAAGGCAGCCACATAAAGATACCGTAATAGCTGAAGACGATGCCGAACCAGGCCAGCCAGAGCATCGCCGTGCGTACCCGGTACTCCTTCGTCCAGAGAGTCAGCGGACTCTGCTTCGGCGGCGCGGTCATCTCTGCTTCACTCAGCTCCGCATCAAATGGCTCGCTGGCGATTCCCGCCTTCGCCTCCAGCCCCAATATGATTTCCTTTGCCTCTTCCACCCGCCTCCTGCTGATAAGATAGCGGACGGACTCCGGCATGCCGATGCGCAGCAGGAAGACATACAGTGCCGGCAGGGTACCCAGCACAAAGGCTATCTTCCAGCCATAGGTAGGAATAAGCAGATACGCTATCAGCGCTGCCACCAGCCAGCCCACGCCCCAGAAGCTCTCCAGCAGAACGATGAACCGCCCCCTGAGCTTCGTGGGCGCATACTCACTCATCAGTGTCGCCGCTACCGGCAGCTCACCGCCCAGCCCGAAGCCGACCAGAAACCGGAAAAAGAGCAGCATCTCGTAGCTTGTCGCCAGCGCGCACATACCCGTCGAAACGGAATACAGCAGCACCGTGATGGTGAATACCTGCTTACGGCCAATCCTGTCAGCCAGCGTCCCGGCCAGTACAGCGCCAAGGGCCATACCGATGAGACCGATGCTGCCTATCCAGCCCATCTGCCCCGGAGTCAGCCCCCACTCCTTCGCCAGCACCGGCAGGACAAAGGCAATGAGTCCCGTATCCATCGAGTCAAAAAGCCAGCCCAAACCGGTGACCGCCAGCATCTTGTAGTGAAAACCGCTGACCGGTATGCGCTCCAGTCGTTCCAATATCATCTCATGCATCTCCTGATCATCTCGGCTGCAATTGCGCCGAAAAATATATAAACGCGATTATACAACATTCAAATAAAAATGCAAGGCATGACAAGCCAAGTCTAATCACTATTTTCAAATTCTTGCATTGATTGGAAAAGCGACCTGTTCTATGGAGAGATTTCAACGAAGACGACTATTCCAAAAGCCTCGGAAGATTATTATTTTCCCTCTTTTTTCTTTCGCCAAAAATGTATTATAATAGTATGAAAGTAAATGCAACTGACGCACAATATATCTCTGAATGAATATTGAAAGGATTGATCTTCGTGGAAATAAAACTTATCAGCACTGACAAACCGACTACCGTCGCCATTATCGGCCGGGTGGATACGGTCACCGCCCCGGATTTCCAAAAGCAGATGGAAGAAATCTTTGCCCGGCATTCTCAGGATATGCTGCTGGACTGCGCAGAGCTGAGTTTTCTGAGCAGCGCCGGTCTGAGAGCGTTCTTCATGCTGGCCCGCAAGGCAAAGGCATCTCAGGCAGTCATCAAGCTGAAGTCTGTTGCCCCAAATGTCCGCGAGGTTCTGAAGATTTCCGGCTTCGACAGCTTTTTTACCATCGTTGATTGATACTGCACCTCTGTCTGTAAAGGACAGAGGTGTTTCCATTTGACCACAAAAAGGAGGTTCTGTCATGGTACTGGCGACGAATCGCTTTTCGGCAACAACGGAAATGCTGCCGGATATCCTCGGCTGGATAGAGGAGCAGACTATGGAGCTGCTGCCTATGTCTCTGGCTCTGAAGCTGCAGCTGGCAGCGGAAGAAGCCGTCGCAAATGTAGTGAACTACTCATACGCTGACGGTGCCGCCGACCGCCCTCTGCTTCTGACCTTCGGCCGGGATGACACCGTCTATCTGGAGATTGCCGATTACGGCAAGCCCTTCAACCCTCTGGAGAATATCAATGCTGACCCCACAGCCGCCCTTGAGGAGCGCGAGCCGGGAGGCTGGGGACGGGAGCTTATCACCAGAATGACCACCGCCGCCTCCTATGAATACCGGGACAACGCCAATGTGCTGCGGCTGGAAGAAGACCCCGGCAAAGCAGATATACCTGAATGAGAGGTCACCGCTTATGATTTTACAACGGGAAGCCCCTGTATTCAGCAAGGCAGGTCTGACTCAGCTTACCGTCACCGCTGCTGTCTACGGTATTCTCATTGCTCTCGCCAATCACTTCATGATGACCCAGGCGGGCTTCGAGCTTCGTCCGGGAGCCTTTGTCCCTGTGGTGGCCGGTCTGCTCTTCGGCCTTCCCGCCGCGGTGGGTTCCTTTATCGGCAATTTCGTCAGCTCTCACTTCACCGGCTACGAGCTGCTGCCCAATCTCTATTTCAGCCTGCTGAATTTTCTGCTGGCCTACACGCCGTATCGGCTCTGGTACGGCTATCAGAGCCACAAGGCCACCCTCTATATCTACAACAACCGCACCTTTCTGAAATTCGTTCTGCTGAACCTCCTTGGGGGCAGCAGTCTGTCCATACTCGCCTCACTTTTCATTCGGGGGATCTCAGGCATCACCTCTCCGGGGATGATTTTCGTCACCTTCGCCAATAACTTCGCCTTTCCTCTGATGTTTGGCCTGCCTGTCCTGCTGCTGTGGGATAAATATGTAGGGACTGAGTATTACCGTCCCTATGAGGAGCCGCGGTTCTGGCATTCCTTTGCCCGCCTTGCGCTGCCTGCCCTCATTATCTTGGAATTGGCCAGCCTTTATCCTCTCTGCACAGGTCAGCTTACACAGCAGACCTGTATGACTTTTGCCTGTGTCGGCGCTCTGCTTTGGTTCCTGTCTGTACAGCTTCCGTCGGAGTACCATACCCATCCGGAGGAAACGGACGGCTTCCAGACGCTTGTGTCCAGCGTGGCCATCCGTCTGTTTGTCGGGGCTGACCTGATTGTTCTTCTTACTCTCATTGTCTCCACACACTTCTCAGGCTACACTCTGGCCATCTGGCAGAACCAGCAGCACTGGCTGAAGCTCTGCACCAATATTATCATTTGTCTTGCCGTCCTGGTAATCGGCATATATCTGGTGCTGCTGATAATGGAATCCTCCCTGACCCAGCGGCTGAAGGTGCTGTGTGCAAGAGTCAGAGAGTATCTGAAGACTCACGACCAGTCTCATCTCCAGCACGGTCTGAATAAAAGCACCCGGCGAAATGAGCTGGACACGCTGGAGTACTCCCTGCAAAAAATGGGTGAAGACATTACCCGCTATCTGACTGATCTGGACCGCACCATCGCCGAGCAGGAGGCAATGAACACTCAGCTTAGAATTGCCAATTCCATTCAGAACGGCATACTGCCGGATTTGAAATCAATCGCTCCCCAGCTGCCGGGCTACAGTATCGACGGCGGTATGCAGCCGGCTAAATTCATTGGCGGCGATGCCTATGATGCCTTCCTGCTGGACAGCGACCATCTGATAATCTCGGTGGCTGATGTCTCCGGCAAGGGTGTCCCGGCAGCTCTCTTTATGATGATTACTCAGACTCTGCTGCGGCAGAACGCTCACGAAATGCCGCTGGCGGAGGCTATCCGACAGACGAATGAGGCGCTGGTAAAGCACAACGAGCAGTGCCTGTTCGTCACCGTCTGGCTGGCTCAGCTGGAGCTGTCCACCGGTCACATCTCATACATAAATGCCGGTCACAATCCATCTCTCCTTACCGGCCCGGAAGGTGGCAGATGTCTGTGGCTGGACAAGCTGTCCGGCCCCGTCCTTGGGCTGATGCCCGACCTTACCTTCACCGTCCACGAGGCCAACCTGCCGGCAGGCGGCCGTCTCCTGCTCTATACCGACGGACTGAACGAGGCGGAAAATGCCAATCACGAGTTCTTCGGCAACGAGCGGCTGGAGCGGAGCTTCCTGTCCGCCAATCAGCCGCAGCAGATACTGGCAGACATTGCCGGCTTTGTACAAAATGCAGAGCAGAGCGACGACATGACCTACCTCTGGCTGCAGAGAAAGGAGGCAGCCCATGAAGCTGCAGAATAATTCCTCCCTTCTCAGCCGGACAGGTCTGCAGCAGATGATTCTGACGGCAGTCTGCTATCTGTTCTTTCTGTCCCTCACCAACTACACCGTGATGAAGCTCCCATGGCTGCAGTTCCGCTTTGCTGCCTTCGTGCCGGTGGTGAGTGGGATTATGTTCGGCCTTCCCGGTGCCGCAGGCGCTCTCATCGGCAATCTGATGGGAGACATCGGCAGTTCCACGCCCCTTCCGGTCTGTCTGCTGGCCGGTCTGCTGAATTTCTTTCTGGCCTATCTTCCCTACCGTCTCTGGTTCGGCTGGCACGGGAAAAAGGCTCTGAGCTTTATTTCCGACAGCGCTTCCTTTGCCCGCTTTACCGCCATTGCCATCGTGAACGGATTTATCTTCGCGGTCAGTCTTACCGCCCTGATAGACTCCTTCTTCCCCGTTCACAGCGGCCTCGGCTTCAGCTTCTTCATTCTCTTTTCCAACAACTACGATTTCCCTGTCCTTCTGGGACTGCCGCTGCTGCTCTTTCTTCGCCGGCGCGCTGCTGTCATCTACCGTCCCGACCCACGGCCGGGCAGATATCTCGGCGGGCTGCAGAAGCAGGCTCTGTATCTCCTCGTCCTGCTGGACATCCTGTATCTGATACTGTGCCACTGCAGAATAACAGACGCCGCTCTGTCTCAGACATTCTTCGTATTCAGCCTGCTGATGCTGGGCTACATCTGCACTATGCCGTCAGAGTGCGATGACTCCTGCGAGGCCAACAGCACCTTCTCGCTGGCCGGCTCCACCACGGAGCTGCTGCTGCTTTTTGCCACCGGCTTTATTGTCCTTGCTCTCACGGGCATCCTGCTCATGCAGAATGATGCCGGACAGCTTTTCGAAGACATTCAGCACTGGCAGCTTTTCTACATTATTCTCAGCATTCCCTTAAACGGCGCATTCATCGTCTTTTACTTCCTGCTGCGCTGGCTGGAAAAAACGATTTCCAATCCGCTGGCCGCCCTCAGCCTCCGTGCCCATCACTACATGGAGACCGGCCGGGACGAAGAGTCCGCCGTCATTGCGGAAGCTGCCGCAAAAAATGAAATCGAAGTGCTTAATCAGTCCTTCACCCAAATGACGCAGGATATCAAGCACTATCTGGCTGACCTCACCGCCGCCGCCGAGGCGAAGCATTCCCTCCAATCACAGCTTGATGTAGCTGCTCTCATTCAGCAGGGAACATTGCCCAATCTTGACAGTATAAACTCTCTCCTGCAGACCAGGAATCAACCCTACATCATCAAGGGCAGTATGCAGGCGGCAAGGCAGGTAGGCGGCGACATGCTGGACTGCGGCTGCATCGACGACGACCATATTCTGCTGACTGTCGGCGATGTGGCGGGCAAGGGTGTACCGGCAGCATTGTTTGCTATGGTGACTCAGGCCCTGATAGACAACAGCACCTGCAACAAGCCGTCCTGTATCTCCGCTCTGGCCGATATTGCAGGACGGGTCAACAACGCTCTGGAAGCCAACAATCGGGAAACCCTCTTCGTCACCCTCTGGACGGGAATACTGGAGCTGTCTTCCGGAAGGATAACCTATGTCAATGCCGGTCACAACCCGCCGATGCTGGCAAAGCTCGACGGCAGCGGCGAGCTTCATCTGCTGGAGGAGCTGTCCGGCCCGGTGCTGGGACTGATGCCGGATATTCCCTATACCAGCCACACAGCTCTGCTGCCTCCCGATCACAAGCTTCTCATATTCACCGACGGTCTCAACGAAGCAGAGAACCGACAGCATGAATTCTACGGGGATGAACGGCTGCGGGAAATGTTCCTCAGGGCAAAAGCTCCCGAGGAAATCATGGAGGACATCAATCACTTCGTCGGCGATGCTCCCCCCAGCGACGACAAAACCTACCTGTGGGTAGAAAGAAACTAAACAAAAATCCCGACAGGCTTCGGAAATTTCCGAGACTGTCGGGATTACTTTTGCTATTTTTTCAGCTCCGCCATTTTTGTTTCAATGGCTTCGTCGATTTCATCAAGGAGAGCAAAGCGACGACGATAAACTGCCCGCTTCCGGGTAGGTATCTCTTCGGCACTCTTCCGCGCCTCTCTCAAGGGCAGCTCGTAGAAGCGGCTGTCGGCGGCCTGACTGCCGCCGGCCTCCTGCCAGAAGTCATCAAAAGAGGTCTTCAGCTTCCGGTCAAAGCGCACATGATTCATTGCATAGTAGCCGCTGTTGGTTACTGCGTAGATATGCTCTACTCCCATCGAACGGGCTGCCGCCTGTGCTGCATACAGGATGAGATTCTTCGTCCGATAACCGTGACAGAATTTCGTGAGGCGCTTGATGATTTCCTTCGGCTCCTCACCGTTTGGCCCCTGCATTGCCCCAATGTAGAGATTGCGGGAAGAAGCTGCCGCCGCCTTATCGACGGCAGGAGTTTTTCCCAGCCAGAACATTATCTGATAGAGGTACCGCTCCCCCAGCCTGAGCACCATTGAAGCAGCTCCTTCTTTTCGCTGTCCCGGATGAAACGCCAAAGAAAGTCTAAGGGCCTGCTCCTCGAACTCTGTCTTCCAGAGGACTGTCTCCTTACCGCTGTAGATATCGTAAATCGTCTCCGGCCGAAAAAAGTCCACCATTGCATCCATGTGTTCTTCCATGAGCTGAATGCGCTCATCGAAGGTAGACTTGTTGTAAAAAAAGGCCCGCTGCGGCTGCTCGTAGACAAAAGGACACAGGTCGGCAATTTTTTCCCGCACCGGGTCCTGATGGTAATAGTTATCTATTCTGTCCATACGGGCTCCGTTAAAAAAGGCCCGCAGACGGAAGTAAATGTACCGCTTCAATTCCTTATGGTAATTGACACGGTATATCTTCTTCCCGATTTCGGCAATGTTCTTCATAGCGTCATCCGTTGCGTAAAATAAGCCGTCAGCACATAGTGATGACGGCTCATCCTGTTATGATTTACTTATTTCTTATCGCTGTTCTTTGCCTTGGCAGCGCCCTTCTTATCATCGGCAGTGGTTGGCCACTCCTGGAAGGTCAGCAGACCGACCTGATAAGCGGAAACATTCGCCGGAGTCAAATCCGGATTGTCGATAAGCTCTACCGCAAAGCGCCCGCCGAACTGTCCACGGAAGAAGGTCTTAATCATCTGGGTGTCAGAAGTCAGAACCTCATCTACCTTACCGTCACCGTTTGTATCAATCTCTATTTCCTTGGCAGTTATGCAGTACACACCGCTGGTATGACCCATATCGGCGACACGCACCAGCTCATAGCCGCTGTTCTTGGAGAGCTTTTCTACCAGCTTAGCCTGTGCCGCTTCGTCCATGGTGTGAATATTGGCCGGAATTTCATTTTCCTCAAAAGCCTCAACCATGATAATCCAAGCGTTCTTTATATAGTACTCGTCGTTGTCAAAAATGAGGACTTCGCCCTTTGCTTTCTCCTCCATAATGGAAAGAGGTATTACATTTGGCTTCTTCGGGCAGACGATGCTATATCCATAGCGGGTACTGGTATGCTTGTAGCCGTTCTCTTTGGCAAGCTCAGCCATCTCGGCAACAGTCATGCTCTGCTGCTGACCGGCTTCTTCCGGAGCCGCCTGAGCAAAGGAGGCAAATGCCATGGTTCCTACCGCACAGGTAAGAGCCAGATATTTTTTCAGTGAACGAGTAAGCTTATTCATTTTATCGGAGTTCATTGTTCTCCTCCTACTTAAATTGACCCAATGCTTCCTTTGCAGCTGCCTGCTCTGCTTCCTTCTTGCTCCGCCCTGTGCCGTTTCCGTAGGCTATGCCATTGATACGCACACAGACCGTGAAGACCTTCGCATGGTCAGGGCCATCTGCTGCCAGAAGCTCGTAGAGGACCCGCTGTCCGGGATGGCGCTGAATCTTTTCCTGCAGCATCGTCTTAAAGTCACGCCTCTGATGTCCGGCTCTTAGTCCGGCCAGATCATCATGAAGCCGCTTCAGGATATACTTCCGTGCCGTTTCCCATCCACAGTCGAGATATATCGCCCCGATGACTGCCTCAAAGGCATCTGCCAGAATAGATGGTCTCCTGTCTCCGCCGTTCATCCTCTCGCCGTTTCCCAGCAAAAGATGATCACCCAGACCGATGTCTGCTGCCCGGCGGCAAAGAGACTCTTCACAGACGATAGAGGCTCTTGCCTTCGTCATGTCACCCTCCGGCAAATTGGGGTAATGTTTATACAGGTAGTCGCTCGTCGCCAGCTCCAGAACAGCATCACCCAGGTACTCCAGCCGTTCATTGTGCGTCGTATTGCGGCGCAGCGATTCATTGGCGTAGGATGTGTGAGTGAGAGCCGTGTCTAAAAGGCCGATGTCATTTAAGGCGACACCCAGCTTCTGCGAGAGCTCCGTGAGCTCCCGACGGCGTTCCGCCGTTAGCTCATTGGCATTCATGCTTTATACTTCTTTGCGACCAGGCAGGAATTGTGTCCGCCGAAGCCAAAGTTGTTGGAAATAGCAGCTCTTACCGTATGCTGACGAGCCTTGCCCGGAACATAGTCCAGATCCATGTCCTCATCAACGGTCTCGTAGTTCATGGTGGGGGGAATCATATCCTGCTCAATGGTGAGCGCCATGGCTACGAACTCCACGCCGCCGGCAGCACCGAGAAGGTGACCGGTCATGGACTTGATAGAGCTTACGGGTACATCATAGGCACGCTGACCGAAGAGTCCCTTTATAGCAGCAGTCTCACCCTGGTCATTCATGTGGGTGGAAGTGCCGTGAGCATTTACATAGTCAATATCGTCAGGGGTGAGGCCGGCATCCTTGACAGCCAGCTCCATGCACTTCTGCTGATATACACCGCCGGGCATCGGGCTGGTCATGTGGTACGCATCGGAATTTGCACCATAGCCTACCAGCTCACAGTAGATGTGCGCGCCGCGAGCCAGAGCGTGGTCAAGGGTCTCCAGTACGACAACACCGGCACCCTCGCCCATGACGAACCCGCTGCGGTTCTTGTCGAAGGGACGAACTGCATGAGCCGGGTCATCGTTATGGTCGCTGCAGAGAGCCTTCATCTGACCGAAACCGGCTACCGCAGTCGGGGAAATGCTTGCTTCAGTACCGCCGGCCAGCATTACATCAGCATCACCGCGCTGAAGAATGCGGAAAGCACCGCCGATATTGTCAGTACCTGTTGCACAGGCAGTAACCAGGCAGCAGGAGGGGCCGTGGAAGCCATAGCGGATAGCAACCTGAGCGGCACCCATGTTGGAAATCTCCATGGGGATAAAGAACGGGCTGATGGCACGGGGACCACGGTCAAAGAGCTTCTTGTACTGATCGTACATAGTCTCAATACCGCCGATACCGGAACCGATGTAGGTTCCTACACGATCCTTGTCGACCTTCTCAAGATCGAGAGCAGCGTCCTCAATAGCCATAGCGCTGGCAGCCACTACGAAATGAGAGTAGCGATCCATGCGCTTTGATTCTTTTTTATCAATATAGTCGGTAGGTTCAAATTCCTTGACCTCACCTGCTATCTGACAGGCATAGCCCTCAGTGTCAAAACGAGTAATACGGTCAATACCGTTCTTGCCGGCGAGAAGCGCCTGCCAGAACTCATCCTTGCCGATACCGATAGGAGTAATAGCACCAAGACCCGTTACAACTACTCTGTTGGCCAAGTAAAACACCTCACAGTTCTGTCTATCATTCAGCCACTGCGGCTTCTTCCTTCAGACGACGGAAGATTTCGCTAACCGGCAGAATTTCATCGATGCGGGAAATATACTCGCCGGTGAAGACGAGACCCGTATCCACATCACCCTGCTGGGCTCTGGTAAGAGCGCGGATGATGCAGAAGTTATGCTTGCAGGCCTTAAGGCAGTTGTCACAGCGCTGGATGGGCCAGTTGTCCTTCATGATGTGCTCCGCAAAGGGATTGCGGACGGCACGGCCGGGCAGACCAACAGGACTGTGGATAACAACGATATCCTCAGGCTTTGATTTCAGATAATATTCCTTTACGGTGGGGGCAGAGTTTGCCTCCACGCTGGCGGCAAAACGGGAACCCATCTGGACTCCGTTTGCACCCATCTTTATAAGATCAACGATGTCCTGACCATGGAGACAGCCGCCGGCTGCAATAACCGGAATGCTTACGGCTGCCCGGATACCGGGGATAAGCTCACGGACCGAAGTGTCGGTGCCGAGATGACCGCCGGCCTCCTTGCCCTCCACCACGATAGCGGTGGCGCCAAGACGCTCTGCAATTTTCGCAAGTTTTACGGACGATACAATCGGAACAATGGGCGTACCGGATTCTTTACCATAGCCGAAAATATCACGGGAGAAACCCGCACCGGCTACCACAAGGTCGATGCCCTCATCGATTGCAGTCTGAACTACTTCGCTAAACTTTTTCGCGGCAACCATGATATTAATGCCGATGATTCCGTCGGTCAGAGAACGGGCCAGACGAATCTCATAGCGAAGCTCTTCATTCGACATACCGGACGCGGCAATGAGTCCTACGCCGCCTTCATTGGCTACTGCTGCAGCCAGGCGTGCTGTCGAAAGACGGATAGCCATACCTCCCTGGAAAATGGGTACCTTGGCCACCTTATTGCCAATTTTAAGTTCTGGAAGCTGCAAATTAACTCCTCCGTTCAGTCATCTTCACAAAGGTTCGGGGCTGCGCCAGAGTTCTGACGCTTTCCCCGACCTCTTCGTGACAGATGCCAGGATTACTTGTTCTGATCAATGTAGGTCACAACATCCTGTACGGTCTTCATCTTTTCAGCGGCCTCATCCGGAATCTCAGTCCCGAACTCTTCCTCAAAAGCCATGATGAGCTCAACGATATCAAGAGAATCTGCGCCCAGGTCATCGATGAAAGTGGATTCAACGGCTACATCACCGGCGTCAACACCAAGCTGCTCTACAACGATATCTCTTACTTTTTCAAAAGTCGACATGTCGGTCACCTCCTCCCGAGTGGTCTCAATAATTTTCTATCACATAACCATGCCGCCATCAACATTAATGACTTGACCGGTTATATAAGAAGCATTGTCAGATGCAAGGAACAGCACAGCCTGAGCTACATCCTCGGGCTGCCCGGCACGACCGAGAGGAATGGATGTCATCATCGCTTCCTTGGCCTTCTCCGGCAGGTCCTTCGTCATGTCGGTCGCAATGAGTCCCGGTGCTACCATGTTGCAGGTAATACCGCGGGACGCCAGCTCCTTGGCGACCGTTTTTGAAAAGCCGATGACGCCGGCTTTGGCAGCTGCGTAGTTCGCCTGTCCGGCATTGCCGGTAAGACCTACGACAGAAGCCATGTTGATGATGCGGCCGTAGCGCTTCTTCATCATGAGCTTGGTTACTGCCTTGGTGGTGTAATATACACCCTTGAGATTTGTATTGATTACCGCATCGAAGTCCTCATTCTTCATGCGCATGAGGAGTCCGTCACGGGTAATACCAGCATTGTTTACGAGGATATCAATCTGTCCGAAAGCCTCGACGGTGTCAGCCACCATCTTGTCCACTGCTTCGCAGTCGGCAATGTCAGCCTTCAGCAGGATAGCGGTGCCGCCGGCTGCCTCGATAGCTGCTTTGGTCTCCTCGGCAGCGGCATCATTACCGGCATAGTTGACTGCAACCTTTGCACCGGCAGCAGCCAGAGCGACTGCTACAGCCCGGCCGATACCACGGGATGCTCCGGTTACCAGAGCGGTCTTGCCTTCCAACAACATATCAGCCGACCTCCTTAAAGAAATCCAGCGCCTTCTGCAGACTTGCACAATCGCCTACATTGAGGCTCTTAATCTTGCGGTCGATACGCTTATCAAAGCCGCAGAGTGTCTTGCCCGGACCCGCCTCTACATGGGTATCTGCCCCGAAGGCGGTCATAGCGGCTACGCAATCCTCCCACTTAACGGGATGGTCTGCCTGAGTAACGAGATTTGCCTTGATGTCGGCAGCAGCAGTTTCCAGCTGTCCGTTGACATTGGCTACTACCGGGAAGGCAGCATCTCTGATTTCAATCTTGTCCAGCTCTACTGCCAGCTTCTCGGCAGCAGGCTTCATAAGGGTGCTGTGGAAAGGTGCGGATACCGGCAGGATTACTGCCATCTTGGCACCGGCGGCCTTGCACAGCTCGACAGCCTTTTCTACACCGGCTGCGGCACCGGCGATAACGGTCTGTCCGGGGCAGTTGAAGTTTACTGCCTGAACCGGGGATGTCTGGGAAGCTTCGGCACAAAGCTCAACAATCTTTTCACGCTCAATGCCGAGGATTGCGGCCATGCCGCCCTCCCCTACAGGAACCGCTTCCTGCATATACTGGCCGCGCTTGTTTACGATGCGTACCGCATCGGCGAAGTCCATGACTCCGGCTGTAACCAGTGCGCTGTACTCGCCGAGGCTGTGACCGGCTGCGATATCAGGCTTTACGCCTTCCTCCATCAGCAGACGGGCAGCAATAACGCTGACAGTGAGAATAGCCGGCTGGGTATTGGCGGTGAGCATCAGCTCATCGGCCGGGCCCTCGAAGCAGAGCTTCTTGATGGAGAAGCCCAGTGCATCATCGGCTTCCTCAAACATCCGGCGGGCCAGGTCAAAGTTCTCATAGAGATCCTTGCCCATGCCGACAGTCTGAGCACCCTGACCGGGGAATATAAAAGCAAGTTTATTCATTTGTTCTCCTTAAATGAATATTGACCAATTACAGGCAGGCTTTGCCGATGGCAGCCTCTGCCTTGCCGATACCGGCAATGAGTTCCTCCATGATGTCAGCTACCGGCTTAATCTCATTCATCATACCGGAAATCTGACCAATCATGACGGAGCCGCGCTCTACATCGCCTTCACGGGCAGCGAGGCGAAGAGTACCGGCACTGAGCTTATCCAGCTCTTCGGTGGATGCGCCGGCCATTTCCCGCTCCAGGAAGGTGCGGGTGAGCTTATTCTGGAGGCAGCGGGAGGGATGACCGGTGCTGCGACCGGTAACAACCGTGCTGCGATCTTTTGCCTTCAGTACGAGGCTCTTGTAGTTCTCGTGAGCAATACACTCCTCGGATACTACGAAGCGGGTACCCATCTGAACAGCCTGTGCGCCGAGAGCAAAGGCAGCGGCAATACCGCGGCCGTCGCCGATACCGCCGGCAGCGATAACGGGAACATCTACAGCGTCTACAACCTGCGGAACGAGTGCCATAGTGGTAAGCTCGCCTACATGGCCGCCGCTCTCGGTACCCTCGGCGATAACAGCATCAACGCCGGTACGGACGAGGCGCTTGGCCAGTGCCACAGAGGCAACGACCGGAATAACCTTGGTGCCGTTGGCCTTCATTGCGGGGATGTACTCTGCCGGGTTGCCGGCACCGGTGGTAACAACCGGAATCTTCTCATCAACCATCAGCTGCATGACTTCCTTAACGAAGGGGGACATGAGCATGATGTTTACACCGAAAGGCTTATCGGTGAGTGCTTTTGTCTTTTCGATTTCTGCCTTGAGGACATCAGGCGGCATGTGACCTGCGCCAATGATTCCGAGACCGCCGGCATTGGATACGGCAGCTACCAGCTCTGCAGTGCCCAGCCATGCCATGCCGCCCTGAAATACAGGGTACTTGATTCCCAGCATCTGGCAAATTTTGTTATCTTTGAACATTTATAAATCCTCCCTTGTCCGAAAACGGACGAAGTGTCATTTTGCCCATCTCATTACGCAGGATGCCCAGGTAAGTCCGGCACCGAATCCGGCAAGAGCAACCAGGTCACCTTTTTTAAGCTTACCGGCAGCGTTAGCCTCAGCCAGGGCAATAGGTATGGAGGCTGCCGATATGTTGCCGTAACGCTCGATATTTATAACAAACCGGTCAAGGGGCTGCGCCAGTCTCTTGGCGGCTGCCTCAATGATTCGGATGTTTGCCTGATGGGGAACGATCCAGGTCAGTTCATCTGCTGAAGCACCGGCTTTTTCCAGCGAGCGCTTCAGGGTGGCCGGCAGCGCCTTTACCGCGAAGCGGAAGACCTCCTTGCCGTCCATGTGAATTCTGTTGACCTTGCGGGCGATAGTGTCCTCGTTGGCCGGGTATCTGGTACCGCCGCCGGGGATGCCCAGCAGCTCAGGACCCCGTCCATCACTGCCCAGGTCGAAGGAAAGTATACCGCTGCCGTCCTCCGCTGCCGTAAATACAGCAGCTCCGGCACCGTCGCCGAAGAGAACGCAGGTATTTCTGTCTTCCCAGTTTATGTATTTAGAAAGGGTCTCGGCACCGATAACGAGAACATTTTTATAGAAACCGTTCTCGATGAACTGGGCCGCAACCGTGGTGGCATAGACAAAGCCGCTGCAGGCTGCCTGCAAATCAAAGGCGGCTGCATGGTCTGCTCCCAGCCGCTTCTGCAGCAGGCTGGCGGTAGACGGGGTGGGATGGTCGGGAGTCAGCGTAGCTACTACCACCAGATCCAAATCTGCGGCGGTAATCCCTGCGTCGTCCAGTGCCATCTTAGCTGCCTCGTAGGCAATATCACTGGTAGCTACATCATCAGCAGCTATGTGGCGCTCTTTTATACCGGTACGCTCCACAATCCACTGGTCACTGGTGTCCACGATTTTTTCCATATCGTGGTTGGTCATGACCCGCTCGGGAACATAGAAGCCGGTGCCAATAATGGCCGCTCTTCGCTTATTCTCTGTTGTCATTGTTCAGCATCTTCCTCCTTCGCCAGGGTATCGCTGATGCGTTGCAAGACATTGTTATTTACAAATTCATTTGCTACGCCGATTGCATTACAGATTGCTTTCTCATTGGAGGAGCCGTGGCTGATGATAACGCAGCCGTTGACTCCCAGCAGGGGGGCGCCGCCGTACTCGCTCACATCAAGGCGCTTTGCCAGCTTCTTGAGGGGCGGGATAATGAGCAGTGCGCCGAGGCGGGCCAGCAGGCCGCCGTTCTTGATGGCGTCCTTTACCATCTCTACGATGGTCTTCGCCAGTCCTTCGGCAAATTTCAGAACCACATTGCCCACGAAGCCGTCACAGACGACCACATCAAACTCACCCTTGGGGATGTCGCGGCCCTCGGCATTGCCGGTAAAATGTATAGAGGGATTGTCACGAAGGAGCGGATATGTGAGCAGCGCCTGCTCATTGCCCTTCGTTTCTTCCTCACCTATATTCAGCAGTCCTACCCGCGGCTTCTCTATACCGAAGACATACTCGGAATAGATGGAGCCCATCACGGCCGACTGCACGAGATGCTCAGGCTTGGAGTCTACATTGGCACCGGAGTCCAGCAGGAGAGTAACGCCCTCTCTGGTGGGTATGGGAGTAGCAATGGTCGGACGGGCGATGCCCTTTATCCGGCGGAGAATCAGCTGAGCGGCGGTTACTGCCGCACCGGTAGAGCCGGCAGACAGCACAGCGTCGCACTTCCCTTCCTTTACCAGGCGGGTCGCCACTACTATCGAGGAATCCTTCTTGGTACGAACAGCCTCAGCCGGGTGCTCGTGCATCTCAATTACCTGAGTCGTGTTTACGATTTCTATTTTTTTGTTATCGGCAACTTTTTCTTTTGCCAAAAGCGTTTTTATCTTCTCTTCGTCGCCCACAAGGACGATTTCACAGCCAAACCGCCCGACTGCTCTTGCAGCACCCGCAACGATTTTTTCGGGGGCGAAGTCGCCTCCCATGGCATCAACTGCGATTTTCAAATATTTTCTCCCTCCGTCAGCATCCTCACAGCTCTGTGACCTGCAAAGTATACACTGACAGTAATGACAGCCTAATACAAATTTGTATTATATCGGCAAATTGTGAAAATTGCAAGAAAAAAAGAGAGCAGGCTAAACCTGCTCTCTTTCAAAAAGCATTTTTACGCTTCCTGAGCGATGACTTCCTTGCCATCATAGTAGCCGCATTCGCTGCATACATGATGGGGCATTACCGGCTCATGGCACTGGGGGCAGAGAACATACTGAGGAGCAGTGAGCTTCCAGTTTGCACGACGGGAATCACGACGAGCTTTGGACATTTTGCGTTTCGGTGCTGCCATTTATGACACCTCCTTAATTCTCATACAACAATCAATCTTTAAAAAAATCGGCTAAGGCGGCCAAACGAGGGTCGACCACGCGACGATCGCAGCCGCAATCGCCGAGGTTTAAATCATGTCCGCATTTGGAGCACAAACCGCGGCAATCGGTTCGGCAGAGATTCTGCATGGGCTGGATAGCCACCAGCGTATCACTGACGGTGGGAAGCAGATCGATGATGTCACCATCAAAGTCGGTCTCTACTTCGCCTTTCATCTCCGTCTCGCCCTTTTCTGCCGGTCGACGAATGCTTTCATCGCCCCGGGAACCATCCCTGCGGAAGAAATTCTCCGAGAAGGGAATCGTCTCTGTCAGCGTCGTCTCTGCCAGACAACGGTCACAGGTAAAGGACTTGCTGTATTTGACAGTACCCTCAGCCCGGTAGCATTCGCCGGTGGCCTGAAGTGTCCCACGGACCTCCACTTCGCCGACAAAAGTCACCGATACCGCCGCATCAAGCTCTGCCGCATCAACATTAAATGAAAACGGCACCATCTGACCCGGCGTCTCACGGAGCGCTGTCACGGAAATAAACATACCCATAAAAAATCAGCCTCGATACATTATAACGATGAGTACTTTTCTTGTCAAGAAAACATTTAAATTATTTGAGAAGTGATACCACTATGCCATCAGGCACAGCAGTAAGTCATAGCCGCCCGCACGACTGCCTCCGGTACATCCTTCGTGATAACGGTTTCGCCTGGGCGCGGAGCCAGTACCCAGCTTACTACGCCGTTTACCGTCTTCTTGTCGTGGAAAATGTCTTCATACATTTTATCTACGGTGCAGTTCTCCACTCTGGTGGGAAGCCCCAGCCGACTGCAGAGATTTTCTATCCTCTCAAGCAGTGCCTTGTCACCGATGTTCAATGCCGCTCCGATGTGAGCCGCACAGACCATACCGATAGCTACGGCTTCGCCGTGGTTATAGCATCCGTAGCCTGCTTCCTTCTCCACCGCATGAGCCATGGTGTGACCATAATTCAAAATCCGGCGGAGGCCGCCTTCCTTTTCATCACGGCTTACTACATCCGCCTTTATCTCGCAGGAGCGTATAATCAGATGACGGACAGCCTCTGTATCAAGGCGTTTTACTGCTTCGGAGTTTTCTTCCAGATAGTCGAACAGCTCCGCATCGCTGATAATGCCGTACTTCACGATTTCTCCCAGGCCGGTAGATATCTCACGAGCCGGCAGCGTCTTCAGACAGTCAAGGTCGATGAATACAGCATCCGGCTGATAAAAGGCGCCGATGAGATTTTTGCCCAATCGGTGATTGACTGCGACCTTGCCGCCTACGGATGAGTCCACATCAGCCAGCAGGCTGGTGGGAATCTGAATGAAGGGAACACCGCGCATATAGGTCGCTGCGATGAAGCCGCTAAGGTCACCAACGACACCGCCGCCAAGTGCAATCACCGGAGAGTGGCGGTCAAGGCCAGCCTCTATTGCAGTAGTGAAGACACCCTCGGCTACTGTTAGGGACTTGGAGGCCTCTCCGGCCGGAATAGTCGCCACCTCTGCGGTCATGCCTGCTGCCGAGAGCAAGGCTTTCACCCGGTCTGCGTAAAGAGGGCCGACATTTGTATCGGTGATGACGAGGGCGGTGCGGGAATATTTTTTCCCGGCCACAAATCCCGTCAGGCTGTCCAGCGCTCCGCTGCCGATTACTATATCGTAGCTGTCCGGGCCAAGCTCCACCCGGACGATATCAAAATCTTTTTTCATATTATACCGTTACAACTTAATATTCAAACGCGTGATGCCTGCCGGAAACGCGCTCTCGCTTAATTTATTCACGCAGCGGTACATAAGTTCTGACTTCGCCTTGCGGCTCGTCAATCGCTAAGTACCGGCGTTCATAAAAGTTTCCTTACAGGCATCACCGCGTTACTCCACACAAATTTGACCGTTTTCTTCATTAGAAAGAGGGGAGCATTACGGAGTCCATCTCGAAGCGGCTGAATATCTCACCTGCTACATCGTCAGGAGTCTTGCCGTCGGTGTCGATGGTATAGTCTGCTTCCTTGTAGAGAGCCTCACGCTCAGCCAGCAGCTTCTCAATGGCTGCCTTACGGTCATCGCCGGCAGCGTCCAGCAGGGGACGCTCGCCCTGAGCGGCAGTACGCTGGAGAATGGTATCAACGGAAGCGGTGAGGCAAACAATGATGCCGGCTTCCTTGAGAGCTTCCATGTTCTTCGGATCCTTCACCGTGCCGCCGCCGGTAGCGATGACCTGCTTGTTGCCCTTAGCCAGACGCTGAGCGACTTCGCTCTCCTTCTGACGGAAATATGCCTCGCCCTTCTCGGCGAAAATATCCGGTACAGCCTTGCCCTCTTCCTTCTCGATGATGGCATCCATATCGGAGAACTCAAAGGTTACCCACTCGGCCAGGGTCTTGCCTACGCTTGTTTTACCGGTACCCATGAAACCGGTGAGAACGATGTTTCTTGCTTCCTTCATTAATAATACCTCCTCTGCTGTCTGTAAAAATTTTATAGTTTACATTTCTGCTGCAAGTCTTGCTTTGTAATCAGCGATATTCCGCTTGATATCCGCCAGATTGTCACCGCCGAAGGTCTCCAGTATCTCTGCGGCAAGAGTGATGGCAACCATCGCCTCACCTACCACTGAGGCAGCGGAGACGGCACAGCAGTCGCTGCGCTCCTTGGAAGCCAGAACCGGCTGCTTGGAGCGAATGTCTACGGAGTGAAGGGGCGTCATGAGGGTAGGAATCGGCTTCATGCAGGCTCTTACCACCAGCTCTTCACCGTTGGTAATGCCGCCCTCCAGACCGCCGGCGTGATTTGTCTCACGGTAGACATGGGCATTCTCATCGAAGAACATTTCATCGTGAGCCTTGCTGCCGGGAAGATAGGCGTAGCCAAAGCCTTCGCCTACCTCAACGCCCTTGATAGCCTGAATGGACATAAGTGCCTGAGCCAGCTTGCCGTCGAGACGGCGGTCCCACTGGATGTGGCTGCCGAGACCGATAGGAAGATTTCTGACGATGACCTCGAAGATACCGCCGAGAGTATCGCCGGCCTCCATTGCCGTCCTTATCTTTTCCTTCATTGCCTCTTCGGCAGCGGGGTCGCAGCAGTTCAGCTCACTGTCGGTATTGCCGATGGCTTCGGATGCAATCTTGCTGCGGTCAACTGTGACACCGCCGATGTTTACCACATGGGAAACAACTGCAATGTCCAACGCCCGGAGGAATTCCTTGCAGAGAGCGCCCACGGCAACTCTGGCAGCCGTTTCTCTGGCACTGGCCCGCTCCAGTATGTCACGAGCATCCCTGCGGTCATACTTCAGCACGCCCACCAGATCAGCATGACCGGGACGGGCCTCGGTGACTGCCGGTCCCTCCGGCTCACCGAACTGAGACATCCGGCCGGTCCAGTTCTGCCAGTCGCGGTTGTTCACTCTGAGCGTAATGGGTGAGCCAAGGGTCTCCCCGAAGCGAATGCCGGACTGAACCTCGGCCTTATCAGTCTCAATCTTCATCCGGCCGCCGCGGCCGTAGCCCTGCTGACGCCGGGCCATATCTTTATTTATCCGTTCAATGTCCGGCCTGAAGCCTGCCGGCAAGCCTTCAACGATTGCCGTAAGGCAGGGACCGTGAGATTCTCCGGCTGTCATAAAACGCAGCTTTCCCAAATCCAGCACCTCTTTGTTTCTGTAAAAATAAGCATAAAAGCCTATTTTGAATTATAACGCCATTAATCAGAAAAATGCAAGGCATTTTCTCCACATTACCTTTGAATGCCTCGGCCGCCTATCGGGGCGAAACCTGCTTCAGCTCATACGCCTCCAGCAGCAGCTCAAGTGTCAGGTCTCCTGCCTGCGACTGTCCGCTGCTTCGCTTCAGCTTCCAGCTCTTTACCGCCGCAAACCTCTCGCCCTGCTCCAGCCGGGTAAGAAACTCCGTCACCGCCCGATAGCTGCCACGGAGAGTAAATCGGCACTGTCTGGGCCGCATTCTCTTCTCGCCTTTGCCGCCCTCGGCAGCTTCCTTATCGTCACCCGCCGCCATCTGCTCTATCGTCAGTCCCGCCGACTCAGCCATGCCTGTCAGTTCACTCTGGAAGAATCCGTCGGCGTCTCCCTCATCCGTAAGGAATAACCGCTCCGCTCTTTCCTGCCGAACCGCCAGCTTTCCCCTGTAATCTTCCAGCTCCGGATGACGGCGGTTAAAATTCTCCATCTCCATTCTGACGGTTCTGACTTCTGCCTGCCGCAGTGCCATCTCACTCAGCTCCGTCTGCTGAGGCTCCCACACCAGCGTCAGGAATGCACAGAAGCTCAGAACCATCAGTAGACCCAGGGACAGCAGCAGCCGACGGCTTTCCGTCTTTATAATCGGCCGCTTCATGGCTGCTTCTCCTCTCCCAAAATGATGACAAACTCCTGCTTTGTCCCCCTGCCGCTCGCCGGAGACTTAGCTTCGGAAATGCTTTTCAGCTTTATTGCCGCAGGATTCATCCTCCGGCGAAATGTTTCAATAAAATCTTTTACCTGTTTGCTGCTGCGGGTCTCTCCCTTTATAAGTATCGTACCCTCCGGCTGCCCAGTCAGCTCTGTCAGTCGGATGCCTACCGGGGTAAGAGCGCCCAGTGCCTGCAAAGTCGGTGACACAGCCCGCCGCTCTGCCGTCAGTCTCACAGCCTCCCGCTCCAAGGTCATTATCCGTTTTTCCGCCGCCATCATCTGCCGGCGTTCCGTCCCGCCCGTGTCCTGCCGCTTCAGCAGTGTCTCTTCACTGCTGAGGGCAGTCCTTGCAGCCGTGACCTCCAGCTGAACACGAAAGAAAAATCCGCCAAGGCAAATCAGCCAGACGACAAGCACCACCGCTGCCGCCTGCTGCCAACGGTACAGCTCAGGTCTCTCCTCCAAGGGCAGGAAATTCATTGCCGCTCCTTCCGCCAACTCCTTTCCGCCAAAGGTGCAGTTCATCGGCAGTCCTCTTCCCAAATCTGCCCACAGCAAACAGGCCGCCAGCTCTGCCGGACTGCTCTTTGGTGCTTCGTCAGCCGTCACCGGCTCAGTCAGCTCCGGGACCGCAATGCGATAGCCGGCCTCATAGCCGTCCGTACCACGGTCTGCCCTCCTGCCCATGACAAAGACAGCCATCGGCTCAACCCCGATGGAACGGAGCAGCGTAAGACCGCGCTCCCCATCCTCACGGGATATTGCCTCAATGCGATATACTCCAGACAGGTTTTCTTCATTATTAACAGGAGTTGCTGTCCACCAGACCTGTCGCTCCATTATCGTTTCCCGAGTCATAAGGCTCCATCGGGCAGCGCCCGGCAGCTCCTTTTCTCCCAGATCACCAAGCTGTTCCTCGTAGCTGTCCAGCAGAGCCATCTCCGGCAGCATCACCGCCCCTGCTATCTCCTCTGGCTTCAAGCCCAAGCCGGAAATAAACCGGGCAAAGGACTCACGGGCAGCTTCTTTTTTTATTTTTCGGACTGCCGCCGGCTCTCCTGCCGACCTGATAACAGCCACAGTGTAATCAGCCTCGTCCTCATAGATGCCGCAGACCACCGAATAGTCACGCCGCAGCCCGGCTGTCACCTTATCCGGCCAACCGGTCAATAGTTTTTCCTGCAATCTCATATCAATGTTCCCAATATGCCACCGTATATTTTTCCGTCCCGTCCGGGGCGGTCTTTTTACTTATCCGGCCAATAACCCTCGTACCGAGGGAATTTTTGCTGTTATGCTCCCAGCTCAGCAAGCGCTTTGTCTGGGCCGTGGCCTGACCGTAGAATCCACCGGAGCCGTCCTTCTTCAGAAATACGGTGGTAGTGATGTCCCCCTCCGTAATCGTGGAAAACGCCACCTCACCTGCTGCATTGTTCACCAAATTTCGCCGGGATGTATCAACTGTCAGCTCCGCTGCCGCCGCTATGAGACCACTCTCTGCCGCCAGCCGCAGGTCTGTGGTCAGCACCTCTCTGGCGGCACCCTTCGCCCTCCTGTCAGCCAGACCATAGACTCCAGCCATGAAGAACAGTACCACCGCCAGCAACAGAACACCCCACGCCGCTGCAAAGCCCCGTTCATTTTTTCTCATGAGAAAATTTTCCTTCAACCGCTTCCCATATAACAATTTGCCAATGCGGAGTTTAAGGTACATTCAAACAGGTCACCGCTGTATGAAGCCGATAAAAAAGATTGTACTCTCTTATTTCTCCGGCAATGGCCACCTCTACCGTACGGGGGCCGGTCTGCCGATAGGTGAATTCCTTTATCACCACTCTGCCGGCGTCACTGTCACCCGTAAGCGGCTGCCCGTTTCGTCTGATTGGCCGGCAGGAACTGCCCGTATCCTGATTGTAGGACACATAGTCGGCTGCCTCAACAGTCTGCTTAGTCCGGACCCGCAGACGGACGGAATTAATATCTATATATTCTGCATAGGAAAGGTCACGACAGATCCTCTCCATGGCAAAGCTAAGCTCAGACACAAGCTCCGTCTCCGCCCGAAGACGGTTGTAATTTCTCACCGATGACAGGGCGAATGTCCCCAACGACCAAAGGAGCATGGTCAGCAGCGGTACCGCTATAATGAGGGACAGCAGCGACAGTCCCCTCTGTCCTCTGCGATTTCTTAAGTCCGCTCTCATCAGGGTGCCTCCAGCAGCCGGACAAGCCGCCGCTCTCCCAGCCGTCCGTCCCTGCGCCGCCAGGTCACTGCTATCTCTGCCCGTTTCGTTCCGGCTGATGCGTCCGTCACCTCTGCCGTCACGGTGTAGTCGATTTCATTCTGCCGATTTTCTCCTGCCGGCCCCAGCCAACCGACACTGCCGGAGAAATTGCCCGCCTCAAGGTAGGCAAGCTCTTCACGAGCCAGATAATCGGCGCAGATTGTTTCCCGACCGGAAGCCGCACTTCTGTAAGCGATGGAAAACACGCCGTAAGCTACCGCCGCGGCCATTACAATAAAGGCCAGTACCAGAGTTTCCGTCAGCAGGAAGCCCCGCTCTCCTGTGCGTCTCATATCTTTACCCCCATCAGTTCGGCTTCGTCACGGAAATTCTGACCCTGCCCTCCCTGTCCACGATAACATAGCGGGTCTTACCCTTACGAGTCAGACCAACGGTAGCTGTATTTGCACTGTTGGCTTCGTATTCCAGCCTGCTGCGGTTGCGGCTGACAGTGACACCATCAGCCGCCGTAAATTGCCGTCGCCGAAGCACCCGGTCTCCCTGAATCAGGATATAGCCGTCATTACGCACTTCGACATAGGGAAGCGGCTCCGATACGGCCGAGGGAAACACTCCGTTCACTCGCCGGCAATTCATGACCAGTCTCTCCATATAGCGAATATCCTCGGCCATAAGCTGGGCCTCCTGCTCAAGCCAGGCAGTATTCAGCCGGTCCTCCAGCGGAGCCATCACCCGCGGCAGAATGAATGCCCCGACTGCCGCCATTATCCCCACGACGACAATCAGCTCCAGCAGGGCAAATCCCCTCTGCCGCCGCTTTCCCGCCGTTCTCATAGGCCGCTCCAAAATGTGTATATCTCTCCGTGAAACAAGAACGACAGCCAGGCGCCCAACGCCAGGAACGGCCCGAATGGCAGTGCCGACCGCCAGCCGTACCGTCCCCCAAGCAAAAGTGCCAATGCCACCGGCACCGCCGTAATAAAGGAAAGAATTATAGCCAGAAGGCATCGCTCCGGCCCCAGCCACCAGCCAAGCAATGCCGCCAGTTTCACATCCCCAAGGCCCAGTCCTCCGCCGGACAGCTGCCGCAAAAGAAGGAAAAATCCCCCTGCCGCAGCCCCACTCAGCAGGCATCCTGTCCAATCAGCATCAGTCCCCAGCTTCAGCAAGGTAACGGCAACAAAAAAAGCAGCGGAAACCCGGTCGAGAATCAACCCGAACCGCAAGTCAACCGCTGCCGTTATCGACAAAAATACAGCTGCCGTAATCGCCTCTGCCGTAAAATTTCCCTGGAGGTGCAGACAGCAAAAAAGCACTGTCATAATTGCCAGTGCCTGATAACGACAATGAAAGAGAATTTTGCTGTCACTCATGCGCCTCTCCTCTTTCATCCGTCAATATAAATCCTCTTAAAGCCTCCCCTCCAGGGGAGGTGCCCAAAGGGAGGAGGGGTACTCAAAGGAATTCTTTTAGCTATTACCCCTCAGGCGCCTCCGGCGCCAGCTCCCCTAAAGGGGAGCCTACTAGGCTGATTATTGGTTACCCCTCAGTCAGCTTCGCTGACAGCTCCCCTAAAGGGGAGCCTTTTTATTAGCTGCCAGATGATGCCCCCGGCTTTCCTATCTCGCTCAGCTTCTTCCCAGCAAAGAGCGCCTCCGACCCGTCTGCAGCCAGAGTATATTCCGTCGCCGAGGCCGTTCCGCCGTCCTTCAGATAAACTGTTCCGGAGGGCGGCTTCAAATCGCCGATGTTATTTACATAGTCCGACAAATCGGTAAGAGCGGTAGGCGCCGCACCCTTCTCTGCCATCCGCATTACAATAGCGGAATTCAGCACCTGCAGGTCAGCCTGTACCCGGGCTGTCCGGGCAGAGGTCATGGTATCGGTGAACTTCGGCACTGCGATAGCCGCCAGCACACCTATGATGCCCATCACCACCACCAGCTCCAGCAGCATGAAGCCCCGTTGCCGTTTCCTCTTTGTCACGTTTTCATTCATGGCGCTGTCCTCTCATTCCTCATATCCGTGGGGATGATTGCTGTGCCACCGCCAGGCGGTTGCGATAATACCCTCGACTGAGGTGTACTCCGGCTGCCAGCCCAGCACCCGCCGGGCGTTTTTGCCGCTGGCTACCAACTGCGCCGGGTCGCCAAGCCGTCTGGCTCCCATCTCAACCTTAAGAGGTTTGCCGGTAACCTTCTCCGTTGCCTCAATCATCTCTCTGACAGAAAAGCCGGTACCGTTGCCAAGATTAAAGGCCGCCGACTCCCTGCCATCTGCCAAATATTTCATGGCCAGAAGATGTGCATCCGCCAAATCGGTAACATGTATATAATCACGGATGCAGGTACCATCCTGCGTAGGATAATCGTCGCCAAAGACTGTTATATGGTCACGCTGGCCCAATGCCGTCTGCAAAATCAGGGGAATAAGATGCGTCTCCGTGGGATGGTCTTCACCGATGGTGCCATCCTCTGCCGCTCCTGCCGCATTGAAATAGCGCAGAGCCACATACCGAAGGCCGTGAGCCAGACAAACCCACCGCATCATCCGCTCCATTATCAGCTTCGACTCGCCGTAGGGATTTGTCGGATTCTTCCGGTCTTCCTCCTCGATGGGGATACTCTCCGGTTCGCCGTAGACGGCCGCCGTAGAGGAAAAAATCAGCTTGTCCACATCCGCCCGAATCATCGCCTCGAGAAGAGACTGCATACCTCCCACATTATTGCCGAAATATTTAAGAGGTACATTCATGCTCTCTCCTACGAGAGAATCGGCAGCGAAATGGATAACACCGTCTATATCATTCTCCCGGAACACCCTGTCGAGAAAAGCTCCGTCTCTGATGTCGCCTTTATAAAACGCCACATCTGCAGGGACGGCCTGCCGGTGACCGGTAGCCAGATTATCTGCCACCACCGGCTCAATATTATTCTCCAACAAACGCTTTACCATGTGGGAACCAATATAGCCGGCACCACCGCATACGAGAAGTTTCATTAAAGACACCTGCCTTCTGCTCTGAAATCACACTTAAAACAATAACAATCCTAGCATTTTCCTTCATTATTTACAAGGAAAAATCTATTGACGGCTGTCGATAATCTGAGGGATTATGACTGCTACGAAGATTACCACGCAGCCGATGATTTCCGTCATAGTCAAAACTTCGCCCAGGAAAATGCAGCCGAAAATGGCGGCAAACACCGCCTCCAGACTCATAAGCAGGGAGGCTATCGTCGGATCGGCGTGCTGCTGGCCCACCACCTGCAAAGTATATCCGATATCGGTAGAAACGAGAGCCCCGAACAGGATTGCATGACGGCAGGCGTAAACCGCCTCGAAGGTTGGATGCTCTATCAGCGCCATTACCAGCAGGCTGGACAGGCCCGCCACAATAAACTGGGCAGAAGCCAGCCGCACTCCGTCAAGACCGGGAGAATATCGTTCCATTATCATGATGTGCCCGGCAAAAATGATTGAGCAGAACAGAATAAAGAAGTCTCCCGGCTCCAGCTTCAGATTTCCCTGTCCGGCCATGGTCAGAAGGTAAAAGCCAAACATTCCCAAGAGGACACAGCCCCATATAAGCAGACCGATTCTCCGGCCGGTTATCAGACCAAGCAGGGGAACAAATATGATGTACAGAGCAGTGATGAATCCCGCCTTGCCGGCGTCAGCCTGATAGAACATTCCCACCTGCTGAAGATTTGCCGCTGTAGACAGTACCAGTCCGCAAATCAGTCCCGCCAGCAGCTCGGCCTTCGAAAAAACACTTTTTCGTCCTACGGTACTCTGTCCGTCTTTGGTGAATCCACGGAATCTGTCCAGCAATGGAAACACCGGGATAAGCAGCAGTCCCGCCAAAAGAAATCGTACCCCGTTGAAGGTAAACGGCTCAAGGCTGGCTCCCTCCTTCTGTGCAAGGAAACCGGAGCCCCAGGCAACGGCAGTAATCAGCAGCAATATGTGGCATCTAGTTTTCGGACTCAAATTCAATCAACCTTTTCTGCAATTTTATAACAGGCAAACTATCATGCTAGTATATCACTGACCGAAGGGATTGTTAAGAATATTTTCCTTGTAATGGCGGCACTTCTTTATCGCGAAGATGATTATCTGCAGGACAAGATTTTCCCTTCCCATTACCGGAAACACCTATTGTTTTTAGAAGGATTAATTGTTATCATAAGAAGTTAGAGTTAATGTTAGGAGCTGATATATTTGTATCAGATAATAGTCAATGCCGACGACTTTGGCCGGCACCGACTAATAAATGAAGCAGTAAAAAAGGCTGCAGAGACAGGTTGCCTTCGCTCTGCCACCGTTATGCCCGGCGGCATTGCCTTTGACGATGCCATAGAAACAGCGAAGAGTCATCCTGACCTTGGTCTCGGCATACACTTCACACTTGTAAACGGCAACCCCATCCTTCCCCCGGCGGAGATTCCGTCACTGGTGGCAGAAAATGGGCTGTTTTATGATAACTACGGATTGTTTGTCAAGCGGTATGCTCAAGGGAAGGTAAACATGGATGAGGTAAGGCGGGAGCTTGCCGCCCAGCTGACCAAGCTGGAAGCCACCGGCGTCAGCCTCACCCACTTCGACAGTCACCAGCATATCCACAGTCTCCCCGGCATCACCGAAATTGCTCTGGACATCGCTTGCAAGGCCGGTATAAAAGCAATGCGCGTACCGGCTACCGGGCTCTTTCTGAACGGTGGCCTCGGCAAAGACAGGCTGGGCAGCGTCATCGGACGGGCAGGATTGCGATTCATGGCTGTAATGGCCCGGCAAAAGGCAAAATCCAGAGGCCTTGTCACCACTGAATATTTCGCCGGAAATGTTGCCGGCCGGGCAGTAAATCTGGCTGACTTTTCCGCTATTATCGGAAAGCTCCGGGAAGGCACCACTGAGATAATGATGCATCCCGGTACCGATAACACCGTTCTTCAGAAGGACTGCGGCTGGGAGCATGACTTCGAGGCAGAGCTTGCCTCGGTGTGTACTCCCCCCACCGATAAACTCCTGAAAAATATCCGCATCGCTAATTTCAGAGATTTATGCACCGCAAGAGCGTGAAACAATGGATAATGTAACATTAATTGTTCCCTGCTACAACGAGCAGGAAAACATTCCGGAATTCTACCGGCAGGTCAAAGGTATCAAAATCCCTGACTGCCGCATCTCCTGTCTATTCGTCGACGACGGCAGCCATGACAATACCAAGTCACTGCTGCAGGAGCTATCCAGCCAGGATGAGTCCATTTCCTACATCAGCTTTTCCCGCAACTTCGGCAAGGAGGCTGCCATGTTGGCTGGACTTGATTACGCCGAAGGCGATGCGGTAGTCATCATGGACGCCGACCTGCAGCACCCCATGGACAAGCTGCCGGAGATGGTGGAATACTGGCGTCAGGGCTACGACGATGTCTGCGGCCGACGGGTGGACCGGGCGGATGAAAGCTGGGTCAAGAGGAACTTTACCAATCTGTTCTACTACTTCTATCAGAAGGTCAGCCGCTATCCTCTACAGCGAAATGTAGGAGACTTCCGCCTCCTTGACAAACGCTGTGTGGCGGCCATAAGGCTCATGCGGGAAACCAATCGCTACACAAAGGGCATCTACACATGGATTGGCTACAACAAAAAGGAATTCCCTTACGAGGTACTGCCCCGGTTTGCCGGCACCTCCACCTGGAGCTTCATGGCTCTGCTGAAGCTGGCGCTGGAAGGCATCACCTCCTTCTCGACAGTACCTCTCAAGATTGCTTCTGTCCTGGGGCTGGGTGTTTCCGTCCTAGCTCTATGCTATATGATTTACATATTCATCACGGTACTTCTGTACGGCGATCCGGTAGCCGGCTATCCTACCATCATGGTGACACTGCTGCTCCTTGGCGGCATCCAGCTCCTGTCTCTTGGCATCATCGGCGAGTATCTCGGAAAAATTTTCGGTGAGAGCAAGGACAGACCGCTGTATCTGGTGGATGAATATAATGGTGAAAAATTTATTTACCGCCCTGTTTCCGTCTGTCGGGAGCGCGCCGGCACTGCTGTGAGAAAGGAGTAACCTCTATGGATAATACAGGTAAAACTAAAACAATCGTTATCCTGCTGGGAATTTTTTCAGTAATGCTCCTGCTGAATATTCTCATGCCGATTCATCGGGATGATTTCGACTATTCTCTCATTTGGAATACTCCTGTCCATGTCGCTTCTCTTCAGGATGCATTCTCCTCCTGCTGGAACCACTACCTTCTCCACGGTGGCCGCATGGTGACTGTATTCGGACTGGTGCTTTTTCTCTGGCTCGGCAAGCTGTGGTTTGACATAGCCAATGCCCTTATCTTCACCGGCTTTGTAATCCTGCTCTACATGCACGCCAAACGGTCAACGGAATTCCCCAAGGAGCCGGCGCTTCTCCTGTCGGCCGGTCTGCTGGCCTGGCTCTGCCTGCCGCATTTCGGTGAAGTTGCCATCTGGAAAAGCGGCTCCACCGTATACCTATGGTCCGGCTTCTGCGTTGCCCTGTTTTTGCTACCGTACAATCTGAAAGCAGCCGGGAAGAAGGTCTGCTCCTGCGGACTGATGATTCCCCTCATGCTCCTTCTGGGCATATTGGCCGGTTGGTCGGTAGAAAATCTGGCTGTCACAAATCTTCTCCTTTGTGCAGTCTGCACGCTTGTCTACAAATTCCGCAATGATATGCCTGGCTGGATGCCTGCCGGCGTCGTGGGTGCGTTCCTCGGTCTGATAGGCCTGCTGGCCGCTCCCGGCAACTATGTCCGATACACCCAGCAGGGCGGACACGCCGGCACCTTCGGAACCATCATGCGCCACATCGGCAACCAGTTCAGTGGAAACGGCGATATGCTTCTGTTCGTTCTGCCGGCCGTGCTGCTGGCGCTGCTCTGCTGGCACATCATCAAAGCGGATTATCTGTCCCATGAGGGCGTGGCGCTCCAGCCCTCCGGCAAACTGAACAACGGACACTTCCTGCTCCTTGCCTTCACGGCCGTTACTACTCTGTCCTATTTCACTACCGGCTTTGTTGCCCACACCCTTCACGATGCTATCGTGAATTTCATCATTAGTCCCTCAGGGCTGGCGAAGCCAAACACATACCTGCTGTTTGCCAATGTAATGGATCAGTTCGAGCAGATGGCCATATACTGGTTCTTCATCATATTCATCTACCTGAGTCTGCGGGACAAAATCGGACTCACCGGAGATGTACTGAAATCCATGAAGAACAAAGTCCCGGCTATGAAGATTGCCAATGAATACGACGGCGTTGGGTATGTATTCTTTCTGGCCGCTTTGGCGATTTTCAATAACTTTGTTATGATTGCGGCTCCCACATTCCCCGGCCGGGCATCCTTCGGCTCCGCTTCGATGATTATCATCGCCACGCTGGTTCTGCTTGGCCTGCCGGTCGTCCGGCAGAAGCTCCGGCTGCCGGAAATCAGCCGGCTGCTGAAGGGAGCTGCCCTGTTCCTGTCTGCCTTCACCATCATCTCCTCGGTTTCTATCCTGTACACGATAACTCAGGAGCATGAGACACGGATGACAATGATTCAGCAAGCCGCGGACAGAGGTGAAAAGGTGGCCGTCCTGCCGCCGATTCTCCTGCGCGACAGAGCGCTGCGCCATGTATTCTTCATCGACTTCTACAATGGAGTAAGCAAAGGCGGCCTGTGCGTCTACTACGGTATCAAGGATATAAAGATTGACCCGATGCCTGTATGGGCAAGATAAAATAAAAATATCACCAATACATACGAAAAGACCGCTTAGCAATTCGCTAAGCGGTCTTTCTATGTGTAAGGCGAACTTTATCTGTTCGTCTTAATTGTTGGTGGAGATGAGGAGAATCGAACTCCTGTCCGAAGGCATTGTTTCACCGACTTCTCCGAGCGCAGCCACTGATTAGTTTTAGCCTGAGACGGTTCAGGGGCAATCCATCCTTTGGCGATCTCCTTGATTCTCCCGGCGTAAGTCGGAGCTTCTTACACAGGTAATCCCGCTGTTTGGCCTCTCTGCTCAGAGCGCGGGCTCTGCCGAGTGAGAGGGCAGCCAAATCAGGCTGCGATTGCGTAGTTGTCGTTAGCCTTTATATTTAAAGGACTTCCGCCTTTTTACGGAGTGGACGGAGGCTCCGGCTCGCTTACGATGCACCAGCTACCCCCGTCGAACCCATTACATCCCCGTTAATGGGCGCCTTGAGGCGTGTGCATTTCTGCAGGCTTCATTATATCACCTTTAGTCAAAAAGTCAACATTTATATGACAATCAGCCGGACGGACCTCATCCGTCTCGCTTCGCGAGCCACCTTCTCCATAGGAGAAGGTCATTAGACCGATATGCGAAACTCATCCGTCCCGCTTTGCAAACCGCCTTCGCCACTGGATGGGTCATTGAATTGACACACAGAACTCATTCGTATCTCTTCGCTGTCCATCCTCCAAAAAGTAATTTGTCTCGCCAGATTGTAAAGTATTAAGATTAAAAAATTTCTGACAATTTACAGACAGGCTAACTATTCTATGCTATAATGCAGACATATTTACTGAGCAAGGAATGATGTTTTTCGCGTTTAATAGAGAAATGAGATGAGATAATGCCTACGGAAGAGAAGTCTTCGCAGATGACAGCCCCCGATGTTATCGTCGAGATGCTGCGTCCTGCTCTGGAATCCGGACAGTTTGTTGCGTTTTATCAGCCCCAGTACAATCACACGACTCAGCGGCTCATCGGCGCCGAGGCGCTGGTGCGCTGGCGCCATCCCACCAAGGGGATAATTGCGCCCGGTCTGTTCATACAGGCTATGGAGCAGTGCGGCCTCGTGACGGGGCTTGACCTCTATGTGCTGGACAAGGTCTGCTCCTTTATCCGCCGTTGTCTGGACGACAACATCCGTATGGTTCCCATCTCTGTTAATCTGTCCCGGCGGGATTTGTCTGTTCCCGGTTTTTTCGACAGTCTGGAAGAAATCCGCCAGCGGTATGAGGTTCCCCAGAAGTATCTCCGGCTGGAGATTACCGAGTCCGCCGCCGGCAGCGACACGGAAACAATCTGCAACGCAGTAAGCTGTCTCCACGCTCTTGGCTATCAGGTGGCAATGGATGATTTCGGCAGCGGCTTCTCTTCTCTCAGCGTACTGAAAGACATTGATTTCGATATCATCAAGCTGGATATGAAGTTCCTCTCCTCCGAGCGGGAAGATGCCCCCCAGCACAGAGGCGGCACCATCGTCGCCGCAGTAGTGCGGATGATAAGCTGGCTCGGCCTGCCGCTCATCGCCGAGGGTGTCGAGTGCCGCGAGCAGGCAGACTTCCTCCAGTCCGTTGGCTGTCAGAATATTCAGGGCTATCTCTACTCCACACCGGTTGACGAGGAAACCTTCGTCAATGAGCTGAAGGGCTCCCATCTCGGTGAGCTGTCGCCGGTACTAAGTCTTGTTGACCATCTTGACCCCGGCGCATTCTGGTCAGAAGATACGCTGGAGTCTATGCTCTTCTCCCATTTTGCCGGAGGCGCCGCATTGTTTGAATACTACTGGAACGGCGACCTTGAGCTGCTGCGGGTAAATCCCAAGTATCTCACGGAGCTGGGGATGAATCTCAGCGAAGAAGAAGTGCTGCGGTCAAATCCGCTGGCCGGCATGGACCAAAAGGAAAAGATAGCCTATGTGAAGGCTATCGAGCAGGCCATTAAGACGAAGCAGAGCGTTGATGTTGACACCTGGAGGAATATCACCAGCTCCAACTGCGGCGAAGACCATGTGGCAATCAGAACGACCCTGCGGCTGGTCGGCTCCAGCCGCGGCAGTTTCCTTTTCTACGCCGCCATCCGCAATGTCACCGCCGAGAAGCTCTATATCCGGCAGATGGAGGATGCCAGCCGCCGTTTCTCCGCTGCCAGCGAGCATCTGAAGATATTCTATTGGGAGTACACCGTCGCAACCCACGAGATGCGTCCCTGCGCCCGATGCATGAGAGAGCTGGGAATGCCGCCTCTGGTGACGAATTATCCGGACAGCGCGATACAGGCCGGAATATTCCCCCCGGAGATAGCCGAGCAGTACCGGGAGTGGCATCGTCAGATAGATGCCGGCGTACCCAGACTGGAGGCAGTGCTGCCGCTCACCAAGGATCGGCTGCCGTACCGAATCAGATACACCACGGAGTTCGACGATTACGGTCACCCGGTACGGGCCTACGGCTCGGCTACCCCGGAGCCGACAGACTCACCTTCCTTCCAGAAAACAGACGAATAATGCTGCATACAAAAAAGACTGCTGAACAGCAGTCTTTTTTATTGGAAAAATTATTTATTTTATCTGCCCTTGCCGCCCCTCATGCTGGGAGAGACTGCCGGACCGGGAGCCGTCCTCCTTGCCGCAGGGCGCTCCTCCTCAGAGTCCTCGTCCTCGGAAGATTTCTTATCCTCGGCATCATCTGCGGACTTTTTCCGTTCCTCAACTTCTCTTTCCTCCGAGTCCTCTGCCGATTCTCTCCGCTCATCTCTGTCACGGTCACTGGCTGCCGTCTCGGTGGGGCGTTCTTCTTCCTCATCCTTTACCGCAGGAGCCTTAGGCTTTGATTTCTTTTTCTTTGCGGTACGGCTTTCGCTCTTGACGGTTTCCTTTTTACTCGTCTTATCCGACTTTACCGACTTGCCGGATTTTACGGAAGCAGCATCACTGTCGTCCACCGATACACTGTCACGAATATGTGCCGGCAGGGATGCAGCATACTCGGCCGCATCGTTTTCCATTGCCCGCTTTGCTGCACCGTTCATGGGCACACCCAGAACATCGGCAACCATTTCACGGGTAGTGTAGATACTGGGTACCCAGTAGTTCAGTCCGTCCTCCGGGTTGTCGTAGGGCTCGCCGGGAATCATCTCGGCTTTCAGCCCCTGACTCTTAGCCTCTTTGAATGCCCCGGCCAGCTCCAGCAGCTGACGGAGAGACATATCCGTCTCGATATTCTCATAGACTACAGAGGCAATCTCCGGCAGGTCGGTGATGATGCCGGGGCTGGTTACCTTCTCCATGACCGCCTTGACGAATTTCTGCTGGCGGGCGATACGACCGATATCGCCTTCCTCGTCACGGTAGCGGACATAGCCGATAGCCTGCTTGCCGTTGAGATGCTGATAGCCGGGGTACAGGTCTATGACAAGTCCGCCGTCATCATCCCAGGGGTCTTCATAGTCCATGCGCATTTCTACATCGATATCGATGCCGCCGATAGCGTCAATGACTTTCTTGAAAGCCCGGTTATTAATCATCACATAGTGGTCAATAGGTGTCCCCAGAAAATCCTCCACGGTGCTTTGGGCCAGCTTGCGGCCGCCCAGCATGAAGGCAGCGTTGATTTTCTCGTAGCCGTAGCCTTCAATGTGAACGCGGGTGTCACGGGGGACAGAGAGGAGAGACGCCTGCTTCTTCTTTGGGTCTACCGCCGCTACCATCATGGTATCGGAGCGGCCCACATCGTCCTCACGGGTGTCTACGCCCATGATGAGAATGGTGGCTTTGTCCTTTGCCACCAGAAGTTCCTGCTTCTTCAGACGGCCGCCGGTACGATTGCCCGGGTCAACCTTGTCCAGCAGAGAGCTGCTGAAAAGGAAGCCTGCCAGCGCTCCCATGGCTACCATCAGGAGCGCAGCGATTATGATAAAGCCGCGGCGCGCTCTTCTTTTCACATGGCGGCCATGACGGCTTGGTATCGTCCCGCGTTCCTTTCTCGGGTCTGAATTTATCCTTTTTCTGCTCAAGAATATTTTCCTTCCTTATATATATGCGATTATCCGCCTTATTACCACTTTGCCGGAATAAGGCTGCTGTAGCCGGTGACGAACATGGTGGCCACCGCATTCACCATCAGTCGTCCCTTGCCGTCGTATATGTCAGCGGTGAGATTTACCACCCGCCGGCCGGCATGGGTGACCCGGCAGCAGCAGGTAGCCGTATCGCCGGGAACAATGTTGCGGCTGAAGTTCACCGTCATGCTCTGAGTGACAATGAAGCGGCCGGTGCTCATAGCTGCCACTCCGGCAGCAGTATTAGCCAGTGTGTAGAGGGCACCTCCGTGAACATGGCCGGTGAGATTGGCGTGAATGTCCGCATTGATGGGCAGCCGCAGCTTCGCCTGTCCGTAGCTCACCTCGTCGATGATGATGCCTACATACTGGGTGAAGTGGTTGCCGTCGAATATCTCGCGGAGTATTTTCAATGCTTTCTCGTCTGTCATCTGAACTTCTTCATTCGATATCGGTTCAGCCAGACAGGGATATTTATCCAGGGTGTTTTCCCCTGTTTTATTCTGATTATCGGCCATATTCTACGCCTCGCTTCTGAATTTTCAATAAAATCCTGCTTATTATTGTATCACAAATATTTTTAGAAGATAAAGTTTTTTCATCTTTCTGAAAATAATCTAAAAAACTTCATGAAAACGATTGACCGAATGAGTCCTTTTGTGTTAGAGTATACAACATCACATTTTATGTAAAGTTGTAAACTTTACTTATGGAGGTTTTTTCATGTCAGGGTTCAAAAAAATGATGAACGCTCTGGCGGGACTGGAAAAGCTGATTCTCGTCCTCACCACTGCGGTCACCCTGGTGCTGGTCTTCGGTAATGTTATTACCCGTAAGGTGCCGGCGCTGGGCATCCGTCTCGCCTTTACGGAGGAGCTGGTTATCGCTCTCTTCGTACTCATCTCTCTTCTCGCCTCGGCTCTCTGCTGCCGCGACAACAGCCACATCAGTCTGGCTCTCCTGTCCCAGCACGCCGGTGAGGGGGCCCAGAAGACGCTGAAGCTGGTCACCACTGCTGTCTGCGCCATCTACTGTGCTCTCCTCACTCAGCAGGGCTACATCTATATGATGGCTCAATTGGAGGGCGGTGTCCGCACCTATGTACTTCACTGGCCCGAGTGGATTTTCTGCTCTTTCGTGCCTATCTGCGGCGTATGCATGATTCTGCATCTCATCGAGGCTTGCCTTGACTTCAACTGCGATGAAAAGGAGGAAGCATAATGATAACCGGCATTCTCTTTATCTCCTTCTTCATCCTTCTTTTCCTGGATATTCCTATTGCTATCTGCCTTGGTGCTTCCTCGGCTCTGGCTATTCTGGCCTCCGGTCAGTCTCTGCTGGTAATCGCTACCAATACCTACTCGGGTATCAGCAAATTCCTGCTGCTGGCCATCCCCTTCTTCATCCTCTCCGGCAACATCATGGCGAAGGCCGGTATCTCTACCCGCCTCGTCAAGTTCGTTGACAGTCTCATCGGCCACAAGAAGGGCGGTATCGCTATCGTCTGCGTTATCGTTGCCTGCTTCTTCGGTGCCATCTCCGGCTCCGGCCCGGCTACTGTTGCCGCTCTCGGTGCCGTCCTCATCCCGGCGATGATTGATGCGGGCTTCTCCGCTCCCTTCGCCAGCGCATTGATGGCTACTGCCAGCTCTGTCGCTATCGTTATCCCCCCTTCCATCGCTTACATCGTCTACGCATCCATCACCGGTGCTTCCGTCGGTGATATGTTCATGGCCGGTATCATCCCCGGCGTGCTAGTAGGCGCTGCCCTTATCCTCGTAGTAATGTATGAGGTAAAGAAGCACAATATCCCCGCCTCCCGTGAGGAAGCCACCTCTGAGGAAAGAGCCGCTGCCTTCAAGGATGCCTTCTGGGCGTTCCTCATGCCGGTCATCATCCTCGGCGGTATCTACGGCGGTATCTTCACCCCGACTGAGGCTGCTGCGGTAGCCGTCGTCTATGGTCTCTTCGTAGGCATGTTCATCTACAAGGAAATCAAGGTCTCCGACCTCTATGACCTCATAGTAGACAGTGCCAAGACCACCGGCTCCATCATGCTGATCATCGGCTCCGCCTCTCTCTTCAGCTATGTCTGCACCGTATTCGGCATCTCCGATGCCGCTGAGAATCTCCTCCTTGGTATGAGCGCCAATCAGGTAGTATTCCTCCTTATCTGCAATGTCATCTTCCTTATCGCCGGCTGCTTCATTGACGCCAACAGCGCCATGTACATCTTCGTACCCATCATGCTGCCGGTCTGCCAGGCTCTCGACTACAGCGTCGTCGCCTTCGGTATCCTCGCTACTGTAAACCTCGCCATCGGTCAGGTCACCCCGCCGGTCGGCGTAAACCTCTTCGTGGCTGTCGGTCTGAAGATCCGCGAGAGCATCAAGGTCACCATGCCGGAAATCAGTCGCACTGTAATGCCCATGGTCATCAGCTGCCTCGTAGTACTCGGTGTAGTAACCTACATCCCGCAGGTATCCCTCTTGGCTATCGGCGGCAGGGACAGCACTCAGAGCGGCCCGAAGGTCGTCCGCGGCACCATCAGCGCCGAGAACACCATCGAGGCATACGACAATGAGACCTACGATCCCAAGAAGGATGCAGTAAAGTACAACGGCCCTGAGTTCGCTCAGCAGACCTGGCACTTCGCCTGCTCCACCGGTAACGCCTCCACCTGGGCAAAGGCCGGCCGCTACTTCGGCGCTCTCATGGCCGAGACCTCCGGCGGCAAGGTCGTCGTAAAGGTCGACGGCGCAGCCGATGCCCTCACCAACGGCAACCAGAAGGGCGGTATCTCCGCACTTATCGACGGCTCTGTCGTTCAGATTTCCATGCACTCCAACCTGATTTACTCCGCTTTCGACCAGCGCTTCAATGTTATATCCCTGCCCTACATCTACAAGGATTACAATGATGTAGACAGGAAGTTTGACGGCGCCGGCGGCGACCAGATGAAGAAAATCCTCAAAGGCATGGGCCTCCACTGCTTCGGTATCGCCGAGAACGGCTTCCGTCAGCTGACCACCAGCAAGAAGCCGGTCAAGACCGTAGCCGACATGAAGCAGCAGAAAATCCGTGTAGCCGGCTCCAACCTCCTCATGAAGAGCTATGAGAAGTGGGGCGCCGATGCTACCAACATGAACTGGGGCGAGACCTACACCGCTCTCCAGCAGGGCACCGTAGAAGGTCAGGAGAACCCGCTGCCGGCTATCTCCTCCGCCTCCGTACAGGACGTACAGGGCAACATTTCCCTCTGGAACGCCTACTATGACTGCCTGTTCTTTGCGATGAATCAGGGTGTCTTCGACAAGCTGACTCCGGAGCAGCAGAAGGTCGTAGAGGAGAACGCCATGAAGGCGGTAAGATACCAGCGTGCTATCAACCGCTATGAATGCGATGTTCTCATCAAGAACTGGAAGGAAAAGAAAGTCATCAATGTCATCGAGACAAAGGATATCGATACCGCCGGCTTCAAGGCAGCAACCGCTGATGTAGCCGAGTGGTACATCGGCCGACTGGTAGAGCTGGGCAACAGCGAAAAGGATGCCCGCGAGCTGGTCAACGCCTTCACTCAGGAATAAAAACAAGGGCTGTGAAAAATGAGCAATCATTTTTCACAGCCTTTCCCTTAATGTAAATGCTGATGAATAATGGCTGTAAGAAAACCGTTTGCGCGAATGTCACATAAGAAAGGCTCCCCTCTAGGGGAGCTGTCAGCGAAGCTGACTGAGGGGTGACTAGACAAGTCATTGCTGCAGCTTCACCCCTCCGACCTGCTGCGCAGGCCACCTCCCCTACAGGGGAGGCTCCGACTCGTGACAAATGTTTTCGCCATTCTTTATTCTCAGCTCCTTTATATGAAAGTTGTATTAGGTAAGTTTTATGGATACAGCAACATATATCAGCTTCGTCATGTACGCCATTACCGGTGGCTGGTCACCGGGACCCAACAATGTCCTACTGCTGGCCAGCGCCGGACAGTTCGGAGCCAAGCCACTGCGCCCCCTCATCCTGGGGATATGGTCAGGACTCATCACCGTCATGCTCCTCTGCGGATTCGGCTGCAGCACGCTGGGAACAATGCTCCCGGGCATCGTCCCCTATGCGAAGTATGTCGGCGCCGCCTATATACTCTATCTGGCCTATCTCACAGTCCGTCGTCAGCCGCCCGCCGAGGGTGCAGAGAACGCCGATGTGGGTGAGAAGCCGCTGACCTATCGGGATGGATTCCTGCTTCAGTTCCTCAATATCAAGGTACTCATGCTGGGCGTTGCCGCTTTCAGTGGCTTCATCCTGCCCCTTGGCAGCTACAGTACCTTCACGGTACTTCTCTTCGCTATCACCATGGCAGGCGGTGCCGGCAGTGGCAACATCATCTGGACCTTCGCAGGTCACGCTCTGATGCCCTTCTGCCGCCGCCATTGGACAGCATTCAATACCATCATGGGACTGATGCTCCTGTGGTGTGCAAGCAAGATATTGTTTATGTGAATTGACTTCACTCATTTTTATCAGTTTCTCTAAAAAGTAACCTTTCACGCACAAAAAAGAGCGGCATAGCCGCTCTTTTTATTTGTCTTATTTGTTTGCTGCCTTACTGCAGCAAGGACAGAACATTGGATGAGTTCTGATTTGCCTGCGCAAGCATTGACTGAGCTGCCTGAGCGAGGACATTGTACTTCGTGAATTCCGTCATTGCCATAGCCATATCAGTATCACGAATTACGGACTCGGCATTGGTGGTATTTTCATGTTCGGTAACGATATTAGCCTCAGCCTCGTGCATACGGGTAATCTGCGCGCCAGCCAGTGTAACTGCTCCGGTCAGATAGTCAAGACCAGTATCAAGCCAACCCTTCTCCTCCGGAGTAGTATCCGTCTTTGCCTTGCCAAGAAGCGCGTCTCTCATCTCTCTGGTGTAGACATTGAAATCGGATATTTGATAATTGCCTTTTTTGAAGCCAAATACCTGCTCAAAGGTCGTATTGGGAAGGTTGACAGTAATATTTTGGTTTGCCTTATCTGTATGCTGTATGACAAGCCGCTCCACCAACACATCCCTGTAATCTTTGACAACATTGTCCAATATGCCATCTGCGATTTTTGCATTCTTGGAGTCGGGCTGCAGATTATTATAGTTTTCCTTCTTAAGGACTTCTCTTCTGGAATCATACAATATGAATTTACCCACTCCACTTTCTGTATCAATGTCATAGGCTGCGTTCATATAATGATTGCGATCTTTCAGATATTTTGAGGCCTGTTTTGTCAATCCCTCAAGAAGAGATTCGTAATCCGTCATACCGGTTGTATCAATTTCAATATTCATTATGTCATATTCACCTATTCCGCTGGCCGGTTTGTTTTCATCCATCGGAATCGTGGGATCCTTGAACACGAAGTTAAACCACTGCGTTGGACAGCTGGCGCAGTATGCACGAAAACCTTTCTCATGCAGATATGACTGCAGCCCACCTGGGGTGGCATCTATTTCAGCCTGTGCATCCTGCAGATACTTGGCAAAATCAATAGAGTATTCATTCATCTTGCCCGAGGCAACGCCAATTTTATCTGCGTTTCCGGCGGTTCCCTTTTTTAGGGATTTTATTTTCATTCCCACCGTTTCCGTGACCAAATCGCCACCACCGTCAGTATATGTATTTGTGACCTTTTCGATGCGCGACGTCAAATTCGATATGGATTTCATGGTATCCACAAATGCATCCGCAATTGTTTGTCCACCAGAGACTTTTTGACGCAGCTTTCCCAAATCTATGGTATATGTGCTGTTTGTTTTATTCACGGCATCTATGGACAGCTTATCAGAAGTATCAACAAATGAGTATGTAGAAGATGAATATGTATCGGGAATCGATATAGTCTTACCCACCATGCCCTTTATGAAGACCTCAAGTTTATCAGCTTCTCTATTATTATATGCAGATAAATCAAAATCCCAGGCAGCACCGGGACCACTTGTCCCCGCTGGAACATTCTTCTGGTATTCTCCTCCAAGAGCCGTTACCTTTGTATAAGCAGGCGTGGCGGGAGAATTATAGTCAAACCCTCTCTTTACCGTATAGCTGTTGTAACGGCTTCCTTTATAAGCACTTTGAAATTTGATAGTGCCAGTACCATTAAATATCATATCCACATCCGCATCAATGCCATCTGTGGAGTCCGTCAGCTTGCCGGAATAGCCGGTATTAACGAAAATAACACCGTTCTCATATTTGTAGGTAGATGTTTTGGAGTTATCAAACTTAATATAATGTTTGTGGCTGGCATAACCAGTAACCTCAAAGCCATCACCATCGATACCGGAAAGAGTTAAAGCAGCATAGGCGCCTGGGTCTCCTGGTTTATCAATCCCGTCACCCGCCACAGTATCTGCTCCGCCGGAAAGACTGGCCTTCGAACTATCACCATTTGCTTTGGTGTTTACGGAGGTTACAGCGTCTTTTGCTGCAAGTGTATAGTTTTTGATGGAGCTGCTGTTAGGATCTGTGTTCCTGTCCTTTGATGTAAGCTCTATCTTCGTGCCACCCACTACATTAGCTGTCTCATGTGTCTTTAATTGCGAATGACCGTTTATCGCGGCTGCAATCTTATCCGCAATGTCCGGCATGGTATCGGTATCACTTATAGCTATAGCGGTGTAGCTGGTGCTATTATATTTACGGGATGTATCAGTCGTTAGAATAAAATTGTATGTGGCAGATGTACTATATCCGCCTGATGCCGTGTAGTAAGATGTAATAGAAAAACCCGTATTGTCCAAATCGGCACCGGTTTTACCCGCACCAGCAAGGCCATCCAAATCAACAGACATCACTCTGGCAGTACCCGTATCACTGCCATTCGTGGTCACGGCATTTGATGCGGTTAAAGTGCCGCGTCCGTCCAAGGTTAAGCTGCTTATTGCAGAGGAGGTACTGCTATAGGTACTGAAGACAGCAAAATCGCCTTCCTGTCCGTCGATATTCTTTTTATCTGCACCGTGTATGAGATTAAATCCCATGCTGCTGCCATCAATGAATTCCGGTATATCCTTGACCACCCAGGAAGCAATACGTTCGACACTCGTCCCCCCGTGGAGAAGATACTTACCATTGAAGTTGGTAGTATAGGCAATATCCTCCATCTGATCCCATGCCTGATCAATTTCTTTTTGAATAGTTGCTCTGTCTTCGTCGGTATTAGTGTCATTGTTTGCTTCAATGACCTTTGCCTTGACCCCACGAAGGATATCAATCTGACTCTGAATAGCCCGCTCGGCTATCTGAAGCATGGACGCACCGTTTTGTACATTATTTCGATCCTGGTTGAGCGCCCGCATCCGAACTTTCATTTTCTCCGAGATTGAATACTCAGCAGCACCATCTCCAGCAGAAGTAAGCCGCTCACCGAGGGCAAGCTGCTTCATAGCTTTATTCTGTTTTGCAATATTGATATTGACCTGAGTCAGCGCACTCATCGTAGCTGAATCATGCATTATCGTCATTGCCATATTATTCCTCTAAACCTTTGCTTGCTGAGCTATTGCCTCAAATCATGCTCTGCCATAAATATAATCGCAAAAAGCCGAATAACTTAGGGATACTTTCCCTTCCGACCTTAGGCAACCTTCCCCGAAAAAGCGAAAAAATCCCACGATAAAAATTGTTTTCCAACAAATTTATCGTGGGATATTTAGACTACTTTAGGACTTGTGTAAAATTTTTCAGGGCAGCGGATAGGCTCCCTCGTCAACAATGCGTCGATAGTTTTCCGGGTCGGTGTCGCCCTCTGTATTATAGAGAAGGACGATGCTGTTCTCGTCGAAACCCATCTCGTCTCTGAGCTGCTTCAGCTCCTCATGGGCAAGTATCAGGCGGGCGGCTCCGAAGCCGGATGCGCCGGACTCTCCGGCGACCACCACCGGGTCGTCTCCTATCGGATGAGCCAGCTGGCGCATTCCCTCGGCGGCCGCGTAATCATCCATCGCAAGATAATATGAAGCGAAGTCTCTCAGCACCGGCCAGACCATCGGCGCAATCTCGCCGCAGTTCAGTCCTGCCATAATGGTAGTGGCGTTGCCCCCTGCCGGATGACGCTCTCCGTCTCCGATGACTGCCGTGTCGTAGAAGCAGGCGGCCTCGTTCGGCTCCACCACACTGATGACCGGTCTCGGTTTGCCCGCCTCATCGGCCGCGTTCACCATGTAGCCGGCCACGCCGCCGGCCATAGCGCCGACGCCAGCCTGCAGGAATACATGAGTAGGCATGGCGTTGTCATCTCCCTCGTATTCACGAAGCGCTTCCAAAGACTCTGCCGCCATGGTCATGTAACCCTCGGCAATATGACGGGGAACAGTTTCATACCCTTCCCATGATGTATCCTGCACCACAGTCCAGCCTTCCTGCGCGGCTCTCTTTGCCACCATGCGGACAGTATCATCGTAGGTCATGTCAGTGATGGTGCATTCGGTTGCTCCCGCTGCAACGATAGCTGCCCGACGGGCCTCTACCGTACCCCGGGGCATGAAGATATACGCCTGGCAGCCAAGCTCATGGGCAGTCCAGGCAACACCTTTTCCGTGATTGCCGTCAGTAGCTGAGGCAAAGACCATCTGCTGAATGGCCTCCCGATATTTCTCGGAGCGCAGCTCATCGAAGGTGACGGTACGATAGTCGAGGCCCAGCTTATCACAGATGACTCTGGTTATCGCCCAGCTGGCACCGAGAGCCTTGAAGGCTTTCAGGCCAAAGCGGGTGGACTCGTCCTTCACATATATTGCCTTTACGCCAAGGTGCTTGGCCAGATTTTTCAAAGCTTTCAGCTCCGTGGGTGCAAATGCCGCCATGCTCTCATGGAGGCGGCGGACTTCTGTGCCGGCTGAAATAGTCAGCCAGTCAGGGCCGGGAGCGGTGGAGATATTTTTGTTGCGTACATAGTTGATAGAAACAGACATTGAAATTCTCCTCTTATTCATACAAAACACTCTTGCCCCATTATAATGCAGGGTTTCCGGAAAATGCAATCCAAATTCATATTAGCACCGTGATAACCTCACCCACCGGCTTCGCCGGCCCCCTCCTCCAAAGGAGAGGGTTAAAATAAAAATTTCTAAAAACCTGTTGACAATCAACAATGAATACAATATAATATCTCTTGTTCACGTCACTGGGGTATCGCCAAGCTGGTAAGGCACGGGATTCTGAATCCCGCATTCGTTGGTTCGAGTCCAGCTACCCCAGCCAGAAATCACACCGTCTCTTATGAGGCGGTTTTTTTGTTCCTTAAGGGGGGCATTTTTTTACAATCTATATGCATTATATAACCCCTCCGACCTCGCTACGCTCGGCCACCTCCCCTGAATGGGAGGCTTTTGACACATCGTTTAAGGGTGTATAGGTCGGTAGTTTAGTCCCAACTTTTATATCACAACACTAATATTCTTGACTGATTGACAGCCGCAGGGTAAAATTCTTATAGGTGTCAGTGTATATAATTAGGAAGAATAATTTCTAAAGCTATAGAACCAAGGAGAGGTGTTTGATATGCCGGAAGCAATCAACGGCGTAAGCCAAGTCAACGGAATGAACGAACAGCTTAAGGGCAGCTATGCCATCAGCCGACAGGGCGCAGCCTCTGCCTATCAGCCTGCCTCTGCTGCAGCCCCCGCTGCCGAGACCACTGGTGTCGGCCGTCCCTCCGGAATGGAGGCTCCCGCCTTCTCAGCAGAGCTGTCTGCCGTCCCTGATCGGAACGGTGATCCTCAGGAGCAGGTACAGTCCATCCGTCAGAAGCTCTATCAGGGTGTAGAACTGTCCACCGAAGAAATGGATTTCATCGAGGAGCATGACGAAGACCTCTACAATAAGGCACAGGAAGCCGAGGATGTCCGCCGTGAGCTGAGAAGCAGTCTGGAGAAGGCCGGTAACGGCGGCGAGGCTCAGGCTATCGCACAGCAGGCTGCCAAGGCTGTCGCACAGGGAATGTCCTCCGCCGGAGCCATCACCACCGCTCAGGAAACATCTGCCGCCAGCCGAAAGTCCGCCGGCGGAGAAAATGATGATGCGCAGCAGCTTGCCGCTACCGGCTCCATGTCCGCTGCCAACCCTGCCCCGGAAACTCAGACCGCCAGCAACCAGGCTGCGGCCGCCGAAGGCTCCGTCAACGGTACTGCTCAGCAAGGCTCCGCTCAGGAGATCATCGCTATGAACGCCGCCAAAGGTCAGTCCGGTGCCAATGTAGCACCAAATGCCGGTATGGCAGAGAGTCAGTCCGCCGGCCCCGTCCTCAATGTCACCGCGCCCCAGCAGGCAAGCCCCAACGCCATCGACCACGAGAGCGGCGTCCTCTCAGCCAATAATGCAGCAAGAAATGCCGTAGCTGCCAACAGCACCGGCTCCAGCGCCCTCAGTCAGCTGGATGCCGCCTACTCTGTCAGCAATCCAACCATCGTAAACCAGTCCACCGCCTCCGGTGCCAGCGGCTCTTCTCCCACCGCCGGCTCTGCCGCAGTAACCAATGTGGCTGCCGCCGCCGGTGATGCCGCAGCAAAACCCGGAATCGCCGAAAATTCTGTTGCTGAGGTCTCCGCCGTCCCCACTATCGCCGAGCGGATTTCCACCGGTGAGATTGGTACCGGTGCTCAGCAGGCCGATGCCGCCGCCACCCCTGCCCAGCAGGAGGAGGTACAGCGCCGGGCTGCTGCCGTACGTCCCATCGCCGGCACCGGCAAGACGGTGCAGAAGACTGAGAACAAAGCAGCCGAAGCTCAGCAGGCAATGCGTGAGCAGCGGGAAGCCGCCGAGCAGAAGAAGGCTGCCAAGGCCGAAGCTCAGAAACGCTCCGAAGCTCGTATCCAGCGCTTCATGAAGCAGCAGGAAAGCCAGCAGAACTCCGAGCCCTCCAAGGCCGTTGTAAATTCCCGCGCCGTCCGCCGCACCTGGGAGCAGTACACCAACAACCAGCAGGCTGCCGCCAAAGGTGATGCTGCTGCTGCAGTAACCGCTGCCAACAACAGCACTTATGCAAAAATCCGCAGCTATAACAAGATGAACGACGCCAATTAAAAGTCTTTTGTAACAGTATTGGCAGTGACTGAATGCACAAGCAAAATATCTCTGTAAGGAAACCTTTATGAACGCCGGTACTTAGCGACTGCCGAATGAAATGAAGGCAGAGCTTAGTACCGCTGCGTGAATAAAAGAGCAAGAGCGAGTTTCCGTCAGATATATTTTGCGAAGGCGGCTACTTCACTCACCCCTCCGGCCTCGCATTGCTCGGCCACCTCCCCTAAAAGGGAGGCTTTTATCAGCAATTTTCATAGTGGGCGAATAAAATCGCCCATTTTTTATGCTCATGTTTTGACAAATGCACTTCATTAAATTTCATCCACTGCCGCAATCAATGATTATTTCATTCAAAAACAATATAGTAAATCCTGCATATCTCCCATCAATCATTGACATAATCATACCCAATAGATATAATTGTTGGTAATGACACGAACAATTTTTATAATGAAACAGAACCACTGCGAGCAAACGGATAGACAGAGATTACCTGCCCTCGCGGCAGGTTTTTGTTTTGTCTCGAAAGAAAGATTTTAGGAGGATTTTTTCATGCGCGGAACATTTTACGGAATCGGTGTAGGCCCCGGCGATCCCGAACTGCTCACCATCAAGGCAGCCAACATTCTCAAGACTGTTGATGTCATCATCGCCCCCAAGACCGAGAAGAAAGAGGGCAGTGTTGCTTTCAACATTGCCAAGCCTTATCTCCGTGACGATATCGAAATCGTATATCAGGTATTCCCCATGGTAAAGGGCTTTGCCGACAACAACAGCGATGCCTGGGAGCAGAACAAGAACGAAATCGTCGCTCTGCTGGATGCCGGCAAGAACGTCGCCTTCCTGACGCTGGGTGACGCCATGTTCTACAGCACCTACATCTATGTCTTCAGACTGCTGGAGAAGGCCGGTATCCCCATCGAGACAATCCCCGGCATTCCGGCTTTCGTTGCCATCGGCAGCCATCTGAACTGGCCCATCGTCGAGGGCGACGATGTCCTCTCCGTCATCCCGGCTACTGCCAGCCCGGAGCGCGTAAAGGAAGCTATCAAGGCCGCCGACAATGTCGTCATCATGAAGGTCTACAAGAACTTCGCTGAAATCGCCGCTACCCTCAAGGAATGCGACATGATTGACAAGGCTGTCATGGTCAGCCGCTGCGGTCTCCCGGATGAGGAGCGCATCGACGACATCGAGGCCCGCGCTCAGCAGCCGGTGAACTATCTGTCCACTGTCCTTGCCCGCAAGCGGTAATGCACTATCCGATAAATCTAAAGCTCAGCGGCCGCCGGGTATTCATCATCGGCGGCGGCCGGGTGGCCCAGCGGCGAGTCGATACCCTGCTGAAGACAGAGGCAAGGATAACGGTCATTGCCCCGGCTCTCACGGACCGGCTGGCCCAGTACGCCGCAGACGGGAAATTTTGCTTCATATCCGACATTTACAGACCGGGAGCTATTACCGCTCTGGCTGAAGAGTACGGAGAATGGCCTCGGCTGGTCATCATCGCCACACCGGATGAGACAGCAAACGGTCAGGCGGCTGACGAGGCCCACAGCAAAAATATACTGGTAAACATGGCTGCTCCCCCCATGGAGGAAAGCGATTTTATCGTACCCTCACATATCGAGCGGGGGCAGCTGCTCATAACTATTGCAACCGGCGGGCTTAGTCCTGCATTTTCCCGCTTTGTCAGACTGCAGCTTGAGAAGTCCGGTCTGGAGGAATTCGCCGATTTCCTCCGGCGCCTGTCTCCCCTCCGGCGTCGTGTCCGGGCTGAGATAGAGCCCGAGAAGCGGGAGCAGTTCTGGCGCAGTGTCCTCACGGAGGAGCTGGCGTCAATGATACAATCACGAAATTTTGACTCTGCGGAGGCAAGCATCGAAAATGCACTTGGTCGCTTTGGGACTAAACCATAAGACCGCACCGGTGGAGGTGCGTGAGCGGTTTTCCATTTCCCGAGATAACATCATAAAAGGTCTCAAGAATCTTCCTCACTATCAGACTCTCGACGAAGCCGTCGTCCTCTCCACCTGCAACCGCAGTGAGATATATGCGGTAGTAGACGAGGAACAGCCCTCCGCCGAGACAGTGAAGCGGTTCTGGTTTGACCTCTCCGGCAGCGATGAGAATGTCGACGAATACCTCTACACCTTCTACGATGAGGAGTGTATCCGCCACTTGTTCAATGTGGCCAGCTCTCTCGACTCTCTCATCATCGGCGAGGGACAGATACTCAGTCAGGTAAAGGATGCCTACTCCATCGCCCGGAGTGAGAACTCCACCAGCACCGTGCTGAACACCATGTTTCACCGGGCCATTGCTACCGGAAAGCGAGTCCGCACCGAGACCCGCATCGCCTTCAACGCTGTCAGCGTCAGCTATGCCGCCGTTGAGCTGGCCAAGAAGGTATTCGGCACCCTCACAGAGTCTAATGTCCTCATCTACGGTGCCGGCAAAATGGCTGAGCTGGCCGCCCAGAACCTTTTGGGCGCAGGTGCCCAGCGCATCTTTGTAGCCAATCGCCATCGGGATAAGGCTGAGGAGCTGGCTGCCCGCTTCAATGGTACAGCCGTCAGCTTCGACGACGCCTTCTCCGAGGCTCCCAATACCGATATCGTCATCACCAGTACCGGTGCCCCCCACTACGTCGTCCGTCCCTGGGCGGTACAGCGGGTCATGGCGCGCCGGGCCGGCCGTCCCCTCATCCTCATCGATATCGCCGTTCCCCGCGATGTAGACCCGCTGGTAGCGGACATCAAGGGTGTCAGCCTCTATAACATCGACGATCTGGAAGCAGTAGTCGATGAGCATAAGGAAGAGCGCAGCAAGGAAGCAAAGCTGGCCGAGGCTATTATCGAAGAAGAGATTGACTCCATCATGGACAAGTTCCAGTATCTCTCCTTCCAGCCCCTTATGGCACTCCTCTCCCGCCGGGCTGAGATAATCCGCGCCCGTGAGGTGAAGCGTATCCAGTCCAAGCTCCCGGCCGATCTTGACGAAGAGAGCCGCCGCACCATCGAGCAGATGACGAAGATGATAGTCCGTAAGCTCCTCCGTGAACCCATGAAGGAAATAAACGCCAGTGCCGGTACAGAGCGGGAGAACTTCTACATCAAGGCCATGACTAAGCTGTTCAAGCTGGACATGGTCGGCACTGCGGCGAACTTTGAAGAGCGGCACAGCAAATGCCCTCATTGCGGGAGGGACACAGAGTGAAATCTACAATAAAGATTGGCACCCGTCAGAGTGCACTGGCTCTCTGGCAGGCCGAATATGTAGCCAAATGCCTCAGCGATAAGTATCCCGATCTCACGGTGGAGCTGGTAAAGATGACCACCAAGGGTGACCGGGTTCTGGATGCTCCTTTAGCCAAAATAGGCGGCAAAGGACTCTTCACCAAAGAGCTGGAAACCGCCATGCTGGAAAAGCGCACCGATATAGCAGTCCACAGTCTGAAGGATATGCCTACCGTGGTCCCCGAGGGACTGACTATCGCCTGTATCACCGAGCGGTACGATGTAGGAGATGCCTTCGTCTCCAATAAATATGAAAGCCTTGCCCAGCTGCCGAAAGGCGCTGTGGTAGGCACCAGCTCCCTTCGCCGCAAGGCACAGCTTCTGGCCATGCGTCCCGACCTCGACATCAGAGACCTCCGGGGCAATGTCAACAGCCGTCTGGCCAAGCTTGATGCCGGTGAATACGATGCCGCCATCCTCGCCTGTGCCGGTCTGAAGCGTCTCGGCTTTGGCGACAGGATAAAGGAAGTCATCAGTCGTGACGACCTCCTGCCGGCTGTCGGTCAGGGTGCCCTCGCCATCGAGGCCAGAGTGGATGACCAGGAAGTGCTTAAGCTGATAGAGTTCCTGAACGATGACAATACCCGGTCTGCCGCCAGTCTGGAGCGCGCCTTCCTCGGCCGCGTAGAGGGCGGCTGTCAGGTGCCGGTAGGTGTCTATGCCCGGGCTAACGGCGATACCATCGAAGCCGATGCTGTCATCGCCAGCCTTGACGGAGCAAGAGTCTTCCGGGGCAGGATAGAAGGTACCGTCAGCGAGGCCGCTAATCTTGGCCGTCAGCTGGCTGAGGATTTGCTGGCCGACGGTGCATTGGAAATAATGCACGAGCTGGGACTTCTGGAAAACGACCGATAAACCTCATCCGTCTCGCTTCGCGAGCCACCTTCCCCAAGGGGGAAGGTCACCAGAAGGATTAAAGGACCTCATCCGTCTCGCTTCGCGAGCCACCTTCCCCAAGGTGGAAGGTCTTAAGCCTCCCCTTCAGGGGAGGTGCCCGAAGGGCGGAGGGGTAAATAAAATATTCCTTTAGCTATTACCCCTCAGTCGGCTACGCCGCCAGCTCCCCTAGCGGGGAGCATACGAAACTGATTATTGGTTACCCCTCAATCGGCTACGCCGACAGCTCCCCTAGAGGGGAGCCTACGAAACTGATTATTGGTTACCCCTCAGTCGGCTACGCCGCCAGCTCTCGTTTGGCTAACTCACTTAATGAATACAAGCGAAGCGATGTATGAATTTAGTGAGTGCCATCCAGCGAACTTAGCGCTTTAGCGCTTAGTGAGTCGGAAAAGGGGAGCCTACGAAACTGATTATTGGTCACCCCTCAGTCATCTTCGATGACAGCTCCCCGAGAGAGGAGTCTATTATACTGATTATATGCGGCCTCATTCTCCTATACCCTCCCCCATGGGGAGGGGGGACCAGCGAAGCTGGTGGGTGAGGTTCGAAGTACCGATTATAAGTAAGGAGGCAAATCATGCCCGGAAAAGTATTCCTCGTTGGCGCCGGCCCCGGCGACTGGCGACTCACCACCCTGAAAACCGCTGATGCCCTCAAGATTGCCGATGTCGTCATCTATGACCGTCTGGCGGACGAGCGCATTCTCGGCTTCGCACCCAAGACAGCCGAATTCATCTATGTAGGCAAGGCCTCCAGCAACCACACCATGAAGCAGGGCGACATCAATCAGCTTATCTGCGACAAGGCTCTGGAAGGCAAGAATGTCGTCCGTCTCAAGGGCGGCGACCCCTTCGTATTCGGCCGCGGCGGCGAAGAAGCTCTCCTTCTGAAGGAGAACAATGTCCCCTTTGAAATCGTTCCCGGCGTTACCAGCGCCATTTCCGTACCGGCCTACGCCGGCATCCCCGTCACCCATCGCGCCGTTGCTACCAGCTTCGCCGTTGTCACCGGTCACGAGGACCCCACCAAGGGCGAAAGCAATATGCGCTGGGACAAGCTGGCCACCGCCACCGATACCATCGTCTTCCTCATGGGCGTAGAAAATCTCCCGAAGATTTTCGCCAAGCTCATTGAGTTCGGCCGTGACGGCAATACTCCTGCCGCCGTTATCCGCTGGGGCACCAAAGCCTGTCAGGAAACCCTCATCACCACTGTGGCCACCGCTGCTGCCGATGTAAAGGCTGCCGGTCTGAAGCCTCCTGCTATCTTCATCGTCGGTGATGTCGTAAATCTCCGCAAGGAAATCGCCTGGTTCGACAACCTGGCTTATCGTCCGCTCTTCGGCAAGACCGTCCTCGTCACCCGGGCCAGAGCGCAGGCTTCTGCCCTCACCGCTCGTCTGGAGGAGCTGGGTGCCAATGTCATGGAAATGCCTGCCATCGAGCTGGTAGAGCCGGATGACAAATTCGCCGCTCTCGATGCCGCCATCGGCGAGCTGGAGCCCTATGACTGGCTCATCTTCACCAGTGCCAACGGCGTTGACCGGTTCTTCGACCGTCTGAAGGCTGCCGGCAAGGATGCCCGCAAGCTGGCCAAGGCCAAACTCTGCGCCATCGGCAGCGCTACTGCTGACCGCCTCGCCGACTATGGTCTCCTGACCGACACCATGCCGAAGGAGTTCCGTGCCGAGGGAATCATCGAGTCCCTCAGCGACCTGAAGCCCGGCACAAAGATTCTCATCCCCCGCGCTCAGGTGGCTCGTGAAATTCTCCCGGAGAAGCTCACGGAAATGGGCTGCAAGGTGACTGTGGCTCCGGCCTACAAGACCGTCACCGCCACCGGTGATGCTCAGCCGGCTATCACCGCTCTGAAGGAAGGCAAGATTGACTTCGTCACCTTCACCAGCACCAGCACCGTAGAAAATCTGGTAAGCATCATCGGCGACGCCAAGCTGCTGGAGACCGCAAAGGTCGCCGCCATCGGTCCCGTCACTGCAGAGGCCTGCACGAAGCACGGCATCAAGATTGCCGCCATGGCCGAGAAGTACACCATCCCCTGTCTGGTGGAGACAATCAAAAAACTGGCTGAATAAGGATTATGATTAAAAAGGGACTGTGAAAGAATGAGCATTCATTTTTTCACAGTCCCTTCCTTGTTATAGACGCTGTGAAAAATGCCTGTAAGTAAACCGTTTATCCACCTCACCCACCGGCTACGCCGGTCCCCCCTCCCCAGCGGGGAGGGTAAAGACCTTCTCCTTTGGAGAAGGTGGCTCGCGAAGCGAGACGGATGAGGTCGGCGTCAGACAATTACGCCGGAAACAATCTCCCGCAGACAAGTAAATATATCCACAATTCAAATTCCATTTCTGTTGACATCCAGTCGTTATTCTTATAAAATGACGAAGATGGGGAAGGTGTACTCATTTCCAGCAGCTCCCCAAAAAATAAAGGAGGCTTTCGTGTGAATAACCCTATTTTCCGCGGAGCTGCCGTAGCTGTCATTACTCCGTTCACCGAGGACGGCGTAAACTTTGACGAGCTCGGCCGCATCATCGAGGATCAGATTGCCAATTCTACAGATGCAATCGTCATCACCGGCACCACCGGCGAGTCATCTACTATGACCGACGAGGAGCATCGCGCTGCAATAAAATACGCTGTCGACAAAGTAGCCAAACGAGTACCGGTCATCGCCGGCACCGGCTCCAATGAGACAGCCTATGCTATCGAGCTGTCCAAGTATGCTGAGTCCGTCGGCGCCGACGCTCTGCTGCTTGTAACTCCCTACTACAACAAATGCACCCAGGCAGGCCTTGTAGCTCACTACACCGCCATTGCCGATGCAGTAAATATCCCCATCGTGCTCTACGATGTGCCCAGCCGCACCGGCTGTGCTATCCAGATTCCTACCTATCTGAAGCTGGCCGAGCACAAGAACATCGTGGCTGTCAAGGAAGCCAACGGCGACCTGTCCTTCATTGCCCGCCTGAAGAAGGCCGTAGGTGACAAGCTTGCCATCTACTCCGGCAACGATGACCAGATTGTCCCCATCCTCTCTCTGGGTGGTCAGGGCGTTATCTCCGTCCTGAGCAATGTTGCTCCCAAGCAGACTCACGATATCTGCCAGCTCTTCTTCGACGGCAAGGCAAAGGAAGCCGGCGAGCTGCAGGTAGAGCTCATTGACCTCGTGGATGCTCTCTTCTGCGAAGTCAATCCGATTCCTGTCAAGGTAGCAATGCGGATGCTTGGCTACAATGCCGGCCCGCTCCGTCTGCCCCTCACCGAGCCTGATGAAGCACACAAGGCTCAGATTGAGAAGGCACTTCGCACCCACGGTCTTATTAAGTAAGGAGAATTTTCATGAAAAAACTGTTTACCCTCTTAACAGCTCTGGCAATTATGATGCTTTCCGCCACTGCTTTCGCCGCCAACGAGCAGGAAGCTCTGGCTGACGGTGCCGACATTACCGGTATCCGCCGCATGGCTCTGGCCGAGCCCCTTTACAACCAGATGAAGGACGGCCCCTCCATGGCTGATGTTACTCAGGCTGTCTATGATGCCTCCGCTCTCACCAAGGTCTATGTCATCAGCTACGGCGACATCGCTTCCAACATCAAGCGCGACACCGATGTTGACATCCGTCCCCTCAATCATCGTCAGGCAATGAAGGTATTCCGCCTCTGCGTGCCCAAGTATGTAGATGCCTACATCGTTCCCACCATTGCCAACAACAACCGCAAGACCGTCTTCTTCGATGTATATCAGATCAAGACCGATGCTCTCCTCTATCGCTATCAGCTCACCGCTGACAAGAATGCCGAGGACAGCTACATGACCTACAAGGCTCTCTCCGAGCAGTTCTTCAAGAAGTTCGACCGTGCCATCGAGAACCAGAAGCGCCGCAAGGCTATCGAAGCCGAGAAGAAGGCTAAGCTGGATGCTCTCCTGGCTGACCCCGTAAAGCGTGCCGAGTACGAGCGCAAGAGCGAGGAAGACAAGAAGAAGGCTCTGGCTCGCGAAGAGAAGCGTCAGGCTGCTGCCGCCAAGGAAAAGGCTGCTCAGGAAGCTGCCGCCCGCAAGGAGCAGGCAAAGGCTCAGGCCAAGGCTGACAAGAAGCGCGCCAAGGCTGAGGCTCGTGCCGAGGCTGCTGCCCGCAAGGACCAGGAGCGTGCTGATAAGGCTGCCCGCAAGGAGCAGGAGCGCGCTGCCCGCCGTGCTGCTTAATCTGACTCAGACAAATAAATCGAGGCTGTTGCATACGCAGCAGCCTCTTTTTTGTACCCAATGCCAAAGCATTCCATTGTAGGGTATGCCGTTGTAGGGGCTTGCCGCAGCAAGCCCGTTGTCAGACAATTCCTCTATCTCGGGGCGCCTGCGGGCGACCCCTACAGGCAATATCCACGGGACTGTGAAAAAATGAGCATTCATTTTTCACAGTCCCTTCCTCTATGTAGTTGCGAAGAAAAATGTCTGTAAGAAAACCGTTTATCTACCTCACCCACCGGCTGCGCCGGTCCCCCCTCTCCAAAGGAGAGGGTAAAGACCTTCCCCTTTGGGGAAGGTGGCTCGCGAAGCGAGACGGATGAGGTCGGTGTCAGACTTTTTTCACAGCTCCTTATATTTAATATCTCTTGACAACCCATTCCTTCTATGATATATATTTTATATAGACGCAAATACCTATTATAAATAGATATTATGATAAGAATAGTTTCAGACAGAATTTGAGAAAGGAATGATTTGTATGATGTTTTCGCTATTTTTCGATGAGTCAGACACTCCCCTATTCCGCCCGCCCTCCGAAGCCAACAGCTTCCTGCTGCGAGTGACCCGGGGCTGTGCTCACAATAAGTGCACCTACTGCAATATGTACCGGGGTGTTCCCTTCCAGCTTGTAACCGATGAAGAAATCGACCGGCAGATTGCTCTGGCCAAGAAATACGGCGGCCGCCATGTTCGCCGGGTCTTCCTGGCCGACGGCGACGCCCTCGTCCTCTCCACCGAGAAGCTGCTGAAAATTCTCCGCAAGTTGAAGGAGACCTTCCCGAATCTGGAACGGGTCTCCAGCTACGCCGCCCCCAAGGACATCCTGCGGAAATCCGTTGACGAGCTGAAGCAGCTGAACGAAGCCGGACTGAAGCTCCTCTATTACGGCATGGAGTCCGGTGACAGCGTGACCCTCGCCCATGTGAACAAGGGCGTAGACGGCCCCCAGTCCATCGAGGCCGGTCAACGGGTCAGAGCCGCCGGCATGAAGCTGTCCATGATGATAATCCTCGGCCTCGCCGGTGCGGAAGGTACCGAGCGTCACGCTATCGAGACCGCCAAGGCTATCAACGCTATCAAGCCAACCATGCTGGGCGCTATCTGCCTCATGCTCTACAGAGGCAGCGAGCTGAAGGAAGAATTCGAGCGGGGCGAATTCACCCCCATGCCGCCTGCCGGTCTCATGCGGGAGCTGGGAGAGATAATCTGCCGCCTTGACCTGCCGGAAGACAGCGAGTGCATCTTCCGCAGCAACCATGTGTCCAACTATGTTCCGCTGAAGGCAACCCTGCCGGCAGAGAAGGATAAGCTCCTGAAGGATATCGAACTGTCCGTCCGTGAGCTGTCCAAGCTGAAGAAGTGGGATGTATATAATTACAGCTAATCCTATAAGCCTCCCCTCTAGGTGTGCATGAGCACTTAATGAGCTTGCGAATTTAGTGCGAGCCATGCAAACTGCTTAGTGATATCCGAGCGAAGCGACGGATGAACTTAGCATGTTTGTAGGAGGTGCCCGAAGGGCGGAGGGGTAAATAAATAAGCGATTTCGTCTGTCTGTTACCCCTCAGTCGGCTACGCCGACAGCTCCCCTGCAGGGGAGCCTTTTTCGGGTGTCGGTGAAGCTCAATACTGCTGACGAAATCAAAATCATATGATATTTACATTAACCATTATGTAGAATATAATGAAACAACGCATTATATTCTACATATTTGTATTTTGAGGTAAAAAATGACAGAATATCTAATCCAGCTTGCTTATCTTGCCATCGGCTTTGCCGTTCTTGTAAAGGGTGCTGACTGGTTTGTGGACGGAGCCGCTGCACTGGCAAAAAAATTTGGCATACCGGAGCTTGTTGTAGGCCTCACCATCGTAGCCATGGGTACCAGTCTGCCTGAGGCCGCCGTCAGTATCACCGGTGTCCTGAAAGGCTCCGCCGGCATCTCCATCGGCAATGTCATCGGCAGCAACATCTGCAACATCCTGCTTATTCTCGGCGTCACCGCCACTATCACTACCCTGCAGATACAGCAGTCCACCATCCGCTATGAACTGCCCTTCATGATATTCATTTCCGGCATCCTGCTGGCAATGGGCATGAGCGGCGGAATGATTACCCGTATGGAGGGCGGCATACTCTGGGGCTTCTTCGTGGTCTATCTCATCTATCTGAAATTTCTCACGGACAACACCCCGGAGGAAGAAACCGCTGAAGACGAGGACGAAGACGGCGAGCCGCCATCTATCGGCAAATGTGTCGGTCTCATCATCGTGGGCGCCGCCATGATAATCTACGGCAGCGACCTGGCGGTGCAGGGAGCAAAGACTCTCGCTCAGCTCTTCGGCATGAGTGACCGCCTCATCGGTCTCACCATCGTGGCCATCGGCACCAGCCTGCCGGAGCTGGCCACCTCTACCGTAGCCGCCCTGAAGGGCGACGCCGACATTGCAGTAGGCAATATTGTGGGCAGCAATGTTTTCAACATCCTCTTCGTAGTCGGCACTACCGCCCTTATCGTACCCGTCCGCTTCGCTGAGGAGTTTGTACAGGACGGTATTATCGCCATCGGCGTAGCAGTGCTGCTGTGGGCAGGAATATTCCGTAGTGCCAAAGCCGGCCGCCCGCTGGGTATCACCCTGCTCATTCTCTATGCGGCGTATACCGCTCACCTGCTCGGCGCGTTCTAAAAAAGAATATAAACAAAAGCAGCCTGTCGGCATAATGCCGCAGGCTGCTTTTGTTTATATTCTTTTAACCTCATCCGTCAGCCTGCGGCTGCCACCTTCTACATGGGAGAAGGTCATTTTGGTAAGCCTCCCCTGTAGGGGAGGTGCCTGAGCAACGCGAAGGCGGAGGGGTAATCAAATAAGCGATTTCGTCTGTCTATTACCCCTCAGTCAGCTTCGCTGACAGCTCCCCTAAATGGGAGCCTACGAGACTGATTATTGGTTATCCCTCAGTCGGCTACGCCGACAGCTCCTACAAACATACTAAGTTCATCCTTCGCTACGCTCGGATATCACTAAGTAGTTTGCATGGCTCGCACTAAATTCGCAAGCTCATTAAGTGCTCATGCGCACCTAAATGGGAGCTAATTTCGGGTCGCCTGCGGGCGACCCCTACGGGTGCCGGTGAAGCAAACACCCTGTAGGGGCTTGCCG
>JAUNIB010000014.1 GCA_030523645.1 Selenomonadaceae bacterium
TCCATGCCCTTTTCCATGCCCTTGGCAATGCCTTTATCAACAATATAAGAACTCAGATTACACATGCTGCTCATCTCCCTTTCTACTTCTTCATTCATCAGTATACCATACCGGCTTTGCAATGTCATTTCTTTTTCTTGTGCATCTTTATCTGACAACAGTTCAGTAAGCATTCCTACCAAGTTGTTCTCGCTGCCTTTTTCCTCTGTGCTGAGGTTTACCATTACCACAGTAAGCAAGTCGTGACGGTGGTCTGGCAGCCGAGTTCCCGCTTCTTTGAATACAGATTCCGGTTTCAGGCTATATGATATAATGGAGTTGCGACTCGCAGAGGGGGCATCAAGACAAATCCAAATTGAATATACTTTTTTCAGGTTATCGTAGTTGGTGCTGTCGTTGCCAGAATTGGAAAATTCTGTACCCAACTGTGCGGAGAGAAGTCTTGCACAATAAAAGATTCCCCTTGTTACCAAGTCGTAACCCGGATGATTATTTCTTTGCGCTTCAATGTTTATTATTATTTTTGTGCGCTGTCCATCCGGAAGGACAACATAAGTTCGGATGTCATAGGTTATCCTTCCCTCTCCGGGGATTCCGTCCTCCTGCCCGCAGCCAATGATTCTTTCCCCATTGGCTCCCCCAGGCATTACCGGAATGCAGCCAAGCTCCGGATTCCCCTCTATACTGGCCTCTACTGTGGCCAGGTCCGTATCAGCGAACTCCTTCATTGTTCCCTTCAATATTCGGGAGAGAAATACCTTCAGAGACAATACCCGCTTTACCTGCATATCATATCGTATTTCACTGTTTGCCAATTCGATTTCGTTTGCTGTGCTTGTCTTCATGATTATATTCTAACTTTTGTTCTATATATTGTCAAGTATTATTCTTCAACATCAGGTTATAAACGATACAACTGCAAAATAAAATGACCGCCCCGTCTCCAACTCGTGCGGTCATTTTTGACTAAAACATGAGGAGCACCGTCTACCGGTGGCTCTCTTTGATTAGAGTATAACTCTATGCTGATTAAATTTCAAGCATGGTGTTTTTATTGCAGATAACCTCACCCACCGGCTTCGCCGGTCCCCCCTCCCCAGAGGGGAGGGTCTTTTGCACGATTATATGTTACCTCACCCACCGGCTTCGCCGGTCCCCCCTCCCCAGAGGGGAGGGTTTGGATAGTGTTTTGTTGAGACTATCAGTAGAGCTTTTCCATTACATCATCGCTGATGGCGAAGGTATGCTCCGGGGCCGGGAAGGTACGAGCCTCCACGTCGGTCTTGTAGTCCTGCATTGCCTGAAGGATGATGTCATGGACATTCGCATATTTTCTGACGAACTTGGGGCAGAAGCCGTTGGAGAAGCCGAGGAGGTCGTTGCAGACGAGTACCTGGCCGTCGCAGCCGTTGCCGGCACCGATGCCGATGGTCGCAGCGGTGGTGAGAGATTCGGTGACCTTCTTGGCCAGGGCAGCAGGAACGCACTCCAGCACGATAGCGAATGCTCCGGCTTCTTCGAGAGCCTTGGCATCCTCGATGAGCTTCTTGGCCGCAGCTACATCCTTGCCCTGTACCTTGAAGCCGCCGAGAGTATTTACGGACTGAGGCGTGAGACCGATATGACCGCAGACCGGAATGCCGGCCTCGACCATTTTCTTTACCATAGGAGCTACTTCACTGCCGCCTTCCAGCTTTACAGCAGCGCAGCCGCCCTCTTTCAGCAGGCGTCCGGCATTGCGGATTCCCTCTGCAATATCAGCCTGGTAGCTCATGAAGGGCATATCGCCTACTACCATGCAGTGGTCATTGCCACGCATTACAGCTGCAGTATGATGAATCATATCGTCCATGGTGACAGGGATAGTGGATGTGTAGCCCAGCATTACATTTCCCAGTGAGTCACCGACCAGTATCATATCGATACCGGCTTCGTTGACGATTTTTGACATTGCGAAGTCATAGGCGGTGACCATAGAGATGGGCTTGCCCTCTGCCTTCATTTTTGCGATGTCGCTTACAGTAATCATTTTTGCCATTGTTGTTTACCCCTTTTTACCTTTCTTTAACATTTGCGCGATGGTTTCTTTGCATAACGCTTCGTAAACCTCCCTCATGTTGGGAGAAAGTGCCAGCCGATGGCGATCCACAGTATCGGTATCTCCTCTGGCTATGGGCCCCGTCAGGACATCTATCGCATCTCCTGTCCGGGAAAGATTGTTCACGGTGTTCTTCACCAGCGGCATGATGGCTGCCAGCCCGTCCTCGGGTCTGTCCATCCAAGGAGAGAAAATCTCCTGCGCCATCGCTGTCAGTGTCACCAGATAGTTGCAGGCGATACAGGCGGCAGCATGATACCGTGCCCGGCTCTGCTCGTCGTCGGGGACAGAGAAAGTCTTCGCCCCCAATAGCTCAGCCATCTCCTGCAAGAAAAGTGAGACTTCTCCTTCACCGGCCACAGCACAAAAGATCCCTGTAAATATGTCAGTGTCTTCTTTTGCTGCAGGAGTGAAGGTCTGGAGCGGATGAAGACTGCCTACGCCGATGCCCAGTTCCTTCAGGGGCAGCAGCGGAGCAAGCGTCGTCGCTCCCGATACATGAAAAGCATACTTCGGCCGTTCCTGTGCCGGTATCTGTGCAAAAGCTTGCGCCAGCTCCTTCGCCGCCCAGGCTATCCTGCCGTCAGTAATAGTGAGGGCAACAACATCCGCCCCCTTGGCAGCTGCGGCTATATCATCATTGCGATGAGTAACCGCAATGATATCCTGTCCACGGTATTTCAGAGCATTGGCAAGGGCACTGCCCAGACGCCCGCCGCCGATGACGGCAAATTTATACTTTTTCATATTCCTCACCTGCATACAGTATACCATACACCGTAAAAAATAGCATCAATTATCGACTATAAAACCAGCTGTAAAAATCTATTAAAACAAACTAGCTGTGAATAAAGTATAACGAAAACACATTTTCATTCGGTTATCTGCCAACAGTACTATAACAAGGAAAAAGAGACTGCTACACAAACAACGTCCAAAGCCTCCCCTTCAGGGGAGGTGCCCGAAGGGCGGAGGGGTAACGTAACGCTCCCAATTACCCCCCAGTCACCTTCGGTGACAGCCCCCCTAAATGGGGGCCTTTTTGTTGTGCAACAGTCTCTGTATTTACCTCGCGACACGCAAACCCAATTGCCAGTCTGCGCTTTTGCTTTTAATTATTCGATTATCGATTAATGATTATTCGTAGAGAGGATACTTCTTGCAGAGAGCATCGACACGGGCACGAGCCTCGTTCTTTGCCTCCTCGCTCTCGGGGTTCTCAAGAACCAGAGCGATGATAGCAGCAACCTCTGCCATGTCCTCTTCCTTGAATCCGCGGCTGGTGAGAGCCGGGCTGCCCAGACGGAGACCGCTGGTGACGAACGGAGAGAGCTTCTCGAAAGGAATGGTGTTCTTGTTGGCGGTGATGTTTACCTCATCGAGAACATTCTGAGCAATCTTGCCGGTGATGTTCTTGTTGGTGAGGTCGACCAGCATCAGGTGGTTGTCGGTGCCGCCGGATACGAGGCGGAAGCCGCGGTCGGTGAGACCCTTGGCCAGAGCCTGAGCGTTCTTAATGATCTGAGCCTGATATGCCTTGAACTCGTCGGTGAGAGCTTCGCCGAGAGCAACAGCCTTGGCTGCGATAACGTGCATGAGCGGGCCGCCCTGGATGCCGGGGAAAATGGCCTTGTTGAACTGCTGACCGAACTCAGCATCACGGCACATGATGAGACCGCCGCGAGGTCCGCGGAGGGTCTTGTGGGTGGTGGTGGTTACTACATCAGCATAAGGTACCGGAGAGGGATGGAGACCGGCAGCTACGAGACCAGCGATGTGGGCGATATCCACCATGAGATATGCACCGACCTTCTTGGCAATCTCGCCGAGACGCGGGAAGTCGATGATACGGGGATATGCGGAAGCACCGGCAACGATCATCTTGGGCTTGCACTCCATAGCAGTCTTCTCAAGAGCATCGTAGTCGATAGTCTCGCTGCCCTCAGCAACGCCGTAGGGAACGATGTTGAAATACTTGCCGCTCATGTTTACCGGTGAACCATGGGAGAGGTGACCGCCGTCGGTGAGGTTCATACCCATAACGGTGTCGCCGGGGTTCAGGAGAGCGAAGAATACAGCCATGTTGGCCTGTGCGCCGGAGTGTGGCTGTACATTGACATACTCTACGCCGAAGAGCTTCTTGGCGCGGTCGATAGCCAGCTGCTCAGCTACATCGACGAATTCGCAGCCGCCGTAGTAGCGCTTGCCGGGATAGCCCTCAGCATACTTGTTGGTGAGAACGCTGCCCTGAGCTTCCATTACAGCCTTGGAGACGATGTTCTCGGATGCGATAAGCTCCAGTTTCGTGCGCTGACGGCCAAGCTCCTTCTCGATGGCTTCGGCGACAGCAGGGTCAACTTTTTTCAGTTCATCCATCATTGCCATTGTGTTTTCCTCCAATTCGATTTCAAAATTTATTTATTTTCTAAATCCATTATTTTGCCTACGCGACGAGCGTGACGCCCACCGGCGAAGGCAGAAGACAGGTATGCACGGATGATTTCAACCGCAGGACCGGGGCCGGTGACGCGGCCGCCCATGCAGATGACATTGGCATCGTTGTGCTCCCTGGACATCTTAGCACTGAATACATCTGTGCAGAGAGCGGCACGGATGCCGTTTATCTTGTTGGCGGCAATGGAAATGCCGATACCGGTACCGCAGAGGAGAATGCCTCTTTCGGCACGACCTTCGTTGATTTCCTTGCAGAGCTTCTCGGCAATGTCCGGGTAGTCTACGGAATCGGCGGTATAGGTGCCGATGTCATTTACCTCGATGGGGTCGTTTGCGTCCAACGGGCTGACGGCCAGCTCAGCGAGGAACTTCTTGATTTCTTCCTTCAGCTCCAGAGCGCCGTGATCACAGCCGATGACCAGCTTCATAACTGTCATCCCTTTCAAAAAATTATAATTAAAGGTATTGTAGCATAAAAATCAGGGAGTGTGAATAGGTCTGGGTATGTATACGAATTCGGAATTAAATCATTCTTCCTCCGGACGCCTTCCCCAGCCTGTTCATTATCGCCACGCCCAATCCTTCACGGGGAACGATGGGACAAAGCAGGCTGTCCACCGGCAGCTCGTCGAAATATCTCAGCCGGTCATACAGCCCGGCGGCAATCTCCCGGAGATTGGCCCTGCTGCCCAAAGAGCATTTATATTCTGCCTCGCAGTCCGGATAGTCCTCCGCAAAGAGCAGCAGTCCTACCTGCTCACCTTCAGACCGCCTCCGCTGATATTCCTTCAGGAGAGTTTCTTTATCGGCAGCCAGTGTCAGTGGGGATTTCGGCGCATAGTGGGTATATTTCATACCGGGAGCCATCGGGGCCCGCTTCAGTCCCGATTCCGTCTCCGCCGCACTTGTCGGGGCCGCCTGTTTCACGGTGCCGATTATCTCGCCCAGCATTTCAGCTGTGACGGCACCGGGGCGCAGGATGGTGACAGTATCTGCTCCGTCGGCTTCGGTACAGTCAACGATGGTGGACTCAATGCCCCAGTCGGTAGAGCCGCCGTCCATGATGGCACCTATCCTTCCCGACAGGTCACGGCTCACGGTCTCACCGTTTGTTGGGCTGGGACGACCGGATATATTGGCGCTTGGTGCCGCCACCGGCAATCCCGCCGCCAATATGAGGTCTCTTGCTACAGGTTGGTCAGGCATCCGCACCGCTACGGTATCAAGGCCGCCGGTGACGGCATCGGGGACACAGGCCGACCGGGGAAGAATGACGGTTATCGGCCCGGGCATAAAGGCGGCAAAAATTTTCTCGGCTGTTTCCGTTACCCGGCTGACGATTTTCTTCAGTCCCTCAAAATCAGCCACGTGAAGAATGAGGGGATTATCCGAAGGGCGCCCTTTTGCTTCGTATATCTTCCGGCAGGCAGCCCCGTCGAGACCGTTGCCGCCGAGGCCGTATACCGTTTCCGTCGGAAATGCCACCAGCTCTCCGGCTCGCAGCAGCTCCGCCCCTCGGCTGATTGCCCGGCTGTATCCTTCCGTACCGGGATTCTTTACATTGAATATTTCGGTGTTCATGATTTTTTCTTCATTATCACTACGCGGGGATGTCCGGCAAGGTCACGAATGATGTTTATGCTTTCGGGCAGGTAGGCTCCTGCCGCTCTGGCCAGCCCAGCCACCTGCTCCCCCTGCTCTGCCCCAATCTCCACGGCCATAAATCCGCCCGGCTCCAGATAGTCCGGAGCTTCGGCAATGAGGCGACGGTAAAAATCAAGGCCATCGACACCACCGCAGAGAGCCAGTTCAGGCTCTGCCTGCACCTCCGGCAGCAGGGATGCCATTTCATCTTTTCTTATATAGGGAGGGTTGGAAAGAATGGCAATATATTTCTCTCCCGGCTTCAATGCACCAAACAAATCACCCTGCCTGAATGTCACCGCATCCGCTGCCAAAGCCTCTACATTCTGCTTCGCCACCGCCAGTGCCTCCGACGAAATATCGGTGGCTGTCACCATGGCTTTGCCTTTCATTTCAAGAGCCACCGTTACGGCAATAGCTCCTGTACCGGTGCAAAGGTCGACAACCTTCAGCGGATTTTCCGGCGGATATTTTTTCAGCTCCGTTACCGCTGTCTCCACCAGTATCTCCGTGTCAGGCTGAGGAACGAGGGTGTCATGGGTGACGATGAAATCACGGCCGAAAAATTCTTTCCGACCGAGGATATACGCTACCGGCTCCCGCTTGCCGCGGCGCCGTACCAGCTCGCGGAACTCATCAAGCTCCGCTTCCTGCAGTGGCTGGTCAAAGTGAGTATAAAGCTGTATCCGGGACAGCCCCAGTACCTCGCCCAACAGCAGCTCGGCATCGAGGCGGGGACTCTCTATTCCCTTCTTCTGGAAAAAATCTGCTGTAATGGTCAGCAGCTCGGTAACAGTACGGGCCATACACAGGCTCCTATCTAACGCGATGATATATCAGTGGTTTTCCTTCAATCGTTCCGTCTGGTCGGCGGTGATGAGGGCATTTATCAGCTCGTCAAGGTCTCCGGCAATAACATCATCCAAGCGGTGCAGGGTCAGGCCAATGCGATGGTCGGTGACGCGGCCCTGCGGGAAGTTGTAGGTACGGATGCGCTGACTGCGGTCACCGGTACCTACCTGCGCCTTGCGGTCGGCAGCCATAGCATCGTTCTGCTCGGTCTGGAGTTTCTCATAGAGGCGGGCACGAAGCACCAGCATTGCCTTGTCCTTGTTTTTCCGCTGGGATTTCTCATCCTGACAGGTGACTACCATGCCGGTGGGCAGATGGGTGATGCGGATAGCCGTCTCCGTCCTGTTGACATACTGGCCGCCGGCACCGGAAGCACAGTAGGTATCGATACGAAGCTCATCGGGGCGAATGTCAATCTCCACTTCCTCCGCCTCCGGCAGAACAGCTACCGTGACGGCACTGGTCTGAATCCTGCCCTGGGACTCGGTAGCGGGTATGCGCTGGACTCTGTGGGTCCCCCGCTCATATTTCATCCGGCTGAAAGCACCGTAGCCCTCGATGGAAAAGGATACAGTCTTAAATCCGCCCAGCTCGGTTTCGTTTGCTTCTATTATCTCAGTACGCCAACCCCGGCTCTCGGCATAGCGGGAGTACATACGGAGAAGGTCGGCTGCAAAGAGTGCCGCTTCCTCACCGCCAACGCCGCCGCGAATTTCCACGATGACGGATTTGTCGTCATTGGGGTCTTTGGGCAGCAGCAGGCGAGGCAAATCGGCCTCGATTTTTTCCTTTTCTTCCCGCAGGGAGGACAGCTCCTCTGCGGCCATATCCCGCAGCTCTTTGTCCGAGGCGCTGTCTTCAAGAATAAGCTTTGCCTCTTCTATGCCCTCGTTAATCTCCCGATACCGGGCGATAGTCTGAGCCACCGGAGTAAGGCTTGCATGCTCCTGTGAGAGTTTTCTGTATTTTTCCATATCGGCAATGGTTGCCGGGTCTGCCAGCAGCGATTCCAGTTCCCGATATTTTGATTCCAAAGCCAGTAGTCTGTTTAGCATTTATTGTTCCTCTGCCGTATCTGCTGTCATGGAGGGGCTAAGCTCCTTGACCTCTTCCTGCGGGGCCATGCCGTACCGCAGATTGATATAGTTGCCGCTGCCGGCAGGAATGTCTTCTTCCGCCAGCACGGCCTTCAGTGACTCGATTGCAACCTCTACCATTTCGTCTCCCGGCTCATTGGTGGTGAGCCGCTGAAGGCAAAGCCCCGGCAGAATGAAAATGTGCATGATGCCATTGGGGTGCTTTCCCGCCAATCTGATAAGCTCGTAGGAAATACCGGCTATCACCGGCAGCAGAACGACCCGGCTGACGATGCGCTCCACAAGACTGGGCCAGCCAAGGAAGGCAAAGACGAATATGCTCACAATCATTACGATAAGGAGGAAGGCCGTACCGCAGCGGGGGTGAAAGCGGGAGCATTTCTGAACATTGGCCACCGTCAGGGCCTCGCCCCTCTCAAAGCAGTGGATTGTCTTATGCTCGGCTCCGTGGTACTGGAATACCCGGTAGATACCCTCCATCCGTGAGATGGAAAAAATATACAGGAGGAATACTGTCAGTCGGAGACAGCCTTCAAAGATATTCAGGTAAAAGGGGTCTTCTGTGACTGCATGGAAGTATTTCACCGCATAGGTCGGGATGGCGATAAACAGTACCGCCGCCAGTACAAAGGCGAAGACCATGGTCATGGCTACTTCGCTGTCGGACATTTCCTCGTCGTCCTCGCCTGCCATCTGAGCGGAGTAAGACAAGGAGCGCATACCCAGTACCAGCGATTCTCCCAAAGAAACGACACCTCGGATGAACGGCGCTCTGAATATAGCATAGCGGTCGCCAAGGCTCTCCACTTCTTTTACCTGAACGGCTATATGTCCGTTGGCCTCACGGACTGCAGTGGCCACGCTGCCGGGAGCCCGCATCATTACGCCCTCGATGACAGCCTGACCGCCAACTGTTGGTTTCTTGTCTGACATTTATAATCCTTTCTTATGTATACAGATTCTGTTGTAACTATTTATTCTACCACAAAGCCGGACGAGTGCCTATAGCAGTGTATAAAAAAGGACTCGGTGAATAAGTTCTGACGAAAGTAACAGCGCCTAGGCTCTACATTAAGGTAACAAAAAAGGCCGTCGCATAAGCGACAGCCTTTGATGACTGAATAGCAATTCGAGAAATTACTTGCGGCCATAACGCTTGTTGAACTTCTCGATACGGCCACCGGCAGCGACATCACGCTGACGACCAGTGAAGAACGGATGGCACTTGGAGCATACGTCTACACGGAGCTCAGTGGCAGTGGAACCGGTCATGAAAGTGTTACCGCAACCGCAGATAACCTTGCATTCCTGGTACTGAGGATGGATTCCTTCGCGCATTATTTACACCTCTCTTTTCCCCGGTTGGGAGTGATACAAGCCCACTCTGCGCAGGCTTGGTGCCAAGCTTCCCGTTTTGGGGAAAAGCCGGTCATTAACATTGTAAACAGACGACAATTCGTCCATTACGATTGAATAGTATACCATAGCACACCGTCTAATGCAAGAAAAATTTCCCTAAAGCATCAAACGAGTGATATGCCTTACGCCTTACCGCTCAGCTTATCAACCTGGACCTTCATATTCCGGCTGATTTCCAGATTATTGGCCACCTCGGAATTAATGCCCGCTACAGCTTCGGCCAGATTGGTCGCCGAGTCGGCAAGTGTACCGATTCCGATATTGCAGTCGGAAACCGAGTCCGTAATGCTGGCCAGCTCCTTTTCCACATCAGCCAATGTATCTGTCAGACGCAGAGCCAGAGCGTTGAAATTTTTCATAATGGTCGAAAGCTGGCTTATGCTGGTGACATAGCTTTCTGCCGAACTGGCAAACATATCGTAATCATTGACAACCGTCCCTACCATGAAGTCAAGCATGGTCGAGCTGTCCTTGCCCAGCTTGTCAACGATAGAAATGATTTCACCGCTAAGCCCCTGAATATCCATCGCTACGGAGTTGCTTTCCTCACTCAGCTTGCGAACCTCGCCGGCAACAACGGCAAACCCTCGGCCTGCATCACCGGCACGAGCTGCCTCGATGGAAGCATTCAGGGCCAGCAGGTTTGTCTGGTCAGAAATATTAAGGATTTCTCCTGTCATTTCGCCTATCTTCTTAGCCTTGCTGCTCTGAGTGATAGACTCCTTCAATGCCCCGGAGATTTCCTCTACCATGCCGGTCGCATTGTTCTTGCCCTTTGTCGCATCCCTGCGTATGGACTCGGACTGTTCACTCAGCTTTACAATAAGCTCCTCGTTGCGCTTCATTTCGCCGAGCATAACCTGTGCATCATCCATAAGCTGATGCATCTTCTCTCTGATGAGCTTTGCATTGTTGGAAACGCCGTCCATAGTGGCCGACATTTCTTCGCTGACAGCCGAAAGATTGCTGACTTCCTCACTGGAGCTGTTCGTATTTTTCGCAATGCTTTCGGTTATATCGGTGAGCTGACCGGAGCCTTCGCTAAGGTTCTTAATCGTTCCCTCCAGCTTGTCGCTCAGAGCCTGCACGCCGTTTGTCATATATGCAACCTGCTTTGTTCCCATGTAGGGCAGGTTGTCCCGAGAAATATTCGTATTGCCTGCCACCAGACGAGCCATGCATTCCGAGGTCCACTCGATAATCCGGGCAACCTTGCCGGTCACAAACAGGATTGTACCGATGCACAGGAAGAGAATGACAAGGCACAAGGCCATAATGCCCATAATTACCTTATTTACCGCAGACAGTCTCTCATCAGAGGGAGAAACCATCACAAGACCAATATTGGTAGCATTGATACGGGACTGGCACCAGGTAATAACACTGTCACCCAGCGAAGATTTTCCCAGGCTGCAGCCGGTTTCGCCGGAAGTAACCGCAGCAAAAACATTTTTCATATCGTCAGTCAGGAAGGCCTGCACATCTTTGGCCGTTCCCTCCTGCGTCTCAGGCTTCATCAGATTTGCCTTCATTACCCAGTCGGGATTGCCGGTAGCTGCAGCAACAGTACCGTCCTGCGTCAGCATGAACAGCTGGGAACCCGGCGTCACCCGATAGTCGGTGAGAATCTTCGTTACATGGTCGAGGTAAACAAAGCCGACGAGGGAGGCGATAACCTTGCCATCTTTATTGCGTACCGGTACAGCCAGCGGAATAATCTTATTTCCTGTAGATTTTGAAATAGTCGGGGTACAGATATAAGCCTTATTCTGCTGCCAGGGAATAAAATGATATTCACGCTTGGCAATATTGGCACCGCGGTGATGAGAGGAATGGGCAATCTCAGTACCGCTGGCGTCCGTCATCAGGAAGTGACTCCATACGCCCTTATCATATCTGCCCATGATGTCATTCATCAGCGCCTCTGCCCGGTCGGGATTCAGAGAGCGCATATCATCAGAGCTGGCCGCCGCCACAACGACATTCAGATAGCCGTTGATTTTCTCGTGAACGCCCTGCCCGGCACTATTGAGGATGATACTGCTGTCGGCCCGCTTATCCTCTTCTACCGATGAATAGGTGAAGTGCAAAAGAATTCCCAGCAGCACCAGTAGCGGAACAATTAAAAAACACAGAAACTCTAATAATATCTTTCTCTTAATAGAACTCTCTGAACTTTTCATCATAATCCTCCTTACGCAGATAAGTTCAATAACTGTCATTTAGTATAGCATAAAAGAATGCGTATGCAATATCAATTCATCATGTATATACTATACTACACAAAAAATAAAAAATCTCCAAAAATCCTTACATGGCAAGGCTTTTGGAGATTTTGTTGAAATCACGGTTTGATTATAAAACAATTATTCAGATGTTTAATTTACAAAAATTTTTCATCATTCTTCTGACTTCACCATTCTCTCAACCGACAGCATCCGCCTAATCCGCCTCGCAGGTAATGCTTCCCGACAAAAAAGACTGCTACACAAGTGCAGCAGTCTTAGTCTCGGCATTTTCAGTTGATGGCTCAGCGGCGATGGTTGCTGAAGCAGTCGCGGCAGTAAACCGGACGATCATCCTTCGGCTGGAAGGGGACCTGAGTCTCCTTGCCGCAATCAGCGCAAACAACAGTGAAGAGCTCACGCTGTGCAACGCCATCGCGCTGACGACGACGCTTATCACGGCAGTCACGGCAGCGAACGGGCTCATTCTCAAAGCCCTTCTCCTGGTAGAATGCCTGCTCACCGGCGGAGAAAATGAAGTCGTTGCCACAATCTTTGCATTTTAAAGTTTTGTCCTGGAATTCCATGTAACTATTCCCCTTACTTTTTTCTTGAACCATCTTTCTAAGGCTACCGCGGCTTCGAAAAAGGAAAAACCTGACGAAATCCGAGTAATCGCTCTGTATCAGACGGCGATATCCACCTGCGTACCCAGATTCGGGTCAAGGCTGCCGGAAACAGTCGATAAAAGTGCTTCCATACTCTCGTCTGCCGTATCCATACTCATCTTCAACACAGAGATGCCGAGTTCCTGCTGTGTCGTCATCATATTCAGACCTACGCTCATAGATGCAATGCTCATCGTTAAATCCATTCAGCCTTCACCTCTCTCTTGCTGCGCATACAAATCGTAGTAAATTATAATCTATTTCAATAGAAATAGCAACAAAAAACTATACGAATAAAAATTTTTCTTTGTAGGCTTTGCGACAGAGTGCCTCCATTGCTGCTGCGTATCTTCTCTCATCCATCAGCGGTGACTGCTCCATCTGACGACGAAGATTTTTTCGATATTCATCCAGCCGCTGCCTATCCTCCGCCAGCCGTACAGCGATGGAAATATATTCCTTTTCCGTATAGGAAATCAGTTCCGGACAGCCCGCCCCGAACAGAATTGACGCCCCAACTCTGGCCGCCGGACTTGTCCCCGCCAGAGTCACCACCGGCACTCCCATGTACAGGGCTTCGCAGGTGGTCGCTCCACCGTTATACGGTTCTGTGTCAAGCGCAATATCAATATCGGCGTAGGTTTTCAGATAGTCCGGAGAGTAGGGCCGGCATTCTATCCGGGCGGTATCAAAGCCCATGGCTCCAAGCCGCCGGACGATAAACTGACGCCCGGCAAAGTCCGGCAGAGAGGCCAGCTTATTCTGAAGTATCAGCCGGGAATCCGGCAGCTTCTCCATGATGGAACGCCACATGAGCAATGTCCTGTCGGTGAGCTTGGCGTAGTTATTCAGACAGCCGAAGGTGATATGCTTCCCCTGCCGCTCCTCCGGAGCCGCCGGCGGGGGCATTTTTTCTTTTTCCACCGGAGCATAGCAGAACAGCGGATAGAAATCATTTTTCCTCTGCTCCGGCGGTATTCCTGCATCGACATACAGGAGTCTTTCGCTGAATGCCTTCTGCATTCTGTTGTCTTCTGCCTGACTGTCCGGCGCCGCCGCGGGGGTCATTATCCTGTCGGTCAGATGATAGTCTACCGCCGCCAGTCCCGAGGTATGAAGGAAGCCGAGTCCGGATATAATCACCGGGGCCGGGCGATAGGCCAGCACCGGCAGGGCATTATCCTGAGAATGGCCGGACAAATCCACCAGCACATCAAGCCTGTCTGCCGCTATCCGCCGGGCGGTCTGCTCCGGGGACATATCCGACACATCGGTGAAGGCTGCTCCCAGCCGCCGCAGCCGCTTCGTCACCTCGTCCCCCTCTCCTGTCATGTAGGCAAAGACGATGGTATTCTTCCGGTCAAAGTGCTTAAGGATGGGAGCGAGAAAATATCCCATCGCATGACGGCGGAAATCCCGGGAGATGTAGCCGATTCTTATCGTCCTCATTCCCTCTGACCGCTGCTTGGTCAGACGGGCCTCCTCCGGCTGGCAGACAGACCGGCCGGTGACAGATACCGGCGGGGTATTTTCAAAGAATCTGTTGTAGCCTTTGCTTACCGTCAGCTCCTCCGAAGGAGACAGCGGGTTGTATGCCGTCAGAAACAAAGCCTTGCTGTAGAGAGCCGCCCGCTCCTCCGGCCGCTCAGATACCGAGGCAGCATCGAAGAGTCCGGCTGCGGCCCCGGATGCATCACCCAGCAGATAGCAGGCATCCGACAGATACTTATCCACTCGTACCCGGGTGCATTTGTCGTATTCATTTTGGGGCTGTCTGATTGCCGGCTGACGAAGAATCGACTCCAGCCGCCGAACCGCCGGCTTTATCTCGAAAACAGACAGCTCCAGGAGCGCCCGGACAAATTCGCCCCGTCCGTGGGGCAGTCCGCCGCCTGGCTTCAGGGTGGCAGCAGTCAGACTCCGCAGATATTCTTCCGCCGCTGCCTTGTCTCCGCTGTAGAGGGCCAGCTCCGCGGCAAAGGCGAGAGTATCCGGGTCATGGGGAAACTGCACCGTGGACAGAATTTCCTGCAGGGCATTCCTTGCCCCGGAGATATTTCCCAAATTCAAAAAGTTTTCGGCAGTTTTCAGCCACCGAAGCTTCTCGGCGATTGTCATGGAGTCACCCCCTTTATGTCCGTTTAAGCCGGCAAAAAATTATGCAGGCAAGCAATTTATTTTCGGCGGTACTTTTACCTGTATACCGACACCGGAGGAATAAATATCTTGTTGAACAGCTCTACGGCGTATCCGTCGGTCAGCCCCGCCACATAGTCCGTAACGGCCTGCTGTCTGCCCCAGCGCTCTTCATGGCGTCGGAATTCTTCCGGCAGGGATTCAAACTTTTCAAGGAAATGATTGTATAGCTGCCGAAGGATAAAGCCTGCCTGGGCCCGCTCTCTGGCCAAATGCTCCGAGTGATATATATGCTCAAACATGAAGCGGCGGAACTGATTCATAACATCCTCGTAGCGCTCCGACAGCCTGATGTCCGTCAAGTCCGCCGAGGTGGTAATAACATCCGATACAAAGCCGGTAATCATATCTGAATGACCTGACCCCAGCCCCTCAAGGACAGAAGCCGGCAAATCTCCCGGCTTCAGCAGTCCGGCCCGAAGGCTGTCGTCATAGTCGTGGCAAAGGTAGGCAATCCTGTCTGCCAGATGAACGATTCGTCCTTCCAGCGTAAAGGGACGATTGGGACCGGTGTGATTTACAATACCGTCCTCCACAGCCTCAGTGAGATTCAGACCTTTTCCTTCCCGCTCCAGATAGCGGACTACCCGAAGGCTCTGCTCATTGTGGGCGAAGTGACCGGTAAGCTCTGCCATGACCGCTTCTCCCGAATGACCGAAGGGAGTATGTCCCACATCGTGACCGATGGCAATAGCCTCCGTCAAATCCTCATTGAGCCGCAGACCCCGGGCGATGGTTCTGGCTATCTGCGCCACCTCAAGGCTGTGGGTCATCCGCGTCCGGTAGTGGTCACCGGACATGATATAGACCTGAGTCTTGTGCTTCAGACGACGGAAGCACTTGGCATGAAGGATACGGTCCCTGTCCCGCTGATAGTCGGTGCGGTACTGACAGGGTACTATGGGGCGCTGCCGCTTTGCCTCTCGGGCCTTAGCCGCGCGGGGGGAAAGAATCTTGTATTCCAGTTCTTCGGTCTGTTCCCTGATAGTCATTCAGCCGTCCTCCCCTTTCACTTGCTTCCGGCCAGATATTTCCTCGCTGCCGTCACGGTGTCATCGTAGAGCAGCATCAGCATATCCACATTGTTGGCGATAAAGCTCTCCGGGTCATCAGGCGGATTTTCCGCCGGCAGGCCCTGCTGTTTTCGTCCGGCCATTTCCATTGCCTTGGCCAATCGTGACAGCTTCTCACCGCCAATCAGCAGCGAGGAGGACTTCAGCGCGTGGACAGCCACAGTGAAGGGATCCCACTGCTGCTTTTCAGCCAGTTCGGCAATCTCCGCCTTGGTATTTGGTGCTTCATCACAGAATACCGACAGTACTCTGTTGTACATATCCTTTTTATTGCCGCAGTTTTTGCAGCCCCGTTCTGCATTGAAGATGGCAGTTGCTTCATCGTCGGGCTTTTCCTGCTCCGGCTTGCTGCCCTTAACGGTAGCAGCCGCCGGGGTGACAGCTCCGCCGTGGAGATAAGGATTTAGGCCCGCAGCCGGCAGCTGTCCGCCGGCCGCAAGGGCTGCCATGTTCGTAGCAGGACGGTTGTCCTCCGCCGGCTTCTTCGGCGGTACGATAACGCCGCCGGTACCGTAGCCCTCTATTCCTGCCTCCGCTGCTGCTATTGCCATTGCCGAATCCAGCGACATAGCCGCCGGCGCAGCCTTGGTGGGGATAGGAGTCTCGCTGATAATCCTGACCTTCTCCGGGGGCAGGAACTTGCGGAGAGTGTCCTCCAGCAGGTTTCCGTCAATCGGCTTGGAAAGGTATTCCACGAAGCCCTTGGAAAGGTACATTTCCCTCATGCCCACAATGGCGTTAGCCGTAAGCACGATGAAGGGGATATTGTCGTAGCCGGGGATTTCCCGCGCCTGCTCCATCGCCTCGATACCGCTCATTCCCGGCATCATGTGGTCCATGAGTACCACATCGAAGCTTTCCTTCTTCATCAGCTCCAGCGACTTGGCACCGCTGTTGGCCGTGACAACATTTACCTTCGTTTCCTTCAGCAGTCCGGAAACAACCATGAGATTCAGCTCGCGGTCGTCTACTACCAGTACATTAGCCTCGGGGGCAATGAAGCTGACTCTGTAGTCAGTGCGGCCCTTCTGGGCTTCCTTGTTCTTCGCCTGGAAGTTGCCCACCTTGGCCGGGCCGACAACCTTCTGAGGCAGAACAAAGGTGAAGGTCGTACCTACACCGTATTCACTGGTGACCTCCACACTGCCGCCCATAGCCTGAGCCAGCCGCTGAGTGAGAGCCAGACCGAGGCCGGTACCTTCTACCGACCGGTTGCGGTTGATGTCAAGACGGACGAAGTTCTTGAAGAGCTTGTCCATATCCTCCGGCTTGATACCGATACCCGTATCGGCTACGGCAAACCGGAATACGGTGGTATCGCTTTCCTCTGCCAGCTTCTGGCCGGTAATGGTCAGCGTGATACCGCCCTCGTTGGTGTACTTTACAGCGTTGTTCAGCAGGTTAATGAGTACCTGTCTGATGCGGACAGCGTCGCCTTCCAGCTGGTCCGGCAGGTCGCCGCTGACATTGATGATGAAGTTAAGCTGCTTCTCCTCGGCCTTTACATTAATCATGGTAGAGACTTCGCTCAGGAGCTTGCCCAGCCGGTAATTGCCCGGCAGGATGTCCATCTTGCCTGCCTCGACCTTGGAGAAGTCAAGGATATCATTTACCAGAGAGAGCAGTGCCTTGGAAGCGGACTCGATATTCTGCGCGTACTCCCGGACTACCGGCTCCCTGCCCTCACGGAGTATCATTTCATTCATACCCATGATAGCATTGATAGGGGTACGAATCTCATGGGACATGTTCGCCAGGAAGTCGCTCTTGGCGCTGTTGGCTCTGGCCGCATCGGCGATAGCATCTCTCAGCTCATCGCTCTGACGGGATTTTTCCTCAAAGGTATAGGCGTAAAACATACCTACCATAACGATGATGCACAGGAAGCCGAAGGAGAGACCTACCAGCATGGAGGCATCTCCGATTGTAGCCATCATGACCTGCAGCGGTATCAGTCCGACAAGCTCACCGTTGAGGGAGGGAACATCAGCTTTCACAAGAAACAGTCCCCGCTCACCTTCAGAGGCCCAGACTGCCGCTACCGGCTTTCGCAGCAGCTTGTTGTCCAATGCTCTGAAAAGCTGGTGGTCTCGGGCCATCTGCAGAAGGCTCTCCCGCTCATCATCCCAGTCAATGGGGGCGACCATCATGTTTTCCTTGCTGTCCACTACCCAGAAGCCGGCCTGACCCTCATAAGCTCTGATACCGAAATCCACCGCTACAATGCTGGGAGGCATACGGTGATACAGGACATAGCGGACATTGCCGTTCTTCATGACCGGTGTGGCCGACACCCAGCCGTCAGCGCTGTTTCCGCTGACCGCCGGCTCCCCGTGGAAGGCCTGACGGACGGAAGGAAACTTATCCGCATCGATACGGTCACCGTACACAGCATTGCCGCTGTGGTCAATGATACCGTACCGGCCTTTGCTGGGATTGTTATCTACCGAGCGAACTGCATCTATGCCGGATGCCTCATTCAGCCCCCACTGCTCTACCCGTTCGACGGCTCGGGCAATGTTTGCCAGACTGTACAGCTCTCTGTTGGCTACTCGTCCGTCCAAATCCTTCGCCAGTATCTGCGTCTGACGGGTAACCTGCAGTTCTATGTAGCTGTACAACAGTTCATCTATTTTTCTGTGGAGTACATATCCGATTCCGGCCAATACTGTGATAAGTGTCAGTATTGCCACGGCCGGCCGAAGCCAGCGCCTTTCGAAGTTACTTCCCATAATATCTGTTGCTCCTCAATCCGGGGCTGCCGGACCGTTACAGATTAGTGATTACACCCTTAACGAACCAGTTCATGCTCCGCAGAATCGTTTCGTCCGACAGGGATTCTCCCCGTTGGCAGCGAACCCTTCCTGTGGTATCTATTATTTCGCCGGAAAACACCTTGCGACCCTGACGCATGGCAATCCTCGCCTGCTGAATCCGCTCGGCTTCAAGACTGCTGACGCTGTAAGAGAAATTCTCACAGCTTACAGAGCCGTCGCTGATACCGCGCCAGACATCACGATGCCGCGGCTTCTTGAAGGACCGCCGCAGCACTTCCTGATATATCTCGCCCCACTGAATCCTGATGGTAGCCAGAACAAGCGACGAAGCAAAAGGAGGTGTCTCGTGATATGCTATCGAGTAGACGCCCATATCGTTGGCCATTTCGTTCACGGTAGAGCGGTCCATCTGGTGGGCAATTACATCGGCGCCTCTGGCACTGAGGACCTTTACACCCATGCGTTCCTCGTCTTCACGCACCCAGTCCTTTGTCCAGTAGACATCCACTACAGCGTCCTGTCTTATGGTCTGCGCTCCCAGAGCAAAGGCATTGATGGCCCGGGTGACTTCGCCTCCCGGCATAGCGGCTATATAGCCGAGCCGTCCGGTGTGTGACTTCATGGCTGCCAGCATACCGGAAAGGTATCTGGCCTCATAAAACCGACCGGAGTAGAAATAAAGATTTGGCAGCTTCTCATCTGTCTGCGAGCAGTAAAAGGTAACCTTCGGATTTGCTTCTATTTTCTTTCGTCCAAGGCGGGCGTGGGGGCCGTTTGTCATTATGATGACTTTGCAGCCGGCATCCACGAAATCCTGTATAGCCTGCTCTATTTCCTGCCGGTTGTTGGGAACATCCTGCTTTACCAGCAGCTCGACGCCCATCTGGTCTGCCGCCAGCTTAATCCCGTTGTACTGGGTGGTGCCCCAGTTGCTGGAGTTGAGCAGGGGACGCATGATGAATCCCACCTTGGGCCGCTCCGGTGCCGGGGTATCAAACATCTTGACACAGCCGATTACCACCGCCAGCAGCAAAAGGCAAATCGAGCCGTACAAGGTCAAAGTCTTTTTCTTATTCTCCATACTGCTTCCCTCTGAATAGTATCGAAAGCAATCTGCAAAAAGGGTACACTATCCCACTTTTATGCAATTATAAGTATATCACAAAAACTAAATAAAAAACAAAGGGAAATTGTCTGTCTGAAATTTATACAATAGCAGACGGCCCAATACAAAAACAGGCTGTGAAAAATGATTGCTCATTCTTCACAGCCTGTCTTGTACAGCGATTGTTATTCTATTACTGCGTTTTCCGGCTTCGGATTTCTGATTTCCTCCAGCAGCTTGTCAAACCGGTTCATGATTTCCTCGTGAGTCTTGCCGGTAATCTCCGGCATATCCTCCTCGCCGGTAGCTTCCTTGAAGGTCATACCTGCCAGCTCAAAGCCTTTTTCTACTGCACTGCGCATGGCTTCCAGCTTGTCTGCGTCACCGCCGGCCAGCTTCTCAGCCAAACCGAAGATTCTGTCGGCAACGGCATTTACCGAGTAGTCGCCGCCCTCGGAGACTGCCTTCTCAGCTTCCTCTGGAGTCGTGGCTACCTGCGGCAGAGCAAATTCACTGGCATCAACGAGAAGTCCGTCGAAGTTAAACTTCGTTACCCCGTCCAGACGAGCTTGGTTGTCGGCCAGAACAGAGGTCATCATCTTCAGCATATTCTGCTGGCTCTTATCCACATCTTCCTTCAGCGCCTTTACCTGATCGGCACTCAGCCCCTTACGGTTTGCACCGCCGGCCTGCGCCTTGGTGTAGCCGGCATTGGCCAGAGTCTTCTTGGAGCCAAGCTCTACTACAGAAGCCGCACTTTCTTTGCCTTTCTCATGCTCCGCAGCCTGACCGTGGGCTGCCGCCTCGCCGCCTACATTGCGTCCGCCGGCACTGTATCCTGCCCCGCCCACCGGAGCAGCCGTGCTGAGATTTGCGATGGTACCGATATCCATATCTACCACTCCTTTATCCATAAAAATATCATCGCTTAACATATATATCGAAAGCCTTCTTGACTTCTTAAGGCTGTCTCATTAAATAATCCAAAGCAAATTCGACTGTCATTTATTCCCGATTGCTGCATTCATGGCTGCCGCATTATCCCGAGCGGTGAGTCCGCTGTCAAAGGCGGAGATGGCCTTCACCTGCTCCTCATCACTGCCGGCCAATACAATCTCGGCCCGGTTGCCGAGCAAGTATTTCACCTGACGGAGAATGAGGGTGAGCCGGCTGGTGTAGCCGACGATTATGTAGCTGGCTGCCAAATCACTGTGGCAGGCGTCTACCAGAGTTCCCACAGAAATACTCTCTCCTACTCCGGCCACGGCGATGATATGAGCTCCCGCATCCTGCAGCAGCTCTACCCGCTCCGTCTCCTCCGTTACCGCCAGCACCGCTACCGGCAGCAGAGATACTCTCGCCGGGGGGAGAGAATGAGGCTCTGCCATATTGGACAGCCGGATATTCTCCACCGGCCCCCATGAAGTACACCGCTCGATGACCTTGCCGGGATGAGCCGTGTGAACGTGGAGAGACACCCGCCGTCGGCCGGGCATTACCTCTACCCTGCCGGCCAATGCAGAAAGATTCTTCTCTATGAAGCTCTCGCTCACCTTCGCATCGAGAATGTCAAGATTCAGGCAGAAGCTGTCATGCTCGCTGTACTTCACCTCACGGCAGCCTCCGTCCTTCTTCAGAGACACGCCGAACCGCCAGGCCAGACCGCCGGCCCGGCTCAGCTCACCCCGCCCGGCTCCTACCGCCAGAGTGGGAGACACGAAGCTGCCGTCCAGTCCGTGCTGACAGCCTTCAATAAACACCTTCATGATGAGCTGACCGAGATTTTCTTCCTCAGCCGGCTCAGCGGCTCCTTCGCCGCCGAAAGAATTTCCAGGATAGAGAGGTTTGCCCGGACGGCATCATGGGCGCTCTTAGCCACGGCTCTGGCTGCCTGGACGATAACCTCGTCCGGCTCCTCCTCCTCTACGACCAAAGCCCGCTGAGCGTAGAGTATTCCGTACTGGAAGGCTCTCCCCACCTGTGAGTCTGTCGCGTCATAGCAGCCGCTCAAACCTTTGGCCAATCCACGGAGGATAGAGGCCAGCATTACTCCCGCCGACCCTCTGGCTCCTAAGAAGGAGGCCGATGCAGCCAATCTCGACAGGCCGCCGATACTGTCATCCTCCGACCGGGCCAGCAGCTGGGCAGCCGGAGCCATCGTCCGGCAGAGGTCACGGCCCGGACGACGAAGACTGCCGGGGCGGAGACGCCGCTCCACATCATCTATATTTTCAGCCGCCAGCAGCAGCTCGCTGTAGACACCCCTGACCATACGCTTGAAATCGCTGCCGGTGATAACCTCGCCCTGGCGAATATCCTCCTGAGATTCGCCGGTCTCTCCCACAATGTTCTCAAAAGTATTCATACCATCCCAACCCTTTGCTCAGCAGTGTATCTTTCCCACTGCTGATAATCACTCCCCTTTAATATATCACAAAATATCAAATTTCTCTCACTCACAAAAAAATTTATCTTTTTATCGCGATTTAACAGGAATATTGACCGTACTTGGAGAAATATTCTAAAAATAGTTTAATTTTTTAAGAAGGAGCCGGTAAGATGAAGAAAAAAGAAACTGCCCCGGCAGTTGAAACCGAAATCGCCACCGAAGAAATAGAAGCAACAGCTCCAGCCCCAAAGAAGAAAGCAGGCCGCCCCAGAAAGACGCAGGAGGCCGCTCCCGCCGAGGCTGCACCCGCTGAAAAGAAAACCTCCGGTACAAAGGCCAAAGCCACCCGGACAAAGACCACCGCCAAGGTTACAAAAACTCCCCGGGCAAAAACCGTCAAAGCACCGAAGCCGCAGAAAATAAAGATAAACGGCGAAACAATCTTCGCCCTTGATATCGGTACCCGCAGCGTTATCGGCATCGTTGCCGAAAAGAACGGTGACGACATCCGCATCGTTGCCACCGAGCGCATGGAGCATAAGACCCGTGCCATGCTGGACGGACAGATTCACGATGTTCTTCAGGTTGCTTCAGTTATAAAGGATGTCAAGAGCAATCTGGAAAAACAGGTCGGCCCGCTGTCCCGCGCTGCTGTTGCCGCTGCCGGCCGCGCGCTCTACACCATGACCGCCGAAGCGGAAATGGAAGTAGGCGGCATAATCACCGCCGAGCAGGAGCGGAGTCTCGACTTCTCCGCCGTCCAGCTTGCTCAGGCCAAGCTGGCCTCCAGCGATACGATTGACGATCCCACCAGCTACTACTGCGTAGGCTACAGTGCCATTCAGTACACCCTTGACGACTTCCCCCTCAAGAGCCTCATCGGTCAGCGCGGACGCATCGCCAAGGCCTCCGTCATTGCCACCTTCCTGCCCCGTCAGGTCATCGACTCCATGCAGAGCGCCCTCCGGGAATCCAAGCTGGAAATGCAGGCCATTACCCTTGAGCCGATTGCCGCTATCAACGTCCTCATCCCACCCACCATGCGCCATCTCAATCTGGTTCTGGTGGACATCGGCGCCGGCACCAGCGATGTGGCCATCACCAAGAACGGCTCCGTCATCGCCTACGGCATGGTTCCTTTCGCCGGTGATGAGATTACAGAGGCCATCAGCCAGCGGTTCCTCCTTGACTTCAATGTAGCCGAGCGGATAAAGCGCGAGGCTGCTGCCGGTCTTGACTGTCAGTTCTCCGATATTCTTGGTATGCCCTACAGCATGAAGGCCGACGAAATTCTCGAACCGATAATGCCCACCATTAAGAATCTGGCTATGGCCATCTCCCGCCAGATAATGGAGCTGAACGGCAGTGAGCCGCAGGCTGTCCTGCTTGTCGGCGGCGGTTCCCTGTCTCCCCGACTGGCTCAGCTGGTCACCGATGAGCTGAAGCTCCCGGCCGGCCGCGTAGCAGTCCGCCGTCCGGAGCTGATTGACGGCATTACCGAAATCCCCGAGATACTTCACTCCCCGGATGCTGTCACTCCGCTGGGTATTCTGAAGATTGCTTCCTTTGACAACATCCATTTTATGAGGGTCTTCGTGAACGGAGGTGAGTATCGCCTCTTCAACTTTCGCAACCTCACAATCTCCGACGCACTCCTGAACGCAGGAATACGCCTCAAGGACTTCAACGGAAAGCCCGGCCTCGGCATAATGCTCAACATCGACGGCCGTTCCCAATTCATCCCCGGTACTATGGGGACTTTGGCCCGCCTGACCCTCAACGGGGAAGATGCCAATCTTGATACACCCATCGAAAACGACAGCCGTATCGAGATAACACCGGGCAATGACGGCACAATCCCGCAGCTTACTCTCGGAGATGTCTATGAGCTGCCGCCCGGCTCCATAATTTATCTGAACGGTGAGGAACGCCAGCTTCCAGCCATCATCACCGTCAACGGCGAGGTCTCCGACAGCAGCACTCCTATCCATGACGGCGACACCATAGCCGAGAAAAAGCTACGCACAGTAGGCGAAACCCTCCTGGCCTGCGGCCTGTCACCCACCGGAACGAAAATCAGCTACACTCTGAACGAATCTGCCGGACAGTACAATGTCAGCCCCATTATTCTCCTCGATGACAAGCCCACCACCCTGTCCACCGTGATTTCCGACGGGGACCGGCTGGAATATCTCAGTCCCGGCGAGCCGCACCTCAGCGACATACTTCACCTGACCGAGCGGGAAACTACCATTACAATATATTTCAACGATGCAGAACACAAAATCCCGTCCTCCGCAGTAACGATTGAAGTAAACGGAAGACCTGCCGGGCCCAATACCATCATTAACGACGGAAGTGAAATCACCTACCGCCGTGATGAGCGCAAGGCAACTATGGTTTCCGAAGCTCTTGTAGCCGTTGGCTACGAGCCGCCTGCCGCCGATGCCGGCGTTACCGTCGCCATCAGCGTGAACGGCGCTCCTGCCCAGTTCACCGACCCGGTCAAAAACGGCGACACTCTCACTGTAGATATCTATCCCCACGGTGAAGACGGCCGCCCGCAAGCTCCCCTGACTGATGTAGCCAGCAAGGCCATCAGCCTTTCCTCCATCAGCACCGAGCTTGACAAGAAAATCGCTGCTGAACTGGAAAAGGAAGCTGCCGCTGAGCCGCCCGCTCCGAAGGCAGCAGCCGAAGAAGCGGTACCGAAAGATGATGCTGCCAATACCGGCCGCGACGGACTCCTCGGCCTGCTGCTGGGAACAGAAGCCGTCGAAGAAAAGACAAAGGCACCTGCCGGCCGTGACGGACTTCTCAGTTCGCTAATAATCGAGCCCAAGCCTGTCGAGGAAAAACCTCAGCCGGCCCCCGAACCGGAAGCTGCTCCAGAGCCTGCTCCTGCCAAAGAAGACGCCGCTGAAGCTGCCGCACCGACACCGACACCGACATCGACACCGGAGCCAGTTCAAGCTCCCGCTCCTGCCCCGGCTCCCACATCATCCGGCAGCGGACTAATCTCCGGAATGATAAGAAAGACCCCGAAATTCTTATCCCGTCGCAGATAATAACTCAATCTGGAGGTGCTACCAATGGATGATACAGATAAAAGAATACTGAAAAAACTCCAACAAAACGCCCGCGTCACCTTATCGGAGCTGGCCGGTGATGTCTCCCTCTCCGTTCCCGCCGTCAGCGAGCGACTAAAGAAGCTGGAACAGTCCGGAGTCATTCGCCAGTACACCGCTATCCTGAATCCTCAGGAGCTTGGCAAAGAGCTGGTTGCTCACATATTCCTCCGCTTCGATACTCCTAAAAACAGCGACCGCTTCGCCGAGCTGGTAAAGAACGAAGGAGAAGTAACCGCCTGCTACTACATCACGGGTGATTTTGACTATCTTATAAAGGTCGTCACCGAAAACACCACCACCCTGGCCAGACTGCTGGCCAGAATAAAAAATTTCCCCGGCGTGGTGAAAACTCAGACGATAATCGTCCTGTCCACCATCTCGGAGAAACCAAGCATACTGCCCGAATAAAAACAACGGCTGAAGCCTCTGCTAATAACAGAAAGGCTTCAGCCGTTTTGCTTTTCAAAAATCAAATATGGAAGTAGTCGAACATCTTGTGTGTCAGTGCATGGTCATCCAGCTTGTCACCATCACGAAGGAGAGTAGTAAGTGAATTTACATAGAAGAACGAATTAATAGGGACAAAGCGGTTAATCTTGCGGAAATTGCCCAGATAAAGGAGGCGGTGGAAGAGTACATCGAAGTCATCTCTGGTCGCGCCGTACTTCCTGACAATAGGCCCCAGCTTCCTGTCGTGAGAAGCATAGTCATACATCTCATCAATCAGCTCGGTAACATCTGTATCTTCCGGCATCTTCTTGTCCTGACGATCCTTCGGGACATACTTCTCGATAAGACAACGAACAACATTATTTTTCTTGACCTGCAGATATTCTTCCCACAGGAACCAGATAACAAGAGCAGAGAAAAAGGCAATAAAGAAATATCTCATTAAAGAACGACTCCTTCAAACAGTATAAAATCATGTGTCATTATACCATAAGGAAAGCGCAATTAGAATACAGACTAATAAATTCGGAAATAATTTCTCTTGAAGCGTCTCATCCTTAATGTAAAATCCCGCGAACAAGGTCTGTAAAAGCGTTAATAAGAAGATGACTGTAGGGGCTTGCCGCAGCAAGCCCGCTGCCGGATAA
>JAUNIB010000009.1:0-41978 GCA_030523645.1 Selenomonadaceae bacterium
CACTGCCCTCGGCAGCAGAGATAGCAGTGGACTGAGCGGCACCGGTCATGGCCTCACCTGCCATCATGTCGGCACCGGCATTGATGAGGGAGACGCTGGCGGCCATTGTCTCTACCGGGGACTTGGCGGCGCTGTCCGGACCCAGGTCGGCCTCGGCGTCGTTAAGGGCGGTGGCGATGATTTTGCCGTTTGCTTCAACTAATCCATCAACAGGCGTACCACCTGACCCACAAAGCTGAATCTTAAGGTTAGCCTTCATAATGCCGTCGCTTGGGGTCATTGTGTTAAATTTAGTATCTCTATCTACATATAACGATGCGCCGCCTCCATTTATAGCAATCAAAACGATTTTGTCGCCCTTTTTAACGCTGCCTGCATTGCGCACACCGGCGTTGATGGTTACCCCATCAAGATAGGACATGTTGTTAACACTTAGTATAGTTTTGCTGCCTGCCTGGTCCATATCTTGGGAATTGATGTAGAAATTGATAGTTGCACCTGTAGCTAACCAGTCCTCGTGATGCGATAACAGATAACCGCCCACCTCATGCCCGGAATTGTAGACATTGAGAGTGCCGCCGGAGGTTGCCTCTGAAACAATTGCATTAAGCACAACGGAACCACCAATGCTGACTTTATTCGTTGGGTCATTTTTATCACCCAAAGTGACGGTATTGCCGGTAGCGGTACTTGTTTGGCTGCGGCCAGCATACACATCACTGGTTACATTACCATAAATATATACATTGTTTCCACTAACTGTACCATAGCCATAAGAATAGCCACCATAAATATCGCCGGTTATGGCAGCACCGTTCTCAACAATTACAATGTTATTTTCTACATCATCATTGCTATAACCACCATAAACAGCCTTAGGAGTGAATCCCTCAGCAACAAGTGTTATCTCATCTTTTATTTTTACCGTGTTATTTTCAACGCTGAAATCAGCTTTATGGCCACCATAGATTGCGTGGTATAAGCCACTGGCCTCACCGTTAACGGTGAAATCCGCACCGGTTGCAACAGCATCCCCACTATTCGTTGTAACATTACCTGTTACCCCCTCTGTTGGTACGGCATGACTGCTATCTGTACCATACAAGCTAGCGGCTTCCGCCTGTCCCCCCCCCCGTGAACACCAGTCCACACATGACAGCAGCACAGAGAGCTTTGAGATTTTTTCTTTGTTTCAGCTTTGTCAATTTCATTTTGTTTCCTCCATCAGGCAGCAGGCCGCAAGTTTTTCGTATATCCCAAAAATTTTAGCATTGTCGAGCCGCAGCGTCAAGGATTGTGGATATACTTAGAATTCTTATCCATTATACTGAAGTAGAAAGAGCAAAGCCTTTCGGCTGTCAACTGTTTGGCAGCGGGAGGCTTTTTGCGTCGAATAGGCATGATAGAAACCACCAGTTCAACTGTTGGTAAGTAAAATGTCCTATAGAAAAGTAAAAGACCTCCTATGCTACGATTGTGTGGGCCGACAACTACACAAAGATCATAGGAGGTCTTGTCATGAATGAATTGAAAAAGTTCATCATATTGCATGTAGAGATGCAATTATTATATCGTATTTGCACTGAATTATCATAGGAGGGAGGATTACTTTGTAGAAAGAGATGAGCAGTGATGGGATTGACGACGAAACATGTTATCCCGATCCATTGGATAGCTGGTCATACATGCTGAATATAGAAATTCTCTATAAGATAGTGTGTGTTTTCATAGAATCACTTGAATTGTTTCGCTTAAGCGAATATAATTATAATGGATTGTTGTAGTTGTTTGCGAGGTGTTTTTAATGAACGGATACATTACGGTCCAAGAAGCTGCTGAAAAGTGGGGGATTACTCCTAGGCAAGTTCAAATTCTATGCAAGTCCAATCGTATTGACGGTGCCACTCGCATGAGTCGAATTTGGATTATTCCAGAAAGTGCAGAAAAACCAACAAAAGATAAAAGGAAGGTAATGTACAGCAATGACTAACATGATTGAATTGCAAAACCTTGTTGATCGTTTTCACGCTAATATTGACTTCTACAAGGATGCAAGAAATGCCTACAATGAGCATTCTTGCCGTATTGAATATATTGACCCACTGTTAAACCTTTTGGGTTGGGATGTTGCAAACGAAAAAGGATTGGCACCTCAATATCGAGAAGTTATTGCGGAGAATTATTCTACCCGAACTGATAGACCTGACTATACTATTACGCTTAGAGGTGTACCTAAATTTTTTGTAGAAGCAAAGAAGCCAGCAGTGGATATTACCAGAGATGTAGAACCAGCAAAACAAGCGCGAAAGTACGGCTGGAACGCAAAGCATCGTCTGGCTGTACTCACAAATTTTGAATATCTTGCAATCTACGACACTTGCCATATTGCCAATGAAGATGATGGGTGTGCTGTAGCAAGATATCGGCTGTACCATTATACCGAGTATGTAGAAAAGATCGAAGAGATTGTGGGATTAATTGCAAGAGATACAGTTTACTCTGGTGAATTTGACACTTTTTTAGATGCAAACTTTCCTGCAACAGAAGGTCAAACCCAGCAGGTTGATACACTGTTTCTTTCTCAAATCAACGAATGGCGTTTAGCTCTTAGCAACGAACTTTATGCTCAGGGTGGGCGCTATGCATCGTTGGAAGTATTAAACGATGTTGTGCAGGAGTTTATTAACCAAATTGTTTTCCTGAGAATTTGTGAAGATAAGAATTTACCGCTATATCATAAGTTGAAAGATACCATAACAGATGCGGATCAACTGCAATACAGATTGGAGGAATTGTTCCGTTCTGCTGACCGACGCTACAATTCCGGAATGTTTTCTGGCGAAGACATAATTTTTGATTTTTCTTGCGATGTTATTAAAAGCATGATTGAGGACTTGTATTACCCTCAAAGTCCTTATTTGTTTAATATTATCGAGCCTAATTTGCTCGGGAAAATTTATGAGATCTTCTTAACTGAACAATTAGTGCTGCTAGAAAATAATACCATTGGTCTCGGAAAGAAGAAAGATTGTCAGAACAGATCAGTCGTAACGACACCCACTGAAATCGTCAAATATATGGTCGATAAAACCCTCTCTAAGGTGTGTGAAGGAAAAACTCCTTCTGAGATTTTGAATATCAGTGTGGCTGATATTGCATGTGGCTCAGGTATTTTCTTAGAAGAAGCATTTGCCTATTTGCAGGATTACTGTGTGCAGTGGTATATTCGCAATGGACAAACAAATCATTTAATTGAGACTGGTATTGATTTATATAAACTGCCACTTCAAGAGAAAAAGGACATTCTTTGCTCTTGCATTTATGGCATAGATATTGACATCCATGCAGTTGAAGTCGCAAAGTTTTCACTGTTAGTCAAACTGATTGAAGATGAAACGGCACCTTCTGTGGCAGAAGTTGTTCCTATTCTTCCTGACTTGGGAGATAATATTCTTTTCGGAAACTCCCTTGTCAGCCAAGCGGAATTGAATGGAATTAGTGACGCTAACCGTCAGATAATGGAAATTGTACCATTTGATTGGAATGTAATTAACAATGGATGTGGATTTGATGTAATTATCGGTAATCCTCCGTATGTGAATACCGAGGGAATGCACGCCCTATTACCGAGTGCGGAAGTGGAAATCTACAAAAAGAGGTACAAGACATCTCACAAACAGTTTGACAAATACTTCATTTTTATAGAGCGGGCAATCAACAAGATAAAAGAAAATGGTTTAGTTTGCTATATAGTTCCAAATAAATTTTTAAAGATTGGCGCTGGCGAGAAGTTGAGAAATCTGATTGCTAAAGAACAGATGCTTGTCAGTCTGGATGACTTTGGAGATGTGCAGCTGTTTGATGACAAAACCATCTACAGCTCTATTATATTGCTGTCCAAGGAAAAACAGAAGACATTTATTTACAACAGCGTTGATTCTGCTAACAAGCTGTGGGCAAATGAAAAGATTGACACAGTAGAACTTTCTTCTACTGTGCTTAACGAATTGCCGTGGAGATTGACAACTGATTTGGATTTCCTTAAGATGCTCCAAAGAATAGATGCTGTTGCGGTTCCGATCACAAAGCACGCAGATATTTTCACCGGAATACAGACCAGTGCAGAACAAAAACGCACTTATTGGTTCTCCGATGAAGAAATAATCAACGAGACGGAAAGATGCTATGAAATTCAAAGAGATGGAAAAATATTTTCCATAGAAAAAAGCATACTTCGTCCGTATTTTAAGCCGGTTAAAAAATCTGAGAAGAAGCAAAACACATATAGTCACTTGACAACAAATAAGCATATTATTTTTCCTTATGACGCCACGGGTAAAGTTATTCCGTTGGACGAACTTCAAACGAATTATCCGGGAACATACGAATATCTCTTGGTAAACTATGATATTTTGGCTCCCAAAGGGATCGTCTCAGGCGGAAAACGAGATGTTAATTATGCAACGGAGGACACTTGGTATCGCTATGGCCGTCATCAGGCATTGACAGCATTTAACAATAGAAGGAAACTCATTGTAGGAATTTTGAGCAAAGAGCCGATGTATGCTCTCGACACAAATAACTACTTGATAGCATCGGGGGACACTGCAGGATACTGTGCTGTTTGTGAGCAAAAGGATAGTCCTTATGCATTAGAATACATTCAAGCTTGGTTAACAAACGAGTATACTGAGAGAATTTTGCAAATTGTTGGTAGCGATTTTGAAAATGGTTTTTATTCCAGAGGTCGTTCTGTTCTTGTAACATTGCCGTTTGTAGAGTTGAATTTTGATGACTCAAAGCAGAAAGCCATCTACGATAGAGTTGTCGAAGCCACAAGAGAAGTATATCGTATCAATGAGGAATTGGCCGGGCAACCTGCAAAACGTATTATAGCTACGTTGCAAAGACAGAAAGAAAGATTGATTTCTGAAATTCAAGGATGGATTGGTTCCGTATATAGACTTGAATTCTAAAAGAGGTATTAACAATGAGACTCAAAAAGGATAGTTCAGATCAGAAATTAAGAGGAGCATATTATACGCCATTGCAGCTTGCAGATGCTATGGTGAAGCTTTTTGTGTCTCAAAATATCTTTAATGTTTTGGAGCCAAGCTGTGGTGATGGAGTATTTCTGGATGCGTTGAAGAACCTTAATCTACTGAATAAGGTGGATAAATTAACAGCTGTTGAAATTGAGATTGACGAAGCTGAGAAGGTTCGCGAAAGGTATTCTGAAATTGAAAAAGTTGAAGTATGCACAGATGACTTTTTCAACTTCTATAATCGTGTTCTTGGCAAGAAACAGTATGATTTGATTTTGGGTAATCCCCCTTATATTCGCTATCAATATCTGAGCGAAAGTCAGCGTGAAATGCAATCTCAGATTTTGATTTCACATGGCATGAAAGCAAATAAATTGATAAATACATGGGTTGCATTTGTCGTAGCCTGCGTACAGCTATTGGCCGAAAAAGGTAAGATCGCGTTTGTTATTCCGGCCGAAATACTTCAAGTGGCGTATGCGGAGGACCTGCGCCTATATTTGGCCAATAATCTTGCGAAAGTCACTTTAATCACATTTGAACAGTTGGTATTCCCTGACATTGAGCAAGAAGTCGTTGTGTTTATTGGCGAGAAAGGCGAGCAAGAAAAAGGTATTCGCATAATTGAAATGAATAACCTTGACGGTTTTTCTAAATTTGGTATATCTCAAAATGGATTCCAAAAGTTGAAGCACGTCAAGGAGAAATGGACTAAATATTTTGTAAACGCTGACGAAATGGCTCTAATTCAGGAGCTCCGTGTGGATAAACGCTTTGCAAAATTCTCTGAATACGGAGTTATCAATGTAGGAATTACGACAGGCAACAATGGTTACTTTTCTATAACAGAAGAAACTTCAAAACAATATCAGTTGAACAACGTAACTCTTCCTCTGATTGGAAGAAGTTCTCATGCTCATGGAATATATTTCACACCAGAAGATTGGGAAGAAAACAAAGCGTCTGGGAAACGAGCACGACTAATTAGTTTCCCTGAGATTCCGTATGATGAATATCCTGCCAAGCACCAAGAGTACATTTTGCTTGGTGAAAGAAACGGCGAACACGAGGGCTACAAATGCTCTATCCGCGATAGATGGTATATAGTTCCTTCTGTATGGGTTCCGGATGCGTTTTTCCTGAGAAGAAACAATTTCTACCCTAAGTTTGTGTTAAATGAATGTGATGCAGTGTCAACAGATACCATGCACCGTATGAAGTTTAACGATGGTGTTGATCCGAAGGATATCCTGCTTGCCTACTATAACAGCATTTCTTTCGCTTTTACCGAAATTTGCGGACGGAGCTATGGCGGCGGTGTGCTTGAGATATTACCTAGCGAGATGGGCAATATTTTGGTTCCTAAAGTAGAAAGAATCGACCCTGTACTTAGGAGCAAGTTGCTTGCGCACATTGATACTATAGTGCGCAACAATGAGAATATTGAACTTGCACTGGATGTTGTTGATAAAGAACTACTTATAGAAACATTGGACATTAATCCAGAGACATGTCGAAAATGTCGTGTTATCTGGAAAAAAATGCAGAAAAGAAGATTGGGACGGGGATACAACGAAAACACCGACTAATTAATCCAGAATGGAGTGAAGTCAGATGGAGTGGATTGGATGCCTGAGTATATTGCAGGGATATTTGGAGAATAGCCCGTTGGTGGTTTTAGGGTCAGGTGCTTCTATGCCATATGGACTGCCTTCTATGGGAAATCTCGCAGAAGAAATCAAAAGGTCCGATATGGTTCTTTTTGATCCGAATTACGAAGCTCTTTGTGCGGCTTTAGATAGTTGTGGACTTGAAGGCGCAATAGACTCGGTTGAGCTATTGCCCCAAACATTAAAGGAAATAAGGCATATTGTTTGGAGAACAGTAAACGAGAGCGATCTATCATATTTTGATAGTAATCCAACATCTCCGCCTCAAGCACTAGTCGAACTTCTTCGCAAAGTATTGGAACCAACACCGAATAAAGCTGTAATTGTTACAACCAATTATGATCGTTTAGCTGAATATTCAGCGGATCAAACTGGGGCAACTACGGTAACAGGGTTTGAAGGATGCTTGATAAAAGAATTAGAATTGCCTAATTCGCAGTTGAGAATGCGTCGAACTCGTACTCGAGAGCGTGTTGTCAATATTTGGAAAGTACATGGCTCGTTGGACTGGTTTAGGGCTACAGATGGAACCGTGGTAGCATTTCCTTTGACGCGGAGCATGCCAAGAAACTTACAGCCGCTTATTATTCCTCCAGGGAAGGAAAAGTATAGTGCAACGCACGATGAACCATATAGATCTGTTATTGCGGAAGCAGATAATGCATTTGTACAAGCAGGCGCATACTTATGTATTGGTTATGGCTTTAACGATGAGCATATTCAACCGAAACTTTTAACACAAATATCCAAAGGTAAACCAATCGTTGTCCTTGCGAAAACTATGACTCCATCCTGCAGAAAACACATCGTTGATGCTGGAATAAGCAAATACCTGATATTTGAGTACGCAGATGATACACATACAAAAGTATATGGCAAGGGTTGGGAAGAAACTTATGACGGTCAATATTGGCTTTTAGATAACTTCTTGAAAATCTGGTAAGGAGGGAGAGAATGGGTGTATTTGAATATACAGCGGAGGAATTGTTAGGCACTGTTGAAAGTGTTGACACTTCTACTGTTATTGTTAAAGTAGAGAACGATGATAAATTGCGCGGGTTGCAAGTGAATCATCTGATTTCTATCCAAAGTTCCAAAATTGGTCAACATTTGATTGGGTTAGTATCGAAGATTATTCGAAAGTCAGCATATAGCGATCCAAAAGCAGATATTTTCCCAGAGAATGGGTTCAATATTATTAAAGTTATTCTTATAGGAACGCACTTTGATAGAAATGCTGGAAAAGAAAATGTATTTCGTCGTTCTTTGGCAACAGTTCCAACGATAAATGCAGAGTGTTACCTTATCCATGGAGATAGACTAAAGCAATTCATGCAAGCAATATCATCTATTCCAGCGGGAGAAGATGCAGTCAGTTTGCAAATTGGTTGCTATTCGATAGATGAGGATGCTACGGCATGGCTAAATGGCAACAAATTGTTTCAGCGGCATGCCGTAATTGTTGGTAGTACGGGTTCTGGCAAGTCATGGTGCGTTGCTAAAATCCTTGAGCAGGTTGCAACGCTCAAATCCGCAGACGCAATTCTGTTCGATATTCATGGTGAGTATTCGCCTCTGCAAGGTGATAGTTTCACTCATCTAAAAGTGGCTGGACCAAACGATGACATACAGGAGGGGATGCTATTCCTTCCATATTGGCTTTTGACCTATGAGGAAATGCTGTCACTCATGCTTGATCGAAGTGATAACAATGCTCCGAATCAGGCAATGATGTTTAGTAGTGCGGTAATAGATGGAAAGAAAGAATTTCTGAGAAATACAGACAAAACAGAAATGGAAGCTAATATTACGTTGGACAGCCCCATTCCCTATAGCCTTGATAAGCTGCTTGATTTTCTAAAATCAAAAGATAACGAAATGGTTTCTGGAGTCAGAAGTGAAAAGCAGGGTCCATACTTTGGTAAGTTGACTCGCTTTATTCAACGGTTGGAAACCAAGCAGAAAGATAAACGATTGAATTTTATGTTTTCATCTGCTTCAAAGTTGCTCAGTTATGATTATATGAGTGAACTCTGTGGTAATCTTATGTTACCTTCTTTTTCTGGCAAAAATGGAGTGAAAATTATTGATTTTTCGGAAGTGCCTTCTGATATTCTTCCGTTAATAGTTTCTCTTATAGCTCGTGTGATCTTCTCAGTGCAACAGTGGACAACTCCGGATCATCGGCAGCCGATTGCTGTTTTTTGTGATGAAGCCCATCTATATATTCCTGCTAGTACCGAAAAGAGTATTGATGGTGCAAGTCTTGTAACATTTGAACGAATTTCTAAGGAAGGCAGAAAATACGGAATTGGGTTAGTCGTAATATCTCAGCGACCTTCCGAAGTAAATCGTACAGTACTCAGTCAAAGTAATAATTTTATTGCTATGAGGCTGACAAATGTTGATGATCAGTCTGTTGTAAAACGTCTCCTGCCAGACAGCTTGGGGGATTATGCGGAAATGCTGCCTATCTTAGATATAGGAGAAGCCTTAGTCGTTGGAGATGCAAGCTTACTTCCAAGTAGAATTCGCATTGCCTCGCCTAATATGAAACCCCGAAGTGCAACTGTTGATTTCTGGGATGAGTGGTCAAAGGAATCAGCAACAGTAGATATTTCAAGTGCAATAGAGGCGCTGAGAAAGCAGTCAAAATAATTGATATGCAGATAAGCCCGGATTTAGTTACAGCATAGAATCTTAAAGCCACAACAGAACGAACGGATAGGCTGCACTAAAAGTAGACCGTGGAAATATCCAAATCTGCTTTGGGGGTATTTTAGTGTCAAAGTCAAGGTTTTCTACAGAGGACAAACTAAAATGGGGAATGGCCTCAATGAAAGGCGAGGTTGGTTGGCGAGTTTCTGAATACAATTTTTCATACTTATTGACATGGCAAGTATCAATAAGATAGAATTATAGCAGAGAGATATTCTGTCCGTGTGTATCAGAGAAAGGATTGTGTGAGATTATGGAATACATCAAGATTAAAGAGCAGGATGCCAAGCATTATATTTATGAGTTTGAGGGAAAATATCCGGTCATCGATCCGAAGGCGTATGCTTTCAGCACCGCCGCTCTGCTGGGCGATGTAGAGCTGAAGGAGTATGCCAGCGTATGGCCGAATGTCACCATCCGCGGTGATGTAAACAAAATCGTAGTCGGCCGCTACAGCAACATTCAGGACAACAGCTGCCTCCATGTAGCCGACAACTATGCCTGCATCGTCGGTGACTATGTTACCGTCGGTCACAGCGTTACCCTCCATGCCTGCACTGTAGAGGACTACTGCCTCATCGGCATGGGCGCTACCGTTCTCGATGGCGCAGTCATCGGCCGCGGCTCCATCGTCGGCGCCGGTGCTCTCGTCACCAAGGGAACTGTCGTACCGCCGAACTCTCTCGTTCTCGGCTCTCCGGCAAAGGTCGTCAAGACCATGAGCGAGGATGGCATCAAGGCTATCCATGCTCAGGCTGTAAAGTATAAGTCCGAGTGGGCTGAGAAGTATGGCCTTGGCCCGGATGTAGGCGGCGAGGTCTACGACGGAGCAAAAATCGTCTGAGATTTGATAAATAAGTTGGTATAAAAAAGAGACGGCATTGCCGTCTCTTTTTTATGTTATCGTATATCTCTCAATTGCGTTCAAATGCGACTGTACATTATGGCAGATTCACCTGTTGCACAATTTGTTTTCTCCAGTGCTAATAATTGCTTGTCACTTTTTATCCCTTTATAAAACAAAAAGAGACACTAGCGAGAATCTAGCATCCCTTCTGCAATTTGTAATTTTTTCTGTCTGCACACGAAGGTGCATAAGTCAGGTTGAGGTTATAATCACAAACCCCTCGTAGAGCTGTTGCAGTCCCGCATCCTGACACGCTTCTGCAAGTCACGGCTCAACTGATACTCCATGTTACCAGTTCTCTACGAAAATGCTACCATTTCGGAGGATGGCTTGTCAACAGAATTCTCTCAATGAAGATTCAGTTTTTTACTGCGCCAGTATCAGCGGCTCGGCCTTCGCCTGCTCGGCGGCGGTGGCGGTGATGTAGCCGGCGGCGACCATAGATTTCAGCACGATATTCCTTCGCTTTACAGCGGCGTCGTAATCCTTGTAGGGGGAATTGACGCTGGGAGCCTGAGGCATCCCGGCCAGCATGGCGCACTCGGCCAGGGTGAGGTCGGCGGGAGCCTTGCCGAAGTATCCGTAGGAGGCATCCTTCAGTCCGTAGTAGCCGCCGCCGTAGTATATGGAATTCAGATAGTACTCCAGTATTTCATCCTTGTCGCAGCGGGCCTCGGTGAAGATAGAGAGAACAAGCTCCTCCAGCTTCCGGGCGTAGGTGCGCTCCCCGGTGAGGAACAGGTTCTTCACCAGCTGCTGGGTGATGGTGCTGGCGCCCTGCTCGATTTCGCCGCTCTGCATATTCACCAGAAAAGCTCTGACGATGGCTTCAAGGTCAAGGCCGTGATGCTCGTAGAATTTCCTGTCCTCCATGGCGATGATGGCATAGCGCATATTGTCGGGGATAGTGTCGATGGCCGCGTAGCGGGAGGCCTGGGGCAGCCGTTCCTGTATGTGCTGACGGATGAAGATGAGCCGGAGGAACCGGTGGAACGTATCCAGCTCGGCTTCTTCCTCATCGTCCCGCTGGCTCTGTATCCGCTCCCGATTCTTTTGCCGGGCGTCCTCGGCCTTCTCTCTGGGGGAGGGGGAAGCCTTGTCTTCTTTCTCTCCCAGCTTGTCCCGGATGGAAGCTCCGGCCTTGCCGGCGGCATCCCCGGCCATGTCGATGACAGCCTTGCCGATGTCGGTTATTTTCTCCACTGCCTGATCGGTGTCGGTCTTGCCGGCGGCTGCCGGGGCAGGGGGAATGTTTATTATTGCCGCCGCCAGCAGAAGGGCGGCGAGGCTTTTTCTGTGTTTTATCATGTGCGTCTCCGTGGTCTCTGATTTTTCCTCCATTATAACATAATGGGGAGCGATGAAAAAAGATTGAAAAAATATGCAGAGTATTCGGTATAATATACAATAAATGTATAAAAGTGGACGGCGAAATAAACAATATTTCCTAATTTTCAAGAAATTTACGGAAATTTTTCTGTGTTTCATTGAAATTTTATGCAAAAGGAAGTATAATATCCTGTACTAAAGAAACGGGAGGTAAATTTGCATGAAAGTTAGTGTTGTTGGTGCTACCGGATATGCCGGAGCAGAGCTGCTGCGAATTTTGTATAATCATCCCGAGGCTCAGGTGGTTCATGTAACCAGCGAAAGCTCCGCGGGCAAGAAAATATCCGATATGTATCCTCACATGGCCGGGCTGTGTGATTTGGAGCTGGAGACATTAGATAATATTGAAGAGATTGGCAAGGACAGCGATTTCATCTTCATCGGCCTGCCGGCCGGTCATGCAATGGATATTGCAAAGAAGCTGGAGAAGCTGCCGGTCCGTATCATCGACCTGGGTGCCGACTTCCGCTTCGATGATGTGAAGACCTACGAGAAGTGGTACAAGGTAGACCACACCTATGCCGATGCCCCGCGCGTCTACGGTCTGGCTGAGCTGACCCGTGACGAGGTGAAGGGCGCCAAGATAATCGGCAACGCCGGCTGCTACACTACCGCCAGCATTTTGGGCATGACCCCGCTGGTTGGGGCAAAGCTGGTAGAGACCGACAGCATCGTCATCGATGCCAAGTCCGGTGTTTCCGGTGCCGGCCGAGGTGCGAAGCTGCCCAATCACTTCCCCGAACTGTTTGACAACTTCAAGGCCTACGGCGTGGCCAATCACCGCCACACCCCGGAGATAGAGCAGGCTCTGTCCAAGGAAGCAGGGGAGGACATTCTGCTGAATTTCACTCCGCACCTTGTTCCCATGGCTCGCGGCATTCTCGCCACCGGCTATGCGAAGCTGAAGAAGGGCGTTACCGCCGAGATGGTAGATGCCGCTTTCCACGACCGCTATGACAAGGAGTATTTCATCCGTCTGCGGGGCCGTGGAGCATATCCGGAGACGAAGTTCGTCCGCGGCTCCAACTTCGTGGACATCGGCTGGCACGTGGATGAGCGCACCGGCCGGGTTATCGTCCTGTCCGCTATCGACAACCTTGTGAAGGGTGCCGCCGGTCAGGCTGTTCAGAATTTCAACATTGCCGCTGGCTTCGATGAGAAGCTGGGTCTGGATACAATGCCGATATATCCTTGATGCAGGAGGAAATGAAAATGTTTAGTGAAGAAAATGCCAAGCTTGGCGTAACATATCCGAAGGGATTCACAGCTGCCGGTATCAAGGCCGGCATCAAGAAGAGCGGCAACCTCGACCTTGCCCTCATTTATACTAAGAAGGAAGCGGCACTGGCCGGTACCTTCACTCAGAACAAAGTCGCAGCTGCTCCGGTACTCTATGACCGTGAGGTAGTAGCTACCGGCTCCGGTCACGCTATCATCGCCAATGCCGGCTGTGCCAATGCCTGCACCGGCGAGCAGGGCATGAAGGATGCCCGCGAGATGGCAGCCGTCACCGCTGAGGCTTTGGGCTGCAAGGCCGATGATGTCATCGTCGGCTCCACCGGTATCATCGGCGTAAATCTCCCGATGGAGAAGCTGACTGCCGGTATCAAGAAAATCGTCGGTGAACTCAGCGAGGACGGCAGCGACAATGCCAGCCGCGCCATCATGACCACCGATACGAAGCAGAAGGCCTGCTCCGGCTCCCTGACGCTGGGCGGCAAGGAAGTCCGCTTCGGCGCTATCTGCAAAGGCTCCGGCATGATTCGTCCCAACATGGCGACCATGCTCTGCTACATTACTACCGATGCCGCCATCACTGCCGAGATGCTTCAGAAGGCTGTCAGCAACGCAGTAGAGTATTCCTTCAACATGGTATCCGTTGACGGTGATATGTCCACCAACGACAGCTGCGTCTGCCTGGCCAACGGCGAGGCCGGCAACCCGCTTATCGACAGCGACAATGATGACTATAAGGCATTCGCTGCCAAGCTGAAGGAAATCTGCATCGGCATGGCAATGCGTATGGCTGATGACGGCGAGGGCGCAACGAAGCTCATCACCGTAAATGTCGAGGGCGCTCAGAATTTTGCCGAGGCAAAGAAGACGGCGATGTCCGTAGCCCAGTCTCCGCTGGTCAAGACCGCATTCTTCGGCGAGGATCCGAACTGGGGCCGCGTCATCTGCGCTGTCGGCTACGCCGATGCTCCCATGGTGCCGGAGAAGACAGTGGTCAGCTTCGGCGATGTAGTAGTATTTGACAAGGGTCTCGGTGCGAAGTTTGACGAGGAGCATCTCCGTCAGGTCATGGAGCAGCATGATATTACCGTTACGGTAGAGCTTGGGCTCGGTGAGGCAGAGGCTACCGTCTGGACTTGCGACTTCAGCTATGAGTATGTGAAGATTAACGGCGAGTATCACACCTGATATGTAAAGGCCCCCCTGTTCCGACTCACTAAGCGCTAAAGCGCTAAGTTCGCTGGATGGCACTCACTAAATTCATACATCGCTTTGCTTGTATTCATTAAGTGAGTTAGCCAAACGGGAGCTGTCAGCGAAGCTGACTGGGGGGTAATCAGACAAGTCACTGTCTCACTCTTTACCCCTCCGCCCTCGCTGCGCTCGGGCACCTCCCCTGGAGGGGAGGCTATGAAAAGGAGTAATGGTACCTCATCCGTCTCGCTTCGCGAGTCACCTTCCCTAGAGGGGGAAGGTTATTATAAGGAGTAGATGTTATGTTTTCAGCTCAGGATACAGCTTCCGTTCTGGTAGCGGCACTCCCTTACATCAAGGAATTTGCCGGCAAGACGGTAGTAATTAAATACGGCGGCAACGCCATGATAAGCGACGAACTGAAGAAGATGGTCATGGAGGACATTGCCCTCATGAAATATGTCGGCATCAGTCCCGTCATCGTCCACGGCGGCGGCCCGGATATCACCGGCATGCTGAAGAAGGTGGGCAAGCAGTCCGAGTTCGTTGCCGGTCTGCGCGTCACTGATCAGGAGACCGTGGAGATTGCCGAAATGGTTCTCTCCGGCAAGATAAATTCCTCCATCGTCAGCGACCTGAATCTGCAGGGTACTCCCGCAATCGGCCTCAACGGCAAGGACGCCTTCCTGCTGAAAGCCAAGAAGAAGCTGGCCGAGGTTCACGAAAACGGCAAGGTTGAGAAGGTTGACATCGGCTTCGTAGGCGAAGTTGAGACCGTCAACGAAAAAATCCTGCAGGATATGATTAACGCCGGATATGTACCGGTCATCGCCCCCATTGGTATGGGCAGCAAGGGCGAAAGCTACAACATCAACGCCGACACCGCTGCGGCCAAGGTCGCCGGTGCCCTGAAGGCAGAGAAGCTCCTGCTCCTCACCGATGTTGAAGGCATTTACAAGGATTTCAGCGACAAGAGCACTTTCATCAGCAGCCTGACTCAGAAGGAAGCTGAAGAATATATCGATACCGGCGTCATCGACGGCGGTATGATTCCGAAGGTCGAGGCCTGCTTCACCGCACTCTCCATGGGTGCAGGAAAGACCTCCATCATCGACGGCCGCAAGCCTCACTCCCTGCTGCTGGAGCTGTTCACCCCCGAGGGTATCGGCACGGAAATTGTGAAGTGACCTTAATGTAAATCCCCGTGAATATGCCTGCGATTTACCTCACCCACCGGCTTCGCCGGTCCCCCCTCTCCAGAGGAGAGGGTAATGACCTTCCCCTCTGGGGAAGGTGGCTCGCGAAGCGAGACGGATGAGGTTAAATGACATTGATTACCGAATGAAAATGTGTTTTCGGCAAAATCTATTCATGGGGTCGGTATAATAAGGAACACCCCTCAGTCATCTTCGATGACAGCTCCCCTCGATGGGAGCCTGTTAGATGGATTAGAGGAAGAGGAACACCCCTCAGTCATCTTCGATGACAGCTCCCCACGACGGGAGCCTATTAGATGGATTAGAAGAAGAGGAAAAACAATGAGCTACACAGACGAACAAATCTATGCAGTAGACAAAGCCGACTACCTTCCGGTCTTTGCCCGCTACCAAATCGTTCTTGACCACGGCGACGGCGTAAATGTCTATGACACTGCCGGCAAGAAATACATTGACTTCCTTGGGGGCATTGCCGTAAATGTCCTCGGCCACGGCAACAAGGAACTGGTAAAGGCTATCGCCGACCAGGCTGCCCGCATGATTCACGTATCCAACCTCTACTACACCGAGGCACAGGCCACCGCCGCCGAGAAGCTGGTAAAGCTCTCCGGTCTCGACCGTGCCTTCTTCGCCAACTCCGGTGCCGAGGCCAACGAAGGCGCCATCAAGCTGGCCCGCAAGTACACCCATCAGAAGGATGCGGAGAAGTCCACCATCATCACCGCCTGGCACAGCTTCCACGGCCGTACTCTGGCAACTCTTACCGCTACCGCTCAGCCGAAATATCAGGAAGGCTTCGGCCCTCTGCCGGCTGCTTTTGACTATGTGACCTACGGCGACCTGGCCGAGCTTGAGTCCAAGATGAACGACAAGGTCAGCGCCGTCATGCTGGAGACCATTCAGGGCGAAGGCGGCGTCTATGTCCCCTCCGCCGAATACCTGAAGGGTGTCCGCGCTCTCTGCGACAAGTACGGCGCGCTCCTCATCTTCGATGAAATCCAGTGTGGTATCGGCCGTACCGGCAGCTTCTTCGCCTATGACGGCTTCGGCGTGAAGCCGGATATCGTCACTCTGGCCAAGGGTCTCGCCGGCGGCGTACCCATCGGCGCAGTCATCACCACCGAGGAAGTAGCCAGTGCCCTTCATCCCGGCGACCACGGCACCACCTTCGGCGGCAATCCGCTGGCCTGTGCTGCGGCAAATGTAGTTCTCGACACCGTATCCGCTCCCGACTTCCTGAAGAATGTTGCCAAGCTGGGCGACTACTTCACCGGCCAGCTGAAGAAGCTGGCGGCCAAGTACCCCGGACTCATCAAGGAAGTACGCGGCAAGGGCCTGATGCTGGGTGCCGAGCTGACCCGCGACGACATTGGCCGCGACATCGTAAATGATGTCCTCGCCAACGGTGCCATTATCAACTGCACTGCCGGCAATGTACTTCGCTTCGTACCGCCTCTCATCATCACTGAGGCTGACATTGACGCAGTTCTTGCCTGCGTGGATAAGGCACTGGCTAAGTTCGCCTGAATTTTATTAGGCAATACAACGAAAATACAAAATACTTTATGTCGATTTTTGCAAAAAACCGACGAAAGATGATATAATAATTCATTATCTTTGAAAGGAGGAAATATCTTGTATCAAAATCTCAAGGGCAAAGACCTCCTCTCCCTCCACGAGATTACAACGGAAGACCTCTATGCTATCCTTGACCTCGCCGCAGATTTGAAGGCAAAGCAGAAGGCCGGCATCGAGCATCACCTGCTGAAGGGCAAGACCCTCGGCATGATTTTTGAAAAATCCTCCACCCGTACAAGGGTGTCCTTTGAAACCGGCATGTATCAGCTGGGAGGACAGGCTCTTTTCCTGTCGAAAAACGACCTGCAGATAGGCCGCGGCGAGCCCATTCGTGACACCGCCCGCGTCCTCAGCCGCTATCTCGACGGCATCATGATTCGTACCTTCAAGCACAGCACTCTCGAAGAGCTGGCCGAGTACGCATCTGTTCCGGTCATCAATGCTCTCACCGACCTGCTGCATCCCTGCCAGGTACTGGCTGACCTCCTGACCATCAAGGAGCATATCGGTCAGTACAAGGGAAAGAAGCTCGCCTACATCGGCGACGGAAACAACATGGCTCACTCCCTCCTCTACGGCTGTGCAAAGGTAGGAATGGATGTAGCTATCGCCTCCCCGCAGGGCTACAAGCCGGATGAGACCGTAGTGAAGAACGCTCTGGCCGATGCGGCTGTCAGCGGGGCTACCGTCACCATCACCGACGATGTCCACGAAGCGGCCAAGGGTGCCGATGTACTCTACACCGATGTCTGGACAAGCATGGGTGAGGAAGCCGAGCGCGAGCAGCGCCTCAAAGACCTCGCCGGCTATCAGATAAATGCTCAGCTTCTCGGTGAAGCAAACGAAGGCTGCATCGTAATGCACTGCCTGCCGGCTCACCGCGGAGAGGAGATAACCGAAGATGTACTGGAAGCTCAGGCCGATGTCATCTTCGACGAGGCGGAGAACCGCCTCCACGCTCAGAAGGCTGTCATGGCCCTCACCATGATGGACTGAGACGGATATACGATGAATACTATAAGGCTCCCCTCCAGGGGAGCTGTCGCCGAAGGCGACTGAGGGGTAAACAGACAAGTTACTGTCTCATTCTTCACCCCTCCGACCTCGCTGCACTCGGCCACCTCCCCTGAAGGGGAGGCTTTAAAATAACATTGTTTATAAGGAGAAACTCAAAATGGCAAAAAAAGTAACTAAAGTCGCTCTGGCATACTCCGGCGGCCTCGACACCTCCTGCATCATCCCCTGGCTCAAAGAAAACTACGACAACTGCGAAGTAATCGCTGTCTGCGCCGATATCGGCCAGGGCGACGAGCTGGATGTCGTTCATGACAAGGCTCTCGCTTCCGGTGCTTCCAAGGTATTCATCGTTGACCTCACCGAAGAATTCCTCACCGGCTATGTATGGCCCACCCTCAAGGCTGGTGCCGTATACGAAGATAAGTACCTCCTCGGTACCTCCTTCGCTCGTCCTATCATTGCAAAGCGCCTCGTAGAGATTGCCAAGGCTGAGGGCTGCGATGCCATCGCTCACGGCGCTACCGGCAAGGGCAACGACCAGGTTCGTTTCGAGCTGTCCGTAAAGGCTCTCGCTCCTGATATGAAGATTATCACCCCCTGGCGCGAGTGGAAAATCCGCTCCCGCGAAGAGGCTATCGAGTACGCAAAGGCTCACAATATCCCCATCGCTACCGCCAACAAGACCTACTCCATGGACCGCAACATCTGGCATCTCAGCCATGAAGGCTCCGACCTCGAGGATCCGGCCAATGCACCGAAGAACGAAATGTTCCTCATCTGCAACGCTCCTGAGAATGCTCCGGATCAGGCTGAGACCATCTCCATCGACTTCGAGGAAGGCGCTCCGGTAGCTGTAAACGGTGAGAAACTCTCCGCTAAGGCTATGGTTGAGAAGCTCAACGCCATCGGCGCAAAGCACGGTATCGGTATCGTCGATATCTGCGAGAACCGCCTCGTTGGCATGAAGAGCCGCGGCGTTTACGAGTGCCCGGGCGGTGCTATCCTCTACTACGCTCACCGCGAGCTCGAGTACCTCTGCCTCGACCGTGCTACTCTCCACTACAAGGAAGTTGTCGCTCATCGCTTCGCAGAGCTCGTATACGACGGAATGTGGTTCAGCCAGCTCCGTGAGGCTCTCACCGCTTTCGTTGACAACACCCAGCGCACCGTTACCGGTACTGTTACCCTGAAGCTCTACAAGGGCTCCATCATCAGCGCCGGCTCCAAGAGCCCGTACAGCCTCTACGACCATGATATGGTTACTTTCGAGGAGGATGAAGTTTACAACCAGGCTGATGGCACCGGCTTCGTAAACCTCTTCGGCCTCCCGCTGAAGGTTCGTGCTCAGATGCAGGAGCGCGCCGGTCTGTCCCATGAGTGATGCGCTCTGGGGTGGGCGATTCACAAAGACAACCGATGAAATGGTAAACGATTTTCAGGCGTCGATCTCTTTTGATCGGCGCCTCTATCGTGAAGATATTGCCGGCTCCATCGCCCACGCGACCATGCTTGCCAAAACCGGCATTATCACCGAGGAGGACAGGGATGACATCATCTCCGGCCTCAAGGATATTCTCGGCCAGATTGACCGGGGAGAGTTTGACTTCTCCGTCACTCTGGAGGATATCCACCTCAATATCGAGAAGCGTCTCACCGATGCAATCGGCGCTGCCGGCGGCAGACTCCATACTGCCCGCAGCCGCAACGACCAGGTGGCTCTCGACACCCACATGTATGTCCGCCGTGAGATAGTCTCCATCATGGAGCTTATCCGCGACCTTCAGCAGGCTCTCCTTGAGACTGCCGACAAGTACAAAGAGGTCATCATGCCCGGCTACACTCATCTGCAGCGGGCACAGCCGATACTCTTCGGCCATCACCTCATGGCCTACTTCTCCATGCTCAGCCGTGACTTCGAGCGCATGGAGGGAGCATATCGCCGGGCCGATATCATGCCGTTGGGCGCCGGTGCCCTCGCTGGCACCACCTTCCCCATCGACCGGGAATTCGTGGCCGACGCGCTGAACTTCGACCGCATTTACCTCAACAGCATGGATGCAGTCAGCGACCGTGACTACTCGCTGGAGTTCATGAGCGCTGCCGCTATTGCCATGGTACATCTCTCCCGCATATCTGAGGAGATTTGCCTCTGGGTCACCAGAGAGTTCTCCTTCATCGAGCTGGACGATGCTCACTGCACCGGCTCCTCCATCATGCCCCAGAAGAAGAACCCGGATGTCTCCGAGCTTGTCCGCGGCAAGACCGGTCGCGTCACCGGCCACCTGATGGCTCTCCTCACTGTAGTAAAGGGTCTGCCCCTTGCCTACAACAAGGATTTGCAGGAGGATAAGGAAGGTCTCTTCGACACCATCGACACCCTGAAATTCTCTCTGGCTGTCTATGCTGCCATCATCCGCGGCATGAAGGTCCGTGAGGATGTCATGAAGAAGGCTGTCACCGAGGACTTCTCCAACGCAACCGACCTGGCCGACTATCTGGCCAAGAAGGGTCTGCCCTTCCGTCAGGCTCACGCTGTAGCCGGCACGGCTGTCGGCATGGCCATCGAGCGCGGTATCTATCTGGCTGACTTCACTCTCGACGAGCTGAAGGAGCTGTCGCCCCTCTTCGAGGAGGACATCTACGAGGCTATCAGCCCGGAGACCTGCGTCCGCCTCCGTATTTCTCTGGGCGGCACCGGCTACGACTCTGTCAAGATGCAGCTTGCTGCCGGCGTACAGCTCCTGTCTCAGGAGGCTGCTGCCATCAGCCAGCTCAGTGCAAAGCAGGTCGACCCGGCTACTCTCGACCTCGCAAAGAAGCCTAAGCTCGGCTGGGCTGAATAATAAACGACAAAATCCGTCCTTTCTATTTAGTAAGGACGGATTTTTGTCACAAGAGATATTTTTTGACAGGGTCTTATTGGAATATAATTAAAATTAAACAGGCAAGTCGCTTGATTATACCCTAGAAAATAGGGTATAATCATGGCGAATGGGGGCGATGGTATGAATAGGACTTTTATAGAGGTACCGTTGTTTACTAAGCGATGGAAAGAGATAGGCCTTGATACTGATGATTTGTTGGCATTACAAATCATGCTGATAAAAGATCCGGTTTCCGGTCCAGTAATGGAAGGAACCGGTGGGATTAGAAAGGTCCGGTTTCCTTTAGAAAATAGAGGCAAAAGCGGAAGTGTACGAGTTTGTTATACCGACTTTGAGGAATACGAGGTCATATATTTGATTACCGCCTTTACTAAGAATGAGCAGGATAATTTGACAGACGCAGAGAAGGCCGTTTTGAAGAAACTGGTTAAGGCGTTGAAAGATGAAGCTGCCAGGAACAGGAGGGATTTATAATGAGTGCATTGTTTGATGATTTGTGTCAGGGTTTGCAGGAAGCAATAGAGTATGAGCAGGGAAATGGCATGGCAAAGGTTACTGTTGTGCGTTCTTATGAGTTTTCCCCTGTGAAGCACTTTACGAATTCGGAGATAAAAAAGATTAGACAGCAGGTCAATATGACACAGACCGTGTTTGCTGATTATTTCGGGGTATCAAAAAAGACGATTGAGGCATGGGAATGTGGGAAAACACATCCTACAGGGCCCGCCTGCCGGTTGCTGGATCTTTTAGCTGCGGGCAAAGCAGAGGAGCTATCCTTTGTTAAGGCTGTGTAGAATTATGAGAAGGGTTAAAATATCTGAGTAATATTCAAGTGGTTTGTTACGATGCTGAAGTGAAAGATAACCCGGCTGATAAATGCTCTGGGAAAAGAGATTATATTTAAAGTCGAAAGGCCGCTGTACGGCAAACTTTTGAAAAGCTTGCTGTATGGCGGTATTTTTCTTGTTTTGCCTGTTGAAAAATTCTGCTGCCTTGTGTATAATCAAAAAATAAATATTAGTTATTGATTTCACTTATATGTGAGAAAGGAAGAATATGATGGCAGCAGCAAGTGTTTCCCACAAAACGAGAAAATTCAGTATCAGAACCAAGATAGTGGCCCTTGCCGGTATTTTGATGATTGCCCTGTCAGCGATGTTGTCCTGGTTCCTGTACAGCAGTGTTGAGGAAGTCGCCATATCGCTGGCCGGCGATAAAGGTATGTCGGTAGCCACGGTCGTTGGCGACAGTCTGGACATAGCTCGCGCGAAGAAACTCGTAGCCGGCAATGATGCGGCTGCCTTCGAAGCGGCTCACAAGCACCTGACCGAATTAAAGGATAAATATAAGGCAGCCTATATCTATCTGCTGAAGATGGACGGCGGAAAGGCCGTCTTTGCAGCAAACAGCGGCCCGGAGGCTTACGGTGATGATTTCGGCAAGACTGCCGAATACTTTAATGATGTTATGTCCGGTACCTCCCGAGCAGATGACTATATCGATGAGGTCGAAGGAAATCACATCGTTACCTGCTACGTCCCCTTCAAAGATGAAACCGGCAAGATAATCGCCGTCCTCGGCGTCGATGCAGATGCAAACCACGCCTACGCCGCACAGATGGAAAACTTCCATAAGGCACTCATGTGGAGCGGAATCAGTCTGGTTGTTGCCCTCGTTCTTCTCTCTATAGTTGCAACGGCAATCACTAATAATCTCTGGGTCGTAAATGACAAAATCTACGACATCGTCTCCAACAACGGCGACCTCACCAAGAAACTTGATGTTGAATCCGGTGATGAAACCGAAAACATTGCCAACAACGTAAACGAACTCATCGAATACATAAAAGGAATAATGCTGCACATCGACAGCGACTCCGAATCCCTCAGCACCTCGGCAAAGCAGGTCTCCGACAACCTCTTTGCTGCCCAGAGTGAAATCCGCGAAGTATCCACCACCATGGAAACCCTCTCCGCCGGAATGGAAGAGACCACCGCCATGGTCAATCAGGTCAACAGTGATGTCCGCGGCGCAGAGCAGGCAGTCGTCACCGTCGCCGACGAAGCAAAGGAAGGCCAGCGCCTCACCGAAGAAATAAAACAGCGCGCCGCAGCCATCTACCAGGAAGCCAACGAGACAAAGCAGGCAGCCGCCGACGAATCTCAGCGCTGCGTAGCCCTCCTGAACGAAAAGATACAGCGCTCCAAATCCGTAGAGCAGATAAATACCCTCACCGATGACATCCTGAAGATAGCCAGCCAGACCCGCCTGCTGGCCCTCAACGCCTCCATCGAGGCCGCCCGTGCCGGAGAAGCCGGACGCGGCTTCTCCGTAGTAGCTGAGAACATCAGCAAACTGGCAGATGAATCCACCAAATCCGCTGCTCAGATTCAGGAAGTATCCGCTGATGTAATCAACGCCGTCTCCGAACTCTCGGAGGAAGCAACCAAAGCCATCGACTACATGAACAAAGCAGTATCCGACGGCTACGACAAGCTGATACAGACGGCGCAGGACTACGACCGTGATGCCGACCACCTGGCCGAGAGCATGGGACGCTTTGCCGAAACCTCAAGTGATGTAGGCGAGCGCATGAACAGCATAAAGGAAGCAATGGAAGGAATCAACATCGCCAGCGATGAAGGAGCCCGCGATGTAACAAATGTAGCCGGAACTGCTCATCAGCTGTCCGTCCGATTCTCCGACATCGGAGCTGAAGCGGAAGAGACTCAGCAGATATCTGAGAAGCTCGACAGCGAGGTCAAGAAGTTTAAGCTGCGGTAAGAGGCTATAAATAAAAAAGGAGCCGTGAAAAAAGTCTGACACCGACCTCATCCGTCTCGCTTCGCGAGCCACCTTCCCCAGAGGGGAAGGTCTTTACCCTCCCCCTTGGGGAGGGGGGACCAGCGTAGCTGGTGGGTGAGGTAGATAAAAGGTTTTCTTACAGACATTGTTCACAGTGTATACATCAGGGAATGGACTGAAAAATGATTGATCATCTTTCAGTCCATTTTTTAGATAATACGAGTGGGCTTCGAGCGTAAATTCAAACATAAATTTTTACGCTTGAATTTACGCTTATGCCGATTTTGGCCAAAATCGAAGTCAGCGCGGCGAAAACAGCCACCGCTTTTCGCGAACAAGGTATTGTGAAATGGGCGGGAAATGATATATAGTATAGTAATAGTATTTGTGTAGAAATTCAGAGAGAATAATCGGGTCGCCTGCGGGCGACCCCTACGGGCTTATTGCTGCTGGGATATTTCTCGTAGGGGCTTGCCGCAGCAAGCCCGCTTGGTACGGAAGATAAGAGAAACAGACGGGGGGAGAAACGATGAAAATGATGAGCAAACTGAAGAAGAAGCAAATCTGCGCGGCCCTTGCCTGCGGGCTGCTGTTCGGTATGGGCGGGCAGTGGAGGGTGGCTGAGGCGGCGACTATAGTTGGAAGTGATTCGGAGAATAGTGTTTACATTGAGGGCATTGAGGGTTATGTGCGTACACAAACTGGTTTATCTAGCTATAATGGAATCGCTTCAGGTGCGAAATATATCATAACCGAAGGGAGCTGGGACAGTACACGTTTTTTCGGCGGATATAAAGATGCTGATATTCTTGAAAACAACTATATAGGCGTAACCGGGGGAACATTTGGCGGGGAAATTTGTGGTGCCTATTTGAAAACCTATGCAAAAGGTATTACGCGAAATAATAAAGTTGAGATAAAAGGCGGAAAATTTAACGACTTTACTGTAACGGGTGGCAATGCACAGGACGGTGCTTCGCTGAATAATACGGTCATAATGTCCGGGATTACAAACTTTGCTAAAACGAGGTGGGATTCTTTTTCTTCAATCACAGGTGGTTGCTCTGAACATAATACGGCTTCCGGTAATCAGGTAATAATTAGTAATAGCACAATTTCAGGTGCGGTAATACAGGGCGGACGTACCGGTGGTACAAAGGACAAAGCTTATGGAAATAGGGTAGAGCTGGTAAATTGCACGTATACGATTACTCGTGATTGTTTTTTTAAGTGGGGAAGCTATGCTGTAATAGGTGGTTGCGGTGGAAGCGAAAGCAGCGTTTATGATAATACAGTTGTTTTAGGCGGGGATAATAGCTTACAAGCAGATGTGTATTTATCCACCGTGACAAAAGGTTCGTCTATTGACCGAGATTATAAAGCTAGTGAAGGCAGCAACGGTACGCTGGAGGTCAGGGGTACTAATGAAATACTATGTTATAAAGATGATAGAGATGACACTCCAGAATATTATTGCGGCAACGTCTATGCCAACAATGCCACGGTAAAATTCTATCTGACACCGGACTTGTATGGTAGCAGTAAGGCAATGCTGGCTGCACAAAAGACGGTCAATTTCAACAACTCTCAGATAGAGCTCTACGTACCGGACCTCGTGGCGCTGAAAAATGCGGGCGAGATTACTTTGGTGGAGATTGTGGAAAATGAGGGCAAGATTGAGGCTGATGGCAAGATTCGGCATGAGGGTACCACCATTACCGTGCCGGACCCTGTGCTGGATGTAAGGCTAAGTCCCAAATATTATAGTGTTGAAGATGTAGATGACGAAGGCAAAGTCAAAGACATAAAGCTCACCATCACCGGCAATGCTATGACGCTGGGGGCCAAGGAGGATGCCAAGTCCCCGGTGGAGACCCAGGCGGCGGGTGTATCCCTCGTCAATCTGGGGGCGGATATGGTGGCAGACCGCTCCATGAGCAGCGCTGCGGCGGCGGTGGCGGCTGAGCGGGCCGGGGGCAGCAGCTCCACGCTGGTCCCCTTTGCCGGGGTGAACGGCGGCAGTCTCCGTATCGAGTCCGGCTCCCATGTAGATATGAACTCATGGAATATAGCAGTGGGCTTCGCCAAGGAAGTGGAGAACAAGAAGGGCAAGCTGATGTTCGGCCCGATTGTCGAGTACGGCCGGGGCAGCTATGACTCCTACCTCGACAATGGCACCCACGCCGACGGCAACAGCAGCTTCTATGGTGCCGGGTTCATTGCGAAGCAGACATATAAGAACGACCGCTATCTGGAGGGCAGCCTGCGGGTGGGCCGCATGAAGAACGAGTACAATCGTGTGGTGGGCGGCATTGATACCGGCTATGACAACAACGCTGTCTACTACGGTGCCCATATCGGTGTGGGCAAGATCGTGAAGCTCAACGAAAAAGATACGGTGGACTACTACGGCAAGCTGTTCTACAGTCATCAGAACGGCAGCACGGCCACCCTGCGCTCCGGTCATGTGTATGACTTTGATGCGGTGGATTCCTTCCGTACCCGGCTGGGAATGAGATACAACCGCAAGCTGGCGGATGGTAATCTCTATGCGGGGCTGGCGTGGCAGCATGAGTTTGACAGCCGGTGCGATGCTACCGTGCATCTCGGCGGCCTGAGCACCAGCGCACCGGCACCGTCCATGAGGGGTGATTCGGGGATCATCGAGCTGGGCTGGAAGGCAACGGCGTGGAAGAATGTGACGGTGGATCTGAATATGAATGGCTGGGTCGGTAAGCAGCGTGGTATCAGCGGCGGTGCTTCGCTGCAGTGGAGTTTCTGATTTTGAAGCAAAATAAAAGTGTCAGTGGGATGTTTCCCACTGACACTTTTTTCGTGAATATTAAATTTGCGGAAACAGTGTGACGGGCACAGGCCGTACCATCAAATCTGATGGCTGACGCCTCACGGCAGGCGAATCATGTCCGGGGTGATTTCGGCAAGAGAGGCAGCACCGCACATACTCATGGTGTCCTCCAGCTCACCGGCCAGCTTGTCGATGTAGGCCTGTACACCTTCGGCACCGCCGCCGAAGACGGCGACTACGAATGGGCGGCAGATAAGCACGCCGTCTGCACCCATGGCGAGAGCCTTGAAGATGTCGGTGCCGGAGCGGATGCCGCCGTCAACGAGGATTTTTACTCCGCTGCCTTTGAGAGCGGCGGCGATTTCCGGCAATACCTCGGCAGTGGCGGCGCACTGGTCGAGGACACGGCCGCCGTGGTTGGAAACGATGATGGCGGCGGCACCGGCTTCCTTGGCCTTCATTGCACCGGCGACGGTCATCACGCCCTTGACGATGAAGGGACGGCCGGCAGCGGCCACGATTTCCTTCAGCTCAGCCACGCTCTTCGGGCCGGCGGGGGGATTCATGCCCTTCAGGAAGGGGAGACCGGCAGCGTCAACATCCATAGCCACGGCGAAGGAGCCTGACTCCTTCACGAGAGCCATTTTCTCCCGGATGGTGTCGATATTCCAGGGCTTGACGGTGGGGACACCCATGCCGTCGTTGGCCTTGATAGCCTCGGTAGCTACCTGCATGACGCTGGCATCCAGTCCGTCGCCGGTGAAGGCGGCAATGCCGGCCTTGGCACAGGCGGAGACAAGAGTGTTGTTGTAGGTCACATCGTTGTACTTATCGCTGTAGTGGAGAGTAACGGCACCTACCGGACCGGCAAAGAAGGGATATTTGAATTTGCGGCCGAAAAGCTCCAGAGAGGTGTCGATAGGTCCGCCGGCGTAGAGGGTGTCCATGTTCACCCGGACCTCCTGCCACTTGTCATAGTTGCGGACAGCAGTATCGCCTACACCCTTGGCTCCGGGGCCGGGCATGGTATTTCCGCAGGCTTTGCCGTTGCAGACGGGACAGGCGTGGCATTTGGTACCGATACATTCTCTGGCGGCAGCCAGCACTTCGGCGTAATTCATAATAATTCCTCCAAATTGATATGATAATTCTTCAGGACGGAAAGATAATTTCGTCAATGTCCGGCGGGGATGACGGCTGAGGATTGATTGGACAATGATGTGTCAGGGAGAACCGTCCCCGGTAACACACTATTCGGCGGCGGGAGCTGCGGGCTTCTTCATCTCGGCGTAGGTGGCGACGAGATTGCTGACGGCCATGTTGTAGCCCGGCTCCAGACGGAGTGCCTTATTGAAGTCGGCAACGGCCTTCTCGAAGAGCTTCTGCTGGAAGAAGGCAACGCCCCGCTGATTGTAGGCGATGGGATTATTGGCATCCAGCTTGATGGCCCTGTTGGCATCGGCCAGAGCAAGGTCGGATTTCTTCAGGTCGCAGTAGAGGCGGCTGCGGTTGATGAAGACGGCAATGTCGTTGGGGAACTGGGCAGCCAGCTGATTGTAGGCGGCCTCGGCCTCTGCATCCTTCTTCAGAGCGTGAAGGAGATTGGCCCGCTGGATACGGGGCTGTGCATTGTCCGGGACGAGCTCGATAATTTTGTTCATATCGGCGAGAGCAGCCTCTCCGTTATTCTTGGCGAGGTAAATGTCGGCACGGGCAGAGTAGAGAAGCGGTGCATTGGGTGCCATGCCGATGGCGAGATTCAGGTCGGACAGAGCATTGTCGATGTTCTTGAGCTGCATCCACACCTGTGCCCGGGCGAAGACTGCATTGGGATTGTTGGGGTTGGCCTCCAGAGACTGATTGAAGTTCTCGATGGCTTCCTCGAATTTTTGTGCCTTGATGTTCTCGGCAGCCTGAGTGAGGAACTCGTCACCGGCGGCAGGCTCGGCGGCCAGTGCGGTGCCGGAGAACAGGCAGGCTGCGGCGAGTGCGGCAGCGGGAATGCGGAGACGGTGAAGTGCGGTTTTGAATATGTTTTTCAAGATAGACCCTCCCTTGAATATGGTCAAATTTGTTTCTTCGTACTTATTATATAACTGATGAGACGAATGTTCAAATCTTTTCTGCCCCGAAGGCATTTTTACAGAGGACAGATTTTCTGATATTGGGTGCATAATATGAATAATAAGGGCCTGTGAAAGAATGATTGCTCATTTTCCACAGGCCCTTTATTTGTATCGTTTTGTCGGAGATTACGCCTTTTCCCCCGGCTTGTCGGTGGCGTGCTCTCTGTTGAGCAGCTCCATGCCTGCGACGCCGGGCTTGGTCATTTCCTTCGGAGAGAGGATGATATCCAGAGCTTCCTTGCTGAGAACCTTGCGCTCGATGAGCAGCTCCTTGATGCCCCGGTTGGTGGCCAGTGCTTCCTTGGCCATAGCGCAGCAGGTCTCGTAGCCGATATGGGGCAGCAGGGCGGTGACGATGCCTACGCTGCGGTCAAGCCACATCTTGCACTGCTCCTCGTTGGCCTTGATACCGTCTACGCAGTGAGTGCGGAGGGTATTGACGGCGTTGGTGAGGAAGCGGAAGGAGTTGAAGATGTTGTAGGCCATGACCGGCTCCATGACATTGAGCTGGAACTGGCCGTTCTCCACGCCCATGGTGACGACGAGGTCGTTGCCGATGACCTGATAGCAGGTCTGGTCTACCACCTCGGGGATGACCGGATTTACCTTGCCGGGCATGATGGAGGAGCCGGGCTGACGGGGCGGCAGGGAGATTTCGGCGAAGCCGGCCCGGGGACCGGAGGCCATGAGGCGCAGGTCGTTGCAAATCTTTATCAGAGAAAGGGCGGTGACGCGGAGGCTGGCTGACAGGTCGGTGAAGATGTCGGTGTTGCTGGTGGCGTCAACCAGATTTTCGGCGGTGGTGAAGCTCTCGTTGGTGACCATGGAGAGCTGCTCGGCTACCTCACGGATATATTCCGGGCTGGCGTTGAGGCCGGTGCCGACGGCAGTCGCACCCATATTGATGGTGTGCAGCAGCTCGCAGCTGCGGCGGATGCGCTTCATGCGGCGGCGGATAGCGGTAGCAAAGGACTGAAATTCCTGACCGAGAGTAATGGGTACGGCGTCCTGCAGATGGGTGCGGCCCATCTTCAGCACATCGGCGAACTCGTCGCCCTTGTGGTCGAAGGAGCTGGCCAGCTTGGACAGGGCAAGGGTAAGCTCCTCAGCCCGCATGAGAGCACCTACTCGGATGGCGGTAGGAATGACGTCGTTGGTGGACTGGCTCATGTTGGCATGGTTGTTGGGGCTGATGTATGCGTAGTCTCCCCGCTCCCGGCCGAGGATTTCCAGCGCCCGGTTGCAGATGACTTCGTTGATGTTCATGTTGAAGGAGGTACCGGCGCCGCCCTGAATGGGGTCGGTGGGGAACTGGTCATTCAGCTTGCCGGAGATTACCTCGTCACAGGCAGAAACAAGAGCGATACCCTTGGTCTTGCTCAGATTGCCGCAGCGCATATTCGCCAGTGCGGCAGCTTTTTTTACCAGACCCAGTGCCTTGATGAACAGGGGGTCTGCAGTGTAGCCGGTTATCTGGAAATTTTCCATGGCCCGCATGGTCTGTACGCCGTAGTAAGCGTCATCGGGAATCTCCATTTCGCCCAGAAAATCATGCTCTTTTCTCATCGGTAAAACCTCCTATAAACGAAACTTATGAGCTTGGTTAAAGGATAACACTCTTGTATACAAAATGCAAGATAAAAACATAAAAAGATTCCCAGGAGTTTTCTGATTTGCGGAGAGCCAAACGCGATTGTTTTCCTTGGGGGCGGCGATGTCTTTTGGTGGACAGGGGGAGGGGTATATAGTATACTGAGAGAAATTCGGCTATATTTTTGAGGCTTTTGGAAGGGAGCTGATTATGGCGGATAAGAAAGACCATCCAAGACGGCGGCGTACCGACAATCCGGGCTTTGCACTTCCCCGTTCCATGGGAACCAGCGGCTTGAAGATAAAGAATGTCTGCATTGTAATGATGGTAGTCTCGGCGGTGATATATGTACTGCTGATGATGAAATCGGTGCAGCTCCAATCGAACTACAACAGTCTTCAGACCTCCACGACGGAGTATTTCGGGGCCAATGGAGATGCCCGGCGCATTAATGAGGCATCCGACTATATGACGGATCAGGTGAGGATGTTCTCCATCGAGCTGAACCGCAGCTATGTGGACAATTACTTCCGGGAGGCAAAGGTCAGTCACAATCGTGAGCGGGCCATGGAGAATCTGAAGACCCGCCCGGTAGGTGCCGATACGATAGAGTACTTCAACAAGGCCATCCGCTATTCCAACGAACTGATGGACACGGAGTATTACGCCATGCGCCTCATTGTCGAGGCACTGGGCTATGGGATAGATACCTTCCCGCCGGAGCTGCAGGACACGCAGCTGGCCCCGGCAGATGCAGCGCTGTCGGCAGAGGCAAAAATCTGGAAGGCCAGAGCGATGCTCTTCGACTCCAGCTATCAGCAGCACAAGTCCCTTATTCGTCACAACCTTGACCTTGCCTTTGCTACGGCTGTTGAGGCGATGGATGACATACAGCGGCACAATGCGGTGCTGGTGGCGGATAATATGTTTCAGCAGAAGGTCTGCATCACGGCGCTGTTCGTGCTGACCCTGCTGATATTCGGTGCCATTATCGTGCTGGTAGTAAACCCGCTGAATAACTACATGGAGAATATTCGGGCGGGCCGTATGCTGGATTTGAGCGGTGCCTATGAGTTCCGCTATCTGGCCAGCACCTACAACAGTATTTTTGAGCGGAATATGACCAATCAGGAGCTGCTGCGTCACAAGGCTGAGCATGATTTCCTGACAGGACTGATGAACCGCGGCTCCTTTGCGGACATCAGTGATATGCTTCGCGACAGTACCAATGATGTAGCTATGGTGCTGGTGGATGTGGATGTATTCAAGCAGATAAACGACAAGTACGGTCATGCTACCGGCGACAAAATTCTGCAGAAGGTGTCCAAGCTGCTGCTGGGAGCAACCCGCAACAGCGACAGCGTTTTCCGTCTGGGCGGCGATGAGTTCGGCATTATTATGACCTACATGACTCCGGAGGATAAGTCGGCCATTGCGGAGAAGTTCAACTCCATCAATGATGCTATGCAGCATCCCATGGACGGTCTGCCACTCTGCAGTATTTCCGTGGGCGTGGCTTTCTCGGCGGCGGGCTATCGGGAGGCGCTGTATCTCAATGCGGATAAGGCACTCTATCAGGTGAAGCGCTCCAAGCGCGGCGGCGTGAATTTCTATCAGGAAGTATTGGAATAATTGATTTAGGACAAAAACAGGCTGAGAATACTGTCACCCCTCCGCCCTTCGGGCACCTCCCCTACAGGGGAGGCTCTAACTGTGGCAATGCAAATGAAGGCCCCCATTTAGGGGGGCTGCCGCTGAAAGCGGCTGGGGGGTGTTAGAGAGCCGAGTGACGAAAATAAATATGGGAATAAAAAATAGGCATTTGCACGATTGTGCAAATGCCTATTTTGGCTTTCAGTTATTCATTTTCCTCAGCGTTTGTCTCCGGACGCATGTGAGGGAAGAGCAGTACATCGCGGATGGAAGGCTCGTCGGTAAGGAGCATGACCAGACGGTCAATGCCGATACCGAGACCACCCGTGGGGGGCAGACCGTATTCCATAGCGGTGACATAGTCGTGGTCCATCATGTGAGCCTCGTCGTCGCCCTGCTCGCGCTGAGCAGCCTGGTCAACGAAGCGCTGGAGCTGGTCGATGGGGTCGTTCAGCTCGGTGAAGCCGTTGGCCAGCTCACGGCCGTAAATGAAGAACTCAAAGCGGTCGGTGATTTCCGGATTCTCCGGGTTGCGCTTGGCCAGCGGAGAAATCTCGGTGGGATGGCCGGTGATGAAGGTCGGCTGCATGAGAGTAGCCTCGACCTTTTCCTCGAAGGCTGCATTGAGGATGCCGCCCTTGCCGTGACGCTGCTCGTAGGGGATGCCGGCCTTGTCAGCCAGAGCCCGGGCCTCTTCTACAGTCTCACAGGCCATGAAGTCAATGCCGGTAGCTTCCTTGACGGCATCATTCATGGAGATGGTCTTGATGTTGGCAAGGTCGATGTCTACGCCCTGATAGTTAATCTTGGTGGTGCCAAGTACCTTCTCGGCTGCGTGGCAGACGATGCCTTTGGTTATCTCCATCAGGTCGGTGTAGTCGGCGTAGGCCTGATATACCTCGATGGAGGTGAATTCCGGATTGTGACGGTTGTCGATACCTTCGTTGCGGAAGATACGGCCAATCTCATATACGCGCTCCAGACCGCCGATGACGAGACGCTTCAGGTTCAGCTCAGTGGCGATACGGAGATAGAGGCTGATATTGAGAGCATTGTGGAAGGTGATGAAGGGCTTTGCTGCCGCACCGCCGGCAATGTTGCTCATTACCGGGGTCTCTACCTCAAGGAAGTCCTTGTTGTCGAGATACTCACGGATGGCACTGACGATACGGGTACGCTTGATGAAGGTGTCTCGAACCTCGGGGTTCATGATGAGGTCAACATAGCGCTGACGATAGCGGGCCTCTTTGTCGGTGATGCCGTGATACTTCTCCGGCAGCGGACGGAGAGACTTGGACAGCAGGTCGAAGTCCATGACCCGAAGGGTGATTTCACCGCTCTTGGTCTTGAAGGCCTGACCCTTCAGGCCGATGATGTCACCGATATCCAGCAGCTTGAACTGAGCATACTTGTCGTCGCCCAGGACATCCTTGCGGAAGTAAATCTGGATTTTTCCGGCCAGATCCATCAGCTCTGCGAAGGCAGCCTTGCCGTGACCGCGGACGGCCATGAGACGACCGGCGACAGTAACGGAGGGAGCATCCTCGCCCTTTACCTCGAAGTCCAGCTCATCGAAGTTTTCCTTTACCTGTGCGCTGCTGTGAGAAACCTCAAAGCGGTGACCGAAGGGAGCTACGCCCATATCTTCAAATGCCTTCAGCTTGTCCCTGCGAACCTGCAGCAGCTCGCTCAGGGCAGGGGAATTAGTCTTTTCTTCTGCCAATTTATTCACCTATCTTAGATACTTGTGCTTTATCTGTATTACTGCTTTATCTTTACAATCTTGTACTTCAGGACACCGGCAGGGGCAGTGACCTCTACGGTCTTGCCGACCTTCTGGCCGAGAATGGCGGCACCGACCGGGGATTCGTTGGAAATCTTCATCTCGGTGGGGTCTGCCTCAGTGGAGCCTACGAGGGTGTATTCCATCTCGTCGCCGAACTCCATGTCCTTGATAACTACAGTATCGCCCATGTGGACGACATTTTTCTTGCTGTCATCTTTTTTGATGATTTCCGCGTTGCGGATTTTAGCCATGAGGTCGAGGATTTCGGTCTCGACGGCAGACTGCTCGTTTTTGGCGTCATCGTACTCAGAGTTTTCCGAAAGGTCGCCCAGGGCGATAGCTTCTTTCAGTCGCTCGGCTACTTCCCGGCGCTTTACGCTCACCAGATATTCGTGGCGTTCCTCCAGTTTTTTGAGGCCTTCCTCGGTGAGGATTATTTTCTGTTCCGCCATGTTGGTACGCTCCCTTACTTTGTTCCGTCTATTTTTTTCGCTAAATAACAGGCGCACTCAGATTATCCGGTGCGCCTGATTATCCATCTAGGTATTATATCGTTTTAGTTGTCCCCTGTCAATGGTGGCAGGCTCTGGCTGATGAGCTGTTCCTTCTGCCGGCGGGTGAGCTTCTTTATGGCTATTTCCCGCCGCAGGGCATCGCCCTTGTTGTCAAACTCCTCCAGGTGAACCATGGTGACGGGCCTGCGGCTTTCGGGTGCGGTGTACTTGGCACCGCCTCCGGACTTGCCGGCATTGTGTGCCTTGAGCCGTTTCGCCGGGTCGGTGGTCCAGCCGGTATAGTAGGTGCCGTCGGCACAGCGGAGGATGTAGACGAAGTGGTGTTCTTCCATTATTTAGCCGGGGTGACGATGGTGACCTTCTTCATTACTACCGGCTCGATGGGGCGGTCACGCATGTCGGTAGGAGTGCTGCCGATTTTCTTGACGACTTCCATGCCGCTGACTACATGACCGAATACAGCGTGGTGGCCGTCCAGCCAGGGGGTCTTGTCCAGAGTGATGAAGAACTGGCTGCCGCCGGTGTTGGGGCCGGCATTGGCCATGGAGAGGATGCCGGGGCCGCTGTGGCGGAGGTCCTTGTGGAATTCGTCCTCGATGTGGTAGCCGGGGCCGCCGGTGCCGATGCCCTGCGGGCAGCCGCCCTGAATCATGAAGCCTTCGATGACGCGGTGGAAGATGAGGCCGTCGTAGAAGCCCTTTTCTGCCAGGTCGATGAAGTTCTTGGTGGTCTTCGGAGCCTTGTCCTCGGCCAATTCAATCTCGAAGTCTCCCATGGTGGTCTCGAATTTTGCGATGCGGTTCATTTTCTTTTCTCCTTTCGGGCCGGCCTGCGCTGTGGCGGTACTGCTGCTGCCATTCAGGTGAGAGATGACGAAGTTGGTACCGAAGAAGCCCACCAGTACGAGGGCTATGCAGGTAAGTCCGTATAATATTTTTTTGTTCATTTCCTTATTATTCTCCCTTCCGGGGAAAAATCCTTTTTTAATAGTGGCTTGAACCTCACCCACCGGCTTCGCCGGTCCCCCTTCCCCAGAGGGGAGGGTAAAGACCTTCCCCCATGGGGAAGGGGGCCGAGCATAGCGAGGTCGGATGAGGTTGTCATTACTTAATCAATGGCGATGTTTATCTGCGGTTTGCCGTCTGAGATGCTCACCTCAGAGGTGTCAATGTCCTTCTGCCGAATCATCAGCGCTCCTATATCCGTAGCCACCGCAGCCGGCTCGAATTCCTCGAAGCGGCGGTCGGCCTCGGCTTCGGAGAGGGGCAGGCTCGTTATCCGCCAGGAGACGACGATGTTATCCGGTGCCTGATACTCGATGAGCAGCCGCTTATGCCCAGGCTCATTGGACTCAAATACATAGTAGAGTTTGTTGTCGATGGGCTGCCGCTGACCCTTGCCGTAGGTCTCGAATACATGATAGGGTGTGGAACCGTAGCGGACATTGTTGCGGCCTTTGTACCCTTCGTCACGGATTACGATGTCTGCTACGCGGGAGACTCCGCCCATAGTCTCGAAGACACCGACCCGAAGGTTCCTTCCATAAATGTAGTAGCGGACGGGAATGCCATTGACGCGGCTCTCCTGATCGAAGTCCGGCTCCCCGAGATGCTTTCGCATGGCGGCGACATTGTCACCGAGGGCCAGTCCTTTGTAGGTGAGGTCCGAGGGCTGCAGCTCTCCCGGCTGTCCCTTCTTGCGTTTGGCGGTTTCCTTTGCCGGTTTAGGCTCTTTTACTGTTTTTTTTTGAGCCTTTTCTGCCCGGCGGGCATCCTTAGCTTCATTCTGCGCCCGGCGCTTTTCCGCCTTCTGCTCACGCTTTACTGCGTCCTGAGCGTCCTTTTCCCGGCGCTTCTTTGCTTTCACGGCGTCCTTCTTCGACTTCTCCTCGGCCTTTGCCTGTTCCTTTTCGTTGCGTTTTACGGCCTCGGGAGTGAAGTCCTCGTAGAACGCTTCGGCACCGCCGAACCAGACGCCGTCGTCGGAGGGCGCTTTGTCTTTAGCGAAGGCTACGGAGCTGAGTCCGGTAATAGCGGCAGCCACCGTGAGGACTGCCAGTGCCTTCTTATTAAATAATGTTGTTTTCATAGTGGCTTTAGTATATCACAAAGGGTTTTTCCATTACAATGGAAGGTTCATGAAAGAATTTGCCGCCGGGAGCGCATTGCTGTTATTTCTTGCTATCGGCGGGCCGTTATGTTAGAATTTAATACGGTTTTAAGCGAAAAACTTTTTACAGAAATGAGGAAGTACCAATGGCAACACAACTTGAAATGGCGCGCGAGGGAAAGATAACCGATGAAATGAAGCTCGTGGCCGAAGAAGAACATATAGACGCGGAAGTAATTCGTCAGCGGGTAGCTGCCGGTACGGTAGTTATCTGCGCTAATGTAAACCATAAGAATCTCCGTCCCCGGGGCGTAGGTGAGGGCCTGTCCGTGAAGGTAAACGCCAATATCGGTACCAGCGACAGCTTCCCGGACATTGCCCCGGAGCTGAAGAAGCTGGATGTGGCTGTGGCGGCCGGAGCCGATGCAGTCATGGATCTCTCTACCGGCTCCGAGCTGGACAAATCCCGCCGGGCCATCATTGAACATTCTACCATCATGGTAGGTACCGTTCCCATGTACGAGGCCTGTGTCATGGCACAGAATGAGCATGGCGCGGTAGTAAACATGACAGCGGAGGACATCCTGTCTACTGTTGAGAAGCAGGCAAAGGACGGCGCTGACTTCATGACCATTCACTGCGGCGTTACCCGGGAGGCGCTGAACCGCCTCACGGCAGAAGGCCGCCGGATGGATATCGTCAGCCGCGGCGGCTCCTTCGTCACCGGCTGGATGCTCCACAATGAGCAGGAAAATCCCTTCTATCAGCATTACGATGAAATCCTCGACATCTGCCGGAAGTACGATGTGACCATGAGCCTCGGTGACAGTCTTCGTCCCGGCTGCATTGCCGATGCCTCCGACAGTGCACAGATTACCGAACTTATCACTCTTGGTGAGCTGACTCAGCGGGCCCGTCGGGCTGGTGTTCAGGTCATGGTAGAAGGACCGGGACACATGCCCTTTGACCAGATTGCCGCCAATATGAAGCTCCAGAAGCGGCTCTGCCACAATGCCCCCTTCTATGTGCTTGGCCCTCTCGTTACCGATGTTGCTCCCGGCTACGACCATATCACCGCTGCTATCGGCGGTACTCTGGCCGCAGTATCCGGCGCCGACTTCCTCTGCTATGTGACCCCGGCCGAGCATTTGTCTCTCCCCACGGAGGAGGATGTCCATGTAGGTGTCATCACCGCCCGTATCGCTGCTCATGCAGCCGATATAGCCAGGGGACTTCCCTCTGCTATTGCCTGGGACAACCGTATGGCTGAGGCTCGCCGCAATCTTGACTGGGAGGGTCAGTTCGCCGAGGCAATCGATCCGGCTCACGCCCGGAAGGTAAGAGCTGCCCGGAACAACGGCGATGAGGAAGGCTGCTCCATGTGCGGCAGTCTCTGCGCCGTGAAGATTGTGGATGAATATTTCCGTCCGAAGGCAGGAAAATGCCCCTTTAATGACTAAGACTGATTGGATAATAGCTGCAGAAAATGAGTGTTCATTCTCTGCAGCTTTCCTTAATATGAGTGCTGTAGAATAATGATTAGACGCACCTCGTAATATGGCTTGACGAAAACTCGCTTGCGCTCAGTTATCTACGCAGCGGTACTAGACTCTGACTGCGTATGTCTACTTGTCAGTCGTCAAGTACCGGCGTAGATAAATGGTTTTCTTACAAGCCATATTTACGAGGATGCACATTAAGGAAATTTTTTATAGCAAGTGTTAATGCAAGGTTTAGGAAGCAAATGCCAGAAATAGATATTACCCGCAATGTGAACCGCTTCGTGCTGAAGTGTGCGGCGGGAGTCGCGATAATGGGAGCGGCAGTAGCGGGGACAGCCTGGTACCTCGCCGTGGGGCAGCACACCACGGAGCTGTACGATGCAAGAGTCACCGGCAGCTATCTGTCGGTGAAGTCCCGGACGGCCGGAACGGTAGCAAAGATACTTGTCACCGACGGCCAGTCGGTGAAGGCCGGCGAGAAGGTGGCGGAGATAAAGGTCAAGGTCACCAAAGAAGAAATCGCTGAGTTGGAGAAAAATGTCTCGGTAATGGAGCAGAATCTCCGGACGCTGGAGCAGGGTGTACCGGTGCAGAAGCCGGTGTATGTGAACGGCTCCGGTGACAGCGAGAAGCTGGCCCAGATGCAGCACCTCTACGAAGTGGGTGCCATCTCTGCCGCCGAGCTGGAGCGGGCGCAGTCTGCTTACGGCGGAGGCCGGGGCGAGGTGGTCATCGAGACGACCTACGAGCCGGCGGATGAGGCCGCTCTGAGTCAGGCCCGTCGCCGTTTGGAGCAGGCAAAGTCAGTACTGGCGCAGGCCAACGGTCAGCGCGGTGCCGCCGCCGTGACTACCCCCATAGGTGGGACGGCTCTGCGGCTGGAGCTGCAGGAGGGCGGCGATGTACGCCCCGGACAGCCGATTATTGCTGTGGGCGATGTGGAGCGGCTGGTGCTGGTAGCCCCGGTCACAGAGGAGAAGGCTGCCAGTCTTACCCCCGGAATGTATGCCAGCTACAAGCTGGGAGGCAAAGAGAGGTCCGGCGTAATTCTCTCGGTGGAGAAAGCCGCGGAGCAGACGGAGAAAGCCAAAGACGGCTCCGAGCCGATAGTGCAGGAGAACTTCGACCCGGAAAGAAACTGGCGGGTGACAATCTCCCTGCCTCGGGAGGAAGGCTTCTGGCCACGCCCCGGAACAACGACGACCGTAAAAGTGTCGCTTTGACTATAGACAGTTAAAGGCTCCCCTCTAGGGGAGCTGTCGGCGTAGCCGACTGAGGGGTAACCAATAATTAGTCTCGTAGGCTCCCCTCTAGGGGAGCTGTCGGCGTAGCCGACTGAGGGGTAATAGCTACAAGTATTTCCTCATTTACCCCTCCGACCTCGCTGCGCTCGGCCACCTCCCCTGAAGGGGAGGCTTTAGACGGATTAAGAGATATCGGAGTTAGTACACTATGAAATATTTAGTTACCGGAGCCACCGGCCAGCTTGGCTGCGACATAGTCCGGGAATTGGAGCGGCGGGGACTTACCAGTATCGCTCCCACCAGAGATGATATGCCGTTGGAGGACGACAGCCGCATCGAAGCATACCTGAATACGGTTGCTCCCGATGTGGTCATCCACTGTGCAGCCTATACTGCTGTGGACAAAGCCGAGGAGGAAGCCGACAAGGCATGGCGGGTAAATGCCGAAGCCACAGCGGCCATCGCCAGAGTCTGCCGTCGTATCGGAGCGGTGCTTGTTTACATCAGCACCGACTATGTTTTCCCCGGTGACGGGGAGGACTTCTACGGAGTAAATGACCCCAAGGGCCCGAAGAATGTCTACGGTGCTACCAAGCTGGCAGGAGAAATAGCAGTAAAATCATCCCTGGAAAGATACTTCATTGTGCGGATTTCCTGGGTCTTTGGTACTAATGGAAATAACTTTATCCGGACAATGCTTCGGCTTGCTCAGAAGATGGAGCAGATAAATGTGGTGGCAGACCAGATAGGCTCTCCTACTTATACAGCAGATGCCGCACCGCGGATTATCGACCTGGCCTCTACCGACTACTACGGTACCTACCACCTCACCAACGAGGGCACCTGCTCATGGGCGGAGCTGGCCATGGAGACTTTCCGTCTCAGCAAGCTGCCCACTTTGGTGGTGCCGATTACTACTGCCGAATACCCCACCAAAGCTCAGCGTCCGCTGAACTCCCGCATGGACAAGAAGAGCCTCCTGTCTGCCGGTATCAGCCGGATGCCCCAGTGGCAGGATGCACTCCGCCGCTATCTCGGGGAGCTGGAGAAGAAGGAAAAGCCGGCGGACGGAGAAGCGGCAGACTGATACTTTTACCTTGTTAAGAGTAATGGCCGAGGAGATTTTCCTGTCGGTCTAGTCCTAAGGTATTATTTGAAAAATGCCCGACCTGTGATATAATTTGTCACAGGTCTTGCTTTTGGTAGGGCAGGGCCTGTAGTACCTTTTTCTATGGGCAGGGAAGGGGAACAGCAACGCGAGCAGCCGAACTTCTTCCCTCCATGTGAAATAAAAAGGTGCCGTACAAGACCGTAATGAAGCTCGCGAAACTTTCACGGATGATCAGATAAGGCGTAATCGGATGCGCCGCTTTTGCAGGATTTAACATAGTATTACACAGCCGGGCAGCAGAGATGACAGAGATTATCGCGCGCGGCGGTGTCGGTGCCGGGTCGTGCCGTGAACGACGGCGGTGCCTCAAGGGGGACTTTTAGTGATTCAGGATTTACCGGAGCTTAAAAGACCGGATAACCGATGCTATACGATTAAGTTCATACCTCACCATGGGGATACAATTCGCAGCATCAGCCTTCCGATTGACAAGCTGAAGAAATATGCCATCGGTGCCGGTATCGGTGCCTGTGCTTTTCTGGCAGCCCTGGGCTTTGCCACCTACGGCACATTTACCATGGCAGGACAGAAAGCCGAAAACAGCGAGTTAAAAGCTATCAACGCCTCCCAGCAGGCTCAGATTTCCGACTTGGCCAAGAAGGCCAACGCCCTGCAGGATCAGATGGCAGAGATAAACCGTATTGAGGCGGAGCTGCAGCAGCTTTCCGGCGCACAGCCGGAGACTTCCGCACCGGCAGCCGACACCTCCTTCACCGGTCAGGGCGGCCCCTATGTGAAGCCGTCAGTGGGAAATATTTCCCGCTCTCTGGCCAGCCTTGAGGAGCGGCTCAGCTACAGCCGGGCCCGTCTAGGTCACATAAAGGAAGCAATCGAGCAGAAGAATGCCTACAATGCCTACATGGCGGCTATGGCTGCGGTGACTCCCAGCATCTGGCCCACGGTTGGCGATGTCAGCTCCCCCTACGGTATGCGCTGGGGCGGCAGTGACTTCCATCCGGGCATTGATATTGCCAACGACTACGGCACTCCTATCATGGCATCCGCCGACGGCTATGTTATCGAAGCCGGTTGGGATGACGGCGGCTACGGCAACAAGGTCGACATTGACCACGGCAATGGTGTCCGCACCCGCTACGGCCACGCTCAGTCCGTCATTGTAAGTGCCGGCGAGCAGGTCAGGAAGGGTCAGGTCATCGCCTATATGGGCAGCACCGGCTTCTCTACCGGCCCGCATCTTCACTATGAGGTCAACATTAACGGCGAAGATGTCAATCCTTTCAACTACATGAAATAATCCGTAAAGGAGCAGCGTCATGTTTATATTCAGCAGCGACAGCAAGAAGTCCGACAATGGAGTTTCCAATCGGGACATTGAGACTATTATCGGCAAGGGAACTGCCATGAACGGCAATATCGCCTCCAACGGCAACCTGCGCTTTGACGGTACCCTTGAGGGTAATATCGAGACCACAGGTCATGTGGTCATCGGGGCCACCGGCATTATCACCGGAAATATCTCTGCGGCCAGCCTTGATGTGGCCGGCACCGTTACCGGCAATGTTACCACCGTGGGCAACCTCTCCATCCATCCTACCGGACAGCTTGTAGGCGATGTGCGGGTCAAGTCTCTGAATATTGCCGACGGCGGCGTATTCCGCGGCCGCAGCGAGATGGATGTCCATACCGTTGCACCGCAGGCATAATACTATATGAAAAGCAAAGGGGCTGTGAAAAAATGAGCAATCATTTTTTCACAGCCCTAGTTGTTTATTTATTGCGGTGGAATGTTGTAGAATACTGCCTGTAAGAAGTCACGCTGCCCGGTGCAGCGAAGTCGGACGATGACATAGACC
>JAUNIB010000009.1:42078-91867 GCA_030523645.1 Selenomonadaceae bacterium
CATCTAATGACCTTCCCCTTTGGGGAAGGTGGCTGAGCGCAGCGAGGCCGGATGATGACATATAACCCATCTAATGACCTTCCCCTTTGGGGAAGGTGGCTGAGCGCAGCGAGGCCGGATGAGGTTGGTCAGCGCAGAGGCATACCAATGTCTGCCCTTATACGCTTTCCGGTGGCAGCTTCTCCATCGCCATCTTCTCGAACTTCGGCCGGGGAATCATCACATGATGACCGCAGCCTTGACAGGTAATGCCGAAATCCATTCCTACCCGGTAGATTTTCCAAATATTTGAGCCGCAGGGGTGAGCCTTCTTCATTCGGACAAGATCCCCGATGGCGAAATTTATTTTTTCCTTCATCAGATATCACGCTCCGTAGTTATTATAACGCTACGGTTAAAAGAATTGCAACGCAATTTTCGAGCCCTTTTTAAGGCCCCCATTTAGGGGGGCTGTCGCCGAAGGCGACTGGGGGGTAAATAAATTTAAGCACGGAAGAAAGGGAATAACCATGATAATATCCTGCCTGCAAATGCCGGTAGTCATCGGCGGCTTCGCCGAAAACACAGCCGCCCTCCGGCGAATGATGAAGACCGCGATGGAAGGAGAGGACGGCAAGCGTCCCGATGTGATAGTCCTGCCGGAGCTGTGGGACATCGGTTTCTATCCCCGTCCGCTGGCAGAGAATCTGGCTGATGACCCGCAGGGTGTTATGGTCGGACTGGCCGAAGAGTACGGAGTAAATATTGTAGGCGGCTCTGTAGCGGTGAAGGAAGCCGACGGCTCCATTGCCAACGCCTGCTTTGTCTACGACCGCAGCGGCAAGTGTATCGCCCGCTACGACAAGACTCATCTTTTCTCCCCCGGCAAGGAGGACAGACACTTTGCCAAGGGCGGCCATCTGGGCCGTTTCGTGCTGGACGGAGTACCCTGCGCGGTAGTAATCTGCTACGACCTGCGGTTCTTTGAGCTGTTAGGGGCATCCTGCCGTGGCAACGGCGAGGATGTTCCCCGAGCCGATATACTGTTCCTGCCGACCCAGTGGCCGGAGCTTCGCCGGGAGCATTGGCAGATACTTACCAGAGCGAGAGCCATCGAGAATCAGGTTTTCCTTTGCGGCTGCAATGCAAAGGGCGGCTTCTCGCCGAAGGTGCCTCTATGCGGCTGTACAGAAATCATCGGGCCTTGGGGCGATATTCTGGCGCAGGAGTCTACGGACGAGGAGGCCATCGTCACTGCCGAGATAGATTTGGCGAAGCTGACCGAAGCGAGAAAGGCACTGCCGGTGATGGAAGACCGCCGCCCGGAACTTTATAGCATCTGAAAAGCTGTCAATAAAACATCCCCCATTGAGGGGATTGAGTAAAATAAAAGAAATCTGACTGACCCGATAGATACAGTCCCACAGAAACACATTTGCATTCGGTTATCCACGCAGCGGTACTAGACTCTGACTTCGCAAGCCTGCTTGTCAATCGTCAAGTACCGGCGTGGATAAACGGTTTCTTTAGGGACTGTATTTATCGGGTTTTACATTAAGGAATAGGTGGCTTCGCCGTCATTAGTGCTAGACCCTCCCCTCTGGGGAGGGGGGACCGGCGAAGCCGGTGGGTGAGGTTTATGCACCGCTGCGTGAGTAAATGAGTGCAAGCGAGTTCCTGTCATACTCTTATGCCGTAAGAGTAGTTGTTACCGCAGGAGTAATACTATTGGTGTTATTTCCACTTACAGTACGGATTGTCAATAAGATTTGCGTTGTAGTATCGGGGGTCGCCGCTGACCTCAGCTTCAATCCACTCCGGCTTCTCAAAGGTTTCATCCTCTGAGGACAGCTCTATCTCGGCCACCCGCAGTCCCTCGTTCTGTCCGGCGAAAATATCAACCTCCCAGGTATGCCCCTCATAGGGAATGACATACCGGGTCTTATCGATGAAATTTTCCCCGCTCTTTTCCAGCATGGCCAGAAGCTCATCGGCTTCGTCTGCCGGTATGGGATATTCATACTCAGCCCTCGTCACCCCGCTGTTTCTCCCCTTGATGCAGAGAAACGCCCGGTCATCGGTACGGCGAACCCGCACGGTGAAGGGAGACCCCTCCCGCTGAGGCAGGTACCCCTGACGGATGATGTGATGATTTCCCTCCGGCTGCCAGTCCTTCGCTACGAGGAATTTTCGCTCTATCTCCAGTGCCATATTTTACCTCCGATTTATCAGCAATGTAGTTATCATATATGATAGCAACATCGCTTTTTTTATGCAATGACAAAACAAATCTGAAAAAAACTTTCAGATTTGTTGAAAATCGTAAATAGTAGCAGTATAATGTCCCCTATAATAAGGAAGGTTTATTGTATGGGAGTACAGCAGTCGGCGGGAAATCCGCCGCTATCGGACATTTTCGCCCGACTCATCCGCGGCTACAGCAGATGGTACGACTTCGACAGCGACCCGGAGGAATGTCTGAGCCGCCTGTCAGCACAAGAGAATAATCCTGCGGCAACGGCGCCCGACGACGACACTCTGACGGCGGAGGCATCACCCTTCGCCCCGGTAATCTCGGCAGCTCTTCACGAGGAGCAGGGAGCATACATCATCTCCCGGAAGGCTACCATGTGGGAAAGCCACAGCCACGAGTTCGTCTATTTTTTTCTCCTGCCGGAGAATCAGCCACTGACCGCTCAGTTCTTTCAGAATGCCGCTGATACTGCGATCGCCCTTGGCCGGGAAAGAGTCCATCCGGATGCAAACCACATTCGCACGGACATCACCTGCCTCATCGTGGCGACATCCGCGGAAGCTGAAGCACTGGCGAAGCTGAAGAAGTGGTCGTACCGGGAAAACTTCAAGATGTCCCTTCACGGCTGGATGGACGGCAGGGCTGTCCTCATCACGCCCGACGATATTATCTGCAGTAAGATGGGCAGCAGGACAGGCGACTTCATCGAGAGCCTGCTCTATCCTGACCGCTACAAGGCAAAAAACAGCGGCTTCAAAGGCTGGCTGCGAAAAATTTTCAGGTAGTTTTACCCCTCCGACCTCGCTTTGCTCGGCCACCTCCCCTGAATGGGAGGCTTTTAGGGAGTTCAATATAGACAGCGACGCTGTCTATACCTTAGTGTTATGCCGTATTATAAGACTGCGTTAATATAAGTAACCTCGGAAGTATTAACTTCACATAAATAATTTTATATTTTTTAAGGAAAGGAAGCATTTTCCAACATGAACGGTTTTATCCTCCTGGTCATCGCCGTCGTAGTACTTGGCCTCGGCTACAAAGTCTACGGCAGCTGGCTCTGCGAAAAGTGGGGCATTGATGACAAAAACGAGACCCCGGCTCACCGTCTGGCTGACGGCGTCGACTATGTCGCCGCTCCGGCTCCGGTACTCATGGGCCACCACTTCTCCTCTATCGCCGGCGCCGGTCCTATCACCGGACCTATCGCAGCTGTAAGCCTCGGCTTCGGCTGGCTGGCCTGCACCCTGTGGATTCTCGTCGGCGGTATCTTCTTCGGCGGCGTTCACGACTTCGGTGCACTGGTCGCCTCCATCCGCCACGACGGCAAATCCATCGGTGAAATCATCTCCGCCAACATGAGCCTCCGGGCAAAGCGTCTCTTCATCATCTTCTCTTACCTGACCCTCATTCTGGTCGTAGCTGCCTTCGCCGCTATCGTTGCCGCTACCTTCGCATCCAAGTTTGATGCCAACGGCAATGTCATCATGGCACAGAGCGTAAGTCAGGCTCGCGTTGCTATGGTATCCCTGCTGTTCATCGTCATCGCCATGGTCTTCGGCTTCTTCGTATATCGCCGCAATGCCTCCATGGCCGGCTCCACCGTTCTCGGTGTTGTAGCTATCGTTGCTATCATCGCCATCGGCATGAACTGGCACCCCATCTACCTGCCGCACTCCACCTGGATGTGGATTATCGGTCTCTACATCACTATCGCATCTGTTGCTCCGGTCTGGATTCTTCTCCAGCCCCGCGACTACCTCTCCTCCTTCCTGCTCTATGCTATGCTGGCCATCGCTGTAGTAGCTGTAGTTGTATCTCAGCCGACCCTCAGCGCCCTGCCGCTCATTGAGTCTGCCAACTGCAAGACCTACATCTTCCCGGTACTCTTTACCACCATCGCCTGCGGTGCTATCTCCGGTTTCCATTCTCTGGTTTCCTCCGGTACCACCTCCAAGCAGCTGGATAAAGAGACCGATGCAAAGCCTATCGCCTACGGCGGCATGCTCCTCGAGTGCGTTCTCGCTATCCTGACCCTCTGCGCCTGCGCTTATGCTTTCAACTGGAACACCACTCATCCCAATGCTCTGCTGAAGGGTGCTACTGCCATCTTCGGCGGCGGTATCGCTCACATGGTTGACGATGCTTTCCCCGGCACCTACGACATCCTCTACACCCTTCTCGTTCTCACCTATTCCGCATTCTGCCTTACCTCTCTTGATACCGCTACCCGTCTCGGTCGCTTCATGTTCCAGGAATTCTGGATTGACTCCACCAAGGGCGAGACCGTTGAGAATGTAACCGGCTTCAAGAAGTTCATGGCCAACCCCTATGTTGCTACCATCATCACCGTTGTTCTCGGCGTACTGCTGGGTATGAACGGCTTCGCAAAGATTTGGGCACTGTTCGGCTCTGCCAACCAGCTTCTGGCCGCTCTCGGCCTCATGGCTGTCGCTGCCTGGCTGGCTAACATCGGCAAGGATAACAAGATGTTCATCATCCCTGTCTGCTTCATGCTGGTAGTCACCATCACTTCCCTCTGCCTCAACACCAAGGACCAGCTGGCAAAGATTGCTGCTGGCAGTGCTGACTGGGGCCCCTACGCTCAGGTTGCATTCGGCGTACTGCTGGTAGTGCTGGCCATCGTTCTGGCTATCGAGGGCTTCCAGACTCTCCGCAACCCGCAGAAGAGAGAAGCCTGAGAGAAACAGTAAAGCCAATTAACGGTCAACGGATGACCGACTAAAGGCAATTAAAAAGGCTCCCCGATAGGGGAGCCTTTTTTGTGTCGTCGGTGCTGGTTGAATTTATTTCGGGTCGCCTGCGGACGCCCCATGCTGGTGGTGTCTAAAGATTATTTTCAGACCATGTTGCCCCATTTTTCGTAGCGCTGCAGCAGTTCTTCCTCCTTGGCGGCGTATTCAGCTGCCAGCTCGGCACTGCGGACGGGGTCGGACTGGTTGGCGGGGTCGGAGATTTCCCGCTCCAGCATTTTCAGTTCGGCTTCGCACATGGCGATTTCCGCTTCAGCCCTGGCCAGCTTTTCTTCGTCTACCGGTGGCTTGGCGGCGGCTTTTGGTTGGTCGCTGACTTTCGCCGGTGCGGTTGGTTTGCTTTTGCCGCCGTCCTCTTTGGGAGAGGCGGTTTTTTTGTTGTCCGGCTGAGGACTCGGTTCGCCCCCCAGCATTTTAGGCGGGGTGCGATGGCTGGAAATTTTTGTTTCGGCGTTTTTCAGGGTGTCCGGGTTGGGGGGAGCGGCGTTTTCGTCATGCCAGGCGGCGAGGGCGGCCTTCTTCTCCCGATAGTAGTCGTAGGGGCCTTCGTAGGGGGTGATGATGCCATCGGCAAATTCCAGCGTGCGGTTGGTGACTTGATTGAGGAAGTAGCGGTCATGGCTGACTACGAGGAAGGTGCCGGGGAAGCTCATGAGTGCGTTTTCGATGGCTTCCTTGGCGGGGATATCAAGGTGGTTGGTGGGTTCGTCGAGGATTAGGAAATTGGCGCCGGTGAGCATGAGCTTCAGGAAGGAGAGTCGGGCAGCTTCGCCGCCGGAAAGTTCACCGACAATTTTTTCAACTTCATCGCCATGGAAGAGGAAAGCTCCCAGATATTTGCGGCAGGTGAAGTCATCGAAGCCGAAGTCATCCTGTATTTCCTGAAAAACGGTGCGGGTGGGGTTGAGGTTTTCATGTTCCTGTGAGAAGTAGCCGATTTTTACCCGGTTGCCGATTTTGAAGCGGCCGTCGGTGGCGGTAAGCTCGCCGACGATGAGCTTCAGCAGGGTGGTTTTGCCGATGCCGTTTGCTCCGATGAGGGCTACGCCTTCGCCTTTCTTGATAAGGAGGCTGAGGTTTTTCAGCAGAAGGTGCTGAGGATTGTAGCCGAAGGAGAGGTTTTCGGATTCAAAGACCCGCTCGGCACATTCGGCAGGGGGCTGGAAAGAGAAGAAGTCGAAGGTGCGGGCTTCCGGTGGGAGGATAATGCGCTCCAGCCGGTCAAGCTGTGACTGGCGTCCCCGTGCCTGTTTGGATTTGATGCCGGCTTTGTATTTCCGGATGTATTCTTCGGTGGCTTTTATATGCTCCTGCTGTTTGGCGTAGGCTGCTTCAAGGGCGGCCCGGCGTTCGTCACGGACTTTCACATAGTAGGAGTAGCCGCCGGCGTAGGTGGTGGTAGTCTTGTTGGCCAGCTCGATGGTTTTGGCGGATACGCTGTCCAGGAAGGCCCTGTCGTGGGAGATAATGAGGACGGCGCCACGGTAGTTCTTCAGGTAGGCTTCCAGCCATTCGATCATTTCGATGTCAAGGTGGTTGGTCGGCTCATCGAGATAGAGGAAGTCCGGCTCACGGAGCAGAGCCCGGGCGAGGAGGACGCGAGTTTTCTGTCCGCCGGACAGCTCGTCGGTGCGGCGGGAGAAGTCGGCGTCGCTGAAGCCCAGGCCGAAGGCGACTTTGCGGATGCGGGCTTCGTAGTCGTAGCCGGATAGCTGCTCGAAGCGGAGGAGGATGCGCTCGTATTCGGCGAGCAGCTCTTCTTCCGTGAGGTTGTCTTCATATTTGACGGTATCGCTGCCGTGGTGGTGAAGGCGGGCTTCCAGCTCGGCTTTTTTGTCCTCAAGGCGGCGGATGTCAGCGAAGGCGACGAGGAAGTCATCGTAGATGGTGGGGCCGTGAAGCTCTGCCTGCTGCTCTACATAACCGATGGTGACGGGGCCGTCGTAGGTGACGGTGCCGCTGTCAAATTCTTCGATGCCAAGGAGGCAGCGGAGGAAGGTTGTCTTGCCGGCTCCGTTTGCGCCCACGAAGCCGACGACTTCACCTGTGGAGACGGTGAAGGAGACATTCTCGAAGAGGGTGTGGATGCCGTATGATTTCGCGAGTCCGTTGGCTCGTAGTGTGGTCATGGTTTGTCCTTTCGGATTATTAATACTATAGCGGCATAAGTAGAATTATCTGTCCTGCAAAATACAGTCCCACAGAAATCCATTCTCAATTGGTTATCTATACAGCGGTACATAGACTCTGACTTCGCAAGCCTGCTCGTCAATCGTCAAGTCCCGGCGTAGATAAACGGTTTCTTTAGGAATTGTATTTTACGGGGAATCTACATTAAGGTTCTGGAAATGACAAGCCTCCCCTGCAGGGGAGGTGGCCTGCAAAGCAGGTCGGAGGGGTAATCAAATAAGCAGCTTCGTCTGTCTGTTACCCCTCAGTCAGCTTCGCTGACAGCTCCCCTAGAGGGGAGCCTTTCGTGAATATGGTGTGGCAGGTTGTGGATGAGATTATTACATCTTAAAATCTGCCCCGATGTTTACGAAGGCTTCGCCAGCTTCTCCGCCGCCGATGATGATGCAGGGGAAGGGCAGGCCGTAGAAGTCCGCAACATTGGCATCGGGAACTACGATGCGGGTTTCCTGCAGCTCGTTCCGGCCGGTGGAGACCTCGATGACTTCGAAGCCTCTGTCACGCAGTATGTCGGCTACCTTAGCTCCGGCTCCGTTGATAGCGGAGGAGTTTACGACGGTGACCTTAACCGGTGCTTTTTCGGCGGGCTGGCTTTTCTCTGTCTGAGAGGAGAGGGTGTCTTCGCTGCGCCGGTCGTTTTTCGTCCGGTTTTCCATGGCGGATTCCTGGGTTTCAGGGTTGTTCTTCGCCATTACGCTGCCGGCGGGTTTCGGTGTGCCGGCTGTTTCGGTTTTTGCTTTGTCCGGTGATTTTTTTGTGCTGGGTTTGTTGTCGGGGGCTTTGCCCTTGTTTTCTTTCTTTTTGTCCTTATTTATGTAGCTGCCGGGCTGTATCGAGGATCTGATGTCTGGGACGGAGAAGCCCCGGGGAAGCTCTGCTTCGTAGTTGGCAGAGTCGGTAGCAGCATGAGAGGCGTAGGTTTCGCTTGGCTCAATGCCCATGGCATCCGCCAGCTGGAGACGGGCCCGCCGGATGTCCGGCAGCCAGTAGCTGATGGAGTCGAGGTAGGCGGGACGGCCGGGGAGCATGGAGGAGTTGAAGGATTCCTTCTTCAGTCCGGCGAGGAAGGTGGCGAGGCGGCAGCGCTCGCTTACGGTAAGGTTGGTGACGAGGGCTTTGTCGGAGGCTTTCAGCAGGGCGGGGAGTTTGGTGAGCAACTCGGAGAGCTTCGTCTGGGAGATAAGCTCCCGGGTGAAGTTCTGCTGGCGGCCGATGCGGCCGAGGTCCCCCTGCTCGTCGCGGTAGCGGACATACTCTATTGCTTTCTGTCCGTCAAGGTGCTGACGGCCGGGCTGGAAGTCTATCAGGAGTCCGCCGTTTTCGTCCCAGGGGTCTTCGTAGTGCATGGGGCGCTCGACGGTGATGTCAACGCCGCCGAGGGTGTCGATTATGTTCACGAAGGCGCCGGTGTCCAGAAGGGCATAGTAGTCTATCGGTGCAGCCAGCAGCTCACTCACTGTGGAGCAGGTAAGCTCGTGGCCGCCGAAGGCGTAGGTGTGATTTATTTTGTCGTAGCCGTTGCCGGCAATGTATACTCTGGTATCCCGGGGGATGGAGGTGATGGCGGCCTTGTCCTTCTTCATGTCTACGGTGAGAAGAACCAGTGTGTCGCTGCGGCCCACATCGTTGGCGCGGTGGTCAATGCCCATGAGCAGTATGTTTATGGCGGAGCCGCCGTCAAGAATCCGGCCTTTTTCGGAGGCTTTGATGTCCCTGTCAGGGGTAATGGAACCGAAAAGGTAGCTGTAGGCGAAGCCGCAGAGCGCCAGCAGGAGGATAAGGATGATGGGGAATATACGCACTTTTCGCCGTGTTTTTTTCTTTTGCCTTCTGGGAATCATGATTGTTCCTTCTCTCGGATTTCTTAGTTTTTTAGGCTGGGTGATGGGTGAGATTAGACCTTGTTCACAGACATTCTACATTAAAGAAGAAGTTTTGAAAATTTATTATTCACTTTTCAAAAACTTGCTGTGCTTATATTAGCGATATATCTGTCGTCTCCCGCGGCCGGGGAGTAAGTGTATTGGTGGACAGTCCTGGGATTGCCGGCAGGGTTGGTGCCATGACAGCGGAGGATGAGGGTAATGCTGTCCTCTGCACAGAGAAGACTAACCTCTACCATGGTGTCCGGCCGGAAGCCGCGGGCAATCAGCTCGTCGCCGCTGCGGAGGGCTTCAGCAAGCCCCTGCTTTGCGGCAGGGGAGAGGCATGCCGTCATGGGGAGGCCGACTATCTCTCTGCGAAGTGTCTGCCAGTCGCTGAGGCGAGCCGGGATGTTCCGGAGGAACTGCCGCTCCAGGGCGGCAAGGGGCAAATGAGAAAGGCCGGCGGTGCCGGGATAGTGTTGATGGCAGTACCATTTCAGCATCGCCCAGGTGACAATCTGAGCCAGAGTCATACCGACCCAGCCGCCGTTGAGGCCGGAAAGCTCACAGCCGATAACGGTGAAGAGTACCGGGACGACAAGGAGCTGCCAAAGGGAAAACCAGACGGAGAGTCCGATGCGCTCTATGCAGATGTAGTAGACGGCGTAGAGCTTGACGATGCAGAAGAACCAGACTGCCGGGACAAAGAGGCGGATGGCAAGGGCGGTATCTGCCAGCAGCTCCGGGGTGCGGACCCCGAAGAGAAGCGGCAGGATATCGGCACCGGCCAGCAGCACCAGCGTTATAAGCAGGGACTCGGCCAGGCCTACACGCTCCAGCAGGCGGAGGACTTTCAGGTTTCCAATGTAGTTTTTCTCCGCCCAGTAGACGCTGACCACAGGGATGAGGATTTCGCAGAGTCCTTCAAAGAGGGTCATCAGCAGGACGACAAGGTAGAGGACGACAGTACAGGTGACGACGGCGTCCACGGAGTAGCGGGCCATCAGGTACCAGTTCAGGATAAACTGCTGACCGGCAATAAGGAGAAAGACCACCGACTCGGCGAAGCTGAGCCGCAGGATTTCCGCAACATCCTTTTGTCTGAGGCCGGGGGTAAACCGGATGTGCCCCTGCCGGGTAGTGAGAAACCAGAGCAGGGGAATGAGGCCGACGATGTTGGCGATGACGGTAGCGAGGCTGACTCCGGCCAGTCCCATGGTGAGGCCTAGATAGACAGAGAGGGAGATGTTCAGCACTACCATGACGCCGGTACTGATGTTGCAGGGAGTCTCGCCGCCCCGATAGAGGACGATGGTGTAGAGTACGGCCATCAGTATCTGTACTGCCGGGAGCCAAGCAAGGCATGAGAAGTACTCAAGTGCGTAGGAAATGACGGCTTCGTCGGTGCCAAGCAGTCTGATTATCCAATCTCCTGCAGTGAGATATAGCAGGAGAAGTGTTATAGCTGCGGCTGCCGTGAGCTGAAGCGCCTGGCTGATGTAGCGGTCGGAGAGGGCCCTGTCGCCGCGGCCGTCGGCGGCGGACATGAGGACACCGGTGCCTCCGGCTATCATGTAGGAGACAAAGACGATGACGGAGAAGAAGGGGGTAGCCAGTGCTACGCCGGAGATGGCCAGTTCGCCCCACATGTTGCCGATGATGACTTCATCGGACAGGAGGACGAGGTACTCGCAGAGCATGGCCATGGTGGCGGCGAGAAATATTCCCTTGAACTTTTCCCAGACATAGCATTTTTCGGAAAACCAAGTCATGTTGTACCTGTTTTATGTGACTAATCGGTATAATGGCTTATTTTAGAGTTTAACCTATATTGTAAATATACGCTGTCGAAGCCAAACCTCATCCGTCTCGCTTCGCGAGCCACCTTCTCCAGAGGAGAAGGTCTTGACCCTCTCCTTTGGAGAGGGGGGACCGGCGAAGCCGGTGGGTGAGGTTAGTGCAAGCATTATACATTGAACCGTCTCTCTTAGAATTCTTTCAGAGTGCAGTTCTCTCTGGTGCATCGCAGAGCGATATGCCAGATGTCATCAAAGAGCTGCTGTGCTTCCTCTGCAGTGAACATATTGAGACGGTAGTCCATCTTCAGAAGCAGGGGGCCTTCGGTGAGGTTGTATATCATGTATTCCATGGTGGTTTCCGGAATTCCGGCGCTGAAGGCTTCACCGGTGAGGGGCAGCTCGCCGCCTACATCCTCCAGAAGCTGCTCCACCATAGAAGGCATGAAGCCGAATTCGATATCGCAGATGGAGACTTCCTCTCCCGACTTTTCCGACAGGTATTCCACGATGTCATCGTGGAGATAGCTGCTGTGCCGGTAGGAGTCTTTGTTGGCCTGACCTACGGCGTCAATAAGCTCCATGACGGTCATGTCCGGAGCCACCGGGACGCAGAGCATAACCTCGGCGGCATAGTTGCCGATGGCTGCTTTGTCAGCGGCGGTGGGGCGGTTCATTATCATGTTGCCGATGTCAATGCGGCGGCGGTCAGGGTTTTTTGTGTAGAGGTAAATGATGAGGGCGGTCTGGAAGAGGACAGCGGAGGAGATTCCGTGTTTGTCGAAGAAAGCGTTGACCTCAGCGTCCTCCTCATCGGTGAGCTGACGCTCAATGCGGGTGCCGTCGTAGGCTTCGTCCGGTGCTTCAAAGCCGGGCTTGATGCAGGCAGGGCCGTTCCAGTCGGCAAATTTTTCCTGCCAGTAGACAGCGTCCTTTTCCCGGCGCTTCTGCTTAGCCGGGGAGTTTTCCTTCTCGATGAAGTCAGTGAAGCGGTGGTGTACCCATTCGTAGGGGGCAATACCTTCCACGGCTCTCCAGCCGTAGGTGAGCATTATGCCCAGCAGGGCCATGCCGCAGCCGTCGTTGATGATGTGGTGGAGGGTACAGCAGATGTAGGTGATGCCTTCGCCCTGAAAGATTTCAAACTTGTAGAGAGGGCTGTCGGCCACCTCGAATGGTTCCTCGGACTTGGCCTGAGCTATCTCCTGCATCTTTTCGTATGTGACAGGCTCCGGGCAGCGGGGAACTGCAAAGTATTCGTAGGGGACTTCGTACTGTACCCATTCGCCTTCCTCGGTTTTGTGCATCTGGAGGCGGAAGGACTGTTCGTGTTCCACGAGGCTGTTGACGACCTTTTCCATGGTGTCGGCGAAGTCGCCTTCGCACTGGTAGAGCGCGCAGATGCTGTTGATGGCAGTGCCTGGGCATTCGTCCTCGAAGAAGATGATTTCTTTCTGAGTCCGGGAGAGGGGATAATATTTCATTTCCATGCTTTTATTCATCCTTTTACTTGTCGATGATGACTGCTTGAAATTCTTATGAAACGGAGCTGTGAATAATATCTGACTAAAACCCATTTTCATTCGGTTATCTGCACAGCGGTACTAGACTCTGACTTCGCAAGCCTGCTCGTCAATCGTCAAGTGCCGGTGCAGATAAACGGTTTTCTTACAGATATTATTCAACAGCATTATAACAAGGTGGGGGCTGTGAAAAATGATTACTCATTTTCACAGCCCCCAAATTTTCTTGTCAATCAGGAGGTATACTCCATGATGTCCAGATCCCAGCCGCTGAGCATGGCCTCATACTCGGGGTGTTCCTTGAGAATCTGTGCCAGTTCATCCTTGCGTTCAATGAAGAGGTCGAAGGTGTGCTTGTTCATCCGGCAATAGTGGTCGATATGCTCCGGGGTGAACTCGCGGTGCATACGACCGCAGCGGCCCATGCAGATGCGACGGTAGTCGCAGTCCTTGCAGACGAAATCGGAGAGCTTCAGGCCGCGGAACTCGGAACCTTTCTCGATGTCGCCGACATAGTGGGTCGGTGACTCCATAGAGTCGCAGCAGGCGTAGCACTTGCCGTTGGTCTGGACGTAGAGCATGTGGGAGTCATAGCCGCAGAGGAATTCATTGTCATCTCTGTCATGGAAGAACATGAACTTAAGCACAGCCATGAAGGGGATAAACTTCAGCATGCGGCCGGCCTTCAGCTCATTCAGCCAGTGCCGGAAGACGAGGCTTACCTCGTAGTTGTAGGTCTTGATGAAATACTCCGGGTCCTTCCAGGCAGGAGTGTTCTCCAGCTGCCAGTAGACCATGTCGAAGAAGGGATAGACCTGCATTATTTCGCTGAAGAAACTGGTCTTTTCAGTGATGGTGAGGCGGGCAACAATCTCAAAGGAAGGCTTCTTTTCCTTTGCTTCGAGGGCGTTGTCCATGACCTTCTGGAAGTAGGAGTCAGCCAGACCGACATGAGGGAACATCTCATAGTTGAGAGAATACATGGAGAGGTCGAGCTTAGCCAGCACATCGTCGGGAATCTCGTTCAGGAGAAGTCCGTTGGTGTGGAGGATGTACTTCAGGTCGTACTTGGGACGCAGGGTCTTGTCGAAGCAGTCCATATACTTGCGGATGCGGTCATACTCCATAGAGGGCTCGCCGCCGAAGAAGAAGATGACGACTTCATTATCGTTGTACTTCTGCTGAGTCTTATCTATGTAGGCAGCCAGCTTCTCTACCTCATAGGTGGGGTGGATGGGGATGCCGTTCTTTTCGCAATCCAAAAGAACCGAACAGTAGGCGCAGTTGAGATTGCAGTCGTTTGTCATGTAGACATTGTATTCCATAGAGACCGTCCTTTTTATCCTATAGCATCTTTCTAATAAACTAAACATAAATTATATTGTTACATAGGAGGTTTGTCAATGAAATTAAGCTGATGGCGTATGGTCTCATGGAATAGGGGACAAAATACCCAGCTTAGGACGGATTTCCCGGGGAATATGCGATAATAGGGGTGTTGAAAATTCAGATTGTTAAGATATAATAGAAACTACATAATTGTCTTTAGACGAACTGTCTGGCTGTCGGTAGTGACAGTCAGGGAAATGAGGATATAATGGCCGAACTGAGAAGAAAGGACCCGGATTCAATACCGGTAGAGGATGGCAAGCCCAGCGTAGGGATGCTGAATGACATCCTGCGTAGTACGGTCACTACAATAGAAAGCAGCAAGGACAAAATCTTCGAGATTTACGAGGCTGCCCGCCGGGAGGTTGATTCCACTCGGGCCGAGCTGGAGAGTATCCGGCAGGAGACAGCCGCCACGATTGAGAGGGTTGACTCACTGGAGAAGGCCGAGCAGATTGAGAAACAGAATCTTGTCCGGGTGTCTTCCAATTTCCGGGAGTACAGCGAGGAAAAGATAAAGGCCACCTATGAGGCGGTAAAGGATGTGCAGGTCCGACTGGGCGTCGCCCGGGAGGAGGAGCGGCAGCTGCGCCGCAAGCGTGACGACTGCGAAATTCGTCTCTATCACATGCAGAAGACAATCATCGGAGCCGAGCAGCTGGCCATGAGGATTTCTTCGGTGCTTGGGTATTTGTCCTCACAGATTTCCGATGTGGTAGCCCAGATGGAGAAGGCGGCCAACAACCGCTTCCTGTCTGCAGTAATAATCAAGGCGCAGGAGGACGAGCGCTATCGGGTGTCCAGAGAGATTCACGACGGCCCGGCGCAGGATGTGGCGAATCTGCTGTTTCAGGCTTCTATCTGCGAGCGGCTCATTCCGGTGGATCCGGAGGAGGCAAGAGCAGGTATTCAGGAGCTGCGCCGTCAGCTGAAGGGTTGTCTCAGCGATATCCGTCAGATTATCTTTGATATGCGGCCCATGTCCCTTGATGACCTTGGTCTTGTGGCTGCAATCCGTCAGCTTGTTGCAAAGCTGGAGGAGCGGAAAACTTTGAAGGCTGATTTCACCGTGGAGGGAACAGAGGTGACTCTGCCCAGCCATGTGAATACAGGAATATTCCGCATTATTCAGGAGGCACTGAATAATGTAGACCGGCACAGTGGTCAGAATGTGGCACAGGTCCGGATGCTTTTCACGGCAGCTGCTGTTTCTGTTCTCATTGAAGATCAGGGAGCAGGCTTTGATATGGCCATCGCCGAAGAAAATATGAAGAATACCGACGGCGAGGGCTCCTTCGGCATCACCGGTATGCGGGAGCGGGCGAAGATAATCGGCGCTCAGCTCAATATAGCCAGTACGCCGGGACGAGGCACCAGAGTGCATCTCCGGCTGCCGCTGAAGATGGAGGAGAAGGGTACATCCTCTTTGGCGAAGGCAAGAGAGGCAAAGGCAGACCGGGAAGCTGCTGCCGCGGCCAAGCAATAAGCAGGAGATATAAAGAGAGCGTAGAATAAATCAGCAGAGTGATTTGTTCTACGCTTTTGTTGTAATTGTTTTCAGACTGATGGCGCGGCCATAAATCATACAGTAAGGCAGGTGATAAGATGCCGATATACAATCCCCCGCTGGGGGAGATAAATGCCGGGGAAGTCCGCCGCTATGCCGGACTTCGTCAAAGTCCCTTCAACCCGGAGCTGATACAGGAGGCCTGTGATGAGGCGCGGCTGCTGGCAATCCCCCGAGGGAATTACGAGATATACGATTATGACTGCCTGACCAGTACAGTTCCCGGTATCGGACTGATGCTGGAGGGGGAGAGCATTCGCCGTCATCTGGCTGGGTGCTGCCGAATCGTGCTGATGACGGTGACGGTGGGAGGCTCTATAGAGGAGTCTGTGACCGTGAGCTTTGCGGACGGCCGGTATGCTTACTCGGTGCTGCTGGATGCGGCGGCGACGCAGGCGGTGGAGCAGACGGCGGATGCAATGGAGAAGGAAGTCGGCCGTCTGGCTGAGCGGATGGGGCTGGTACCGCGCTGGCGCTTCTCTCCCGGATACGGAGACTGGCCGCTGACGGCACAGAGGGATATTGCCCGATATGCAGGCTGTGAGAAAATCGGCGTGGCGCTTACGGAGAGCCTAATGCTTATGCCGAGGAAGTCGGTTACGGCGGTTGTCGGTCTGGGCGTTAAGGCTGAAGACTGTGAAAAGAAAGAGCATAACTGCAGCGAGTGCAGCAAGCTGGATTGTCCGGCTCGCAGGGCTGTGAATAAATGAGTTTCGTTTATTCACAGCCCTCTTTGCTTTGCATTAAGGAATAGATGGCTGTGCCATCTATTATTCCTATGATAAGAGCGTAGGCATAACTGTCTGAAAGAAACTGTTATGAACGCCGATGCTTGGCGATTGACAAGTAAGCATACGCAGTCAGAGCCTGGCACCGTTGCGTGAATAAATAAGCGAGAGCGAGTTTCTGCCAGGCAGTTATGCCGTATTTTTTTAGCCTATCAACGGCAAATATATTTTGCGAAATAGGTTTTTTGTCGGGTTTTTGTAGTATAATATTGTAAATAACTGTCTGCATTTTGAACGGAAAGCAAGAGAGGAGAGATGACTGCGTGAGACTGTGGGCAACGGGGCGTTCCCATATATTCCGTCCGCTGGCGGCACTGTCGGCAGTTGTCTTCGTCAGCATTCTGCTGCTGCAGCTCCTTCTGGTGAATGTGGTTCGCAAGGAGATTGATGACCGGCTGGCCGATTTGGCGGCTCAGCAGGAAGATATTGTCACTGGCAGACTGGAAACACAATTCGTTCATCTTCGGGCCCTGGCCTCCTTCATTATGGCGGGAAGCTCTCATCAGGGCATGGCTTCGTATATCAAGCAGGACAAACACCTGTCGAGTATGAACTATGTGGGAGCGGCAGCCATTGACGGCAGTATTATTTTTGGTCATCGCCTGCCTGAGACGGCGAAGGTTCATCTGAAGGACGCTTACTACGGTCATGCTGTCGCAGCCTATGTTCGGGCCGGAGACACCGACCTTTCCACCGCACTGCTGATGGCGGTGCCGATTGTCAGGGGAGACACCGTTGCCGGTGTTGTCTACGGCCTCATGTCAGGACAGGAACTGGACGAGACTCTCTTTGCCGGGAATCTGCCGATGAACGGTCAGCTTATGATGGTGTCGGAGGACCGGCACACCTATATATTCCCTATGAGAACTACGCCGGACGATGCCTCGGTAGCCAGAGAACTGCGATTCATCGAGAACAGTGATGAAATCGGTCGCCTCTATCAGGCACTGTACAGGCAGCAGCGAGCCATTGCCCGAGTGGAATGCGGCAGTGAAATCCGCTACTTTGCTGCGGCGCCATCCCGAATACTCCGCGGCTGGTACAACGGCATTCTCGTTCCCCGCTCGGCGATGAGGGAGACGATATTTGTTGTCGTCCTCTTTACCGCCGGTACCTTTATTCTGCTGGCGCTGCTGTTCATCGGAGCATTCTTCTATGTGGTAAGGGTGGAGGAGCAGAGGAGAGCCGGACTGCTGAAGGTGGCCTATGTGGATTCCCTTACGGGCTTGCCTAAGTGGGAGAAGCTGCGGCAGGAAAAGGAGCAGGATCAGCAGAAGCAGAATGCGGTGCTGGCAATCTTCGATATAGATTATTTCGGTGCCGTCAACGCCATGATGGGGGCTGATTACGGCGACAGCCTTCTGCGGAAAATATCTATTGCGCTGGAGCAGTCCTTAGAAGCGGAGGATTGTCTGGCCCGTGGTACCGGTGATAGATTCCTGCTCTATACCTACGGGCGTTCCGGGATGATGGACAAGCTGCTGGCAATCTGCAATCTGATTACCGAAACCTCAAACAAGTACCCAATAACCGTAACCGGCGGAGCGGTGAGCCTAGCCGGAGACCTGACGATGGATGAGGGATACAGCCGGGCTGTAGAGGCCTGCGAAGCTGCCCACCGTCAGAAGGCAGACAAGGGAACTTCGGACAATCTGGTGGTAATGTACGATAGTAATGTCAGTGCCGAGATGGTCAGAAAGCGGACTCTTCGGGATGATTTTGAGCAGGCCTTCATTCAGCGGGAATTTCAGCCGCTGCTGCAGCCGCTTCGGAAGATGAGTGAGGATGATTGGGCGGCAGCCGAGCTGATGATGCGCTGGAATCATCCCAAGTACGGTATCGTGGATGTTCACGAGCTGCTGGACAATCCGGAGGAGAGCAAGCGCAGGACCCGGCTGGACAAGTTTATGCTTGACTCTGCCTGCCACATTATCAGACGCTGGCTCAACGACGGCCGCAGGGTCTATCCCATTTCCGTGACTTTCTCCCACGCTTTTCTGGTGAGGGCGAACATCATCGATGAAGTCACCCGGATAATGAAGCTCTACGAGGTAAGTCCGGAATACCTGATGATAGATATTAAGGAGTCGGCTTTCTCCCTTCAGCCGGAGGTCATAAAGGCTTCGATACGCAAGCTGGGGGAGGCCGGCTTTGCGGTGACGGTTTCCGATTTCAGATTTGACTGCGGTCTGCTGCCGGAGCTGGTGAAGCTGCCGGTGAAGCGGCTGAAGCTGGATAAGTCATCCTTCGGCCGAATCACGGGAAAGAGCAGAAGAAAAACCGATGCGGCAGAGCAGGCCGATGAGATCGTGGTCAGTGATGATGTCCGTATGCCGGTGCAGCTTATGACGGATTTCATAACGATGGCCGGACACATGGGAATAGAGGTAATTGTTTCCGGTGTCGATAAGGAAGATGAGCATGAGGCGCTCAAAGGAACCGGCTGCTCCATGATACAGGGCTTCTGCTGCTCCAGACCGATGACGGTACTGGACTACGAGGAAGTCGTATACGGAGGTGGCCGGCAGTGAAGAAGATAATGGCGGGACTCACGCTGCTGCTGCTGGCTTTCTGTGCGGCGGCTTTCAGCTGCTCCTACTACTGGCTGAACAACAGCGGCAGGATAACGGAGATGTTCGACCGGCGGGAAACTGTGGTGGGAGTCATCTTTGAGGGCGACAGGCATGACAGCAGCTGGAATGAGTCAATGCTGGAAGCCTTCGAGAAAATCCAGGATTATAATTGCCGCTTTGTCTATGTGGATTTCGTTCACCGGGGGGACGGCTCCTTCGGTGCAGCGGTGGACAAGCTGGTAAACAGAGATAAGGCAGAGGTTATCTTCAGCCTCGGAATGCAGCAGCCGGCAGACATGGCTCAGGTTTGCAGCGAATATCCCAAGGTAAAGTTCTACACCGGCTACGGAGAGGACAGCTACCCCAATGTCTGCGGTATCGTTGTTCGTCTGTATCAGGCCCAGTATCAGGCCGGTATGCTGGCGGCGGCGGAGTCGAAGTCCGGTGAGATAGCTATCGTGGCCCCGATGCCGAATCCGGTGGTTATCGCTACCGTGAATGCCTTTGCGCTGGGGGCCAGAAGAATACGGCCCGATGCGAAGATTCATGTAATCTGGACGAATACCTTTGACAACAATGCGAAGGTGGCCGCGGCCTGTGACAAGATACTGTCGGCTTATCCGGTGGATGTGACGGCTCAGATTAATCAGTACCGGGAGGTGCTGGACATCTGCCGGCGCCGGGGAGTGAAGGCTATCGGCGTATGCCGCAATCTGTCGGAGGAGTACGGTGAGGTCCTGCTGGGTACCGTGGTCTGGAAGAGTGACGACTTTATCCGCACGCTTATCAAGGATGCGCTGGAGGGAAGATTTTCCCCTGCCAGCCGCTTCGTTTCCATTGACGACGATATGCAGCTTGTAATCAGCGGTGCCGTGGACAGTGATAACCGCTCCCGGATAGAGGATGTAGGGAGAAGGCTCCGCTACACAAACCGGGATGTATTCTACGGGCCGGTCCGTGACAATCGCGGCCAAATCCGAATTCCCGCCGGTCACAATCTCAGTGATCAGGCAGTCGTGTCCCGCATGGACTGGTATGTAGACGGGGTCGTGGAGGATGTCCCGGCGGCGGGACGGAAATAGTTTCCCGGAAAAATATGAGCAGATTATAGAATTAAAATTCAGGTGATAAATCTTGATAAGCTCCGAACAATTCTTTGTGGCAGCAGGGGCAGTTGTTCCCCTGTTTATCCTGATGTTTATCGGATTGCTTGTCCGCCGTTTCAAACTTTTGACGGATACAGAAATCAATCGTGTTAACGCGATGGTCTTCAAGACCTTCTTCTCGGTGATGATGTTCTACAATATGTACACCACCAATCTCCGGGAGACAATGCGGCCGGATATTATTGTTTTTTCCATAGCGGCCCTGGCTGTTGTCTACGCTGTTTCCTTCTTTCTGGTATGCCGGATTGTTCCGGGGCCGAAGCAGCGTGGGGCAATGATTCAGGCTATTTACCGCTCAAACTTCGTACTGATGGGGGTGCCGCTGGTAGGCAATATCTTCGGTGAGAACAATATCGCCATGACCAGCATGATGATTGCCATCATTATTCCGATTTACAATGTGCTGGCGGTGTTTACGCTGGAGACCTTCCGTGGCGGCCGGTTTGATCTGCTTCATGTATTGGGCGGCGTGCTGAGGAATCCGATGATTATCGGCGCCATAGTTGGCGTGATTTTCCTGCTGCTGGGAATTCACCTGCCGAAGCCGGTGCTGAAGCCGCTGGGGCAGATGAGCGCGATGACCAGCCCGCTGGCTCTGATTATTCTCGGCGCGTCCTTCCGCTTCTCGTCCATCAGTGAGAATCCCCGGTACCTTATTGCGGTGGTTCTCAGCCGTCTGGTTATCGTTCCGGCGGCGGTCTTTGCGGCGGCTATCTACTTCGGCTTCCGCGGGCAGGAGCTGGTAACGATGCTGGCAATATTCGGTACGCCCTGTGCCGTAGCCAGCTTCTCCATGGCTCAGCTTCTGGACAGTGATGCGTCTCTGGCCGGAAACTGTGTCGTCTTTACCTCGGCGCTTTCCTGCGTCACCATGTTTGCCTGGCTGCTGCTCTTTGCAGCCGGCGGCTATCTCTGATATACATTACCGGAGGCGATAAAATGCTGAATCGGCAGATTAACAGCGGGGCAGCGGAGAAGAAAGGCCGCTGCAGAGGCTTGACTCATCTCTTTGTGATGGGATTTTTTGTGCTGCTTACTTTCGGCTTTTTCATTCTCCGGACGGGAGCAGTGTCTGTGGAGGCTGCCGGTGAACGGCCGGGAGAGACGAAACAGGCTTTGGAGACAAAAGCGGTGACCTACTTTGGGGAGAATGACGGGCAACAGAGTCAGTACAACGGCAGCGGAAATTTCCTGCCGCTGAAGGTGGGCTTTGTCCCCCTGCAGGGATTCTTCATGCCCCACGGCAGCGATGCCAGCCTCTTTGACGGCTACGCTTATACGATTATTCAGTCTTTGGCGGCGAACAACGGCTGGGATGTCACCTATATTCCCGGCACCTGGGAGGAGAATATTGCCCGCCTGCGCTCCGGCGAGATAGATTTCTTCCCGGAAGCCCCCGGACGCTGCATAGACTATCCGGATATTGCCGGAACAGACTACGGCATTGCCACGGTAACGGGCAAAATCGTTCTCAGCAGTGAGGCGGTACAGAATGAGACCGGCAGGCTCATCACCGCGAACAGCAATACCGGCTCTGCCGTCAGCAAGCTGAGCTGGTCGGAGAAAAGCCGGGAGTACACTACACTGGATGAAATGCGTGAGGCGGCCAATATTCTGAGCGGCCGCAGTTACAGTCTTGGTTATGTGGCAAGTATTTATCCGGGCCGCCGTGTGCCGGATGCCGCTCTCTCCGGCGGTATAAACTGGCAGCTGCGGGAATTTCCCGATATGGAGAGCATGGAGAGGGCCTTCCATGAGGGGAGACTTGATGCCTATCTGGACAACAGCGTGAGAACGAATGAGAACAAAGGCCAGAATGCGTATCACTTTGACTCCTATGAGTGCCGTCTCCTTGTACGCAAGGACAGGAAGAATCTGCTGGATATTGTAAATGCGGCAGTGATACGGCTTTATGCTGTCAACAACAACATAAAAAGAGATAATGCCCAGATTTATTATGAGGATCGAGGGAGCTTTGTGCGTCCCGCTTATACGGCAGCGGAGCTGAAGTTCCTGAAGGAACACCCGGTGCTGAGAGCTTCGGCGATGACCGACCAGGAGCCATTCAGCTACATGGATGGCACTGATTATAAGGGCGTGCTGGCCGACCTGCTGAAGATAATGGCCGATGATATGGGCGTCACCATCGAAATGGTTCCGGCTCGTGGCCCGGAGGATACGGTAGACAATATTTCCTCCGGCAAGGCGGATTTCGTGGCGGACCTTAATACGGATATTACCTGGGCCCGTCGGCTCAGGATGAATATCACCGCCCCTTACATGAATGTTTTTTACGCACAGGTGGCTCGGAAGGGCAGCAAGATTCCGGAGAATCCGCTGGTGGCTGCGCCGAGATTTCATTTTTTCACACAGCGTTTCGTAGAGCCTCGCCACCGGGGCGGCAATGTGGTCTACTTCGATAATGTGGAGAGTACCATCGATGCAGTGTCAAACGGTCATGCGGATATTGCCTATATAAAGGGTGTGACGGCCTTTCGGACACTGGCCCAGGACAATCATCACAATCTTTACATTCGGCAGATGAATACCTTTGCTTATCCGGTTTCCTTCGGCGTCTGGGAAAATGAAGACCCGATGCTTTTCCGGGTACTGAACAAGGCCGTCTGCCGGCTGGCTCCCGGGACAGCTTATCAGCTTGCCGCAAACTACATGACTGAGGATCTGGAAGCGACTACCGGCTATCGGGAAACTCTTCTGGACAGGAAGGGCGTCATGTCCTTCCTCGCCTTCATCCTGATTATCACCGGAATAATGGGCGTCTGTGCTTACAGATACTATCGTGAGAGGGAATATCTGCGAGTGGATCCCCTCACCGGCTACCACAACCGCCGCTGGCTGGAGGAGGTCATGCCGGGAGAATACCGGGAATCTCTGGAGGAGCCTTTCCGGGAGGAGCAGCTTTATGTCCTCACCATCGGTATGGCCAGAGTCCGCTCCATTCTGGAGATGGCCGGCCGGCAGACTATTGCCGGCAAGCTGAAAGAAATACTGGATGTGATACTTAGTGATAATAAATGGGCTGTTCTGGGCGTTACATCCACTGCCGTCGGTCAGATTTTCGTTATCTGCCGCTTCGACAACCGGGATATAATCGTGCCGGAGGTTCTGGACATTATACGGGCTCACGACAGTCTGGAAATCGCCCACGGTGTTGTTCATCCGGAGCTGAAGGCTGGTGTTGCTCCGGTAAACGGTGCTGTCAGCTTCCGGGAGGCAATCTCCGAAGCGATAATCAAGGCTACCGCCGCCTACAATACGGTTTTCTCCGGCAATGAAATGGTGTCCTTCTATGACAGTCATTACAACCGGCAGATGAATCTCCAGACGAAGATAGAAGCCGTCATGGAGAAGGCGCTGGAGAAGAAGGAATTCCTGGTGTTCTATCAGCCGAAGTACGAGCTGAAAACCGGCCGGATTATCGGAGCGGAGTCCCTTGTCCGCTGGCAGAGCGAGGAGCTGGGCTTCCTCAATCCCGGCAGCTTTATAGATTTGTTTGAGCGGAACGGCTTCGTGGTCTGGCTGGATCACTATATGCTGGATAGAGTAATGGCCTATCAGCGCCGCCGGATAAATCTTGGTCTGCCGCTGGTACCCATCAGCGTAAATCAGTCGAGACACCATCTTACTGAGCCGGGCTATCTGGAAAAAATGGAAAAGATGGCGAAGAAGTACCAGCTGCCGGCAGGAGCCATCGAGCTGGAGCTTACGGAGACGGTCTTCTGTGCCTTCGACCAGATGAAGTATCAGCAGAATGCTGTCAATACATTCCGGAAGCTGCGGGAGCTGGGATTTGTATTCTCCATTGATGACTTCGGCTCCGGCTATTCATCATTCCGGCTGCTGGCCATGCTTCCCTTCCATGCTATCAAGATTGATAAATCCCTGCTGGTGGCGGCGGAAACCAACAGTCAGATGCAGCTGGTTCTCGCCGGTATTGTAGATATGGGCGAAAAGCTGGAAATGACGGTAATCTGCGAAGGCGTTGAAACCGTGGGTCAGGAGCGGATGCTCATAGAGCTGGGCTGTAAGTACGGCCAGGGCTATCTGAATGCCCGTCCCATGCCGGAGGATGAATTCGACGAGCTGATGAAGCGGAAGAATCGTGCCGGTACAGCCAGAGGCTGACGGGAGAACAATAAGCAGGAAACCGAAGGAACAAAGGATGACAAATAAAAAAACAGCGCCTCTTTATGAGGCGCTGGTCAGATATGCCGACTCAGGCTGCAGTCCCTGGCATACCCCAGGGCACAAGATGGGGCTGGGGGCAGACAGCCGGCTGAAAAATCTCATAACCCCTCTTGGCCTCCGGGGGGAGGTGTCACTGGCGGATGAGCTGGATGACCCCTTTGCTCCCACGGGAGCTATTGCGGCGGCGCAGCAGGCGGCGGCAAAATGCTTCGGAGCAAGAGATACGGTATTCTCGGTCAGCGGTACTACCGGCGCAATCCACATGATGATTCTGGCGGCGTTGTCTCCGGGAGATACGGTGCTGGTGAGCCGGAGTGTTCACCGGTCGGTGATGGGCGGCCTGGTGCTGGCGGGAGCGGTCCCGGTGTATATCGACCCTGAGTACGATGAGGATGCGGAGCTGGCGCTGAATATAACTCCCGAGGCAGTGGAGGCGGCGGTGGAGAAATATCCGTCGGCAAAGGCGCTGCTTCTTGTGTCGCCAAACTATTACGGCATTGCCGCCAATCTAAGACGAATAGCGGATATACTTCATCGGGCAGGAATGCTGCTGCTGGTGGATGAGGCTCACGGAGCCCATCTGTCGGGTCTCGGAAAATCAAATGCAAAGAATGACGGAGCAGGAACGCCGCTGCCGGCCGCACAGTCAGGAGCTGATTTAATCGCGCAAAGCACTCACAAGCTGCTTGGGTCGCTCACTCAGACTTCGATGCTGCACATCGGAGCGGAGGCTCCGGCTGATATGACGGAGCGGGTATATCGGGCATACGGCATTACCCAGACCACCAGTCCCGATTATCTGCTGCTGGCCTCGCTTGATACGGCAAGAGCCCAGTTTGAGGAGCAGGGGGAGAAGTCCCTCAGCCGGGTCTGTGAGCTGGCCTGTAAGCTGCGGCAGAAGGTGGAAGCCCTGCCGGGACTGTCGGTGTATTCTCTGCCGGAAAACCGGCAGAAGGATTTCACGCAGGATATATTGAAGCTGTCGGTAGATGTTTCGGGACTGGGAATTACCGGGCCGGAGGCCTGGAGCTATCTCCGGGAAAATTGTCTCATGCAGCCTGAGCTCAGTGATGCCAGCCGGGTGCTGTTCATCATCAGCTATGCCGACGGAGAAGACTCACTGGGAAGACTTTACGGTGCGCTGGCAGCGCTCTCCGAGGAATACAGGAATAAGGGACAGAAGCAGGGAAAGAAAATCCCTCGGCTGCCGAAATCTCCGGAGGGTACGCCGCCCATGACGCCAAGGGATGCTTATTTTGCCCCGGCGGAGACGGTGGAGATTGACCGGGCGGTAGGACGGATGGCGGCAGAAGCCCCTATGTTTTATCCGCCGGGAATCCCGGTGTTCTATCCGGGGGAATTTATTACCGCAGAGGCCGTGGAATATCTGCAGGCGGGATTGGCCGCAGGGCTTGTGCCGCACGCCGATGACCCGACTTTGAAGACGATAAAGGTCATAAAGGGTCAGCAGTAAACAGAGAAGGAAAAGAAATGGCTAAAGGAAAGCTGATTGTCATTGAAGCCGGGGACGGCTGCGGCAAGGCCACCCAGACGGCGGCACTGTTTGCCCGGCTGCAGGCGGAAGGATATAAAGTAAAGAAGATAGAGTTCCCGGATTACGACAGCCCGGCGGCAATGCCGGTGAAGATGTATCTGGGAGGAGAGTTCGGCAGCACGGCCGATTCGGTGAATGCCTATGCGGCCTCAACTTTTTTTGCGGTTGACCGCTTTGCTTCCTATCGGATGAAGTGGGGGAAGGATTACGAGGACGGCACCGTAATTTTGGCTGACCGGTACACTACCAGCAATCTCGTTCATCAGGCAGTGAAGATAACTGATGAGAAAGAGAGAGAGGCGTACTTCGACTGGCTGACGGACTTTGAGTACGGCAAGCTGGGGCTGCCGGCTCCGGACGGAGTAATTTTCCTTGATATGAAGCCGGAGGTATCGGCGAAGCTGATTGCTCAGCGGGCGGCGGCCGGACGGGAGAAGGATATTCACGAGCAGGATGAGGCTTATCTTGTCCGCTGCCATGAGGCCTATGCCGCACTGGCGAAGCGGGAGGGATGGAAGACTGTGGCCTGCGATGACGGGGAGAAGCCCCGGAGCATTGAGGAAATTGCTGAGGAAATCTACAGCGTAGTGAAAGGGATTTTGGCGTGATAAAAGAAGTAATCGTGGTAGAGGGCAAGTCGGATGTGGCGGCAATCGGCCGAGCATTGGAAGCGGACTGCCTCATTACCGGCGGCTTCGGCCTGTCAAAGCGGGCCATGAATGATATAAGGGCGGCCTATGAGAAGCGGGGCATTATCATCCTCACCGACCCGGACGGGGCAGGGGAGAGGATACGCCGCCATCTGGAAAAGCGTTTCCCCAAGGCGAAGCACGCCTATGTGCCTCGTGAGGAAGCAACGAATCCGGCGGACGGCGATGTGGGCATCGAAGATGCCAGCCCGGAGTCTATAAGAAAGGCGTTGGAAAAGGTACATACGCCAATGGAATTTGAGGAAGAAACCTTTACATCCGCCGACCTCATAATGAATAACCTGTCGGGAGCGGCGGAGGCCAGCAGCCGGCGAGCAAGGCTGGGGGCAGCACTTGGCCTTGGCTACGGCAATGCGAAGGTGTTTTTGAAGCGCCTTAACCACTACGGAATAACCCGCGAAGAATTTGAGAAGGCTGTGGCGGAGCTGTAAGACAGCCAATGAACTGAATACAAAGGAGCAACATGACAGAGAAACAGACTATCATGCCCCGGATTGTACTTCCGGAGGTAACTCACCGCATTTTGAAGCACTTCGGTCTGAAGGCCAGCCATCGCCTGGGACAGAATTTCCTGATTGCCCCGGCAATCGTGGAGGGTATCGTTCTGGCGGCGGAGATTCAGCCGGGAGACCGGGTGCTGGAAATCGGCCCCGGTATCGGCACTCTCACCCAGGCACTGGCCGAGGCCGGCGCGCAGGTAACGGCGGTGGAGCTGGACAAGAAGCTGCCGGCGGTGCTGGCAGAAACCCTGAAGGGCTACGACAATGTCACCATCGTTCCCGGCGATATTTTGAAGGTTGATATTAAGACAATGATGGGTGATGAACCGTTCAAGGTGGTAGCAAACCTTCCTTATTATATAACGACACCGATACTGCTGGAGCTGCTGGAGAAGAAGCTGAACATTTCCCTCATTGTCACCATGGTGCAGAAGGAAGTGGCTGAGCGTATGGTGGCGGAGCCGGGGGGCAAGGACTACGGCGCCCTCTCTGTGGCAGTTCAGTATCACACCGAGCCGGATATCGTTCTCACCGTACCGCCGAAATCCTTCCATCCGGCACCGGAGGTTGACTCAGTGGTCATCCGCTGCCGCCGTCGTGAGAAGCCGGCAGTGGAGTGCGGGGATGAAAAGATGTTCTTCCGGGTAGCGAGAGCTTCCTTCGGTCAGCGGCGCAAGACGCTGGTGAATGCTCTGAAGGGCGCAGGCTTTCTGAAGGAAGATATTGAAAGAGCCGTGGCCTATGCCGGGATTGATACCGGCCGCCGGGGCGAGACATTATCGTTGGAGGAGTTTGCCAAGCTGGCAGACGGATTTCTGAAAGGAGAATAGTCATGAGTGCATACACCTATAAAACCACCGGAACCTGCAGCAAGGAGATTACTGTGGAGCTGGAGGGCAATATCATTAAGAGCGTAAACTTTTTGGGAGGCTGCCCCGGCAATCTGGCGGCCATTTCCAAAATCGTTGTGGGCATGGACAAGGACAGGGTCATAGAAATCTGGCGGGGAAATGACTGCGGCAATCGCGGCACATCCTGCGCCGACCAGCTTACCCGTGCATTGGAAGCAGCTTACGAGGCAAACAAGTAAATGATTTACGACAGCCATCTTCATACAGAGTTCTCCGCGGACTCAGAGATGAAAATTGCCGATGCTTTGGCAGCGGCGAGGTCTCAGGGATACGGAATCGTTCTGACGGAGCATTATGACCCGGATTATCCTGGGGACTGGGTCTTTGAATTTTCCCCGGAGGACTACTGGCGTACCTACGAAAGTCTGCGGGGCCGGGATGATGATTTGGGCAGCGGACTCTCCCTCGGAGTGGAGTGCGGTATGACGCCCGACCATGCCGGAGTATTGCAGAAGTTCATTGCCAGAGCACCCTTTGATCAGGTGATCGGCTCTATTCACATATTGGACAACGGGGATATTTACGAGAAGGAATATTATCCCGGCCGGGATAAGGACAGCGTGTTTACCCGCTACTACACCGTAATGGCTGAAATGGTGCGGGAAAATTCCTTCGTTGATACTCTCGGTCACATCGACTATATCTGCCGGGTGGCTCCCTACGATAATCCCGGACTGGAGTATCAGCGGTATCACGAGTACATCGATGAAATCCTCCGGGCACTGATAGAGACCGATACCGCCATGGAGATAAATACCCGCCGCTTCGGGGACAAGGCTGTTCTCGATGAGCTGGCTCCGGTGTACCGTCGGTTCCGTCAACTGGGGGGCCGGATGGTCACGGTAGGCTCCGATGCCCACACTCCCGACCGGGTGGGACTGAATATCAGGACGGCGATTGATTTTGCCGAAAGCCTTGAGCTGACTCCGGTAACTTTCCGCAATCGTAAGGCTGTAAAGCTATGCTAGATAATGTGATTTTTCTCTGCAAATTTGCTGCCGCCTGGCTGCTGCCGCCGGGAATATTTCTGCTGGCGCTCGTTTATCTGGTGCACCGTCTGCTGAAGGCGGCAAAGCGGCGGCTGGCGGCCTTCGTTTCTTCGCTGACGCTGATCATGTACCTTCTGTCCACCCCGCTGATTTCTTCTCTGCTGGTAAAGGAGCTGGAGGGGACATACACTCCGCCGGAGAATCCGACGGGGGATGTCATCATCATGCTGGGCGGCGGAGCCTTCGGCGATGTGCCGGATATGGACGGCATGGGTGTCCTTACCAGTATTCCCTCCAGCCGGCTGCTGACAGCTCTGCGGCTGCACAAGCGGCTTGGCCTGCCCATCCTGCTTTCCGGCGGACAGGTCTATCAGAACACGGGGAATGAGGCGGAGATTGCCCGCCGGGTGCTGCTGTCCCTTGGGGTGGCACCGGATAAAATCATCGTGGAAAACAGGAGTCAGACCACCGGACAGAATGCCCGATTCTCGGCGGAAATCCTCCGGGAGAAGGGACTCCTTCATCCTATTCTCGTTACCAGTGCGGCGCACATGGAGCGGGCGGTGCTGAATTTTGCCAAGAACGGCATTAAGGTTACAGCTTACCCAACAGATTATCTGACCGGTAAGATTACAACCTTCCATTATAACTATCTGGCTCCGTCAGCAGATGCCCTTTCCGATACAACTGTCGTTCTGCGGGAGCGGCTGCGTACTATGGTGACGAAGTATATTGAGTAAGAAAGCAAAAGAATGACAAAGAATCTCACAGAGGGGGAGCCGGCAGGCCTTATCTGGCATTTCACGATGCCTCTTATCGCCGGTAATATTTTCCAGCAGCTTTATGCCTTTGTCGATACTCTTATCGTCGGGCGATGGCTGGGAGTCCACGCCTTGGCGGCGGTAGGCTGTACCGGCTGCCTGATGTTTCTCCTCATCGGTCTTATTCTCGGCACCACCAACGGCCTTGCCCTGGTCATGGGGCAGCGGTTCGGAGCCGGGGATGAGAAGGGCGTCCGTCGGAGTGCTGCCACCTGTCTGGCGGCCAGCCTGATATTTGCGGCGGTGCTGACTGCGGTCTCGGTGCTGGCAATACCGGCGATATTGACCGTTATGGAGACGCCGCCGGAAATCTACGAGGATGCAAAAACCTTCATTGTAATTTTTGCGGCGGCCACGCCGATAGGTGTCCTGTTCGGTCTGCTGACGAATGTTATCAGAGTACTGGGGGACAGTCGGACGGCTACTGTTATGCTGGCGCTGTCCCTTATTCTCAACATTGCCTTTGAACCGGTGTTTATCCTCTGGCTGAAGTGGGGTGTAGCGGGAGCCGCCTTGGCAACAGGCTGCGGCCAAGTGTTCAGCATTGCGGCCTGCCTGTACCATATCCGCCGCCGTTTGCCGCAAATTATTCCCCATGGAGAGGATTGGCATATAACCGGCAAGGATTTGTATGACCATCTCCGGCTGGGCCTGCCTATGGGCTTCCAGATGACAATCATTGCTATGGGTACCATCGTCCTGCAGGTAGCGCTGAATCGTCTCGGGCCAGTGCCGGTGGCCAGCTATGCGGCGGCTATGAAGGTAGAGAGCATAGCTATCATGCCAATGATTTCCTTCGGCCTGGCCATGGCGGCCTTCTCGGCGCAGAACTATGGCGCCGGCAAACTGGAGCGTATCAGTCAGGGCGTAAAGGAAGCAATAAAGATGTCCGGCGGCTTCAGCATCGCCGTGGGAGTATTGCTGTACACCTGCGGCAGCTTCTTCATGGAGATTTTCGTGGAAGGAGAAAGTGCCGCCGAGGTGGTGGAGTACGGACGGATTTTCCTGACGGTAAACGGATGCTGCTATTTCATTCTCAGCGTGCTGTTCATCCTGCGAAATACTCTGCAGGGGCTGGGGCAGACGGTTGTCCCGACCATTGCCGGTGTCATGGAGCTGATAATGCGCAGTGTGGCTGCCTTTTGGCTCTGCGATATCTACGGCTATCTGGGGGCCTGCTGGGCAAGTCCTATGGCCTGGGTCGGCTCGCTGCTGCCTCTTTCCATAGCCTACTGGTATACATCTAGGACTTTTTTTAGACAAAAGAATTAAACTTGACAAAAATAATCCTATTAGGTATATTTACCTATAGGATTATTTTTATAGGACTTATTATTTTGTGATTTTTACTAAACTTTTTAGGCAATTTAACGGCTAGTTTTTACATAAGAGGTGGGTAACATGGAGACTATTTCTACCAAGGCTTTCGGAGCCTACGACCTGCGGGGTATTTATCCCGGGGAAATCAACGAGGAGCTGGCGTATCGCATCGGCCGCTGCTTCAAGAAGCTGTTCGGCGCGGAGAAAGTCGTTGTGGGCAACGATATCCGTCTGTCCGGCCCGTCCATCAAGGCGGCGCTGACCAAAGGCTTGTCCGAGAGCGGCGTAGAGGTCAACGACATCGGTCAGTGCGGTACCGAGATGATTTACTTCGCGACTTCCCATCTGAAGGCAGGCGGCGGCGTGATGATTACCGCCAGCCATAATCCCAAGGATTATAACGGAATGAAGCTGGTCCGGGAGGGAGCCCGTCCCATTTCCGCCGATACCGGTCTGAAGGAGCTGGCAGCAGCTGTCAATGAAGAGCTGCCGGAAGCAGCTACCGTTCCCGGCGAAGTAAAGAATGTGGATGTTACCGAGGACTACATCGACCATGTCCTCAGCTATATTGATGTGACCAAATTGAAGCCGCTGACTGTTGTTGCCAATGCCGGCAACGGCGCAGTAGGACCATTCCTCGATCTGATTGAGAAGAAGCTGCCGGTGAAGCTTATTAAGATATTCAACGAGCCGGACGGCACCTTCCCCAACGGCGTACCCAATCCCATTCTGGTGGAGAACCGGGATGTTACCAGCAAGGCCGTTATTGATAACAAGGCCGATATCGGTGTGGCCTGGGACGGCGATTTCGACCGCTGCTTCTTCTTCGATGAGAAGGGCACCTTCCTTGAAGGCTACTACATGGTAGGCTATATGGCGCAGAACTTCCTGAAGAAGTTCCCCGGCGGCGGAGTCATTTACGATCCCCGGGTCATCTGGAATACCCTGGACATCGTGGAGAAGGCTGGCGGTAAGCCCATCCTCTCCAAGAGCGGTCACGCATTTATTAAGGAAAGAATGCGGAAAGAGGATGCCGTGTACGGCGGCGAGATGAGCGCTCATCACTACTTCCGCGATTTCAGCTACTGCGACAGCGGTATGCTGCCGTTCCTTATTGTACTCTCCCTGCTGTCTGAGACAGAGGCACCGTTCTCCGCCCAGATAGAGGAGCGCATGGAGATGTTCCCCTGCTCCGGCGAGATAAACAGCACCGTAGCTGACGCCAAGCCCATTCTTGATGCTCTCGAGGCAGAGTACGGCGCCATGCCGGGAGCGGAGGTCGTAAAGATTGACGGTATATCCGTTACCTTCGATAAGTGGCGGTTCAATCTCCGCATGTCCAATACTGAGCCGGTCATCCGACTGAATGTGGAGACGAAGGGTGACAAGAAGCTGCTGGCAGAGAAGACAGAGGAACTGTTGGCTAAGATTCGTAAGTAAGAAAAATATTAAATATAAATTCGTGGGCAAAAGAGAATGAAGAATAATTTTACAGTTCATAAGGCTGTCATTCCGGCAGCCGGTCTTGGCACCCGCTTCCTGCCGGCCACCAAGGCGCAGCCGAAGGAAATGCTGCCCATTGTGGACAAGCCGGCTATCCAGTTCATTATCGAGGAAGCTCTTGCCAGCGGGATAGATGAAATCCTCATTATTACCGGCCGCAACAAGCGGGCCATTGAGGACCATTTCGACCGCAATATCGAGCTGGAGCTGCAGCTGGAGGAGAGCGGCAAATACGACCTGTTGGAAACCATTCGGGAAATCAGTGATGTTCCCATACACTTCATTCGTCAAAAGGAGACGAAGGGTCTTGGTCACGCCGTCCTCTGCGCAAAGCAGTTCATCGGCAATGAGCCCTTTGCCGTTCTGCTTGGTGACGATTTAGTAGATGCTGAGGTGCCCTGTCTGAAGCAGCTCATATCCGCCTGGCGGGATGTGGGCGGGACTATTCTCGGCTGTCAGGAGGTACCGCAGGAAAAGGTAAGTGCCTACGGTATCGTAGACGGCGTAAAGACAAAGGAAAATCTCTGGCAGGCAAAGGATATGATTGAGAAGCCCTCAGTAGAGGAGGCTCCCTCCCGGCTGGCGGTTTTGGGCAGATATATCCTTGCCCCGGAAATCTTTGAGATACTGGAAAGCACTCCCCCGGGAAAAGGCGGCGAAATACAGCTCACCGATGCGATAAAGGTGCTGGCAGCGAAGGAGGCCGTATATGCGTACAGCTTTGCCGGACGCCGCTATGACATCGGCGACAAGGAAGGCTTCCTGGAAGCAACGGTGGAGCAGGCCTTGAAGCGGCCTGAGCTGCGTGAGCGGTTCATCGAGTATCTGAGCCGTACTCTGCCGACATTGGTAAAATAAAAGAAATATACAAATCCCCCGCTGCTCCGGCAGCTGTGATGAGGGGAGGCAGTATTGCAGAAGGAGAATGAATTATGTCAATAACATTGCCCTCCGGTTTCTCCTTTGATTTTGAAAATCTGTACAATGAAAATGCGGTTACCGCAGCGGAGCTGACGGAACTTGCCCCTGAGCTGAAGAACGCCTGTGAGGCCATCTCTGTGATGCGGGAGACCGGTGTCATCCGTGGACATCTCTCCAAGGACGGCACGCCGGAGAAGGTACTGTTCTCACAGCTTCCTTATATAGCGGATGACCATCTGAACAGTGAAGCCGCACTTGCCCATCTGGCAGAGCTGACCGAGTCAGTCCGCAACCGGGTGGATGTGGTAGTGAGCCTCGGTATCGGTGGTTCATATCTGGGCAACAAGGTGCTCTTCGATGTGAAGTGCGGAGAGTTCTGGAACAGCAGGACGGCCGAGGAAAGGGACGGTATGCCGGAGATATATTTCTCCGGACAGAATATCGATCCCCGCCGGATCCGTGACCTGATAAATCACCTTAAACACAAAGCTGCCGTCAGCAGCAGTCACCGGAAACGGGAGCTGACGGTACTGCTGCTGGTTATCAGCAAGTCCGGCGGCACCCTCGATACCATGTCCAGCTTCATGGTAATTTACGACGAGCTGAAGAAATGCGAAAACATAAAGACTGAGATAGTGGCGGTAACGGATCCCAATACCGAGAAGCCGACGCTGCTGAAAAAGCTGGCAATGGAGCAGGGCTGGCCTCAGTATTCCGTACCGGACGGAGTCGGCGGCCGCTTCAGCGTATTCTGTGATGTGGGATTGACCCTGGCGGCCTGTGTTGGCTTCGATATCCGTCAGTTCCTGGCCGGTGCCAGAGCAATGGACGAGGCCTGTCTCACGGATGATGTTATGAAAAACCCGGCGCTGATGAACGCCGCACTTAAATATCTGGCCGGCGAGAAGCACGGCCGCGATCTGGAAGTAATGATGCCCTACGGCGACTATCTGAAGTCACTGTCCGAGTGGTATATTCAGCTGCTGGCTGAATCCCTCGGCAAGGGAGAACGTCGCAGCGGTGAACGGTCTCCCTACGGCCGCACCCCTATCGTGGCGGTGGGTACCACAGATATGCACGCCCAGACGCAGCAGCATCAGGAAGGAAAGCTGAACAAGGTTGTACAGTTTATCCGGGTTGCGGACTGGGAAGAGGACTATGTAGTTCCCGATGCTTTTCCTTCAGCGCCTAAGCTGAGCGATATAGCCGGTGTCACCATGAGTGCTGCCCTGGAGGTAGCCCGGTCGGCTAACGCACAGGCACTGAAGGAAGGCGGCCGCTACAGCGCGGTCTACACTCTGCCGAAGCTGAATGAATATCACCTCGGTGAGCTGATGTATATGCTGGCTCTCTCTGTTGCCTATGAAGGCGAGCTGGCAGATGTTGACGCTTTCAACCAGCCTGGTGTAGAGGCATACAAGCGGATAATGGGCCCCGGTCTGAAAGCCGCAAAAGAGAAGAAGTGAGGATGATAGTATGTCAATAAAGGTCCTGATTGCCGATGATCATGCCCTCCTGAGGCATGGTATCAAGCGAGTACTGAACTTTGAAGACGATCTGGAGGTCGTAGGCGAGGCTGCCGACGGTCAGGAGGCACTGGCTCGCACTTTGGTGCTGCAGCCGGATGTCCTGCTGCTGGATATAAATATGCCTGTCCTTTCGGGCATAGAGGTCACCCGCCAGATACTGGCGGCGAAAGTAAAGACCCGGATAATTATCCTTACTGTTCACGATTCATCCAACTATGTATTGGAAATGCTCCGTATCGGAGCTCCCGGCTATCTGCTGAAGGATGTGGAGCCGGCTACGCTGGTGAAGGCAATTCATGCGGTAGCTGCCGGTCATACATTTATTCATCCCACTCTGGTGGAGCGGATTTTCGGCACTATCTCCGAGGACGAGGATTTGGAAGCCCGGATTGCCGAGTTGTGGCGCAGCAGCCGGGGCGGACGCCTCACCGAGCGCGAAATGGATGTGCTGACCTGCATCGCTAAGGGGTTCTCCAATCAGGACATTGCGGCGGCACTATTTGTCAGTGAGAAGACGGTAAAGAACCACCTCACCAATATTTTCCGGAAGCTGGGCGTAAACGACCGCACGCAGGCACTGCTTTACTGTCTGAAGCGGAATATAATCACTTTAGACTGAGGCGTTGGAACAGTGACAGCTGGTGTAAGCTGAACATTTGACAGTGGTTTAAGGCGAAACCAACAGTTTTGTTTACAAATTTACATTTATTTGTAATTTTTTCTTGCAATTTCGCGGCTCCGTGGTTATACTATTTCGTATATCTGCGGAGCCGGTTTGTTTTTATTCGGTTCCATTGTAAGTTTTACACAGGGGGAAATAAAAAATGAAGAAGAAAACTCTGAAGCTTTTCCTGACAGCCATTGCGCTTCTCAGCATGATGGCTTTGGCAGGCTGCGGTCTCGGCAAGTCCGATGCGCCGAAGGATGATAAGGCTGCTGCCGGCAAGCCGGTAGAGCTGAAGCTGGCTTACCAGCTCCCAGCTGAGCATTATCTCTCCAAGAACATCGAGCTGTTCGCCAAGAATGTCAACGAGAAGTCCAAGGGTCAGATAAAGATTACCACCTATCCGGCCGGTCAGCTCTACAACGACAAGAGCATGAACGATGCCATCATGAACGGCGGCCTCGACATCGGTCTGAATTCCACCGCTATGTGGACCACCGTTGTTCCCGAGCTGGCTGTTCTGGATGTTCCGTTCCTTATGACCACCTATGATTCCGTTACCAAGGCGATGACCGGTGAATTCGGCAAGACCCTCTCTGCCGAGATGGAGAAGAAGGGTGTTCATCCGCTGATTTGGGCTGACTATGGCTACATTCAGGTCTGCAACAACAAGCGTCCGCTGAAGAAGCCGGAGGACTTCAAGGGCCTCCAGATTCGCGGCTACGGCCAGATTCCGGCTGAGACCATCAAGGCTCTCGGTGCTTCCCCGGTAACCATGGGTTCCAGCGAAGTTTACATGGGCATTCAGCGCGGCACCATCGACGGTCAGGTTTCCGGTACCACCGCTACCTTCAACCGCAAGATTTATGAAGTTGCCAAGTATCTCACCATGACCAACCACGCTTTCTGCGAGTTCGTTGTTGCTATGAACGGCAAGGCTTATGAGAAGCTCTCTGCCGACCAGAAGAAGATTCTCAACGATTGTGCTGAGGAAGCCCGTGCCAAGATTCACAGCGAGACCAAGGCTGCTGACCTGAAGGCTATGGATGACCTGGCCAAAGCCGGCATGGAAGTATATCAGGTTCCGGCCAGCGAAGTCGCGCTCTGGCAGGAAGCTACCAAGCAGGTTCGCGAGGACTTCATCAAGAATAATCCGAAGCTCGGCAAGACTCTGGTAGACCAGTGCCTCGCTGCTAACAAGTAATCCAATTAAACTGAGTTGTGCAGCCGGCCTCTGTCTGAGGCCGGCTGAATTTTTAGGAGTTTTCCGATTATGAAATCATTGTTCAGGGGGCTTGAATGCCTATTGTCCTTCATTACGAGGACGGCGGCAATTCTCGCCGGTCTCTGCATACTGACTGTTGCCTTCATCGTAGTCTACGAAATAATCATGCGCGGTCTCATGGATGCGCCGACCGAGTGGGTATTGGAGATTTCCACTTATCTTATTATCGTAGCCGGCTTTTTGGGCTTTGCGGTTGCTTTCCGTGACGGAGCCCACATCGGTGTCGACATTCTCACCAGCCATTTCTCCCCCAAGGTGGAGGCGGCTGTCCGGTTTGTGATGACTGCTATTGCGGTTTTCCTCTTTTTCATTTTCATGACTGAGAGCACCGACATGGTAATGTCTTCCTATAAGTACAATAAGCTCTCTCCCTCCATTCTTCGTTTCCCTCTTTATATTCCTCAGATTTCCATGGTGGTTGGCTCGGCGCTCCTGATGCTGGAGCTTATCCGCCGTCTTATCCTTGATGCCTGGTTCCTTATAACCGGCAATGTCGCTGACTGCGACAAGGCACCGAAGGGAGGTCACTGAGATGCTCTTCGGATTTATTGCGATTCTCATGCTGCTGCTTCTGCTGGGTATGCCGGTAGCCTTCGCATTGGCTCTTGTAGGTGCTATGGGTATGGTGGCGTTCCTGGGCGGCCTGTCCGGATTGACCCACATTCCGGTTATCGCCTATAAGACCTTGGATGATTTTGTCCTGTCGGCGGTTCCCCTTTATGTACTTATGAGTCAGATTTTGCTGAAGGGCAAGGTCGGGGCAAACCTTTTTGAGCTGGGAGCCAAGTGGCTCGGTCATCTGCCGGGCGGTCTCGGCATTGCTACGGTTTTTGCCTGCGCTGTCTTTGCGGCTATTTCCGGCAGCTCTGTAGCTACGGCGGTAACAATCGGTGCTATGGCCATACCGGAGATGCTTTCCCGCGGCTATGACCGGAAGCAGGTACTTGGTACGGTAGCTGCCGGCGGTACGCTAGGCATCCTCATTCCGCCAAGTATTCCGATGATTCTCTACGGTGCTATTACCGATGAGTCGGTTGGCAAACTGTTCATGTCCGGTATCGTGCCGGGTCTTGTGCTGACATTGGCCTTTGCCGGCTATGTAGTCTATCGGGCGAAGGATATGGAATTGCAGCCGCTGGCACCTATCGAGGAGCGCATGGCTATACTGAAGGAGTCCTTCTGGGGACTGCTTCTGCCGATTATCGTTATCGGCGGTATCTACTCCGGTATCTTTACGCCGACCGAGGCTGCGGCAGTCGGTACGGTATACAGCCTTGTTATTACCTTCTTCATCTACCGCACGGTTTCCCTGCGGGATATGAATGAGATTCTCATCGCTACAGTCCGCACCACCTCCATGATTTTTGCCATCATGATCGGTGCTATGCTCTTCGGCTTCATCCTCACGGCGCTGCAGGTGCCTCAGGCTCTTATGGCCATCGTTACCGAGGCGGATGTAAACCGTTGGGTAATATTCGTGGGAATAAATTTCGTGCTGCTGTTCCTGGGCTGCTTCCTGGAGACGGTTTCCATCATCCTCATTACGCTGCCGATGATTTATCCCATCATGCGGCATCTTGGCTTCGACCTTATCTGGTTCAATGTGGTACTGCTCATTAACATGGAGCTGGCCCTCATCACGCCGCCTATCGGCATGAACCTGTTTGTTATCAAGGGTATCAGTCAGGAGTCCAGCATCGAAGATATCATCGCCGGAGCAATGCCCTTCGTTGTTATTATGGCTGGGGAGATTCTCCTGCTGGCATTTGTACCTGAGCTGGCCACTTGGCTGCCGCAGGTGCTGAAGTAATCTGTATGGAAGCAAAATGTCCCGACCGATAGAGGTCGGGACATTTTTTGTGCAGGCTTCGGTGCAAAGCGGGCTATACGGTGCGGATGTTTTGTAAATTCTCAACAAATTTTCCGATTATATAGTAAACAGCTATTTACTATCTCGACTAATCTTGATAAAATAAGATGATATTATGTACCTGCAGAGGATATGTTAATGAAAGGAGGAATAACCACGATGACACCGTTTTTGGAAAAGACCGGTGCGGCGGTAATCCGCTGGCTGGGTCTCATCGGTGAGGTTGTCCTCCTTGTTTTTGATACCTTCCGGGCGCTGAAGAAGCCGCCAAGAATAAGCCATGTGGTGTCACAGATGGCTCATTTGGGTGTGGACTCACTGCCTATCGTGGCACTGACCCTGTTCTTTACCGGAGCGGTTATGACGCTGCAGATTGCGACGGAGTTTATACGCTTCGGAGCACAGTCCACTATCGGCGGCGTTGTGACGATAGCTATTTGCCGTGAGCTTGGTCCGGTACTGGTGGGCGTCGTGGCTGCCGGCCGGGTGGGCGCTGCTATCACTGCGGAGATAAGTACCATGAAGGTCACGGAGCAGATAGATGCGCTCCGGGTCATGGCGACCAGTCCTATCGGTTACCTCATTGTTCCCAGAATGCTGGCCTGTATGATGATGGTGCCGGTGCTCACTGTCTTCGGCGATGCCATCGGCGTGTTCGGCGGCTGGGCGGTAGCTACCGGATACAGCGGCGTGTCTTCTCTGACCTATATGAATTCCATTGATGTGTTTGCAAAGGCTCACGATATTGTGGGCGGTATGATAAAGGCAAGCGTTTTCGGTATGGTCATAGCCATCCTGGGCTGTCACATGGGTCTGAAATCTCCCGATGGGGCAGAGGGTGTCGGTATTGCCACCACTCGTTCCGTAGTGGCTTCAATCATTGTGATTTTCATGCTGAACTGCTTCCTGTCGCTGATACTTTTCAGTAAATAAGGTAGAGTACCTATGATACGATTGGTAGATGTGAGAAAGTCCTTTGGAGAGAAGGAAATAATTCACGGAGTAAATCTCACGGTAAATGACGGAGAGACGCTGGCTATAATCGGCGGCTCCGGCTCCGGTAAGTCCACACTCCTGAAGCTGATGATTGGTCTTATCCCCCCAACATCCGGAGAGATATGGGTGGGGGACAGGAATATTGCCGGTATGGAAGAAGAGGAGCTGGACGAGGTTCGACTCCACATGGGCATGGTTTTCCAGTATTCCGCACTCTTTGATTCCATGACAGTGGGGGATAATGTGGCTTTCGGACTGAGGGAGCATACTTCCCTCAGTGAGAGTGAAATACAGAAGGTCGTAGCTGAGAAACTGGAGCTGGTAGGTCTGCCGGGGGCAGAGAATATGATGCCCACATCACTGTCCGGCGGTATGAAGAAGCGGGTCAGCCTTGCCCGGGCCATTGCCTTCGGGCCGGAGATAATATTCTACGATGAGCCCAGCAGCGGTCTCGACCCGATAATGACGATGAAGATTGACGAGCTTATAATGAATACGCAGAAAGCTCTGAATGTAACAAGCGTGGTTGTAACTCACGATATGCACAGCGCCTGCCGGATAGCCGACAGGATTGCTATGGTGGCAGCCGGTGAACTGGTGGCCTGTGAGCCAGTAGAGAAGTTCAGGCAGCTGAAGGACGAGAGAGTCCGGGAATTTCTGACGGCCGCGCACATTGTTTGAGAAGGAGATAAAAATGTCTACAGAAGCAAAGGTTGGGGGATTCACCCTGCTGGGTCTGGCAATTCTTGCCGTGGCTCTTATACACCTGTCGGGCTTTTCCTTCGGAGGGCCGGCAGTCAATACATACACTGTCGGTTTCAACAATGTTACCGGTCTGAAGGTGGCCTCATCCGTTCGCTATGCCGGTGTGACGGTGGGTACCGTCAAGAGCATTACTCCAAACGGACCCAGAGTCGATGTAGTCTGTACCGTGAAGAAGGATATTCCCATTCCCGTGGATTCGCAGTTAACAATCGCGGCCGACGGTCTTATGGGTGAGAAATTCGTCAGCATTGCGCCGGGAATAAGCACGCAGAATTTCCCGGACGGAGCAGAAATCGACGGCGGCGAAGAAGCCAGCATGGACGGAATGATGAACCAGATGGGCGGCATCATTCATCAGATACATGATATCCTTGCCTCGATAAACGAAATTACCGGAAATGCAGAACTGAAGCGTGGACTTATTGACACTGCGATAAACATCGAAAAGGTTACCGCTTCCCTGGCCAGAGTCTCGGAACGCAACGAGACAAATATCATAAAGCTGGTTCAGAATATGGAGATGATTTCCGCTCGCCTGGCTCATGCCGCCGATGAGGTGGCATTGATGGTTTCCGAGACGAGAGACGGCGGCAAAACAGCGGCTAATCTGCGGGAGACCGTGGCCAGTATCGCCATGGCGGCACAGCGTATCGACAACATGGCAGCAGCCATGGAAGACACAGTAACCGACCCGGAGACTCAGAATAATCTAAAGGAGACTGTCCGCAACGCCAAGGAAGTGAGCCGCAAGATGAACAATATCATGAGCGGTAATCTGTCAGACCTTGGCACTTTGGGTGTGGAAGCCAGCATTGCTTCTCATGATAGGAAGAACAGCCGTGTTCAGGGAAATATTGACCTGACCTTTGGCGGAGAGAAAAGCTTCTTCCAGCTGAGGGATGAAGGGATAGGCAACGATGACAGATTCTCGGTGCAGTACGGTAAGAAAATGGATAAAGTTACCGCTCGCGGCGGTCTCATCCGTGACCACTTTGGTATCGGCATCGACTATGATGCCGACAAGAAATTAAGATTTTCTGCTGATGCCTATGATGTTAATGAGCCTCGCCTGTGGCTGGGGGCTCGTTACCGGATAGCTCAGAAGACATATATTTTTGCCAATGTAGATGATGTGACCAACCGTTCTGACGAGAGGACTTCCTATGTTGGCGTCCGTCAGGAATTCTAATCAGTTTATTTTAGCAGCGCAATCGTCTGTAGATGCTATAGCAGCGTATTCGTCTGTAATCTATAGGAGGCTTCATTGTGATGAAGAATTATAAAACACTCAGCAAGCAGCTCGCTTTGGCACTGGCTTTCTCTGCGGGAGTCATGGGATTTGCTCCGTCGTCCTATGCTGAGACGAAGGTGGCCAACGAGATAAAGGCTGCTGAAGCTGAGTCGGCCAGCACTGTTTACCTCACTCTGGATGAGGCGCTGGCCATGGCAGCAAAGAACAATCGGAACATTCATCTGGCTGAGTATGCCAAGGATCTGGCCAAGTGGCAGCGAGCAGAGCTCCGCCGTACTCACGGTATTACGGTTTCTGTTGAGGGAAAGGCCGGACGCATTGACGGAAATGCTTATAAGACTCCACGAGCTATGGGCACAGCAAAGTATAAGCACGATTATTCCGGTACCGCTTCTGCGTCCTTCCCACTGTTTACCGGCGGCCAGCTGGAGAAATCCATCAAGGCAGCGGATTACAGCTATGACGCCGCAACCCTTAGCCTTGAGGCTACGAAGCAGACTATCCGGCAGGTGACTACTGCCGCATACTATGGGGTACTCCACTGCTTCAATCTGGTAAAAGTAAACTCCGATTCGGTAGAAACGCTTCGGGAGCATCAGAAAAATGTAGATGCCGCTTATGCAGTAGGTACCGTGGCAAAGAATGATGTCCTGCGCAGTCAGGTTCAGCTGGCAGGTGCCGAGCAGGCGTTTACCAGCGCTCTGAACGATTATTATGTAGCTGTTTCCCGGCTTAACAATATCATCGGTCTGCCCACGGAAAATGATACCCGTCCTACTGATGAAATGACCTACAAGGGATATGATCTTCAGCTTGATAAGTGTCTGGAGTACGCCATGAGCCACCGTCCGGACGGAATCGCTGCTCAGCGGAAGGCCAAGGCTGCCCGCTATGCTCTCTCGGCAGCCAAGGGTGCGGCTCTGCCTGAGGTCGCTTTAGTAGCCAGCCGTTCTGTCTCCGGTGAGCATATCAACCGCCGTGACCATGACAACGGAAACTCCTGGTTTGCCGGTGTGGCTGCCAGCTGGGATGTCTTTGACAACGGCATAAATCAGGCCAAGGTTCATCAGGCCAAGGCTCAATATCAGCAGGCATTGGAGGCTGCCGAGCAGCAGGAGGAGAATATCCGCCTTGAGGTTCGTGAGGCATTTCTGGATATGCTGGCAGCGGAGAAGAATATTGTGACTGCCGGCAAGGCTGTCGAGCAGGCCAAGGAAGATTTCAAGATTGCCAGCCTCCGGTATGGCAGCGGCATCGGCACGCACATCGATGTGATGGATGCGGAGGATAATCTGAACAGGGCCCGCACCAATTATGCGGTGGCTCTCTACAGCTATAATATCGGCAAGGCTGAACTTGACCGGGCTATGGGTATTGCTGTTGACCTGGATGTTAATGCCTACATTATGGATAAGCACGCAGTTCCTCTGAAGAATACCAAATATCGCAAGGCAAAGAAGCAGGAGGGCTACGAGAGCGCCGTGGGTGAAGTGCCTGATGGAGCAAGGGAGACCGGCGAGGTGCAGAGTGCTGTGCCGGTTTCCGGCCGTACCATCGGCTGGCCGGCTCCGGCCCCCAATGAAAATCCGCGGGGCTAATCTGGATAAAGAAGTGGTGTAGATGACGAAGTTTCAGGAATACTGGGAAAAAATCCTTGAGAATCCGAAGAGACTCGCCGCTCTTGGTGCAGGAGGGGTTCTGTTTTTCTGTGCAGTCATCTGGTACATCATCGTCAGTGAAGCCTTTATCGTAGGGATGGCTGACTATATTGGCAGAGAGGCGGGCTCTGCCTTGAAGACAAATGTAACAATCGGACGGGTGGAGGTAGCTTCTTTCCGCAGTGTTACCATAAAGGATATTGTCGTTTTTGATAAGAACGATGAGAAAATGGCAGAGGCCGAGGCCGCAGATGTGCGCTTCAGCCTCTTTGCTTTACTCAGAGAGCCGGTTGCCGGCATCAGCGAGGTGGAGATAAGCCGCCTGCGGGGGAATATCAGCCAGCGGAAGGACGGCAGCTGGAACTACGAGGATCTCATAAGCGAGGAAAAGTCCGAGAATAAGTTTGCGGGAAAAATCATTCTGAAAGAAGGCTCGGCTGCACTGTCGCTCAACGATGGGAGACAGGCAGTAATAGAGCAGATAAAGGGAAAACTTGATTTCGGCGGAAATCCGAAGCTGAAGCCGGAGTTTACTGCGGTCATCCGGGGGGCGTCTGTGGCACTGTCCGGAGAGGTGGACACTAAGACCGGCAAGGGGAGTCTGACGGCTGAGGTGGAAAATGCTGTTGCCAAAGATTTCCTTGACCTGCTGCCGGCGGGGAAGATGCCGAAGGAAGTAGTAATCAAGGACGGTGTGGCAGAGAAGGCTCAGGTTTCGATGGAACTGACCGGGGACGAGCCCCAGTTCGGGGTGAAGGCTCAGGTGAAGAATGCGGCCTTCCTGGCTTACGGTGCTGAAGCGGCCGGAGTCGGCGGCAGCATTGAGTACGACGGCCCACGGGAAAAGCTTCGGGCAGATATCGGCGGAAGCGTTGACGGCGAGCCGGTAAAGCTGAAGGGCGAGGTCTGTTTCCGGGATGGAATAATTACTGTCTCCGGGCTTGATGCTGAGCTGCTGGAGGGCAAGCTGAAGATGGCCGGTGAGCTTGGTCTCGATACTGAGAGCTATATGGGCCGCCTTTCTGCCGAAGGGATAGATTTGTCCCGACTGTTTGCTGTGCCCATGTTGGCGGAGCAGGCAGGAGAGCTTGGACTTGGAGGCAGACTGACCTGTGATGTTGGCTTTGACGGACGGGGCTTTGACAGCAGTGCGGTCGGCCGTCTGACGATTTACGGCAATACGGAGCTGCTGTCTCCTTCCTACGGTGATATCGTCGGTGAGCGTCTGTCGGTTTCGTTCTTACGGAAGCCGTCGGAGCTTCGGCTGGACTACCTAAGTCTTCTGCTGGGCGAAAATTACGGCCGGGGAGAGCTTGGTATAGAGGGCAGTGTTTTTACTCCGTCAGACGAGCGTCGCTATGACCTGACTCTGCGGGCAACTCATTTTGACCTGGGACTCATCAATCAATTTAAGGAAAATCTCTTCATGTCCGGATATACGGATATTACCGCTTCCGTCCGGGGCAGTGAGTCCAATCCGCAGGTTGAGGCGGATATATCAGGAGTCAGGGGAAAGCTGCTGGGTGTTCCCTTTGACAGCTTCTCGGGCCTGCTGTCCGGTCGGATGTCCGACCTGCAGCTCAATGGATTCTCTTTGCAGCGTGACGGTAAGGAGCGCTGGATTGCCCAGGGCAGCATCGGTCTTGTAGGCGAGAAGAAGCTGAACTTCCGGGTAGATACCATGAATGAGCGCATCGAGAATCTTGTTCCGGTGCTGTCGCCGGACGGGCCGCTGCCTGTTACCGGCGAATTCGATAATGTAATCACCGTTGCCGGTACGCTGGATAAACCGGAGGTTACCGGCTACCTGCATCTGTATCGCGGCTCTTACAACGGGTACCTCCTGAACGGTATCGACGGTGACTACACATTCCGCGGCGATACCGTCACCCTGTATGATGTGCATGCGTTCTCCCCGCTGGTGGACATGGATTTGAACGGTACCGTAAATCTGCGGAAGGAGCTGGATATAAAAGCGGCAGTCCATGATATTGACATGGCCCGCTTTGACCACATGCTTCCCTATCCGGTAAGAGGACACGGAAGGTTTGCCGGAGCTGTTACCGGTACTGTTGACAAGCCGGTCTTTGACGGAGAACTTGTTGCCGAAAAACTGAATCTGAACGGTGCGATTGTAGAAAAATTCTGGGGAAATGTTCGTCTTGCCGACGGTGTCATTAACCTGCGTCCCTGCGGATTCACTCAGAATGGCGGCGACTATGAGGCAGATTTCACGCTGAATACAAGAACGCGGAAGATTGACGGCAATCTCAATGTGAAAAATGCCGATCTGGCCGGTCTTCTGGCCATGGCTGACGCAAAGACGGAACGGGTAAACGGATGCCTCGACGGCAATATAAGGCTGGGAGGCAGTCTGGACAATCCGGCGGTTTCCATAAACGGTACTCTGCTGAAGGGCGATATCAAGGGTCAGCCCCTCAGTGATATGTATCTGGAGGCAAATCTGCTGAACCGTGTTGTCACGCTGAAGCGGTTCTCCGGTGTTCAGAGCGGAGGCACATTCTACGGTGCCGGTACGATTGACCTTGACGGGGCAATAGACATAAAGCTGACGGCTAATGGTATCGACGCTGGAATCATTCCCCATCTGGTTGATTCCACAGTGACAATGCGAGGCGTCATTGACATCAACGCTACAGTGGGGGGTACGCTTGCTGCACCTACGGCAAGGATGACTGTGAATGTTGCCGGCGGCGGCATGGGAGCTTCCAGCTTTGACAGTATGTCGGCGGAGGCGTTCTATGCCGACGGAGTTATTCAGGTGATTCAGGCTGTTGCTGAGAAGCAGGAGCGGGGCAAGACCTACCGAATTCTTGGAGAGGGCAGAGTTCCGCTGGAAGCTCTGGGCATGAGAGCTCCGGGTGATGGGGAAGCCAAACAGATGGATTTGCGGCTGACTTTGAAGGATGCCGACTTGTCTCTTTTGCCGATTTTGTCCAAAGAAATCGATTGGGCTATGGGTCCTGCCGACGGTGCAATCCATCTGAGCGGCACGATTGAGGCTCCGCTGTTCTACGGCCGGATTGCGGTGAAGGACGGTGCTTTGAAGCCGAAGCTGTTATTTACGCCCTTCACGGATATTAACGGTGAAATAATCTTTAACGGCGACAGCATGAAGCTGCAGGATTTGTCGGCAAAGCTTGGCAAGGGAAAAATGTCTCTGGCCGGTGCCCTGAGAATCGAGGGACGGAAGCCGGTGGACTATGACCTGACCTTTAACGCCGATAAGCTGGAAGTAGAGTGCCCCTTCTATAAGGGCCCGTTCAGTGCTTCCGTTATCATAAGCCCCGATATGTTCATGGGAAGGGAAATGCCGCTGGTGAGCGGCTGGCTTGATTTCCGTGATGTCCAGCTGGGAGTGCCGCCTCTCTCTGATGAGGAGACGGAGCTGCCTGATATGATGATGGATGTGGATATTAAGGTCGGTCCGCGGGTGCGGCTGTACAGCTCCCAGCTTTTCGATATGAATTTGGAGGGCAAAATTCATCTGGGCGGCACGACCCGTTACCCGGTTAACAATGGAAAGATTGACGTTAAGAAGGGTAAATTCTATTATCTGCAGAATCGCTTTAGCATCTACGAGGGTGAAGTGCGGTTTAATCAGCAGGGTGAATATACTCCCTTTGTGGATCTCTTTGCATACACCCGTATCGGTCGGACTAAGGTGTTCCTGTCGGCTAAGGGCTCCCTGGGTGCTGTTGATTTCCGTCTTACTTCCAGTCCGGAGATGAGCCAGACTGAGATAATGCAGCTCCTGACCTTCCGACGGGAGAAGGGCGAGAAAGGTGACAATAAGGAGCTGGCCTATTCAATATTGGATATGGGACTGCACATGAGCTTCCTTGGTCAGCTGGAGGATAGCCTTAGGGAAATGCTTTTCCTTGATGAGTTTACGATCTCCAGCCGTGATTACTCCATGGGGCAGGAGAAGCAGAGAAGTGAAGACGAAAAACAGAAAAACGAGTATAATATTCAGATAGGCAAGTATATCAGCAGTAAAGTTATGCTGAAATATACAGCCGGTGTGGGAAATAACATAAGTCGTGTGGGTGTCAGATACGACTTTGACGACCGCCTCAGCATGGCGCTGGAGCAGGATATCAATAAGAAGGACACCCGCGTTGGTATGGAGCTGAGACTGAAATTCTGACGATAACGGCGGCAGATTATTAAGAAAGGAGTTGATGAGGATGGAATGGCAGGACTATCTGGCCGAGCTGAAGCGAATAAGCCCCCTGTCTCCCCAGCGGGAGAGGGAGCTGTGGATTGCTTACAAGGAGCAGGGAGACAGGGCTGCCCGCAGCCTCCTCATTCGCTCCTATCAGCCGCTGGTATTCCGCTGCGCCAGACCCTTTGCCTCCATGGATGGGGTAATGGATGTGGTTCAGGAGGGTACGGTAGGGCTCATTGAGGCCGCAGAAAGCTACGACCATTGCCGAGGTGTTGCCTTCAGTCTGTTTGCCGTTCATCGGATTCGAGGCCGGATGATGGACTGGCTGGCAGCAGAGGCGAAGCGTGGAGAACTGCTAACGGATTTCCTGGCAGATGACGGAGATTTGCGAGGCTGGGAAGCTATTCCCGATGTGGGTGAAGGTATACCGGAGCAGCTGGAAAAGGCAGAGCTGCACAGTCGGCTGCAGACAGCGGTGAACAGATTGCCGGAGAAGGAACGGCGGGTAATCAGCTCCCTTTATCTGGAGGAGGAAACTGCCGGCGAGGTTGCCGAGACGATGGCAATGTCCGTGGGCAGCATCTACCGCCTGCAGAAGAAGGGGATACAGCGAATACGGGGAATGCTGTCCCGTTTCATGGCGAAGTAATCTGAAATAGTTTAAGGAGAGGAGGGACAACATGGCAGAGGACACACAGCGGGACAAGGTGAAGAATCATCTTGAGGCCGCCAGAGACTGGCTTGGTTCGGCCTCCGGTGCATTGGATAAAAAAGAGGATGTAAAAAGCGAATTGGACCTGATGCTGGCAGAGGCGGAGCTGACCAGAGCCCGGGAAATGAAAAATTCCGGGCCGGACGGCGGCAGTCTGCACAGCAGCTCGCGGCTGATTCGCCGGGTACTGCAGGTTGCCCCTCTGCTGGCGGCACTGGCGGTAGCGGCGGTGTGGCTGAAATTTACTGCTGTGACGGTGCCTGTGAAACCGACGCCTCCTACTCCGCCTACGGTAGCAAGGCCCACCGTTCCTCAGGCGGCAAATCCTAAAGAAGATAAGCCGGAAGCCGCTGCACCCGGCAGCGGAGCCGCGACCGGAGCTGTGCCGGAGAAGACGGCTCCCAATGACGGAGAGCGAAATTCGGAAGGCATAGAAGCTCCTGTGCCGGGAAAAGTCACCGGCGGTAAGCAGCCGCAGGATGAAACTGAAGATAAATCAGCCGGTCAGAGCGGAACGGGTTATTCCGGGGCGGTGCCGGATGCTTCGACGCAGCAGATGATGCTGGATGCCGCCAAAATACTGCGGCAGACGAAGTAATCGGAGGCTGCCGGAGAAGAAAATAAAAAGACCTTTGTTGCAGGAGTAACGACGATAGACGGCGAATATATACACGATTATTTTGTATAGGTGACGCATAAATGGAATTTTTCCTTATCACCTGCGCTGTGATGGCAGTAGTCATTCTGGTGGTTCACAGAGTGACGGACTATCTGGGATTCGGGCTGAAGTGGCGGCCGCTGGCACTTTGTGCCGTGATGGCGGTCATCGCAAATGTTATTGCCCTGATGGTTTCGTCTTACATTACCTTTGACTATGTGGCATTGATATTTATCCTGATTATTGCCTCAGCTGCGCTGATGACTTACTATAATGAATACCTGCTGAAGCACGATCCGGAGTGGGAACCGGCGGAATCAGCCTTAGAGACGGTAGAAGCAAAGCTGCACTCTGCAGCAGCTGATGGGACAGCGGAAAGGGTTCTGCCTGAGGAACGGGTAGAACTGTTTGCGGCAGAGTTGCCGGAGGAACCGGTGGTGCAGCCGGAGATTATCGCTCCTGCGCCGCTGCCGACAGAGCTTGAGGCACCGGATTTGACACCGGTGGCGGCTCCTATCCCGGAGCCTGTTGTGCAGGTGCCGCCGGTACCTGAGCCGATAATATTGAAGCCTGAGCCGGAGGTCATTCCTGAACCTGAATCGGAGAATATTCCGGAAACTGAGCCAGAGATTGTTTTGTCCTCCGAACCGGAGATTATTCCCGAGTCCGAGCAGGAATTTGTTCCTGAGCTCGGACCGGAGGTTATTCCTGAGCAAGAGCCGGAAGCTGTTCCGGGGTCTGAATCTGAAGTTGTTCAGGAACCAGAATCGGAGATTGTTCCAGAACCTGAGCCTGAGGTTATTACGGAACCCGAATCGGAATTTGTTCCTGAGCTCGGACCGGAGGTTATTCCTGAGCAAGAGCCGGAAATTATACCGGAGCCTGAACCGGAAGTTGTTCCGGAAGCC
>JAUNIB010000010.1 GCA_030523645.1 Selenomonadaceae bacterium
GAGCGAGAGTGGAGGCACTGCCCTCGGCAGCAGAGATAGCAGTGGACTGAGCGGCGCCGGTCATGGCCTCCCCGGCCATCATGTCCGTACCGGCGTTGATGAGGGAGACGCTGGCGGCCATTGTTTCTACCGGGGACTTGGCGGCGCTGTCCGGGCCAAGATCGGCCTCGGCGTCGCTGAGGGCAGTGGCGATGATTTTGCCGTTGGAGGCTGCATACTTATAATCAGATAGATCCACAAAGTTATCCGATAGTTCAATATTAAGGTCAGCCTTCATGATGCCGTCGCTAGCTTTCATCGGCTTAATCAGTTCTGGAGAAACAACCAGGTTGCCGTCTCCATGAAGAAGAACTATTTTGTCACCCTGACAAATTTTGCCAGCATTTTGCACGCCTGCCCTGATGTTTACACCACCAAGAGTAGAGGGTCCCCCAACAGTCAGCATGGTTTTAACTTTCTCAGGTACTTGAGTCATATCAGCAGCATTGATGTAAAAATTGATAGTTGCGCCATCAGCTAACTTAAAATTATCTGTATCATTCGATAAGAGCTTGCCCCCAACACTATGCCCGGAGTTGTAGACATTGAGGATGCCGCCGCCGGTTGTCTTGCCACCTTTTTCATTAAGGACAAGGTTCTTGACTTGAGCCTTGGCATCGGTGTCGTCTGCTTTGCCCAAAGTGACGGTATTATTAGTAATGCTTCCGCTTGCATTTTTTATTTTACCGCCATATACATCGCCGTCTACCGTACCATAGATATATACATTGTTTCCGGAGACATCTTTGGCAGAGGAGCTGTCACCATAGCCGCCATAAACAAAACCTTTTAATGTAGAATCTTTTTCAACAATTACTGTATTACCGGATACAGTGCCGCCGGTACCATCGTCATAACCACCACAAACCCGACCTGAACCATCTGAAAATGTACCCTTAATTACATTCTCCCCTTTTATTATTACCGTGTTACGGGACACAGCTCCACCACTACTATAACCGCCATAAACATTATACCCTACTTCTGTACCATTTAAGGTAACTTTGTTATCATGTACAGCGGCACCGCTATCGCTATAGCCGCCATAAACAGTCGGCCAGCCAGAACCGGTAACGATGAAATCCGCACCGGTTACAACAGCCTCAGCGCTATTCCTTGTAGCATAACCGGTTACCCCCGATACTGTATGGGGCTCATTTGCACCATACAAATCCGGCACAGGTTCTTCCGCTTCCGCCTGCCCCCCCGTGAACATCAGTCCGCAGATAATGGCGGCGCAAATCTGTTTTTTCTTCAGGTTGCTCATAAGTTTCATTGTTTATTCCTCCGGTTGTCTATGTAAATTGCAGTTGATGACTGTGTTACCTCATCCGTCAGCCTTCGGCTGCCACCTTCTACAAACATACTAAGTTCATCCTTCGCTGCGCTCGGATATCACTAAGTAGTTTGCATGGCTCGCACTAAATTCGCAAGCTCATTAAGTGCTCATGCACACCCAATAGGGAAGGTATTTGGGGGAGCCTTTTTAGTTGTCAGCGGTGCGTGACCCTCTCCTTTGGAGAGGGGGGACCGGCGAAGCCGGTGGGTGAGGTTTGTCTGCTTGACCTCATCCGACCTCGCTGCGCTCGGCCACCTTCCCCAGAGGGGAAGGTATTTGGGGTGATTATATGTTACCTCATCCGTCAGCCTTCGGCTGCCACCTTCTACAAACATACTAAGTTCATCCTTCGCTGCGCTCGGATATCACTAAGTAGTTTGCATGGCTCGCACTAAATTCGCAAGCTCATTAAGTGCTCATGCACACCCAATAGGGAAGGTATTTGGGGTAAGCCTCCCCTCTAGGGGAGGCGCCTGAGCAACGCGAAGGCGGAGGGGTAAACAAATAAGCGATTTTGTCTGTCTGTTACCCCTCAGTCAGCTTCGCTGACAGCTCCCCTGCAGGGGAGCCTTTTTTAGTTGTCAGCGGTGCGTGACCCTCTCCTTTGGAGAGGGGGGACCGGCGAAGCCGGTGGGTGAGGTTTGTCTGCTTGACCTCATCCGACCTCGCTGCGCTCGGCCACCTTCCCCAGAGGGGAAGGTATTTGGGTTGATTATATGTTACCTCATCCGTCAGTCTTCGGCTGCCACCTTCCCCATAGGGGAAGATTTTTGGGGTAAGCCTCCCCTCTAGGGGAGGTGCCTGAGCAACGCGAAGGCGGAGGGGTAAACAAATAAGCGATTTCGTCTGTCTATTACCCCTCAGTCAGCTTCGCTGACAGCTCCCCTATAGGGGAGCCTTTTAGTTGTTGGCGGTTCTTGACCTTCCCCTCTGGGGAAGGTATTTAGGTGTCGGCGGTGGCGGACGAAATTTTCCGCCAAAAATCTATCACTTTGCACAGGTATAGTCAATACTTTGTTCGCGAATAGCAGATATAGTTCGCAAATGACAGATTTTTGGCGGAAAATCGGCTGTCAGCCGTTCCCTTAGAGTCCGGGGAAGTTCTCCGGTGTGTAGGGTGTGCCGAAGGCGGCCGGTTTTATTTTCTTTTCTTTGATGAGCTGCATTACTTCGTCCAATTTTGCTATGACCTCCGGGGCCAGCTGATGGCGGCCGGGGGTTTTCACATATCCGGTGGAGTCGGCGGCGGCATCCAGCCGCTCGTTCTTTCCCTGGAATTTCCCTTCGGCGATGAGGGTGAGCTGGCGCTCTACATTGAGATCCATCCGCTTGAGGGCGGAGGTGAGGATGATGTTGCGATTGCCGATGGCACCTTCATCGTACTGGTCGGCGTCAAAGCCGATGGCCCAGGTACCTGCGGGGGCTTCCTTCACCGCTGTGAAAAGACCGCTGGCGGTAGCTCCGGCCGGGCCAAAGAGTACATCGCAGCCTTGCTTTAAGAGCTCCTTGCTGATGACTTTGCCGGTGGCGGGGTCGGCGAAGGAGCCGGCGTAGTTGCCTCCGACCTTTTTGCCGGTGACATCAATGCCGGAGTAGGAGGGGAGGGAGATGTTTTCTGCGTGGGTGCCGTAGTGCTTGTTGGCGTAGTTGATGCCGGATTCAAAGCCGTACTGGTAGTTCACTACCGAGGGGAAGGCGATGCCGTAGAGACCGCCCACTTTGCCGGTGCGGGTGGTGAGGGCGGCGGCCACGCCGGCGCAGAAGCCGGACTCTTCCTCGGCGAAGGTCATGCCGAAGATGCTGGGGACGTCGGTGGGCTGGCCGTCGGGGCCTGCAGCGGAGCAGTCTACCAGTATGAGGTGGGTGTCGGGGTTTTCCCGGCCCAGCTCGGTAGCGGCACCGAAGACGAAGCTGGTGCAGATGACGACATCGAAGTCGGCGATGATATTTTCCAAGAGCAGGAGTGCCGCCGACTGCTCGCCGGTGGATTCCTGAATGCAGGTGAGAGTAGATTTCGGGTGCGTTTTAAGAAAGCTCTGCACGCCTTCGTAGCTGCTGCGGTTGAAGGCGTTGTCCTGCGCTCCTTCGGGGCTGGTAATGAGGGCAATGCGGAGGGCGTCTTTGTCCCGGGGAGCTGTTGCCTTATTGCCGCAGCCGGAGAGGGCGGTGAGAGTGAGTATCAGGAGGAGGGTGATGAGCAGGCGGAGGGTTTTTTTCAGCTTCATGGGTTACCTCTTTCCTTTGTCGAAGGCTTCGCCAAGGGCCCGGGGGGCGCGGGTGGAGCCGGAGTAGAATATGAGGAGTATGAGGGTGACGGCGTAGGGTAGTATCATGACGAGGTCGCTGTAGCTGCTGGGCATGTTCAGGTGTTTCACCAGCTCGTAGCCAAGGTATTTGGCGAGGCCGAAGAGGAGGCATGCCTTCAGGGTGGGGAGGATGGTCCAGTTGCCGAAGATGAGGGCGGCGATGGAGAGGTAGCCGTAGCCCATGTAGACGGCAGAGCTGAAGCAGCCGGTGACGGAGTAGGCGAAGCAGATGCCGGCGAGGCCGGAGAGTCCGCCGGAGATGATGACGGCGGTGTAGCGGATGCGCTCTACGGAGAGTCCGGCGGCGTCTACGGCGTTGGGGTTGTCACCGCAGGCCCGGAGTCTGAGGCCGAAGCGGGTGCGGTAGAGGATGAACCAGCACAGGCCCGCGAGGGCGATGATGATAAGCTCGAAGGTGTAGAATCCGCCGGGGAGCTGGGGGGCGATGTCGAGGCTGATGCGGTTCTGGGCGGTGTGGGAGAAGATGCGGTTGAAGCTTTTCGCCAGGCAGGTGGTGAGGGCGAGGGAGAAGAGGTTGATGACGACGCCGCTGACTACCTGGTCGGCCCGGAAGCGGATGCAGAGGAGGGCGTGGAGGAGGGAGAAGACTGCGCCGCCGATGACGGCAGCGAGGAGGGCGATGTAGAAGGGGGCGGCAGAGCCGGGGGCGAGGTGGGCTGTGCAGAGGGCGGCGGCTACGGCTCCTGCGAAGGCTCCGAAGCCCTGCAGTCCTTCGAGGGCGAGGTTGGTGACGCCGCTCTTTTCGGAGAAGATGCCGCCGATGGCCATGATGAGGAGGGGGAGGATGAAGGCGAGGCTGTCGGTGATAATGTGCATCATTTTGCCGTCTCCTTTCCTTTATTCTTTCCGTAGAGTTTCTGTCCCATGTAGGCGGTGCAGGCGGAGAAGATGAGCATGGTGCCGATGATGAGGGAGGCTATCTCCATGTCTACTCCCGACATGGCGCTCATGTAGATGCTTCCTTTGTTCAGTATAGTAATAAGGAAGGATGCGCCGATGATGCCCAGTGGGTTGTTGCAGCCCAGCAGGGATACGGCGATGGCGTCGAAGCCCATGGAGGGCATGACTTTCATCTGTATGGAGGCGTAGTAGCCCATGTAGTAGCAGACTCCGGCGAGGCCGGCGAGGGCACCGGAGAAGGCCATGGTGCCGGTGTAGTGGCGGCAGAGGTCGATGCCGGCGTATCGGGCGGCGGTGGGGCTGAGTCCGGCGATGCGGGCGCTGAAGCCGGCGATGCTCCGGGTCATGTAGATGTGGACGAGGGCGGCGGCGGCAAGTGCCAGCAGGATGCCGAGAGATATGTCGGTGATGTAGTCGCCGAGGGGGATGTTGCGGAGGGTGAGTCTCGCTGCTTCGCCGACGCGGACGGACTGGCGGGATACCGGGTCGAGGCAGAGGGCGTTGATGGCGAAGGATATGCCGTACATGAGGCTGTAGTTCACCATGATGGAGGAGACGACTTCGTTGACATTGAACCGGTGCTTCAGCCAGCCGATGAAGGCGCCGATGGCTCCGCCGGTGATGAGGCCGAGGGTGACGGCCAGCGGTCGGGCGATGAGGGCGGGCAGGCTGCTGTAGCCGATGAAGAGGGAGGCGGTGAAGCCTGCGGCCAGCATCTGTCCGGCGATGGAGATGTTGAACATTCCTCCCCGGAGGGCTACGGCGAAGGCGAGGGCGGCCAGCAGCATGGGGGCCATGGCGGTGAGGAATTTCATGAAGTCGGTGAACATTCCCCGGTGGGCGGCGTAGGCTGCTTTCGGCAGGAGGCCGGAGCCCTGGAGGAGGTGGGTGTATGCCGCTATGGGGTCTTTGCCGAGGATGAGCAGGAGGATAGCTCCTGCCAGCAGGCTGGCGGCGATGGCTATGAGGGAGACGGAGATGGCTTGTTTTTTATTCATTTGCTTTACTCCTTTCTCCCAGGCCCATCATGTATTCACCGATTTTTTCTATTGTCCACTCTTCGCGGGGGGCGGTCTTTTTTATTTCGCCGCCGTAGATGACGCCGATGGTGTCGGCGCAGGCCATGATTTCTTCCAGCTCCATGGAGATGAGGAGGATGGCTTTGCCTTTGTCCCGGAGGTCCAGCATGAGGCGGCGGATGTTCATGATGGCGCCGATGTCTACGCCGCGTGTGGGCTGGACGAATATCATGAGGGCGGCGTCAAGGTCTGTTTCGCGGCCGATGACGGCTTTTTGCTGGTTGCCGCCGCTGAGGGTACGCATGATGGAGTCGCCGTCCTGTCCGCTGCGGACGTCGTATTTCTCAAGGGCGGCGGCGGTGTAGGTGTCGGCGGCTGCGGTGTCCCGGAAGAGGCCGTCGGCGAAGGGGGGGCGGTAGTAGCTTTTCAGTACCATGTTGTCCCGGAGGGTCATGTCCATGACTACGGCGACCCGCTGCCGGTCCTCAGGGATGTAGGCGATGCCTGCTTCGGTGCGCCGGCGGACGGTGCAGCCGGTGATGTCCTGTCCCTGCAGGGTGATGCGGCCGGCGGTGGGGGTGATCATGCCGGCTACGGCGTCGGCTATCTCCAGCTGGCCGTTGCCGGAGACGCCGGCGATGGCGTATATCTCTCCCGCCCGGATGGAGAGGGAGATGTCGTTGACCACCGGGAGTTTGTTCCGGTCGGTGACGGTGAGATGCTCCACGGTGAGGATGTTTTCGCCGAAGGCGGGGGGCTTTTTGTCCAGAGTCAGTTCTATTTTGTGGCCGACCATGAGGTTTGCCAGCTCCTGCAGGTCGGTGTCGGCTACGGAGTGGACGCTTATGAGCTTGCCCCGGCGCATGATGCCGCAGCGGTCGGCGATGGCTTTTATTTCTTTCAGTTTGTGGGTGACGAGGAAGATGGTTTTGCCGCCGTCACGGAGGCGGCGGATGATGTCCAGCAGGTATTCTATTTCCTTGGGGGCGAGGACGGCGGTAGGCTCGTCGAAGATGAGGATTTCCGCGTCGCGGTAGAGCATTTTCAGGATTTCGGCCCGCTGCTGGACGGCTACCGGTACTTCGTCGATGCGGGCGGTGGGGTCTACCTCCAGGCCGTATTCTTTGGAGAGGGCGGCGATTTTCTCATTGGCGTAGTCTATGTCTACCACAGGGAAAAGACCGGCCGCTTTCTTCATAGGCTCGGCGCCCATGATGATGTTTTCGGCGATGGTGAAGTTCTCCACCAGCTTGAAGTGCTGGTGGACCATGCCGATGTTCAGGGCTGCTGCTTTGATGGGGGAGTCAATCTGTTCCTTCTTCCCCCGGATGTATATTTCTCCTTCTTCGGCTTCGTACATGCCGAAGAGTATGCTCATGAGGACGCTTTTGCCGGCTCCGTTCTCGCCCAGCAGGGCAAATATTTCACCCTTTTTTACTGCGAGGTTTATGTCGTCGTTGGCCACTATGCCGGGGAAGCGCTTGGTGATGTGGCGAAATTCTACGATGGTTTCGCTGTTGTTTTCCGTTTTGTTCATGCTCTCACCGCCTGTTGTAGTTAATCTAGTGTTATTATATGATATTCACGAATTGACTTCAATTAATTTATGTGTCTGTGTGTCATGTGGGGATGGTTTTGTGTCAGCGGGGACGGTTCTCGCTGACACATATTGCGGCAGGGGGGCGGCTGTGGTAGAGTATTACTGATACGCAATTTACAGGAGAGTTAATCATGTCTTCGATAAAGATAATCGACAGCTCCCGGCGGTTCGGCAAGCGGCGGCGCCGCCGCTACACCCGGCTGGCGGGGCTGCTGTGTCTGCTGGTGGGACTGGGGCTGCTGCTCCGCTGTCTCCCGGCAGGGGATGAGCCGGCTCAGGGCCGGACGGCTATCCATGCCAAGGATGATGCTATGAGCCGGCAGAGCGGCGTTTTCGCCGAGTGGTATGATGAGCATCAGGAGCATTTGCTGCAGCTGGACAGGGTGTGGCAGAGCTATCTGCTGATACAGCGGCAGTTCGCCGCGGAGGAAATCGGGGTGGAGGCGGCCTACGGGAGACTGGAGGAGCTGACGGCCCAGATGGCGGAGACGGAGCGGGATATCCGCCGGGAGAAGCCGCCCATCGAGCTGGAGGGCGAGGCCTACGATCTGACGGCGGTCATCTATCATCGGACGGCCGACTATGCGAAGGGGCTGCGGCTGATGATACAGGAGACCAGCCGGGCGGCGGATAACTACTGCAAGGCCGAGGAGGATGTGCCGCAGGAGGTCATGAGCCATCGGCTGCGGGAAATCTCTGTCCTGCTGACGCCTACTGCGTTGTTTACAGAGAAGGAAGTTTCCCGGCTGCGGAATTTGTTTATGGCGGAGCGCGGTCAGTAAACGATGGGTACAATATTTCATTATGATGTTGTATAATGGGGTGGAGCTATGGATATAACGAAGCTGCGTGACCTGCTGGAGTCCGGCTTTATCCGCTGGTCTGCTCATTGTCTTGAAAGGATGGGCGAGCGGGATATTTCACGAGAGGATGCGAAATCCTGTGTGAGAAATGGAGAAGTCATCGAGGATTATCCGGATGATTTTCCCCATCCCAGTTGTCTGATTTTTGGATGTTCTGCAGGGGCGGAGCCTCTCCATGCTGTCGTTGGGACGGATGGAGAATTTCTGTATTTTATTACGGTATATCGCCCGAATACGGTTAAATTTATGGAAGACTTGAAGACGAGGAGGAAATAACATGTGTATGTACTGCAAATGCAAGACCGTAACGCCGTCCACCACTACGCATGTCGTTAATTATCACGGGTCGGTAATCGTGATAAAGAATGTTCCTTGTGAAGAGTGTGAGCAATGTGGAGAAAAGTATTACACGGATGAAGTTGCGGCAAGAATTGAAGAGCTGGTAAATACGGTAAAGAATCTGATGCAGGAAGTTTCCGTACTGGATTATCAGAAGGCTGCTTGACAGTGTCTCCCGTTCATTAAGAGATGAGCGGGAGATTTTTTGTTGCGGGCGGTTATGTTATATGCTAGATTTAATTAGAATAAATCAGCATTTTCAACAAACAGAGGAAGATATGGCATACATTACAATAGCCGCTCCGGTGCGAGCGGAGATAGTCATCAAGCGTTCCCGGTTCATCGCGAGCCTTGCTCCGGTGGAGACGGAGGAGGCGGCGAGGGAGTTCGTCACCGCCGTGAAGAAGGAGTTCCATGATGCCCGGCACAATCCGTCGGCGTGGATTCTCTCTCCGGCGGGGGACAAGCAGAAGTCCAGCGACGACGGGGAGCCGGGCGGTACCGCTGGGCAGCCCATCCTGTCGGTGCTGGGGAAGAACGGTCTCACCAATGTGGCCTGTGTGGTGACCCGGTACTTCGGCGGTATCAAGCTGGGGGCGGCGGGTCTTGTCAGGGCCTACGGCGATACGGCGGTGCTGGCCATCAATGAGGCGCAGAAGCTGTCAGTGGGTGAGTACAGCCGGCTGGCGGTGACCTGCGACTATAATCTCTACGGTACGCTGGAGAATTTCTTCCGGAAGAAGGAGCTGCGGATAACGGATACCGCCTATGCCGCGGATGTGACGGCGGAGCTGCTCATCGAGCCGGAGGCGAAGGAGGCTCTCATGGGGGAGCTGACGGATTTGCTGAACGGACGGATTGCCTTCGAGGACAGAGGGACGAGCCAGCTGGCGGTGCCTTTGTGACTTTTGATTGCTTTTATCCGTGAGAAATTACAGAAGGAGACCTCATCTGTCTCGCGAATCTGCGAGAAAGGCTCCCCTCTAGGGGAGGCTGGATGTGTCGGTGCGGACTATGGGTGAGGTCAAGACAAAATTTTCAAATAACTTCCTACCATTGTGTGCTTGCGATAAAAGGATGGTTTTGATTTTATTAATAAGAGCGGACTGAAAAAGCGGCGGTGAACAGAGTAAAAATCGTGTTGACCGCCGCTTTGTTGTCTGCTATATTAAAACAAAACGGCGATGAACATGGAAAAAACGGCGTTCACCGCCACTTTGGGAGCGATTCAATGATAGGAAGAAAGCAGGAAGTCAAAGAATTAAACCGTTTATATAACGGAAATAAGGCTGAACTGGTTGCAATATATGGCAGAAGACGCGTGGGAAAGACCTATCTTGTAGATGAAACCTTTGGCAATCGGATAACCTTTAGGCATGCGGGACTTTCGCCGGCCGATGAAAATGCGAGAGGATTGCTGTCTTTGCAGTTGGAACACTTTTATAATTCTCTTGATGTTCAGGGAATGGATAAATGCGAAAAGCCTAGAAGTTGGCTTGATGCGTTTCTGCTCTTAGAGAAGTTTTTGCAGGACAGAGATAACGGGGAAAGACAGGTCGTATTTCTTGACGAGCTGCCATGGCTTGATACGCCTAAATCTGGTTTTATCAGAGCATTTGAGGCTTTTTGGAATACCTGGGCATGCCATAGAAAAAATATCATGGTAATAGTATGCGGAAGCGCTAATTCGTGGATTCAGGACAAGCTGCTGAATAATCACGGCGGGCTGTACAACAGGGTGACCTATGAAATAAAGCTGGCTCCGTTCAAGTTGAATGAATGTGAGGCTTTGTATCAAAGCAACCGCGTTAATATGTCCAGGTATGATATCGCCCAGAGCTATATGATTTTTGGCGGTATCCCGTACTATATGGGATATGTTAATCCGGAAATGAGTTTGGCGCAAAATGTAGACAATTTATTCTTCAGAAGAAACGCTGTACTTCGTGAGGAATATGACAGGTTATTTGCCTCTGTTTTCGTTAATCCGGAAGCGGTCAAGAGTATCGTGCAGCTCCTCTCGACAAGGAATGCAGGATATACCAGAAAAGAAATCGTAGACAGATTAAAAATAACAGACGGTGGGCGTTTATCACGTAATCTGAACGCATTGATATCAAGCGATTTTGTCATAAAATATGTGCCGTTTGGTTTTGGCAAGAGGGAGGAACACTATAAGCTCATAGATCCCTTTTGTATCTTTTACCTGCACTTCTTAAAACATCAGAAAAAGGTCAGCGAAAAGTATTGGCAGCAAAATGTCACAGCGGCAGCGGTTTCAACTTGGAGAGGATATGCATTCGAGAATGTGTGCTTTAACCATATAGAACAGATTAAAACCGCTTTGGGGATACCTGCTGTTATTTCAGAGGAAAGCGCCTGGTCAAAAAAAGAAGATGATACCGAAGGTGCGCAGATAGATTTGCTTATCACGAGAAATGATAATGTTATTAATATGTGCGAAATAAAGTATTATAGCGGGCCCTTTAAGGTAGAGAAAGATTATTATGCCAAAATATTGCGGAGGCAGACTTTGCTTGCGGAGATGGTGTCGCCGAAGATGGCTGTCCATAGCACGCTGATAACCACTTTTGGACTGATAGACAATGAACACAGCGGGGCTTTTGTGAATACCGTTGTGTTAGATGATTTGTTCAGAGAGACTGTGTGATAGAGAAATCTGCATTGGCTGCGCCTGTGCAGAATAGATTAAGCACCGGCAGGACGAACCCGCCACCGCCTGACGGCGGTCCCCCGCCCTTAGAAAGGGCGGACTATGGGTGAGGTCAAGACAAAATTTTCAAATAACTTCCTACTACTATGTATTTGTGATAAAATAATAAGGATAGTTTTGATTTTACTGAGATGACGGACAGGAAGATATATCATGGCTCAGACTGACAAAAAAGAGGCGGCAATGCCCGCAAAAAAATCGGCCGCAAAGCCGGTAAAGAAGGCTGCCGCCAAAAAGACAACCGCAAAGAGGACGGTACGCAAGATAATAGCCATGCCGCAGGTGCAGGGCTGTCATATTATTGCCATCGTCAATCAGAAGGGCGGCGTAGGCAAGACCACTACGGCTGTAAACTTGGCCTGCGCTCTTGGGCGACTGGGGCAGAAGGTGCTGCTCATTGACTGCGATTCCCAGTGCAATGCCACCAGCGGTGCCGGCTTCAGCCATGACAGCGTGAAGTCATCCATCTACGACCTGATGAGCGGAGATGTGACCTTTGCGGAGGCTGTCATCAATACCCGCTATGATTTCGATATCATAGCCGGCAGCCGGAATATGGCCGGTGCCGAGGTAGAGCTGGCGAAGCTGCCGGAGGATAAGCGGTTCATTCTCCTGCGGGACAGCATTGCAGAGGCTCAGGAGAAATACAACTTCGTCCTCATCGACTGTCCGCCCTCGCTGGGCATGGTGGCGGTCAATGCTCTCACTGCCGCCGATGGCGTGCTGGTGCCGCTCCAGTGCGAGTACTATGCGGTAGAGGGTCTGTCCCTGCTGGTACGGACTATTAACGAGAATGTGAGGAAGTTCCTCAATCCCCGGATAAAGGTAGAGGGCATCCTGCTGACTATGTACGACAGCAGGGCGAAGCTCACCACCGATGTAGCCGAGGGTGTCCGGGCATTGTACCCGGATGCGGTATACGATACAGTCATCCCCCGCTCCGTCCGCATAGCCGAGGCGCCAAGCTTCGGTATGCCGGTGCTGGTACACGATCCGTCAAATAAGGGCAGCGAGGCCTATGTCCAGCTGGCCGAGGAGGTTATTAACCGTGGCAAGTAAGAAACATGGTCTGGGCAAGGGCCTGGACGCATTGTTTGGGAATAAAAATGAGACTGCTCCCCAGGCGGCGGAGCAGCCGGCGGCAGCAGGTACGCCGCTGGAAATAGAGCTGGATAAAATCGTCGCAGCCAAGGACCAGCCCCGAAAGACCTTCGATGAGGTAGCAATGAAGGAGCTGGCAGCATCGGTAATGCTCCACGGAGTCGTCACTCCGGTCATCCTCCGGAAGCTGGAGGACGGCAAGTATGAGCTTGTAGCCGGTGAGCGCCGCTGCCGGGCGGCGAAGATGGCGGGACTGAAGACCGTCCCGGCTGTCATCAAGGAGTACGGCGATGCGGAAATGAGCGAGGTGGCTCTCATCGAGAACATCCAGCGCCGCGATCTGACCCCCATTGAAGAAGCCAAAGCCTATGTGACTCTCATGGAGACCTACGGTCTCACGCAGGAGAAGCTGGCGACCCGGGTAGGTCGTGGCCGCTCCCTTATCGCAAATCTCGTCCGTCTGCTGGAGCTGCCGCAGATTGCCATCGAGGCACTGGAGAACGGCTCTCTCTCCGTGGGCAATGCCCGTCCAATTTTGGCAATCGCCAAGGAAGAGAATCGTATCGCTGCCGCCGAGGAAATCATGGCCAAAGGGCTGTCCGCCCGAGCTGCCGAGGCACTCTGCGCCAGACTGGCGGCTATGGAGAAGAAGGAAGCTCAGGACGGCGGCAAGAAGACCGAAAGCCTGGCAGGAGTCGATGAGCTGTTCCTGAAGGAGAGCGAGGACAAGCTGAAGCTCTATCTGGGAACCATCGCTCACATCAAGCTGGGTCAGAAGAAGAGCCGCATCGAGATAGAGGTATCCTCCCGGGAGGAGCTGGAGCGGGTACTGGGTATCCTCAGCGACCGTCACGAGAGTGATGTAGAGAGCAAGAAAGAAGCTCTCCGGGCTGCCAGCCGGAAGTTTACCATCTGAAGGGAGATAAGTAATAGTGGACCCCATAACAGCTAATATGAAGAATATCGTGATGGGACTGGCCGGCCTGTCGGTTGTGCTGCTCATCTGGAATATCTGCCTGCAGGTGTCTCTGTCGGGGCTGAAGAAGCGGTACCGTCAGATGATGACCGGCGAGCAGACCGGCAAGGACTTCGAGCAGATGCTGCTGACTCATATCGCCAAGACCGACCGGGTGGCGGCGGAAAATGTGGACATCAAGGCGGAGCAGAAGCGTCTCTCCGACCTGCTGAATATCTCGGTGAACAGAATCGGTGTCGTCCGCTTCTCTGCCTTCGCCGATACCGGCAGCGACCTGAGCTATGCCGTGGCTCTGCTGGATCAGAACAACGACGGCATCGTCTTCTCCAGCATCTTCGGTCGGGAGGACTCCCGCAGCTATGTAAAGCCTATCAAGAACGGTACCAGCACCTATACCCTCACCGGTGAGGAGCTGGACGCTATCCGTCAGGCAAAAGAGTGGAAATAAAAAGTAAATAGGAATGAAAAGTGTGTCCCCGGGGACGATTCTCGGTGACATACATACGAAAACAGGGCGACTTTGGTCGCCCTGTTTTTTGTAGACAAAATTTAACAGCCTTGTAATAGGGAAAACTTTCTGCTAAAATTGTAGTGCGATATTAAAATGACAGAAAAGGAGTACCGGTATGTATATAGAGAGACACATAAGCCACACTATTTTGCGGCTGGGCAAAGCATTCCCCGCAGTGCTGGTTACAGGAGCAAGGCAGGTAGGCAAAAGCACGGTGTTGAAAAAAATCCTGCCGGATATGCCGTATTTTACTTTAGATAATATCGGTGTCCACAATGCTTTGGTAAGCGACCCGCAGGGCTTTTTGGAATTGCACGGAGCGCCGCTGGTTATTGACGAAATACAGCGGGCGCCGGGGGCTTTTCAATCAATAAAATACGAAATAGATAAGGACAGACAGGCGGGAATGTACTTCATTACCGGCTCTCAGCGGTACAGTCTTATGCAGGGAATATCCGAGAGCCTGGCCGGTCGGGTGTTTCCATTGGAAATGCTGGGACTGTCTGCTCGCGAGTTTAAGGGAGAATCCTTTGACAAGCCTTTCCTGCCGACGAAGGAATATTTGCGCGGCAGGGGCAGGGTGCAGCGGCTGCCGCTGCCGGATTTGTGGGGCAGGATACACCGGGGCAGTATGCCGGAGCTGTACAGCAATGAGAATATAGGCTGGGAAGATTTCTGGGGAGCGTATGTAACATCATACATCGAGCGGGATGTTCATCAGCTGGGGCAGGTGGGGAGCATGCTGTCCTTTGCCAAATTCCTGACGGCTCTGGCGGCGAGAACCGGAGAGCTGCTGAATCTGCAGTCGGTGGCCAGAGAGTCGGATATCAATATCAGGACAGCGCAGAATTGGCTGTCGATTTTGGAGGCTTCGGGGATTATTTTTATCCTGCAGCCATATTTCGTGAATATCAATAAGCGAATGGTGAAGACACCGAAGGTTTACTTCGCTGATACCGGGCTGGTATGCTATCTCTGCAAGTGGAGTACGCCTGAGGTGCTGGCGGCGGGAAATGCAGCGGGAAATATCTATGAGAATTATGTCTTCATGGAGATAATGAAGTCATATCTGAATGCAGGTCGTCAGCCGGAGATATATTTCTTCCGCAATTCGGATATGGCAGAGGTAGACTTCCTGCTGGTGGAGGGCAATAATATATATCCCATCGAAGTGAAGAAGAAAACAGCTCCGGATAAGAAGGATATAAAGCATTTCGAGGTGTTGAAAAACAGCTTCCCGGATAAAAATGTTGCAGAGGGGTGCGTGGTCTGCAATTCGGAAAACTTTCTGCCGCTGGAGAAGGATAATTATGTGATTCCTGTTGAGTATATATAAAAAGTGTGTCACTGGGAATCGTCCCCCGGTGACATGTAAAGCCGATAAAGAACGGTACCAGCACCTATACCCTCACCGGCGAGGAGCTGGACGCTATCCGTCAGGCAAAAGAGTAGAAATAAAAAGTAAATAGGAATGAAAAAGGACTGTGCGACTGCACAGTCCTTTTTGTACGCTGGGGCCGCTTTATTACAGCCTTTGTTAGCTTGACGGAGCAACTACGTGGAGAGGACGGTTTGCTCTGCGAAGCCGGTTGGGAACATTTACAGACAGGCCGCAATATTGCAGGGCAACAATTTGACTATATAGGATATATCCTATATAATGGTTTCGGGTGATGTCATGCACATAGATGTTGAATTTTATACTACGGCAGAAAACCAGCGAAGGAATTTCTGCTTGAACTGGAGCCTAAAATGAGGGCGAAAGTGGTCAAAACTATTGAACTCTTGGAAAATAACGGTCCGGACTTGAGAATGCCGCATTCTGAAAGCCTGGGGAATGGTATATTTGAATTGAGAGCCAAGGTGGGCAGCGATATTTCGAGAGAGTTGTACTTTTTCTTTTCTGGGCAGAAGGAAATACTCACAAACGGATTTGTGAAAAAGACGCAGAAGACGCCAAAGGCAGAGCTGGAGCTGGCAAAGAAATATAAGCAGGATTATGAGAGCAGGAGGGGGCACGAATTATGAGCGAGTTCAGAGATTTCCTCAATGAGCAGATGAAAGATCCGGAGTTTAAGGCAGAGTACGATGCATTGGAGGACGAGTTTGTAATAATTCAGGCAATGATTGATGCCCGAAAGAGAAGCGGGCTGACCCAGAAGCAGCTGGCAGAGCGGACAGGTATCGCACAGTCGGATATCAGTAAAATGGAAAACGGCAATGCCAATCCGTCGCTGCGGACACTGAAGCGTTTAGCGGCAGGTATGGGAATGCGGCTGAAATTTGAGTTTGCGCCGATGGGAGCATGAGGTTAACAAAGAAGAGGCTCGAGAAATGATAACTCATTTTCCGAGCCTCTTTTGCTGTCAATTATTTCTCCGGGATGCCGAAGTGTTCGATTACATAGTCCATATCCTTGTCGCCTCTGCCGGAGAGGTTTACGAGGATGGAGCCGTGGTCGCGCTCCTTGGCCAGCTTGATGGCGTGAGCGAGAGCGTGGCTGCTCTCGATGGCGGGGATGATACCCTCCATGCGGGAGAGCTTGTAGAAGGCGTCGATGGTGGCTTCGTCGTCAGCCACATCGTATTTCACCCGGCCAAGGTCCTTCCAGTAGGCGTGCTCCGGGCCGGAGGAGGGGTAGTCGAGGCCGCTGGCTACGGAGTAGACGGGGGCGGGGTCGCCGTTCTCGTCCTTCAGCATGATGGAGTTGAAGCCGTGCATGATGCCTTCGCTGCCGTAGGAGAGGCTGGCGGCGTGGTCGCCCAGCTTCGGGCCGCGGCCCAGCGGCTCGACACCGATGATTTCCACCGGGTCGTTGATGAAGCCGGAGAAGAAGCCGGCTGCGTTGGAGCCGCCGCCGACACAGGCGATGATGGTGTCCGGCAGCTCGCCGGTCATTTCGAGGAACTGCTCACGGGCTTCCTCGCCTACTACATGCTGGAAGTCGCGGACCATCATGGGGAAGGGGTGGGGGCCGACGACGGAGCCGATGCAGTAGATGCAGTCCTTGTATTCCTTCATGTAGGCTTCAAAGGCGCTGTCTACAGCTTCCTTCAGGGTGGCGAGGCCGTGAGTGACCTCGACGACTCTGGCGCCGAGGATTTTCATGCGGGCCACATTAGGTGCCTGCTTCTTGATGTCAACGCTGCCCATGTAGATGTCGCACTCAAGGCCGAAGTAGGCGGCGGCGGTAGCGAGGGCAACGCCGTGCTGGCCGGCACCAGTCTCGGCGATAATCTTTTTCTTGCCCATGTATTTGGCGAGAAGGGCTTCACCCATGCAGTGGTTCAGCTTGTGGGCACCGCTGTGGTTCAGGTCCTCGCGCTTGGCGTAAATCTGGACATTGCCGAGGCTGTTGGAGAGGCGCTCCAGATGGGAGACGGGGGTAGGGCGGCCCTGAAATTCCTTGCGGATGCGGCGAAGCTCGGCAATGAATTTGCGGGATTTGGCAATTTTGAAGTAAGCTTCGGTGATTTCGGCCATGGGGGCTTTCAGCTCCTCAGGGATGAAGGCACCGCCGTAGGGGCCGAAGAAGCCCTCTTTGTTGGGGTAGTCCTTTAGGTAGTTGTCAAAGTCGATGCTGCCGAATTTCATGGATTTGGCTCCTTTCATTAGATGAGTATCTGTCAGGTGTGTTTCACGGACGATATATTAAGATTTATCGCGGGTCACGGCTTGATGATTAACCGTCAATGATGCCTTTTATTATACCACACATTTAGTCTCCCGGTTTGCAAAATGATGGACGATAGGATAAAATAATAATTTAAGTTTAATTGTAAGAATGTTCCAAAAGGAGAGAGAATCATGGCTCAAAATACGGATTTGGAGAAAATCGTCGCTAAGTTCAAGGCGGGGAGCAACTGCGCGCAGATTACGGCGACTTACTTTGCCGAGAAGTACGGCGAGGATGTGGAGAAGATACATCAGCTCATGTGCAGCTTCGGCGGCGGCATGCGCAAGGGTGAGGTCTGCGGTGCCGTCAGCGGCGGTATGCTGGCGCTGGGTATGAAGGGCGGCAATGCCACTCCCGATGATGCGGAGCGAAAGGCCAAGTGCTATGCCGATACCATTGCCTTCGGCAATGAGTTCAAGAAGCGCAACGGTTCTCTGCTGTGCCGGGAGCTGCTGGGCTGCGATATTTCCACCCCGGAGGGAAAGAAGGAGTTCGACGAGAAGGATCTCCATTTCACTTTCTGCCCGAGGAAGGTACTGGCCTCGATAGAGCTGCTGGAAGAAATGGGGTACTGATTCCTTGAATCACAAAGTTTCAGCCGACACAGAGGAAGGAATGCAGAGCGGCAGGCTGCGGGGCGTTGACTGGCTCCGGAGCCTTGCTATCATCGGAGTCACCCTCTTCCATGTCTTCCCGGCGCTGGTACCGGGCGGCTTTCTGGGGGTAAATCTGTTCTTTATCCTCAGTGGATTTCTTGCGGCCTACGGAGCGGCGAAGCTGCTGAATGACGAGAAGCCATTCAGCCTGACCGCGTACTACCGCCGACGGGTGCGGAGGATATATCCCTCCCTCATCATCGTGCTGCTGGTGACGGCAGGAGCCTGCCAGCTTATTGCGCCCAAGCTCCTGCGAGGCATGGGGCCGGAGCTGCTGTCCATCGTGGGCGGCTACAACAATCTCTGGCAGATAGAGCAGAATGCGGACTATTTCACCCGGATTTTGGGGGCGGATCCCTTTACCCACATGTGGTTTATGGGGATTGAGCTGCAGTTCTGCCTGATTTTCCCCGTTATATTTTTCCTGTACCGGGGTGTCAGCAGCGGCTGCGGCCGGAAGGAAGGCGCCCTGCTGCTGGCCATAGTGGGTCTTATCATGGCCGGGTATATTCCCAAGCAGTTCGGCCTTAATCCGGAGGGAGATGTGACTCCCCTGTACTACGGCACGGTAGGCCGAATCTATGACCTGCTGCTGGGTGCGGCGCTGGGCTTCTACCGTGGGGCAGGCTCTCTGTTTCGCCGGTCGCCGGAGAATGAACTGCGCCATCGGAAGTCCTCTCCCGCCGTGTGGCTGGCCTACGGACTGCTGCTGGCGCTGACTGTGGCTGCCTATCTGACGGTGGACGGCAGCGGGCCGCTGCTGTATCAGGGCGGCATGGCGGCAATGTCGGCGGCGTTCTGCCTGCTTGTCTGGCTGACGGTGCGGGAGAATGGTACTCAGGGAGAAGCCTTTGAGAACAGGGTCACCGGGTTCATCGGCCGATACAGCTACGGCATTTTCCTGTGGCAGTATCCGGTCATCGTGCTGAGTCGTCAGCTCGGTCTCACCGAGGAGGCTGTGGGTCTTCCGGCAGCCGGCAGTGCGGAAATCGCGGCCATGGTGCTGCTGGCGGTGCTTACCGACAAGGCAGAGCAAGGCTTCGCGGGAATATCTGTTAGGAAATTTTCAGATAAAAATAGTATTATAATGAAGCTTTCTGCTGCTGCGGCAGCAGTAATGATGGTCTGGGGCGGCTACGGCATAGCTGCGGCGCCCTGGCAGAAGGCGGCCGATACAGAGGCTCTGAAGGCGCGAATGGCAGAGAATGCTGCTCTCCTTCGTCAGCAGAATCAGGAGCAGGCTCCGGCGGCTGAGGGACAGAAGGATGAGAAGCCGCAGCAGCCTGCGGCGGAAGTCAAAGAGGAGAAGCCTCCGATGACGGTGGAGGTGCCCTCCGGCATTATCTGTATCGGTGACTCGGTCATGCTCGGCTCGGCCTATGCTGTCAAGAGAGTCCTGCCGGACTGCTATATCGATGCCGATGTCTGCCGCTATGTAGGCGGCGGTATACCGGTGGCGCAGGAGCTGCTGGCAGCCGGACGGATGGGGGACACGGTGGTCATTGCTCTGGGTACGAATGGCCCTATCTGCGGAGCTGAGCGCTACGAGGAGCAGACGGTGGCCCTGCTGGATATGCTGGGGCCGGACCGGCGGATATTCTGGGTCAATACCTTCGGCGTCGATATCGACTGGATAAAGATGAACAACGATTACATTGCCAATATGCACAAGCGCTGGCCGAATGTCAGAGTGGTGGATTGGTACAGCAGGGTCAACGGTCATCCGGAGTGGCTGGCCGGAGATGAGGTTCATCCCAACGACGACGGCGTAGAGCAGTATGCGAAGCTGCTGAAGGAGACAATAGAGAGGGATTTAAGAAAATAAAAGCCAAGCCTCCCCTACAGGTGCGCTGAGCACTTAATGAGCTTGCGAATTTAGTGCGAGCCAAGCAGACTGCTTAGTGATATCCGAGCGAAGCGATGGATGAACTTAGCATGTTTGTAGGAGGTGCCTGAAGGGCGGAGGGTAACTGTTAATCAATATAATAGCCTCCCCTATAGGGGAGGTGCCCGAAGGGCGGAGGGGTAAAGATAGAGACGGTAATTTGTCTGATTACCCCTCAGTCTGCTTCGCAGACAGCTCCCCTAGAGGGGAGCCTATGAGACGGATTATAGGTTACCCTCAGTCGCCTGCGGCGACAGCTCCCCTGAATGGGAGCCTTTCTTTAGTAACACACAGGAGGTACACATGATAAACAATGAAAAGAGGCGACAGTTTTTACATCTGGGCGCAATGGCGCTCCTGCTGACAGCAGTGCTGGTATTCTGCGGCTTCAGCAGCAGTGGCGATGAGCCGGCAAAAGAGATGAAAACATTCACGCTCCACATGAACGGCAAGGTGGAGAAGCTCCAGACAGATAAAGAAACCGTAGGCAAGGCTCTGAAGAAGCTGAAGATAGAGCATTAGCACCACAAGGTCTATCCGCCCCACAAGGAGCATCTGACCGATGGTATGGATGTGTATGTGCTGACGGGAAATCAGGAGCTGAAGCACGAGGAAATAGAAATTGCTTCTCCTATTCGCTATATTGACAACCGGGACATGGACTTCGGTGTCAATCAGGTGAACAGCGAGGGAGCAAAGGGACTGGCCAAGGTGGTCAATGTGGTGGCAGACGGCAAGGTGATAGCCGAGCTGCACCGGGAGATACTGAAGCAGCCGGTGGAGAAGGTAGTCACCCGAGGCACGAAGCGCACGGTCATGACCGATGAAGGACTGAAGCGCTATGTCAAGGTGCTGGAGTGCGATACTGTGGCCTACAGCGGTGACCCGGGAGATGCGACTTATACCGGACTGCCGGCAGGCCACGGCGTAGTAGCGGTAGACCCGGACTTCATTCCGCTGGGTACGAAGCTCTGGATACCGGACTACGGTACCGCTATAGCAGCCGATATTGGCGGCGCTGTGGTGGGCAATATCGTAGACCTCTGCATGGACACCTACGAGGAATCCCTGGACTGGGGCCGTCAGGACGTAGACATCTATGTGCTGGAGGATGAGTGAGGCGCAGAGCAGCAGAGTTCAGCGCATAGAAAATACATCTGACGGAAACCCGCTCCCGCTCAATTTATTCACGCAGCGGTACTAAGCTCTGCCGTCATTTCATTCGGCAATCGCTAAGTACCGGCGTTCATAACGGTTTCCTTACAGATGTATTTTTTCTAATCTTGTGTTCTGGGCCTTACAGCGACACAATATATAGTGGTTGACAAACACCCGTGGAATTTTATATAATAACCGATGGCTAGAATCGTTTATTTAGATTGATAGCGGGATTTTATGCCCAAAAATAGAAGAAAAAGGAGGCATTCGCCGTGAAGAGAACTTATCAGCCGAACAAGCATAAGCGCAAGATGGATCATGGTTTCCGTGAGCGCATGAAGACCAAGGGCGGTCGTCAGGTACTCGCAGCCCGTCGCAAGAAGGGCAGAAAGAAGCTGTCTGCATAATTGAAAGGGGTGTAATCACCCCTTCTTTTTATATTAGACAGACAGGGGCTACCCATGAAAAAACTCACTTTGCCCCGCCGGCGTATCGTAAAGAAGAAAAGTGAATTTCAGCTTGTCTATGCAAAGGGAAAGGGCTCGTCAGGACGATATATAATACTCCGCGCATTGAGGCGCGGCCCGGAGAACCCCGGAGTGAAAAAATCCGTCCGTGAGTCCGTGGTATTGGAATATTCGAAGCTCCCCACCAAGCTGGCTGTAGCAGCCGGGAAGAAGCTGGGCTGTGCCGTAGTCCGCAACAGAGTGAAGCGCATCCTCCGGGAGGCGTTCCGTCTGGAGCAGGAGTCTATAGCCACCGGCTGGTCCCTGATGCTCATCGGCCGGCCTGCCGCAGTCACAGCTCATACGGAGGACATCCGCCGGGAGCTGCGCTATCTGCTGAAGAAGACCGAGCTTCTGAAGTGAAAGCTATGGCTAAATCAATTCTCATCGCCATCATCCGGTTTTATCGAAGCTGCATTTCGCCTCTGAAGTCACCCTGCTGCCGCTTTTATCCTACCTGCTCAGAGTACGCTCTCACCGCTATCGAGCGATACGGAGCAATGAAGGGCGGCTGGCTGGCGATCAAGAGGATTTTTCGCTGCCGGCCTTTCGGGCCGTACGGTTACGACCCTGTGCCGTGACCGACATCAACAGGTATTACTATCATAGTCACGCAAGTATTTCGGATTTACCCATTCATTAGATTCAGGATGTGATTTTTTGGATTTTTCAGGAATCTTTGATCCCATTGCCCACCTCGTAGCCAGCCTTATCGAGCTGTTCTACAAGATGACGGGCGTTGCGGGCGCACCCAGCTACGGTCTGGCTATCATACTCTTTACTATCGTGATAAAGTGCGCCATGTATCCGCTGACTGTAAAGCAGGTCAAGTCCATGAAGGCTATGGGCTCCCTGCAGCCGCGAATCAAGAAGATTCAGGCTCAGTACAAGGATGACCCCATGCTCATGCAGGCCAAGCTGAAGGAGCTGTACGCTGAGATCGGTGTAAGTCCGCTGGACGGCTGCCTGCCGATGCTCATTCAGATGCCGGTACTCATGGCGGTCTACTATGCACTGCAGTCCCTCACCTACGAAGGCAATCCGAGCTTCCTCTGGATCGCCAACCTTTCCGAGCCGGATCCCACCTACATTCTGCCGGTGCTGTCCGCAGCTACCACCTACATCGTATCTGCCCAGACTGCTGCTGAGGGCAACAAGTCCCTCAAGTACATGACATTCATCATGCCGCTGTTCATCGGCTACATCAGCCTTCAGTTCGCAGCAGGTCTCATCGTATACTGGGTAACCATGAACTGTGTCCAGATCATCCAGCAGTGGTGGATGAATCGTCAGGATCTCACCCCGAAGGCAGCCAAGCCCGCTGCCCAGGAAACTGCCGAGCCTAAGGAGAGCAGCGAAGAGACTGCCGAGGCTCAGAGCAAGGTCAAGGAGCGCAAGGTAAAGAAATTCAAGCGCCCGAAAAAGAACAAGTAAGGAAACACTATAAAGCGAGGATAATAAATGGCAGCAATTATTGAAGCCACCGGCAAGACTGTAGAAGCAGCCTATGAGAACGCCCTGAAGGAACTGGGCGTCAGCCGTGAACAGACAGAGATGGAAGTAATCACCGAGCCGAAATCCGGCTTCCTGGGACTCTTTGGCGGTACCGATGCCAAGGTTCGCGTCACTGTGAAGGAGCTCAGCGTCATCGAGACGGCTGAGGCTTTCCTCCGGAATATCTTCCGTCTGATGAATCTCCCCATCGACCTTACTGTTACCGATGACGGCGAGATAGCCACCATTCATCTCATCGGTGACAATCTCGGTGTCCTCATCGGCAAGCATGGTCAGACTCTGGACAGCCTCCAGTATCTCACCAATCTGGCCGCGAACTGCGGTATCAACGAGAATCGTCGCCGCATCTTCATCGATATTGAGGACTATCGCTCCCGCCGTGAGGAGACCCTGCGTCTCCTGGCCAAGCGTCTGGCTGACAAGGCACGCAAGACCGGCGAGAAGATTATGCTTGAGCCGATGAATTGCCATGAGCGCAAGATTATTCACCTGACCCTTCAGGACAATCCGAAGGTCAAGACTTACAGCTTCGGCGAGGAGCCGCACCGCAAGGTCGTCATTGAGCCGAAGAACCTTGGTCACGGTGAGTATGAGCGCAGCAGCTATCGCGGTGGTCACAGCGGCAGCGGCCGCGGCGGCTATCGTCCGCCGAAGCGTACCTTCGAGGAGGCTTTCGGCTACGAGCAGGCCGAGCCGGTCGAGGGCGGCTACGAGGCTCCGCAGACCGAGCAGACCGGTGAGCAGAGCGAAGAGCGCGGCTTCCGCGGCGGTCGTGGCGGCCGTGGTGGATTCCGTGGCGGTCGCGGCGGCAGAGGCGGTTTCCGCGGAGATCGCGGAGGCCGTGGTGGGTTCCGTGGCGGCCGCAGCGGCGGTCGCTTCGAGAAGTCTCCCTACACCGATCCGAACTATGAGCCGGATTTCTCCATGTTCAATGAGAGCGTCATCCGGGCTCAGAAGGAAGCTGAGGCAGCTCAGGCAAGCGAGCAGCCGAAGGAATAACAGATATCAAGCCGATGGTCATTTTGGCCGTCGGCTTTTTATATATTTCCATTAGGTTTTCCGCAAAGCGGGAAATAATGATATAATTGAAAAAAGATAAGAACGACTCTATCCGCACAGAGGAGGCTTTGCCATGAAATATTCGGAAGATCCCAATCGTCAATATCACATTCAGGTCGCGGCCGGAGAGGTAGGCCGCTATGTCATCCTGCCGGGAGACCCGAAGCGCTGCAAGAAGATTGCCGCTTATTTTGAAAATCCCCAGCTTATTGCTGACAGCCGTGAGTATGTGACCTATACCGGTACTCTCTGCGGGGAGAAGGTCAGCGTCACCAGCACCGGTATCGGTGGCCCGTCGGCCTCCATTGCCATGGAGGAGCTGGTGAAGTGCGGAGCCGATACCTTCATCCGGGTGGGTACCTGCGGCGGCATTCCGTTGGATGTGAAAAGCGGCGACCTGGTCATCGCCAATGCGGCTATCCGTCACGAGGGAACGAGCCGGGAGTATGCCCCCATCGAGTATCCGGCGGTTTCCGATTTCGCAGTTACCTCGGCGCTGGCGGAGGCGGCAAAGATAATCGGGAAGCCGTGGCATCTGGGTGTAGCCCAGTGCAAGGATGCCTTCTACGGTCAGCATAATCCGGAGATAATGCCGGCGGCCCGGGAGCTGCTGTACAAGTGGGAGGCCTGGAAGCGGATGGGCTGCCTCTGCTCCGAGATGGAAAGCGCTGCCCTGTTCATTGTGGCCCAGTTCCTGCGGGTGCGGGCCGGCTCCGTATTCCTTGTAGTGGCCAATCAGGAGCGGGAGGCCGCCGGGCTGGACAATCCTGTGGTACACGATACGGATGCGGCTATCCGCACGGCTGTCGAGGCGATAAAGATACTGATAAGCAGGGATAAATAGCATTCCATACAGGGAAGGTGGCCGAGCGCAGCGAGGTCGGAGGGGTAACTGCTAATCCGTATAAAAGCCTCCCATACAGGGGAGGTGGCCGAGCGCAGCGAGGTCGGAGGGGTAAAGAGAGGAAACGTTTTAGCCATCACCCCTCAGTCTGCTTTGCAGACAGCTCCCCTAGAGGGGAGCCTATGAGATGGATTACAGGTTACCCTCAGTCGCCTGCGGCGACAGCTCCTACAAACTGCTAAGTTCATCCTTCGTTTCACGCAGATATCACTAAGCAGTTTGCATGGCTCGCACTAAATTCGCAAGCTCATTAAGTGCTCAGGCACACCTAGAGGGGAGCCTATGAGACGGATTATAGGTTACCCTCAGTCTGCTTCGCAGACAGCTCCCCTACAGGGGAGCCTTTGATTGTAGAAGATTTATAGAAATAATGTGTGTAGAGGAATCATGCAGGAAGAAACAATCGTTGCCATCGCTACTGCCCGGGGCCGGGCCGGCGTGGGTATCGTCCGGCTCTCCGGTGAAAAGGCTGTCGAGATAGCCGGTAAGGTTTTCGCACCCTTGGGCGGCAAGAGTCTTAACGAGGCGGAGAGCCATCGGGCTGTCTATGGAAATATCGTCATCAACGGCCGTCGGCTTGATGACGGTCTGGCTATCGTCATGCGCGCTCCCCACTCATACACCGGTGAGGATGTGGCGGAGCTGCAGTGTCACGGTGCGCCGGTGCTGCTGCGGGAGATAGTGGCGGCCTGCTGTGAGCTGGGGGCAAGACCTGCTGAGGCGGGTGAGTATACCCGGAGAGCCTTTTTGAACGGACGGCTTGATCTCCTGAAGGCGCAGGCGGTCATGGATGTGATAGAGGCGAAGACATCCGCGTCCCTGAAGCTGGCGGCAGGTCACCTGTCCGGCAAGGCTTCAGCGAAGGTAAGCCGCTGGCGGGAAGATATACTGGATATCCTCGTCCATCTGGAGGCGCTTATCGATTTCCCGGAGGAGGGTATCGAGGAGCTGAGCCTTGAGGAGGCCGGGGAGAAGCTGTCGGAGATATGCCTTGAGATGGAGCGGCTCTACCGCACCCGAAACACGGGCAAGATTCTCCGGGACGGTCTCGTTACCGCTATTGTCGGTACGCCCAATGCGGGCAAATCAAGCCTGCTGAATGCGCTTTTGGGTGAGGAGCGGGCCATTGTCACGGATATTGCCGGTACCACCAGAGATAGTCTGGAGGAGTATGCGGATATCGGCGGCGTTCCCCTGCGGCTCATTGATACGGCAGGCATCCGGGATACCGAAGACAGGGTAGAGCAGCTGGGAATCCAGCGGAGCCGGGCGGCTATGGAGAAGGCGGAGCTGGTACTGGCCCTCTTTGACGGCAGTCGGCCGCTGTCTGAGGATGACCGGGAGCTGCTGAATAGTCTGACCGGAGTGGCAACCGCTAATCCGTATAATAGCCTCCCCTCTAGGGGAGGTGGCACGAAGCGCGGAGGGGTAACAGCTAGTCAGTATAATAGCCTCCCCTCTAGGGGAGGTGGCACGAAGTGCGGAGGGGTAACAGCTAGTCCGTATAATAGCCTCCCCTCTAGGGGAGGTGGCACGAAGTGCCGGAGGGGTGAAGAATCAGAAGACAACCAGTCTGCTTACCCCTCAGTCGCCTTTGGCGACAGCTCCCCTAAAGGGGAGCCAAATAAAAAGGTATTCCTGTTAATTACAAAGAGCGACCTGAGGGGCTGTGACGATACGGAGGCCGCTATCAAGGAAGCCGCCGGAGATAAGGCACAGCTGTTCAATATTTCCTCTAAAGAAGGGGCGGGACTTGAGCAGCTTACGGCAGCAATCAGGGAGTATGCCCTTTCCGGTGTCAGCGACGAGCAGCTGACGGAGGGCGGCGTGGCTACCGAGTGGGAAGCCTATCGGCTGGCGGAGGCCATGAAGTCCGTAGGGGCGGCGGCTGACGCTATCAATGCAGGACTGGGAGCAGACTGCGCCACCATCGACCTGACGGCGGCGGTCGACAGCCTCGGGGCGATACTGGGACTCACCGCTTCGGAAGATGTGGTCGACCATATCTTCAGCCGCTTCTGCGTAGGGAAATGAAAAAACGTGAATAATGTCGAGTAAATAAAAATATGGACGGACAACTATCTGACAGAAACTCGCTTTCGCTTATTTATTCACGCAGCGGTGCTAAGCTCCTGCTTCATATGCTTATTCGCAGGTCGCTAAGCACCGGCGTTCATAATAGTTTCTTTACAGAAAGTTGTACCGCCCAACTTAAATTAAGGTAGAGACGGCTTTGCCGTCTCTTTTTTACTGTCACCATTTTGGTACAAAAAAAGAGACGGTGAAACCGTCTCCACATTAATGTAATGCCAAAGTGAATAGTATCTGTAAGAAAACCGTTAATCAACACCGGTACTTGGCGATTGACAAGTAAGCATACGCAGTCAGAGCCTAGTACCGCTGTGTTGACTATCAAGCGAGAGCGTGTTTTCGTCAGATGCTATTCACGAAAGTCAGTCTTTAATATCCTTCGGTGCGATGTCCACGATGCTGCCGTCGGCGTCTTTATAGACGGCGTTTTTGATGCGGGCGTTGCGGAGCATACGGCGGCAGAGGAGGCAGGGCTGGCCGCTGGCGAGGGAGCCGTCCGCATTGTAGCCGGCGATATAGATGGTAGCGCCTTCCATCTTCTCCGGGTCGGCGTTGATGATGGCGTTCTGCTCGGCGTGGACTGCCACGCACAGCTCATACTGCTGTCCTTTGGGGACATTTAGACGCTCGCGCTCGCAGGTGCCGATGTCGAGACAGTTGGCTTCGCCCCGGGGGGCGCCGTTGTAGCCGGTGGAGATGATGATGTGGTCCTTGACGATGATGGCGCCGTAGCGGCGGCGGAGGCAGGTGGCCCGGCGGCCCACAGCGCCGGCGATGTCGAGGAAGTATTCGGTCCAGTCAGGACGGGTGTATTTATCCATGATTTGCTCCTTGTTCACTATAGAACGAAACTGCATATTGGTTTTTATTGACTGCATAATATGATTAAACGAAAACTCATTTTCATTCGGTTATCCACGCAGCGGTACATAAGCTCCTGCTTCATATGCCTATTCGCAGGTCGCTAAGTACCGGCGTGGATAAACGGTTTTCTTAATTAATCATATTATGGCAGAATTACATTAAGGTGGAGACGGCTTTGCCGTCTCTATTTTTTCGTAGCGGAAAAGCCTCCCCTCGCAGGGGAGGTGGCCGAGTGTAGCGAGGCCGGAGGGGTAAAACACTAAGACTACACCATCGCCATCACTATCGCACCGACGAAAGTTGTGACGGAGAATGTCCGCACCGCCTGCTGTATGGCGGCGCTGTGAGCCGGTGACAGCTTGCCCAATGTGGGGGCAAAGGCGTAGATGATGAAGGAAAAGGCTAAGTAGATGACGGGGATGTCCATAGCCAGCAGGCCGTAGCAGAAGACCACGGCGGCGATGACAAGCCCTGCCGACAGCCCCCGGGTACGCACCGGCTTCACGGCACTCTGACCGGCTCGCAGCTCGGCCATTGCCTCCCGGAAGTAAGGGGAGTGGAAGGACTCGCTGCCGCTGACGCCACCAGAAGCGCCCCGCCGCTCGCCCAGCATCCTGACATGGCCGCCGTTCTCGAAGGTGAGGTTGAACTGATCGTCGTCAATTTCCCGACCGAAGCGGTCAACAGCTGCCATATTGTCACTTCCCATCCTTAAAATTCTTGCGTTTTTTTGCCTGAAAGCACACATAATTCCACTTTACGCTATTATAAACTTTTTGGTAAATTTTGTAAAATAATGATTGAAAAAAAAAGAAAAAACAGATATAATAAAGAATATCGGTAAAGAAAACAGAGTCAACAATAACAAATGATGAATGGGGCGAGATTATGCTGGGAATTGAACGCCGCAAGGCTATAATGGAAAGACTGAAAAAAGACGAAAAAGTATATGTTCGTGATTTGGCGCGAGATTTCAAGGTAACGGAAGAAACTGTCCGCCGCGATTTGGAGCGTCTGGAGAAGGAAGACCTTCTCTCCAGAAACTATGGCGGTGCCGTCCTGAAAGCCCCGGTAGCAGATGCACTGTCCTTCACCCGTCGTACTTTTGTAAACAGCGACGGCAAAGAGCGCATTGCCAAGAAGGCAGCCTCTATTATTTCCGGTTCCAGCCGCATAATGCTTGATGCGGGCACCACTGCCCTCGCCCTGCTGACCTATCTGAAGGGTGAGCGCGGCATTACCGTAGTGACCAACAGCGCCCGGGCTCTGACCCTGGCTTCCGATGGTGTCATCACCATCTATTCCACCGGCGGCAAGCTGAAGCAGCACGCTCTGGCTCTCACCGGCCCGGTAGCTGTAAAGACTATCCGCAGCTATAATGCTGATGTGGCCTGCATTGCCTGCAAGGGTCTTGACCTTATCGGCGGCGTACTGGAGTCCGATGAGGAAGAAGCCGTCATCAAGCAGGAGATGCTGGCTCGGGCAGCCAAGAAGATTCTGCTGGCAGACAATACCAAGTTCGACAGGGCCGCCTTTGCGGTGATTGCCCCCTGGGATACCTTCGATATGATTATCACCGACGAGGAGCCTTCCGCAGAGTGGAAGGAAGTCTTCGCCCGTCACGGCGTAGAGCTGGTAGTAGCCGGCCCGGAGATGGACTAAAGCAAAATCGTAAAATATAAGGGACTGGAGAAATGAGCAATCATTTTTTCCGGTCCCTTTTTTGTGCCGTTTTTTGGCAGCTGTCCGCGTAAAAAGGCTGTGCGGAATGATTGCTCATTCTGCACAGCCTTTGGCTTTAGCAGGTTATATTATTCTTCTTCCGTCGGGCCGGTGAGATTGTCAAGGGCCTTGTCGGCAGCCTCGGCCTCTCGGGCCAGTGTGGCGGCCTTTTCCATTTCGTTTGGTTCGGCCTTTACTACACGGAGTCCGGCATTGTCATCGTCTCTGTCCTCGTCCTTGATGTCGCTGACAGCGAAGGAGGCAACCATGTCGCCGGGGGTGGGAGTGATGACCTTTACACCGCTGGTGTTGCGGCTGACATTGCGGATGTCTCCGATAGGAGTGCGGATGACGATGCCGCCGGTGGTGATGAGGAGCAGCTCCTCGTCGCCCTTTACCAGCTTCAGTCCGATGACGGAGCCGGTCTTCTCGGCGACCTTGAAGTTCTTGACGCCTTTGCCGCCGCGGGCGGTCTTGCGGTAGTCCACCAGCGGGGTGCGCTTGCCGAAGCCCAGCTGGGTGATGGCGAGGACTTCGCGGCCGTCGTTGGCCAGATCCTCTACTACATCCATGCCGATGACTTCATCGTTGTCCACAAGGGTGATGCCCTTCACGCCGCGAGTCTGACGGCCCATAGCCCGGACGCCGGCCTCGTTGAATACGATGGCCTGACCGTCTCTGGTGCCGATGATGACATCGCTGGTGCCGTTGGTGAGGCGGACGGAGATAAGCTCGTCCATGCCGCCGTCTGCTTCATCCTCGCCCTCGCTGCGGAGGAAGTCGCCGTCGTCGAAGTCGCCGCCGGTAAGGATGTCGCCGCCGCTGTTGGGGATAGCCACAGCCTCCAGACCTTCACCCTCGGCCTTGTCGCCATCGTCGCCGTCCAGCTTGATGGCGATAATGCCGCCGGAGCGGATGTTGTCAAAGGCGGAGAGGGGGGTCTTCTTCACGATACCGCGCTTGGTGGCCATCAGGAGGAAGTTCTCCTCAAGGAACTGAGTTACCTGCTCCCGCTCCTTGTCGTTCTTGCAGTCGCCGGTGAACTTGCGGATAGGAATAACCGCTGTTATCTTCTCGCCGCCGGAGAGCTGCAGCAGGTTGGACAGGTGCTGACCCTTGGCCTGACGGGTGGCTTCGTTGATGTCGTAGCCCTTCAGCTTGTAGACGCGGCCGCGGCTGGTGAAGAAGAGGATGGTATGGTGAGTGGTGGTGAGGAGCAGCGTCTCGACGATGTCCTCATCCTTCGTCTTCATGCCGGTGATTCCCTTGCCGCCGCGCTTCTGGGACTTGTAGGTGGTGAGGGGCAGGCGCTTGATGTAGCTGCCTCTGGTGAGGGTGACGACGATGTCCTCGGTGGGGATGACAGATTCCAGGTCTATCTCGCCGTCAGCGGCTACAATCTGGGTGCGGCGCTCGTCGCCGAACTGCTCTTTGACTGTTTCCAGCTCTTCCTTGATGATGCCCTTGAGCTTTTCTTCGTCGGAGAGGACGCTGTTCAGCCAGTCGATAGTCTTCAATATTTCCTGATATTCCTCGCGGATCTTGTCACGCTCCAGACCGGTGAGGCGCTGGAGACGCATATCGAGAATGGCCTGAGCCTGCTTGTCGGAGAGACCGAAGCCCTGCATGAGAGCGGCCTTGGCAATCTCGCCGTCCTTGCTCTGACGGATGGTGGTGATGACTGCGTCAAGGTGGTCAAGGGCGATAGTGAGACCTTCCAAGATGTGGGCTCTGGCCTTGGCCTTGTCCAGCTCGTACTCGGTACGGCGGCGGGTGACGACTTTCTGATGCTCGATGTAGGCAGTGAGTATCTCCGCCAGATTCATGGTGCGGGGAGTGCCGCCGTCGAGAGCCAGCAGGATGGCACCGAAGGTCTCCTGCAGCTGGGTATGCTTGTAGAGCTGGTTGAGGACTACCTTCGGGGTAGCGTCGCGCTTCAGCTCGATGACGATGCGCATACCGTCGCGGTCGGACTCATCCCGGAGGGCGGTGATGCCTTCGACCTTCTTGTCACGATGGAGCTGGGCAATGGACTCGATGAGACGGGCCTTGTTTACCTGATAGGGCAGCTCCGTGACGATTATCTGCTTCTTGCCGTTCTTTATCTCTTCGATGTGGCTGACGGCTCTCATCTTGATGGAGCCGCGGCCGGTGTGGTACATATCGCTGATGCCGCCGAAGCCCATTATCTGAGCGCCGGTGGGGAAGTCCGGGCCCTGAATGACGGTCATGAGGTCGTCGACGGTGGCCTGCGGATTGTTCAGGACCATGAGGGCGCCGTCAATGGCTTCCTTCAGGTTGTGGGGCGGTATCTTGGTGGCCATACCGACGGCGATACCCTCGGAGCCGTTTACCAGCAGCTGCGGGAAACGGGCAGGGAGGACGGTAGGCTCGTTGAGCGATTCGTCGTAGTTGGGGGTGAAGTCAACGGTGTTCTTCTCGATATCCTTCAGCATGAGCTCGGATATCTTGGACATGCGGACCTCGGTGTAGCGCATTGCGGCCGCAGGGTCGCCGTCTACGGAGCCGAAGTTGCCGTGGCCGTCCGCCAGAAGGTAGCGGATGGAGAAGTCCTGCGCCATGCGGACGATGGCATCGTATACGGAGCTGTCGCCGTGGGGATGGTACTTACCCAGTACTTCACCGACGATGCGGGCAGACTTCTTGTAGGGCTTATTGGAGCCCATGCCAGCCTCCTGCATGGCGTAGAGGATGCGGCGGTGAACAGGCTTCAGGCCGTCACGGACATCCGGCAGCGCACGGGAGACGATGACGCTCATGGCGTAGTTGATATAGGAATTTTTCATTACCGACGCAAGGTCGACGGAAACGATTTTATCCTGACCGTAATCCAAAAAATATCACCTCAAAGTTTTTATGCTGTCTATATTATTGATGGGAATAAACACTTTTACATGCTGATTATAGCACAATTCGGGGCAATTTGAAAGGGCGACAAGCAAAAGAAGCGGTTAGCCTTGTGCCGTTGATATGGCTCCTGCTGAAGCATTTTGATGCTTGAAAATCCCCTGATAAGATGCTAAAATAAAAACAACGAAGGTTGCTGACTTGCGATTGTCAGCTCCCGGGAAAATTGGTTGGAAGCCGGCTATTAGCAGTAGCCGGCTTCGTTGTGTTTATGGAGCAGAAATGTAGAAGCAGTATTTGACGCCAAGATGCTGATGTAATTTGCTGCCCTGAATAAAAGAGCGAGAGCGGGTTTCCGTTAGATGATATTTGTCGGTGGGTCTAATCAGTTGTATGTCCTCGGCATAACAGTCTGACAGAAATCCGTTTGCACTTATTTATTCACGCAGCGGTGCTAGGTTCCCGCTTCGTATGCTTACTCGCGGCTCACCAAGCACCGGCGTTCATAATGATTTCTTTACAGACTGTTATGCCTAGGCAATACATTAAGGAAGAAATTTTACTGCCCAAAGTGGTACTTTGTGGTATAATCACTCCAATATATTGAAACTTGAGGTGTGTTCTTTGTCAGAAAAAAAGGAAATCCTTGCAGCTGACGCCGAGCTGGAGAAAAAAGCTCAGGCCATGCTGGAGGAAAAGGAAGCCGACTCCCGGATGCGTACCTATACCGGCCCATTGGGCAAGCTCATCGTCGGTATGCTCTGTCTCTGGACGGTGTTCCAGCTATACTTCACCACCATCGGCTCCATCAGCGCTATCAACTTGAGAGCCTTCCACTGTATCTTCCTGCTGGTGTTCACCTTCCTGCTTTTCCCAACCTACAAGAAGGAGAAGCGGATACGGACGATGCCGCCGCTGTGGGATATCCTCTGTATCGTCCTCAGCGTCGGTACCTTCGGCTATCTCATCATGAACTACACGAAGATAGCCGCGATGGGCGGACGAGTGAGCAACTTCGAGCTGGGTATCGCCGCCGTGGCGCTGCTGCTGGTCTTCGAGGCCGCTCGCCGAGCCTCCGGCAATCTCATGTTCCTGGCGCTCATCTTCCTGGGGTACAACTGGTTCGGTGAATATCTCCCCGGTCTCCTGGGTCACAACGGTTTCACCCTGAAGCGAGTTCTCATCACTCAGTTCTGGGGTACTCAGGGCGTACTTGGCACCGGTATCGGCGTATCCGCTACCTATATCTTCATGTTCGTTGTCTTCGGCGCGTTCCTGAAGCACAGCGGCTTCTCCGACTTCATCAATGACTTCTCCCTGACTCTCGTCGGTCAGACCTCCGGCGGTCCGGCAAAAGTTGCCGTCGTAGCCTCTGCCCTGCTGGGCATGATAAACGGCTCCGCTATCGCTAACGTTGCCACCACCGGTACCATCACCATCCCGCTAATGAAGCGCACCGGCTACAAGAAGGACTTCGCCGGCGCGGTAGAGGCGGTGGCGTCCACCGGCGGACAGTTCTGTCCCCCAATAATGGGTGCCGTCGGCTTCGTTATGGCGGAGTTCCTCAGCATCAGCTACACCGCTGTCATGCTGGCGGCCTTCGTTCCCGCTTTCCTCTACTATCTCGGCCTGCTTTTCTCCGTCCACTTTGAGGCGAAGCGCCTCGGCCTCTCAGGTCTTTCCAAGGAAAATATTCCCGAGGCAGCGAAGGTATTGAAGACTCAGGGTCACCTCGTTATTCCTCTTGTAACTCTGCTGGGTATGATGTTCGTCGGCTATACGCCGCTCTTCAGCGCCGTTGTCAGCATCTTCGCTACCGTAGGTGCCAGCTGGCTCCGCAAGGAGACCCGCATGGGCATGGACAAGATAGTGGCTGCCACCGTCGAAGGTGCCCGCTCCGCTATCAGCGTCGGCGTCTGCTGCGTCGTCATCGGTGTCATCATCGGCACCGTCACCCTGTCCTCCATCGGCCTCAACATGGGCTATCTCATTCTCTCCTTCGTAGAGAACAACAACATCTACCTCACCGGCCTGCTGGTCATGATAATGTCCACTATTCTTGGCATGGGCGTTCCCGGTGTTGCCGCTTATGTTATCGTTCAGGCGGTAGCTGTCCCGGTACTCATCGAGTCCGGCACTCTGCCTATCACCGCGCATCTCTTCTGCCTCATCTACGCCTGCCTGTCCAATATCACTCCGCCGGTCGCCATGAGCGCCTACGTAGCGGCGGGTATTGCCGGCAGTGACCAGACAAAGACAGGTATCTGGGCGGTGCGGCTTGGCCTTATTGGCTTCATCATCCCATTCTTCTTCCTTGATAATCCCGTACTGCTCATCGGTGTCGACAAGACCGTGGCTATGAGTCAGAGCGCCTGGGCTATCGTCACGGCCAGCCTCGGTACTATTGCGCTGGTTGCCGCGCTGGAAGGATGGGTCATTAAGAACGCGGGCGTTGTCGAGCGCATCCTGCTGGCTGTTGCCTGCCCGCTGCTGCTCTACGCTGATACGATGACCGATGCCATCGGCTTCGGCTGCCTGGCTGTCGTTCTTGTCTATCAGTTCATGCGTAAGGATAAAGGAACGGCGGAGCCTTCCCTAATGTAATTCCGACGACAATATCATCTATAAGGAAACCTTTATGAACGCCGGTACTTAGCGATTGACAAGCAAGCATGCGCTGTCAGAGCTTAGTACCGTTGCGTGAATAAAAGAGCGAGAGCGGTTTCCGTTAGATGATATTTGTCGGTGGTTCTAATCTGTTGTATCTCTTCGGTATTCGTGTCTGACAGAAACCCGTTTGCACTCATTTGTTCACGCAGCGGTGCTAGGTTCCCGCTTCGTATGCTTACTCGCGGGTCACCAAGCACCGGCGTTCACAATGGTTTCTTTACAGACACGAATACCTAAGGCTTTACATTAAGGTGATGTTGGCTTTGCCAACAAATTTGCATTTAACTTAGCGTTAATTTTTACTCAAAATAAAATTTTATGGGAGGATGTATCACTATGAAACTCTGGAAAAAACTCGTGACTGCTGGCCTCATCGCCTCCATGTCCATCGGCCTTCTGGCCGGCTGCGGCGGCGGAGAGAAGAAAAAGGAAGAGGCTCCGAAGCAGGCAGCATCTCAGCAGGCTCCGGCCAACAACGGCGGCAAGCTGAAAATCAACTTCCCCACTGCCGGTGCAGCCGGTGCCCTCTATGCAGTCGGCGCTGCCATCACCAACAACTGGAACCAGACCGTTCCCTCTGTTAATGCTTCCAGCCAGGCATCTGCCGGCGGCATTGCCAACCTGAACATGGTCTCCGACGGTGAGGCTCAGGTCTCCATTGCTATCTCCTCTAACGCTTACCAGTGCCTCAACGGTACCGACAGCTTCAAGGATCATGCCTACAAGGATCTGAAGGCTATCGCCGGCCTCTACATGAATCCGAACCAGGTAGTAGCTACCGATAAGTCCGGTATCAACAGCCTCGCTGACATCAAGGGCAAGAAGTTCGCAGTTGCCGCTGCCGGCTCTTCCGTGTACAACGAAGCCAACGCTCACCTCACCACTGTTGGCATGAAGTTCCCGGATGACCTCGACGCTCAGCTCATCGGCTTCGCTGCTGCTGCCGATATGCTCCAGAACGGCACCATCGACGGCGCCTGGATTATGTCCGGTGCTCCGGCCGCTGCCGTATCTCAGGCTCTTGCCTCCGGCTGCCACCTCGTCAACATCGACGACAACACCATGGCTGACCTGAAGAAGAACTACCCCTGGTATGCTCCCTACACCATCAAGGCCGGTACCTATCCGAATCAGAAAGAGGATGTAAAGACCTCCGCTATCAAGATGGTAATGTTCTGCCGCGGCGATCTGCCGGAGCAGGTAGTCTATGACCTCACCAAGTCCTTCTGGACCAACATTGAGAAGCTCGGCAAGGCTCAGAAGAATCTGAAGGGTCTGAAGCCGGAAGATGCCGTAAAGGACATCTCCAATATGCCGCTCCATCCGGGTGCTGCCAAGTACTACAAGGAAATCGGCGTACTGAAGTAATATTTTCTTCACCCGTCTAGTTGGTGGGTGAGGTTTTACAACGAGAAATAAAAAAGACGGCGGAAGCCGTCTTTTTTATTTGCAGAGATTATATAGAATCAATCAACCTTGTGACGGTGATTGACATAGGAACTGGGCAGGTCAGCATCCTTTGCGTAGTCTACCATGTGGTCGGAGCAGCTGTTGTTGTCGTGGCAATGCTTCACGCAGTGGCGATTTACCTTGCCGAAGGTGGCCTCGGTGCGCAGCTCTTCCTGCCTTTTTCCGCAGTAGGGATTATCACAGACGGAATACTTTCCGATGGGCATATTGTCAAAACATTCAATCATGCCATTGACAATAGCTTTTCGCATAGCCCGACGCTGAGCAAGATCAATTTTTATTGCAACAGGGAGGAGAGGAATGATGATTTTACCGGAATTTGTTCGACCCCGTTTCAAGTATTCTCTCCTGTCAATATACTCACCGCTCTGTACATCAATAGCTTTAACGGAAATGCACAAATCTGACCAATCGGTGTGGCTGACATATTTTTCTTTATGCTGGTGGTTGATGAAATAGATGTTGAACATCACTAAATAATCATAGTCAGCACCTTGGGCATTGGCCTGACGAGCCATCTGTACATATTCTTCTTTGGACAGCTGTGAAAGCTGGTCGCTGAACAAAGTCCTGCTGTTAGGACGGATTGTGCTGTCCATTTTAACAGTGGTGGAGTTTCTGCCCTCAGCCATCTGAGTCTTTTCCCGCCTATCCGAGGATGTTACAGTAATATGTTTAACGGTGTTTCTGTCAATATTCTCCAGCAGCTCATATTCCTGCATAAGGACATCGTGCGCTTCTGTCAGATTATATCTGTCGGAAGTATTTTTGCGGCCGACCTCATAAGTCGTTTCAGCCCCTTCATTGGTGTCCATTCGTTTCACTGGATAGCGATCGCCGGGGAATTTTACATTCAACATACGACGGATATATCCCATCGTATCATTATCGAGAAGTACTGCATCGTCGCCAGTTATGATGTAGCCAACATTTACTGTAGGTGTCTGCTGTACTTGTTGGGTTTGCTGCTCCCGGTATTGCCGTCTGCTGTTGGCAGCAGTATTTCTTTCGGTATAGCAGACAGTAGCGGCTTCAGCGCTCAGAGTATTCAGGCCGAAGCCCCATAGACAAATTGAAGCAAGAGTACCTGACAATATTTTTCGCAGCATGACATAGGCCTCCCAGATTTTATCTTTGAGATAGTTCTTGCAGTCTTTTCATCTATAATACTAAATTTATCGAGAAAATACAACTATGAGCATAGCTTAATAACGCTGAGAGCATATTATAGCTTCCTGTATTCTTATGTATCATTTACATAGGCTGTTAGCGTTAGGGTGGTGTGAATGGACTACAAAAAACTAGGTAAAAGGATTCGCGAGGAACGGCTGCGATTGAACCTGACTCAGGAGAATTTATCGGAAGACATTGGAATTTCTACAGCATATCTGGGACAAATTGAGCGTGGAGAGCGCAGCATTACTCTGGACAAGCTGATTGTATTAACGAATAGATTGGGTGTAACTATAGATTTTCTGCTGAATGATTATATCGAGGCGGCAGATGATGATTTGTACAAGAAGATTATGCTGCAGCTCTTTGACGGGCGAAGTGCGAAGGAAAAGGAACTGGCAGTAAATGTCGTAAAGCTGCTTTTTGCCGAAAAATAAAACGGTTGCATAAACAAGAGCATCCTGCTTTGAGATTTCTCAGCAGGATGCTCTGTTTATGTCGGTTATTCTCTTGTTAGGACTCGTCCAGCTTCCTGTCCGCGGCCACACATTCCAGCGCTTTGCTGTATTCCAGCGGCTTGGACCAGAGGAAGCCTTGAATGTAGTTGCATTCCTTTTCCTTGAGGATTTCCTTCTGGGTCTCATGCTCGACACCCTCGGCCACCACATTGGCGCCCAGCAGGTGTCCCATAGCGATGATGAGATTGACGAATTCCGTGTTCTTGGGGCTGCCGGCAATGTCATCCACCAGACTCTTGTCGAGCTTCAGCAGGTCGATGGGCATCTTGGCCAGCCATGACAGGGAGGCGTAGCCGGAGCCGAAGTCGTCCATGGCGATTTCCACGCCCATGGCTTTCAGCTCGTTTAGTGTCTCTACCACCTTGTCCACATTTTCTATCATGCTGTATTCGGTGATTTCCAGCTCCAGATGATTGGCAGGGAAGCTGCACTCCGCCAGAGCCGCTCTTATCTCGTCGACGAAGTCTGGCTCGGTGACATGCCGGGAGCTGATGTTGACAGAAATCATAAGTTGGCTGCCGGGGGCGGTGACAGCATCGTGGAACTCCCGGAGCGCCCGACGGAGAACCATCCTGTCTATCTCGATGATAAGGTCTGTTTTCTCAGCCACCGGGATGAACTCGCCAGGGCTGATGAATTCGCCGTTTTCCGTCTTTAGACGCAGCAGGGACTCGAAGCCGCGGAGCCGCTTGCCCTCGGAGGTGAACTGGGGCTGATAGACGAGATAGAAGAGGTTCTTGTCCAGGCCCTCCCGGATGTGGGCTTCCATTTCCAGCTCCCGCTGGATTTTCCTGCCCATGTCCTCGTCGAAGACATAATATTTATTTTTGCCGGTGCGCTTTGCCTGATACATGGCCACATCGGCGTAGCCGATGAGCAGGTCGGTTCTGGGAGCGTTCTGGGGGTAGCTGACGATGCCGGCACTGACGGTAAGGTATTTGTCCACAGGGCTTTTATCGTGGTCAAACTGCTTCGACCCGATGCAGGTGACCAGCTTGCCGGTCAGAGTCTCTGCTTCCTTCAGAGCGGCAGGGCCTCCGTCGTGGGGGAATATGGCAACAAATTCGTCGCCGCCCATGCGGAAAAGCTCGGTGCCTTTGGGCAGGATGGCCTGCCAGCGGCCGGCTACCTCCTGGAGCACCCGGTCTCCGGCGGGATGGCCGTAAGTGTCATTGATGTACTTGAAATTGTCAAGGTCAAGGTAGATGAGGGTGAAGGGATCCCTCTTTTCTCCCCGGCGAACAAGGTCGATCATGAGACCGCGCCGATTTCTCAGGCCGGTGAGGTCATCGGTGATGGAGCGGGTGCTGACCCTCTTCATGTAGCTCTGTATGATGCAGATGATGACAAATAGCATTATCTGGTTGGTAAGGCCGACGATGATGCCGAGGCTGCCGCCCATCACCAGCCCTACGACCATACGCAGAATGTCAAGGATGATGACGGCCAGAGAGATGCGGCCGCCTATCCGGTAGTCGGTGACGGTGAGGAGGGCGCAGACGATAGCCTTCAGAGCGGCGAGGATGCCGGGGATGGCAAAGGGCGTAAAGGCATGCCCAGCAACGATGATAGGCCGTCCGGCGTGCATCATGTTGGCCTCTGCATAGAGGAGGCTGGCCTGGAGCATGACAAACAATATCGTCAGGACTATGAGCTTGCGTTTTTGCCAGGATTGTTCCCGGCGATGTTCTTCTTGATTCATAGGAGCCTCTTTTCGTGATTAACGGCATTATGACGATAAAACGGTTTTATAAACGGTGGTGTTTGATGTAAAATCAATTATTTGAGTGACGATTAATCAATAAACCTTGGTTATGGCGAATCTTATACACGATTAATCATCTTATAATCATCATTTTACATTAAATATGATGTTGTGGCAAGGCGATTATTCGATTTTGAGCGATAAATCAAAATATATAGGATGATTTACCTATGATATAAATGCGGCATCGGGATATATGGGAAGGAAAAGCGGGCCGATGCCTGTCCTTGAAATAGATATAAGGATTGTATATAATCAAAATGATAATTAATGAAGAAAAAGGAGGCGGGACTGTGGAGCAGGAGGAAATCACCGGCTCGGTGAGCCGGGTCATCTGGCAGAGCGGTGACGAGAATTTTTCGGTTTTCCGCTTCGATGGGGAGTCTTTCGAGACTTCGGCCACGCTGCCCTGTCCGCCGCCGCCGATGGGTCAGGCGGTGACTCTTTTCGGCAGCTGGACTGTCCATCCCCGCTTCGGACGGCAGTTCAAGGCTGACGGTTTCCGCATTGTGACCCCTTCGGACAGTGAGGCCATCGAGAAGTTTTTGGCCACCGGCGTCGTGGAGGGGGTCGGCCCCGCTATGGCCCGACGGCTGGTGGCGAAGTTCGGTGAGGATACACTGGAGGTCATTGCCCATGAGCCGCATCGGCTTCGGGAGGTCTCCGGCATCGGGCCGAAGACGGCGAAGAAAATCCACGAGTCCTACACGGAGCAGGCTGAGCTGAAGGATATAATGCTGTGGCTGGAGAGTCACGGTATACCGTCCACTCTGGGGGCAAAGCTCTTCAAGGTATACGGCTCGCTGGCTATAGAGATAATAGAGAAGAATCCCTATCGGATGGCCGATGATGTACAGGGCATCGGCTTCGTGACGGCGGACAATATTGCCCGTAGCCTCGGCTGGGAGGCAGACAGTCCCGATCGGCTGGAGGCAGGGCTGGCCAGCGTGCTGAACGGTATCGCTATGGACGGCCATGTCTGTATTCCCGAGGGGGAGCTGCTGAACAGGACGGTGCGGTTCCTGGGTCTGCGGCGTGAGATTGTGGCAGAGGCTCTGCGGACGGCTCGAAGCAATGGGGAAATTCCCTGCGAAACGGTTGGCGATACTGACTACTACTACCCGGCTTTCCTCTATGAAGCCGAGGTGGAGACGGCTCAGAGGCTGGCGGAGCTGGACAGAGCGGCCCGGACTCTCTCGGTGGAGTCACCGGCGGAGCTGGTGGAGGACTGGGAGGCGAAGAACGGCACAGAGCTGTCTGACGGTCAGCGGGAGGCTATGGTGGCGGCGCTTTCCTACGGGGTGTTCTGTCTCACCGGCGGTCCGGGCACAGGTAAGACGACGGTCGTCCGGGGAATCCTCGACCTGCTGAAGTCAAACGGTATGAGGGTGCTGCTGGCGGCGCCGACCGGCCGGGCGGCCAAGCGGCTGTCGGAGGCCACCGGGGCCAGTGCGGCGACATTGCACCGGCTGCTGGAGGCAAATGCGGGAGCTGCCGGGTCGATGTTCGGCAAGGATGAGGATGACCCGCTGGAAGCAAACGCCATCATCGTGGATGAAGCCTCCATGATTGATATTGTGCTGATGCAGCACCTTTTGGCGGCGGTGCCGCCGGGGTGCCATATTATCTTTGTAGGTGATGCGGCGCAGCTGCCGGCAGTAGGGCCGGGACTGGTGCTGAGAGATATTATCCGCTCCGGGGCGGTGCCTACGGTACGGCTTACGGATATTTTCCGTCAGGCGGCAGAGAGTCCCATCGTCATGAATGCTCATGCCATCAATCAGGGACGGCTGCCGGCGGTGACGGAGAAGATAGATGACGGTTTCTCCCATATCGTCATGGACAATGAGGCAGGGGTGGCCGCCTGTCTGGTTGATTTAGCGGTACGGGCGCTGCCGGAGCGGGGCTATGACCCTTGGACGGATATTCAGATTTTATCCCCCATGCACCGGGGAGAGTGCGGCGTGGCGTCGCTGAATGCCCGGCTGCAGGCGGTGCTGAATCCTCCCGGCTTCCATGTGACGGAGGTGCGGTACGGAGAGGTCATCTTCCGGGAGGGCGACAAGGTAATGCAGCTCCGGAACGATTACGAGAAGGAAGTTTTCAACGGCGATATCGGCAGGATTCTCCACATCACGCAGGAGGGGCTGACGATTCTCTTTGACGGAGACAGGCCTGTGAAGTACGAGAAGAACGAGCTGAAGAATTTGGCGCTGGCCTATGCGATGACGGTACACAAGAGTCAGGGCAGCGAGTATCCGGTGGTGCTGATGCCGCTGGTGGACAGTCAGTTCGTTATGCTGCGGAGGACGCTGCTCTATACGGCTGTCACCCGAGCCAGGGACAGAGTGGTGCTGGTGGGGTCGAAGCGAGCCTTCTATACGGCAGTCACCGATGACCGCACCGACCGGCGGTATACACTGCTGACGGAGAGACTGACGAACAGCCTGTGACAACCTATAATCCGTCTAATGACCTTCCCCTCTGGGGAAGGTGGCTCGCGAAGCGATACGGATGAGGTACATATAATCCATCTAATGACCTTCCCCTCTGGGTGCGCATGAGCACTTAATGAGCTTGCGAATTTAGTGCGAGCCATGCAAACTGCTTAGTGATATCCGAGCGAAGCGAAGGATGAACTTAGCATGTTTGTAGAAGGTGGCTCGCGAAGCGAGACGGATGAGGTACATATAATCCACCTAATGACCTTCTCCTATGGAGAAGGGGGACCGCCGGAGGCGGTGGATGAGGTAGCTTCTAGTAGACAGCGAAATTAAACTACCCGCAAAATACAGTCCCACAGAAACCCATTTTCATTCGGTTATCTACACAGCGGTACATAGACTCTGACTTCGCAAGCCTGCTCGTCAAGTACCGGTGTAGATAAACGGTTTCTTTAGGGAATGTATTTTGCGTGGGACTACATTAATGTGCAGACGGCTTCGCCGTCAAAAGACTCCCCTATAGGGGAGGTGCCCGAAGGGCGGAGGGGTAAATGCTAACTGCGTTATTAGATTTTTTGTTCCCGCCCCGCTGCCCCGGCTGTCGTGAGTATACGGAGCATCTTGGCGACTGGTGCCCGACCTGTGAGGGCGAGTACCACACTCCTAGACTCTTTATTGAGGATGACAGCGATATAGAGGCAGTTTTCTGTCTGGCTCCGTACGACGGAGCGGTGCGGGAGCTGCTGCATCGACTGAAATTTCGTCGGGATGAGGGGGCGCTGCCCTATCTCCACAGGCTTATTGAGAAAGGCTGGCCGATAGAGGGAGAGCATTCGGCGACGGATTCACCGAAACGGTTTCGTGCATATATAGGGGAGCGGCCTTTGTTTGTGCCGGTGGCCCTTCACCCGACGCGGGAGAAGGAGCGCGGCTTCAATCAGGCGGTGCTTCTTTGGCGGGATTTCCTCACAGCCAGAGACTATGAGTGGCAGGATGTGCTGGAGCGGACGAGGGAGACCCGGCCGCAGTATTCTCTCAGCCGGAAGGAGCGGGAGGAGAATGTGCAGGGTGCTTTTGGACTGCGGTCGGGATACGCTGCCCGGCTGAAGTCAAGGACGGTGGTGCTGGTGGATGATATATACACCAGCGGGTCGACTATGAAGGCCTGCGCTCAGGTGCTGAAGAAGGCGGGAACGGAGCGGATACTTGCCCTGGCTCTGGCAACGGGACGAGAAGCGTGATGTATAATGCGAGTCGCCTGCGGTAGCTTTTCCAAGGACTGTGGGTGAGGTGTAGTTTTCCTCAGACTTTATCTATGAGATGGTATTATTCTTGCAAAGAGGTGTAACCATGACCGACAATGAGCTTATCGAAGTAGCCCGGCAGTACCGGGAGAATGCCTACACCCCGTACTCTCACTTCAAAGTGGGAGCGGCGGTACTCACCGCCTCCGGCAAAGTTTACGGCGGCTGCAACATCGAGAATTCCTCCTACGGCCTTACAAACTGCGCCGAGCGGACGGCTATTTTCAAGGCTGTTTCCGAGGGGGAAAGAGAATTTGCCGCACTTGCAGTGATTGCCGATACGGATGGCCCCTGCTCGCCCTGCGGAGCCTGCCGTCAGGTCATTGCTGATTTCCGCATTCCCCGGATTATTATGGCCAATCTCCGTGGGGAGGTTAAGGAAGTGACCCTCAGCGAGCTGCTGCCATTTGCTTTTAGTGACAAAGATATTTGAGGAAGTAACACATAGAAATAAAAATGAGCTGATGAATAATGTCTGACGAAAACCCGTTTTCACTTATTTATTCACGCAGCGGTGCTAGGCTCTGACTTCGTATGCTTACTCGTCAATCGCCAAGCACCGGCGTTCATAATGGTTTTCTTACAGACCTTATTCAACAGCGTCTAGAATAAAGTAGGGTCCGGGAAAATGATTGCTCATTATTCCCAGACCCTGTTTTAGTTTTACTTTTTCAGCCACCGGTTCAGCAGCTTCGTGAGCTGGTCATAGTCTACCGGCTTGGAGATGTGCTCGTTCATGCCGGAGTCCCGGGAGGCAGTCACATCCTCGGCGAAGGCGTTGGCACTCATGGCGAAGATGGGGAGCCGGTCGGTGTATTCCCGCCCGACGGCTCTGATAGCCCTGGTGGCTTCGTAGCCGTTCATAAAGGGCATCTGAATGTCCATAAAGACTACATCGTAGTAGCCGTCGGCAGAGGCAGAGACCTTGTCCACGGCCTCCTGACCGTCCCGGGCAAATTCTACCGTCATGCCGGTCATCCCCAGAATTTCGGCGGCAATCTCGGCGTTCAGCTCGTTGTCCTCTACCAGAAGGCCCCGGGTGCCGCTGAAGTCGGCGGAGGTAATCTCCGGCACGCCAAGCAGCTTGGCGGCTGTTTCCTCGTGGGTGGTGACATCCTTGAAGAGCTGGCGGAGTCTGGTTTTGAACAATGGCTTGCTGATGAGGAAGCCGATGCCGGCTTCCTTGGCCTCCTGCTCCACCAGTGAGGTGTCGTTGGCGGCAGCGATGAGTACGGGAGTGTCGTTTATGAGACGGCGGCGCAGGGTGGAGATTATCTCCAGATTGTTGATGGCGGCGGAATCCCAGTCAAAGATGATGGCATCCAGGTCATCTCCTGCCGCGTGAGCTTCTACTGCCCGGCTGATGGCGGCAGTGTCGGAAATAGTCCATTCCGCTTTCATGCCGAGCTGCTTCAGAGTATCGCAGACAGCATCGGAGGAAAGGGGCTGGTCGGAGACGGCGAGAACCTTCAGCCCGAGGAAATCCTGAGGGATGGAATCATCGTCTGCCTTCCTGACCGGCAGGGAGAAGGTGACGGTGAAACGGGAGCCCTTGTCGTAGGTGCTTTCCGCATGAATGTCGCCGAACATCATGCGGACGATGCTCTTGGCGATGGGAAGACCGAGACCGCTGCCCTGGAACCGGGCCACCCGGTTGTCCTTGGGCCGGTAGAACGGCTCAAAGATGTTGCGGAGGTCGTCTTCGCTGATACCGTAGCCGTTATCTTCAAAGGTGAATTCAAAGTTGGCAATATCCAGACGGTTGCTGTTCTTTTCCTCGGCGGTTATCAGGATGGTGCCGCCCTCCGGGGTGTACCGGATGGCGTTGTCCGCAAGGCTCATGAATATCTGCTGGATGCGGCGGCTGTCGCCGATGAGCTGCTCGTGGTGGAAGTTGTTTACCCGGAATTCCAGGTGCTGCTTCTTCTTCTCCGTCATGGGGGTCACGAGGTCAATGAGGTTGTCCAGCAGCTCCGGCAGGGAGAAGTCCTCGCAGGACAGCTCCAGATTGCCGGATTCGATTCTCGATATGTCGAGAATTTCGTTTATCAGCAGGAGGAGCTGCTTGCAGGAGAGGTTTATCTTGCTGAGGCAGTCCTTGACTCTGTTCCGGTCGTCCAGCTGAGTGCCGGCGATGGTGGTCATACCCAGAATGGCGTTCATGGGTGTCCTGAGGTCGTGGCTCATGCGGATGAGGAAGTCGCTCTTGGCGGCGTTGGCGCTGGTAGCGTTGTCCAGCGCAGCGGTGAGGGCTTCCTGCATTTCCAGCTGCTGACGCTTGTGCTCGTCGATGATTCTGATGGTGAGGAGTACGCGGCGGATTCGGTCGTTGTCGTCCTTTTCGGCGGTGATGAGGCTTGCTCGGCACCAGCCGTGGATTTCGTGGACGAATTCCATGAGCATACTGCCGCCGCTGCGGTTCAGACGCTCCTCCATGGTATTGGAATCAAGGAAGGCCAGCACATCCGCCCGGGATTCCGGAGCGATAATCTTGTTGATGACACCTTCCTGAACGAAGTCCCGGCAGTCGCCGGAGGCGGGTACGAAATCGCGGAGCTTCTGGTCCTGCTTCAGGGCGATGAAGGTGAAGTCACCGTGCTTGTCGACGGGGAAATTTATATAGTAGGTTTCGCAGTAGATACTGCTCATGGTGGATACCAGCTTCAGCTGGTCCTGCTGATGCTTTTCGCTGATGTCGTGAACCATGCCCTCGTGGAGCTTCTGGGCAATGATGTATTTCTCATGCTGCCAGATCATGAAGGACTCGATGAGGAACATGGCGGCTGCCAGAACGACCATGGTCTGGAGGGCCAGGGAACGGAAGCTGCCCAGCAGCTCCGGGGTGGCTTCTGTACCGGCAAGCCGGAGGATGACCTCGTGGCGGTCGTTGAGGTAGATGAAGATCGCACCGGCGATTACCAGAAAGGAGAGGCTGGTGTAAATGATGGTCCGGCGGAACCGGGGATTCAGTCCGGAAGAAAAGTCCTCATGCTCCTTCAGCCGGCTCAGTACATCGGGGTCGGTGAGGAGGCTGTAGAACCAGACTGCCGCCAGGACACCCAGTGCCCAGTTGATAAGGATAGGCGGGCTGAAGCCCGGGTATACGGCCCGGCTGACTGTGAGGCCGGAGTGGGGGAATACCCACCACATGGTAAAGAACATGAGGAAGCGGTGGAGGTACAGGCCGAGGACGGTAAAGATTCCTATCGCGACGGGGTGTGCCTTCCGGGGAAAGTGCCGGAAAAGCATGTGGAATATGAAACCCATGAGGAGACCGGCGAGAATATGAGGGGCGGTGGCAAGGATAAAGCTGGCAGCGGGGTCTCCGCTGTAGCTGGGAGCAAAGAGGCGTCCCAGCTCGGATATGGGGGCGGTGTCGGTGCACCACATACGGCAGAGACCGTAGACGAGACCGGCGAGGGCTCCGCCGCCGGGGCCGAGTATCATTGCCGCCAGAATGATTATGATGTTGATAAAGGTGACGGAGATAGGCAGAAATACATCCGAGTGAAAGAAGCCGAGGGACGAAAAGGCGAGGATGAGCTCGAGGGACAGCAGGAGCGCAAGAATTTTCCGGTGGGTATTGGGACTGAGTTCCGTACCGCTGAAAACTGTAAAGTTGCTCTTCATGTCTCGGTTCCTTTCTGCGTGTGCAAATAATAATTTGCCACCTAACATGATTAAACGAAAACCTGCTTGCGTGCGGTAAGATGGGGTAAATTGACTTATCCCGCAAACAAAGTCTGACGAAAACCCGCTTTCACTCGATTATATATGTAACGGTTTTCTTACAGACTCTATTTGCGGGAATTTTACATTAATGTGAAGACAGCTTCGCTGTCTCTAAGCCTCCCCTACAGGGGAGGTGGCCGAGCGTAGCGAGGTCGGAGGGGTAACTAAAGGAATCTCAGCTCAATCAGAACTTTGAACCCTCAAAATGCAGGGTGGCGAAGTAGTCGTCCTGAGTCTCGGCGCGGCGAATCATCTTCACGCTGCCGTCTTCACAGAGAAGAAGCTCGGCGCTGCGGAGCTTGGCGTTGTAGTTGAAGCCCATAGCGTGGCCGTGAGCGCCGGCGTCGAAGATGATGACCCTGTCGCCCATGTCAATCTTCGGCAGCTGGCGGTCGATGGCGAACTTGTCGTTGTTCTCGCAGAGGGAGCCGGTGACATCATAGGTGTGGTCGAGGGGAGCGTTCTCCTTGCCCACGACGACGATGTGATGGTAGGCACCGTAGAGGGCGGGGCGCATGAGGTTGGCCATGCAGGCGTCGAGACCGATGTAGTTCTTATAGGTCTGCTTCTCGTGGATGGCGGTGGTGACGAGGTAGCCGTAGGGGCCGGTGATGCTGCGGCCCAGCTCCATAGCGATGGAGAGTCCGTCCAGACCGGCGGGGATGATGATTTCTTCGTAGGCCTTCTTGATGCCGGCGGAGACATTCTCAAGATTTACAGCTTCCTGCTCGGGGCGATAGGGGATGCCGACGCCGCCGCCGAGGTTTACGAATTCCAGCTTGATGCCCAGCTTTTCCTTGATTTCTACAGCGGTGTTGAACATGAGGCGGGCAGTGTTGATGAAGGACTGCTCTTCAAGCTCGTTGGAGATGACCATGGTGTGAAGGCCGAAACGCTTTACGCCCTTGTCCTTGGCGATGCGGTAGGCGTGAATGAGCTGGTCGTGGGTGAGGCCGTACTTCGCCTCGGTGGGGTTGCCGATGATGGCGTTGCCCTTTACGGCATCGCCGGGGTTGTAGCGGAAGGAGAGGCAGGCAGGGAAGCCGGCGTTCTTCTCCAGATATTCGATGTGGGAGATGTCGTCCAGGTTGATGATGGCGCCCAGCTCGATAGCCCGCTGGAATTCATCAGCGGGGGTGTCGTTGGAGGTGAGCATGATTTTCTCGCCCTTGATGCCGGCCATGTCGGCAAGGTTCAGCTCGGGGAGACTGCTGCAGTCGGCGCCGCCGCCTTCCTCGCGGATTATTTCGAGGAGGTAGGGATTGGGGGCGGCCTTTACGGCGTAGTGCTCACGGAAGCCGGGAACCCAGTCGAAGGCTTTGAAGAGGCGGCGGAGATTTTTGCGGATGGCCGCTTCGTCATAGATATGGAAAGGAGTGGGGTACTCCTTGATGATTTCTTCCAGCTTGTCCTGTGCGATAGGGAAAATTTTTTCTGCCATTTTGGGGTAGTCTCCTTTATCTAAAAATTTCTTGGGATTGATTGCTTTGTAGCACCTTACATTATAACACAACTGTTGGTATAATAAAGCTGTTGGAAAAGAATACATAAGGGATAGAGGGTATAGCGGTCTGACTGAAATCTCTTTCTCTATGTTTGAAAGAACCGAGCAACATCGTCTAACGGAAACTCGCTTGCGCTCTGTTATTCACGCAGCGGTGCTAAGCTCTGACGGCGCTGGTTAGCTTGTCAGTCGCCAAGCACCGGCGTTCATAACGACTTTGTCGTTGAATGTCAATATGAATAAATCACTTCGTAATTTATAGAAAAACTGCATTATAAAGGTTTCCTTATAGACGATATTGCTGTCGGTATTACATTAAGGTATTTGTCCTTCGGACAAAGTGAAAGGCCCCCATTCAGGGGGGCTGTCTCCGACTCACTTCGTTCGCTGGATGGCACTCACTAAATTCGTCCTTCGTTACACTCGGACTTATTAAGTGAGTTTGTCAAGCCGAAGGCGACTGGGGGTAAATAGCATTGTAGATGCTATGACCTCATTTTTTGAAAAAGGTGAACAACATGAAAAACTTACTGACACGGGCAGAGGCTGCGAAACTCTGCGCCGCCGAAAAAGAAAAGGGGCATCGGGTGGTCTTCACCAACGGGTGCTTTGATATTCTCCATGCCGGTCATGTCCGCTATCTTACAGCGGCCAGAGAGCGGGGCGACCTGCTGGTGGTGGGGCTGAACAGTGACAGCTCCGTCCGGCGGCTGAAGGGGGCCACCCGGCCGGTGAACGGCGAGCAGGACAGAGCCGAGGTGCTGCTGGGGCTGAAGGCTGTCGACTATGTGACTATCTTCGATGAGGACACGGCAGCGGAGACTATCGCGGCGCTGGAGCCGGGCATATATGCCAAGGGGGCCGATTACACCAGAGAGACTCTGCCGGAGTCAAAGCTGGTGGAAGGCTACGGCGGCGAGGTGGCGTTCATTGATCTGGTGCCGGGGCGGTCAACCTCCGGTATCATTGCCAGGGCTTTAGCTGGGCAGTCGGCGGCAGGTGATTTATCGTGAAGAAGCCGTTGTCTATTCTGGTGGTGAAGCTCAGTGCCATCGGGGATGTTATTCACGCTCTGCCGGTGTCCTATGCTATCAAGGAAACATATCCGGATGCCCGGCTGGTGTGGGTCGTTGAGCCGGTAGCCCGTCCGCTGCTGGAGGGAAATCCCTGCATTGACGAAATAATCACCTTTGAGAAAAAGAAGTTTAAGTCCGTGGGAGGATTCCTCAGGGAGTTCGGGCCGCTGAAGAAGAAGATAAGAGCGGCGGCCGGTAAGCCGGATGGCTACGACTATGCCCTCGACCTGCAGGGGCTCTTCAAGTCGGCGGCAATCGTATGGGCTTCCGGGGCGAAAAAATGCTACGGCAGCGAGTATATGCGGGAGATGAGCGACAAAATCTCCACGCCGGTAGTGGGGCCTCATGCCAACGGTCACATCGTGGAGCGATATCTCGATGTAGCGAGAGCTATCGGGTGCCGGGTGGACGAGGTGAAGTTCCCGGTGGCAATTTCCGAGAAGGAAGAGTGGTCGGTGGGTGAATTGCTTCGCCGCGCTGGAGTGAAGGATGGAACGCCCTACGCTGTTCTTGCGGTGGGAGCAAACTGGCCCAATAAGCGTTGGCCCACGAAGAAGTACGCGGAGCTGTCCGACCGACTCTTTGAGGCGGGCGTTATTCCCGTGTTCGTGGGCGGCGGTGCGGCTGATGAGGGCCTGATGGCTGAGATAAACGGATATGCGGAGCTGTCGCCAGTTTCATTGGTGAACGAGACCAGCCTGAAGGAACTGGCGTCGGTGATAAAGGGGGCAGCGGTAGCCCTCGGCGGCGATACAGGGCCGATACATCTGGCGGCAGCGGTGGAGACGCCGGCGGTAATGGTGATGGGGCCGACTGCTCCCGACCGCAGCAGTCCCTACGGTATGGATGCGGACTGCCTGCTGGCCGGCCATCCCTGTGCCAACTGCCGAAAGCGGGCCTGCCCCAAAGGGATAGATTGCCTCGATGCCATCAGCGTTGACAGGGTGTATGAGAAGCTGATGGAGGTCATTGGACGGGGACGGTAACAGTAATTGGCGGCATAACAGTCTGACAGAAACCCGCTTGCGCTTATTTATTCACGCAGCGGTGCTAGGTTCCCGCATCGTATGCTTACTCGCGGGTCACCAAGCACCGGCGTTCATAATGGTTTCTTTACAGACTGTTATGCCTGGGTCCTACATTAAAGAACCCTCCCCTTTGGGGAGGGGGGACCGGCGAAGCCGGTGGGTGAGGTCTAAAGGATTAAAATTTCCTTAAACTTCGACTTTTTCACCTTCATTTCATTGAAAAGCACAGATTTGTGGTATAATAAAGTCAAAAGGTTAAAGTCGATTTTAAGAAACCACAAACGGAGGAATACAAATATGAATTCACTGAAAACAGCAGTCCTCATGGCTCTGCTCACGGCTCTGCTGGTGATGGCCGGCGGCTCCTTCGGCGGTCGTAACGGAGCAATGCTGATGCTTGGGTTCTCCCTGCTTATAAATTTTATAAGCTATTGGAAGAGTGACAGTATTGTCCTGTCCATGTACGGAGCGAAAGAAATAACAAGGGCCCAGGCTTCTGAGCTCTATGACCTGGTGGCAACTCTGGCCAAGCAGGCAAAACTCCCGATGCCCCGTGTCTGCATCATCAATGACCAGTCTCCCAATGCCTTTGCGACCGGCCGCAATCCGGAGCACGCTGCCGTGGCAGTGACCACCGGTATCATGCGTATCCTTGATCAGGAGGAGCTGGGGGGCGTTATCGCTCACGAGCTGAGCCACATCAAGCATCGCGATACTCTTATTTCTACAGTTGCCGGCTCTATTGCCGGTGTCATCTCCTCTATCGGTCATATTGCCCAGTGGGCAATGATATTCGGTATGGGCGGCCGTCGCAGCGATGATGACGGTGAAGGTCTGGGAGCAATCTTTACGATTATTGTGGCGCCTTTGGCGGCTGCACTGATTCAGCTGGCTATCTCCCGCTCCAGGGAATATGCGGCGGATAAGTCCGGCGGCGAGATCTGCGGTAATCCGCTTGACCTGGCCAGTGCGCTGGAAAAGCTGGAGTACTACTCCGGCCGGATGCGCCCCATGGCTGACGCGGGCCCGGCTACGGCTCACCTCTTCATCGTAAATCCTCTGAAGAACAGCGGCGTTTCTTTTAAGTCGATGTTCTCCACTCATCCGTCAACCGAGGATAGAGTGGCGGCTCTGAAGGAGCAGGCGCGGGAAATGGGTATCCGTACCCGCTGAAGACCTGATATAAAGGGACTGTAAAAAATGAGAATTCATTTTTTACAGTCCCTTCCTTGATGTTGAGGCGGTGAATATGTCTGTAAGAAAACCGTTTATCTACCTCACCCACCGGTTGCGCCGGTCCCCCCCTCTCCATAGGAGAGGGTAAAGACCTTCCCTTTTGGGGAAGGTGGCTCGCGAAGCGAGAGGGATGAGGTCGGTGTCAGACTTTTTTCACAGCCTCTTTACGCCCGTATAAGTTTTGTTGTAATATATAGTAGTATAAATTTATGCACAAAGGGGTACGCAATATGATGTTCACCTTTTCAAAGAAGAATTATCGGCGGGGCACGGCTGCCTTGGCCGGGGCGGCGCTGGGAGCTGTACTGGCTATCTGCCCGGAAGGCACACCTGCGGCTGAGGCCAGCATACTGAACAGACCGTATAAATCTGATGCAAAGAGCGGCGTTGAGGCATTGGACTGGATTGAAACCCGTGACCGCAATATCCGCAAGAACATGGAGACGAAGGAGCAGCAGCGCCTTCGCAAGGATGTAGCGGACATGAAGAAGGCTCTGCGTCATGACGAGCAGCGTGATGCCGCAGCTGAGGCATCCGGCAATGCAGCTCCTCAGCCGGAGCAGACCGACGGTACCTTCGGCAGCGTGTCCAAGTCCAAGCGAAAGAATGAGCAGCCGCCCATTGCCTTTGAGGGTGATGATGTATTCTATGACCAGAAGACCGGCAATGTTTATGCCAAGGGCAGTGTCAAGATTACCAGGGTTGACGGCAAGCGGGTCATTACCGAGCTGGCAGAGGGAAATCTGAAGGAGCAGAATGTAGAGATTGCTGATGCCGGACAGGTGGTGAACATTGCTCCGGGAGAGGCCAAGACTGATTTGACCGGCTATCGGGTTGTTTATAACTACGGACGAAAGACTGGCAGCATGGAGAATGCCCGCGGTAAAATCCAGAGTATGTACATCACCGGCAAGCGGATTGAATTCTTCCCGGATCAGGTGGTCATTTACAACGGTACTGTCTCCGGCTGTTCCGCCAAGCATCCTGACTATCACATGACCGCCAGGAGGGTAGAAATCTGGCAGGATACCATGGTAATGCACAGCGTTGGTTACTGGCTGGGCGGCGTTCAGCTTGGCTGGGAGCGTCGCGTCACCAGAGACCTCACCAAGGAAGAGAAGGATCCATACTATCCGGAGGTGGGTTATTCCAGCGAAGAGGGCTACTATATCGCCGATGATTTCAGCTGGAACTTTGCGAAAAATGCCAGAGCATATACGACTCTCAAGTATTCCACCAGAGAACATTGGCAGAATATATATGGTTTGAATTATAGCGCCGGTGGGCATAGTTTCACCTTGGAACATGGTAAATATGAAGATGGTAATGATAAATTTTTGGAGAAGAAGCCGACTTTTAAGTATAGGTATAGCCATCGTATAGGTAAGAGTCCCTTCACCATTTCCCTCGGCTATGAGCGGGGCAAATGGAAGCAGAGGGCCCGCAGTAATTCAAAAGCAAAGGGTAAAGACATTTCATCAATGCACACGGAATATAGTGTGACATTAACTCCGGATGCTATCAGATTCGGAAAAAAGCTGAGGATGACTAACAGTTTCAGCTATAGCATAATCAAGGAATCATATAATAAGTCTACAGATAAGGGCTTTGGATACAGCAGCAGTTTCCTTTACACGCCTGACAATGATTTTGTAATCTATACAGGGTATACCCATACCCAGAGGAATAGAGAAAGTTCACTGTTTAATTTTGATACAGAGAATTACGGTGATACGCTTAAGTGGGGTTTGAGCTGGCGCGTGACACCCAAAGACAGATTTGCTGTCGGTTTCAGTAAGGACGTAAAGGGCGGTCACATGGATAAAGTGGACTACTACTGGTTCCACAATTTCCACTGCTTGGAGCTTATCTTTAATTATCGTGTTGATCACTACGATAATGACAGCAAGTACAAGCTGAAGCTGCAGTTTGCACCGTGGTAAGCGGCGTACACGATTTCTGAAAAAATGAAATGGCGTCTTTGCGATAGCAAAGACGCCATTTTGCTGTCTCATTACAGATTGGCAAGCTTTTCGTTGATAGCGGCCTCGTCCGGTTTCATCGCCTCGATGGTCTTGCTTGTGAGGTCGCCGATTTCCCAGCCAAGCCGGTCGGCACCTTCATTGATGATGTCCCGGGAGCAGCCGGCGGCGAATTTCTTATCCTTGTACTTCTTACGGACGCTGGACACCTTCAAATCCTGTACGCTCTTGGAGGGATGCATGAGTGCCACGGCACCGATAAGACCGGTAAGCTCGTCGATGGCATAGAGAACCTTCTCCATTTCCTCCAGCGGCTCCACATCGGAACCGTGGGTATAGGCATGGGAGCAGACGGCGTGTATCATGTCCTCAGCGACGCCGGCTTCCTTCAGCAGCTCCGGTGCCTTTTTGCAGTGCTGGTCAGGGTACAGCTCGTAGTCAATGTCGTGAAGAAGACCGCACATCCACCAGTAGTCGGCTTCGTCGCCGTAGCCAAGGTCATTGGCAAACCAGCGCATGGCTCCGCCTACAGTGAGACCGTGGCGAAGGTGGAAAGGCTCCTTGTTGTACTTTTTCAGCAGCTCCCAAGCTGCCTCCGGGGAAATGGTGCACTGATGCATGAAAATGCTCCTTTCTTAAAAAGCCTCTTTTTATTTACAATCCCCGCCCGTCAAATATGGGGATGAAAGACTCACTGACGGTGCCGCCCTGTTGGATGAAAGCACTGGTGAAGCCTGCGTCAAGAGCGGCGTTTACTACGCTGTCGTATTCAAACTTTGTGAGTTTGCGGCTCAGCTCCGGGTAATCCGTTAGATAGGCAGCTCCGGCGATAGGGGTGTACTGGTTCATCAGAGACAGGATAATGCTGTCCTCGAAGCGTTTGTACAACTCCTGCACCAGAGCGATGCTCTCATGGCGATGGCCGGGGAGAACAAGATGACGGATGATAACGCCGCTCTTTAAGAGGGTGGCATCCGGTTCTTCCTCGTCTGAGGTTAGGGGAAAATAAACCGGAGCCCCTTTTGTCTCCACCATGGCGGTGATGGATTCCATAGCCCGTTCCGGGTAGTCGGGAGCATTAGAGTAGCGTAAAGCAGTCTCCCTGCTGAAGTATTTGAAGTCCGGCATGAATATGTCGATGTCGGCGGCGATGGCTTTCACCATTTCCGGAGTTTCGTAGCCGGAACTGTTCCAAACGGCGGGAATAGTCAGCCGTTCATCGTCAATTCCCTGCCGGGCCATGCGGAGGGCTTCGATTATATGCGGGGCATAGTGGGTGGGGGTCACCAGGTCGATGGTGGCAGCACCCATAGACTGAAGCCGCAGGAAGGATGCTGCTAATTCCCTGACAGAGATTTCTTTGCCGAAGGGCGGCGGAGTATCAACGCCCGATGACCGTTGACTGCTGATGGCGTAGTTCTGACAGTAGACACAGCCGAGCTGACAGTAGGTGAAAAAGACGGTGCCGGCACCCTTTTCACCGGCGATGCATGGCTCTTCCCACAGATGGAGAGATGACCGGGCGGCGGTGAGCTTGGCGGGGGCTCCGCAGAAGCCTCGCCCTGTATAGCGGTCAGCGCCGCAGCGGCGAGGGCAGAGACGACAGTTTTTCAGGTCGAAGATATCGTTGTTTATTGACATAATGGTTTGTATGGAGACAGACTGTTATGCTGTGCGGATTGATACGTTACGAAAGCATTGCAATTTCTTTTGCAATGGCATTATAATAACACAATCAAGGGTAAAATACGATACGGGAGTAACTATACCCAAGGAAATTTCACAGGAGGCGAGGGCGATGAAAACTATAAAGCTTTCTTCCATGAGAATACTGTTCGTTTTTTCGCTGGTAATGATGATGACTTTGTGTCATCTGAATATGGCTCAGGCGGCGGAGAGGACGAAGCGGCTGGCTTTGCTGCCGGTGGAGAATATATCGATGCTGGAAGACTGCGGCGGTGACAAATACATCGGTCAGCAGTTGGAGCGGATTGTTCATGTGCCGCTGAACGGCGTGACGAAGGCTGTGGAGTATATTGATATTCGTGATTCATATCGGGAATTGGCGGCGTTGGTCAACAGCGGCAAGTATGTGACGAAGAGAAATCGGCCGAACTATGCGGCGATAATGCCGGTGCTGGCTGACAAGCTGGGTGCCGATTTGGTGATTTTCCTCCGGGTGAGAGAGGCTCATCAGTTTATCTATCATGACTGGTGGGGCAGGACCCGCATTGATGCCGGAGTCGAGCTGGAGCTGCTGGGCTTTGACCGTGGACAGGTGCCGGCGCTGGTAGCGGCAGGTGAAGGCACGAAGAAAAAGAAGGCACTTCCGCCGGGCGTCATAAAAGATTCCGTTCATCGGTATATCCATGATGAGTATACCGGACAGGGGCTTTATGAGCTTACGGTGGAGGCTCTTGATGAGCTGATGGCGGGGAATGAAATGCGTGAGAGGGTTTTCCCGACACGGAAATAATTTTTAGAATCAGATAAACTTACCTAGCGAATGAAGTCTGACGAAAACGCGCTTTCGCTCGGCAATCAACATAACGGTACTAGGCTCCTGCTGCGGATGCTTCCTTGCAGGTCGCCAAGTGCCGATGTTGATTAACGGTTTTCTTACAGACTCCATTCGCTAGGATTACACTAAGGTAGGAGAAAAATATGCTTTCATTTCAGTGCGACTATGCAGAGGGCTGTCATCAGGAAATTCTCGACCTGATGGCCAAGACAAACCGGGAGGGAATCATCGGCTACGGCTGTGATGAGTATTCTGCCCGGGCGAAAGAAAAGATTGCCGCGGCTTGCGGCTATAAGGCCGGAGAGACTCAGCCGGAGGTGTTCTTTCTGGTGGGCGGCACCCAGACGAATCAGGTTGTCATCAGCACGATGCTGGACAACTATCAGGGAGTCATTGCCGCTGATACGGGCCACATCGGCGTTCACGAGGCCGGTGCGGTAGAGTACACCGGTCACAAGGTGCTGACCCTTCCCCACAAGAACGGCAAGCTTGATGCGGCCGATGTGAAGGCACTGCTGAAGAAATTCTACGGTGACGGCAGCTATGAGCACATGGTTTTCCCGGGGATGGTGTACATCTCTCATCCCTCTGAGTACGGCACTCTTTACACGCTGGCCGAGCTGACTGCCCTGTCCGAGGTCTGCCGCGAGTATGATATTCCACTGTTCCTTGACGGTGCCCGCCTTGGCTACGGCCTGATGGCTGAGGGTACTGATGTGACGCTGGCAGATATCGCCCGCCTGACGGATGTATTCTACATCGGCGGTACGAAGATGGGTGCCCTCTTTGGTGAGGCGGTAGTCTTTGCTCCGGGCAAGGCACCGAAGCATTTCTACACCATGACGAAGCAGCACGGAGCCATGCTGGCCAAGGGCTGGCTGCTGGGCCTGCAGTTTGATGTCCTCTTCACCGACGACCTCTACATGAAGGCAGGCAGAAATGCTATCGAGAAGGCCGGTCGTCTGCGGAAAATGCTGGCGGCCAAGGGCTACAAGTTCTTTATGGAGAACCCCACCAATCAGATTTTTGTGGTAATTGAGAACAGCAAGCTCAAAGAGCTGGAGCAGAATGTCTGCGTGTCCTTCTGGGAGGCAGTGGACGATGACCATACGGTAGTCCGCTTTGCCACCGGCTGGGCAACAACTGATGAAATGCTGGACGAGCTTGACCGGTATCTTTGAGGCTATATCATGACAGCGCAGGAACGAATGGCGAAAATCGAGAAGCTGATATCCTTTTACAAGACTGATAATGTCAACTATGCGGCGGTTGACGAAACGGGACGAAAGCACAGCGTCTCTGTAGTGGTCTATCGGCTGAATGTGCCGGGAGTGTTCATTCCGGACGGAGCGCAGGCCGGAGGACTGGCAGCGCTCTATCGGGAGGGGCTGGACAGGATTCATACCATCCTGTCGCAGCTTGATATGGTACAGCTGGGGGAGATATCATCCGGCTGTGACAATCCGGAGACCTTTACCGTGGTTGACGATACGGCGGAGGCCGTTCGGGGCGTTCTCTCCGGAGTGATAGAGACGCACCCGCTGGGAGCGCTGTTTGATATTGCCGTGTACGATGACGGCGGTCATGAGGTGCCGCCTCGGGAATATCCGCCCTGCATTATCTGCGACGGCGACAGCAGCGTATGCAAAAAAGAGCATCGTCACAGCGATGCGGAGATTCTCGACCGCATTGACACGATGCTCTTAGTGAATGGATATTACGATGAAGTTGATATTGCCAATTGAACTAACTGACCACCGTGATACTACCTGACGAAAACACGCTCTTGCTCGGTAATCAACATAATGGTACTAGGCTCTGACTTCGTATGCTTACTCGTCAGTCGCCAAGTACCAATGTTGATTAACGGTTTTCTTACAGGCAGTATCACGGCGGAATTACATTAGGGTTGAGACGGTTCCACCGTCTCTTTTTTGCTGTCTGAAGGACAGCTTCCATAATGTAAAAACGAGGCATAACGGTCTGTAAAGAAACCATTATGAACGCCGGTGCTTAGCGACCTGCGAATAAGCATATGAAGCAGGAGCTTAGCACCGCTGCGTGAATAAATAAGCGAAAGCGGGTTTCTGTCAGACTGTTATGCCGTATAGTGTGTTTGATTTTGAATGTTGTAATGACAGTTAGTTTTCAATTAAATGTTTAGACCTCCGGTCGGAGTTCATTCCCATATTCCCGCAGAAATCTCTGCCGATAGCGATGGTAAGCCGGGTCGAGGGGTTTTTCGGTGGGGCAATGGATACACCAGAAGTCTTTGCCCTGTCGGGGGATGACGACGGAGAGGCCGCGGCGGCGGTATTCCCGGCAGATAGAGCTGTCGTAGAAGTGCCAGCCGTCGAACAGGTCGGCCCGCCAGGGAATGTCATAAATGCTCTTACCCCTCCGTCCCTCGGGCAATTCCCCCGAAGGGGAGGCTTCACATTTAAGTTTCCCATCGAAAGCTATTCCGAGACTCTTTTCGTTGAGAGATGTCTCGGATTTTTTTATACCGTTATTGGGGAAGGCTGAGCCTCTGGCGGCAATAAAGAGTCCGTCCACGGCCTCAACGCCTTGTATAAATCTGTCAGGTGCAGGCTCGTGATGCTCCGCCAGAGCGATGCTCTCCGGCTCGCAGGCGTGAAGCACCTGCCCCACCATTCGGCGGCCGTCCCACCAGATCCCTGTCTCCGGCAGTCGTCGGCAGCCGATGACGCCGACGAGGCCGATTTTCTCTGAGTGGGAGAAGATTGCGATGAGATTGCTGACTAGATTTTTGTTCACCACCAGTACATCCTGATGGAGATAGACGATGATGTCGGCAGCCCTGGCCATCTGTCGTCCGGTTTCATAGCCCTCTGCCATTGATACAGCGCCGCGGATAGGCAGCAGTTTGGCCGACCAGCCCCGCGGCATATCAATCGCCTTGAGGTAGCGGCAGCATTCGGCATAGCGGGCTTCATCGTTTACACAGGTGACGAAGGCGATAGTGTGCTGTTTTCCGTCGGGAATGGGAGCGGGGATTTCAGCGACAGTCTCCGGCTCGAATTCATCGAATTCATCGAAGAAGTCGGGGATGTCGTCCTCGGCAAGTTCATCAAGACTATGCCGCAGGGCGGCGAGCTTTTTTTCGGGCAGGAAGGGAGAAAGCTTGGTAAGAAGTCTATCTTTATGCTTGTCAGCGATGACAGAGTGGATGAAAAGAGCCAGCCGCCGGGTGGGGATGGCACCAATATCTATAGCGAGGTCAGATGCCTCAATGTCGTATTCCCTTCGCCGGAGATAGGCGGTGATGGCCGCGTTTTCGCCGGGATACTGCTCCCCTGCTTTCAGGGCGGTGACGATTGGTGTATGGGGCCGGCATATCTCCAGCCAGAAGCGATTAGAGTCACCGGTGTTCTCTGCTATAGAGCCGGTGAGGTTTTCATCCGTTCCTATAGGAAGTACAGTCACATCCTTGAAGAAGGAGGCGTACATCAGGTTTGTTATTTCCCGCTGTCCGTAGAGATGGCGGTCGAAGAAACGGTGCTGGCCGGACTGTATCTCCTTCAGAAGAGCATGGTAGTTGCCATTCAGCTGAGCGGTGATAAGGACACCGGTGGGTGTCAGACGGTTTTTCAGCAAGGTCAGCAGCCGGTGGGCGTCGAGGGCGAACTCGGCCAGCCGGGGAATGATGATGAAGTCGTAGCGAAGGAGTTCAGTCGCGGGAGCAGTCTCATTTCGGCGGCGCAGGGAGAGCTTTTCGGCCGCGGCGAGATTTTCCGTCAGAGTTTCCAGTCGGCGGGCGAAGTCGGCGGCGGTGATGAAGAACTCTTCGTAGCAGTCACTGTCGTCGAAGATGTCTTCGCCGGCAGGGGAAACTATTTCGTGAAGTTCGGCAGCAAAGTCCAGCGAGGTGAGAACATAAACATGGCGGGGCGATTTTCGGTCAGCCCCGCTGAGGATATTCTGTATGCTGTTCAGTATGTCGCTGTCGAGGTCGTAGCTTCGCAGCCAATGCGGCGCGCCGATAGACATGGTTGCTCCTTATGCTATTACCCCTCAGTCGCTTTCAGCGACAGCTCCCCTAAAGGGGAGCCTTTTGGTAGTGCTAAACCCAAGCCTCCCCTCTAGGGGAGGTGGCCTGCGTAGCAGGTCGGAGGGGTAAATTTTTATGCAGTCAATTCTTTCGCGAGAAAATTCCCTTCAATCCATCCAGGAAAGAAGGCTTCTTCTCCGGCTCTTCCTCCACCGGAGTTTCGGGTATTCTATCCCGATGGTCGGCGATGATAGAGGGTACCTTTCCGGCGGCTTCATCCTCCTGCCGCTCTTGAATGAATGCGTAGGCAGCTTCCAAATCCTTCAGGAAGGCGGCGGTATCTCCCAGAGCCGAGTCACGGACCGTCCGAGGCAATGTCTCCGCCAGCGTTTTCCTGAGCTGGTGGTCTCCCGCCAGCCGGTCGAAGATATTCAGATAGCTTTCTGCATCGGTAGCGATAAATTCGTCCAGCCACACATGGCGGAGAATAGTCCGGCCAATCTCCCGGTCACGGCGGATGGTGCCGATTGGCGGCTTGCCGTCCAAGGTGACTACCGGCAGTCCGGCGGCGAGAGCGTGAGCGGTGAAAGCAGCCGGGGCGGAGCCGTCATCCAGCAGGATGTCAAAGGCACCTGCTTGCAGAAGCGGCAGGGGGCCGTTGTCACTGAGTATCAGCTCAAGCTGGCTTTCCGGAAGCCCGGCAGCTATGAGGGGCGCCTTCACGAAGCGAAGGGCATCGTTGTTGTCGGGGAAATCATGGAAAAAGGCCAGCTTCACCGAGGGATGCCCCAGCAGTATTTCCCGATACAGGGCCAAGGTTTCTCTGGTTACGGTGTGGTAGTCGGTAAGAGCCAGACAGTTCAAATCCGGGTCGGCAATAATGGACTGATTGGCAGAAATTTTCTCCTGTTCCCTGTCGGGGAAAGAGGGAGCAGGGAGGAACGGCGGGAAATCAGCGGCCCACAGGGTGTGGGGCAGTACCAGCAGCTTTTCCGGCTCCTTGTCCTGTTCCTTTATATAGGGTACGGTGACTGCCGGCGTCTTCGGGGACGCACCGGCTTCGGTCATTCCCTTCAGATGGTCGATGCCTTCAAAGAGGCGTGCCTTGAAGCCGCTGCCGATATTTCGGGAAATATTGCCGAGGTTTTCCAGCCCGTCGGATATTCCGTCGGTAATGCCCGCCGAGAATTTTTCCAGAGACTTCTTCAGCTGGCGGTGCTCCTCCTGCGAGAGACGGGAGTAAGTTTCCTCGGCCGTCTCCTCAGAGTGCTCCTCATCCAGCTCGATGATATCGGTCATGGCGTTCATGTCGCTGAGACTGTAGGCCAGATGTATCTTGTTGCGGGATTCTCCGGCATCGCGGCTGTCGGCGGCGGAGGCGGCCCGGGAGAGGGTGTCGTAGTATTCCCGGCGGAGCTGCTGCTCGGCGGGCAGCTCATCGTCAGGGATTTCCTCCGGAGCCGGAGGCTCGTATTCCCCGAGGAGCATGGTGTCACCCATGATATAGTCCAGACATTTCAGCTCCGGAGAGCGAAGCAGCAGACCGGCCGGGCCGGCCAGTTGGATTTTCGCCGGACGATAGGCGAGGATAGCCAAAGGCGATGCGCCCAACGGACGGAAACCGGTGAGAGTAACGAGAATATCCGGCCCGTCATCGTGAATCCTGCCGGCAGCCTGCTGCGGACTGTAGGCGGACAGGTCGATGATGTCGATGGACAGACCGGCAGGGGTGCGATAGCTGCGGAGCAGCCCCGGCTGATGACATGGTGCGTAGCGGTAGAAGGAAGGTATAATCTTCTTCCGGTCGTGACCGGCGATAACCCTTGTAAAGTCAACGGTGTCAGGGGCGAAGAAGTCCTCGGACAGATAGGCCACCCGCAGAGGACCGGCCGTATTGCCTTTGTAGCGGCGATAGGGCTGGACTCTTTCGGCCTGATAGCGAAAAACCGCCGAGGCACGGCGGTATTCCCGGGGATTGCGGTCCGGTGAGGTGACGGCGGCGAGACTTCCGCTGAGGGAAAGCTTGTCCGCCTCGCTGCACAGGGGCAGGCAGGCGGTAAGCTCTCTTTCGGCGGTCTTGTTTTCGCCGACTCGTGCGGCCAGCAGAGCGGCCATCAGTCTGGCCTCACGGATGGATTCCCTGGTAGTATCGGGATCCGACGAGGCAAGGGAAAGATAGTCTTCAATAAGGTCGACGGCCCGGCTGAGGGCGCCTTCGGAGAGGGAAAGACGGGCCGTGATGAATCTGGCCCTGAGGTTTCCCGGATCGAGAACAGACAGGCGGCTCAAAGCGTCCCAGGCATCAGCGGTGCGGCCCTCCCGGCAGGCGGCTTCGGCCGCCTCCAGAGCCTCCCAGGCGGCGTGTGTCATAAGTGGCATCGGATATACCTCTTAGGAGTTGAAAGATAAACAGTCATTGTTACTGGTGATTTATCAGATAGAGCAGCGTCAAATCGGCAGTCGGCAGCTGAGAGGCCAGCTTCAGAGCGGCATCCCGGTCGCCCAGGGCGCTCTTGACCATGGCAAGATTCCTGATGGTGGCTTCGTCGCTGTTGTCAATGTCCACAGCGGCGGTGAGGAATGCCTCAGCCTTGGCGTTGTCGCCGTCCAGATAGTGAGCGCCGGCGAAGAAATTCAGCAGACGGAGCTTAGCCGCCAGAGAAATGCTGCGGCTGATGATGGTATCGGGAGTTTCCTCGCCTTCAGCGTAGACAGGCTTTGCGTAATTGGGGGCGTCAGCCTGAGGCACTTCCGCCTCGGGAGCTTCGACTGCTGCTTCCTGAGCAGACTCTTCTGCCGGGGTTGCCTCCGGCGCTTCCGCCGGAGTCTCTTCTTCGGCGGCTTTGGGTGCATCTGCCTCGGCAGCGGCCTTTGCGGCAGCTTCGGCGGCAGCCTTAATCTTTTCTTTCATGCGGGCGAGGGTGTCCTTGATGGAGCTGCTGTCGATGGAGTGAACCTGCTCTTTGACCTCCTCCACCTTCTCCTGAACGGACTCTTTGACTTCCTCGACCTTTTCCTGTACGGTTTCTTTACCCAGAGTCACGGCGTCGCTGAGGTTTTCCTTAATGACCTTTGTGCTGTCGCTGACGGCGTTGGAAATGTTTTTCTTGATGTCGTCAAGGCTCATGACGGTAATTTTCGGCTTTGCCTCCTCCTGCTCCGGGGCGGCTTCCGGCTCGGACTGCTCCTGAGCGGCAGGCTCCTCCGGTTCCTCGGCGGGTTTGATTTCCATGAACTTGGCCAGAAGAGGATAGTTGTTCAGGAGATTGTCTTCCTCAAGGCGGCAATAGGCGAAGAGGGAATCCTCGATGGTGATGCGGTCATCTTCGGTGAGGACACCGCTGTAGTGCTGGAGGATGTACTCAAAGACTTTGAAGGCATCGTCAACCCTGTTTTCCATGAGGCAGAGGCGGCCCAGCAGCATCCGGGAGCCGAGGTGCCCCTGGTCGTAGATGAAGGTGTTCTCGACCCACTTGCCGGCCCGGTCGAAGTCGCCGGTCATGAAGTAGCAGGTGGCCAGCTGGCAGCAGAGGTCTGCATCGATGATTTTGTCGCCGACAAGTTCGGCGATGAGGTCCACGGCGTCGGCGTACTTGCCGTTGTCAATGAGGGTAGTGACTTCGGCCCGGCGTTCTGCGGCGTTGGCGAGACGCTCGGCGGCCTGCTTCTTTGCCTGCTGGCGCAGGATTTTCTTTGCGGTGCTGGACATATTTATTCCTCCTGTTGCGGTGATATAGACAATATAATTCTTTTAGAGCTTTTCACGCTCCGCATTATAACCGCCGACTGATATCGTCGTCGGAGTTACATTAGGGCAGAGACGACTCCGCCGTCTCTTTATTTCTTCTACTATAATTATCGTTCATTACAGCAAATTTTTCAATAAAAAATCCCGAACTTTATAAAAGTCCGGGATGAATTTTATTTGCCGAGTATTTCCTTGACCTGCTGGGGATCAGCGGGAACAGTCAGACCGATGATGGCCATGAGCTGACGCATGACATCTGCCGGGTCGCCGGTGTTCTTCACCACATGGCGGGCGGTCTTCCACAGGTCGAACTCACTGTTGTTCTCCGCGTACTCCAGATGGTACTTGATTTCGTCATTGTTGTGACCGAGCTGGAGCATCCGCTCTACGATTACCACATAGTCGCTCATGAGGTAGATTGTTTCCAATGTACCCTTCAGAAGCGAAGAGAGCTGCTTTATCTCGGAGGGGGTCAGGATGACGACGCTGGCCCGATGATTGCTGATAGCATCAAGGACATCGCTCTTCTTGATGCCTACATAGTTTCCCTTGTAGGTATCCTTGGCGATAAAGTCGGTCTTGAAGAATTCAAGCTTCTCGATAGTCAGGGAGATGGGAACTTGTCCGGCGGCAGGCTCCGGCTTGTTGGAAGGTGCCGTCGTATAGTACGGGATGTAGTGCAGCCCCATGGCCTGCAGCTCCCCGGCGAATCGGGATTTACCCGAGGCGTGAGGACCTACCAATGCATATATTTTGTTCTCCACGATATGTCCTTACCTCCTCTTGGAGTCCTAATATCTCTAGTCACTTATTATAAATTAATATTAAATGGAAGTCAATTTAATATATTTATGACAGACATGACTTTAGTCTTAAAATCTCATATTTCAAATAAAAAACAGCTCCGAGCAATGCTCGAAGCTGTGGATTTCGATTGGTGACACCTATGGGATTCGAACCCATGAACCCGGCGTGAGAGGCCGGTGTCTTAACCACTTGACGAAGGTGCCGCAGAAAGTATATTACCACATACTTCGGGATAATGCAAGAAAAATTTTGAAATTTTTTGAAAATTCACAGATTAATCGGAGTTTTTCGCAGTCCGGAGCTGGGGAATGTACAGCTTGTCGGGTACATGCTTGCCCCGGGCCAGGTCCACGGTCATCCGGTAGGCATCCTCAGCCAGAGCGCTCTGGTCGATACCCACCACCGCCTGGACAGTCCCCTCATTCAGAGCGTCGGTGGCCGCAGGCTCGCTGCTTATGCAGTAGGTGAGAGGTGCCGGCCGGCCGCTTTTTATGACAGCTTCTTTGGCGGCCAGAGCCATATCCAGCCGAGGGGCGGCTATGGCATCGGCCTTGAAGCCGGGGTTCTTCCTGAAGATTGCTTCTACCGCTTCTACGGTGCCGGAGACGGTTCCCTTCTTAGCATTGGCTGTCATGACCTTCATATCGGGCCGGAAGAGCAGACAGCTTTCGGAGAAGCCCTGAAGCTGTTGGCGGGCAAAGGCGCTGTCCGAATCGGTAATGAATATAAGGTTTGCCCGGTGAGGGAGCCTGTGGTGGAGGTAGTCTCCCAGCAGATAACCCTCATCGTAAGGGTTTGTTCCCAGATATGTATAGCTGCCGCCGGTAATATCCGCATTGATAGCCAGCAGCTTTACCCCGGCTGCACCGGCAGCGATGATAGCCCGGTCATCCCGGGAGAAGTCGTTCCTGTCGATGATGACTACCTGGCAGTCGTCAGCCAGCAGATTTTCCAGATGATGGGTCTGGACAGAGGCATCGGCCTGTACCGAGCGGTACAGAACCTCCATGGAGGGATCCTTGTCAAACCAGAGATTCATCAGCTTCTGGAGGGAATTCTCGCTGCTGGTTTCCTCGGAGAAGGACAGGAGACCGATACGGGCCTTCCTCTCCGGCTCAAAGGCAGACAGGAGAGCGGCGGCTGCTGCTGCGGCAATCAGGACAAAGGCCAGAAGATAGCCGCCGGAGCTTTGCCGGAGGAAGCGCAGGATTCGCAGGGTACTCACATAGACCACCTCTCCTCTCGGCGCAGATACTCAAAGGCGTTTGTCTCATTGAGAGGCTTGCTGAAGTAGTAGCCCTGAATAATATCGCAATGGAGACCGGCCAGAATGTCATACTGGTCTCTCGATTCAACGCCCTCGGCCACGACTTCCTTGCCCAGCAGGTGAGCCAGCTCGATAATCATCCGGACAATATCGGTACCGTGGTCGGTGACGCCGATATTATCTACGAAGGACTTGTCAACCTTCAGAATATCGAAGGGCAGACGCAGCAGATAGGAAAGGGTAGAGTACCGGACACCGAAGTCGTCAAGGGCGATGCGGATGCCGTTCTCTCTGAGAAGGGAAATTTTCTCGATGGCCTGAGTGAGAGAGGAGATGACGGCGGTTTCCGTTATCTCGATTTCCACGGCATCATTTGGTATGCCGGTGGAGGCAATAGCGTCCTTCACCACATCCATGAAATTCTCGGCGGCAAACTGCTCGCCGCTGACATTAATGGCCACGGTGACATCCTTCCAGCCGGATTCCTGCAGTCGCTTGGCGAAGCGGCAGCCCTCACGCATGACCCATTCCCCGATGGGGGCGATGAGACCGTTCTGCTCTGCCAGGGGGATGAACTGGTCAGGACGAACCATGCCCAGTACCGGGCTGTGCCAGCGGATGAGAGCCTCGAAGCTTACCACCTTGCCGGTGGTCACAGAGGTCTTCGGCTGATATACCAGCAGGAATTCACCGTTGGCGATTGCCTGTCTGAGCTGGGCCGTGAGGGTGATGCGGTCGATGATGACTTCCTTCATCCGCTCTTCGTAGAGGCACCAGCCCCCCTGATTTTCTGCTCGGGCGGTGGCTACGGCGTTGTCGGCGTTCTGCATCAGCTCGGTGGGATTGGTCCCATGCTCCGGATAGAGAACGAAGCCCATGGTAGCCGTAACATGGATAAGAATGGACCGTATTTCGGTGATATGGGATAGGGCCCGGCTGATGGCGTCGGCCATCCTGGGAGCCTCGGCGGCGGTAGAGTAGCCGGGGGCGGCGATGCAGAAGCGGCCGTAGCCCAGATGGGCGACCACGGCATCGGCGAGACCGGTGTCCGCTTTCGTCAGCTCCTTGGCCACGGTCTGAATAAGCTCGTTGCCGGTATCGTAGCCGAAGGCGTCGTTTATTTCATCAAGATTATTGATAAATATCAGAGCAATAATGCCGGTACCCTGATTGGCAATATCTTTTTCCAGCCATTCCAGAAGGTAGGCCTGATTCGGCAGACCGGTAACCGCATCGTGGTAAGCGGTGTATTCCAGCTTCTCGCCTGCGATGCGGCGGGCTTCTTCAGCCAGCCGGCGGCGGTCGATTTCGTCACCGAGATCCCGGTTCAGGGTAGCCAGAGAGTTGTTTGTCTCCGTGAGGGTGGCATTGGTCTGTACCAGCTCGGCGGTGCGCCGCTCGACGGACTGGCGCAGCTCTGCCTGTACCCGGCGGAGGTCTTTCTCAGTGTTGTACTGGCGGTTGATGAGCTTCAGCAGGAGCCGCCACAGGATGAAGCCGCTGACCATACAGATGAGAGCAAGGATGGCGTAGTTGACGGCCCGGCGGTTTGCCTCGGTGAGGGCGGTAGCCTTGGTGCGGCCCGCTACCACGATGAGAGGATAGTTGTGCAGGGCGGCGTAGCTGTAGATATAAGGCTCGTCATCCACATCGGCGGAGGCGGTGAAGCTGCCGGTGGTGCCGGACTTCAGAGTCGATATTACCTCCTGATTGTGGAGAATGCTGTCAATGAAGTCATGGCTGCCGGTGCGGGAAGCGCGAATCATCAGGTCGCGGCCCAGCAGGAAAATCCGCTGGTTTTCCGGATGGTAGTCCTGCTGATAGTAGTCGAAGAACTGCTGAGGATTGATGGTGAAGATGATGCTGCCGGCGTAGCTGCCGTCGGGTCCGTTCAGGCGGCGGCTGGCTGAGAAGGACCAGCTCTTCGTCCCTTCATCCCACAGAGTGCGGCTGATGTAGAGATTGTTGCTGTCGACGGCCTTGTTTACGATAAAGTGGTCGGCATAGAGGCGGGCAAATGCTTCATTGCCGCCGGGATGACGGCCGGAAATAAGCCTGTCGTTGGCATCGGTTATATAGATTTTGTACGGGAAAATTTTCCGATAAGAGTCGTTTTCAATGCTGCTGCGGAAATGATGATCACTGGACTCGTAGCTGCGCTTTATGTGGGCGGTATATTCGTCCGCAAGACCAAGATTGCGCTCGGCATGCTCACGGAATACCTCCGCCTGAGCGCGTGTTTCACTGTAGCTGTGTTCCAGTGCGTTTTCCCGGCCAATGTAGAGACTGTAGGCCAGCAGAGCCCAGGCAACCAGTACAGGGACAAGGCAGCTTACGGTAATAACCCGGGCGAGGCTGGACAAATCGTGGAACGCAGGGTCTTCGTTTTCGGAATCTGCATCTTCCTCGTCCGGAGTTTCGTCTGTGGGAGCTTCTTCCTCCGGCAGCGGCGGGACAGCAGCAGGTTCATCTCTGTCTGCCATGGGCGGAAGGTCATCGGGAGATGTGCGGCTGGCTTCATCAGCGGAATCTTCGCCCGCAGATACGGCTTCCTCATCGGCGGCAGCCGGAGCCTCTCCGTTGACTCGGGAGGTAGCATGGGGGAGAACACCGGTGAGAGAAAAGGGCCGAAGGACAGAGTCGGGACCCCCCGGAGTCTGGCTGCTGCGTTCATCTATATCAGAGGACGATGCAGCATCATCGGAGGTGGGCGCAGCAGCTGCTGCAACGGAGATGATACTCTGGGCCAGGTCTTTGACCTTGCCGGTATCATCCGGCTGGGGAGCAGGCTTCTCGGTCGGAGATTCCTTGGGCAGAGCGGGGATGATTACATCATTGTTTCCCCGGCCGCCGGACATGAGACTGGCCGCTTCGTCGTAGGAGACATCATGAATGGCCTCGGCTCCAGCGGCAGTAATTGGGTCGGTAATATCTATGGTCTTTCCTTCGAAGCGGGCGACTTCATCCTCCCAGCTGGAGAATTCCGGCTGAGAGCCGATGTCCTTTGTCGGGAAAGGATTTCCTCCCTTGGTGAAGTCATCGGGCTGATAGGAGTACCAGCCGTTGTCCTCTTCGTCGACCTTATGGCTTTCAGTTTCGGGGACTGATTTATCTGCAGACACACTAACATCCTCCGCCAGATAGGCGACGCCGTCCGGGGAGGTGAGCAAAGCTGTTGTGTGGTTGTCGGAGATATTCGGTACGTGCAGGGTATTGTCGCTGTCATCGTGGGCGAAGATAGCCAGGAGCTTCTCCCCATCGGTGAGAGGACGGCCTTCCTCAGAGGGCAGGTCGTCGTTGGCAGCGGCCAGCAGCGAAGACCAGTCTTTATCTTCTGCCATAGAGATTACCTCTCAGATAGTTAGACCACTACGGAAATAAGTGTATCATATAAGAGGATAAAAGGGAATAAAAACTATGAAGATAGAAAGAAAATTTGATGATAAATAGGCGGTTGATGAAGCGGGAGGATGGAGCCTGCCCTTCGGGTAAACAGGTCGAGCTTGGCTGTGGTCGAAGGTGAAAAGGGAGCCGGCCGTTTTATGGCATAAAAAAGGGACGCAGATAAATCTGCGTCCCTGAATTGTTTCGTTATTAGAGCTGGAAGCGGTTGATGTCGCTCTGGAGCTCCTGAGCCAGCTTGGCAAGGCTATCGGAAGCAGAAGCAATTTCCTGAGCGGAAGCGGACTGCTCTTCGGTAGCGGCGCTGACTGCGTTCATCTGGTCAGCAACCTGCTTGCCCTGCTCATCGATGGACTTGATGTTGGCGGTTACATCACCGGTATCACCGGCAACGGACTCAACGGAGCGCTGTATCCCCTGAACCTGATCGGAAACGCCGGTAGCCAGATCGGTGATCTGAGCGAACATTTCCTTGAGGCTCTCGACGGAATGGGCACCTTCGACAACAGCATTGCGACCCTGCTGCATGGATTCGACAGCGTGGTTGGTATCCTGCTGGATAGCACCGATGAGGTCGGCAATCTTCTGGGCGGCTTCCTGAGACTGCTCAGCCAGCTTGCGGACTTCTTCTGCTACGACTGCGAAGCCGCGGCCATGCTCACCGGCACGGGCAGCCTCGATAGCGGCGTTGAGTGCAAGGAGGTTGGTCTGACCGGCGATACCGCTGATGGTGTCGACGATCATGCCGATTTCCTGAGAACGCTCGCCCAGCTTGTCAACGATGCGAGCGGAGTCGGATACGGTCTGCTCAACGGACTTAATCTGGGCAACAGCCTCGCCGATAGCGGCGGAGCCGGAAGCAGCCTGGAGAGCTGCGCTGGATGCATTAGCAGCAACGGTCTGGGCCTCGGCGGAAATGCCGGAAACAGCACCGCTGATACGCTCGACAGCCTCGGTACCGGTCTGAACAGCATCGGACTGCTTCTCAACAGCCTCGGCGGCATCGGTTACATTCTGAGCAACCTGAGTAGCAGCCTGTGCGGACTGGAGAGAGCTGTTGGTGAGGGTTTCGGAAGCGTTGGTGATTTCGGAAGCGGACTCGGCAACCTTAGCCAGTACGCTGGCGAGGACATTGCGCATCTCGATAACGGCACGCTCTACATCACCGAGCTCATCGGTACGGGTGCAGACATGACCGTCGTCGCGGAGGTCACGCTTTGCAACTGCGGCGCAGATAGCCTCAATGTGGTCGAGAGCACTGTTGATGTCGCGGCTGATGAGGAGGCAGAGACCTGCAAGAAGCAGAGCGCAGATAACAGTGGAAATGATGAGAGTGGTAGTAGCGGAAGCTGCCATAGCGGCATTTTCTTCACGATCCTTGGCGATATCGGCCTCAACACCCTTGAGGATGGCGGCCAGATCGTTGCGGAGCTTTACAGTAGCATCGCGGGCACCGGCATTGTAGTCATCGAGAGCAGCCTTGGACTGGAGCTTTACGGCCTTGCCCATAGCGCTGTCGAGAGTAGTCTTGAACTTAGCGACATTGGCCTTGGTAGCGGCGCCTTTACCCTTGACGGAGTCAAAGTGGTCAATCAGCGGCTCCAGAGCCTGCCATTCCTTCTCCAGCTCGGCCATCTTGCTGACATAGGTCTTGTTTACCTCAGCGGCACGACTGGGATCGGCTACTGCCTGATAGAAGCGGACCTGAGCAACGCGCATTGCTTCGATGCTCTTGGTCAGGTGGTTCAGGGCACTGACATTCACAGTTTCCATATCGGCCAGTGAATTCTCAATCTTGCCCATGCTGTTGTAGCCCACAAAGCTGTTCAGCAGGATTCCAACAATACCGATGATGGAAATCAGAGCCAGCTTAACGGACACTTTTAAATTACTCATACAAATCCCCCTTTGTATTTTGGCTTGTTTATCCAATTATACATATAAAAGTAAAGATGGTCTAGATACCTGTCATGGACAAAAGTCCCTTTTTAAGGGTTTGCTCAAAGAAAAATTTTTAAGTCATACATAAAATGAAAGAACCGCGGAGGATGATTGAGCATCTTTCGCGGTTCTGCGGTTGAATCAGAATTTGAACTTTTAGACTTCCTTCTGCAGATCCTGAGCCAGTCTGGAAAGGCTGTCGGAGGCAGAAGCGATTTCTTCGGCGGAGGCTGACTGCTCCTCGGTGGCGGCGCTGACGCTGTTCATTTCATCGGCGACGGTGCGGCCCTGGACATCTATGGCATCAATGTTGCTGGTAACATCGTTGGCTTCATCGGCTACGATGGTAACGGCGTTCTCCATGGAGGCAACCTGCTGGGACACCTGATTGATGAGGCTGGCGATGCGGTCGAACATTTCCCGCAGTCCTTCTACGGAGCGGGCACCATCGGCTACAGCGTTGCGGCCGGCCTGCATGGAGCTGACGGCGTGGCCGGTATCCTGCTGGATGGCACCGATAAGCTCGGAAATCTTCTGAGCGGCTTCCTGAGACTGCTCGGCCAGCTTGCGGACCTCCTCCGCTACGACTGCGAAGCCGCGGCCGTGCTCACCGGCGCGGGCAGCCTCGATGGCGGCGTTGAGAGCCAGCAGGTTGGTCTGACCGGCGATGCCGCTGATGGTGTCGACAATCATGCCGATTTCCTGAGAGCGGGCACCCAGCTTGTCTACGATGGCGGCAGAGTCGGATACAGTCTGCTCGACGGACTTGATCTGTGCGACAGCCTCCACGATGGCGGCGGAGCCGGCAGTGGCATTGTCGGTGGCGGCGGCAGCGTGCTGAGCTACCTCGGCGGCCTGATTGTGGATACCGTTGACAGACTGGGAGATGGTGACGACGGACTGGGAGCCCATCTGAGTGGCGGTGGACTGCTTCTCTACAGCGCCGGCAGCCTCGGTGACGGACTGAGCTACCTGAGTAGCGGCCTGAGCGGACTGCATGGAGCTGGCGGTAAGCTCTTCACTGGCGGCGGCAATCTGCTCGGAGGAGTTGCTGACGGTCCGCATGAGACGGGCGAGAGTTTCCTGAACCTCGAAGATTTCACGCTCCAGAATACCGAACTCATCGCCGTTGGAGCTGGGCTCGCCGTTCCGGCGGAAGTCGCCGGCCTTCAGGCGGCCGCAGACCTGGGTTATGCTGCCCAAAGAGGAGTTGATATTGCTGATGATGAGCCAGGCGACGATGAGGAGGATAGCGAGGCAGCCTGCGGCTGCACCGACCATCATGGTGATGGCTTTTTTATTTGCTTCCTTATTATCTACGCTCATCTGATGAGCATCTTCGGCAACCTTCTTGATGATGTTGTTGATAGGGCCGGAGAGAGCCAGAGTCTTATCACGGAGCTTCTGGTCGCGGAGATATGCCCTCGCTTCTACATGTCTGCCTTTCTTGCAGAGGTCCATGGCACCGAGCACGGTATCCTTGAAGATGGGATATGCCTTGTCGATGGCTGCAACATCGTCTTTAATAGAAGGATATGCATCAATCTTGGCTTTTACAGAGTTGAAGTTTTTCTCAAAGCCGTTGGTGAGATAGTCATTTATCTGCTCTGGATACATGGTGGTACGCTCCGGCTCGTAGTAGGCCATCTGCACGATGCGGAGATACGGCATACGGATTCCCAGCATGGCTGCCCCCATCTCTGCGGTAGCGGACAGATCGTTCTTGTACATGTCTTCCATTTTTTCATCGGCACTGTTCAAGTAGACATAGCCGGTGGTACCAAGAATTGCCATACCGATGACGCCCACCAGGACGATGAAAGCAATCTTGATTTTTACACTGATGTTGTTCAAGGAAAACTCCTCCTTTAATTGGTAAGGAACGATTGGATTTATTGATGGTTGGTCTCAAACATCAATCAGTATGAATTATACTACCATTATTCGCGTTCTTCAACAGAAATTATTGATTTTCTTCAGGACTTATTAAAGGACTTTTCAAATTTTTCTTATTTTGTATCTTGCTTTTTTTTCTGACGGATGATAAACTGTCATGGTGTCGAAACAGGCTCGAATTATTTGAAAAGATTTTTTCGTGCCTTCCCTGCTCCGCCAAAATCAATAATGACGGGGCCAAAGTCCAAAGAGGAGGTGATTTCGTGAGAAAGTACGAAGTCATGTTCATCGTTCGCCCGATGGAGGAAGAGGCTACCAACCAGGTAATCGATAAGTTCCTCAAGCTCATCGAGAAGAATGGCGGTACGGTGGACAAGGAGGATCGCTGGGGCAAGCGTCAGCTGGCCTATGAGATCAAAGACTGCACCGAAGGCTACTATGACCTTCTGTATGTCACCGCTGAGCCGGCTTGCATGGATGAAGCTGATCGCGTATTCAAGATTACCGATGGCGTCCTCAAGCACATGATCGTTCGCTCCGAGGGTCCGGCTGTTGAAGCTGAGGCTGCCGAAGCACCGGCTGCTGAATAATCTGATTATTCGGTAGTAATGCGGAGGATTCCGCAAAGTAATTTAAGATTTGTCTTCGCATTTCCATTGTCGGAGGATAAGGCAATGAACAAAGTTATTCTGATGGGTCGCCTCACCCGTGACCCGGAGGTGCGCACCACCCAGAGCGGCCGTATGGTTGCTCGTCTCGGTCTCGCCGTTGACCGTCCCGGCGCTCGTCGTCAGGATGCTCAGCCCGGTCAGCAGACTGCAGACTTCATCAATCTGGTGATGTGGGAAAAGAGTGCGGATTTGGCTCAGTGCTATCTGACCAAGGGCTCACAGATTCTGGTAGAGGGTCGCCTCTCCGTCAGAAGCTATGACGACCAGCAGGGACAGAAGCGTACCGTTACCGAGGTAGTGGTAGAGCGGTTTGAGTTCGCAGGCTCCCGTCCGCAGGGCGGCGGTCAGAACTCCAGCTACGGAGCTCAGTCTAGCTATGGTCAGTCCGGCGGCTACAGCCAGCCGGCAGCTCCTGCCTATGGCTCTGCCGACGATGAAGATGTTCCGTTTTGAGGAGGAATAACCCATGATCAAGCGCGATCGTGGTCGTCGTCCCCGTCGTAAGGTCTGCAGCTTCTGCGTAGATCATGTCGAGGATATCGACTATAAGGATATCGGCAAGCTCCGTCGCTACATCACTGAGCGCGGTAAGATTCTGCCCCATCGCATCAGCGGCAACTGTGCAAAGCATCAGCGTCAGGTTACCCGCGCTATCAAGCGTGCTCGTAACATCGCTCTTCTGCCCTTCTGCGAGAACTAAGAGATTAAAGACCGTCCTTTCGAGGGCGGTCTTTTTGTAAGGAGAATTCCTACGAGTAAATTCATTAATTCCCCATTGTTTCATCATCAGCCGGATATTTCCTTCGGACGGCGGGGATTCCATCGGCGCCTGTTCACCGAGGGAATAATGATCGGTGCTTTTGCCGGGCTGGTGGTGTCAGCCTTCCGCTATCTGCTGGAGCTGCCGGAGACCTTCCGTCCTGCACTTATCGGACTGCTGCAGGAGTCGTATCTGAATCTGACGATTTACGGAGCTGTGCTGTTTCTGGCGACACTTGTTCTGTGGAAAATCGTTGCGCTGGAGTCGCTGACCTCCGGCTCCGGTATCCCCCAGCTGAAAGGTGAGCTGGCTGGGGATATTTCTATGCACTGGCTTCGGGTGCTGGTGCTGAAATTCATCGGCGGTGTTATCGCCATCGGCTGCGGTCTGTCCCTCGGTCGTGAAGGTCCCAGTGTCCAGCTGGGCGGCTGTGTGGGCAAAGGTGTCAGCTCTCTGGAGCATCGGCCGCAGGTGGAGCAGAGATTTTTGCTGATGGCCGGCTCCGGGGCCGGTCTGGCGGCGGCCTTCAATGCACCGCTGGCAGGGGTAATATTTTGCCTTGAGGAGCTGAGTCATACATTCTCGCCGACGGTGCTGATGGGTACCATTGCCGCGTCTGTTACAGCGACTGTTACATCGCGAATTTTCTTCGGTGCCTCGCCGGTTTTTCACATACCGCCTTTGCCGGCATTTTCCGCAGTGCCGTCCCTGAGCCTCTTGTGGGAGTATGTGCTGTTTGCTCTGCTGGGCGTATTTGTCGGCTGTCTGGCGAAGCTGTTCACTCCATCCCTTACCCATTCCCTGGACTGGTATGTGAAAAATCTTGCTCCCGAGTGGCGGGCTGTCGGGCCGCTGTTCATGGCCGGGGCATTGCTCTTTATCATGCCGGAAATCCTCGGCGGCGGGGCAGGTCTGGTGGACAGACTGGCGGCGGCAGACTTTACTGCTGTTACACCGGTGTGGTTATTGATGCTGGGCGGACTCTTCTTCGCCAAGTTCTTCTTCACAGTCATCTGCTTCGGCTCTGGCGTGCCGGGGGGAATATTCCTGCCGATGCTGGTGCTGGGCGCAGTAGGCGGCTCCTTCTTTGCTGCCGCAGCGGGACTTCTGGGAGTAATGCCGGACATTACGGCGATGGGCGGCTCCGCCGGGATATGGGACGCTTCGCTTGACAGCAGCTCCGTCGGCTCCTATGCTACTGCCTTTATCGTCTTCGGCATGGCGGGCTACTTCGCCGCAGTGGTCAAGGCTCCCGTCACCGGCAGTATCCTCATCATGGAAATGACCGGCTCCTACCCAGCGCTGCTTCCCCTCATCACTGTGACTGTGGCAGCTTATGTCACTGCCGACTCCCTCGGCGTGGAGCCAGTGTACGATGTTCTGCTGGAGCGTACCCGACGGATAAAAAGGGCACTGGAGAAATAGACTTATAGACGGTCTTTCTCGTAGGCTCCCCTCTAGGGGAGCTGTCGCCGTAGGCGACTGAGGGGTAACCAATATTCGGTTTCGTAGGCTCCCCTCTAGGGGAGCTGTCGCCGTAGGCGACTGAGGGGTAATAGCTATAAGAATTCCATTATTTACCCCTCCGACCTCGCTGCACTCGGCCACCTCCCCTAAAGGGGAGGCTTTATGTCATGACGGCAGCAACCTGAAAGCCGTCCCTCTAGGGCAGGTGCCAGAATGGCGGAGGGGTAACAAATAATCTGCAAATTTCTGAAGTCGATTTTAATGATTTTCAAAGAATATCGTTGTATGCTACAATTAAAATAAATGAGGCGTTCATCGAAAGGGGCGATTACTATGGGGAGATTATCCCGGCGTTTTATTATGCTTTTGGCGGTGTGCCTGATGACATTGTCCTTTGCTGCATCACCGGCATTGGCAAAGAATCAGGACATCTGGGCCGACTCCGGCTACAATTTTTCTACCGTTAAGTCACTCTACTTCGATGATGTGACCTACGACATCGCGGCTGATTTCGATGACGATATTCTTGAGAAAAAGATGAGTGACTTCATCCGGCTGACAGCTGAGAAGACAGAGCTGCGTATCATCCCGAAGGGTGAGCCGCATCCCACCGGCCTTGCATTCAAGGTAAATGTCGAGAAGTGGGCCAACTCCAGCCAGTATCATCCGCCCTATACCAGCTGGGAAACCCGGAGCGAGACCTACTACTGGTATGACCGCGACGGCAACCGCCACAGCGACATCCGGACCTTTCAGGTGCCGGTGGAGCATCCGGGCTATACCACTTACTACTCTACTATCCGCGTTCGCTACGACGGCTACACCCCGGAGGGCAAGCTGGTGTATTCCCATCGTGAGGAGCGGACAAGGGACGATGCCAACGGCCACTACAAAATGTTCGAGCGAATCAGCAGAGAGTTCCTCTCCAAGCTGATGAAGCAGATAAAGAAAGCATAAGCAATAAAAATAAAGGGTCTGTGAAAAAATGAGCATTCATTTTTTCACAGACCCTTCTTCTATATAGTTGCGAAGAAAAATGTCTGTAAGAAAACCGTTTATCTGCGTCGGTACTTGGCGACCTGCAAGTAAGCATACGAAGCAGGAGCTTAGTACCGCTACGCAGATAACCGAGCGAGAGCGTGTTTTCGGCAGACTTTTTTCACAGCTCTTTTTCAATGATTTATGTCTAAGACATCATTTGCTGAACAATGTGCTATGAGAGCCTGTTCTTGCCAGTGTCAGTACGAGAATGTCATTTTCAATCTTATAAATCAACAGCCAATCAGGCTGGATGTGACATTCTCTGTAATTTTTCCAATCACCGGTGAGAGCGTGGTCTCTGAAATTAGTTGCGAGAGTTTCTCCATTGGCGAGCTTGGTGACCACACTTTTGATAAGTTCAATATCCCGATGGGATTTGGAAGCGTTTTTCAAATCTTTCTTAAATTGTGTAGTATATTTAACGGTATACTTAGTCATCCTAAGATGTCCTCGAACATTTCATCAACATTGCGATATCCTTTAACATGCGGGTCTTTGGATATTCTTTCTGCTTCCTGAAGGGCCGCTATTGTCTCGCGATTGGGAACACCTCGGGAGATGGTGAAGGGAATACGGCCTTCACGCAGAGCTTGCTTGACGAAAATATTAAATGCTGTACTGATGTTCATACCCAGCTCGTCAAATAATTCTTCGGCAGCAGCTTTTAATTCGGCATCCATGCGGATGCTTATGTTTGCACTGGCAGTCTTTGCCATAATAATCAACTCCTTTTTTTATGATTATCAAACAAAATTCGTGCATTGTCAAGACAATGCACGAATTTTAGCGGCTGATAGTATGGCGTGTGTGATAATTTTATATGTATTTCAGCACATCCAGCGGAGTTTTCACGATGGGGAATTCTGCGGCGGACGGGTTGTGCTGATAGCTGTCCGCTTCTTCGTCGGTGAATTCAAAGCCGTAGCTTACGCCGATGAAGTCGGTACCGGCACCGAGGGCTCCGGTTCTGTCCTGCATGGTGTCGCCAATCATTACCGTATCGGCAGGGAGACTGCCGCACTGCTTCAGAGCCTTCTCGATGATGAGGGCCTTGGTGTTGGCCTGCGTGTCGGCACCGGCCACAGCGTCCATCCATTTGGTGAGGTTGAAGCGCTCGGCCAGCAGGTCGACCTGGGGCTGCTGCTTGTAGGTGGCGATGGCCAGCTTCAGACCTTTTGCCTTCAGGGCATCGAAGAGGTCGAAGATACCGTCGTAGGGTTTGGCGAGGTAGATGGCTCCGGCGCTGTAGTGCTCGCGGAAGGCGAGGGTCAGCTCCATGCCGCGCTCCTTGGTGACGCCCATGGTCTTCATGAAGGAGTCGTAGAGGGGCGGGCCGATGAATTTGAACAGCTCATCGTGGGGCGGCGGCTCGATGTTGCAGGTGCGGAAGACATGAGCCAGACTGGTGATGATGCCCTCGGAAGAGTCAAAGATGGTGCCGTCAAGGTCAAAGACGGCGGTGGTGTATTTTTTCATATAACTTCCTTTACTAGATACGGAAGGCTCCCCTCTAGGGGAGCTGTCTGCGAAGCAGACTGAGGGGTAATAGGTAAAAGCAATCCATTATTTACCCCTCCGACCTCGCTGTGCTCGGCCACCTCCCCTGAAGGGGAGGCTTTGAGGTGATGTTGTGACTGAATCACGACACATGACAATCATTAGATTATGACTGTTGCAAGGGCGGCTCAGCCCCCCACGGATTAAAGCCAATTCTTTCCGATACGACAGAATCAATCATATCGCATACTTCTCTGAATCTGTCCTTTATATCAAGGTTCGTGAATCGGATAACCAATAGATTGTGTTTGCGGAGCTCTGCTGTCCTGTGCTGGTCATAGATTTGTCCGGCGGCAGTATAGTGCTGAGAGCCGTCAACTTCGATGACAAGTTTAGCCTGATGACAAAAGAAGTCAGCTATGTAATTGTCTATTATGTGCTGGCGATAAAATTTTACCGGATAATGACGCAGGAAATCATACCATAGACGGCGTTCCTCTACGGTCATAGAATTTCGCAGATTTTTGGCGTTGCCACATAATTTGGTGTTGAACCCGGTAAATTTTAACTCACTCATTTATGCACAATCAAACAAGCAGATAAATTAGCGCTGTTACTCGATTCCAAACATCCTGCTCGCCGTTTCGACGATACCGGCTGTATCCAGCCGATACTCAGCGTAGACATCGGGCGCTTCGCCGGTGATGACTGGAGCATCCGGCAGGGAGAGGCCGAAGATGGGGCGGGGACAGGAGGAGAGTGCCTGCGCCGTCAGGGCGTTGAGGCCACCGTAGGGGCTGTGCTCCTCTACAGTCAGTACCGCCTTGGCGCAGCGGGCGTATTCGATGAGGCAGTCCCTGTCGAAGGGCAGGAGACTGTACATATCAATGAGCGCGGTGGCGAGCCCCTTTTCATTGAGCTGCTTCATAGCGGCAAGCGCATTGCCGGTGACCTCGCCGGTAGAGACGATGAGGAGGTCGGCGGCACCGGGGCCCTTCGGTGAGTCGTGGATGATGGCCCAGTCGCCCATGAATTTTTTCTTCAGCGTCTCTTCATCGTAGTAGCCGTCAATACCGCTGCGGCCTACGCGGATATAGGCAGGCTCCTCGTCCTTTATCAGCCGGTCGATGAGCTTTGCGGAGAGGAGCGGGTCGCCGGGGAGGTAGACTCTCAGTCCCGGCAGGGAGGTCATGGCGGCGATGTCGTTGGGGCTGTGATGAGTGAGGCCGAGGGGGCCGTAGCTGATGCCGCCGGATACGCCGATGAGCTTCACATTCGTATGGTTGTAGCCGACATCGACCTTTATCTGCTCGATAGCGCGGGCGCTGAGGAAGCTGGCGGGAGCGACGGCAAAGACCTTTTTGCCGCAGGCGGCAAGACCGGCGGCGATAGCCACCAGATTTTGCTCGGCGATGCCGACCTCTACGAACTGCTGAGGGAGAGTATCGGCAAACTTCGTCAGAGAGGCGCTGCCCCGGGAGTCACTGGAGACGACGACGATGTCCCGGTCATTCTGAGCCAGCTCCAGCAGGCGATTGGCGATGGCCTCTTTGCAGGAAATCCTGTTCACGGTCAGCCCTCCCTTCCGGCTGCGAAGGTCGCGGCAAGCTCTGCCTCGATTATCTTCATTTCTTCATCACTGGGGACATGGTGATGCCACTGCCACTTGCCGGTAGCTAGGCTGATGCCGTGTCCCTTTTCTGTCTGAGCGATTACCATTTGAGGCTTGCCTTCGTTGCGATTGACGATGGCCTTCTCCTTCACTCTGGTGAGAGTGTCCAGTACCTGAGCCATGTCGTTGCCGTCAGGAATCACGGTCACATCCCAGCCGAAGGCCGTCCACTTGGCGGCGACATCGCCGTGGGCCATGAGGCTCTCGGTGGGGCCGTTGTTTTGCAGCTGATTGCGGTCGAGGATAGCCACGAGATTGCCCAGCCGGTAGTGAGCGGCGGCTTGGGCGGCCTCCCAGACGGAGCCTTCGTCCATCTCGCCGTCACCCATGATAGTCCAGGTGAGGTAGTTGCGGCCGTCCAGCTTGCCGGCGAGAGCCATGCCTACTGCGACGCCGAGGCCGTGGCCCAGGGCGCCGGTGTTGAACTCGATGCCGGGGATATTGCGGCTGGGGTGGCCGATGAGACGGCTGCCCTTCGTCAGGTAGTCGTCCAGTGCCGAGGCCGGGAAGAAGCCGCGCTCCGCCAGCGTGACCAGCAGCATTTCAATACAGTGGCCTTTGCTGAGGAGGAAGCGGTCGCGATTGGGGTTGGCGTTTTTCCGGGTGTAGTCGGTGCCGAATATTTCGCCTTCTGCCGCAGGCTTGGCGAAGTCTTTGGGGGATACGTTCAGTATTTCGTGGTAGAGGACGGTGACCAGCTCGGCCTCGCTGAAGTCGCCGCCGATGTGGCCGGAGCCGGCCCGGTGGATGAGGCGGGCTACAGCCAGCCTCGCCTGTCTGGCGAGCTCTTTCAGCTCTGTGATTCTCTGTTCGTTCATGTGAGTACCTGCATTTTTGCTGTTGGTGTTTTTCCGTATATTAGACTTATCACCTAAACATTATCTGACGAAAACGCGCTTTCGCTCGTTTATTCACGCAGCGGTACTAGGCTCCTGCTTCGCAAGCCTGCTTGCAGGTCGCCAAGTACCGGCGTTCATAACGGTTTTCTTACAGACATTGTTTAGGTGAAATTTACATTAAGGTGAAGGCTCCCCTCTAGGGGAGCTGTCTCCGACTAACTGCGATTGCTGGATGGCACTCACTAAATTCGTCCATCGCTTTGCTCGGACTTATTAAGTGAGTTTGCCAAAGCGAAGCTGACTGAGGGGTAACAAATAGTCAGTCTCGTAGGCTCCCCTCTAGGGGAGCTGTCAGCGAAGCTGACTGAGGGGTAATAGACAATTCATTATTTACCCCTCCGGCTTCGCGGTGCTCAGCCACCTCCCCTGTAGGGGAGGCTTTAGTATGGTTAGGTGTTTTGTTATAAGTTACACCTCATCCGGGTCATTGCCCTGAATGAGCCATGCCTTATCCGGCTGGAAGGTGATGTTGACCTGACCGTCGAGCAGATTGCGACCCGGGTCGAAGGCATCCACTATCCACTCTTTATCGGAGCCGTCAGCCAGGAAGTAGCGTACCTTCTCGCCGAGGAACATCTTGCCCTTGATGGCGGCGGGGATGGACACTTCGCCGGCCTGAGCGGCGCCCTTGGTCAGACGCAGACTCTCTGGACGGATGGACAGGCGATAGCGGCCGGCGGCTGCATCGACAGTCACATCGGACGGCAGAGGAATGACCGTGTCCATGTAGCGGACATCATTGCCATCCAGCGTGACCTCCAGCAGATTGGTGGTACCGATGAAGTCGGCGACGAAGGCGGTCTTCGGCTGGAAATATATCTCCTGCGGATTGCCTACCTGATGGATGAAGCCGCCTCGCATGACTACAATCATATCGGACATGGAGAGTGCTTCGGACTGGTCATGGGTTACATAGATTGCGGTGAGCTGCATCTTCTGCTGTATCTCGCGCAGCTCGACACGGACGGTCTCACGGAGCTTCGCATCGAGATTGGAAAGCGGCTCATCGAGGAGCAGCACATCCGGCTGCATGACGAGAGCACGAGCGACAGCCACGCGCTGCTGCTGACCGCCGGACAGCTGATTGGGATAGCGGCTTTCCATGCCCACCAGCTGCATCAGCTCCAGAGCCTGCCGGACTCGCTGCTGCACCTCGGCCTCAGCGGTATTCTTGACTCGGAGACCGTAGGAGACATTCTCAAAGACGGTCATGGTGGGGAACAGAGCGTACTCCTGAAATACCATCGCGGTATTTCTATCATAGGGCGGTACCTTCTCGATGTTTCGGCCGTTCAGAAGTATCTGACCTTCATCCGGCTCATAGAAGCCCGCTACCATACGGAGCAGGGTCGTCTTGCCGCAGCCGGAGGGACCGAGGAAAGTAACGAAGTCGCCCTTCTTTATATCGAGTTCTACATCGTGGATGACATGATTGTTGCCGAAATATTTATTGATGCCCGAAAGCTTCAAAACTGATTCTGCCATAGCTAAAAACTCCTTTTACAGATTGAAAATGTTTATCTGATCCTTGAGGATGAGCTTCACTACACCGAAGGTAATGAAGATGGTCATCATCATGCCAACGGCGGTGGCGCTGGCCGTAGCCAGGAAGCCGTGATCCGACAGAGCCATGATATTGACCGAAGCCAGATTCCACTCCGGGGACACCAGGAAGATGACCGTGGACAGAGTGTTCATCGACTTCATGAAGGAGTAGACAAAGCTGACGGACAGAGAGTTCTTCAGCATCGGGAGAATGACTCCAGTGAAGGTCTTGAAGCTGTTGGCACCCAGATTCGTGGAAGCCTGCTCCAGAGACTTATCTATCTGCGAGAGACCGGCCACCGCCTGACGATAGCCGACCGGCAGCTGACGGAGCGTCATACCGAGGATGACTATCCAGAGGGTACCAGTAAGGGTCAGCGGCCCATCATTGAATGCCATGATGAGGGCAAGACCGATGAAGGTACCCGGCAGGGATACCGGCAGCATAGCCATGAAATCCATCAGTACCCGCCCCGGGAACTGCTTGCGGATAGTGAGGAAAGCCAGCAGTATACCGAAGACCGTGGTGATGGCGGCCGTAGAGAGAGCAGCTATCCAGCTGTTGGTCATTACGGACTGACGCATTACACCCTCGATGAAATGCTCCATCGTGAAGCTGTAGTCATAGCCGAAAGCCTCGGTGAAAGCGAAGAGGCAGATAACGGCAATGATGAGGAGGATAGCTGTAGCCAGCAGACTGCAGAAACCGAAGAAGCACCACTTGGCGAAAGGCCCGACAGTGACTCGGATGAGACCGGCTACCGGCTTGCCGGTGACGGTGACATAGGAATGTTTCTCCAGATAGTAGCGCTGGACGAAGAAAACGAGGATGGTCGGGATGACCAGGAATACCGACAGCGTAGCACCCATCGGCAGATCCCAGAGACCGACTACCTGAGCGTAGGCCTCGGTAGCCAGTACATGATAGTTGCCGCCGACCAGCATCGGATTGCCGAAGTCAGCCAGACTGTTGATGGCTACCAGCAGGAACGCACTGGCGATACCCGGAGTAGCCAGCTTCAGCGTGACGGTGCGGAAGAGATACCAGCCTCTGGCACCGAGATTCTGAGCGGCCAGCTCCAGATTGGGGCTTATAGATTTCAAAACACCGGAAATGGTGATATAGGCGAGAGGGAAGAACGCGATGGTCTGGACGACCCAGAGACCGAACGCGCCATACAGGTCTGTCTTCAGGCCCAGCAGATTCCACGTGACGAAGCCGCGGCGGCCGAACAGCATGATGAAGGCGAGACCGGAGACCACCGACGGCGCCATAGTGGGCAGCAGAGCGACTATCTGGAAGAAGCGCTTGCCCGGCATATCCGTGTAGTTGATGGCGTAGGCATAGATGAAGCCAAACACGATAGCGGTGGCGGTAGCGATAAGAGACGAATACATAGTATGGCCGAAGGCGGAGAGGAACTCTGCGCCGGTGACGGCCCGCTGCCAGTCATCTGCGGTAGGCACCATGAGAATCTTGGCAAAAGGATAGAGGATGAAGATACCGAAAAGCAGGAATACGGTAACGATGCTGCAGAGGAGAGGCGGCTCTCTGAGGAGCAGTTTCAGCTCCCGCTGCCAGCCGGTACGCTCGTGACCGGTTGATGATGACATGTGTAAAGCTCCTTACGCGTAAATTTAGGATGAAATGAGCTGTAAACAAAATCTGCCACTAACCTCACCCACCGGCTTCGCCGGTCCCCCCTCCCCAAAGGGGAGGGTTATGACCTTCCCCTTTGGGGAAGGTGGCCGAGCGCAGCGAGGTCGGATGAGGTTGTGCAGACGCGATTTCAAAGAAACCTATAAAATATGCCTCCGCAGAAGCTGCGGAGGCACATCCAATTACAAATTAAAGACCGGAGAACTTCTCTACGAGAGCCTTCTTTTCCTTACCAGCCTTGTCAAAGTCGTATGCCTTGAACAGCGGGAGCTCCTTCAGCGGCTTCATGCCCTCCGGAGCAGCAACTTCGGGATTGCAGGCGATAGCATTGGTGGTCTTGGAGATGATTTCGCCAGCCTTCTTGGTGAGGCAGAAATCAATGAACGCCTTTGCTACTTCTTCATTGCCCTTGTTGTTGATCTTGGAGATAGGAACTACAGACCAGCCGGCATTGGTATAGATGGTGGAAACGATCTTCTGACCCTTGCGGCCCTGGAGCTGCTGGTCAGCAACGAAGTTCAGAGTGATGAGGTACTCGCCGGCAGCGCACTTCTGAGCCGGAGCAAGACCGGAGGAAGTGAACTGAGCAACGTTTGCCTTCAGCTTCGGCAGATAGTCCCAAGCCTTGTCGCCCATGGACTGAACAACGCTGGTGAGGAAGGTGGAGCCGGTGCCGGAGCGAGCCGGATCCGGAGTGATGATTTCGCCCTTGAAGGCAGGATTGGTCAGGTCTTCGAGAGAAGTCGGAGCCTTGATTCCCTTCGGCTCGAACTCCTTCTTGAAGCGGGCTTCGTTGTAGCCGATAGCGAGGGTTTCGAGGTAGAGACCGTGCCAGAAGTTGTCCTTGTCACGGTACTCAGGCGGAATGAGCTTGTCGTTCTTGGAAGCATAGGCCATGGTGATGCCATCGACCTTCATCTTCTGATGAGCGTCGCTGGTGCCGCCCAGCCATACATCGGCTTTCGGGGCAGACTTCTCAGCAGTCATGCGGGCAGTAGCCTCGCCGGTGGACAGACGGATGAAGCTGACTTCGGCGCCGGTCTCCTTCTTGAACTGGTCAGCCAGAGCCTGTGCGGTATCCTGATGGAAGGATACATACATTACGAGCTTCTTGCCCTTCAGGTCCTGAGTCTGAGCAGCAGCCGGTTTGGCCTCCTGCTTCTTCTCGCCGCCGCCACCGCAGCCTGCGGTGATGAGAGCCAGGGAAGCAAGAGAAGCTGCTACGAAGGTTTTGAGCTTTTTGGAAAAATTCATCGTTTAGCATCTCCCTTTCTTTGTTTGAAAATATCTTACTGTATAGTAGCACAATAAAGGATTTTTTGCCATATTTTTGTGGGAAAGTTTTGGAAACAACTAATCCATCCAATGACCTTCCCCTTTGGGGAAGGTGGCTCGCGAAGCGAGACGGATGAGGTCGTCTTACGGCCTCCCATTTAGTGGAGGTCGGAGGGGGAAAAATAAGTAGGGGTCGCCCGCAGGCGACCCGAAATGAGGTTTGTGTTTACTCGCCAGCGGGCTTGCTGCGGCAAGCCCCTACAACGGCTGCAGCTTCATAAGCCTTGCGATTCCCTATGGTTATCTTTGTCCATAGTACGCATTCGGCCCGTGTTTTCTCATGTAGTGCTTATCCAGCACATAGCTGTCCATAGCGGCGGAGGGATTGAGAGCCAGCGTCAGGCTGGCCATCTTCGCCACCTCCTCCAGCACCACCGCATGATACACGCTCTTGGCCGGGCTGTCACCGAAGGTGAATGGCCCGTGATTCTTTACCAGCACCGCCGGTACAGCCAGTGGGTCGATGTGCTGCGCCTCGAAGGTCTCAGCGATGACCCGCCCGGTATTCAGCTCGTAGGCCTCCTGCACCTCTGTCTCCGTGAGCGCTCTGGTGCAGGGTACATCGCCGTAGAAGTAGTCGGCGTGGGTAGTGCCGAGCGCCGGCAGGGAGCGTCCGGCCTGAGCGAAGGCGACGGCAGTGGTAGAGTGAGTGTGCGTGATACCGCCGAGCGTCGGGAAGCGGCGATACAGCTCCAGATGAGTCGGCGTATCGCTGGAGGGACGATAGCTCCCCTCCACCGTCTCACCGGTCACGAGGTCTACCACGACCATATCCTCCGGCTTCATCGTGTCGTACTCTACGCCCGACGGTTTGATGACCACCAGACCCTTTTCCCGGTCGATGCCGCTCACATTGCCCCAGGTGTAGATGACGACGCCCCGGGCGTTCAGCTCCAGATTCGCTGCACAGACGGCAGCCTTTAGTTCTTCAAGCATATTATCTCCTATACATATAGTCGTTTTAGTAGATTTCTCTTCCAGAATTCTACCATTTGACTGTCTTTTTTTCCATATAATGTGAAAGTTTTTGTGTTCTCCCCCACAGGACACTGCCTCATTTCGGCATAGACCTGCTGCTGCCTCTCCTCCCTGATTTTCTCTGGTTTTCGTCCTTAAAGCTGCCATTCACGAATTATACCTGTTTTTCCCGAGCAAGGTCTTGATAAATTTCTCATGATGTGGTAAAATTCCCGCGATTTGAAATGAGATTTAATGTCCTCTGTGTACGGACATATCCTACAAGCACCGCCCATACCTAAAAAGGCTCCCCTTTAGGGGAGCTGTCGCCGAAGGCGACTGAGGGGTAACAAATAATCAGTCTCGTAGGCTCCCCTCTAGGGGAGCTGTCGGCGCAGCCGACTGAGGGGTAACAGACAGCCGAAACGCTTACTTATTTACCCCTCCGACCTGCTTCGCAGGCCACCTCCCCTACAGGGGAGGCTCACACCCCATGTCATCAACCGCAATTTACATAGAATTATGGAGGAACAACCATGAAACTTATGAGCAACCTGAAGAAAAAACAGATTTGCGCCGCCATCATCTGTGGTCTGATGTTCATGGGGGGACATGCTGAGGCGGCAGTCGATTTGTATGGTGCATACAACGGAGATATAGAGAATGTAAACGGTGCGGCTATAACGGATCCATCTGATTTAATGGATAGTAATATCCGTAGTGAGAAAGCGGATTTCACTGTTACCGGCGGGGAATGGAAAAATATCTATGGCGGCTATGGTGCTACGGGATATATCCAGAACAATGCCGTAACTATTTCCGGAGGAACAGTTGTTAATAATAATGTCTACGGAGGTTTCGTAGCAGGAGGCACTGCCACCCAAAATACCGTAACCATTACCGGCGGAACAGTTAATGGCAATGTAATTGGCGGTTGGACATCAACTAACACTGCCAGTGGCAATAATGTAATCATTGCCGGTGGAGAAGTTAAGGGTAATGTCTACGGCGGTTATGCAAATACGGTACCTAGCACTGTCTCAGGAAATACCATTACGCTGGGTGATATGAATAATCCCGATCGCTATGCCCAAATTACAAGGAATGTTTATCCGAATGCTGTGTACATGACCACATTTAGTATGGATGGTGCACTCTTCGGCGGCACTGTCAATGTTTACAACACAGGGAACACGATAGGCGGTTACCTCTCTGCTCTTGGAACCCAGGGCAGTGAGGATGAGCCACCTATTCTGTCAACCATTAACTTCTACATCAATGCCGCCGATATGGACGCGACAGGCAGCAAAATTATGCTGAATGTTGCAAATGAAGCTTCGGTAGGAGGCAATACTACCATCTGCGCCGGTGTACGGAATGTCGGCAGCGTCAAGGCAGGCGACAGAATCACTCTGCTGCAAGCTGGAACCTTTGAGGTTAAATCCAACACCAACTACAAAACGATGTCCAGCGATGGCATTATGAAGGTAGACCTTGACTTCAAACTTTATAAAGGTGATAGCGAGGTACCGATTACTACCACAGAAAAGTTAGCAAACGGCAAGATCATCGCCATCGCTAAGAACGACGGCACAGCCGATCTCGGCCCGGACAGCGCCGCCAAGTCCCCAGTAGAGACTATGGCCGCCAGTGTCTCCCTCATCAATGCCGGTGCCGACATGATGGCCGGGGAGGCCATGACCGGTGCCGCTCAGTCCACTG
>JAUNIB010000011.1:0-68924 GCA_030523645.1 Selenomonadaceae bacterium
TCCTCGCCCATCATCCATCGGAGCAAATCTATGCCATGAATGCACTGATTCATCAGCGCGCCGCCGTCCTGTGCCCAGGTACCACGCCATTTAGCCTGGTCGTAATAGCCGCGGTTGCGGTTCCAGCGCACATGGATAGAACCATGGGAAAGCTTGCCGAAGCGTCCTGCCTCCAAAGCCTTGCGCATCTTCTGTACGGCGATATTAAAGCGGTTCTGATGACAGGCTGCCACCTTAACGCCTTTTTCTCTGGAAAGAGCAATTATTTTTTCAGCGTCCGGGATATTCATAGCCATGGGCTTTTCAATGATGACATTTACGCCGTTTTCAATGCAAAAAAGAGCGATTTCCGCATGGATTCCGCTCTCTGTGGCAATAGAAACCAGCCCAGGCTTTTCTGCACTGAGCATTTCCTTATAATCTGTATAACGCTTTATATCTTCTCTGTTTTCCCAGCCGCGTTTCGCTAAAATCTGCTCCATCTTTTCCGGCAGCACATCACAAACTGCAACAATGTCCAGTTTATTATTATCCACCGCTATAAGATGATTGACTGCTATACGACCGCAACCGATTAAACAATACTTCATATTTAACATTCCCTATAAACCTTAAAATATTTCATTTAAACAATTTAATCAACCAAAGAAATAAATTCATTAGCTAAAGCCTTATATTCACAATTTTTCAATACCCAATTATGACCACATTCTCCCATGATTTTCAGTTCTTCGTCATGTAATTCTGCCGCTTTCAAGATATTTTCATAAATTAACTCTGCATCATCAGAAGGACTTATCCATCCGCAGCCTGCATCAACAACCTCTTTATTAGGCGATGACACTGCGTATAGAATAGGCTTTGATGCCATCATATAATCGTAAACTTTATTAAGACCTGCACCATACCGCGTAATTGGCGACGCCTCAGCACCTACATACAGAACACTGCCATAGGAAAGGAGTGCTGGTACAGCTTTTTTGTTCACCGCAGGAAGAAAATATACATTTGAACAAGCTTTTTCCTTTGCAAGGTTAATAAGTTTATCTTTCTCCACACCTTTGCCTGCCAAAACAAAAGCAATATCATTACGCCCACGAAGCTTTTCTGCTACCTCTATTAATAATTCCAATCGATTAGAAAGGGCATGTCCGCCTACATATAGAACAATAAATTCCCCCTGTAGTTTAGCAAATAATTTCTTATGCTCCTCAGGCAATGGCTCTGGTTGCTCCCAATCTTCCAACGCAACACCGTTAGGAATATGATGAAAACGGCTCATGTCAGAGAAACCAAATTCCTTAAAATATTCATATGCAAAAGGTAATACGCACACAACTTCATCTGCCTGCATTAAAGCAGACTTAAGCCCGGCCTCATTCAGCAAACAGAATGGATGCCATGGATTCATTCCGCCAATTGCAGTAAGCGTTAACGGCCAGAGGTCATGATTTTCGTGAATATATAGACAATGGGTTGGAGTTTTGTTGTTTTTTGCAGATTTACTTGATTTTTTTAATTTATTACTAAAATCTCGTATCCGCTGGCACGGGTAGGTATCAAAGGTATATGTAGATGATCCAATAACCACATCGGGACAAAAATCTTCAGCTATTTCTTCTGCATGCCACAAAAGCTTTCCGCAAAACTGAAACATCGATATAGCCCTGGCTGCCCCGTTATGACTATAACTACAAGTTTTTACCCATTGATACTCAATACCATCAATATTTTGTATTTCAAAGTCCTTCCTCACTACAGGCTGGTTAACTCTAAGGTGTGAAAAACTAGCACCTATAATTCTAACTCGGTGTCCTTCCTTCACCCACTCTCGAGCAAGGTAGTATGGTCTAAATTCCATTCCTAAGCTTAATGAGCCCGCATAATGATTAACATATAAAATATTCATAATTAACTACTTCCTTTAAATTTATATTATAGAAAATAGCTACACAAATCGTCCCAAAAGACCTCTTGCCTCCTCCTGCTTTACAGCATATTCACCTTTTGTTATATCCCCTTTTCTCAATAACCAATCCCCATAATCCTCTGCAGTTTCCATGCCGTCAGTCGCAATATCCTCCTGCGCACTAACCTTGAAGATGGTACGGTAGATAATTCGCATATCTTCCCAAAAGCTTATATCTTTTATATATTGCAAATCATAAGCAAATTTTTCTTTCCATGTGATATTATTCCTGCCGCAAATCTGCGCAAGACCTGTAAGCCCGGGATACACGCTCTGCCTTTTCATTTCTTCCTCGGTAAAGAAAACCATGTCCCTTACCAGCTGAGGTCTGGGGCCGACTACGCTCATATCGCCTTTTAGGATATTTATCAGCTCCGGCAACTCATCAAGCGATGTAGCCCGCAGCTTTTTCCCGAATGGTGTCAGCCGGACATCATCAGGTAGCAAATTCCCATCCGCGTCCCGTTCGTCTGTCATAGAACGGAATTTATACATCCTAAAAAGCTTACAGTCCTTACCCGGGCGAATTTGGGTAAATAACACCGGCGAGCCAAGGCGTGTTTTTACAAGATAGGCTATATAAAGCAGCACAGGAGAAAGAATTATCAAAGCCGCTCCGGAAGATACTATGTCGAATATTCTCTTAAAGCAGCTCTTATACATACAAATCAACCTCAACCAAAGCAGTTTCTGATTACATCAACTATTTTGTCCTGCTCCTTCTTAGTCATCTTATTATCGCTAGGCAGGCACATTCCTCGCTGAAAGATATCTGCCCCGACATCTTCAACTCCACCGGCAATATATGCATTGGTTCTACATCTGCCTGTGCCGTCTACTGTTACAAATTCATGCATTCTGTACATAGGTTGCATGTGCATAGGCTTCCAGATTGGTCTACCTTCTGCGTTGATTCCAGCCAGTGCTTCCAGGATTTCCGTTGGGCAACTTTTGCCATGCTCAGGGATGTATGCTACATCCTGGTCGTCACGGACTTGTTTACACATTGCTTCTTCGTCGATGATCAATGCACTGAGCCAGTAGTTGGGTTTGCATTTCTTTTCGTCGAAGGGGTTCATGTTTACGGGCAGGTCTTTTAGTCCTTCTCTGTATCTTTCGTAGATTGCTTTCTTTTGAGCGATGTGTTCTTCCAGATATGGGTATTGTCCACGGACTACTCCGGCGATGACGTTGCTCATGCGGTAGTTGTAGCCGACTTCTTCATGCTGGTACCATGGTGCATTTTCTCTGGATTGGGTAGACCATTTACGAGCCTGGTTTGCATCTTCAAGGCTGTTGGTCAGCAGGCAGCCTCCAGAGCTTCCGGTGATGATTTTGTTGCCGTTGTAGGAGATGGCTGCATAGTCTCCGAAGGAGCCGCATTGTTTTCCTTCCCAAGTAGCGCCCATTGCTTCGGCTGCGTCTTCTATTAAGAGTGCTCCATGTCTTTCGCAGATTTCTTTTATCCGCTTGATGTCTCCACTAAAGCCGTAGAGTTCTGCACAAACGACAAGCTTTACATCAGGGTAGATTTCAAAAGCTTTCTCTAGTGCATCCGGATCCATGTTCCAGCTGTCATATTCTGTGTCAATGAATACCGGTATGCCACCTTCATATACCACAGGATTTAATGTGGCATCGAAAGTCATATCAGAGCAGAATACTCTCTTTCCTTCCACTGCGCCATGACTGATGGATGGCTTCCCGTAGAGCTTTTCTCCGGCCAGCTTGACACAAAGATGCAAGGCCGCCGTACAGCACGAGAGTGCTACTGCATATTTCACCCCAGCCTTTTCTGCTGCGATACTCTCTACTTCATTGATGTTGGCTCCAACAGTAGACATCCAGTTGGTTTCGTAGGCCTCTCTTATGTATTCCATCTCGAGCCCATGCATTGTAGGGCTGGCCAGCCATATTTTCTTTTCAAAGGGTTTTATGATTCCCTTGTCCCTGAACATGAAAAAGTCCCCTTGTTTATACCATTTTGGTATCATAATCTGCACACAAAAATCAATATAGCCACCCTATTTTAGTTATAGTATGCCATATAGTCATGTACAATTATAACATATATACAGATATATGCAACACCGTATTATGTATACCTTTTTAATGATTTGTAACCTCATCTTTCTCGCTTATCGAGCCATCTTCTCCATAGGCGAAGGTCATTAGATTGCTGCGGGGCAACCTCCTCCACAAAGATTCGTGGGATGAGGTTGCCCCGCAGCTCTGGATGAAGCAATTTGCAGAAGGTATTAAGTGTAATTTCTCACATCGATTTCGCCTGAGAGGATGCGTTTGTAGTCTTCGTAGTTCTTGGCTAGCAGTGTTGGTGTGTCGAGTCCGTAGGGGCATTTGGATCTACATTTGTTGCAATGGAGGCAGCCCTCTATTTTCTTCATCTTGGCCTGCATTTCCGGGGTGAGCTGCTTATCGGTCGGGGCGCGACGGAGCATAAGGGACATACGGGCGTAGGTGTTGATTTCTATTCCGGCCGGGCAGGGCATACAGTAGCCGCAGGCTCGGCAGAATTCGCCGCTGAACATTTTCTTATCCCGCTCAATAATGGCTTCTATCTCAGTAGTCATCTTGGGCGGATTTTCTATATAGGAGATGAATTCATCCAGCTCCGCTTCCTTCTGAATGCCCCAGATAGGCAGCACATTATCGTACTGAGACTCAAAGGCATAGGCTGCCGCAGAGTCGGTAATCAGGCCGCCGGACAATCCTTTCATGGCAATGAAGCCCACATTCTTCTCTTTGCACTTGGCCACGATTGCCTTATCGTCATCGGTAGCCAGATAGCAGAAGGGGAACTGCAATGTCTCATAAAGCCCGCTCTCCACGGCCTCCATTGCCACACCAAGGCGATGACTGGTAATGCCGATGTGACGAATTTTGCCCTGTGCCTTAGCCTCCAGCATAGCGTCATAAAGTCCACTGTCGTCCCCCAGACGAGGCAGGAAAGGTGGGTTGTGGAACTGATAAACATCAATGTACTCCGTCTGCAGAGTTTCCAAAGATTTTTCCAAATCCTTCCAGAAGCCGGCCACATCTAATGACTTTGTTTTTGTAGCGATATAGATTTCTTCACGGGCAATGTCATGGAAAGCGTCGCCAACCTTCGCTTCACTGTCGGTATAGGCGCGAGCGGTGTCAAAGTAGCGAAGACCAGCTTTATATGCTTTCTGCAGGAGCTTTACTGCGGTGGCGTGGGTGACACGCTGTACGGGAAGGCAGCCGATTCCGTTTTTGTTGACGGTTATACCGGTTGTGCCAAGAGTTACCATTTCCATTGTTGTTTCCTCCTCTTTGATTACCTCATCCGACCTCGCTGCGCTCGGCCACCTTCCCCAAAGGGGAAGGTCGTTAGTCCGATTATGTGTTACCTCATCCACCAGCTTCGCTGGTCCCCCTTCTCCATAGGAGAAGGTCATGAAATGGATTATATGTTACCTCATCCGCCAGTTTCGCAAAATAATTTAAAAATTTCTTAGCTATAGAAAAGCCCGCAGACTCACAGAGCCTACGGGCTTTTAATATGTCTCATTAAATCTTAAACTTATTCATAGTATCCTGCAGTTCGCCGGCCAAGGTGGACAGTGCTTGGGAGGCAGAGGCGATTTCCTGACTGGAAGCGGACTGCTCTTCTGCCGCTGCGGATATGGTCTGCGTATGCGAAGAGGTTGCTCTGCTGACCTCATTGATATCCTCTACTGCCGATACAATGCTGGTAGTACCGTCGGAGACCGTCTTGATAGCCCGATTGATGTCACCAATCTGCTGCTCGATATCACCGACCATGCCAAGAATCTGACGGAACTGAGTACCGACTTCGTTGATAGCAGCAGTACCTTCCTGTACCTCGCGGGTACCGCTTTCCATGGCTGCTACAGCAGCCTCGGTATCACCCTGAATAGTAGCAATGCGTACCTTGATTTCCTCAGTAGCCTGCTGGCTCTGCTCGGCCAGCTTACGGACTTCCTCTGCGACTACGGAGAAGCCGCGGCCTGCTTCACCGGCACGGGCTGCCTCGATAGCGGCGTTCAGGGCCAGGAGATTTGTCTGATCGGCAATGGAGGAAATGGTCTCCACAATCTGACCAATCTGCTGGGAGTTCTCGCCCAGCTTCTTGACAACCTCAGCTGAGGACATAACGCTCTTTTCAATGCCGCCCATGCGGTCAACAGCGCTCTGCATGAGGGAGCCGCCGTGCTCAGCCGCTTCCTTGGCCTGTCGGCTGCCCTGAGCTGCCTGATCGGCCTGCTGGGTTACATTGGTAATATCCTCAAATACGATATCAACATCGTTCTTTGCTTCATTTACGCTGCCAAGCTGCTTCTCTACGCCATTGGCAACATCCACGATGGTCTGAGCTACATTGGTAGCAGCCTCGGCACTCTGCTGAGCGCCGGCAGTCAGCTCCTCAGAGGAAGAAGCAACCTGAGTAGCAGTGTCGGCAATCTTTGTCAGCAGCTCCCGCAAATTGCGGCTCATGACATTAAAGCCGTCTGCCATCTGACCAAGCTCATCGCTGCTTTCTACTTCGATGTCCTTCATGCGGAGGTTGCCCTTGGCCAGCTCAGCCATATGCTCGGTGAGAGCCAGAATGACATTGACAATCTGACCGGAGAATTTCAGGCAGGCCAGTACGGTGACGATGATACCGATAACGGAAACAGCCGCATATCTGATGCGGAGGTCATTGGCCTGAGCAAAAACGAAATCCTTCTCTACAGAGATACCGAGAATCCAGCCGGTGGACTCTACAGTAGTGTATGCAAATACATAGTCAACACCCTGCTCGGTGGTCATGAAATAGCCGCTGCCCTTTGCCTTCATTTCCGCAAAGTGCTGGCCGAGGCCCTCGTCCTCCTTGATGTCACTCATGACCTTCTCGTTGCCGGCAGTAGCCAGTACCTTGCCGGTCTGAGCTTCGATGAGGATACCGGTGCCTTTGCCGTGATAGAGTACATTCTTGGTCTGCTCACCGAGAGCCTTCAGGCTGACATCTTCGCAGACAGCGCCGATGAATTTGCCGCCCTTATCCTTGACAGGTACAGCGATGGAGACGCACAGCTCCTTGGAGGTGCCGTCCACATAAGCCTCAGAAACAAGCATTTTGCCGGACTTCTTGACATCCTTGTACCAGTCACGGGTACGAGGATCCAGTTCCTTAGTGATATCTCCGTCCTTATAGGCCATGAATACGCCATCCTCATAGCCGGTGGAAATATCAATGATAGCCTTATCATGGGCAGCAGCAGCCATAGTTCCCTGCAGGCGGGCAATCTGCGGCTGGCCGGAAAGGGCGGTCTGAACATTCGCAGCACCCTGAGCGCCCATCATCTTTTCCTTCATCCAGCCGCTGAAAAGCTCACCCTGCTCCCGAGCAGTAACGCTCAGCTCACTCTCAATGCTGGCCTCCAGATTGGAATACGCGGTGTAGTAGCCCAGACCTGATACGATGGCGAGAATAACGCCTACCATGCCGGCCAAGGCAAAGAATTTTTGCCTGATTCCCATAAGTACGCCTCTTTCCTACTTTAAGCAGTTAATATAGATTTTTCTATTATAGCATGACCTGATTAATTGCTCTATATATCCAAATACCTAAAAAACAATAACTATGGCGGGAATGGGTGCCGCACACAGATAACACCTTTATGCCTTGCACCCCCAGTCGCTTTCAGCGACAGCCCCCCTCAATGGGGGCCTTGTGCTACTAGTCGTTTAGAAAGTGTGTAAAAAAGGGACGACGAATGTCGCCCCTATACAAGTTATTGTTTGTCGGAACCTCATCCGGCCTCGCTACGCTCAGCCACCTTCTCCATAGGAGAAGGTCCTTAGACGGATTATGTGTTACCTCATCCGACCTCGCTATGCTCGGCCACCTTCCACATGGGGGAAGGTCTTTAGGTGGATTAGCTGTTTCCGATGATGCCGAAGGCTGCCGTATGCTGGGATATGGCAATATCCGTACAGATAAAGAATATTGTGCCGTCGCAGCTCGCCCTTATCTGCTCCACTTCTTCGGCCGTGAAGGGGTCAAGGATTTTTCCGATTACCTGCCCTGCCTTTACCTTCTCCCCCAGTTCCACCTGTGGGAAGAACAATCCTGCATCGTTGGTGATGATTTTCGTCAGCGCCGAATCCGGCAGGATGACGGTTTTCTCCGCCGGCTCCTCCGGCAGTCCCTCTGTGGGCCGCAGGCAGCCCCGCTTCACCATGAAATGAAGGATAGCATCCACGGTACCGGCAGCAGCTTCCATATCTACCATGTTTGTATATCCGCTGTACACGGAGAAGGCCGTTGTTTCAAATACCTGCCAATTGTAATTCAGTGTCGTAGTGTCTATTGGCTGCGGCTTCCGTATAATGCAGTACGGGAATCCGAAATCCGCCGCCAGACTGTTATCCTGATAGCCGGTATTCATTGCCCTTACATGGGACACGAAATTTCCGTGGAGGTAAAAGCTGGCCAGATGAATGCCGTATTTATAATCCTTCAGCGCTTTGAAGAGACCGTCTGCCAGTCTCTGAGTGGTCTCACCCTTATCATAGCCGGGGAACATTCTGTTTATATCCGTATTATCCACCGGGAAGAAGCGCTTGCCTACATTCATGGAGAACTGGCTTGCCGTAGGAATGACAAGGATACCTATACCTGCCGGGATTGCCCCCTCTGCCTCCAGCTTCTTCAGCCTTTTAACCAGCAGGGATGCTGTAAGCATCTGCTGGTACTCATCGCCGCGGGTAGAGCCCATTACTGCTACGGTCTTTTCTCCGAAATCCCCGAAATAAAATCCGTCTACTGTTATCTTCTGCCGGTAGGGGAATGCCGAAAAGCTGAAAATTCTTTTCTTCTCCATTATCAGGCACCTCCTAAACCACGGGCAATAAGCGAGCCGGAATAAACAACCGGGTATTCACGAAGGGTAAAGAGCAAGCCGCTGAGGGGACTTACCAGCTTCTCACGGACATGACCGGTAAGAGGGTCAGCTACTACGCCCACTACCTGTCCCTTCTCAACTATGCTCCCATGAGCAGTCTCCGGCATGAAGATACCGGACTGATTTGCGTTGATGTAGTCAACATGTCCATCGGTACTGATGATAGGTGGGAATACCGGCATTACCGGGCCGTCCAGCATCCCCATCTTGGCCATGGTGGTCATTATACCGGTGGTGAGGCGGTCGCCGTACTCCTTGGATATACGCATACCGACACCCATCTCTACTACGAGGCAGGGAGTACCGGTACTGTTCAGCGACCAGGCCAGCGTACTCTCCAGTACCGTGGCGGCACTGTGAATCCAGATGAAGTCCATGTTCAGATTCATCGCCATGGGTACAAGTGTATCAGCTGTCTTTTCATTTATCCTTATCTGCGGAATCTCCCGGAGGAAGATGTTGCTGGCGTGAATATCTATAGCCAAATCCGCCCCTGAAACATCCTCTACGATTTTCCCTGCCACATACTCATTGGCAGAAAATTCATTGGAGCCGGGGAAAATCCTGTTCATATCCAAATCAAAGCCCGGCAGTCCGCGCTCAATGGTGCTTATGCCCAGCGGATTGAGAGAGGGATATATGTCGACGATTCCGTGAAGGTCATCCAGCCTCGCTCTCAGCGCTCTGGCCAGAGACCAGGCTACATACTGGCCCTCCAGCTCATCGCCGTGAGTACCGGTGATTATACATATCCGCTTGCTGCCGGGTGCATTGCCGACAATGCGGTTCTTCTGAATAGCCAGCTCTTCGCCTATCGGCAGCTTTATCCTGACTACATCCTTTATGTTCATTTAATCATTTCCTTTTACTTTTGATAGACCCGCATGAAGGAGGATTGGGTCTGGGTGCAGATTCCCAGCATCTGTCCTCGCTCTACCGGGCAATCCATAAAGTCCCTGCCCACTGACAGCTGAATATAGCCCTCATCCACCGGCACCATTCTCGTAGGGTCGTAGCCCTGCCAGCAGCCGTCCTCCCACACCTCTACCCAGGCGTGGCTGTAGCCGTCACCCTCGGGCAGTCCGCAGACATACCTTGCGTATAGACCTCGCTGACGGGCCAAGGCCAGAAACACATGAGCATAGTCCTGACATACTCCCTGTCTCAGCAGGAAGGCATCTCCCGCCGCCGTGCTGGTGGTGGTTATTCCGGGAGTGTAAGAAAAATGACCGTGAACAGCTTCACAAAGAGACTCTGCCGTTTCTCTCGCCGTAGATTTCTCTGGAATATCGGACAGGAATTCCGCCAGCTCCGCGGTAAGTCCCGTAAGTGCCGAAGGGTAGCGATAGCACTCCATGGGCTTTTCCGGATATTTCCTGCTGTCATCCCGGTAAACCATTCCCCGGCAGCTATAGCCGAAGCTGCTGTGGGGGAGAGTCACTCTGCCACTGCAGACCGGATTGCCGAAGCAGTCACTGCTGAAGGTCAGCGGTCCTTCCTGGGGCTTTATTTCCACCGTGAACCGGCTTAGCTGCTGAGAGGGACTGTTCTTCGGAATACATCTCAGGAGAAATGCATGCTCACTGACTGACTGTGAAAAGCTGATGTTTGTGTCAAACTCAAAATAGAGCCGCCTCAAAGCCTGCACCTCGTATTCTGTCAGACGATAAACAGATTTTCTACCGCCTGCGTAAATTCTGCCTTATCCAGCGAAGTATTCTCCGCAGACCCTTCCGAGGCCCGGGACTGACGCACCAGCGCCTGCATGGACAGGGCATTGGTCTGCAGCTGGCAACGCTGCATACGCTTCAGGAGCTTGAACAGCTCCAGTGAGGCACATTCCTCCATATAGCCTACCCGGAGGCAGAAGCTGAGCCGCTCCACACTGGCTCCGCACTTTATGGTATTTCGGATATTGTCATCATCGATAAAGTCATCGTAGCTGCCCCGAAAGGCCATGATGTTGTCGATAACATTCTGCAGGCCGAGACCTACAGGGATGTTCTTCGTGGCCAGCTCCTCCAGAGCATACACCGCCATCTGCAGATAGGACAGAGTGGGAGAGCCGATGGTCTCTCTCAGCACCATGCCATTGCCCAGCATGGTATCTGCCGACTTCCTGATGGAGAAATCGTCTGCCGGGTCAAAGATATACCGCTGGAAGAAGTCTTCAGGGCTGCTGTATATATCGGGAATACCAAGGTCATAGCAGTATTTGTGATAGTCGAAGCTGTCTGAGTCAATCATTTCATCATATCGCTCCATGATGAATCTGAGGGTAAGGGAAACCCGTTCATAATATCTGCCCAGCCAGAAAAGACGATTCGTTTTTGTTACAGAGATGTAATCCATGTGTCCTTAAAGCCTCCTCCTTGGGATGAATTGACTACGAAGCTGTTGGGATTCCTGGAGAATCTGGTAAGACCGCTGGGCCATACCTTCGTGGTTGACCCGGACAGTACAAAAGCACGCAGGTCAGCCTTTCGCATGACGGTACCGCTGCCCTCGATAATCGGCAAATCCTGGAAGTCGATAATCTCCTGAGATATGAAGCGGCGCGGCTCGCTCTTTATTTTTGCAATCAAATCCTGCTTCTGCTCCGGTGCAAGCTGACTGCCGAAAACGACGCCGTAGCCGCCGGCCTCGGCCACATCCTTTATAACCAGACGGTCGAAATTATCAAGTGTGTATTTCATGTCCTCCTCGAAGAAAGGCAGGAAGGTAGGCGCATTCATGAGAATAGGCTCCTGGTCAAGATAATATTTGATCATCTTGGGAACGAAGTAGTATATACCCTTGTCGTCGGCCACACCGTTGCCGGGGGCGTTGATTATTGCCACATTGCCGGCCCGGTATGCCTCCATCAGATTCGGAATGCCGATGAGTGATTCCGGATAGAAGCAGAGCGGGTCAAGGTATTCGTCGCTGATGCGGCGATAGACGGCACCGACTCTTACAGTGCCGTGATTGCCTCGATAGAAGAGACAGTCATTTTCTACAAAAAGGTCTCCGGACTCAGCCAGTACCGACTCGGTCTGCTCCGCCAGATAGGAATGTTCGAAGTAGGCGGCATTGTAGCGGCCGGGAGTGAAGATGACATTTATGCCGCCGGTATTTACATTGTCCATCACCGCCCGAAGCATTTCGCCGTAGCTGCGGTTGTCCACCACATCGTTGTTGCGGAAGGTATCGGGACTGCAGCGGCGGCTCAGGGCACGGGCAATCAGCGGATAAGATGCTCCCGAAGGAACCCGCAGGTTGTCCTCCAGAATATACCAGCAGCCGTCCTTTCCCAGCACCAGATCAATCCCGGAAATGTGGCTGTAGATGGACTTCGGCGGGGTAATCCCCTCACACTGGGGCAAGTATCCCGGTGACCGGTAAACAAATTCCGAGGGAATAACTCCGTCCTTGATTATCTTTTTGTCGGAGTAAATGTCAGCCAGGAAGCAATTCAAGGCGTCTACCCGCTGGGCGAGACCCTTCTCCAGCTTCTGGAAGTCAACTCCGGAAATCACCCGGGGAATCGGGTCGTAGGGGAAAAGCCGTTCCTTGAATTTTCCGTTTTTGTAGAGTCCGAATTTTACGCCATAGCGGGCCATCTGCATATTTATCTCATCTTTATGGATCAGCAGGTCCTCCATAGCTAAGCACCTCCCAAACAAAATAAAAAAGGCAAGACAAATAGTGCTGACACCATTGTCTTGCCTTAAAGGCTTAAATATATGTATAGTTTACAGTATTACACTTAGGCTGTCAATAAGAGGAGAGCGGGATACGGAAAGTATACATTATATAGGAACCTCATCCGTCTCGCTTCGCGAGCCACCTTCCCCAAAGGGGAAGGTCATTAGCCGGATTATTGGAGACCTGATAATTATTTCACCCCTCCGGTCTGCTTCGCAGACCACCTCTCCTACCCTGTAGGGGAGACTTTTGAAGGCCTTTGAATTGCTAAAAATTATAGGTCGACCTTGCTGTTGATTTCATCAGGGTCTTTGTAAGTGGGAACGGTCTGTCTGATGGCCGGGAGGATATATTTCTCCGGGTCTGCTGCATCGCCCTCGGTATTTTCCTTGGCATCCTGATTCTCTACCGCTTCGCCGAGTATTCGCAGCTTCTCAGCCATTTCATCCCGGGTAAGCGGCATAGCATGCTCAACGAAAATCATCTTGTTGGCAGTCTTCTCCAACTCCGCGGACTTGATGAGAAGTTCCTCGTATAGCTTCTCTCCGGGTCGGAGACCGATTTCCTCTATCTCTATGTCCTCGTAAGGCTTCAGCCCGGCGAGGCGAATCATGTTCTCTGCCAGGTCAAGTATCTTCACCGGCTTGCCCATATCCAAAACGAAAAGTTCTCCGCTCTTAGCCATGGCTCCGGCTTCCATTACCAGCTGGACAGCCTCCGGAATGGTCATGAAATAGCGGATTATCCGCTTATCGGTGATAGTGATTGGGCCGCCGTTCTCTATCTGTCGGGTAAAGAGCGGAATGACACTGCCATTGGAACCCAGCACATTTCCGAACCGCACAGCGGTGAACTCCGTACTGCTGTCGGCCCGACACTGAACAGCCATTTCGCAGAGCCGCTTGGATGCCCCCATTACATTTGTGGGATTTACCGCCTTGTCGGTAGAGATAAGCAGGAACTTCTTTACTCCGTATTTCTCTGCCATGTCTGCTACATTTACCGTACCGAAGACATTGTTCTTGATGGCCTCGGCACTGCTGTGCTGCATGAGCGGTACATGCTTGTGAGCGGCTGCGTGAAAGACGATTTCCGGCCGCAGATTACGGAAAAGTGACTCCAGCCTTGCCCTATCACGAACAGAGGCAATCACTACCTCCATATTCAGAGCGTCCCCATGCTTGCGAATCAGCTCCTGCTGAATCTCGTAGGCATTGTTTTCGTAGATGTCAAGAATTATCAGCTGCTTGGGGCCGATGTCGGCAATCTGCCGGCAAAGCTCGGAGCCGATGGAGCCGCCGCCGCCGGTGACCAGCACCACCTTGTCCTGATAGTAAGCCTTGGTCTTGTCATTTTCTATGGACAAAACATTGCGGAACAGCAAATCCTCGACTCGCAAATTGCGAAGAGTCATTTTTTCGTCCTTGCTGTCACCTAAAGGATAGTCGTAAATCTTTACCGGGCAGTTTGCCTGCTTGTAAAAATCATAGAGTCGACTCTTGTCCGCCGGAGTGGCATCCGGCATGGCAATGACAATTTCCTGCACGGGGCTGGTTCGCAGCTGCTCGATTGTATATTCGTCCTCAGGAAGAATCCGGAGATTTCGTATCTCCCTGCCGACCTTTGTGGGGTCATTATCAATAAAACAATATGGCACATACCTTGCTCCGGGATTTCTGATAAGCTCACCGGCCAAGGTGGCACCTACATTGCCGGCACCAACAATAGCTATAGGGATTCGCTTATTCTGCGCGATACCGGCCTTCTGGTCGGCTGTCCGCTCCTGTCCTGCATAGAAATACTGATAAACGAAACGACTGGCCATTGTTGCCAGCAAAATATGCATCCCGATGATAGCGCTGTAGGCAAAGCCGATATAGTGCGATTTGAAAACCTCATGGCCAAGTACAAGGAAGACAATCCCCGCAGCGGCATCCGCCAACATCAGGCGAATATAGGAAGCGGAGTGAGCGTAGCGCCATACAGTCCTATAGACCCCCAGCAAATACCGGGCCGTAAAGATGCACACCAAAAGAAGCCCCAGCATTTCCGGTCCGATGACCTTCACCGGCCGCAATGTGCTTAAATTTAATTTTGCCAGTAATCCAATCAGTCCGTAGAGAGCAACGATTATACCGGCATCTACTGCCAACAAAACCACTCTGCGATTAACCATTCTTTATCACCAAAAGCCCCATTAACGGGGTATTTTAGGGATTTATTTTCCCTGTCCGTCCATTTGGCGAAGCAGCTCGATAGCGCCCTTCCCCAAATGCACCCGTCTTGCTATATCTTCGGTGGCATAGCCTGCCGCCATAAGCCGTCGGGCTTCGTCTGTCGGCGACAGCTCGGACACCGCCGAGACTCTGACCGCCTTCGCGGCTGCCCGCTCAAGGGGCTTTATTGCCTCCACCCCTGACTCGGGATAGACCGGCATTTGCTCCTTCAGCTCTCTTGCCCTAGCGTAGTAGTCGATTCGTTTCGGCCTTTTTTCTTCTGCTTCCGATATCGGCTCAGACGGCTCCACGGCTCTATTCTGATTCGGCAGTGCGGCGATATCAAGCGCTGCCGCCTCTGTTTCCTCAATGGTACTGTCCAGCAGTCTGGAGAATGCGGTTGCCTCCTCTGCGTCAGCTTCGTCTGCTGCCAGCTGGGCTGCCATGTTCCCCGCTCCGTATGGTGATGCAGCAGCAGCCTGAGTTGCTGCAGTCTGCACAGCGGCAGGGTTAGTGGCCACTGTCTTTAGCTGCTCGGCTGTCATTACCGGCAGGATGCCGCTCTCCTGCGCCGTATGAATTTCCCGCCGCAGCTTGGTGAGTCTGCCGTCCAGCTTTGCCGATACTTCCTCAGCTTGAGAGATGAGGCTCTCCAGCCGGTCTATATGCTCCGCCAGACGATTTATTATCTCGTCGGCGGACTTTTCCATTTCATAGCGGATTTTTTCCGCTGTCACTTCTGCTGACTCCAGTCCCGTACTGTCTCCGAACAGAGCCACGCCCCGCCGCCGCAGAAATATATACACCAAGGCCCCTGCAATAATTATGAAGCCCAGTATTTCTACTACCATAAAATCACCAAATTATATTTATCGTCACCCCTCCGCCCCAGCTCCGCTCGGCCTTGTCCCCTGAACGGGGGACTCTGGGGAGTGGGGGTACCTCTCAGCCCACCAATAAAGAAGCACCCTATAGAGAAATATCTATCAGGGAGCCTCTTGCAATATCAAGATTTTTGCTCTGACGGCGCAGCTCCTCTACCTCAGCCAGTATCCGGGCTGCCTCGTCCTCTCCGTCCTCGCCTTCCCGACGATGACGTTTTCCGCCCTGTCCGCCGCCCTGTCGTCGTTCCCTCTCCGGGTCGTCCTTGATTTTTCCGTCTTCGGCTTCTTCATGCCGCCGGACGGTACGCTGATTCACCTCATCGGTTTCCCGCTGCTTAGCCAGCTGATTGTCCTGCTGAGCGTTTACCTGATGATGTATATTCTGTTGGAGCTGACTTACCTCGGTAGATTTCGGAACCATCAGTTGCAGGTTCATTGGGTTGAAATCCACGGCCATTGTAATCACTCCCTTAATATCTCGTGAATAAGCTCTGTTAGAAAACCGTTTATCTGCGCCGGTACTTAGCGACCTGCAAGCAAGCCTGCGTAGCAGGAGCTTAGTACCGCTGCGCAGATAACCGAGCGAGAGCGCGTTTTCGTCAGAGCTTATCACGAGTCAGTTAAATCCTTGGGGATTTTGTCACCCCTCCGGTCTGCTTCGCGGACCACCTCCCCTATAGGGGAGGCTTTGGGTTATTCTTTATCTAACTATGCTATCAATACGGGCCCGTCTTGATATCGTCATCCTCTGTGTAGAGGCTGCAGCAGCTCTGGGCTGTCTGGAAATTCTTCAAGACGGAATTTATCGACAGACGGACACCGGGGTAAATCGTATCACGAACCTTAACCTTGCCGTTCTTCATCTTGACGATTTCCTCGTCCATCTCCATCAGCTGCTTCGTCTTTCTCTCGATTTCGCCGGCTAATGGGAACTGAGAACGGGTCAGCTTGTTTATCTGCTCGATTCGCTGCTCCGGCAGACTCATTATATCAATCTTCTCCAGCGCCTTAAGGGTCTTTTTCAAAGAATCCATCTTCTTCTTTGCTTCATTCAGCTCAGCCATGAGTTTCTTGTACTCACGATGAATCATAGGATTCTGCCCTACCGATATGCGGGTTATGACATTGGCCGCATTGCCGATAATCTGCGCCTTTACCTCTTCGCCGGCAGAAGCCAGGCCTCCGGTGATGGCACCGCGCTTGCCTTCCACGATAATTTTCTTTCCGGCGGTCAAGGTCGAATGCAGGGAAACATCAAGAATGTGAATCTCTCCGCCGGCCTCCAGCTCAGCATTCTCCACAAAGCTGGCACTGAGATTGCCTCGGGCGATTACCTTGCTTCGGCTCATACCCTGAACACCGCCGGTAATAGAGATATTATTTCCCTCTACATTCCCTCCGGCTACAACACCGCCGATTTCTACATCGCCGGTAGCCTTCACCGAGAAGCCCATCTCCACATCGCCGCTGACCCGGACAAAGCCGTTAAACTCAATATTGCCGGTAGACACGCCAACATTGCCCGACACCTCAAATCTCGGGTCAATGGAAATCAGGGAGCCGTTGTCCACAATCTGACCGTCAATTGCGGCGACTACCTCGTTCTCATTTTCAATTTTAGTATTTTTTCCTGACGGAACCGGTCTGGGCTTACCGGACTTCGCACTGATTTCATCGCCCAGTACATTCTTACCCGGCGTCCCAAGAGTGTGTGGTATACGCCTGGCAATGACATCTCCGGCCTTTGCCAGCACGAAAAGCTGAAGGTTCTTGAAATCCACCCGGTCGTGGTCATCGCTCATCGCCTTGCCCTTATTGGAAAGGTCAAAATATTTTTCTATCCGGGCATCCTGACCCTTTACGGCCTCAGTGCCCTTGGCCACAATGAAATCTATTCCCTTGGGGAGCGTAACCTTCAGATGATCCTCATCTATGCCGTAAACAATACCGGCCCGGTGCATAGACTCTACTACTGCCCTTACCGGCGGTATCTGTCTCCCCTGCACCGCATCCCACTTTATGGTGGCCGTCATTCTGTCCTTGGATATATCGAAGTGATACTCTGCAGGCGGCAGACCGCTGTCAAATGCAACATTGCCGAAATGCCGCATCCCCTCGCCCTCAGCCTCCGGGTCTCCCTCGAATATCTCCGCCAGCTGAATCCTCGTGCCCTCAGCCTTGCGGATAGCCTTGGACAGAGTAACGATACTGTAGTCAACCGCCCGATACTTATCCAGCAGCTTCTGCATATTATCCATCTCAAAGAGAACGCTGTCGTCCTCCATGGGATAAACAGTGATAAAAACTCCGTCCCTATCGAACTCTATAATATAGCCGGCTTCTCTGCTGCCCTCACTAAAGCCGCCTTCTTTTCCCGCAGCCGGGGCAGCGGTATCCATCGTCGCAAGTTCGGCTTCATTATTGTCTTTTTCGTCTAAAACGGCCATACCCAGCCCTCTTTTCGTAAACAATAAGACTATTCACTTACAAACTACATTGAATCAATATCCATTGCCGTCAGAAAACCTCGCAGGCGGATAATCGCCTTGGAATGAATCTGACAGATACGAGCCTCCGTAAGATGGAGAATCATGCCGATTTCCCTTAAAGTCAGCTCCTCGTAATAGTAGAGAGAGATTACCAGCCGCTCCTTCTCCGAGAGCTTATCTATAGCCTTGGCCAGACACTGCTTCAGCTCCTGCTTCTCCACTCCTGCAGTGGGGTCGCTGGAGGAGAACTCAGTCTCCTGCCGCAGATAATCCTCAAGTGGAACCACCGTAGCCGCATTCATCTCCATCTCAATGCGATGAAGCTCCGGCACAGTTATCCCCAGCTCAGCTGCTGTCTCGTCATCGGTAGGTACCCGTCCAAGTGTACCCTCCAGACGGGCCACAGCCCTCTCAAACTCCTTTATTCTGGCTCTTAGGGAAATAGGAATCCAATCCTTTGACCGCAGGTAGTCCAGCATAGAGCCTCTTATTCTCGTACCTGCGTATGTCTCAAACTTATTGCCGCGGCTGATATCATAGCGGTCTACCGCATCCAGCAGACCGAAGAAGCCGCTGCTGATAAGGTCGTCCTTCTCGATGTGTGACGGCAGACTGATAGCAAGGCGGCCGGCAATGACATTCACCATCGGCAGATAATGCTCGATGAGCCGGTCCCTGACCTCCCGCTCCTTCTTCTTGCCGTACTGTTCCCACAGAAGGGCTATTTCTTTGTCGTCAAGCTCTGAAGCCAAAATAACCCCTCCCGTTCTTGTTATCTAATATTCGCCCATCCTGCCAGTCAGGCAGATCTCGCTCCCGTAAGTGAGGATTTATGGGGCTGTCTCAAAAGCTGCCGCAGCAGAAAAATCACTCCGCCTTGGGCAGATTCTCCGCCGTGAAAGCGTTGAACTCCGCCGGCTCCTCCTCCGCAAAGAAGGGAACGAACTCCGGCTCAGCCTTCTCTCCGCTCTCCTCTGCCGCCACATCAGCCAGAAGCTGATCCACCGCAGCATCGGTATCACCGGAAGCATTTTCCTCGGAGCCTTCTCCGCCGGCTTCCTCGCCGGTCTCTTCTGCCTCAGCCGCTTCCTCAGATATCTCCTCTCCCTCATCGAGAGCATAGAGATAGTCATCGTCGTAAGCCTCGCTGACCCATACCGACTGCATCTCAGCATTCCTGGCTACAAACATGGGTATGCCGATACGGTCAAGCAGCTGCTCCAAAATAAACACACTAAAGGAGCCGAACAGAAACCCTACAAATGCACGATACATTACAGTAGCAGTCTTATACTCGGCACCAAATCCGGTCATCATTATAATGAGGGCCGCCACGACACCCACAGCCAGAGCCGCGGCCAGCTTAAAGGCCTGACTCTGCCGCAGGCGAACCGCCCCAGGTATCGGGACGGGCACCTCGACATTTACTTTTTTCCAGGAAAATTTACGCATTGTCAGATTTTCCTTTCGCCCTTATCAACGGTCTTGACGAAATAGTCACCATTGTTCAGGTCGATGGATACGGTACGACCACATGTACCGCCGGTATCCTCTGCGAGAATGGGAATTCCCATCTTCTTCAGCAGATTCTTGGCCGCTATTGCATTACGCTCGCCGACCTTCATTATATCGGTCGCATTGGCGAAAGCGAACATCTGCGCACCACCGGCCATCTTTGCAACCAGTCGCCGCTGAACAGCACCGGCAGCAACAACCTCTTTTATCATCAGAGGAATACCGGTATCAGCGAACTTCGCCGGGTTGTCAGTAGCGCGGGACTGCGTACTATCGGACAACATTATATGAAGGAGACCGCCAACCTTGCTATGGGGGTCATATACCGAGATTCCTATACAGGAACCAAGACCATAACTGATGAGGGTTGACGGTGCCTTGCCGACCTTGTAGTCGGCCATTCCGACCTTTATCAAGTCAGGCATATTACTCAACTCCTACAGCAGTAAGTATAGTCTCAAGCGAACCTGGATCCGGTACAAGGAAGAAATGTCCGTTGATACCGTCGTCCTCGGAAATAAACTTCGTCTCGATAACAAGAGCATGGTCACCCATCTGACCAAGCTGAACGAGAACTACATTGAGAATTGCACCGGCCATATCCATAGCCAGCGCCGGAATAGAGGGCAGCAGAGCCAGCTGCGTGAAATTGAAGAGCGCATTGAGATAAGCACCTGAAAGAATGTTGCCTATCTCCATGAGAGCGGACTGATCCATGAAATCAAGGGACTTCGTCTCGCCCCGCTGCTTGCCCATGAGGGTATCTACCAGGTAGAAAGCGCTGTCCTGCGGCATAAGGAAGAGAATATTGCTTGGTGCCTTGCCGTATACTCTGAGGAAAACGCCTACGACTACTGTTTCCGGTCCGCCAACCAGCTCCGGAACCTCCTCCAGAGGTACGATTGTTACATTGGGAACATTCATCTCAATGCGGCGGTTTATCAGCTGTGAAAGTGCGGTTGCCGAGTTGCCGGCTCCGATATTGCCTATCTCACGGAGCGCGTCTAACTGGTTGCCGGACAAATCCTTAAATCCTGTCGGCATGTATTACACTCCTTTACTATTATTTCAGCTCGTCGGTAAGACCGACGATGGCATTGAGGTCAAGCATGATTACCAGACGGTCGTCCAGCTTGCCGATACCGCTGATGAAGCGGCCGATTTCATTATCTACGGACTTGGCTACCTCAATCTCGCTCTGATTGAAGACGAGAACCTCAGTAACCTCATCTACGACCATGCCCACGGAGATGTCATCCACCTTGACGATGACGATGCGGGTATCATCGGTATATGGGGTATCCATGAGACCGAGGCGCTTCTTCAGGTCGATTACCGGCAGTACGCTGCCTCGGAGATTGATTACGCCCTTGATGAAATCGGATGCATAGGGGACTCGGGTAATATCGGTGAGGCCCTTTATTTCCTGAACATTCAGGATATTGAAGCTGTATTCTTCCTTGCGGAGCTTGAAGGCAACGACCTGCATCTCGCCTTCGCCCACGACTTTCTTATCAATCTTTGCCATTTCTCATTCACCCTCCCTTTTACATCAATGCGCTGACATCGAGAATGAGCGCTACGCGGCCGTCACCGAGAACGGTGGCACCGGAGATGACCTTGAGACCTGCCAGCAGCTTGCCCATGGTCTTAATAACGATTTCCTGCTGACCGATGAGGTTGTCTACTACAATACCGGCCTTCCGGTCGCCGATGTGGACAACTACTACGAAGATATCCTCGTTCTCCTCGGTAGTGGTCTTGGGTACCTGAAGAACATCGGCACCGCGGATGATGGGGATAATCTGACCGCGGAGGACGATGACCTCCTTGTTCTTGACGGTCTTGATATCGTCGGGGGAAATATTGATGGTGCTGTCGATGGAACCGAGAGGAATAGCGTACATCTCGTCCTGCATCTTAACCATCAGTGCCTGGATAATAGCCAGGGTCAGCGGCAGCTTAATCTTGAATACGCTGCCCTCGTCAATCTTCGTCTCAACATCGACATGACCGCCAAGGGATTCAATCTTGCTGCGGACAACATCCATGCCTACGCCGCGTCCGGAGACATCGGTAATCTGCTCGGCGGTGGAGAAGCCCGGCAGGAAGATGAGGCGTACAGCATCGGCATCATCCAGAGCCTCGGCCTCCTCAGCACCAATCATGCCCTTTTCAATAGCCTTGCGGCGGATGATGTCGGCATCGATGCCCTTACCGTCATCGGTAACCATGATGACGACATTATTGCCCTCGTGGCGGGCAATAAGTCCGATTTCACCGGTACGGGGCTTACCCTTGGCCTCGCGGTCATCCGGATGCTCGACACCGTGGTCGAGAGAGTTGCGGAGAAGATGCATGATGGGATCGCCGATTTCGTCGATAACGGTACGATCCAGCTCTGTCTCCTCGCCTTCGATGGTGAGGTTGATTTCCTTATTGAGCTCCTTGGCAAGGTCGCGGACCATGCGGGGGAAGCGGTTGAATACCTGACCGACCGGGACCATGCGGACCTTCATGACGACAGTCTGGAGGTCGGTGGTTACTCTGTCCATCTGCTCCAGAGTCTCAGTAAGCTCGGTGAGGCGGTGCATGATACCGATCTGCTCCAGACGGACTTTGTTGATTACCAGCTCACCTACGAGATTCAGCAGAGAGTCGAGTTTTTCAATATCTACACGGACGGACTGACCGCTCTTGAGTTTCTTATCCGGAGCCTTGTTTGCTGCAGCCGGCTTTGCGGCAGCCTTGGCTGCGGGAGCGGACGGTTTCGGTGCCGGAGCAGCTGCGGCGGGAGCCGGGGCTGCTGCAGGAGCCGGAGCTTCTGCCTTCTTGTCCTGAATCTCCGTTACGGTGCAGCTCTCTACCTCGGAGATAGACATTACGATTTCCTCCACCTGCTTGGCTTCTGCCTCACAGATGAATACTACATCGAAGGAGTTTTCAAACTTCTCCTGCTCCAAATCCTCGGCGCAGGGTATCGATTTTACCACATCGCCCTGCTCATCCAGAGCGTTCATTACCATATAGGACCGGGCTGCCTTCAGAATGCAGCCGCTGGAGAGGACAACCTTCAGCGCATAAGCCCGCAGGCCGGAATTCTTTGCCTGTGCGATAACATCACGGTCGGTTTCATCCAGCTCAATGCCTACTTCGGCAGCAGCCGGGGCAGCAGGAGCAGCGGCCGGAGCAGCACCACCGCCTACCGGTGCAGCGGCAGCGGCAGCCGGGTCGGTACCGTTCTCTACAGCCTTAACGATAGCGGAGAGGGAAGCAACCAGATCGGTAACATCGGCTACATCCTCCGGGCCGCCTTCACCGACGCTCTCAACATTCTGCTCGAGAGCATCAATACACTTGAAGAGCTTGTCCACGATGTCGCTGGATACCTTGAGCTGTTCCTTGCGGAGAAGGTCAAGCACATTCTCCATATCATGGGTCAGCTCAGCGATTTTGGTGTAACCCATGGTAGCCGACATACCCTTGATTGTATGCGCATTTCGGAAAATCTCGTTGAGGACGGAAAGGTCTTCCGGGTTATCCTCCAGACTCAGGAGTCCGTCATTTAGAGATTGCAAGTGTTCTCTGGATTCCTCCAGAAACATTTCCATGTACTGATTTGTTTCCATCGTGGATACCTCCTGTTATCGCTTTAATGCTTTTACTGCAGCTTCTGCTATATTTTGAACCGGCAATACCTCGTCTGCAAGTCCCCGGTCTACTACCGCCTTCGGCATACCGTAGACTACGCAGGTCTCTTCCGATTCGGCTATTACATAGCCGCCGGTTTTCTTGATTTTTTCCATGCCGTTGGCTCCGTCCTGACCCATACCGGTAAGGATTACGGAGACCACTTCGTTTCCGTACTTGGCTACAGACTCGAACAGCATGTCCGCCGCAGGTCTTAATGTCCCCAGCGGTGCATTCTGATTTAGGGAAATCTCCCTGCCCCCGGAGCCCTCGGCTACCGTCATGTGGTAGTTGCCGGGAGCTATATATACCGTACCGGGCTTCAAAGGCTCGTGATCTTCGGCCTCCTTGACCCTTATACTGGATACCTCATCCAGCCGTCGGGCGAGGCTCGCGGTGAACCCCGGCGGCATGTGCTGAACCATCAGCACCGGACAGGGCAAATCCGCCGGCAGCCTCGGCACGAATTCCTGAAGGGCATTGGGGCCGCCTGTACTGCAGCCCAGAACGATGAATCGTCCCCCCGAGGAGCGTCCGGCCATGCTTGCCGCCCTTACTGCCTGCTTCACATTGCCTCTGGTGAGAGTGGTGGTGGTTCTTGTTGCCGTGAAGGTCTTCTTCTCCGGCAGCGTGACCTTTACCGTGCCAAGGGGCTTCTTCACCGGCGGCGGGAATACCGCCAGACTGCCGTTGAGTCTCTTTCTTATCCTGACCTGTGCCGCCGCCCGGCATTTCGCCAGTATTTCCTCGGCTACCGAATCAAGCTTCGAGAGAGAACCGTTTGGCTTGCAGATGAAGTCGATGGCACCCAGCCCCATAGCCTTGATTGTAGCATCGGCACCCTCACGGGTGATACTGCTTACCATTACTACCGGCAGCGGGCAATCCTTCATTATTACTTCCAATGCGGAAAGCCCGTCCATAATCGGCATATTTATGTCTAAAGTCAGAAGATCAGGCTTCAGCTTGATGACCTTTTCTATGGCTTCCTTGCCGGTCTTGGCAGTATCCAGCACCTTGAAGTCAGGCTGTGTTGCAAATAAATCCGTTATTATCCGGCGCATGAACGCCGAATCGTCTGCCACTAAAACCTTTATCATGTGATCGCCCCGTTTATTCTGTTTTTATACCCTTTGCCAGACTCTGTCTCTGGATATCAAAAATATACTTAACAAGCCTGTTTCTTACCGGTCGTGTCAGATTCATCATCCGCACGCCTATCAGGAATATCGGATTGGCATCGGTCTCGATAGTCATGCTGCGTACTACCATACCCATTATGCTCAGAGTACCGATACCCGGAATATTGTTTATCTCCATGGATACGGAGGTACCGTCCTTTATCCGCGTCGACCAGGAGAAAGCCAGGCCGCTGCCGCTTATGTCAATCATCCTGGTTTCGGTAAGCGGACCAAACGCGCCCTCGGAATCCATGACTCTGACCTTCACCGGCATATTCACGGAAACTCTTACAAACTCCCGGTTCTGATGGCGTTCCACCGTCTCCGGCATATCGATTATCCATACCGGCACAGTTTCCATAGCCTTGTCCCGGTAGTTGGTAAAGAATCTGTAGCGGCAGCCTTGTGAAATAGCCACTCCGTAAATATGCTCACCGCTCATCGGGATTACCGGGCGGAGCTTGCTGTCGATGGGCATAGCCACCACCAGCTTCTTGTCCCTTATATCCTCTATCCTGCTCAGTACGCCCTCTTCCAAATCATCAAGGAAAAATTCCAGGCGCTGGCCAAGCTGCAGCACAGTCTTGGCGGGCAAAATATCCGGCATTTGTCTCATCTCCTGTCATGACAATCAAAATCTGTCTCAGCTATTCCAAAATCTTGCCAGGAATTCTCTCCAGCCCCGCTTGACCGACTGACTTCTGCCGGTCAGCAGCTTTGCTGCGATTGCCTTCACGCAGCGGCTGGCTATTGTTTCGCTGTCAGCCACCATAAAGGGAGTCTGACGGCGAACTGATTTCAATACATTTCTGTCCTCGTAAATGCAGCCGCCGTATTCAAGGTCACTGCCAAGGAATCTTTGGGCCGTTTGCCGCAGCTTAGCCACCACATCGCTGGAGTCTGCTTCATCGTAGACCCTGTTGACCACCAGCCTGAGGGTTCTTTCCTTCTCATACCGACTGTACGCCTTCATCACCGCATAGGCGTCCGTGATGGCTGTAGGCTCCGGTGTCGTGACGAGGATTACCTCATCCGCCGCAAGAATGAAATCCAGTACATTCTTGCCAAGACCGGCACCGGTATCAATGAGGATTATATCAGCCTGACTGTCGCAGACTGATAGCTTCTCCCAGAGTATCTTTCTCTCCTCTGGGGTGAAGTCTGCGATATGCTCCATGCCGGAGCCGCCGGAAATGTAGTCTACACCGTGAGGCCCATGAGTAAGAATATCATCGAAGGTGACTCCCGGCTCCAGCAGGCTCAGCAGCGTCTTCTTACTGGAGGTGCCCAGTACTACATCTACATTGGCCATGCCCATATCGGCATCTATGATTACAACCCGCTTGCCCTCCTCCCGGAGCGCAATGGCCAGATTGACGGTAAGATTCGTCTTCCCTACACCGCCCTTGCCGCTGGTGACTGCGATTATTCTCGCCCCGGAAAAAGCCGGGCGGAAAACTTCATCGTTCTGAGCCGAGCCGCTCTCGGTAAAAGGACTGAGGGACGAAGGTATATCCGGTCTCCCCTGCAGCTGCATAGACCGATATTCCGGTGCCAGCGGCAGCGGCGGCGGTGCCGCCTGCGGGGTGACCATGGTAAGCTGCGGTGCACTGCCCGCAGGAGCCGGCGAGTATTCTTTTTTATCTCCCACCAAGGCTCGCAGTCGGGACGCCTGATCTATCATTAAGTGCACTCTCTTTCAACATCATATATTCCGTTTAATAGCCTTCCCCTCTGGGGAAGGCGGCAGCTGAAGGCTGACGGATGAGGTCAGGTCTTATAACCTCACGGACAGATTATTTCAGCAGCAGCTTCGCCAGTGTTTCTGCTCCGGCTGCCTCTATATCATCCGGCACGCTCTGACCGTTGGTCAGGTACGACACTGGAGTCCGCCGGCTGCTGATAAGGTTGATCACCGTACCGAAGGACTCTGTCTCGTCTGTCTTGGTGAAAAGCAGACGGTCCGGCTTCACCGGTGCAAACCGGTCCATAACATCCAGCGCATCCTTCTCCTTCGTGGTAGCACTGAGGACAAGGTGCTTCTCTATGGACGGGTCTACCGACAGCAGCTCTGCCAGCTCCTGCATCTGGAAATCATTATGCTGGCTTCGGCCGGCTGTATCAATGAGGATAAGTCCCTTGGTGCGGAACTTTCGGATGGCATTTCTCAGCTCCACGGGGGAGTATACGATTTCCAGCGGCAGACCGATGATATCACTGTAGGTCTTGAGCTGCTCCACTGCGGAAATCCTGTAGGTATCGGCAGTGATGAGCGCTACATCGGTACCCCGCTCCAAAACGAACTTGGCCGCAATCTTCGCCAGTGTGGTTGTCTTGCCTACACCGGTAGTTCCTACCAGTGCAACGATTCGCGGCTTTCCAGCCTTGAGGGTTATGTGTCCCGGCTCCCTCAGCAGTACCTTGCAATACTGGGAAACCGCTGCCAGTGCCTCCGGCGAATCCTTCGCCAGGGACAGCGCCCCCGACGGCATGCAGCGAATCATTTCCTCCAGCACCTGCTCGTCAATATCCTGCTCCAGCAGGGCCTCTCTGAGGGTAACGACTCCTTCTTCCAATCCCTTGCCGCCTACAGCCTTCTTCAGCATTTCTTTCAGCTGAGCGACTTCATTTTCCAAAGCACTTATCTTTTCCTGCTCTGCCGTATTGACGGCCGGAGGCGGGGCTGCCTTGATTATCCGGGAAGTTTCCATTGGGCGGAAATCTCCTGCCGCCGGCTGCTCCTCGTAGACTCTCTCATCCACGACCTCTGCCGGCTCCTCGTAGACCGGTGCCGGGGCCGGCTGACGGATTATCTTCGGCTGCACAGCCTGGACAGGTGCTGCCTGCTGCATCGGCTGCTGTTGTACAGTATTCACTGCAGGCGCAGCGGCCGCCTTTGGCCGACGCCTTGCTACCGGACCGCCGGTGAGCCTGCGGCCGATTGCCGGCTTCTTCCCGGAGATATGAGCTGCCCTCTGAGCGGATTCTTCCACCCCTGCCGCCGTACCGGCGGTCTTGTACTGGGTGAGTACATTGATAGGCTGAGGCGTAGACTGTATATCTATCGTAGAGGCCGCTTGAGCCGTCGGTATCCGGTTCTCCGGAGCTACCGGCCGGGTCTTGGCGATCACCTGACGGATATTTCCCGCATCAATATCGGGACGAACTTCCATCGGACGGGCCGGGGTATCATTGTCCTCAATGGCCGCCGTTACCTCTACCACTTCTTTGCTCTTCAGACCAAGGAGGCCCGATTTTTTCTTGTAGCGCTTCGTGTGAAGGATGACAGCATCGCTGCCCAGCTCCTCCTTCACCATCTCCATTGCCGCTTTCAAATCATCGGCTTTATATACTTTTATGCGCAATTAAATCTTCACCACCCCAAGGATTTGAATCTCTACATCCTGCTCTATCTCTGCATGGCTCAGGACAATCAAACCTGCTACAGAGCGTTCAACCAGCTTGCGGAAGTAGAGACGAACTGCCGGACTGGTGAGGACGATGGGCTGATAGCCCATATCAGTGAGCTTTGGCAGCTCACGGTTCAGCGAGCCGAGCATCCTCTGCATCGTATCGGGATCAAGGCTCACATAGGACCCGCGGTCGGTACGCTTTACAGCGCCCGCAATCCTGTTTTCCAATGCCGGGTCCATAGTGAGGCACGGAAGGACATTATTCTGAGTATACTGTCTGGTGATATGGCGGCTCATGGCATGACGGACATACTCTGTGAGTACCTCCGTATCCTTTGTTGCCCGGGCGTAGTCGGCCAGCACCTCGAAGATGGTGGCCATATCTCTGATGGATATGCGCTCCCGGAGCATATTGGCCAGTACCTTCTGAATCTCGCCCACTGACAGGAGATCGGGAACTACCTCGTTCACCAGCGAGCTGTTGGTCTTCTTCAGGTTGTCCACCAAATCCTGAGTCTCCTGACGGCCCAGTATCTCATCGGCATGAGCCTTGATGACCTCAGTCAGGTGAGTAGCCAGTACGGATACCGCATCGACTACGGTGTAGCCGTTCAGCTCTGCCTGCTCTCTCTGCTCCTCGGTGACCCAGAGGGCCGGGAGGCCGAAAGCCGGCTCAATGGTTTCTATTCCGGCAATTTCTTCAAAGACTGTGCCTGAATTCATTGCTAAATAGTGATCAAGTAATAATTCGCCCTTTGCTATCTCAATTCCTTTTAATTTTACGATATAAGCATTGGGTTTTATTTGTATGTTATCACGAATTCGGATAGTGGGGACCACAAGTCCTAGTTCTAAAGCACACTGTCGGCGAATCATGACGATTCGTTCCAGCAAATCGCCGCCCTGTCCCGTATCAACCAGCGGAATGAGGCTGTAGCCAATCTCCAGCTCCATGGGGTCAACCTGCAGCAGAGAGATAATATTCTCCGGCTTCGTTGCCTCCTGCTTCTGCTTTTCCTTCTTCTGCTCCGTAGCCTGCTCCTCTTCCACCACATCTGTCTTCTGGAGATTCTTCGCCACGAAGAAGGCCAGACCAGCAAGAGTCAGGAACGGAATAGCCGGCAGACCCGGCACCATGGCCAGCAGTACGAGAACACCGCTGGCGATGAAGAAAATGCGGGCATTGCGGAACAGCTGACCGATGAGGTCCTCGCCCAGATTGCCGTCAGAAGCGGCACGGGTAACGATGATACCGGTAGCTGTGGAGACCAGCAGAGCCGGAATCTGATTGACAAGACCTTCACCGACAGTGAGCAGTGTGTAGTTCTGCAGTGCCTGAGTGATTGTGAGGTTTCGCTGCACCATACCGATGAAGAAGCCGCCGACGATGTTGATGATAATGATGATGATAGCGGCGATGGCATCGCCCTTTACGAACTTGGAAGCACCATCCATAGCGCCGTAGAAGTCAGCCTCATGCTGTATCTTCTCACGGCGTTTTCTTGCTTCAGCATCGGTGATGGCACCCTGATTCAGATCCGCATCGATAGACATCTGCTTACCGGGCATGGCGTCCAAAGTGAATCGGGCCGATACCTCGGCGACACGCTCAGCACCCTTGGTAATAACGATGAACTGGATAATGATAAGAATTATGAACACAATAAAACCGACGACAGCATTACCACCGACAACAAAGTTGCCGAATGACATAATTACTTCGCCGGCATAACCTTCAAGCAAAATAAGCCGTGTCGAGGACACATTCAGTGCCAGTCGAAACAGCGTTGTCAAAAGCAAAAGAGATGGAAAGACGGAGAACTCCAAAGGCTCCGTATTGTAAATGGCCACCATCATGATGACCAGCGCCAAAGTGATGTTCAGACAGAGAAGCATATCGAGAACAATCGTAGGCAGCGGAATAATCATCATGATGACAATCATGATGATGGCTGCGGCTACGATAACATCACTATAGCGTTTTATGGCGCCGCTGGCGCCGGTACCCGTCGATGCTGCGGGAGTTGCCATAATACTGCTCCTAATAATTTATTTTAGGTTTATCTGTATATCTTATTTGTATCTGTTCTTCAGCCTGTAGACATAGGCCAGTACCTCTGCCACGGCCTTGTACAGCTCGGGCGGCACACTGCCGCCGATATCAACCATAGCGAAGAGTGACCGGGCCAGGAGCTTGTTCTCCACGATAGTGACCCCCGCCTCCCGGGCGATTTCCTTTATTTTCTGAGCGACCAAATCCTGACCCTTGGCGATTACCAGCGGAGCATCCATGCCCTTCTGATACTTCAGCGCTACAGCGAAGTGAGTCGGGTTGGTTACGACCACATCGGCCTGAGGCACTTCCTTCATCATGCGGGACATCGCCATCTGGCGCTGCTTCTGCTTGATTTTGCCCTTTATCTGGGGGTCGCCTTCCATTTGCTTAAACTCTTCCTTGACTTCCTGCTTACTCATTTTGAGGCCCTGCTTATGCTGCCATTTCTGGTAGCCGTAGTCCAGCACAGCCATGATGAAGATGACAAGGAGTACCTTGAACACCAGATTGATGATTATCCCGGAAATGATTGGAATACTGGCGGTCAAGTCCATGTACAGATATTTCGGAGCCTGAGGGATTTCTTCCTTCAGGTAAGAGTATATGAAGAAGCCGATAATGCCAATCTTCAGGAAGGACTTTATCAGCTCCACGAGAGCGCGCTTGGAAAAAATTCGCCCGAAGCCGTTTATCGGATTGAGATTTTCCGGCTTGAAGGACAGCGGCTCCGTAGTAAAATTTATTCCTACCTGCATAAGGTTTATGCAGAGACCGGTAACAAGAATAGTAAACATCAGCGGCAGTGCCGTCTTGCCCAGCAAAGTGACTATGTCGATGAATATTCTCATCACCGACTCGGTATTAACCGAGGTGGTGGGATGTGCCAGGATGTATGCCATATACCCGGTTATCTCCGTGTATATGCCACCGCCCAGCTGATAGAGGGCGAAGAAGCCGCCCAGCAGTACGAAAGCCGTACCCAGCTCCTGACTTCTGGCGACCTGACCTTTATTTCTGGCATCGCTTTGCCTCTTTGCGGTCGGCTCCTCCGTCTTTTCGCCGGAGAACAGCTGCAGATCAAAGACAAAGGGCAGTCCTGTCCCCGATACCCTATGAAGCTGTCTTTCAGCCTCCTCCCTATGGGGCGAGAGCCTTGAGGGCGGCGGACACATGGGCATAAAGCTCATTGAACAACACATCCAGGAACAGCACATAAAACGGAATGACGATGGACAGCACGAACATGCCGATAATGATGTGAATGGGAATGCCCACTACAAATATATTCAGCTGCGGCATTGTGCGGGCAAGGATGCCCAATGACACATTCGTCAGCAATATAGCAAAAGTAACCGGCAGGGCAATCTTCATCCCTGTGGAGAACACCCCGGCGGTAAAATCCCTTATCATCAGCGCAACATTCGGACTGGCAGACATTCCCAGCACAGGAACCAGCTTGAAACTCTCCGCCAGAGCCGTCACTATCATGTGATGACCGTTGGTCATTACGAAGATGATAAGCGTCAGATTATAAAGAAAACTTCCGATGAGCGGAATCTGCTGACCGGAAGTCGGATCCATAACATTGACGATTGAGAATCCCACCTGCATATCCATTATCTTGCCGGCCATGTGAATAGCCGAGAAAGAAATATATGCCACATAGCCGATGAGCCAGCCGATAAACAGCTCCGACAGTACCGCTCCGCCATAGGCCAGCACCGTAGGCGGCGCAGCCGCAGAAGTCGCCCTGTCCACCATCGGGAAAAGGACGATTGCCATCACGATAGCCGTCGCCACCCGGAAGGTCTGAGGGATATTCTGAGAGCCGAAGAAGGGGGCAATAATGAATATTCCCGTAGTCCTCGTCAGGAGCAAGAGGAATATCGCCGCATGATTCTGCAGCAGGTCAAATAAATCCACCGGAATCACGCCCCTGTCAGCCGATGTAGAGCGGCAGATTTACCAGAATATTCGTCACATATTCTACCATGAGCCGGAGCATCCAGGGACCGAAAACAAGGATTGCCACAAATACGGCAATAATCTTCGGGATAAAGGCCAAGGTCTGCTCCTGAATAGAGGTGGTCGTCTGGAAGATACTGACCGCCAGACCTACCAACAGGCCCAGCCCCAGCATCGGGGCTGAAATCAGGAGCACCATCATCAGGGCCTCCTGACCAAGCTGGATGACAACATCACCCGACATACCATCACCTCGTTAATTGAAGCTCATTACAAGAGATTTTATGAGCAGGTGCCACCCGTCAACCATTACGAAAAGCAGCAGCTTAAAGGGCAGCGAAATCATCGTCGGAGGCAGCATCATCATACCCATTGACATAAGGGTACTGGCCACAATCATATCTATGACGATGAAGGGAATATATATCATGAAGCCGATTTGAAAGGCTGTCTTCAGCTCACTGATAATATAGGCAGGAATCAGAGTGAAGGTAGACACATCCTCCTGTGACTCCGGACGCTCTGCCTCGGAGAGATTGACGAACAACGCCAAATCCGGCTCGCGGGTCTGCTTGAACATAAACTCCCGCAGCGGAGCCACCGTCTTCGTCAAAGCCTCCTCCTGAGAAATCTTCCCGGTGAGATAAGGCTGTATTCCCTGCTCGTTGGCCTGACTCCAGTAAGGCTGCATGATATAAAAAGTCAGGAAAAGGGACAGGGCAATGACCACCTGATTGGGCGGCACATTCTGCGTGGACAGAATATTACGCATGAAGCCCAGCACCACCACAATACGGACAAAGCAGGTAGTCATCAGAATGATGGCCGGAGCCAGCGACAGTACCGTCAGCAGTGCAAGAATGCGGAGAGTTACCGCCACATCCTGAGGATTATCCGAAGTCCCCACCCCGATGGTCACATTGGGTATCACCGGTGCGGCTTCTGCTATCCCCGGAGCGGCTGCTCCGCTCACAAACCATAAAAAAGAAAGCAGGACGCCCGTCAATAGAAGCATCCAACGTTTATCAAACAACGCCTTGGCCTCCTCACCGACGACCGTCCTTGAATATTGACGGAACACGACTCAACAGTGTCTCCAGTGAGCCAAGCTGACGGCTCAGGACGCCATCATCGGCGATACCGCCGACCATGCTTCCAGCCCGCTCCGACGCCCGGCTGCGGAGTCGTTCTATCTCCTCTTCATCTTCTATCTCCCGTATGAGAGAGATATTCTGCTCCGTTACCCCCAGCACATACACATGGCCCGCCAGCTCCACAATGGTCACCGAGCGGTTCGGCCCTACCGGCAGCTGGGTCAGGATTCGTCCTCCCTCAGCCTCTGCCGCCCGGGCATAGTGACCGCCCAAATAACGCGACACCAAATAAGCCATCGCCACGACAAACGCGAAGACGGCAAAAAGGCTCACAAGATAAGCTATCGTCGACCACCACGATACTGTGGCCGGCTTCGGATCGGCATTCTCATAGCCGGCCAGATACCCGCCGGCTGCCGACACCTTCACCGGCAGGAGCAACAACATACAAGCGGCACTTGCGGACACACCGCACCGCTCAAAGATTTTCACGGCAATCAGCCAACAGCCTTGCGGACAGCTTCCAGAACGCGGTCAGCCTGGAAAGGCTTAACGATGAAATCGCGGGCACCGGCCTGAATAGCCTCGATAACCATTGCCTGCTGACCCATAGCGGAGCACATAACGATCTTCGCATTGGGATCTACCTTGCGAATCTCTTTGACAGCGCTGATACCATCCATCTCCGGCATGGTAATGTCCATGGTGGTGAGATCCGGCTTCAGCTCCTGATACTTCTCCAGAGCCTTCATACCGTTCTCTGCCTCGCCGACAACCTCATAGCCGTTCTTGCTGAGTATATCCTTTACCATCATGCGCATGAAAGCTGCGTCATCAACGACGAGTACTCGTACTGCCATTTTTCTTCTCTCCTTAATAGTGACTATATTTCATATATTGACCAATGTCCGGGCGGACTCTGCCGACCCTGACATTTGATGCTCATTACTGCAGGGATGCAGCTCGCTCTGCCGGGCTGACAATATCGGTGATGCGGACACCGAAGTTTTCATCAATGACTACGACCTCGCCCTTGGCCAGGAACTTACCATTGACGAAAATATCTACCGGCTCACCGGCCAGCTTGTCAAGCTCGATAATGGAGCCGGAGGACAGCTCAAGAATATCCTTGATTGTCTTCTTGGTACGGCCCAGCTCAACAGTAACCTGCAAAGGTACATCCAGAATAAGTCCGATGTTTGCATCGTTTACCTGAACCGGAGTAGTGGACAGCGGCATGAATTGTGCCTGTGCTGCCGGAACACCGGTGGCGATGTGAGACTGCCCGTACATTGGCTGCTGCGGCATCATCATCTGAGGCTGCATCATTGGCTGCTGGGGCATCATCTGGGGCTGCATCATCGGCTGCTGCGGCATCATCTGAGGCTGCATCATTTCCGGCTGCGGTGCCATCATGGGAGGCGGCGGCGGAGCGGCGGCCGGAGCCGGAGCTGCCGGGGCAGGAGCCTCGGGAACAGCAGGCGCTGCAGGAGGTGCCGGCGGCTCGGGAGCAGGAGGCTCCGGCTCTGCCGGCTGCGGATTCATGAGACTGTCTACCATCTCTTTCGCGATAGGTACAGGCAGTATCTGCATGATTTCGCTATTGATGAGACCCTCGACTTCCATGTTGAAGGAAATCTTTACAACAGTCTCTTCCGGATTGATTATCTCGGTAATCTTCCCCTCGCTGCCAAGGTCAATCATATTGACCACCGGAGGCGAGATGTCAACCTTCTTGCTGAAGAGAGTGGACAGGGAAGTTGCCACAGAGCCCATCATCTGGTTCATGGCTTCCGCCACGGCACTCATGTGGATTTCTGTCAGCTCTTCGCCGGGATTCTGACCGTCGCCGCCCATCATAAGGTCAGCGATAATCTTTGCATCATCAGCCTGAATGGCGAGGATATTATCACCGGCGATACCCACAGTGCAGCCTACCTCAACGATGAGATAGGGCATGGGGTAATCTTCCTTTATCATTCCCAAGGTATAGAGAGATACCCGGGGAGTTGTAATTGACACTTTATGACCAAGGAGCACGGACATTGTTGTTGCCGCGCTGCCCATGGAAATATTGCCGATTTCGCCAAGGGCGTCCTTTTCCATATCGGAGAGCAGCGTCTGGTCAGGCGCGGCAACACTGCCGCTGGCCTCTGCTGCCGGCTCCGGCGTCGAAGCGCCAAGACTTCCGCCATTCAGCAGGGCGTCAATTTCTTCCTGAGAAATACTATCACTCATCCGTATTTTCATCCCTTTCCGAAGCTATCCGCGTAATCTGTACGGCAGCCCGCTTGCCAAATGTGCCGGGGCGGCAGTAGAATTTCGGGTTGCTGCCGATTATTACGGGCAGCTCGTCTTCCACCTTCGTATCGAGCTGGAGTACATCGCCAAAATTCAGGCTCAGGAACTCCCGGATGGAGATGGAGATACTGCCCAGCTCCACAATCATGGGAACCTTGGTGCGGGTAATCTTCCGCTCCAGGATTGCCACTTGCTCGGGTTGATGCTCCTTGGCCGCCGAAGAAGCGACCCAGAAGGTAGTGGTTAGCTTGCTCATTATGGGCTCCAGAACAAGATACGGCATACAGATGTTCATGAAGCCTTCTACCTCGCCGATAGTGACCTTCATAGTGATGATTACTACCATGTCACTGGGAGGTACGATTTGGGTGAAGGCAGGATTTGCCTCCATCATTTCTATGCGCGGCGACATAGTCACCACATTGAGCCACGCCTCTCGGAGATTGTCCAGCGCTTTTGCAAGCGACTTCCTGATGACAGCCTCCTCTATCTCGGTGAGATTGCGCGGCTTTACCGTATTCTCACCAGAACCGCCGAAAATTCTGTCAATGATGGAAAACGCGATACTCGTATCGATTTCCAAAATTATATTGCCCTTTAGCGGCGGTACTGCCAGGATGGAGATTACACTAGGATTTGCCAGTGACTGAACGAATTCCTGATAGGTAAACTGCTCAACGGAGACAACCTCCACATTTACCAGTGTGCGGAGGGTCGTCGACAGATGCGTATTCCACAGACGACCGAAGTTCTCGTGAATCATGTACAGGGTACGGATCTGATCCTTACTGAACTTATCGGGTCGCTTGAAGTCGTATGTCTTGACCTTTTTCTGCTCCTCCTCGGCCTTGATTTCTTCAGCGGACACACTGCCGCTGGTCAGGGACGAGAGAAGCTTGTCTATCTCAGATTGTGATAGTACGTCTTCTGCCAATCTTCATCCTCCTTCCTCGAAATTTTTGAGACCTTAACAAAAGCCTTCAACGGCTAAATCAGGGTCCCGCTATTACTGCAGGATGAAGCTGGTAAAGTAAATAGAATAAACGGAGGCTACACCGAGAGCCTTGTTGAGCTCTGTACGAAGCTTCTCCTTGAGCTCATCCTGTTTGGAAGCATCAAAGCTCTCCAACTTTTCAGAGCGCAGAATGTGGAGGACAGTATCGAGAATCTTGGTCTCAGCTATCGGCTGAACCTTGCCGTCCTTGATATTATCCTTCTTGCCGGGGTTCAGCTCCAGGACGATGCCTATCTTCAGGAAGTGGCCGCCCTTGATACCGCCGACATTGACCATAAGGCCCTCGTCACCCTTGCCCAGCTTTACAAAAACACCGGGGTCGTGGTTCTTCTCGGGATCTATGGGATTGTTTGCAGAATGCAGGAAATGCTGAACTACATAGTAAGAAATACCGCCGGCAGCTGCCAATGCCAAAAGAACACCGGCAACAATCATAATGATTTTCTTTTTACCACCATTGGATTTTTCTTCGACGGCAGCGTCATCCTCTTCCGTCTCCTCAGCCGTGGTTTCTTCATCAGCCATGGGTATCACTCCTTCTCTATTATTTAGTGGTTATTTTCTTTTATATCTACGGCAGCAGCCGCAATATTCTAATTAATTAAATCTTGTGGAGAGCCCGTCTGTAGGTCATGACCCTCCTGACCACCTCATCCATGGGCTGGTCAACAATGAGCTTCTTGCCATTAAGGAGTGTAATTACCGTATCGGGAGTTTCCTCAATCGTTTCTATTATTTCGGCGTTGAGGACAAAATCTCCTTTTTTATTTGACTCGGAGTTAAATTTCGTAAGTTTAATCATAAAACATTCTCCTTTTCTTGGCAAGGTATACAGCAAAGAAAAATGAATAATTATGCCTAGTTTCGTTTATTTTTGAGAAAATTGGGTAATTTGACCAATTATACTCGGGAACAATAGCAGGCGGGAAGGTGAGTCCTACGGACTCACCATTCCGTCTGTTTGTTTTATCTTGGGGTCTCACATTCAGAGGGTTAACGATGTTCATATCGCTCTTTACCCCTCAGTCAGCTGCGCTGACAGCTCCCCTAGCGGGGAGCCTTTATTGGTTACCGCTTCATGTTGATGAGAGTCTCCAGCATTTCGTCGGAGACGGTGATTACCTTGGAGTTGGACTGATAGCCGCGCTGAGTGACAATCATAGTAGAGAACTCGTTGGCCAAGTCGACATTGGACATTTCCAGTGCCGAGGCAGTGATGGTGCAGCCAAGGTCGCTGGCAGTCTTTACATTCGGCTCACCGGAATTGTTTGACTTCTGGAAGAGAGAAGCGCCCTTCGCAGTGAGACCACCGGCGTTATTGAACTGAGCTACAGCTACGACAGCTTCCTTCTGATTGATACCGTTGGAGTAGGTACCGGTGATAGTACCGGAGGAGTCGATGTTTACCTCTACAAGAGTACCGGCAGCATTGCCGTCGCAGGCACCGTTTACGGTGTTGGAGCCGGCATACTGAGTAAGTCCGGTAACATCAATCGCTACAGTTCCTTCAGCAGCTTCACCGCTGCCTTTTGGACTAAAAGTCATTTTCCCGGAACCGCTTTTATAAGAGCCATCCTTATTGAACACTACATCAAATTTATCAATAGTAACAGCTATCTTTTCAGTAGTACCGTCCTCTTCATAGAATGTTTTTGTGCCACCAATCCCACCGGTATCACTCTCAATATAAACACTCCACTTATCTCCTGTCGTGCCATTCTTTGACATCATTACGGGAATTGTGTAATCATTTCCCAAGCTATCATATATAGTCAATGTTGTAGTAAGCGGCAGACTATAATTAGCTTGATAAACACCGCTAGTAACTGTTACAGCAGTCCCATCAGACATTGTCAATGTAAGTGGTGCAGCTGCAGAAGCTTCGGCTGGAGAGCCGGCACTCGTTCCGTCACTTTTTGTTATCTTGGTAACCATGGCGGCTGCAGCATTCAAATTTTTGTCGTACTTTGCCTGAGTTGTAGCTTCCGCTGCCATAGGTTTACCGGACGGAATGCAGATTTTTCCCGCAGCGGAATTAGTGTTTACTTCACCGTCTACACCCATCCAGCCCTGAACATACTGTCCAGCAGAGTTTACATAGTTGCCCTGACCATCGAACTTAAAAGCACCGTTACGGGTATAGTACACGCCGCTGCCGTCCTGGACGATGAAGAGGCCGTCTCCCGAGAGGCACAGGTCAGTATTGGAGCTGGTGGTCTGGACGGAACCATCCTTGAACATCTTATCAATGGAGGCATTGCCTACACCGAGACCTACCTGAATAGGGTTTACGCCGCCCTTGTTGTCCTGAGGAGCAGCGGCGCCGCTGGAGGTCTGGTAGAGGGTGTCCTGATAGGTAGCACGGAAAGATTTAAAACCGGTGGTATTAACATTTGCAATGTTGTTGCCTACAACATCCATACCGGTCTGGTGAGCCTTGAGGCCAGCCACGCCGGAGTAGAGAGAACGCATCATAGTGAATACACACTCCTTTTAATAAATTGCGAATGTGCAGTATAGCGAGCCGCGTCTGTCGTTCGGCGGCTCAGAGCCTCCTGAAGAGGTCCAGCTCTTTAGATTATCGCTGCACTGTCGATATTGGTAAAAATATTTTCTCGGGCACTCATGCCGTCCATGGCGGTTATTACCTTGCGATTGGCAACGCTCACAACGAGGGCGATGTCATTCATGTAGATGAGGGATTCCTTCGCACCCTTCTGGGCCATTTTTTCTACGGTGTCGTCCAGTCTCGCCAAGTCCTGCTCGGAGAGGTCGAGCTGACGGCTTTCCAGCCGCTCTACTGCGTGGCGGGAAAAGCTGACCTGTCTCGCATGCTTCCTTGCTGCGTCCAGGGCACCGGCAAAGGATAATCCGCCTTCGTTTGTATTCCCGCTGCCTGTACGGGCACGAAGGTTGCTTTCGCCTGATGAGGCGGGGACGGGGATGAGTGGCTGCCCGGTATAGAATATTCCGAGATTTGCCATGTCATTCTCCTTTTAGCCGAGGGTACCGATGCGGGTAATCTCGCCGATGTTTACCTTGTGCTGGGCTCCGGAAGCATCTACCGCGACGATAGAAGGATTTCCGTCCGAAATGGAAACGGCCTTGATGCTGCCTTCCATTGCCTTGCCTGCTTCATCCATCCACTGAACGCCCTGTCCAATCATGGAGGTAAGCTGACCGACCAGAAGTGAAGTGTCGATGTTGTCCACAACATCCATAATCTTGGTGAGGCCGCTGGCTACATTGGTCATCTGCTCCAGTGCGGAGAACTGAGCCAGCTGAGCGAGGTATTCACCGTTGTCCATGGGGTCGAGGGGGTCCTGATAGCGCATCTGAGTAACCAGAAGCTGGAGGAATGCATCCTTGCCCAGAGTGTCCTTTGCGGCGCTGCTGATGGCCTGAGTGGTGTCCTGAGTATTGTTGTTTGTTACACCTGATACCGGCATATTATTTGCTCCTTTCTTAAAAATTTCTCTGTAATTTTTCTTTCGGTCCACCTTCGGTGGCGGGCGGACTGCGGTCCGCCCCTACTTGGTGTAGGGATTACACGCGATAGTCGAGGATAGTGTCGGTGGCATTGTTCACCGGATTTGCTGCATCGGTACTGATGACACCGGCGGCACTGCCGTTTTCGGCTGCGGTCATTCCTTCAGCCTCGTCAATTCCGGCGATTCCGCTGACCCGGCGATTGCCGTTTCCGCTGGTACCTGCCTGCTGACTCTGCTGCTGTGCGAACTGGCTCATCTGTCCCTGCGTTTCACTGCGGGTGAAGAAGTCCTCGCTGAGTCCGGCGCCTACGCTTACATTGTCTACCTTCAGTCCCTGCTGCTGCAGTTCCTGCTTAAGCTGAGTAAGCTGGCTCTCGATAGCGGCTCTTACCTGTGCATTCTCGCTCTGGAATACCGCGGTGACTGCACCGTTGTTGGCCACGCTGACCTTCATGGTAAGCTGTCCGAGATGCTCAGGCTTCAGCTGCATTACCAGCTCGGTAGTCTGGGCGGTGCGAATCATCCTGACCTGCTCAACAATCTGCTGACGGATGTCGTAGATATCGGCGGGGGCTGCAGTCTGAGGCTGCTCCTGCTCGACCTGCGGTACTTCAATCTGCTGAGTCTGCTGGCTGAGGCCGGCAGCTGCGCTGCCGCTCTTGTCCTCTGACTCGGTGCGGATTCCCGACAGGCGGGCCGTCTTCGTCAGATACAGCTCGGGGTTCTTCGCGGCTGCCCCGTCAAGAATCGCTCTGGGGATAGCAGTACGCTTGTCCTCCGGATCATCCTGCGGGTTGCTTAGTCGCTCCTTCAGCTCCTCATTCATGCCCACGATAATCTGAGACAATTCCTGCTGAGGTGTCTGCGGCTTATCCTGATTCAGACTGCTCATTGCTTCCTCGGAAATTTTCACATTGGTAAGTCCGAGAGCGGAGCTGTCATCCAGTACCTGATTGTCTACCACCAGTTCACTGCGGCTCATAAGAGTCTGCGGCTCATCCGTCTGCGGCTGATTCAGTCCCAGTGCTCTGGATGCGGTGGCGGCTGTCATGGCAGCCAGGTCATCGGCTATAGCACCGGCAGTGTTTACCAGAAGCCCTTCAATATTCTGGGCATCACCGGTAGGAACATTTACCTGCTGACCGATTGTAACCTCGCCCTCATAGCGTCCGGAGAGCTGATTGAGGAGAGAGCTGTCTGCCTTCGCCGTTGTGCTGTCGGGAAGCAGCTCATTGATAGCGCTGCCATGAAGCATGGCGAGAGGAGTACGACCGCTGTCCGGATTGGTTTCCTGACCGATTGCCTCAATAGCGGTGATGGCTTCCACCGGATTGGCTACCGGATCCTCCAGCTGTACCGGCTGCTCAGTTTCCTGCTCTGCGGCCACCGGCTGGGTGACTGTCAGAAGGGTGAGGATTTCACCGGATTTTACTGCTGCCTTTACCTCGTCCTCCGGCTCTTCAGTCTGGGGTGTCCCCTTGACCTGTCCCGGCTTCTTATCGGCGGCGGGTGCTGCTTCGCTGTATTTATCAGCCGATTTGTCCGCTGGCTTATCCGTCTGGTATGCCTGCTCACGAGCCTTGTCGAGAGTGCTGTCAAAGGACTTGCCTGCGGCTCCGGCGGTACCGTTCACCATATCAGCCTGACCACGGTCAGTCGATACTGTCGGTGTGGGAAGAACAGAGAAAAGATTTACTTTCGTTTCCACTGTGCTCATATTTTCACCTCCCTTCGCTGCGGTTATATTTACAACGGCTGTCGCCGTTATATGCCATTATGGAGAAATTGCCCTGCAATTTCCTAACTGTATTATCGAAGTTTAAGCTGATTGCTTTTAGAAATCCGCCTGATTTTTAATCAAAGATTAATGCTTCAGGTGGATGTAAGTACAGTCCGTCTGCCGGTAAAGATTATGTTGGAGAATCTGGCGGCCTTCGCCGGGTCCAGCTTCGCCAGTATCTTAGCGGAGACACCTTCCTCCATTCGCTGAAGGACGGCTACCGCCACATCATCCTGAAGGTTGTCAATAATCTTTGCCGCTTCGTCCGGCTTCATATCGGTATAGAGGCGGGCCAGCTTGGAGACTCGCTTCTTCTCGGCCGCTGCCCGTGCCTGCCGCTCTTTCTCAATCTTTTCGTTATTGACGACGACAGCCGGAGACTTCTTTGCGTCGGCCTCCTTCTTCGCATCGGCGGCGGCTTTTTTCTCTTCCTCCAGCCGCTTTGCTTCTTCCTCAGCTATCCGCTTGGCCTCAGACTCAGCAGCCTGCCGCTCCTCTTCTTCCTTCTGAGCCTTGTACTCAGCGTACCGTTCCCATGGGAGCTTTACGAAATACTCACCCACAACTGGCCAGTCGTAGATTTTGTGCTCATCGTTCAGCTTATCAAGGTCCACCATCTTCAGGTAGACTCCGATGAAGAAGCCTGCGGTAACAAGAAGCCCTATGCCCAAAAGGCGCAGGAGGTTCAGACCAACGAATTTGCCGACACGAACTTTCCAGCTGGCTTTTGCCGGTTTGCGGATTATTCGCTTTTTCTTTTTTCCTGCTTTTACGCCGGCTACTGCCGGTTTTTCTTCTGCCATTTTATCACCCTATATGCCGCTCAGGCGGCGTGATGTGGTGGGCTGCTCACTCGCAGCCGTTTCGGGGAGGTTATTTCATTCCTGTCCCGCTGGTCTGTCGGTAAATATCCATAACCCGCTGTATATAGTTCCGGGTTTCGGTATAGGGGGGTATGCCTCCATACTGCTCTACAGCTCCGGGGCCGGCATTGTAGGCTGCAAGTGCCTTTGCCACATCTCCGTTGTACTGCCTAAGCTGACTGCCCAGGAGCTTCGCTCCGCCCTCAATGTTTGAGGCGGCATCGTAGGGATTTACCCCCAGATAGGCCGCGGTCTCCGGCATGAGCTGCATAATGCCTACCGCTCCTGCCGATGATACGGCATTCTGATTATAGCCGGATTCCACCGCAGCAACGGCATTTACCAGTCCCGGGTCAACTCCGTTCCGCTGAGCGGCGGCGTTGATGATGGGAGCATAGCCGTTGGCAGCCGCCGGAGGGAGCATCTCTCCCGGGCCTTTGCCTGCCTGAGCCAAGGGACGATTGTCAAGCTTGTCCCTGTCGGCCCGCTGCTGCACCTTTATATCCTGTCGCTTCACCGCTTCATCCAGCACCGATTGAAAGCCTGCGGCCTTCTCTCTTCCGTCCGAAGCGGGATTCAGTTTCTTCGTAAGGCCGGAGGAAAAGGAGTCGATTGCTTCTATCCGCTGCTGGATAGCATTAATTCTGCCCATTATGGCGTTAATACCGGTGACATCCATTATTATTCCTCCTTTTCTTTACTCTCATACAGGGGATACCGGACTTTGGCGTAAATGCCGGTAACTACTTACCCCCCAGTCGTCTTCGGCGACAGCCCCATGAATGGGGGCCTTCAGTCGGCCTGTCTCATGTAAAGGTTCAGACCGATTTCATCCAGCATTTTCTGCTCTTCCGCCAGCATCTCTTCAATGTATTCCCGGCGGCGCTTTTCCTTGAGCTGCTCTATGCTCTTCAGCTCGTTCATGACCTCCATGAGTTCCCTCAGCTTTTTCTGCTGCTCGGCCTTGGTCTGGATAATCTGCTCCTGCTGAGCCTCTATCTGACGGCGCTTCCAGTCAAAGAAGCTGTTGTAGGTCATCAGGGTACCTACCGTCATGCGGCGGGCGGCGATGATATCATCATAGTCCTTGTGACCCTGCTGCATTTCCTCCAGATACTGACGGAGCTGCTGTCGTTCCTCCTCCAGTCTGCGGCTCACCTCGGCAAAGGCAACCTCCGCCCGGTCCTTCTGCATCCGGGTGACCTTCAGGAGTGTTTCAAGCTGAAAGCGAAATTTCTTCATGGCTGTGATGGCAGGGCCTCATCCGCAGTCCGGTATTTCGTCTGCCGGAGTCTGCCCTGTAGTTAAATGAGATGATGGCTTACAAATTTTCCAGCATCTTTACGGTATCTTCAAAGGAAGTTACCTCGAATATATCTTGACAGAGGAAGCTGTTTATCTTGTCATTCTTGGCGATGGCGGCGTCTATCTTGGCACTGGACCCCTTCACATAGGCACCTATGTGGATGAGGTCTTCGGCTTCCTTGTATACTGCCATCAGCGCTCTCATCTCCTGTGCTGCCTGACGATGCTCCTTCGCTACAACATCTACCATGACACGGGACACGCTGGAAAGGATATCGATAGCCGGGAAATGATTCTGTGCCGCTATGGCACGGGAAAGGACGATATGTCCGTCGAGAATGCTTCGTACTGCGTCGGCAATAGGCTCATTCATATCATCGCCGTCTACAAGGACGGTGTATATGCCGGTGATGGAGCCTTTGTCATTGGTACCTGCCCGCTCAAGAAGCCGCGGCAGAAGGGCAAATACAGATGGCGTATAGCCGCGGGTCGCCGGCGGCTCACCGATGGTAAGACCTACCTCACGCTGCGCCATGGCAAAGCGGGTAACGGAGTCCATCATCAGGACTACCTTCTTGCCCTGATCCCGGAAATACTCGGCTATGGCAGTGGCAGTCATTGCGCCCTTGATGCGGACGAGAGCCGGCTGGTCGGAGGTCGCGACAACTACCACAGACCGCTTCAGACCTTCCTCGCCCAAATCTCTTTCGATGAAATCTCTGACCTCACGGCCACGCTCACCTACCAGAGATATTACGCTGATGTCCGCCTCGGTATTGCGGGCTATCATGGAGAGCAGTGTAGATTTGCCTACACCGGAGCCGGCCATGATGCCGATACGCTGACCGCTGCCCAGAGTAATGAGTCCATCCAGGGCCCTAACCCCTACATAGAGAGGCTCATGGATACGAGGACGCTTCAGCGGGTCGGGAGCCGGTGCCTGCAGCGGATATTCCTCCTTGCAGAGCAGCGGGCCTTTGCCGTCCATCGGCTGTCCCAGTCCATTCAGCACCCTGCCCAGCAGCTCAGGCCCGACCTTCACCTGCAGGGTACGCTGAGTGCTGACCACCTCGCAGCCGGGGCCGATGCCTTCCATCTCACCGATGGGCATCAGGAGGACCAGACCTTCCCGGAAGCCTACTACCTCGGCGGGTATAGGCTCTACTCCCGGGAAACGGGAGCTGATGTAGCAAAGCTCTCCCAGACTGACGCTGGGGCCCTTGGACTCAATGACGAGTCCGATAACCTGAGTGACCTTGCCGGACATTTTTATTGATTCACAGGAGGAGATTGCCTCCCGGAATTTATCAAAGTTAATTTCCATAGTGCATAAATTACATTACGGTTTCATTTGACGCCGCCGTATCGGCGGCGGGCTGACTCCTGTCAGCTCCTATCAGGGCATCGACTGATTGGTACTCAATCGGCTCAGAACAGCCGCCCTTATTGCCTCCAGCTGAACAGAGAGACGGGCGTCCACGTTGCCGGCGGGACTTTCGAGGACACAGTCGCTGATTGAGAGAGTCTCGTCTGACTTGACCTCCAGAGTTCCCTGCCCTTCCAGCAGACTCTTAAATTCATTTTTCGCCAGCAGCAGCAGGTCGTACTGATCGGGAGCAACCCGGACGATAATCTCCGGCTGGTCTTTTATTTTCATTATGGCTTTGCGGACAAGAGGAAGTATCACCTGCGGCACATCGATGAAGTGCTGGGGCAGAATTTTGTCGGCTATATCGAGAACCATGCCGGCAATCTGTTCCTCAGCCTCTACCAGATAATTGATTTTATCGGCCTTGGCATCGGCAATGGTTTTCTCCGCCTTGGCATTGGCCTCGAGAATAGCCTGCCGCTGCTCTTCCCGGGCTGTATTCAGCCCCTCCTGATAGCCGGTCTCATAGCCATCCTTCTGTCCCTGCTCCTTGGCCGCAGCCATAGCAGCGGCTGCGTCAGCCTCTATCTTCGTCTGGGCTTCCTCCAGAAGAAGGCGCTTCTTCTCCTGAGCCTCCGCCTCCTGCATGGCGCATTTGAGCTTTGTATCGTTCAGGAGCCGCTCTATCTCAGCCTGCTTGTTTTCCACATCGGCCAGACGAGCCTTCATATTGGCTTCCATGTCCGCTATGCGCTGCTGAGCGGCTTTTTCCCGCTCGGCAGCTCTCAGCTCTGCCTGCTCCTGACTGTCTCCCATGGCGGCATCGGCGGCTTCTTCTGCCTCGATTTCCTCCATAGTCGGCCCCAGCTTGACTACTTTGACGAGATGAGGTTCTGTTTCCCATTGGGCAGCTTTGATTACTCTCGACAATTAAATCATCTCGTCTCCTTTGCCGCGGGATACCTGAATCTGTCCCTTGTCCTCCAGACGGCGGATAACGCCAACAATCTTCTGCTGGGCTTCTTCGACATCTCTGAGCTTGACCGGGCCCATGAATTCGATTTCTTCTTTGAGCATTTCGGCTGCACGAGTGGACATATTCTTGTATATCTTGCTGGCAACATCTTCGTTGGTGCCTTTGAGAGCCAGCGACAGCTCCTTGTTGTCCACCTCGCGGAGGATAAGCTGCAGGTCGCGGTCGCCAATCATTACGATATCCTCGAAGACGAACATGAGCTTCTTGATTTCCTCGGTAAGCTCCGGGTTGTCCACTTCGAGTGTATCAAGTATCGTTTTCTCTGTGTTGCGGTCAACCAGATTGAGTACATCGACGATGGCCTTGATGCCGCCGGCGGTGGTGAAGTCCTGATTGACGACGGTGCTGAGCTTGCGCTCCAGCACCCGCTCTACCTCGCGGATGACATCCGGGGAGGTGCGGTCCATGGTGGCTATTCGCTTGGCTACCTCGCTCTGCCGATCAGGCGGCAGGGAGGACAGGAGCATAGCTGCCTGCTGCGAGTCAAGGTAAGCCATGACCAGAGCGATAGTCTGAGGATGCTCGTTCTGAATGAAGTTCAGAAGCTGGCTGGGGTCAGTCTTTCGCAGGAAGTCAAAGGGCTTTACCTGCAGGCTGGTGGTAAGGCGGTTGATGATATTTGCCGCCCTTTCGGCACCAAGAGCCTTTTCGAGAACATCCTGAGCGTATTCCAGACCGCCGGTGGAGAGGTAATTCTTCACCATCATCATCTGGTAGAACTCACTGATGACCTGCTGCTGCAGCTCCTGGTCTACTGAGTGCTGACTGGCTATTTCCAGCGTTATTTTTTCAATTTCATCATCGGAAAGATGCTGAAATATCTTGGCAGAATACTCCGGCCCCAGTGAGATACAGAGTATTGCTGCCTTCTGTTGGTTTGTAAGGGACGGTTCGCTGTTGCCGTACATATCCATAGGTTATTATTCCTCCGACAGCCAGCTCTTGATGAGCATAGCTGCTTCTGCAGGCTGAGTATTGACGAGAGTTTCGACAGCCTCGCGCTCCTCGATAGCCCGCTTCTCTTCTTCGGTAAGCTCCTTGGGTACTTCGGGCGGCTCTTCGCCGTTGGCGATAGCCTGACGGCGCATCTCCGCAAACTCGGCAGCCTGACGAGCCTCCTCGGCCCGGCGGGCAGCTTCTTCCTCGGCACGACGCTGAGCTTCGGCAGCGGCCGCAGCCTCTGCAGCCAGCTGAGCCTGACGGCGGCGATAGAAGAATATAGCTGCAGCAATGAGAAGGAGAAGAAGAATAACACCGACAATGATGTAAGTCTGGCGCATTTCAGCATCCTTGACCTTCTGCTCCTCAGCTGCTCTGCGGTTGGCGAGCTCGTTACTGAAGGGTACAGGCTCTACGGAAATAGTGTCTCCGCGGCGGACATCGATACCTGCCGCACTGGCAACGGATTTCCTGATGCTCTCCTGCTGTGCGGCGGTGAGCTCGTCGTTGACGAGAACGCCGACATTCAGGTGGCGGATAGAGCCGGGAGAAGCGACAATCTTTGACTTCTCCTCGTTGATTTCGTAGTTCTTGGTGGTTTCCTTTTTCTCGTAGTCCGCCCGGGCATTTCCATTCGTAGCTACATAGCCGGGAATGTTGGACTGGGTACCGGCCGGGCCACCGGGTACCTGAGAATTGCCGGTGTAGGTCTCGCTGATATCCTGCTGACTGCGGATGATACCTGCGTCATCTACTACCGGAGTATAGACGGCCTTGTCGGTAAGGCGCTGGTCGAAATCCAGCTCTACGCTTACCCGGACAAATGCCTTGCCCTCGCCCAGCGCCTGATCAAGCAGCGACTGGAGGTTTGCCTGTATGCGTTCCTCTACCTTCTTGGTCATTTCTAGCTGGTCGAGAGTCTTTTTGCTTTCGTCTTTTGCCTTATCGGAATCTTCCTCGGGGTCGTTCAGTATCTTGCCCCGGTCATTTACGATGGTAATGTTCTCCGGCAGCAGACCCTGAATGGAGTGGGCAACAAGGTTGGTAATGCCTCTGATTTCCTTCTTGGAAAGAGTCTTCTCCGGATACAGACGAAGCATGATGGATGCCGTGGCCGGCTTCTCATTCTTCTTGTAGAGGCTGTCCTCCGGGAGAACGATATGCACCCGGGCCTTCTCGATTACCTCAATCTGCTCGATGGTTCGGGTCAGCTCACCCTGCAGAGCCTGCAGATAGTTGACCTTGTTCTGGAACTCCGTTACACCCAGCTTGGAGTCATCAAAAAGCTCAAAGCCCTTGTGCCCCCGAGGCAGTCCCTGCGTAGCCAGATCCAAGCGGGCATCGTGGACGTTCTGCTTCGGCACCAGTATGGTGGCTCCGTCCTTGCCCTCCTGTACCTCGTAGGGTACACCGGCCTCCTTCAGCTTGGATGTGACATCACCGGCGTCCTTCGTTTCCAGTCCTGTGTAGAGAGGTACCAGCTCCGGCCTGTTGCCGTACCAGTAGCTCCATCCGAATATCGCGGCAAAAACCAGCACAGCAACTCCGATTATCATCTGCCGCTGCCGCGTTGTCGTTTTATTCCATAGCTCTATGTACTGAGCTTTCCAGTCAGCCATTTCATCCATCCCTTCACGGAATAATCATGCAGAATTTTAATTATCGGTCACACCTGCATCCGCATGAGTTCCTGATAGGCGTCAATCGCTTTGTTGCGTACCTGTACCGTAAGGTTCAGGGCTATCTGAGCCTTCTGTGCGGCGATTACTACATCAGCCACATCGTTTACCTTACCGGCGGCCAGGAGAGCGTTCATCCGCTCGGATTCCTTTTGAAGACGGTTCGTGTCCTCCAGAGATTCGGTCAGGAATTCGCCAAAGGTCTTTACCGGTGTCTGCTCGGCTTCCTTAGCCGCGTCAGGGATTTGATTTGCTGTAGGCTGTACCGGCATCATTGCCAGCTTTTCAATCATAATCTACACCTCTGCCTGTCATTAGCAAGTTTTTATTCTAAAGGTGCGGGCCTATGCCCTCGGCATAGCTGCCCAAGTGTCACTGTCAGCCCTTGCCGATATCCAAAGCACTCTGCGCCATGGACTTGGCAGCGTTGATAACGGTGACATTCGCTTCGTAGCCGCGGGAGGCTGTAATCATGTCCACCATCTCCGCTACGATATTAATATTGGGCTTTTCAACATAGCCGTCACGATTTGCATCTGGGTGTCCCGGGTCGTATACCATCGTCCCCGGGGTATCGTCTGTACCGATACGGGTCGCTCTGACGCCTTTGCCCACCGGATCCTTCGGCGGAAGGATTTCTCCCGCAAGTATTCTGGCAAAGTTCGGCTCCGACTCCACTCTCGGCTCGAAGACCACATATTTTCGCTTAAAGGCACCGCCCTCTGCCGTCCTCGTAGTGTTGGCGTTGGCGATGTTGTTGGAGATTACATCCATCCGCAGTCGCTCAGCGGTAAGGCCGCTGGCTGCCGCATCTATTCCTCCGAACAGGCTCATTGTTTTCACCTCTGTAAGGATTATCAGCCGTTGCTGGTAATTACGGATTTCACATCGGAAATGTAGTTGCTGAGAGAACGGGTCATTGCCTGATAGTACAGTTGATTCTCAGACAGGTGAGCCATTTCCTCATCGATGTCCACATTGTTCCGGTCGGTACGCATGGTGGTTTCGGTATGGAGCTTCACAGTAGGCACAGCCCTGACCGGGCCCTCTTCCTTGGGACCGAGATGTTTCTCATTGGTGCGAGCCAGCTTCAGCTTGCCTTCCCTGTCCTTCCGGGGACCCATAAGCTCCTGAGCAAGCATATCTTCAAAGAGAACCTCGCTCTTCTTGAATTCAGGAGTGTTTACATTTGCAATATTGTTTGCAATGACACTCTGCCTGAGAGATGCAGCCTCAAGCCCACGGCCGAGGTAATGCATGGACGGTGAATTAAATATTTGTTCCAGCATCTTTTTCTCTCCCGTAAAAAATTAATCACTATTACCTATTTCAAAAAAGGGTATAGCTATCCACACTCTTACATTCTGCCTAATAATACCATAAATTAAACAAGATGAAAAGTATTTTTGTCTCATAGTTCCCTGTGAATGTAGGGGACAAAAGTCTATTTTTGTCTCAAATTTCGCAACCATTGTCCCATGCAGTAAAAAAATACGAAGCTGTGAAAAAATTCTGACTAAAACACTCTCTCGCTCATTTATCTGCGCAACAGTACTAAACTCTTGCTTCGTATGCTTACTTGCAGGTTGCCAATCACCGACGCAGATAAACGGTTTTCCTACAGACATTTTTTCTTCGCAGCTGTATAGAGGAAGGGCCTGTGAAAAAATGAATACTCATTTTTTCACAGGCCCTCGTTTACTATGCTCCGCTGATTTTACAGTATAAAACGACTCAGGTCGGAGTCAACTGTAATATCCTTCAGCTTGGATTCAACATATCCGGCGTTAATCACTATATTTTTGTCTGCCAGGTCCGGTGCATCGAAGGACAGCTCCTCCAGCAGCTTTTCCAGCAGCGTGTGGAGACGGCGGGCGCCGATATTCTCGGTGTGGTTATTCACATCCTCAGCCATCCTGGCCAGCCGTTCAATAGCGTCATCGGTAAACTCTACTGTTACACCCTCGGTGGCAAGCAGTGCTGCATACTGCTTGATAAGTGCGTTCCGCGGCTCCGTGAGGATACGGATGAAGTCGTCCTTCTTCAGCGAGTCCAGCTCTACCCGGATGGGAAATCGTCCCTGCAGCTCCGGAATGAGGTCACTGGGCTTCGAAACATGGAAGGCACCTGCCGCAATAAAGAGAACATGGTCGGTCTTCACCGGGCCGTATTTCGTTGCCACAGTACTGCCCTCGACGATGGGCAGAATGTCACGCTGTACACCTTCACGGCTCACATCTGCACCGCCGGTGCCGCTCTTTGCCGCTACCTTGTCTATTTCATCGATGAAAACAATGCCGCTCTGCTCTGCCTGCTTGATGGCGATCTCGATTACATTGTCCATATCGATAAGCTTGTCGGCCTCTTCCTGTCGAAATATCTTTCGAGCCTGAGCTACGGTAACCTTCTTGTTCTTCTTTTTCTTAGGCACCAGCTTGCCCAGCATATCCTGCAGATCTTCGCCCATGCCGTCAAGATTTGGGCCGGCGAACATTCCCATCATCTGAGGCATTTCCTGCTTTTCCAGCTTAACCTCGATGAGTTCGTCCTCCAGCTCGCCCTTTTCCAACCGCTTCTTCACGAAGGCCCGACCGGCGCTAAGCTTCCGCTCCGGCTCCGGCTTAGGTGCCTCGTCATTGTCGACACCGCCGGCAAAGGCATCCATCATCTTTGCGAAGGGATTTGCTGTCGTTTCGTTATTCTTTGATTCCGGCACAAGGGCGTCGATAATCCGCTCCTCGGCCAGCTCCTTTGCCTTCTCCTCTACTTCCTCAAGGCGGCGCTTGCGGACATTGCGGACGGCTTCATGGGCAAGGTCGCGGACGATGCTGTCCACATCACGGCCCACATAGCCAACCTCGGTGAACTTGGTAGCCTCTACCTTTACGAAAGGAGCATCCACCAGCTTCGCCAGACGTCGGGCAATCTCAGTCTTGCCTACACCAGTGCTGCCGATCATGAGGATATTCTTGGGGATAATATCCTCCTTCATGGACTCCTCCAGATGAGCAGCCCGCCAGCGGTTACGGAGGGCAATGGCCACAGATTTCTTCGCCTCGGCCTGCCCTACTATATATTTATCCAGCTCGGCAACAATCTGCCGGGGAGTAAGCTCTGTCATATTTATTCTCCTAAAGTCTCAACTTTTATATTGTGGTTGGTGAAAACGCAGATATCAGCCGCGATTTCCAGCGCCTCCCGGGCGATTTCCTCCGGCTTCATTTCCGTATGGGCGGTCATGGCCCGGGCTGCAGCCAGTGCATAGAAGCCGCCGGAGCCGATGGCTGCGACTCCTCCGTCCGGCTCGATGACCTCTCCGTTGCCGGAAATCATCAGGATGGTATGCTCGTCTGCTACAAGCAGCAGGGCTTCCAGACGGCGAAGGATTCTGTCGGTGCGCCACTCCTTGGCCAGCTCTACCGCTGCCCGCTGAAGACTGCCGTTGTTTGTTTCCAGCTTGCCCTCGAATTTCTCAAAAAGAGTAAAGGCATCGGCCACAGAGCCGGCAAATCCGGCCAGAATCTTGCCGTGATAGAGACGGCGCACCTTGGTGGCATTGGCCTTCATGATGGTGGCCTGACCGAAGGTCACCTGACCGTCACCGGCAATGGCGGTCTTTCCGTTTTTTGTCACGGCACAGATTGTCGTGGCGTGGAATTGAATTGTATTTTCGTTCTGCATAGCAGTATCCTCTAATCAATATAATCGGCTCCCATTGAGGGGAGCTGCCGCCGCAGGCGGCTGAGGGGTGTCCCTCAATCTAGTAACCTTCCCCTATGGGGAAGGTGGCAGCCGTAGGCTGACGGATGAGGTCCTCTAATCAATATAATAGGCTCCCATTGAGGGGAGCTGCCGCCGCAGGCGGCTGAGGGGTGTCCCTCTAACAGTCTTTTTTACCCCTCCGGCCTCGCTTTGCTCGGCCACCTCCCCTGCAGGGGAGGCTTCCTACCGTTGGCTCACATTGAGGGAGTCCCTATATCCAGCGAATAGGTGCGGATGAGGTATTATTTTATCCTACTCTCAATGAAACTCTTCATCGACTCCACCGCCTGCTGTCCCTGCAGCTCTTTCTTGTCTGCCTTCTTCAGCTTCCGGCGGCGGGAGCCGATAGCCGCCAGATGCTCCGCCGTCCGCTGCGCTGACGGCGACGGCATAAGTCCGAAGGTAACATTCATAGGCTGGAAGTTCTCCGGGTCGGCAGTAGTTATATAGTGAGCCAGGGCGCCGTGGGCGGTATCCTCCGGGAACACCAGAAGCTCCTCATCCCGAGCCAGCCGTCCGGCATTCATACCGGCAACCAGTCCGGCGGAAGCCGACTCCAGATAGCCTTCTACGCCTGTCATCTGTCCGGCCATAAATACATTCGGATGATTTTTCAGCTGATATGTCGGCAGCAGATGGATGGAAGAATTTATAAAGGTATTCCGGTGCATTACACCGTAGCGAACAAACTCAGCATTCTTCAATGCCGGTATCAGCCCGAATACCCGCCGCTGCTCCGGCCACTTCAGATTGGTCTGAAAACCTACCATGTTGTAAAGAGTACCGGCCGCATCATCATGGCGAAGCTGGATAACAGCATAGGGCCGCTCTCCGGTTTCCGGGTTTTCCAGTCCCACCGGTTTCAGCGGGCCAAACAGGAGAGTATCCTTCCCCCGGGCGGCTATAGCCTCCACCGGCATACAGCCCTCGAAGTGGATTTCCTTCTCAAAGCGGTGCAATTCTGCCCGCTCCGCATTGATAAGTTCCTGATAGAAGACCTCGTATTCCTCCTGAGTCAGCGGACAGTTGATATAGTCGTACTTGTCCCCCTTGCCGTAGCGGGAGGCGAAGTAGGCCGATGCCATATCAATGGAGTCATAGTTGACGATAGGCGCCGCCGCATCGTAGAAGTAGCAGGAGTTCTCATCGGTAAGACGGGTGACCTCCTCCGCCATTGCGCCGTCAGTAAGGGGGCCGGTGGCGACTACTACGACGGTATCCTCGTCCCCGTCAGGAATTTCCGTTACTTCCTCGCGGCAGACGGTAATGCGCGGATTATTCTCCAGCTCCTCAGTGACCCGCCGGCTGAAGCTCACCCGGTCTACGGCCAAAGCGCCGCCCGCTGGAACCCGCACCTCATCGGCAATCCGGATAATCAGACCGCCCAGCTCTCTCATCTCATGCTTCAGGACACCAACGGCGTTCATCAGACCGTCTGCCCGGAAGGAGTTGGAGCAGACCAGCTCCGCAAAGTCCTCGCTGTGGTGAGCCGGACTCATGCGGGCAGGCTTCATTTCGTACAGCGTGACCGGTACGCCCTGACGGGCTGCCTGCCAGGCTGCCTCGCAGCCGGCCAGACCGGCTCCGATTACTATAACCTTCTTCATGGGTTTACTTTGTCGTTTTCCTTCTGGTTGTTTTCTTAGCCGGTGCCTTGGCGGTTTCGCCGGCTGCCAGCTTCTTCATCCGCTGTGCTACCCGGTCAAGCTCCTTATTAATGGGATTGTCCTTCCGAGTCTCACAGTCTGCATTGAAGCAGTAGATCACCGGGCGGCCGTTCTTGTAACGGTACTGGAGCTGCAGTCCGCCGCACTTGGGGCAGGGCTCGGTCATCGGCTTGTCCCAAGTGGTGAAATCGCATTCCGGATATTTGCTGCAGCCATAGAACAGCTTGCCCCGGCGGGACTTCTTCTCCAGAACATCGCCGCCGCATTTTGGACACTTGCAGCCGGTGGATACGATGAGCGGCTTCGCATTGCGGCACTCGGGGAAACCCGGGCAGGCAAGGAACTTGCCGTAGCGACCCTGACGGATTACCATATTGCGGCCGCAGAATTCGCAGAGAATATCGGTCTTTTCCGGCTCTATATTCACATGGCCGATAGCCTCATCGGCTTTTTCGATAGTAGCATGGAAGGGCCCGTAGAACTCCCGCAGCAGGTCGTTGCGGTGGAGCTTGCCCTCGGCAATGCCGTCCAGCTTTGCCTCCATATCGGCAGTAAACTTCACATCGACAATATCCCGGAAGTATTCTTCCAGCATATCTACTACCAGCACGCCCAGCTCCGTAGGACGGAAATGCTTCTCCGCTCTCACTACATAGCCGCGGGCGATAATAGTCTCGATAGTCGGGGCGTAGGTACTGGGGCGGCCGATGCCCAGCTTCTCCAGCAGATGAACGAGGGATGCCTCGTTGTAGCGGGGAGGCGGCTCAGTAAAGTGCTGCTCTGGCTTCACTTCGTGAAGAGTCAGCTTGTCCCCTTCCTTCAGGTCAGGCAGCTTTACATCCTTTTCCTTCTTGTCCTCCACACCGGCATATACTACCGTAAAGCCCGGGAATGTCTGAATGGAGCCGACAGCCCGGCAGAGATACTTCTTACCGGCAGATATATTGACGGTGAGCCGGTCATAAACAGCCGGCGTCATCTGACAGGCCACAAAACGCTGCCAGATAAGACGGTACAGCTTGAACTGATCGGCAGACAGGTATTTCTCTATAGCCTCCGGCGTGTTGTTCACATCCGTGGGGCGGATAGCCTCATGGGCATCCTGTGCATTCTTATTGGTGCTGTAAAAATTCGGCTTTGCCGGTACGAAGTCATCTCCGTACTTGCCGCCGATGAAATCCCGGACTGCATTGAGGGCTACACCGGAAAGGCGGGTGGAATCGGTACGCATATAGGTGATGAGACCAACCGGGCCGGAGCCGATGCGGATACCTTCATAGAGCTGCTGGGCAATCATCATGGTCTTGCGGGAGGTGAAGCCCAGCTTCCGGGCCGCGTCCTGCTGAAGACTGCTGGTATTAAAGGGTGGTGCTGCTTTGCGAAGGGCGGTGCTTTTTTTGATTTCGTCCACCAGCAGCTTATCTGCATTCTTCTCCAGCTCGGCCTTTATCTTCATGGCCGTCTTTTCGTCGGGAATGACGGGCATCCAGTCATCGTCATGCTTTTCATCGAGGCGCTTGCCGTCCACGGAATAAAGAGCCGCGGTGAACAGCGGCGACTTCTCTCTGCGAAGCCGCAGGTCGAAGGACCAGTATTCCTTGGAAACAAAGGACTCGATTTCCTTTTCCCTATCGGCAATGAGCTTCACGGTGACGGACTGAACACGGCCGGCCGAAAGGCCCTTCCGAACCTTGCGCCAGAGCAGCGGTGAAAGCTGATAGCCCACGATACGGTCAAGGAGTCGGCGGGCCTGCTGTGCATCTACCCTCTCCATCTCTATGGGGTGAGGCTCCTTCACGGCAGCCTGAATTGCCGGCTTCGTTATCTCATTGAAGACGATACGGCAGTCCGTCTCCGGCTTTATATCGAGAATATGAGCAAGGTGCCAGGCGATTGCCTCTCCTTCACGGTCCGGGTCGCTTGCCAGATATACTTTGTCAGCATTCTCTGCGGCCTTTTTCAAATCCTTTATAATGTCACCCTTGCCCCGGATGTTGATGTACTTCGGCTCGAAGTCGTTGTCTACATCAATGCCGAACTGGCTGCGGGGCAGGTCACGGAGATGACCCATGGAGGCTTTGACGGTGTACTTTGCCCCAAGGTATTTTTCAATAGTCTTGGCCTTGGCCGGAGACTCTACCACCACCAGAGTTTTTCCGGTGGTCTTTACCGACTTGGCAGCAGTTTTCTTTGCGGCTGCTTTAGTGGCTGTCTTTGCCGTCGTTTTCCTGGCGGCTGATTTTGTGGTTACTTTCTTTGCGGATGCTGCAGGCACTGCAGTCCCTCCTTAATTATTTTATGTCATATTTTATTTAGGAATTTATTGTTTGATAGCCTCACCCTCCGCTGCGCGGTCCCCCTCTCCAACGGAGAGAGTCTATGCCTTCCCCCTGTGGAAGGCGGCTCGCGAAGCGAGACGGATGAGGTCAGCAGATTACATTCCTAGTATATCCGTGATTGGCATCCGTCTCTATGAGACCCTTCATTTCCAGCTGCAGCAGGACAAAGGCGATATTTGACGCATCTCCCCGTCCGTGAAGCCGAAAAATAATATCATCTACTGTCAGCGGCTTATCCGGCAGCAGTAAATCATAGACCTGCTGCTCCTCTGAGCTCAGCTGCGGCCCGGCTGATTTCCCGTCCCTGCCGCCGGCCTTTTTCTGATTATCCGGCTGCAGCCAGGGATATTCGGCAATGATATCCGCCGCGGAGCGGACGAGCTTCGCGCCCTGCAAAATAAGGCGGTTCGTTCCCTCCGAGGTGACGGAAAATATACTTCCCGGCACAGCAAATACATCCCGGCCTTCGCTGAGAGCCAGCTCTGCCGTTATCAGCGAGCCGCTTCGCTCAGCCGCCTCTATCACCACGGTGCCGTGGCTCATACCGGCTATTATCCTGTTCCTCATGGGAAAGAATGCCGCCTGAGGCGGTGTCCCCGGAGGATATTCGCTGATGACAGCGCCCCGCTCGGCGATTTCCTCCAGCAGTCTTCTGTGAGCCTGAGGATATGCCACATCAACGCCGCAGCCAAGGACAGCTATCGTCCTGCCGCTGTCAGACTTCAAGGCTCCGTTGTGAGATGCTCCGTCTATACCGTAAGCCGCACCGCTGACTACGGTAACTCCGGCGTTGGCCAGTCCGTTGCCTATCAGCTCTGCCGCCTTCTTGCCGTAGGGTGTCATCCGGCGGCTGCCGACCATAGCCAGACAGCTATCCTCCTGCCGCAGCTCTCCACGGCAGTACAGCACCACAGGCGGAGCGTAAATTTCCTTCAGCAGTCTGGGGTATAATTCCTCATCTATGCCAATAAGGGTTATTCCCCTTTTATCACACAGTTCCAGCAGCTTCTGCGGCAAGTCACGCCTGGCGGACGCGTGAGCTGTTACGCTTTTTGCCTGCGGCATGGTAAGACCTGCAGCCAGATAGTCATTAACTGTACCGTTCAGCCATGCCTCTGCTGCCGAGTCAAAGAATCGCATGACCCGGGCTAGAGATACGCCGCCCAGTCCGTCAGCCAATGCCAAGGCCGCCAGATATGATTTTTCCGGTAAAGAATTGTCCATAAGTCCCTCTTTCAGCAGAGTATGATTTTCTCTCATAAACAATTAAAACATAATATACATAATGACGGAAAAATTTGCAATAAAAATTTCTATATAATGAAGGAAAGTGTTGTGAATTTGTTCCTTTCTTCCTTCGCGTATAGGGCCAAGGCATGACTGTCTGTAAAGAAACTGTTATGAACGCCGGTGCTTAGCTATTGCCGATTGAAATGACGGCAGAGCTTAGCACCGCTGCGTGAATAAATAAGCGCAAGCTGGTTTCTGTCAGACAGTCATGCCTCGTTGTATACATTCACAATCCCACGAAGGCACAAAAAAACCGCCCGGAAATCCGAGCGGATATTTTCTGGTGACGCGTACGGGATTCGAACCCATGAACCCGCCGTGAAAGGGCGGTGTCTTAACCACTTGACGAACGCGCCATTGGCTCCTTGAGTAGGACTCGAACCTACGACCGATCGGTTAACAGCCGATTGCTCTACCAACTGAGCTATCAAGGAATGATATTTGCAGACGAAATGACTGCGAGAGAAATTATATTACAACTGCTGAAAAAATGCAAGAGAAAATTTTACTTTCTCAGGCAGCAGTTTTTATACTTCTTGCCGCTGCCGCAGGGACAGGGATCATTGCGGCCGACCTTATTCTTGTTCTTGCGATGGGCAGCCAGGCTTACTACATTGTCCTCTTCCGGATCCAGCTTGCCGCTGATCAGCTCGCCGGTGGTATGACCCTTGAAAATCCAGAAGCGGATGGAGTGATGATAGCCCATGACCAGAGCTTCCAGCTCGGAGTTCTTCTCGTTGGGCAGCTGACCGAGGGAAGCGAGGTAGTCGAGACCGGCCTTTACAGTCTCGGCGTTCTGCCAGAGGACAGCCAGCTGACCGACAACACCGGCTGCATTCATAACATCCAGCTTGTATTCCTGCATGAGGAACTGAGCCAGTGCCTTATATGCATCGGTAGCCTCGATGTAGTTCTCATCACCGGCATCATAGACCTGACCATAGGAGAGCTTTGCATAGGAAAGTTCACGGCTGTGGGCAATCTCGTGAATCTGCTGGGGATTTACTACAGTATAGTAGGCAGCATAATGCTGATCCATCTTAATATGGTACTGCCAGCAGCAGCCGGTAAGCATAATGCCCATGAAGGCAGAGAACTCAAAGCCTGCTTCGTTCTCGATTTCTGCAGCCAGATACTTCTTGACGGTAGCATACAGCTCATCGTGGTCAAGAACACCGTAGTAGAAGAGAATACCGGTAGCAATACGAAGTACATCGGTATTGAACTCAATGGCTTTCTTGAAGGACTCGCTGTCCAGCTTCTTGAATTCCTCTATTATCTCGTCCGGCATATACCAGGCAATCTTGCCGTCAACACTGCCGCCGAAGACAACGCCGATGCCCTGGAAGTAATCAAGGCGCATCTCGTCCTCACGGAACTCGGTGGTGATGCCGTCCTTCTCTACAATATGCTTGAAGGCGTTGTACTGCTCATCAACGATGGTTACCAGCCAACGGCCTGCGAAGCTCTGAATAGCCGGAGCAATAGCCGCAACGAGGTCAGCCTTCTTCCAGCTGCTCTTTACATTTACGCCCACATTAAAGGCAACATCTTCGAGATCTGCCTTGGTAAGAGTATTAAGTGCATTGGCGAGCGTACGCTCCTCCGGAACAGCTCTCTTCAGCAGCTTTGCCTTACGGGCAGCAGCAGCTTCCTGAAGCTCACGACTCATTTCAGCCAATACATCGTTGTTCTCAACAGTTTCTGCCGGCTGATTTTTCTTTTCTTTTGACAATCCGGTTCACCACTTTCTTGTACGGATAATCCGTGGGGATATTTAATAAAACGGAGTTATTATATCACTTTTTGAAAAATTCCGCTATACCGTCAGCTACGCCCTGCGCCGCCTTCTTCACTCCGGCAGCGGTAGTCAGCAGCTTCTCCTCGCTGGGATTGGACAGGAAGGCAATCTCTACCAGAGTAGCCGGCATACGGGTTTTTCTTACTACATAGAAGTTGCAGCTCTTCGCTCCGCGGCTCTGAGTATTCAGATAACGGACTACCGAGCTTTGGACGAGGCTTGCCAGTCTGCGGCTGCTGGCTGTTCCCTTGCTGTAATAGTAGCCGGTGGTTCCTCTGGCCTCCCGGCTGCTGAAGGAATCCATGTGAATGCATACGAACACATCCGCCTTCGCCTTGTTGGCAATATCACAGCGAGCCTGCAGCTCCTCTATATCGGAGGCATTTTCCTTCTTTGGAGACACCTCCACATCGGTGGTACGGGTCATGATGACCTTTGCCCCAGCTGCCTCAAGAAGCTTCTTTACCTCAAGCGATATGCGGAGAGTCACGCTCTTCTCTGTGGCACCGGTAGGCCCGATGGCACCGGGGTCACAGCCGCCGTGTCCCGGGTCAATGGCAATCTTCTTGCCTTTCAGCCCGGGAAGAGTTTTCTTCGGGTCGGATTTCTTCTCGTCCTCGTTATCCTTGTCATCATCATTGTTATCGTCGTCGGACTTCGGCTCAGGCTCGGGCTTGGCTGCCGTCTCCTTCTCCCCGGCCTCGTCCTTCTCATCATCAGCGGGACGATTGGGGTCTGCCTGGGCTATCTCGTCACCGGAGCCGTACTCATCGGTACCGCCCAGTTTACCGAAATCCATTACCACCCGATAGGGTATCTCCTCACCGGCGAAGCCAAATACTGCGAAGTTTTCCTTCTTCACCTCGGAGTGTACCACCACCCGGACAGTCTCCGGATCGTACTGACCCACCCGGACCTTGCTGGCAAAACGGCTGCCGATAGGCGTTTCTCTGGCAACACCCGGATCCAGCCATGCGCCCTTGATATCAATGATTATCCGTCCCGGCTCCTTCAGTACCATTGTCTTGTACTCTACCGGCTTCGTGGCATCAATGACCACTCGCACACGGCTTCCGGTAGCGCCCACACGGACACCGGACACCTTCGCCATCGACCCTGCCCGCTCACTGAAATCAGAGGCGGAAACGGGCATAGCCGTCCCGATGACAAAAGTCAGCAGCATAAGCAGACTGAACAGATATCGGAATCGTCCACGACTCATAGGAATCACCCGTTTAACAACTACACCCTCAGACAATCCTCACCATTGCGATTTCATCACAGTTGGGGAACTTCGGGCAATCTATACAATCCTTCCAGACCTTGTGGGGAAGCTCATCCTTCGTCACCCGCACAAAGCCCAGAGTCTCAAAGAATTCCGGCTTGTAGGTGAGGGTAAATACCTTCTCCACGCCGAACTTTTCGCCGTCCTCAATCAGCCGACGGACAATCTCCGCTCCGATACCGTGACGGGCGAAATCCGGCCTTATGGCCATGGAGCGGACCTCTGCCAGCCGGTCCCAGATGAAATGAAGACAGCCGACACCTACGACAGCGCCGTCCTCCTCGGCTACAATCATATCCCTGACCGCCTCATAAAGAGCATTGCGGGAGCGGGCAAGCATAACGCCGGTAGCCGCATAATCATTAATGATATTGTACACGGCTTCAATGTCGCCAAAAGTTGCGCGACGATACTTCATTGGACACACCTCGAAATTTACTTAGCCCCATCACAACCCCTTGACGGGCAGATTTCACTCAGGGGACACCTGCTGCAGAGCGGACTTCTCGCCCTGCATAGCTGACGCCCATGGTAGATAAGCCAATGGTGCGCCTGTGACCAGTTTTCCTTGGGGATGGACTTCATCAGCCCTTCCTCTACCTGCAGAGGAGTCTCCCCCACTGCCAGCCTCAGCCGGTTCGCCACCCGGAATACATGAGTATCCACAGCGATAGCCGGACGGTTGAAAGCGACGCTGGTAACAACATTCGCCGTCTTGCGGCCCACACCGGGAAGCTTCACCAGCACCTCATAGTCCTCAGGCACCTGTCCGCCGTATTCTTCGGCCAAAATCCGGCAGGTAGCCAGAATATTCTTCGCCTTGGCCCGGAAGAGGCCGCAGTCGTGAATTTCCTCCTCCAGCTCCGCCTGTGACATAGCGGCGATTTCGGCAGCGGTGGCAGCTTTCTTGAACAGCCGCTCCGTCACTACATTCACCCGCTTGTCGGTACACTGAGCCGAAAGGATGACAGCTATGAGAAGCTCAAAGGGATTGCGAAAAACCAGAGCCGGTCTGGCGTCCTTGTAGACTTCCCCAAGGATGGCCAGCTGCTCCGCTTTAATTTTCTTTGTAATACGCATAACGGCAACCTCAGAAATTGCCTCAAAATCCTAAAACCGTCGTAAAATCAGTTGGTCAGGCTGCGTACAGGAGCCGGAATACGGCCGCCGCGGGCGATGAACGCCTCGCTGCTCCACTGATTGCGAACCGGCATAATGGGGCAGTAGCCCAGCAGACCGCCGAACTCAACAGTCTCACCCGGCTTCTTGCCCGGTACGGGAATAAGACGGACAGCGGTGGTCTTGTTGTTAATCATGCCGATAGCTGCCTCATCGGCGATAATGCCGGAGAGGGTAGCGGCAGAAACATCGCCGGCTACGGCAATCATATCGAGACCGACGGAGCATACGCAGGTCATGGCCTCCAGCTTCTCCAGAGAGAGGCTGCCGCAGGCTGCTGCATCAATCATGCCCTTATCCTCGCTGACGGGGATGAAAGCACCGGAGAGACCGCCGACATGGGAAGAAGCCATGAGGCCGCCCTTCTTAACGGCGTCATTCAGGAGAGCCAGCGCAGCGGTAGTACCTGGAGCGCCGCAGCTCTCAATGCCCATTTCCTCCAGAATGTGGGCAACGGAGTCACCGACAGCCGGAGTAGGAGCGAGAGAAAGGTCGATAATACCGAAGGGAACGCCAAGGCGCTTGGAAGCCTCACGGGCAACCAACTGACCGACGCGGGTAATCTTGAAAGCGGTGCGCTTGATGCGCTCGGCAATAGCGGTGAAATCCGCACCCTTCAGGTCTTCAAGAGCATGCTTTACAACACCGGGGCCGCTGACGCCGACAGATACTACCTTGTCAGCCTCACTGACACCGTGGAAGGCACCGGCCATGAAGGGGTTGTCTCCCGGAGCATTGGCGAATACTACCAGCTTGGCGCAGGCGATGGCATCCCGGTCACGGGTCAGCTCGGCGGCCCGCTTGATTACCTCGCCCATTTCCCGGACGGCATCCATATTGATACCGGCCTTGGTGGAGCCTACATTGACAGAGGAGCAGACGAAATCGGTGGTGGCGAGAGCCTCAGGAATAGACTTGATGAGGGTGCGGTCGCCGGGGGTGAAGCCCTTCTCAACCAAGGCGGAGAATCCGCCGATGAAGTTGATGCCGATTTCCTTGGCAGCGCGGTCCATAGCCTCGGCTACCGGAACGAAGCTGTCGGTCTTGCAGGCCTCGGCTGCGATAGCGATAGGAGTGACGGAAACACGCTTGTTGATGATAGGAATACCGTACTCAGCCTCGATGTCCTCGCCGGTCTTTACCAGAAACTCGGCGGAGGTAGTAATCTTGTCATAGACATTCTGACAGAACTGAGTGATATTGGGATGAGCGCAGTCACGGAGAGAGATACCCATAGTAATGGTACGGACATCCAGCTTATTCTCCGTAATCATGCGGTTTGTTTCAAGAATATTTTCGATTGTCAGCATTCTTTACCACCTCAAATTCTGTGCATGGCGGTGAAGATGTCTGCGTGCTGTACTTTGACCTCCAGACCCATTTCCTCGCCCTTTTCCTTCATGAGCTTCTGGAACTCAGCCAGCTTAATCTTGTCATCGGAAGCTTCGGCCAGCATTACCATATTGAAAAAACCGTCTATAATGTTCTGGTTGATACTAACGATATTAACATTGTTTTCTGCCAGGATTGCACTGAAGGTTGCAATAATGCCTACCCGGTCTTTGCCGATAATGGTGATGACAATTTTCATTTCATTACTCCATTCTTTTCTGCCGCCCTGCGGCCTTATACCCGTCAAACCAACGGGAACACAATACCAATTTAGCATTATAGCAATTTATGCAAAAAAATGCAAACAGGTCTGTATTTTTATTTACAACCATCACCGGGGCAACGGACAACAAAGCAAACACCTGTTAAAGCAGCGGATAGTTTTTTCTTGATTACTGTCTGAAATTGGATTAAAATGGTTCCATAAGGATTAACTATTCAAAAGCGAGGTGTAATATAATGAAGTTATCGTCAATCAAGGCCCGCATTTCAGCAATCATCATGATATGCACATTTGCCTCGGTCCTCATCGTCGGTGCCATGTCTATCGTCAACTCCCTGTCCGTCACCGAAGAAAGTGCCGCCAGGGAAATCGTCTCCACCGCTGAGAGCCGGGCAAAGGAGCTGGAAAAAACCTTCGCCTGCATCGAGACCGGCGTCAACACCATCGCCAGCGCCTTCAAGAACGAGCTGACGGATACAAACAGATACAAGAGCGACCTTGGCTACCTCAAGACAGCCAACGAAAACCTCCGAAGCCTCTCCCTGAACTGTGCCAACAATGTAAACGGCTCCATGTCCTACTACATTCGCTTCAACCCCGACTACTGCGATACCGCTGCCGGCCTCTTTGCCACAAAGACTGACATCTCTGCCCCCTTCAGGGATACCCCCCTCACACAGATAAGCATCTATAAGAAAGATGACATGGCCCATGTAGGCTGGTACTACATCCCGGTAAACAACAGAAAGCCCACCTGGCTCAATCCTTACTTCAACGCCAATATCAATGTCTACATGATATCCTATATCTATCCCATCTTCTCTGATGACGGACTGAACCTTGGCATCGCCGGCATGGATGTAAACTTCGCTGACATAAGCAGGCAGGTGCTGGAGACAAGGCTCTTTGATACCGGTCACGCCATCCTCACCGACTCCGCCAACAACATAATCGCCATGCCCGGAGAAAAACTCCCGACAAACCTCGAAGCCATCTCCCCGGCTCTCAACAAGGCTGTGGGGTCCGACTCCACCAATGCGACATTTGAATACGAAAGCAGCGGCATTGAATATGTGGCCGGCTGCCGAGTACTTTCCAACGGTATGAAGTTTCTGGTCACGGTGCCAAAGTCTGAAGTAAACGCCTCCTCACGCCGCCTCGTTCTGTTCATCGGCCTGGCCATGCTGCTGACTATGGCCGCGGGAGCCGGCTGCGGCCTGTGGTTCAGCCAGCGCCTCGCCGCACCGCTGAAAGAGCTGGAGCAAAACACCGGCAAGCTGGCCAACGGCGACCTGACCATCACCATGACAAATACCTCCGATGACGAAATCGGCAATGTCTCCCGTTCCTTCAATCAGATGTCCCAAAACCTGAATACGACCATCAGCCGGATTTCTCAGGTAGCTCAGCAGGTAGCCACCGGCTCGAAAAACATTTCCGCCTCCGGCAGTCTGCTGGCTGAGGGAGCCACCGAGCAGGCCGCTACCGTAGAGGAGCTGTCCACCTCCATCTCCGAGCTGAACATCGGCATAGCCAAGACTGCTTCCAATGCTGCCACCGCCAACAGCCTCGCCGACGAGACCACCCGGATGGCCGATGTAGGCAACAGGAAGATGGGCGAAATGCTGACAGCTATGGAAGAAATCAGCATCTCCTCGGAAAACATCTCGAAGATAATCAAGGTCATTGACGAGATTGCCTTCCAGACAAATATATTGGCACTGAATGCCGCCGTAGAGGCCGCCCGGGCCGGACAACACGGCAAAGGCTTCGCCGTAGTCGCCGAGGAGGTACGCAATCTGGCCGGCCGCTCGGCCAAAGCCGCCAAGGAAACCACGGACATAATCGAAGGCTCTCTGGACAAGATTAAATCAGGCCGCAGTCTGGCCAACGACACCGCCGCCGCCCTCCGGGAAATCAAGTCAGGAATCGACAAGGTATCCTCCATTGTCGTGGACATTGCCGCCGATTCCAATGAGCAGAGCCTCTCTCTCGGAATGCTGAACGAAGGCGTTCAGCAGGTAGCAAATGTGGTGCAGACCAATTCGGCTACCGCGGAAGAAAGCGCCGCCGCCAGTCAGGAGCTATCTGCTCAGGCTGAGATACTGAAGGAAGCCGTAGGGAAGTTTAAGACCGCTAATACAGACAGATGATTTTGTATCTTAATGCAAAACGCTTGAATATTTTCCCCTTCAATGATAAAATAGACACAAAGAAATGGCTACCGATAGACGGTTAGCCCAGATTTACGGAGAAAGTAACCGCAGACCTTGGCAGGGGGCGGTTACTTTTTATTTTGGGTGTCTATGGCGTATCCTATTGCAAAGCAGCTCAGTCCAAAGGACAGCAAAGTTGCCAAGTCAATCAGAGAGACCATATTTACCACCTCCTCTCAACGGAGAGAAGGCTAACCGCCTACCGTGTTATGGTAGCCATGCATTTATCCTATCAGATGTTTTTCAAACATACAATAGATATTTTGAAAAGAAAGATATTTTGAAAAGAAACTAAAAATCTCTTTTACCTTTCGAGTAAGAGCCGTGCCTTAGGCAGACAGCTGATAATATCTGAAGCAATCATTCCGTTGCCCAGTCTCGCCCCGGCCATATCTCCGGCCAGTCCATGAAGCTGTGTCCCCACCAGAGCAGCAGCTATGCTCCGTGACTCAGTGCCTGCCACCTCTCCGGCGATACCGGCAATTGCTCCCGCCAGCACATCACCGCATCCGGCAGTAGCCATGCCGGGATTTCCCGTGGTGGTGACAAACACCCTTCCGTCCGGTACAGCAACAATCGTCCGATGAGACTTCGCTACGATGACGGCATTCCATTCCTGTGCCTTTTCCCTCGTCGCTTTCATCAGCCGGTCAATACTGCCGTCCTCTCCCTGCAGCTCTTCCACTCTGCAGCCAATCAATCCGGCCAGCTCTCCCAAGTGCGGCGTCAGTATCGCCGGATTGACGCATTTTTTCAGAAGCCCGCTCATCCCCCAGAGAGCATAGAGACCGTCAGCATCAATCACCAGCTGTATTCTCTCCTCGCTTCCCAGTGCCACCACCAGACTCTGCACCAGTGCGCAGGTATCAGGATGACGGCCGAGCCCGGGACCGATAAGCACGGTATCGTTGTTGTCAGCCAATGCCATTATCTCATCGTAGGATTTCATCCCCAAGGCTCCGGTACACTCAGCGGATTCTTCTACAGGCTTGGGCATGACCTCTGTGCATTTCACTGCCATGATGGGAGCGATTGACTTATTAGCGGCCAGCGTCACCAGCCCGGCACCTACCCGCAAAGCAGAAAGCGAAGCGAGATAAGCCGCTCCGGTATAGCCGTATGAGCCGGCCACAGCCAGTACACGACCAACGGTTCCCTTGTGGCAGTTTACAGGCCGCTTTGCCAGCAGAGCGGCAGAAAGGCCGATGGTCATTGCACTGCCGTCCCCACAACATACAGCGGGTATATCTGTACCTCTGTTAATTGTTTTATCCGCTGCCGCCTCATCTCTGCCGCAAATTACGCACTCGGCTACGGCGTACTCCATACCGTGAGACAGGGTGAGCTTTATCTCTGTTGCTCCAAGCTCCTTTGCTTTCTCCCCTGTTGCGCCCTGCAGAGTCACCACCGGTTTTCCCTTTTCATCCGGAAGTATTTCTATATCCGTCAGCGACATATCGCCGATGAGTCCGGTTCCCAGCGCCTTCAGGACGGCTTCCTTTCCCGCCCAGCGAGCTGCCAGAGATGCAGTCCGCTGCTTGCCCCGGCTGTCGGCATAGGCCAACTCCGCCGTCGTGTAAACGCGGCGGCAAAAGGCTTCGCTGGCAGTTGATTTTTCTATCCGCCGCAGCTCCACTATATCAATTCCGGTTCCCACTATGTTCATTATATTTCTCCTAATTTATAAACCTCATCCGTCAGTCTGCGAATATATAGCATGTGTCTCCCTGGCGTCCAGGGAGGGGGACCATGCGCAGCATGGTGGAGGGTACGCCGGCTTCCGGCAGATTAACCCACCACCGCCCTTAAAAAGGGCGGACTTGACCTCATCCGTCAGCCTTCGGCTGCCACTCTCTCCAAAGGAGAGGGGCCAGTAACATCCACCACTGATGAAATCTAAATACAAAAAGCAGCTGTGAAAAAATGATTGCTCATTTTTCACAGCCACCTCTATTCTCTGTTAATTCAATTTTTGTGCGCTGTCCGGCATACGATAAGAACGATTTACCAGCACCTCGACCCGACGATTTTTCTGTCGGCCTTCCTCGGTATCATTGCTGGCTGCCGGTCGGAACTCACCGTAGCCAAGTGCCGAGAACCGTCTGGCATCCAGCTTCGGATTCTTCGACAATACCAGCTTCATGAAGGACAGGGCTCGGTCGGTAGACAGCTCCCAGTTGGAGGGATAGCGTGCCGTAGAGATAGGCACATTATCCGTATGACCGGAGATAAGTACCTGCTCTGGCATGGTCGCCAGCATATCGGCAATAACCGGCACAATCTTCTGCGACTCCGGCAGCATCTCTGCCGAGCCGGAGGGGAACAGTGCCTTGTCACTGATACGAACCAGCAGACCGCCCTCGGTCATGTGCGCGCTCAGCTCACCTTCCAGCTTATTCTCTTTTATATACTGATTGATTTTTTCCTGTGTGTTTTCCAGCTTTTCATTCTCTGCCAGATATGCGGCTACCCCCCCATCGGTGGTAGACCCCATCTGTGCATACTGCCCCAGTCCTGTACCGGAGCCCTGAAAGAAGGACGGAGCCCCCAGATTAAAGGCAGACTGGAAGGAAGCACTCATCTGTGCAGCCTTACCGGCATTCAGCTTGGAAATACCGAAAAGGCAGATGAAAAGTGCCAAAAGAAGCGTCATAAGGTCGGAATACGGCAGGAGCCATGCCTCGCCGGCTTCCTCCTCATGGGGATGCTCATGCTTTTTTCTTGCCATGGCAAATCCTCCTATCCAATAATCAATCTAATGAATTTACCCTCTTGGGAATTTCGCTCGCGAAGCGAGACGGATTAGGTATCCGATAATCAACCTGATGACCTTCCCCTCTGGGGAAGGTGGCTCGCAAGGCGAGACGGATGAGGTAT
>JAUNIB010000011.1:69024-76417 GCA_030523645.1 Selenomonadaceae bacterium
CTGATGACCTTCCCCTCTGGGGAAGGTGGCTCGCAAGGCGAGACGGATGAGGTATAATATAACCAATCTCTAATAGGCTCCCATTGAGGGGATCTGTCAGCAAACCTGACCGAGAGGTGCAAAAGCACTCACAATTTGTCTTCACCCCTCCGACCTGCTTCGCAGGCCACCTCCCCTAAATGGGAGGCAAGTGGATTGGAGCTATGCCCACCCCCCCATAGGGGAAGCTTCAGGCTGTTATCGACATCAGCCGTTCTTTATAGCTTCACGCTCAGACTGCGGGATGAATACCATCAGCTTAGCCTCGATAGCCGTGGGGCTGTCACCGGCCTGCAGGGAAAGGATACCCTCGACAATCATACGCTTCAGTGCTACTTCCTGACCGGACATTACCTTCAGCTTGTTGCAGAAGGGAAGCCAAAGAACATAGCCGGAATAAATACCGAGAATTGTTGCAACGAATGCGGATGCTATAGCATGACCGAGAGCATCAATATCATTCAGGTTACCCAGTGCCGCGATAAGACCTACAACGGCGCCGAGAACGCCCAGTGTCGGAGCATAGGTGCCGGCCTGCTGGAACATCTGCTGGCCGAGAGCATGTCGCTCCTGCATTACGGAGATTTCGGCATCGAGAACATCGCCGACGAACTCCGGCTCCATACCGTCGATAACCATACCGAGACCGGAGCGGAAGAAGGGATCGGGAATCTCCTGTACCTTGTTCTCCAGCGCCAGTATACCTTCACGGCGGGCAATCTGGGACAGCTCGATAAAGGTCTTCAGCAGCTCGCCCCTCTCCTGAAGCTGAGGCTGAGTGAATACCTTCTTGACCAGATTCGGAAAATTCTTCATCTGGAACATTCTGAAACCGATAAAGAGGCAGGAGAATGTACCACCGATGATGATAAGGAATGCAGCCGGATTTATCAAAATCGAGAAAGGCGCACCCTTGATAACCATACCGACGAATACGGATATTAAGCTCAACACAAAACCGACGATTGATGCCTGTTCCAAGGTAAATCATCCTCTTTTCTTCAATGAATAAAGAAACACTGCCTCCAGTGATTCTTTAAAGACGCATCCATGCTTCTTTGGATATTATATCACTAATACATTATTACACAAATAAGGCAAAATTCCTACCTGTTTTTAATTATTTTCAGAAAAATTTTTTGTGAAAAAATTTTCTACTATTATGGTGCAGCTATTGAAAATAAACTTTCTTTATAGTATTATATTAATGTAGATTATAGAATTTGTCCAAATAATTTTTCTTAAATATTACACAGGAGAGTACTATGGAAAGAGTCAGAATGGAACTGCGACAGCTGGAATACTTCCAGATGGCCGCCCGCCTGAAGAACATCACCCGGGCAGCCGAGAGACTTCGCGTCTCCCAGCCGAACATTACCGTTGCTATCAAGAAGCTTGAGAGCGAGCTGGGTATTCAGCTCTTTGACCGCAGTCAGAAGCAATTATCTCTCACTCCCGAGGGTTCTGTATTTCTCACCAGAGTCGAGCTGGCCCTCCGCAATATTCAGGACGCTGTGCTGGAGGTCAATGACTACAAACAGCTGCAAAAGGGTACCATCAAGATTGGCATACCACCCATGATTGGTGCTTACCTCTTCCCCATGATTTTTGCCAACTTCCAGAAGCGCTACTCTCACCTCAATATCTATCTCTACGAAGAAGGCTCCATGGACATCCGTGACCATCTGGAGCAGGACGAGATAGACTTCGGCATCGTCATTATGAGTGACATGACCACCAGCCTTATGCGCCTCCCCATTGCTCACAGCCGCATCGTGGCCTGTATGCCGGAGGATCATCCGCTGGCTCAGCGCACCTCACTCAGTTACGATGACCTGCAGGATATGGATCTTATCATGCTGAAGGAAGGCTCCTTCCTCCGCCATCTGCTGTTGGAGAGCTTCCGCACAGAGAATATCAATCCCAATATCGTACTGGAATCCAACCAGATTGAGACGATTAAGGGACTTGTCCGCAGCGGTGTCGGTATTGCCTGCCTGCTTGACCTCGTTGTTCACGACTCTCCGGGATTGAAGACAGTGCCCCTCAATGTACCGCCTTATCTTGAGATTGGTCTTGCCTGGAAGAAGGATCGCTATATCTCCAAGGCCGCACAGGCGTTCATCGACTTCTGCCGTGACACGCTGGTAAAACCTCAGGCATTTACTATTAAGGATAATTAAGTTTTGTATGCAAAAGGCTCCTCTTACGAGGAGCCTTTTTTATATTCTTATGCACCTTAACAACCTCACCCACTTCTACGCTACGCTTCGCATGGCACTCGCACGACGCTGTGTGTCGCTACGCTCCTTCATCGTCGGTTCGTTTGCACACGGCTTCGCCAGTCCCCCATAGGAGATGGTTAAGCCACGCCACACCAAAGGCTCCCATTTAGGGGAGCTGTCGCCGGAGGCGACTGAGGGGTGACAGGCAAATGAAATCGTTTATTTCTTCACCCCTCCGACCTCGCTCCGCTCGGCCACCTCCTACAAACTACTAAGTTCATCCGTCGCTTCGCTCGGATATCACTAAGTAGTTTGCTTGGCTCGCACCAAATTCGCAAGCTCATTAAGTGCTCATGCGCACCTAGAGGGGAGGCTTTTAGGTGTTGCCAAAAAGAACAAACGTTGCTCTAATATGGTGAGAGTCACCTGTAAATGGTAGGCGGTTGCTCCTCGTATCACTCGATTGAAACATATCGATTGATGGGAGGTGATACTATGCTGACTGTCGATATGTTTATCAATATTATGTCCTTAATACTGACGAGCGTATGCCTTGGTCTTGCTATAGCATCTATAAAACAAAAATGACCGCCCCAGCTACCAACTTGCGCGATCATTTTTGATTAGCATGTGAGGAGCACCGTCTACCGGTGGCTCTCTTTGATTAGAGTATAACACTATGCCGATTAAATTTCAAGAGCATAGAAAAAAGCAGGGGCACAGGCCCCTGCTTTTTGATTGCAGTATTCTGTCTTTTGACAGCCGCGGTGTCCGCCGGTTATCAGAAGTAGAAGTGAATGCGGGAGAAGAGAATCTGAGCCTTCTTATTGTCTTCAATCTGCTTGCCGTTGAAGTAGCCGAGGTTGAGGAGTACGTTCTTGTCGAGAACATAGTCCGCACCAAGCTCGATACCCTTCATACCCCGATCTGCATAGTCATAAGTGGTAGCGGTAACGACATCCTGACCAAGGTACTTGTAGGCGATGTGAGCACCGTAGGAGCCGCGCTTAGCAATGTCAGCACCCTTGTAATCAACCTCGATTACATATTCCTTCTTCTGCTTGCCATCATTGCTCTTGTTGTTGCGAGCATAGTTGCCATAGAGACGGAAGTTCTTGTCGAATCTGTAACCTACGCCAACAACCCAAATCTTTGCCTCGTCAGTCTTCTTACCGAACTTGTAGAAACCGGCACCAGCAGAGAGCTTCTTGGCAGCATACTCTGCACGAACGCCCCAAACATCTAAAGCTGCATCATTGCCTACACCAAAACGCTTTTCGTTTGCACGGCCAGCCATAGCAGTAACCTTTACTTCCTTGGTGGGAGCATAGGCAACCTGAAGACCGGTAGCGGTAGCATCGAAGATACCGCCTTCGGAAACAGTCTCAACGAACTCATACTTACCGAGGTCGATGGTGGCTTTGCCATACTTACCCTGAGCATAGGCATACTCTACATGATCAAGACCAATATCCTCAGAGGTCTTACCATTCTGAGCCTTCTGATAGTCGAAACGAGCCTTTACAGTCCAGTTCTTATTGACCTGAGCATCCATCTTCAGACGGAGAACCATCTTGTTATCTGTTTCAGCCGGTGTATCCTTTACAATCTTACGGCGTGCAGTATAACGAGCCTCACCGGAGAACTTTACATTGTCAACCTTCTTCTCGAGGGCAGCAACGCGAACGCCGAGGCTGTTCAACTCCTCAGCAAACTCAGCAGCCAGCTTGTCCAGCTGAGCGGAGGTAGCGCCCTTGGCCATAGCCTTAGCTACCATCTGAGCCATTTCATAGCGGGTGATTTCCTGGCCGCCAGCGAAGGTGCCATCGCCATAGCCTTCAACTACGCCTTCAGCAGCGAGCTGAGCAACAGCATCATAGGCCCAGTGATCAGCCGGAACATCGGAGAACGGATTTGCAGCAGCGAAAGTGGTGCTGGCAGCGCCGACTACGAGAGCGGTAGTCAGAGCAGATACGAGAGACTTTTTCATTCAGTTTTCCTCCTAAAATGAAAAGCACTGCACTCATCTCATCAATATGTTTCCTCGGAGATGATGTGCGTTAACACGGCATAGCCTGTCCGCCACCTCGCCTGCACAAGTGTCCATGTTTCCTTGAGCGTCTACAGCTTTGGTAGGCTATCCTGTGTATAGTAACACATAATCTTTGAAATTGAAAGACCTTTTTAAGAAATTTTGATGTATACAATCAAGCAATGGAGATTACTCACGCTGCCATTGCGAGCTTTATTTTCAGAAACTAAATTCATCTTTCAGAAACTGCTTGATAAAACTTCCTGGTGGTGTTAGAATATAAGCAAAGAAAGGGCTACCGCGATAGACGGTTAGCCTAGGATTGGGTTGAAGTAACCGCAAACCTTGGTTGGGGGGCGGTTACTTTTTATTTTGGGTTCCTATGGTGTATCCGAAAGCAAAACAAGCCAGTCCAAAGGACAAAAGCGTTGCGATATCGCTCAACGACGCCATATTTACCACCTCCCCTCGTCAGAGAGAAGGCTAACCGCCTACCGTATCTCGATAGCCTCTACTATTGTATCATACATTCGACAAACATATAATAGCTTTTAGAGGTTGTTCATATCTGCTTGAACAGCCTTGCTTGAACAACCTCACCCACCGCTGCGCGGTCCCCCCTCCCCAGCGGTGAGGGTTAAGCAACGCCAACACCAAAGGCTCCCATTCAGGGGAGCTGTCGCCGGAGGCGACTGAGGGGTGACAGGCAAATGAAATCGTTTATTTCTTCACCCCTCCGGCACTTCGTGCCACCTCCCCTAGAGGGGAGGCTTCGGGCGTTGGTGCTCCGCTCGGCCACCTCCTACAAACTACTAAGTTCATCCGTCGCTTCGCTCGGATATCACTAAGTAGTTTGCTTGGCTCGCACCAAATTCGCAAGCTCATTAAGTGCTCATGCGCACCTAGAGGGGAGGCTTTTAGGTGTTGCCAAAAAGAACAAACGTTGCTCTAATATGGTGAGAGTCACCTGTAAATGGTAGGCGGTTGCTCCTCGTATCACTCGATTGAAACATATCGATTGATGGGAGGTGATACTATGCTGACTGTCGATATGTTTATCAATATTATATCCTTAATACTGACAAGCGTATGTCTTGGTCTTGCTATAGCATCTATAAAACAAAAATGACCGCCCCAGTCTCCCCACTGTACGGTCATTTTTGATTAACTTATGAGGAGCACCGTCTACCGGTGGCTCTCTTTGGTTAGAGTATAACACTATGCTGATTAAATTTCAAGCATGGTGTTTTTTATTGCAGATAACCTCACCCACCGCTGCGCGGTCCCCCCTCCCCAGAGGGGAGGGTTAAGCAACGCCCACACCAAGGCTCCCATTCAGGGGAGCTGTCAGCGAAGCTGACTGAGGGGTGACAGGAAACATTTATTTATCTTCACCCCTCCGACCTCGCTCCGCTCGGCCAACTCCTACAAACCACTAAGTTCATCCGTCGCTTCGCTCGGATATCACTAAGTAGATTGCTTGGCTCGCACTAAATTCGCAAGCTCATTAAGTGCTCATGCGCGCCTAGAGGGGAGGCTTTTGGAGTTGGGGCTATGTCCGCCCTTTTAAGGGCGGGGGACCGCCGCAAGGCGGTGGTGGGTTCTTCAAATGTTGGAAATTCTGACAGCCGTTAGCAAACCCTCCACCATGCTTCGCATGGTCCCCCTCCCTGCACGCAGGGAGGACTGCTGTTGTGGAGGCTACGCATGGTCCCCCTCCCTGGACGCCAGGGAGGACATTGCTAGGCTGACGTGGACGCTTTCTACATAAAAAACCGCCCCGGGTGGGGCGGTTTTTGTTTCCGAGGGTTGTGAGGAGCTGGGTGGTGCTCCTCTGACCCGTCGGGATATGTTTTGTTTTGGTACGAGGAGAGTTATCAGAAGAAGAACTCAACCTGACCCATGAGGCAACGCTGCTTGCTGGTACCTGCAAGAGTCTTGTCAATAGCCTTGCCCATGTAGTAACGAACGCCAAGGAGGATATTCTTGTCGAGGGTGTAGTCAGCACCGAGTTCCCAACCCTTGGTGTTATCATTCGGCATAACATCATTAGTAGCAGCATAGGTGTTGAAGAGACCGCTGCGGCTGCCGATGTGGCGATAGCCAACAAAGAGGCCATAGGAACCGCGCTTAGCAACATTTGCACCCTTGTACTTGAGGGTTACAGCATAGCGGGTCTTCTGCTTGCCAGCAGTATCCTTGGCATTGGAACGACCATAAGCAGCCTCGAGAGCTACGCTCTTGGTGAACTTGTAACCGGCACCGATGGTCCAAACGCCGAGGTTATTCTTATCGAAAGAACCCTTATTCTTCAGGTTATTGTAGGTAGCACCATAGGTGAACTTCTTTGCACGATTGCTGTATACATCGATACCCCAAATGCTGGCAGTATTGGTCTTGTTAGCAACCTCACTCGGGCTCTTATCCAACAGTACACGACCAGCGGTAACAGCAACATTGATATCCTTAATGCTGGTGACAACCTGGAGACCGGTTACACGACGGTCATTGAAGAGACCATAGTCTGCAGCAGTCTTGTAGTTGAACTTACCGAGATTAACGGTGGTCTTGCCGTACTGTCCCTGAGCCCACATACGGTCAACAGTTACCTTGTTAACATCACCGGAAGTCTTTCCGTTAGTTGCATCGGAATAGTCGAAACGGGTGTTAACAGTCCAGTGCTCGTTGACCTGAGCCTTCATGTTGAGACGAACGAGGAGCTCATTCTTGTTAGCACCATTATTTCTGTATTCAGCCGGAGTCTTGCGGCTTGCACGATAACGGAGCTCACCGGTGAACTTTACATTGTCAACCTTCTTCTCGAGGGCAGCAACGCGAACGCCGAGCTGATTGAGCTCATCAGCGAACTCAGCAGCGAGCTTGTCGAGGGTAGCGCTGGAAACGCCCTTAGCCATAGCACGAGCTACCATCTGAGCCATTTCATAGCGGGTGATTTCCTGCTCGCCACGGTAGGAGCCGTCGCCATAGCCATCAACTACGCCTTCAGCAGCGAGCTGAGCGATAGCATCATAGGCCCAGTGGTCAGCCGGAACATCGGAGAACGGATTTGCAGCAGCGAAAGTGGTGCTGGCAGCGC
>JAUNIB010000003.1 GCA_030523645.1 Selenomonadaceae bacterium
TGTTCCGTGTTCCGGACAATTGTGCTGTCTGCTCTAAATGCTGTCAAGGGACTTACCTCCCATTTCACTGTGACTATATTTATATAGTATCATTAAGATAATATATTGTCAAGGAGTAGTCGTAGATTACCCCTCCGCCCTTCGGGCACCTCCCCTAGAGGGGAGGCTTGCGTTGGGAAGTCTGACGGCGGGGCGGCTGCGGCCGCCCCCTACAACGGCAAGCCTATCCAAGCACCCCTCAGTCAGCTTCGCTTTGGCAAACTCACTTAATGAGTCCGAGCGGAGAGATGGACGAATTTAGTGAGTGCCATCCAGCGAACGAAGTGAGTTGGGGACAGCTCCCCTCAATGGGAGCCTAGTTACCCCTACATTTTAATATTGATTTCTTTCCTTCAGTGCTCTTTCCACATCGCGCTTGGCTGCCTTCTCGGCCAGCACCTGACGCTTGTCGTAGGTGTGCTTGCCGACGCAGAGGCCAATCTCTACCTTCGCAATTCCCTGCTTGAAGTAGACCTTCAGCGGGATGATAGTCATGCCCTTCTCTCTGGTCTGACCAAACAGCTTCATTATCTCGGCCTTATGAAGAAGGAGCTTCTTCTTCCGCAGCGGGTCACGATTGAAAATATTTCCCTGCTCGTAGGGACTGATGTGAAACTTCTCCAGGAATATCTCACCGTTCTTAAAGGACGCATAGGAGTCCTTCAGGTTTGCCCGGCCGGCCCGAAGTGATTTCACTTCGGTGCCGAAGAGTTCCAGTCCCGCTTCGTAGGTTTCCTTTATAAAGTAATCGTGAAAGGCTTTGCGGTTTTCACAGGCTATCTTTGTGCCTGCATTTTTCTTTCCCATTTTGCCTCCTCAGTTTTATCTCTTTCCTTTTTTCCTTGACTTCCCTTTTGTCCTGACCTTCGACTTGGCCTTTGTCTTTGCCGTCGTTTTCTTCGCCGATTTCGCCGGTTTTGTCGGTCTCGCAGAGGAGCCGCCTTTATTCTTATCGTCAGCCTTTGCCTTTTTCTTTACCGAGCTTTGCGGTTTCGCTGCTTTGTCTGCCAGCGGCTTCTTCGACTGACGCGATTTGCCGCCGGACAGGGCTACTGAGTTGTCCTTCAGCTCAAAGTCGATAGTCTTTTCCTCTAAATCGGCTTTCACCAGAACGACTTCACAGCTGTCACCGAGCCGATAGGTGTGACCGGTACGCTCACCGATGAGGGAATATTTATCCTCTACATACTCGTAGTAGTCATCTGCCAGTCGGGATACCCGCACCAGACCTTCTACTCCGTTGTCAAGCTCTACAAAGATACCGAAAGCCGTGACGCCGGAAATGATGCCCGGGAAGGTCTCGCCCACGAACTGAGCCATGTACTCGACTTCCTTCATCTTCACGGTCTCGCGCTCGGCTTCGGTAGCGACGCGCTCCCGGGATGAAGTATGAGTAGCTATCTCGCCCAGCATTGGCTCCAGCTGCTTCTTCCGCTTGGCCGGAATATTGCCCTTCGTCGCCCGGAACTGCTCCATGAGCAGACGATGAACGATGAGGTCGGGATAGCGGCGTATCGGTGAAGTAAAGTGGGTATAGTACTCCGCCGCCAGTCCGAAGTGACCGAGGCACTCCGGATAGTAGCGAGCCTGCTGCATGGAGCACAGAGACACGCTGTCGATGATGCGCTCCTCCGGCTCTCCGGCGACTCTCTCCAGCACCTTGGCAATGTCCGCCGGCTGGATGCTGTCGTCATCCCTGACGTTTATATGCAGGCCGAAGGTGGCCAACAGGAGATTGAGCTTCTCTATCTTCTCAGCCTTTGGCTGCTCATGGACACGATAAAGGAAGGGCTGCTGTCTCTCCATCATGTGCTTTGCGGTGGTCTCATTGGCTATGAGCATACACTCTTCGATGATGGACTCAGACAGGGAGCCGGTACGCTTTATCAGCTCAACCGGATGATTTTCCGCGTCAAGCTTCACCTTTACTTCCGGCAGTTCAAATTCGATTGCCCCCCGAAGTCTGCGCTTTTTCTTCAGAACTTCCCGCAGGTCAGCCAGCGTCAGCAGCATTTCGTGAACATCTTCGTATTCCTTTATCAGCTGCTGATTTTTGTCGATAAGAATCTTATTCACATTGCTGTAGGTCATCCGATGACGGGAGCGGATGACGGCCGGAGCAATGATATACTTCGTGACGGTGCCGCTGTTGTCTATCTCCATTTCGCAGGCCATTGACAGGCGGTCGACGCCTTCATTCAGACTGCAGATACCGTTGGACAGCTCAAAGGGCAGCATAGGAATGACCCGGTCTACCAGATAAACACTGGTACCGCGGGCATAGGCTTCCTTATCCAGCGGACTGTTCTCCCGGACATAGTGGCTCACATCGGCAATGTAAACGCCAAGGAAAAAGCCGCCGCCCTCGCTCTTCGGCCGGCGCTCTGCGTACACGGCATCATCAAAGTCCTTGGAGTCGTCGCCGTCGATGGTGATAGCGGAGAAATGACGACGGTCGATTCGTCCCGGCTCGGCGTATTCCTCCGGCAGTACGCTCTGCGGTATCTGCCTTGCTTCCGCCTGTGCCTCGGGCGGGAACTCCTGCACGAGGTCATAGCGGCGCATTATCGACAGGACATCTATGCCGGGGGCGTCAGCCCAGCCCAGTACCTCAACGACTTTGCCTTCAGCACTTCTGCGCTTGTCCGGCCAGCGGGTTATCTCCACGACGACCTTCATGCCATCGGCGGCATTGCCGTATTTGCCGGTGCCGACGAATATGTCCTGCCCAATCTTCTTGTCATCGGGGCGCACGAAGGCAAAACCGTCAGACAGCTCAAAGGTGCCGACTATCTTGCTGTTGGCACGCTCGATTATCCTGATTATCTCGCCCTCGGCGCTCCGCCCCTTTATGCCTGAAGCTGACAATCTGGCCACGACCCGATCACCGTTCATGGCCGAATCGAGCATGGCGCCGGGAACGAAAATGTCGCTGCCGTCGGCAGGCTTTTCATCCGGAATGATGAAGCCGTAACCTTTTGAATTCATGGACAGCCTGCCTACCACCAGATTCATCTGTCCTGGGAGACCGTAAAGGCCACTGCGGTTGCAGATGACGGCCGCAGTTTCTTCCAGCTCTTTCATCGCTTTCCAGTATTCAGTCACAGCCCGCCCCTTCAGGCGCAGTTCTTTCGCCAGGTCTTCGGCAGACAGAGGCCGCTTGGCCGATTCCTTCAGATAGCTCAATATTCGCTCCTGCATCGTGGGAGTTTTCTTTTTATCCATTTCATTCACCTGCCGTTTCAGCAATCATTGTATAAATTGTATCAAGTCCGCCCTTTTTAAGGGCGGACACGACTCATAAACACCAAAAAGGGGCTGCCGACTAATTTTATTAGTGCGGCAGTCCCCTTTTCTTACATAATCAGTTTTGCAATTGCCAGCGTAATCACAGCGAACAGCACGCCGAAGGCAATCGTTATGCGAGCCAGCAGAGCGTCTACTCCGCGAACCGGGCCGCTGAATACGGCATCGCCGCCGCCCATGGCACCGCCCATACCACCGGACTTCGGCTCCTGGCCGAGAATCGCTGCAATGAGGACTATAGCCACCAATGCATCACAAACCATCAATACAGTAAGCAATTTAGTGCCTCCTTAGAATCTATCACTTAGCCGGAGCAGGGATGACTTCAACGCCGCCCATGTAAGGAACGAGAGCCTTCGGGATGACTACGCTGCCATCAGCCTGCTGGTAGTTTTCGAGAATTGCGGCGACGGTACGGCCGACAGCCAGACCGGAGCCATTGAGAGTGTGAGCAAATTCCGGCTTGTCCTTGGGGCTGCGGCGGAATTTGATATTTGCCCGGCGTGCCTGGAAGTCGAGGCAGTTGGAGCAGGAAGAAATCTCACGATAAGTATTCTGAGCCGGGAACCAGACCTCGATATCGTAGGTCTTGGCAGAGGTGAAGCCCATATCACCGGTGCAGAGGGTGATAATGCGATGGGGAAGCTCCAGGAGCTCCAGAACCTCGGCTGCATTGCGAACCATGGATTCCAGCTCATCCCAGGACTCTTCCGGCTTTGCGAACTTGATAAGTTCTACCTTGTTGAACTGATGCTGACGGATGAGACCGCGGGTATCGCGGCCGGCGCTGCCAGCCTCAGCACGGAAGCAGGCAGTGTATACGGTGTAGCGCTCAGGCATCTTGGTGCCGTCGAGAATCTCTTCACGATGGTAGTTTGTAGCCGGAACTTCACCGGTCGGAACGATGTACTGGTCAAGACCTTCCAGCTTGAACATATCCTCAGCGAACTTCGGCAGCTGACCGGTACCAATCATGCTGTCTTTGGAGACGATGACCGGAGCCAGCATCTCAGTGTAGCCCTGCTTCTGAGCATGGAGATCCATCATGAAGTTGATGCAGGCACGCTCCAGACGGGCACCGAGTCCCTTGTAGAAGGTGAAGCGGGCACCGGATACCTTGGCGGCACGCTCAGCATCGAGAATATCCAGCTCGGTACCAACATCCCAGTGATTCTTCGGCTCGAAATCAAACTTGCGCGGCTCGCCCCAGCGCTCACGCTCCGGGTTGTCATTCTCATCGACGCCGATGGGAACATCCTCAGCCGGCATATTGGGGATGCGGAGAAGAATCTCACGGAGGTCGCTCTCGACCTTCTTCAGTTCTTCATCGAGAGCGGTGATTTTGTCACCGACAGCACGCATATTTACGACCAGCTCATCGGCATTCTCACCGTTGCGCTTCATTTCACTTATCTTCTTGGAGACAGTGTTGCGCTCGCCCTTCAGAGTCTCTACCTCGCCGATGATACTGCGGCGGCGCTCCTCAAGAGCAGTAAAGCCGTCAAGACTCAGAGAGTTGTGGCGGTTTTCCAGCATTTTGCGGACAGCATCAAGATTTTCACGGACAAATTTCAAATCTAACATAGTAGTCGTCTCCCTACCGAAAATATAAACTAATGTTAAGGTACAATACGCTTAATCTTAATCATTAAATTATAACGGCATCCGCTTTATCTGTCAAACGAATATCTTTCCAGTGACTTCATCTTGTGGTCGGTATTGGAAAAAATCTTCGCCGCAATCATTTCATTGTGCTATTATATTGTAAAGGCTTCCCTTTTGGTGAAGCGTTATCGTCACTTTCTAAACCGAGGTCTATCATGCGCTATTTCAACAAAAAAATGACAGCTGCTTTAATCGGCTGCCTGATGATGTCAAATATCAGTGAAGCTGCCCCGACTGAGCCAATCCCAGCTTCACCTGCCCCGGTGGTCGCCGAGGCTCCCGCCCCGGCCCCGCAGCGAGTCGTCTATCATCCCTATCCTGGCGAAGAATCTGCCGCTGCCCCTGACGGCAGCCTCTCCCTCCGCCTGACAGCGAAGAAGCAGTTCTACGACGACTACGGTGAGTTCCTCGACACGGCCGTCAATTCGCCCAAGAGCGTCAATGTCCATCCCGACGGCAGCAAATACTATGTAAATGCTCTCGAAGCCGGCCTCACCATCGTCTACGATGTCAAGACAAACAAGAAGCTGGCCGAGATAAGTCATTATCTGGACGAGGCGACCGACCACCTCTGGGCTCCCCTCTCCGAGTTCTATGAGTTCACCCACTATCCTCAGGACAATCACTTCATGGGCAAGCCGGTAGAGGCTACCTTCAGCCACAACGGACGCTATCTCTGGGTGCCATACTACCGCCGCCTCTATGACATCAACGCTCAGGACCCTTCCGCTCTGGCCGTCATTGATACCACTACGAATAAAATAATCAGGCTCATGGAGACAGGCACTCTCCCCAAGATGATTGCCACCTCTCCTGACGAAACGAAGATAGCCGTCTCCTGCTGGGGCGACAACACCATCGGTCTCATCGACTGTCACTCCGCCGACCCAAAAGACTGGCACTACACCGATAAATTCATCGTGGACTATCAGCTGCCGCTGAACTATTCCCTCACCGTTCCGGTGGACAGAGACAACGACAGCGGCTACGCCCTCCGAGGTACGGTCTTCACGCCGGACAACAAGTATCTTCTCGTCGGCTGCATGGGCGGCGACGGCGGAATCGCCGTGGTCGACCTGACTGCCCGCCGCTATCTCGGCCGGGTCATGGGCATGATGCCCAATGTCCGCCATCTCGTCATCAAAGACGGCTGGCTGTATCTCAGCATCAATGCCGCCGGCTATGTCCAGCGTGTCCGTCTGGACAAATTCCTCGCCGCTGCCGTCGACCCGAACAATATGTGTGTCGACAGCTGGGAGGAATGTGCCGTAGGCAGCGGTGCCCGCACCATCGTCCTGTCGCCTGACGGACGCTACATTTTCGCCGCCTGCTACGGAGAGTCGGAGATATATGTGGTCGATTCCGCTTCAATGCAGGTAGTCACCTCCATCGGCGCCGACTCTTTCCCGGTCGGTCTTGCTATCAGTCCCGACGGCCGTCGCCTTTACTCTACCAGCCAAGGAAAGGTAAATGGCGAAGGTGATGCTGTTGATATTTATGAGATTTCCTACGGAGCCCCTAATGTAACAAAGAAAAATCAACTTTCTGCCCCGTAAAACATTGTGAACGCCACATTCTTTGTGGTAAAATACTTTCGGTATTTTTCCGCTTCATTATAATTGAAAGAAAATCAAATTTGTGTAGAACTGTTATTAGGAGGCCACAGGAATTATGAGCGGTTTTTTTGGTGTAGCGTCGAAGGGTAACTGCGTTACCGATCTGTTCTTTGGTACAGACTATCACTCCCATCTGGGAACCCGCCGCGGCGGTATGGCTGTATACGGTGAGGAAAACGGTTTCACCCGCTCCATCCACAACATTGAGAACACTCCTTTTCGTTCCAAGTTCGAGAAGGATCTCGACCGCATGGAAGGCAACTTCGGCATTGGCTGTATCTCCGACTACGAAGGACAGCCGGTTCTGGTCCGTTCTCATCACGGCACCTACGCCATCACTACTGTCAGCAAAATAAACAACGCCGAGAAGCTCGTCAATGATATCATTGACAAAAAGGCTCATTTCTTCGAGATGCGCAACGGCGAAATCAACTCCACCGAGCTAGTCGCCACCCTCATCAATCAGAAGGAGAACCTCATCGAGGGTATCAAGTACGCTCTGGAGACTATCGACGGCTCCCTTTCCCTCATGATACTCACCGAGAAGGGTATCTATGCTGCCCGCGACAACTACGGCCGTACTCCTATCGTCCTCGGCAAGAAGGATACCGGTCTCTGCGCCAGCTTCGAGAGCTTCGCCGGTGTAAATCTCGGCTATACTCCCATCTATGAGCTGAAGGCCGGCGAAATAGTCGTCTTCGATGCCGACGGCTTCAAGCCGCTCTATTCCCCCAACAACAAGATGCGCGTCTGCACCTTCCTCTGGGTATACTACGGCTATCCCGCTGCCAGCTACGAAGGCATCAGCGTCGAGCAGATGCGCTACAACTGCGGCAAGCTGCTGGCCCGCCGCGACAATGTCGACGTCGATATCGTCGCCGGTGTCCCCGACTCCGGTACCGCTCACGCCGTCGGCTACGCCAACGAGAAGGGTATCCCCTTCTCCCGTCCGTTCATCAAGTATACTCCGACCTGGTCCCGCTCCTTCATGCCCACAAATCAGAAGGTTCGCAATCAGGTTGCTCATATGAAGCTCATCCCTGTTCACGACCTCATCAAGGACAAGCGTCTGCTTCTCATCGACGACTCCATCGTCCGCGGCACTCAGCTCCGTGAAACCACCGAGTTCCTCTATGCCAGCGGTGCCAAGGAAGTCCATATCCGACCCGCCTGCCCGCCTATCCTCTTCGGCTGCAAGTACCTGAACTTCTCCCGCTCCAATTCCGAGATGGAGCTCATCGGCCGCGTAGTCATCGAGGAGCTGGAAGGCAAGCCTGCTACCGCCGAGCTGGTGAAGGAGTACACCGATCCCGATTCCGAAAAGTATCAGAAGATGGTAGACGGCATCTGCAAGAAGCTGAATTTCACCACCCTCCGCTTCCATCGTCTCGACGATATGCTGGAATCCGTCGGCATCGGCAAGGACAAGCTCTGCACCTACTGCTGGGACGGCAACGAATAATAAAACTAAACCTGTCAGGAGAAAACTCTAATGAAATTAGGAATCGTTGGTCTGCCTAATGTCGGCAAGTCCACCCTCTTCAATGCAATAACCAAGGCCGGCGCCGAAGCCGCCAACTACCCCTTCTGCACCATCGAGCCGAATGTCGGCGTCGTAGATGTACCCGACCCTCGCCTGAAAGTCCTCACGGATATGTACAATTCCAAGAAGACCACCCCGGCCGCCGTATCCTTCGTAGATATCGCCGGTCTCGTAAAGGGTGCTTCCTCCGGTGAAGGTCTGGGCAACCAGTTCCTTGAGCATATCCGTCAGGTAGATGCTATCGCTCATGTAGTCCGCTGCTTCGAGGATGATGACATCACCCATGTCGAGGGCGGCGTTGACCCCATCCGTGATATTGAAATCATCAACACAGAGCTTTGCCTCGCTGACCTGGAAGTCGTCGAAAAGCGTCTATCCAAGCTGGTCCGCCTTATCAAGTCCGGCAGCAAGGAAGCAAAAGCAGAAGAAGCTCTGCTCAATCAGATAAAAGAGGGGCTGTCCGATGCACAGCCGCTCCGCCGTCAGGATGTCTCCGAGGAAGAGAAGGAGCTCATAAAAGACCTGAATCTCCTCACCGACAAGCCGACCCTCTATGTAGCCAATGTCTCCGAGGATGATGCGGCCGATGCCTCTGCCAATCAGTATGTGGCCAAGGTTGCCCAGTACGCCAAGGAAGAGGGCGCCGAGCTGGTATCCATCAGTGCCAAGGTAGAGTCAGAGATTGCCGACCTGGACGATGAAGAAGCCAAGGAATTCCTCGCCGACCTCGGTCTGGAAGAGAGCGGACTCGACCGCCTCATCAAGGCAGCCTTCACCCTGCTGGGACTTCTCACCTTCCTCACCGCCGGCCCCGATGAGTGCCGTGCCTGGACCATTCGTCAGGGCACTACCGCTCCTAAAGCCGCCGGCAAGATTCACAGCGACATTGAGCGTGGCTTCATCCGTGCTGAGATAGTCAACTACGACGACCTCATCGCCTGCGGCAGCAATGCCGCTGCCCGTGAGAAGGGCAAGGTTCGTCTGGAAGGCAAGGATTACATCATGCAGGACGGCGATGTAACCTACTTCCGCTTTAACGTGTAATTTCCGAGAACACCCGTGAATAATATCTGACGAAAACAAGCTCTCGCACGATAATCAACATAGCGGTACTAGGCTCTGACTTCGTATGCTTACTCGTCAATCGCCAAGTACCGATGTTGATTAACGGTTTTCTTACAGACATTATTCACGGTATTTTTTATTAAGGAATAGACGGCTGCGCCGTCTATTATTCCTCTGAAAAAGAGTAGGCATAGCTGCCTGTAAAGAAACCATTATTCACGCCGGCACTTAGCGACCTGCGAGTAAGCATACGAAGCAGGAGCTTATGTGCCGCTGCGTGAATAAATAAGTGCAAACGGGTTTCTGTCAGGCAGTTATGCCGTTTCTTTAAGCAAATCCATTCAGGAGTGTTAATATGCACGGCGTATTTGACATCGTTGGGCCGATAATGATTGGCCCGTCAAGCTCCCACACCGCCGGAGCCTGCCGTCTCGGTCTCATGTCCCGGGTCATTCTCGGCAGTCAGCCGACTACTGCCACCATCGAGCTTGTCGGCTCCTTCGCCGCCACCTATCGCGGCCACGGCACCGACAAGGCAATCATTGCCGGGCTTCTCGGCATGTCACCGGAGGACGAGAGGCTGCCGCATTCCTTTGATATCGCAAAGGATGTAGGGCTGAACTTCAGCTTTGTCCCGCTGCGAAAATCCGGCGTCCACCCCAACACAGCCATCATCCGCCTCACCGACAGCACCGGCCACACCATCCGGGTAGAGGGAGCTTCCATCGGCGGCGGTAATATTATGCTGACCGAGTTGAACGGCTTCCGCCTTGAGCTGTCCGGTGCCCTGCCCTCCATCATCGTCGCCCATCTCGACCGTCCCGGTGTCATCGCCAATACCACCCGTCTCATAGCCGAAGCCGGTGTGAATATTGCCTCTATGCGCGACCTCCGTGAAAAACGCGGCCAGACTGCCCTAATCGTCATCGAAACGGATGATGAACTGCCGCCGGTCTATGTGGATAAAATATCCTCCAGCCGCCATGTCCTTACTACCTTTACAGTCCCCAAACTGTAAATCGAAACAGACGGAGGAAATAACCATGTACGATTTTTCAACCATTGCTGAGCTGGTGGCCGAAGCCGAAAAAGCCAGTCTGCCCATCAGCAGTGTCGTCATCGCCAGGGAAGCCAACGACTCCCAGAAATCCTACGATGAAGTGGTAGGACAGATGCGCAGCAGCTGGCAGACCATGAAGCACGCCATCGACAAGGGCATCCACGCTCCCGCAAAATCCGTCAGCGGCCTCACCGGCGGCGACGCTCCGAAGATATACTCCCTGTTGACCGACGACAGCAGCAAATCATATCTCGGAGAGCTTGCCTGCTGTGCCTGTGCAGGTGCCGTGTCAGTGGCCGAGGTTTCTGCCGGTATGGGCCGGATAGTTGCCTGTCCCACCGCCGGAAGCTGCGGCATCGTCCCCGGTGCCCTCTACGCCGCTCACCGGTACAAGATAAAAAACGACGAGCCAATCGTGCGGGCGCTCTTTACCGCCGCCGGCTTCGGCATGATTATCGATGAGATGGCCTGTATCGCCGGCGCAGAAGGCGGCTGTCAGGCTGAGTGCGGCACTGCCGCCGCTATGGCCGCCGCTGCTCTCACCGAGCTGGCCGGAGGCTCACCTGAGGCCGTCGCTCACGCCGCTGCTCTTGCTCTGAAAAACCTTCTCGGCCTCGCCTGCGACCCGGTAGCCGGACTGGTAGAGGTGCCCTGCATAAAGCGCAACGGTTTCATCGCCGTCCATTCCCTTACCGCCGCCGATATGGCGCTGGCCGGTGTCCGCTCCGTCATCCCGCCCGATGAAGTGGTAATGGCCATGAAGGAAATCGGCGACCAGCTCCCCATTGCCCTGAAGGAAACAGCCGGCGGCGGTCTTGCCGCCACTCCTACCGGACAGAGGCTCAAGGAGCAGATATTCGGCAAGCAAACAGAATAAAGATATATGGGACTGTGAAAAAGTGAGTACTCATTTTTTCACAGTCCCTTTTTTCGGTATACATGATGCTATTAGGACAAATCACCCATTTAACACTTTGCATTAGGGATATTGATAATGTATAATGGAGACTGAGAAAGTGTAATGAAGCAAATTATATTTTGCTTGCACCTTGCAATGTTTTTTACTATTACAGAAGGAGCCATGCCATGCCTCTTGTATCAGCAAACGGAAAAAAAATCACCCCTGCCGAGGTACGAATGAACGACCTGGCAATGGGTCTGCTGCTTTCCCGGTTTCAGGCTGTAATATTCAACTACAGCCCTACCGATGACTCCATGATACTTCGGACTTCATCTGCCAGCGGGGAGCCTTTGACTCTGAAAATCGGCCGCTTCGCAGCTTCCCACTACCAGACCGACCCGGAGGATGTGAAGGTCATGCCGCAGCTGTCGGTCATTGCCTATCATTTCCCCTACATCGTCAACCACGCCTCCGAAGGTGTCCTGGACTACGCCGACGAAACAACCGGCAGCTGGTATCGCATTTACTACCTCCATCGCCACGACGATGCCGGAAACGACCTGATTGTCGGCTTCATCTCCAACACCAGCGAGATTCAGTCCATTCACCGGGAGCTTACCATCAATGCCAGCCGTCATCAGATAACAAAGCTGCCGCTGGCCGATGCCTCCTCCGCGCTGGTTGATCAGGCCATCTCCCGCCTCACGGCCGGTGAGAAGGGCGTCCTGTTCTTCTTTGATCTGGACGATTTCCCCGGACTTGTGGCACAGTACGGTCAGTCTGCTGTTGACTCATATCTCCGTCAGTTGTCCGATGTTCTCCGCACCGATTTCCGCAGCGGTGATATTATCGGTCAGATAGCCGATGACCAGTTCATCATTTTCTTCAGCGGCCGCTTCACCATCGATGTAATAGAAACCAGAGCTCAGCACCTTATCAATCTCTTCCGCAAGGTCCGGACAGAGCTTATCTCCCCCGTTGCCTGCAACCTCGGTGTCGCAGTCACCGGCTCCTCCGGCATGAATTTTGCCCAGCTTCTGCCCAAGGCCGCCCATTCTTTGGAAACCGCAAAGCGCAGAGGTCAAAACCGCTTCTGTATGTTTGACGAATAAGAACCACCTCATATATTTCGGAGTGATACATTTTGGCAAAAATTCCTAAACCGAAAAATTCCCTTCTCTTTTACTACGGACTGGCCATCCTTATCCTTGCCATCTTCAACTGGCTGGGCAAGCCATATCTGGAGGAGGAGAAGGTCAAGACCGTAGACTACAGTGTCTTCATGGAAATGACGGAGCAGAAATCCATCGAGAGAATCGAGATGGACGACAACCGTATCGTTTTCAAGGGCACCGACGGCCAAAAATATCAGACCGGCCCAATGCTTGATCCTATGCTGGTAGAGCGGCTGAAGACCTCCGGCATCCCCTTCGCAGCCGAAATCAGGGAGACTCCGTCCTTCATCATGAGTCTCATCGTGAACTGGGTGCTGCCGATTCTCATATTCTTCGCCCTCGGCCAGTACATGAGCCGCCGGATGTTCGGCGGCGGCGGTGGTCCCGGCAATATGTTCAGCTTCGGCAAGAGCAATGCCAAGGTCTTCGACCCGGCCAATGCTACTATCCGCTTCAAGGACGTGGCCGGTGAAGACGAGGCCAAGGAAAACCTGTCGGAAATCGTGGACTACCTCCACAACCCCAACAAGTATACCGCCATCGGTGCCTCCATGCCCAAGGGCGTACTGCTTGTCGGCCCTCCGGGTACAGGCAAAACCATGCTGGCCAAGGCGGTAGCCGGTGAGGCCGGCGTTCCCTTCTTCTCCATTGCCGGCTCAGAGTTCGTAGAAATGTTTGTAGGCATGGGTGCCTCCAAGGTCCGCGATCTCTTCAAACAGGCCAAGGAAAAGGCTCCCTGTATCGTATTCATCGATGAGGTTGATGCCATCGGCCAGAAGCGTCACGGCACCGTCATGGGCAATGACGAGCGTGAGCAGACCCTCAATCAGCTTCTTACGGAGATGGACGGCTTCGGCGGAAACTCCGGTGTCATCATTCTGGCTGCCACCAACCGCCCGGATTCCCTTGACCCGGCGCTCCTTCGTCCCGGCCGCTTTGACCGCCGGGTACCGGTAGAGCTGCCGGACCTTGAAGGCCGCGAGGAAATCCTCAAGGTTCACGCCAAGAAGATAAAGACTACCGCCGATGTAGATTTTCACACCATCGCCCGCATGGCAGCCGGTGCCTCCGGTGCCGAGCTGGCAAATATCATAAACGAAGGCGCTCTCCGAGCTGTCCGCGGCAATCGCAGCGAAGTCTGCGAAGCGGATTTGGAGGAAAGCGTCGAGGTAGTCATCGCCGGCTATCAGAAGAAGCATCGCATCCTCTCCGACAAGGAGAAGCGCACCGTAGCCTATCACGAGATAGGTCATGCGCTGGTGGCGGCTCGGCAGTCCGGCTCCGCGCCTGTGCAGAAGATTACCATCATTCCCCGCACCAGCGGCGCCCTCGGCTACACGATGCAGGTAGAGGAAAAGGACAAGTACCTCCTCTCCCGGGAAGATCTGGAAAACAAGATTGCCACTCTCACCGGCGGACGGGCCGCCGAAGATGTTGCCTTCGGCGTCATCACCACCGGTGCAGCCAATGATATCGAGCAGGCCACAAAGCTGGCCCGGGCCATGATAAGCCGATACGGCATGAGTGATGAGTTCGGCATGGTCGCACTGGAAACCGTCACCAATCAGTACCTCGGCGGCGACACAACCCTCGCCTGCTCTGCCGCAACACAGGAAGCCATTGACCGTCAGGTCATCGCTTTGGTAAAGAAGCAGTACGACACGGCCAGAAACATTCTTCTGGAAAACCGTGACGCCCTGAACAGACTCTCCGATTACCTCTATGAAAAGGAAACGATTACCGGCGAAGAATTCATGCAGATTCTCGACCAGTTCCCCACCGATGAGGCCACGGCTGAAAAGGAGGCTGTGCTAATTGAGTCAGCTGAAGCTACCGGAGAAAGCAGCGATAACGAGCCGATTTACCTCTGACTTGCATCTGCTTTTCCGCCTGTTCCTGTTCCCACTGATAGCCGCAGTCTTTCTTGCTCTGTCGCCTGTCGGTCAGAAATCCGCCGAGGCCATTCCCCTTGACGGAATATGGCGATATTATGACGGCGTAGCTCCCACCTCTCCGGAGGCGATACCCGGCTGGCTTAATCAGACTATTCGCGGTGGCTTTGCGGGCTGGAACATCTACAACGGTATCAGTCACCCCAATATTGACCCAAGTGCTACCGATATTTGGGTCACCACCTATGTTCCCCCTCATTCCTTTATCCAGCCGACCCTGTATTTCATAACAAACAATCAGGCAGTAGAAGTCTTCTACGACTCCCACATAATCTACAAGGCCGGAGATATTGGCGAGGAGAACTACGGCACCCGCTGGCACCTGATGGATCTTCCCCGTGACAGTTCAGGCCGCACCTTGTCCTTCCACCTTTATTCCCCGATAAACCAGCGCCTCGGCGTCATCAATTCTCCCAATATAGGCAACGCTATCGAGCAGGTGCTGACAATCGTCTGGGGCGATGTGATGTGTCTGCTGGCTCTGCCCCTTTCCCTGTTTATCATTGTTCTGGTAGGCATTTACTACATCTCCCATCGGGAAAAGATGTACCTCTATATGCTTGCCTTCATGCTCTTTTACAGCTTGTGGCTGCTGGCTACCTCCAATGTCAGACAGGTTTTCCTCGACGCTCCCGTATTCTGGCGCAATGCCCAGCTTCTCTCCATATATATGCTGTGTCCTCTCGGCAACCTTATGTCCAGAGAGCTGGTGGAATCCAGAGACCGCACTCCCTTCTCTTATCTGATTTACGCTTACATCGGTCTGGCCCTGATGTCTGTTCTGGGCGAAGTCATGGGCTTCGGTACACTGGAGTCAGGAGTTTCTCTGTCCTACCTCCTTCTCGGCACTGCCCAGCTTTACATCATGTACCTTATTGCCCGCAGTGCTTTCCGGGGCAACAAGCGGAGCCGTGCGCTCCTGCCCTCGGTGGTAGCCATCCCCGTTCTGGGTTTTCTGGACGGTCTCACCATCTACTATCATCTGCTGCCCTTCTCCTTCTACTGGTTCCCCCTGTCCATAGTATTTATTCTGTACTTTGTAATCAGAATTCTTCAGGAGAATTTTGCTGCCGAGCAGCTCCTGAATGATAAGAACCGTGAGCTGGAGCAGCGAGTCCAAATCGACGACCTGACCAAATGCTTCAACCGAAGCACCCTCAACGGCTTCCTGATCAGAGATGCTCAGACCTGCAGGCGTTCCCGGGTTCCTTTCACCGTCCTTATGCTGGACATTGACTTCTTCAAGAAGGTCAACGATGAATTCGGCCATCCTGCCGGCGACAAGGTACTGGTTTCCTTTGCCGGTACTATCCGCACTCTGCTTGACTCCCGTCACACCTTCATCCGCTACGGCGGCGAGGAATTTGTCATTCTCTGCCGGGATTTCTCCCTGCCTCAGGCCGAAGAGCTGGCCCGCACTATCCTTCTCACAGTTGCCAGTACTCAGCTCCTGCCGGATACCGATAAGACCATCACTACATCTATCGGTATTTCCCTCTGGCACGGCGAATCCGACACCAACCTTATCAAACGGGCTGACGAGGCGCTCTATGCTGCCAAGCAGGGCGGACGCAACTGCTACCGGGTAGAAGCTGAATAATCTCCGTAGACAACGACAGCAAAAAACCGCAGTCATCACATCGGTACATCCGATACGATGACTGCGGTATTTTTCTCTCAGAGTCCCTTCTCCCGCCACATGGCCTGCTCGGCCTCATCCTTGGCGATTTGCTCGGGTTTTCTCTCTTCATTTATGGACTTCCAGCGATTGTGGAGCCAGAACCATTCCTCGGCGTGGTCGCGGATATGCTGCTCCAGTACAGCAGACACATCCATTATTGCCTTGCGGATATCGGCTTCCTTGTCAGCAGTCTTCTCCACCTTGACCCGGGGATGAATGATGATGGTATGCGTCCCGTCGGGATGGCGGGTAATAAATCCGGGATAAAGCGGCGCTCCCCGGAAGCGGGCCAGCACTGCCGGACCCTTGACAAAGTTCGTCAGCTGACCGCCGAACCAGGGGAAGCGAATGCCGTCCTTTATATTGGAATCCTGGTCGGACAACAGGCCGATTATTTTTCCCTCGCCCATGAGCTTGTACATTTCCCGGACATCGGTCTTGTAGGTAATGTGCATACCGATAAGGCGGCGGTATTCGTTGATGAATCTATTGAAGCCGGCTTCCTTCTGCTTCTGGGCAACGCCCACGATGGGAAATCCGGCCTGACAAAGAGCACCGCCCATCAGTTCCCAGTTTCCGGCATGGCTGGTAGCGATTACCGCGCCCTTGCCTTCCTTGAGACCTTCTTCCAGATACTCGGCTCCCTCTATCCGGACAAAATCATTCATCCTGTCCACGGTAACCGGGAAGCGCATGACCTCCATTATCATGGGGCCGAACCGCTCCCAACTGGCTCGGGCAATCCGCTCGCCCTCACTGCGGTCTACGCCAAGGCAGCGGACTACCTGTCCGATGGCCATCTCCCGGCGCTTCCGGGGAATGACCCACCAGGTAACGCTGCCGAAGATTTCTCCCAGCCACATGGCGAAGCCGTGGGGCAGCAGGCAAACCAGCCTGCTGAATATTTTTGACAACCAATAAGTCATGCAGGCTCCTTATTTATTGCCAAAGCCAAACATTGACTCATACTTGGCGATTTTCTTTTCCAGCTCTTTGAACTTCTTCAGCATAGCCGGCAGACGCTTGAGAGTTACCTCCATGCGGAGCCACTCCTGATGGGGCTGTACCGGGAAGCCGGCACCGAAATAATTCTCCGGCATATTGTTGGTGATACCGCTGCGGGCAGCATAGATGGAGTTGCCGCCGATGGTGATATGACCGACGGTACCGACCTGACCGCCGAAGGTGCAGTTGTCACCGGTGGTGACAGAGCCGGAAATACCGGTCTGAGCCACGATGAGGTTGTGCTTGCCGATGTGGTCGTTGTGTCCGATATGTACCAGATTATCAATCTTCGTATCGTCACCGACAGTGGTGGAGCCCATAGCAGCCCGGTCAACACCTACATGGGAGCCGATTTCCACATCGTCACCAAGGACAACATTGCCAATCTGCTGCATCTTCACATGGACGCCGTCCTTCGGGGTAAAGCCGAAGCCGTCGGAGCCGATAACAGCGGAAGCATGGATGATGTTGCGCTTGCCTACTACGCAGCCCTCACGGACGGTGGCGTTGGGATATATGGTGCTGCCCTCGCCGATTACAGCGTGCTGGCCGATGAATACGCCGGGATAAAGGGTAACATTGTCCCCGATTTCCGCGTAGTCGTCAACATAAGCAAAAGCCAGAATGGTGACATTCTCGCCCAGCTTTACATCCTTACCGATATAGGCCCGGTCGCTTACACCTGCCTCATGCACCACCGGGGGAGCATAGAGATTGAGGAGCTTCGCAAAGGCAGCCTTTGCATCGTCAACATAGATTGCGGTCTGAGTGAAATCACCGCTTCCCTTGCCGAGAACGATTGCTCCGGCCTTGGTGCCGTGAGCAGCCTCTACATACTGGTCAACGGCGAAGGTGATGTCTCCGGGGCCGGCAGTTTCCAGACTGGCAACGCCGGTGATAGCAAGGTTTCCGTCTCCCTTCAGCTCACCGCCGAGGAGTTGGGCTATTTCCTGTACTGTCTTAGTCATATCGCATTTCTCCTTCGAGAAAAATTACTTCTTCTGCAGCTTGCCGATTACCTCATCGGTGATGTCCACGCCGCCCCACATAATCAGCTTTGCATCATTGTCGTTGGTCACGACAACATCCAGCTTCTTGGCCTTGCAGATTTCCTCAAGGGTACCGTTAAGAGTAGACCGGACCTTCTCCGTGTACTCCTGATTAATGCCGGACAGTTCCATCTGGATAGCCTGTCCCTGCTTCATGTACTCTTCTTCACCCAGCTCAGCCCGCTTCTTTTCCAGCTCCATGAGCTTCTTCTGACCATCGGTGAGCTTAGCATTGCCTTCCTCGATGATGGCGGTTATCTGGGCGCTCTCTTTCATGACCCGCTCGGCCCGGATATAGCCGACCTGAGTCTTGGGAGTACCGCAGCCGGCAAAGATTCCGGCCAGGCAAAGAGAAGCAGCAACCGCTGCCAGTGAACGCTTCAAATTCTTGCACTTCATGTTTTGTTTCCTCTATTTCCGCAATAAATGCCTTATTTAACACTCTGTCAGTGTTTCCGCAGTTCCTCCACGACTTCCTTTGTAATATCGAAGCCGTTTGCAAGAACCGTATCTGTTATTATATCACATCCGGCAGGTAATTTCTTCATATCCTGCCTGCTGATTCTGTCAATTATTCCGGCGGTACGGGGGGACTTTACCAGCACTATCTGAAGCTTGTGTATTACCGCATACTTTGCTGCCAGACTGGAGATATCCCGCTCCATTACTTCCTCCAGCTTATTCAGCTCACGCTCGGCAGTCCGGAGATTCTTCTGGGCCTCCGGCAGCTTCTCCATCCGCTCTATATCCGCCTCAAGCTGCTTCTGCAGAGCATCTATGTTGCGGTTTATTGCCTCGCCCCGGCGCTTCATTTCATTGGCCTTCAGCGCCTCGTAGCTCTCGGCTGCACTCAGCCCCAGCTCCTGCCGCTCCCGCTCTCTCACTTCATTCAGGTGAGCCACAATCTCAGCATTATACTTTCTGAGGATTATGCCTACTCTGTCCCTGCGTTCCCGCTTCAGGGCATTCATCCGCTCCGTCAGGACTCTGACGCCCTCTTCGCTTATATGAAGCACATCGGCGTTTTCAATCTTCAGCTTCAGGTTGAAGATTTCGTTTTCGTAGTCAGCTTCGATTTCGCTGATTTCCGCCTTGTTCTCAGCCATTATCTTCTCGCGATAGGCAGCCTCTTCTTCCTTCAGCCGCTTCTCCAGAATAATTGCCTTGCGGATGGTTTCCTGCATGTGCTTCTGACGGGCTGCATCCTCGAAGGGCTTTTCTCCCGGCAGAGCGGCTCCCGGTGAAAAACGGCTCTTTGTCAGCCGTGCAACCTGCTCACTGTACTTCCTGTAATCAGCCTTGAGACGACGGTACTCTCCGCTCTTCGGATGAGCATCAAAGGCCTCATCCAGCGCCAGCAGGCCTATGCCGGTTATCTCGCTGCCCACCTTCACCTCGGGGCTCTTATTCTCCTGATTCTTACCTACTCCGGTAAACAGCCACAGACAGCCGCAGGCCAGCAAAGCCACAACCGTGCCGCCAACCAATAAATTGCGGCTGCTTTTGGCTGTGCCATTATTTTTTGCGTGCTTTCCTGCCATACCATGATCTCCTTCCGGTAAACCTGTCAGTACATCGGGAGTCTCAAAAGAAAGGGCGTGCTCGTCCTGCTCCGTGACTTACCACGAAGCGGACGGGTCACGCCCAAAATTTCTTTTATACGAGGGCGATTAGATTACTTGCCGCCCTTCTGGAGCTTTGCGACAACATCACGGGTGATGTCGTTGCCGCCATAGACAACAGCGCCCTTGTCGATAACAACGCTGAGGCCCTTAGCATCGGCAACTTCCTTAGCAGCCTGCTCTACAGCCTTCTGAACCGGCTCGAGGAGCTCGCCCTGACGCTGAGCAAGACGCTCCTGGGTCTGCTGATAGAAAGAAGCCTTATCCTCTTCGCTCATGTTTGCAGACTTGGCATCGAAATCAGCCTGAGCGGACTCAACTTCCTGCTGGAACTGCTTGTTGGCAGCCTCGAGAGCCGGATTCTGGCTCATAGCCTGACGGAAGTCAATGACGCCGACGCTGGAGGAGCCTGCAGCAGAGGCAACACTGGTAACAGCGGACAGCTGAGACATACCGAGAGCAATAACGCTGCCGATGAAGATCATAGCGACGACGACGCTGAAAATCTGAATCTGTTTCTTTTCGAGTTTAAGCATAGTAATTTCTCCTTCTTGATAACAACTTGTGACTTTCAGTCACCTTAACATTTGGTAATTATAGCAAAATAATGTTTCGATATCAATAAAATTTATCTGAAAAGCGGAAGAAATCTCATGTTATTATGCCTGTTACTCGACAGTCACCACAAAGACATTTCTCCGTCTCAACCACATTACGTAAGTTCCAGAGCGTTTTTTATTTGTGATACGAAATCCATCATCTAACCTGAAATCTTTTATTACGCCATTTTACAAGCGATTATACAAACATCAAATTGCTTGCATATATTTGCGAATGATGTTAAACTGTAGACAAGAGATATGGCTACCGATAGACGGTTAGCCTTCGGTTTTGGGTAAAGTAACCGCGAACCTTGGCTGGGGGCGGTTACTTTTTATTTTGGGCACCGATGGTATATCCAAACATAAAGCAAGCAAGTCCAAAGGACAACAGCGTTGCTATATCTGTCAGAGTAGCCATAGACACCACCTCCTCTCGCAGGAGAGAAGGCTAACCGCCTACCGTGTTATGGTAGCCACACACCAATTCTAACATACATTCTCAGAACACACAATACAATTTTATAATATACATCTCGAAGCCAACATAAAATTTAAATATCAACAGTACACAAAATTGAGATTTGGGAGGTTGAGGACTACCATGGAAAACAGAAATAATGAATTCGTCCCAGACTATGCGATTCCCCCTGGAGACACACTCGCTGAAGTCCTCGAAGACAGAGGCATGACCCAAGCCGAACTCGCCAAACTGATGGGACGCCCCCGCAAGACAATAAACGAAATCATCAAAGGAAAAGCCGCTATCACTCCGGAAACTGCTCTTCAACTGGAAAGTGGCTTGCTATTCCAGCTTCATTTTGGTGTTCTCTCGAAATGAATTACCGTCTTGATCTCGCACGCATAGCTGCCGCACAAAAGCAGGAAAAAGAGAGCGCCTCTTCCCTCCTGCCAAAGCTCAGTATTCCAAATGTATTTATTCCTGCTACAGCATAACAATTCTTCTACCTTAAAAGGCATAGACTCACCACTTGTGGGTCTATGCCTTTTTACATTGCGATGTAATTTTCTGCTAGGATTTACCAAATTTTACATCGCAATGTAAATTCCAACTAAAAACCGACAAAAATTACATTACGATGTAATTTTCACATAATGTTCTCTGCAATTCAGTTCAGCAGGCTATTTGCATTTTCTTTTCGGCAATGTCAACTCATAGCTCATGTCGATGAGGTCGATGATTTTTTCATAGTCCACCGTACCATCCATTAGCACGGATATCCACTTTGTCTTGTTCATGTGCCAGGCTGGGAAGATGCCAGCCTCCATGCGAAGACTGCCGGCTATCATAGGGTCGACCTTCAGGTTGATGACATCTGTTTCCCGGTCATCGTCACCGGTAAGCTTGGACAACGGGATAGTCATGATGAGGCCGAACCATTTGCGGCTGCTTTCGTGACGAAGCACAGCAAAGTCTGGTGCATCCGCCCAAGGATAATCAATAATGCAGCGGTATCGCTCTGCTGCCTGCGTAAGCAATCTCTTTCTCATAGCCACACTTCTCACTCGCTCTGCAACAATCTCATGCACATTATACAAAAGCATTAGCTGCTGCTCAGACAACAGCTTACGCAATTATACTCCTTCACGGTCATATCCGTACACATTCTCAGCAGGTCACAGCCCCAGCTCTTCGCCGATAATGACTACCTCCGCCTTCATGTGAATCATCTTTTTGTACTCGATGACCAGTGCATTGCAGATACGGGCGGGACTGTCACAATCCACACACTTGCCGGCAGCGGCACAAGGTGTCTTCATTTTCTTGCGCCTGGCGTTTTGCGGTGCCGCAACAGTGCGGATACGGCGTATAGCCGAGTGCAGATCGGGGCAGACCTTGTTGATACCCACCACATAGTAGACCTTCTCATGGCCGAACAGCGAGGCCGCAACCCGATTGCCGGCACCGTCCATATTCACCAGTATACCGTCCTCGGAAAGAGCATTCAGCGAGCAGAGGAATATCTCAGTGTCCTGCGTCTTTCGGGAATATTCCCAAAACTCATCCAGCGTACCGCCGGGTGTATGCTGAACATCATAGACGGTATTGTGCGTCCTTAGGCTGTCATAAACGCCCATATTGTACAGCGTCATTGAATCACCGATACCCACTGTCCTGCCGTTGATTTTTTCGTTCAGATATGCCCTTGCTTCGTCGGCAGTGGCAAAGTATGAGGCTTCGTAACGATTTTTACGGAGATTTTCCAACAGAGCATCAATCTTCATGTCAATCACCTCGCTATAAAGTACGGAGGCTGTTGCATACGCAACAGCCTCCTGCTTTATTTCACGGATATTTTATTCCTTGCCGGCCAGACGCTTGTAGGTACCGAGACGGTACTTGGCATCGGCTTCGGTCTTCTTGTACAGCTCGTCAGCAGTCTCCGGGAATGCACGCTTCAGGGAAGCATAGCGAACTTCGCCCTGGAGGAATTCCTGGAACTTGCCGAAATCCGGCTCCTTGGAGTCAAGGGTGAACGGATTCTTGTCGGTGCCGACCAGCTCCGGATTGTAGCGGTAGTTTGCCCAGTAACCGGCCTCAACAGCCTTCTTGGCCTCAGCCTGGCTCTTGCCCATACCAGCCTTCAGACCGTGGTTGATGCACGGTGCATAGGCGATGATGAGGGACGGTCCCGGATATGCCTCTGCCTCAGTGATAGCCTTGATGGTCTGATTGTGGTCAGCACCCATAGCAATCTGAGCAACATAGACATAGCCATAGCTCATGGCCATCATGCCGAGATCCTTCTTCTTGGTCTTCTTACCGGTAGCAGCGAACTGAGCGATTGCTGCGGTCGGGGTAGCCTTGGAGGACTGACCGCCGGTGTTGGAGTAAACTTCGGTATCAACGACCAGAACATTGAGGTCTTCGCCGGAAGCGAGGACATGGTCAAGTCCGCCGTAGCCAATATCATAAGCCCAGCCGTCGCCGCCGAATATCCACTGGGAACGCTTCACGAAGAAGTCCTTCTGCTCATAAAGAGCGGCAACCTTGCTGCACTTGTCCTTGTTGGGCTCGAGAGCGGCGATGAGACGGTCGGCGCGCTCACGGGAGCCGTCGCCAAGGTCACGCTTGTCATACCAGTCCTGAAGAGCCTCTCTGACTTCGGCGTCAGGGATGTCACCGGCCAGCATCTCAGCAGCCATGGTAGCGATGCGCTCACGGATAGCCTTGGTACCGGTGACCATACCGAGACCGAACTCAGCGTTGTCCTCGAAAAGGGAGTTGCCCCAGGCCGGACCATGACCGAGGTGGTTGGTGGTGTACGGCATAGCCGGTGCGCTGCCGCCCCAGATGGAGGAGCAGCCGGTAGCGTTGGCAATCATCATGCGGTCGCCGTAGAGCTGGGTAACGAGCTTCACATACGGAGTCTCGCCGCAGCCAGCGCAGGCGCCGGAGAACTCGAGCAGCGGCTTCTCGAACTGGCTGCCTTTTACAGTCTTCTTGTTGAGCGGGTTTGCCTTCGGGGATACTTCGTTGACAGCGTATTCCCAAACAGCTTCCTGTGCCTCCTGAGTAGCCAGCGGCTTCATGGTGAGAGCCTTGGCACCCTTCATGCCCGGGCAGATGTCGGCGCAGTTGCCGCAGCCGGTGCAGTCAAGCGGAGATACAGCAATGGTGAAGTTCATATCCTTCACGCCGAGAGCCGGCTTGGAAGCCATTGCTTCGGGAGCCTTGGCAGTCTCATCGGCATTGAGGAGAACCGGACGGATAGCAGCGTGGGGGCAGACATAGGAGCACTGGTTACACTGAATACAGTTGGTAACATTCCACTCCGGAACCATGATAGCAATGCCGCGCTTCTCATAAGCAGCACCGCCGGTGGGGAAGGTACCGTCTTCCAGACCCTTGTTGAAGAGGCTGACCGGCAGCTTGTCGCCTTCCTGACGAAGCATCGGATTCTGAATCTTGCTGATGAATTCCGGCAGATGGCTGTCATCTACGACCTCATCCTGAGCGTCAGCCCACTCAGCCGGAACCTTTACCTCTACCAGAGTGTCATCGGCAATGCCCTTGTCGATGGCTGCATTGTTCATATCGACGACATTCTGACCCTTGGCGCCGTAGTCTTTCTCAACGGAGTCCTTCAGGTACTTGACGGCATCTTCCATGGGGATGATGGCGGCCAGCTTGAAGAAAGCGGACTGCATAATCATGTTGAAGCGGCCGCCAAGACCGAGCTCCTGAGCAATCTTTACGGCGTTGACGATATAGAACTTGACGTTCTTCTTGGCCAGAGTGCGCTTCATGGCAGCCGGGAGCTTCTCGCCCAGTTCCTCAACAGACCAGGTGGTGTTCATGAGGAAGGTGCCGCCGTCTTTGATTCCGGCCAGAAGGTCATATTTATTAACGTAGGATTCCTGAGAGCAGGAAATGAAGTTTGCGTAGTTGATGAGGTACGGGGACTGGATGGGAGACTTACCGAAGCGGAGATGGCTCATGGTGATGCCGCCGGACTTCTTGGAGTCGTAGGCGAAGTAAGCCTGAGCATACATATCGGTGTTGTCGCCGATAATCTTGATAGCGCTCTTGTTGGCACCTACGGTACCATCGGAGCCGAGACCCCAGAACTTGCAGGCGGTGGTGCCGGCCGGAGTGAGGTCCACATCGCTGTGTGCCGGCTCGAGGGACAGATTGGTAACATCGTCAACGAAGCCGATGGTGAAGCCCTTCTTCGGAGCGTCCTTCTTCAGTTCCTCATAGACGCCGAAAATCTGATCCGGGGTAATATCCTTACCGCCGAGACCGCAGCGGCCGCCAACGACCACCGGATTGATGTCGCTGTCATAAAGAGCGGCACGGACATCCAGATAGAGCGGCTCGCCCTGTGCGCCCGGCTCCTTGGTGCGGTCGAGGACGGCAATCTTCTTTACAGTCTTCGGCAGAGCCTTCAGGAAGTAGTCAACGGAGAACGGACGATAGAGATGGACGGACAGGAGGCCGACCTTCTCGCCCTGAGCGGTGAGGTAATTTACGACTTCGGTAGCTGCATCGCAGACAGAGCCCATAGCGACGATAACGCGCTCGGCATCCGGAGCACCGACATAGTCGAAGATATGATGCTCACGGCCGGTAATCTTGGCCAGGTCAGCCATGGTCTTCTCGACCAAATCAGGCAGAGCATCGTAGTAGCTGTTTACAGCCTCACGGGTCTGGAAGTAGATATCCGGGTTCTGAGCAGTACCGCGGACTACCGGATGATCAGGATTGAGGGCGCGGGCACGGAACTCAGCTACAGCTTCCTTATCAAGGAGCTTCTCCAGGTCAGCGTAATCGATGACTTCGACCTTCTGAATTTCGTGGCTGGTACGGAAGCCGTCGAAGAAGTTGATGAACGGAACGCGGCCCTTGATAGCACAGAGATGAGCTACAGCTGCCAAATCCATTACTTCCTGAACGCTGTTCTCGCAGAACATGGCAACACCGGTCTGGCGGGCAGCCATGACATCCTGCTGGTCACCGAAAATATTCAGGGAGGATGCAGCAAGGGCACGGGCGCTGATGTGGAATACGCCCGGCAGAAGCTCACCGGCAATCTTGTACATATTCGGAATCATCAGGAGCATACCCTGAGATGCGGTGTAGGTGGTGGTGAGAGCACCTGCCTGCAGGGAACCGTGAACGGCACCGGCTGCGCCCTGCTCGGACTCCAGCTCAATGAGACGGACCTTCTCGCCGAAAAGATTCTTCTTGCCGGCAGCAGCCATCTCATCGACATGCTCAGCCATCGGTGAGGACGGTGTGATCGGATAAATTGCGGCTACATCAGTAAAAGCATAAGATACGTATGCTGCAGCTGTGTTGCCATCCATGGTCTTCATAGTTTTTGCCATGTAGTGTTTTCTCCCCTCTGATAATTAAACCTTAAATTAATGGATTTCCTACATTTTTAATCAGTGTTTACCTTGAAATAAATAAACACTATTAAGAGGTATTATAACAAAAATTTCGTAATTTTGTAAATATAGAAACATGAATACAATATATCGCAGTAAAATTGTTAAATCATTAAGGAGCCGACGAATAAAGTCTGACGAAAACACGCTCTCGCTCGGTTATCTTACAGACATTATTCGCCAGCGTACACATAGAGGAAGGGACTGTGAAAAATGAGCACTCATTTTTCACAGTCCCTTTTCTTTTTAGATAAGGACTCTTATCACAGAGCCAGCATGATGGTGCCGACGATAAGAGCAGCGATAACGGGGATACCGTTGCGCTTGGTAATCTCGATGGGGTTTACACCAGCGATACCGGCAACGATGATGGTAGCACCGGCAATCGGGGAGATGGTACGACCGAGGGTACCACCCAGAGTTGCCATGGAGCCCATCTGAACAGCAGTCATGCCGAAGTCGGCAGCCTGCGGAGTGACCGCCTCATTGAAGGCGAAGGTAGCCGCGTCACCGGAACCGGTAAAGAAGCCGAGGACGAAAGGACCGACAGAAGCAAGAACCTTGGCGATGGACGGATTGGAAACCATCCAGTTGATGAAGGCCTTTACCATGCCCATAGCGGCAAGACCGGCAACGAATACGCCGGTGGAAATGATGATGGTGATGATGGAGCCGTAGCCCTCACCCATGCCCTTGAAGAAAGCCTTGCCCAGCTCGCCCGGATTGGTACGGGTAACGAGGAGAGCAACGACAGCGCCGATAATCATAGCGTGGGGAACGCCCATCTTCAGAGCCGGAATGACCTTGGTTGCACCGAGAACGAGGATGAAGATCGGCAGGGTCGGCATGATAGCGTAGAGATAATTTACCTTGAAGTTGTCATCTACCTCCAGGCCCTCAGCTACATAGCCCTGATGTTCCTTGGTGATGTAGGCGATAGCGGTGATGAGGATGGTAGCGACAACAAGAGAAGCGATGTTAGCATTGAGGTGGAAGTTGATTACTTCCATTACATCTACTTTAGCGATGTTGGCAACGAACGGGTTGTGAGCAAGACCCGGATTCAGCATGGAGCCGTAGGTACCGCACTTAACAGCGGCAGCGCTCATTGCCGGATGGATGCCGGCACCCATGAGGATAGGAATGAAGATTGCACCGGCAGCTGCGGCAGTACCGGCAGCGGACGGCAGAGCAATGTTTACGAGGTAGGTGCCGATAACAACACCGGGGATAAGCAGCGGACGAACCTTGGAGATAACATTTGCGATAGCATTGATGAGATGCTTATCGCAGCCGGTGAAGCGCATGACCATGGCAAAACCCATGACGGAGCAAACCGCCTGAATAAGGCCGGCATTCGTCATGCTCTTTGCAAAGGCATTCAGTGCATTCATCGGTACGCCGCCAATGGCGCACATGATAATACCTACGCCGATGAGGACGACACGAGCATCGTGGCCCTTTATCAGCAGGTAGACGGTGATAGCTACCAGTATCAGACCGGTAACTAACATAACGGTTGACATACATACTCCTTCTTTCTTCATATACTAACACCGGAACCCGGCATCTAGTCTAAAAACAGTCTAAATTATATTTCCCAACAACAATCAAGTCAAGAGAACTCAAATGTATACATAAGCAAACACCTAAGCCAACATAAATACTCAAGTGATAGCCTGTGTAACCACCTTTTTCATCTAACTACTTTCGTTAAACGCCCTTATACTCCGCCGCCCGCTCTCGGAATACACTTGTGAATCCGTCCCCGGTTACTTTGTTGTAAGAAGAGTTTTAATCACACTTTCCTGCAGGACATATTTTGAAAAATACGCAGTCCTCTTGCAAAGGCTGCTCTGATGATGCAATATAGACTTAACAATATAAAATCGCAGGTGAACTATGGAAACTACTTCAATAAACTGGTCCCCCCTGTGGATTTCTCTACAGACCGCCATTACCACCATCATCATCGTATTTTTCCTCGGCACCCTGACGGCATGGTGGGTCCTGCAGCGGAAAAGCGAAGTCGTCAAAATAACAGCGGACGGTATCTTCACTCTGCCCCTGGTACTCCCCCCTACCGTTGTAGGATTTTTGCTGTTGTACATACTCGGCAGCAATCGTCTGGTGGGAAGATTCTTTGTAGAGCAATTCGGGCTGCAGATTGCCTTTACATGGATTGCCACCGTCATTACCGCCACAGTGGTCTCCTTCCCGCTGATGTACAAATCCGCCAAAGCCGCTCTGGAACAGATTGACCCCGGCCTGTGGCTGGCCGGACGCTCTTTGGGAATGACTGACTGGATGATATTCTGGCGAATCATCCTGCCCAATGCCTTGCCGGGACTGGTGTCCGGCGGAGTCCTCTCCTTTGCCAGAGCGTTGGGTGAGTTCGGGGCCACCGCAATGCTGGCCGGCAACATACTCGGCCGGACCCGCACCCTGCCGCTGGCGATTTACTCGGAGGTCGCCGGAGGTGATATGGAGTCTGCCGGCTGGTACGCCTTTGTCATCATCGTCATCTGCTTCATTATGATCATCGCCCTAAACTGGTATTTACACAAATGCCGCAAGAGAGAACATCGAGAGCAAACAAAATGAAACGAAATCTTCTGACAATCCTCTTCCTTCTGCTGCTTTGCAGTCTCCTTGGCTGCGGCAGACAGGAACGCCCCGCTGAACCCAAAACTGCTGAAATCAAAATCGCCGCTGCCGCCAGCCTTGAAAAAATCCTGACGCAAAAGCTGATACCCATTTATCAGCAGTCACATCCCGACATAAAAATTTCCGGTACCTACGCCAGCTCCGGCAAACTTCAGACACAGATTGAGCAGGGACTACGCGCAGACATCTTCATCTCTGCCGCTGCGAAGCAAATGAACAGCCTTAAGGATAAAGGACTCATTGCCTCCTCGCAAAATCTCCTGAAAAACGAACTGGTGCTTATTGTCCCTGCAGAAAGCGGAAATCCCGACATTAAAACATTTTACGACTTCCCGAAGGCCATGCACCCCGCCATCGGTGACCCCAAGAGCGTACCCGCCGGACAGTACGCAAAGGAAGCCCTGACCGCTCTGCATCTGTGGAACAAAGTGGAAAAGGAAGTAAGCCTAGGAACGAATGTTGTAGAGGTCCTGAACTGGGTTGCCGAAGGCAGCGCCGACGCCGGACTCGTCTATGCAACCGACGCCGCCGGCAATCCGAAGGTAAAGATTGTTGCCGTCGCCCCAGCCGACAGCCTGAAGAAGCCTGTCATTTACCCGGTGGGGATACTGAAACAGTCCGCTGACAGAAAAGAAGTTTCTTCTTTCGTTGACTTTCTGTGCAGCCAGCAGGCACAGGAGATTTTCCGCGAGTATGGATTTCAGAAGCCATAAGCCAAGACTCAAATCATTAAAGCAGATTTCAATTAACAGATGAGCATTTGTTATTATGCTATCAGTATTTTTCAGAAAAAGCGGTGAAGTCACCATAACATTCTTTAGTAACAAAAAACTTCTTAATCAGCTTATAGTCCAGTGCCAATAAGGACAAACGACCCATTGAAAAGAAAAAAAGAACGATATAAACTTAGGAGTGTCTTATTAGATATTATTATCAATAATCGTATCTACAGTATTGAATGAGGTGTTTACAATGAACAAATTCGGTAAACTGTTAGTTGTCGGCGGCATTGTTGCTTCCATGGCTTTCACCGCCGGCTGCGGCGACGACAAGAAGCCGGCTGACACCAAGAAGTCCGTCGCTTCTTCCTCCTCTCAGAAATCTACTCAGAAGCCCGCTGAGAAGAAGCCTGCTTCCAACGCTCCTGCCATCAAGGCTCCGGAGAATGCCAACTGGCGCTATCCTTCCTACATCAAGACTGAGGCTGACACTCCGAAGATGACTCCGGAGATTCAGAAGATTGTCGATGAGTGCTACGCCGAAATGACTCTCCATAAGTCCGAGAAGGGCAAGCTGCTGAACGACTCCAAGATTAACGCCAACGACAAGCGCGATGTCCGTGACCTCTGGTTCCACGCCAAGGGCGAGAATCACGACAACAACAACAAGTTCAAGAACTCCAAGGGCAAGGACGTCTCTGCTCAGGAAGTCTACCATATCAAGTTCACCGTTGATAAGGACACCAGTGCTATCAAGCGTTGGATTTTCTACAAGTATGTTGTTTCCCCGGAAGAGCCGGACGGAAAGACCATCACCATTAAAGAAGTTAAGTAATAAAAAAGGGACTGTGCAAAGATGAGTACTCATTTTTCACAGCCCCTTTTTCATACATGATGCACGAGGTATTATCAATGAAGCGGACATTCATCGCCGGCCTGACCGCCGGCCTTACCATGATGGCAAACATCGCCTTTGCCGAGATAGACCCATCCTACTTCCAGACGGCTCTGAAAGACTATCCGGGCTGGCCGATTACCACCACCTGCACCCATTCAGATGTAAATGTACGAGTAGCCCCAAATACTTACTGTGATGTAGTCGAAATCCTGCAGCCGGGAGAACTCTTTTATATCAAAGAAATCATCCCAAAAGATAACCATATATGGTGCAGCGGCTTTACTGCCAGAGGAACAAAAGGCTTTGTCTCCCATAAATTTCTTGACCGCAATTCCCGCGCGGAAATAAAGAGCGAGCGCTTCAGAGCCGCCTTTAACACATCCCGCATCCTTAATGGGTCAACCCTGGCTGCCGAAATGGGAATCCCTTGGGAATACAACCCTAAGAAAGTGGAAACACTGAAGCAGGAACAGTTCTCTTACGCCCCCCACAGATACAAAATCGGCAAGAGCTGGGTACACGGTGAAAAACAGCCTGACGGCGGTTTCTGGCCAATAGGCGTTGTCATGCTCGACTCTGGCTATCAGATTGCCGGACTTGAGGTCGGCGATTATCTCTCCCAGCAGAACCTCGAAGACTTCAGTAAAAATATGTCCTTAATCGGCTGGGACGGGCCATACAAGTATGAAGACGAAATAGCCTGGTACTACGAAGATGTAGTGGACCGACAGCCCCGTCCCATCCAGGGCTTCAAAATCATTGCTCCCCATAATACAATTCAGGAAATTCGCTACTATAATATTCCCATCGATTGACAGAACAAAGTTCGTCAGGGAAAATGTGAAAATCCCAAAAACTTCGTCCAGAAAAATGTGAATTTCTTAAAAAGTTCGTCAGGAAAAATGTAAAATTTGCCAAAAGTTCGTCCAAAAAAATGTTGCAACCATAAAAAAGGTGCCGCCATATATCGGCAGCACCTTTGAACTTAGAATATCATGTGTAGAGTTTGAAAAAGCTCTATGCTTCGGCTATATTTTCAAATTTACATCCATCGCAAATCATCAATTTTAGATGGTTTGAAGTGATGTAGGTCGACCATACATCACTTCAAACCAGATCAAAAATGACATACAACTCGTACTAACTAAACTATTGAGCTAGTTATTATACACAGCATCCCACTCGCCTGTTTCAATATTGAAAAACGAATAATACGCTTTTCCACAGTGTACGGGAAAACATTTCACACAAAAAGCTCTACCTATATCGTGCTTTGGTTCGCCATAATAAATAACACTGTGTTTTGCAATCAATTCACCACAAATACAGCACCTCACAAAACTGCTCAGAGTCTTTCTGTAGAAGTCACACACTTCACGGTTAACTTCCAAATAGGCACTTTCTTGAAATAATTGTCTATTCATTGTTCTTCCTAATGTCTTGTGCAAACCGTTCACAATTTTATTTACTGTTTCTTTTGAATCATCCGGACTATATAGTTTTGCAAAGGCCATTGCCCCAGAAACAGTAGATATATATTCACATCGTTCTATGAACCAATATCTCGCTGTTTTATACTCGTGCATACTATAGTAAAAAAGCCAAGAAACTCGCAACATTCACTATTTCAAAGCTCTGCCCCCTGCAAGGCCGTTAGTTCAGCCTCTTCATATTCACCTGCCGAAAACAGCTCATTTACTCTGTCAGCACATTCACATCCTTTGTTATATCGCTCCCAATGAGCTTCTTTCTCTTTCTCTTTTTGTGTTTTTAATAAACCCCAAAATGCCATTCTCATCCACCAACTTCAACATTACAAATTATCAAATATCGTTTCTCACGGACGACAAACCTTGCAAGGGCGGTATCCATCATCTATGCAATCCTCTCTATCACTATAGTATTCCTTGTTCCTCTCACTCATTCGGTATACATACCTACAACCTGAATAATGGAAAATACCACTTCTTCTATTTGCTACATAGGAACCGGCATAAGCAACTACGGCAATTGCCATAACCGTCAAGAATATAAACAATGAATAAATGTACCTGTTTCTTCTGATTACATTTAACATATTTTTCATCATTATAACTCCTCATCAACCATTTAATAAATATGCCCTCTAGTCATAATAGTGATATTTACAAAAAAGTGTACCTTCTTGAGAGGAATGGATCATCCCTAACAAAAGAAAATCCGAGATGTTGGCATCCTTTAGATGTAACATCTCGGATTTTCTTTTAATGCAGTTTTATCAAGCATTTCCGCCCTCTTTTCTTCCCAAACTGCATTTGATATTTTTCATATTAGAGTCGCCTCATTTCTGAAAAATGTGCTATAATGTCCCAAACAGAGACTTACAAGAAGGTACACCTTCCTGATGGTCTCTGTTATTTTTCTCCCCCTTTCATCCGCTCCGCCCGATAGCGGAATGTTGTCAGTGGCATTTTGCAGCGGCGAGCTGCTTCTGTGCCGGTTATTTTCCCTTCCTGCCATGCCGCGACATTCTCCCTGAAGCAATCCGGCAGCGGTGCCGGGCGACGCCCCAAGTGCTCCCCTCTTGCTTTCGCTGCGGCAATCCCCTGTGCCTGTCGCTTGCGGATATTCTCACGCTCGTTCTCCGCTACAAAAGACAGTATCTGCAATATCAGGTCTGCCATAAAGGTGCCCAAAAGATTTTTCTCGCGCCGGGTATCCAAAAGCGGCATATCCAAAACCACCACATCTATCCCGATTTCTTTTGTCAGGTACCGCCACTCCTCCTGTATCTCGGCATAGTTGCGCCCCAATCGATCTATGCTGAGGATGTATAGAATATCCCCAGCTCGCAGTCTCCCATTCAATTCTTTATATGCCGGTCGGTCAAAATCCTTACCCGATTGCTTGTCGATGAAAATTTGTTCCGGTGTGAGGTTTTGTTCTGCCATTGCTCGCAGCTGACGGTCTTCGTTTTGCTCGGCACTGGAGACTCGTACATATCCATAGCAGCTCATTATCATTTCCTCCCTTCATGCGAACCTGCTGCTTTGTCCGCTTAATATACACATGTACGGAAGGAATAGAAATAAACAGGACGACTGCCAAAGGTGTGCTTTCTCCCTAAATTTTCTAAAATTTATTCCTTTACTATTTCAAAACATCGCACCTAAGCCATATCGCCAGTGAGAAGAGCAAATCGGCTGCAAGCGTCGGAGCGCGGCAGCGAAGCTGATATCTGCCCTAGAAGGTATCAGCTTCGCTGCTTCACCGCTTCGGCGTGAGCGAAGAAGAGCTTTTCTCCCTGGTGGGTGCTGATGTATCGGATGATGCTTAGTAGCTAGGGATGCTGAGTGTCTGCAAACCTGACACAAAGGCACCCATCGGGAACGAAAGGAAAGAAAAAGCGATAACGCCAAGCACGGCATAACTGTGTTCCTGCTGCATTGCTCGTATGTGGCGCAAGGAACCATCGATATAATTGCGCCGTTCATCTTTGATGCATCTTCTGCGTCCATCAACAGTTGACAAATCCTTATGTGGGAGCTACCACAATGCGTATTTGTCGCCCGTCGCTGTACGCACAATCTGCATCAATCTGACACGGCTCATTAATCGATGTTTCCTTGTAGACCTCTCATGTGCAAAACCGGGGCTCCGCAGTGTATCCCGTCAAATGGCAAAACGCTCATTTTCCTAAAATACAATAACGGTATCCCTACAGACAGCCCCAAGGCTCATTGAAATCCAGTGAGTCTTGGGGCTGTTTTCTATCTAGGCAATTTATAAAAGAAGCACATCACATTGTCAATCCCGGTAATTTTGCCAATTCATTTGAACCAGAGATTTTGCATCAAAAGGTCTTCATTTATAAAGTTTTAGAGGCTGTCGCATTAGATGATTTTTCATCATTGCGACAGCCTCATTTTTTCAAGCCACTATTTATTTTGTTGTCCATCCGGCTTCACCGGTTCCCTCTCCATGAAAGAAGTGCCCGAGCATGACATCGTTCACTACAGCACCGTCACTGTATCAAGCAGCGGCAGGGCGAGGGCAAAGACGAGAATGGCTACAAGCCCGCCGATAAGGAGAAGAATGGCAGGCTCCACCATGGCCTCAAGTTTTTTCCGTCGGCTTCGGCTTTCATAGCGACAGATTTCCGCTGCCCGCTCCAAAGAGTCCGGCAATGTTCCTGTTTCCTCTCCCACAGCGGTCAAGCTGAGAAATATCGGAGAAAATCCACTGTCACTGCCAAGCGCCGCCACCAATCTGCGGCCGGCCCGGGCGGCTGAGGCAGCCCGACGAAGCTGCCATGAAAGATAAGTATTGGCCGGTACTCCGGCGGCAATCTCCAAGGAGTCTGCCAGCGGCAGTCCTCCGCCTGTCAATGCCGACAATGCTGCCGCAGTGTCCGCCGAATCCGACAGCGTAAGCAGGCCGCCAAGCAGCGGCAATCTCAGCAGCAGTCTGTCCAGCTGACAACGATAGCGGGGATTTCTCAACGCAAGCAATAGAGCCACAGCGGATAAACTAACTCCGGCAAGGATAATCCAACCGACATCTGTCAGCATATTCCCCGTGAACAGGACAAGCCGGGTAATTGGTGGAAGCTGCGCCCCCAGCTGGGCAAACAGATGACTGAATGCCGGCAGCACAAACAATATCAGCAGTGCCATTGCCGCCATCAGAGCCGTCAGCATCAACGCCGGATATATGAGCATTGTAATAAGCCGCTGCCTTGCCCGATAGCTATTCTCAAGCATATCAGCCGCCCCGGGCAGCAACCGCTCCAGATTGCCGGAGGCTTCTCCGGCCTCCACAAGCGCAACTGCGTTAGCCGGAAAGGCACCGGCTTCCCGAATGGCTGTCGTCAGACTGCTGCCTCCGGCAACTGCGGCAGCCAACCGGGCTACAATTTCCCGCTGCCCAGTTGTTCCCTGCCCATCTTTTGCCATAAGGGCAAGGGCATCCGGCACCGATAGTCTTGCCTCCACGAAGGCAGCCAAACGGCGAAAGAAATCTATCCTCCAGCGGGCAGTCGTTCCCCGTCCGCCATACTCCCAAGAAAGAAGATGTCGGCTCTCCTCCACAGCTGTAACGGTAATACCCTGCGCCGCCAGGCTGCGTACAACATCAATCTTTGTCCCGGCTTCCATTGTTCCCTTTGCCCTGGCGCCGGAATGACGATGTACGCCACGATATTTGTAATGCGGCATATTATACCTTTCTCAGCGATTGCCCGGCTGACTTTTCAAAGGTAATCATATCATCATTTCCCCCGGCGACGATTGCCGAGGCAAGCTGAGCTGTGCTGCCGGTGCGAATAATATTGCGGACAGCCGGGGTCGCCGTCAATATCTCATGGATTGCCCGACGGCTGTCATCTGCAGGAACAAGACGCTGAGCAATAACAACTGACAGCACCTGCGAAAGCTGCTGAAGGATGATGGGCTGACGCTCCGGAGAATAAAATCCTGCCACCCGCTCTACAGCTCCCGGAGCAGTACCGGTATGGAGGCTGGCCATGACGAGAATACCGCTCTCCGCCGCTCGGAGAGCAGCAGTCATCGTTCCTTCATCTCTTATCTCGCCCACCAGCAGGGTATCCGGCATTTCCCTGAGAGACTGGCGAATCCCCTCAGAGAAATCGAAGAAATCACGGCCCAGCTCCCGCCGGCTGATAAGGCTATCCTCATTACCGGGCCGGAATGTATACTCTATTGGGTCTTCAAGAGTGACAGCATGACGGGGCTGCTGTCCTAACAGGCAGTCCATCAGCGAGGCCAGCGTCGTGGACTTACCACTGCCGGTAGTACCAGTGACAAGGACAAGTCCACCCGTCTTTTCTTCTATAGATTTGCTAAGCCGCCGGGCGATTCTCTCCAGATGCAGCTCTGCTGTCGAAGGAAATTGATTGGGCAGGATTCTTATTGCCGCCGCCAGTCCATTATCTTCCTTATATACATTCACCCGCAGACGGGTGTCATCTATCGTGAGAGCGAAGTCAACAGCTCCCTGCGATTGGAGAGTCTTAACTTCGTCGACATCGAGAAGGTCAGTAATCATTTCCTGTCCGCCGGAAGAAGAAATGCCCGCCGATTGCGGCAATGCTGTCAGCTTACCTTGAATACGGCGGTAGATTTTTCCGTTTACGATATGTATGTCAGATGCTCCCAGCTTTGCCGAGGAACGAATAAGTTCGATGAAAGATTCCTGCATTAGTTTTCCCCTCATTAGTTATTTTACACCATACCATACAGCGACCGCTCTACTTCAGCCACTGTGGTGAGTCCGGCAGCTGCCTTGGCGATGCCGTCCGCTGCCATAGATTTGAAGCCGGAGGCTATTGCAATTTCCCGAAGTTCCTTCGCTCCTGCACCTCGAACAATCGCTCCGGAAAATTCATCATTTACCGGCAGCAGCTCATGAATAGGGATTCGTCCGTGATAGCCGCTGCCGCCGCAGACCGGACATGCTTGATTACCCTTCACTGCCCGATAAAACTTTCCCCGGCAGGCTTCTCCATTCCCTACCGCTTTATTTATAAATTCTGCTTCTGCTGAGCCCGCTGCCGGAGTATATTCCTCACGGCAATGAGGACAGAGGCGGCGCAGGAGCCGCTGACCCATTGCTCCCGCAAGGGTAGCTGCCAGGAGATACGGCTTTATTCCCATTTCCAGCAGTCTCGTGACTACGCCTACTGAATCGGCCGTATGTAGCGTAGAGAGTATCAATCGCCCTGTAAGGGCTGCCCGCACGGCAATCTCAGCTGTCTCCTCGTCACGAATCTCTCCCACCAGTACCACATCCGGGTCCTGCCGAAGCACTGACCGCAGCGCCCGGGGGAATGTGAGATAGTCCTCGTCGGCTGCCATCTGATTTATGCCGTCGATGGCACACTCTACCGGATCTTCTACCGTCACAATGTTTCTTGTATCTGCATCCAGCTCCGAAAGGACACCGTAGAGGGTTGTCGTCTTGCCGCTTCCCACTGGACCGGTAACAAGGACAAGACCACCGGAGAGGCGGCACCAGCGGCGGAGTATTGCCTCATTGTCAGGAGACAGGTCGAGACTTTCCAGACGGCGGGCGCTAACGAGATTCAGCAGGCGCAGGACGGCTTTCTCTCCGTACAAAACCGGAATGACCGATACTCGCACATCTACTGCTGCCATCACTCTTCCTGCCTTATTTGCGGCAAATGAAAAGCGCCCGTCCTGCGGCAGGCGGCGCTCGGTGGTGTCCAAATGGCTCATAACCTTCAGACGATTTATTATATTTGGCAGAAGAACCGCCGGAATCGGCTCAGCAATACCGGGAACAGGGCGCAAAAAGCCATCTACCCGGAGGCGAACCCGCAGGCTATCTCCTGCAGAAGCCGGCTCAATGTGAATGTCGCTGGCTTCCTGCTCCACAGCTGCCTGCAGCAGTCCGTCAACCAATTCGGCAACGGGGCCAACAGCACGGTCACGGTCGAGACGAAGAATATTCTGCCCCAAGGTGACTGCGCTGGTCTGAGAAGTGACTGTGGAGGACACATGGCGAACAGCCTTGGCAATCAGCAGGGAAAAATCAATTTTCGACATTGGTTTTCCTCATTTCTCCAATGCTCTTCTCAGAGCCTTCAGCATTGCAGCTTTATCTCCCGGACAGCCGGTCCATTTCTCAAGAGCTGCCCGGGCCTGTCCTACCAGCATTTCCTCTCCGTTAAGGGTGGCATGGCCATGCTCAGCAGCCTGTGAGAGGAAACAGGTAACTGCCGGAGTATAGATAATATCATAGCAGAAAGCCTCTGCCTTCAGCTTCTGCCAGTCTACAGGAGGTGCCGCCTCTGTACGCGGAGCCATGCCCAGCGGCGTGGCATTTATCAGCAGGTCACAGCCGGCGAGAGCCTCAGGGTATTCTTCCCCTGCCCAGTCAACTACCGTTATTGCGGCAGTGCCGGAAAAATGCTCACTGTCCAGTCGGCGAAATTCCTCCGCCAAGGGTTCAGCCTTTGACGGTGTACGGACAGCAATGGTGATGTTCTTTATGTCCGCTGACAATAGTGCCCAAAGGACAGCCCGAGCCGCACCGCCGGCTCCCAGAAGGACTGCGTTCTTTCCCTTCAGGCCATTCTCTCCCAACCTTGCCTTCAGCGGTTCAATGAAGCCGATAACATCTGTGTTGGTACCGATGAGGTGGCCGTCGTTGTTGATTACCGTGTTCACTGCCCCGAGAGCTGCCGCGGCCGGCTCGATTTCGTCCAGCAGCGGGATGATGGCAGATTTGTGAGGGATGGTCACATTCCAGCCCCGGAAGTTCATGGCCCGGAATCCTGCCACAGCGGAAGGCAACGCCTCCGGAGCTACAGGAATCGCGATATATGCGTAGTCAAGACCTGCCTCAGTCAGCGCAGTGTTCTGGATAACCGGGGACAGGGAATGGGCTATGGGATAGCCGATAACAGCAAGATTTTTTGTCGCGCCTGTGTACATCTTAAACTCCTGTGATTTATATCTCGTAATAGCCTCCCATTTAGGGGAGGTGCTGAGCGCAGCGAAGCGGAGGGGTGACGGTAGGAATCACCTGCAGGCGACCCGAAACAGGAATATCATTGGCTGACAACGGGCTTGCTACGGCAAGCCCCTACAGATTCAATATCCCATTGGTTCGTTTTTTCACCCCTCAGTCAGCTTCGCCGACAGCTCCCCTAGAGGGGAGCCTTTTATGGCTCTATCAGTACGCCTTGCCTGCTGTTGCACAGTAAACGGTGAAGCTGCTGCGGCCGTCGAGGTTCAGCTTGGCATTCAGTTTGTCATCGTCGAAGTGACCGATGGCACAAACACCGATATGCTTCTGCTGAGCAGCCAGATAGAGATTCTGGCAGGTATGACCGGCATCAATATAGATATAGCGGGCAGCCCGGTTGCCGCAGGAGTACGCCATACGCTGGAAATCGGCTGTCCAGATAAAGGTAACGCCGCTCTTCTTTATCATGTTTTTGGGCAGGAAGCATTCGAGGTATTCGTCGAGAACATTTTCTCCCACCGCGATTTCCTGCAGGGCGTGACCAAGAGCAAGGAAACGGTACAAACCCGGCTCCAGATCCTTTACATTGTTCACGAGAAGCAGAGTCTCAAAGGCGTGTGCTGCCCGGGCCGAGGGAACATTGCGCATTGTCTTTCCTTCCGGCAGTATGGCCTTGACCCCCTGAGTACACCACAGGAGGAAGGAAAGCTCGTCGAGAGTCATTGGCTGCTCGCTGTATTGGCGAACAGTCTCTCGCAATTCTATCATCTGGAGGAAGCTTACTTCCTTGTCCTCAAACATCTCCGGGTGGGGCAGACGGATTACATTAGGATAATCACGGCAGGGCGGCACCTCGAGAGGCGGCTGCTCTTCCTTGCGGAGCAGGGCCGTGTCCTTGCCGCTGTCAAGATTGGTGTCCTTGAGGAACTGCTGCATAAAGTCGAATGTTTTTTCCATGATTCACTTTTTCCTTTTTGACTTACCTCATCCGTCGCCTTCGGCGCCACCTTCCCCAAAGGGGAAGGTAACCCTCTCCCATGGAGAGGGGGGACCGGCGCAGCCGGTGGGTGAGGTTTAGTAGCTTTTACTTCTGATAGAGTCTATAAAATGATAACCCGCCCTTAGCCGGAACCTAGAGGCGGGTCTGATATGAGAATTAGGCTGTACCTTGGGGCTGCCGCTGGACAGCATCCACACTTCGTATTCTACATTGCCTTGCCGTAAAACGCAAGGCATTTTTGTTTCACTCAATCCTGCGGACGGACACCGGTCTTGCCGGTGAACTTGTGGTAGCTGGCGCCGTGACGACGACCGGCCAGTTCACTCAGCAGCTGCTCCGGAGAAATACCGTGGTAAGCAAGAAGAACAAGGCAGTGGTACCAGAGGTCTCCCATCTCGTAGACGACTTCCTTGCTGTCGTTGTTCTTGGAAGCAATGATTGTCTCCGCCGCTTCTTCAACGACCTTCTTCAAAATCTTATCCTGGCCTTTATCGAACAGGTAGTTCGTATAGGAGCCTTCCACCGGATTCAGCTGTCTGTCCTTGATAACATCATAGAGGTCATTCAGGACAGTTACCAATCCATCCTCTTCCTGCGGAATTACCGCCGGAGCATTATCGCCGGTCGGGATAATACGACGGCCGCTGAAGCAGCTGTAGGTACCGGTATGACAGGCCACGCCAGTCTGATGAACGATGACCAGCAGTGTGTCTCCGTCACAATCGTAGGACAGCTCCTTCACCTGCTGAAGATTGCCGCTGGTGCCGCCCTTGTTCCACAGCTCCTGACGGCTGCGGCTCCAAAACCAGGTGTAGCCGGTCTCGATAGTCTTTTTCAAAGACTCCTCATTCATGTAGGCCAGCATGAGAACCTGTCCGTTTTCTTCCTGAACGACAGCGGGAACCAGTCCCTTTTCGTCGAATTTCACCATTGAGATATCAATTTCTTTTTCGCTCATCAGAATCTGACCTCCACTCCGCGAGATTTCAAATATTCCTTTACCTGGCGGACTGTAAACTGTCCGTAGTGGAAGACCGAGGCCGCCAGCACTGCGTCAGCATGACCCTCGGCGATAACATCATAGAAATGTTCCAGTCTGCCGGCACCGCCGGAAGCAATGACCGGAACAGGAACAGCATCGGCAATCGCCCGGGTCAGCGGTATATCAAAGCCATCCTTGGTGCCGTCGGCATCCATGCTGGTGAGAAGTATTTCGCCTGCGCCCAGCTCCACACCCCGCTTTGCCCACTCCAGGCAGTCGATTCCGGTGGGTGTACGACCTCCGTGGATGTATACCTCCCATTTGTCTTCGCCGCATTTTTTCGCGTCAATGGCCAGCACCATGCACTGGCGGCCGAAGCGGGCTGCGCCCTCCGACAGCAGCGTAGGCTGCTGGACAGCCGCTGTGTTGAGAGAGGTCTTATCGGCACCGGCCTTCAGCAGCGCTCTCATGTCCTCTACGGTACGAATACCGCCGCCGATGGTGAAGGGTATAAAAACCTGACTTGCACAGGCCTTTGCCACATCGACCATAGTTCCCCGGTGGTCACTGGAAGCAGTGATATCGAGGAACACAAGCTCGTCGCAGCGCTCGAAGTCATAGCGGGCGGCCAGCTCTACAGGATCGCCGGCGTCACGAAGACCCACAAAGTTAGTACCTTTTACGACCCTGCCCGCCTTAACATCAAGGCAGGGGATGATTCTTTTTGTATTCATATTGCTGTACCAATTATGTTACAAATAAAAAGCTACATCAAATGGTCTGAAAATCTGACAGAAACTCACTTTCGTTCATTTATTCACGCAACGGTACTAAGCTCCTGCTTCATATGCTTATTCGCAGCTCGCTAAGTACCGGCGTTCATAATGGTTTCTTTACAGATTGTCATCCCATAATAATTGCATTAATGTCGAGACGGTTTCACCGTCTCTCTTATTCATCTGCGGCAATCTTAAAGGCTTCCTTCAAGTCGAGACGGCCGTCGTATATGGCCTTGCCGGTGATAACACCAACTACTCCATCCTTCTCGTGAGCCTTAACCGCCCGAATATCATCAAGAGAAGATACACCGCCGGAGGCAACTACCCCGATACCGGAGGCCTGCGCCAGCTTTACGGTGGCATCAATATTAACACCGCTGAGCATTCCGTCGCGGGAAATGTCGGTGTAAATAATAGTCTTTACGCCCACAGCCGCCATGTCTCGAGCCAAGTCCTCGGAGCGCATTTCGCCGGATTCGCCCCAGCCGTTGACCGCAACGATACCGTCCTTGGCATCAATGCCAACAACAATCTTCTCGCCATAGAGCTTGCAGGCTTCGGCTACAAGCTGCGGGTCCTTTACGGCAACAGAGCCGAGAATGACCCGGTCAACACCCAGGTCGAGCATCATTTTCACATCATCAAGAGTGCGGATACCGCCGCCTACTTCGATAGGAATGCTTACCCGCTTCAGGATTTCCTTAATAGGGTCTGTGTTGCGGGAAGCTCCTGCCAAAGCACCGTCCAAGTCAACTACATGGAGGTACTGCGCACCCAGGTCGGCCCAGCGCTGTGCCATATCGGCAGGATAATCTCCGTATTTGGTGACGGCATTGAAGTCGCCCTTCTGCAAGCGGACGGCTTTGCCTTCGTATATATCTATTGCCGGAAATACTATCATATTTATAATCCTTCTAAAAGATATTTACCATTATTTATCGTACCGCAATGACAGCACCTGTCAAAAATCATTCACAGTCGCCACGCGTTCTTTAAGGCTCCCATTGAGGGGAGCTGTCAGCAAAGCTGACTGAGGGGTGTGAAAACCAAAAATCTGATTAGCAATCACCCCTCCGGCACTTCGTGCCACCTCCCCTATAGGGGAGGCTTTAGTTGAAGAGTGCTCTTGACTTTTCTATAAGTCAGGGTCTTTTATGAACACTGTTCATCCATAGATGAAGTTATGCAATATCTTCTGTCCCACATCGCCGGATTTTTCCGGGTGGAACTGTGTAGCCTGAACATTTCCCACAACCACCGCCGCCGTCACCTCTCCGCCGTAATCGGCTGTGGCTGTAATAACGCTCCTGTCCTCCGGAACGCCGTGATAGCTGTGAACAAAATAGAAGAACGGCTCATCGCCAAGTCCCTTGAAAAGGTCGACAGGCTGTCTCGGCTCCTTAGCTGTGACCATGTTCCAGCCCATGTGCGGCACTTTCAGTCCGTTCTTGCGATTCTCCGGCTTGGCAGCCTCGATGAGACGAACCTGTCCCTTGATGATTCCCAGTCCGGGGACCCCGGGGCTTTCTTCGCTGCCTTCAAAGAGAATTTGCAGACCGACACATATTCCCAGCAGAGGCACGCCTGCCTCTATACGCTCCATAATAGTAGGGATTAGTCCGGATTCCGTCAGATTCTTCATGCAGTCACCGAAGGCACCTACACCGGGGAGAACTATTTTGTCCGCCGCTCTGATAACCTCCGGGTCATTGGTAACGGTTACTTCTACGCCCTGAGCAGCAACAGCCTTCTCCACCGAGAAAAGATTGCCTACTCCGTAGTCAATGACAGCAACCATCACAATACCCCTTTCGTGGACATGACACCCTGCACCCGCGGGTCAGCGGTGAGGGCAACGCGCAGAGCATGACCAAGTCCCTTGAATATGGCCTCTACCTTGTGATGGGAATTAGTGCCGTAGAACAGCTTCACATGAAGGGTAAGGCCGGCATTCACGGCAAGAGCCCGGAGGAACTCCTCCGTCAGCTCTGTATCGTAATCGCCAATCATCGGAGTCATCGGACCGCCGGCATCATAAACCAGCAGCGGGCGGCCGGAAAAGTCGAGAGCTACAAGAGCCAGCGTCTCATCCATCGGCAGGAAGAAGCTGCCGTAGCGGGCAATACCTGCCTTATCTCCCACAGCCTCCTTGAGTACCTGGCCAAGAGTGATACCCACATCCTCTACGGTGTGATGGCCGTCCACATCCAAATCGCCTGCAGCCTTAATCTTCAAATCAAAGCAGCCGTGGCTCGCCAAAAGATTCAGCATGTGGTCAAAGAAACCGATACCGGTTTCAATTTCCGTCTGTCCGCTGCCGTCAATATTCAGTTCTACATTGACCTTTGTCTCTGCCGTGGCTCGGAATGCCTTGCCGATTCTTGCCGTTTCTTCTTTTTTCATAATCAAACCTCTCCTCGTGCAAAGGTCTGTACTGCCAGCAGCCACTGGTCATTCTCAGCCGGGGTACCCATGGAGAAGCGCAGGGTATTCTCCAGACGGGGGGCTGCCCCGAAGCTTCGTACTCCGATAGACAGCTCCGTCAGATACTCGTTCAGCTCCACGGCTCTGTCATATTTTACCAGCAGGAAGTTCGTAGCGGAGGGATATACTGTGAAGCCTTCCAGCTTCTCCAGTTCCATGGCCATCCTCTCCCGCTCGGTTATCATCTGCTCAATGCGGGGACGATATTCATCCCGCATCTGCCATACCGTATCGGCTACAGTCAGAGTCAAGACATTCATGTAGTACGGCATCATCGTCTTGCCGGTCATAGTGGCAATGTCCTCTGCCGCCAGCATATAACCGGCCCGGCAGGAGGCCAGTCCGTAAGCCTTGGAGAAGGTACGGGCTACGATGATGTGAGGATATTTCTTCATGAGAGGCACCGCGCTGTTTTTATAGCCGGCTGCCTCGGCAAATTCCATATATGCTTCGTCCATAAGAAGCGGGCAATTTATGCTTTTGGCTACCTTCTCCACATCCTCCAGCGAGAAAAGGCTGCCGGTGGGATTGTTTGGATTGCAGATTACTGCCAGCGATGCTCTGCTCTCTTTTACCGCCGCAATAAATTTGTCCACATCCAGAGTGTAGTCCGGCTCCAAATCCACCGGTATCCCCTCTGCCTCAGCTGCCTTGGCGTAAATCTTGTACATGGAGAAAGAGGGCTGAGGATAAACTATTTTGTGTCCCTTGCCGCCGAAGGTGGCAAAGAGTTTTTCGATAATTTCGGAGGAGCCGTTGCCAAGGACAACATTCTCCTTCTTCAGGCCGTACTCGTCGGCAATAGCCTCACGAAGCATGTCGGCCTGCTCGTTGGGATAGCGGTTAAAGGCCACCCGGTCGAGGCGGGTCATTGCCCGCTCCTGAACAAGGGGCGGCGGATTCATACCGCACTCATTGGCATTTATTTTAATTCTCCAGTCCCGCTCTACCACATCGTAGCTGGGCATATCGGCGAGACCGGAACGATACTTGTACTTCACTGGCATTTATTCCTTTCCACCACGGAGACGAATAGCATTGGCATGCGCCTGCAGGCCCTCGGCCTCGGCGAGACGGATAATGTCGGCAGAGGCTTCCACCAGTGCCGGCTGAGTGTAGCTGATGATGCTGGTACGCTTCATGAAGGTCTCAACATTCAGGCAGGAATAGTAGCGGGCGGTGCCGCCGGTGGGCAGTACATGGTCCGGGCCGGCAAGATAGTCACCCAGCGGCTCGGGGGAGTATGCACCCAGGAAAACAGCACCGGCATGGCGGACCTTCGGCAGGAGTGCGAAGGGCTGCTCAACCAGCAGCTCCATGTGCTCCGGTGCGGAGATATTGGCCAGCTCTACAGCCTGATCCATATCATCGGCAACAACGATGAGGCCGTTGCGGTCGAGGGATGCCTGAGTAATCTCCTTGCGGGGGAGGACAGCCAGCTGCTTCTCTGCTTCTGCTGCAACCTTCTCGGCAAGCTCCGCACAGTCGGTGATGACAATGCTGGAGGCCAGACGGTCATGCTCGGCCTGGCTGAGCATATCGGCAGCAGTGTAAGCCGGGTCTGCGGTCTTGTCAGCAACGATGAGAATCTCGCTGGGGCCGGCAAGCATATCGATATCGCAGTGGCCGTATACAGCCTTCTTAGCCAAGGTAACGAAAATGTTGCCGGGGCCGGTAATCTTATCTACGCGGGGAATGGTCTCGGTACCGAAAGCAAGAGCTGCGATAGCCTGAGCACCGCCAATCTTATAAATCTTGGAAACGCCGCAGAGCTTAGCAGCTACAAGAACATAGGGGTTAATCTTGCCTTCACGGGGCGGGCACATCATGATGATTTCGCCTACGCCGGCAACCTGTGCCGGGATAGCATTCATGACTACGGAGCTGGGATAAGCAGCCGTGCCGCCGGGTACATAGATACCGACACGGTCAAGAGGAATGACGGACTGACCGAGGATGGAGCCGTGTTCGCGATAAGTAATCCAGCTATTGGGTTTCTGCTCTTCGTGATAGCGACGGACATTGTCTACTGCCTTCTGCAGAGAAGCAACGACAGCCGGATCTGCCACAGCCTCAGCAGCGGCGAACTCCTCCTCGCTGACCATGAACTGGTCGGGAGTGAAGTCAGCCCGGTCAATCAGGCTGGTGTATTTCATGACAGCGGCATCGCCGTCCTTGCGGACATCATTTACGATGAGCTCTGCTACCTCAGCAGCGGTCATATCACGGCCGAAGAGTTTTTTGTTGCCCTCGCGAATCTTCGGGTCAAGCTCTACCTCATCGAAAGCGGCCTTCTTCAAAAGTTTTTCTACGGCGGGAAGTCCCAGCTCTTTTACACTGACGATTTTCATATTTATTTCCTTCCTTTTCATCATATTTTAGGCTCCCCTCTAGGGGAGCTGGCGCCGAAGGCGACTGAGGGGTAACATCAAAAGAAATTTTACTTATCTTTACCCCTCCGACCTCGCTGCACTCGGCCACCTCCCCTAAAGGGGAGGCTTTAGGGGGTAAGTTTGCTCGGCCCCCCCTAAAGGAGAGGCTTTGAAGTTGATTGATACATTTACTTCCGGCGCTTTGCCAGCTCGGCCTTCATTGCTTCAGCCAGTCCATGAATGCGCTCAAACTTCAGCCGGAAGCTTACCCGGTTGGCAATGAGTCTTGCCGATGCATCCATGATATGAGCAATCTCCACCAGATTGTTCTCGCGAAGAGTCGTACCGGTCTCCACAATATCGACAATGCTCTCGGAAAGACCTACGATGGGCCCAAGCTCGATGGAGCCGTTCATCTTGATGTACTCCATCTGCATACCGCAGCTGGTAAAGAATTTCTCCGCCAGATGCGGGAATTTGGTGGCAACGCGGGTATGAGCGTAGTCATGGAGATTTTCCCGCCGCTCTGCCGCCGGTACCGCCATCATGAGATGGCAGCGGCCGAAGCCCAAATCCAGCAACTCGTATACATCCTGCCCCGATTCCTCCAGCACATCCTTGCCGATAACTCCGATATCCGCCGCGCCGTACTCTACATAGGTAGGCACATCGGCGGTCTTGGCGATGATAAACTTTACTTTCTTTTCTTCGTTGGTTATGACCAGCTTGCGGGAGTCCTCCTCCAGCCCCTCTGCCTCAATGCCGACAGCCTCAAAAAGACTGCGGGAGAGGCCAAAGAGCTTGCCCTTGGGCAGCGCAACTGTCAGCCAATCATTATCCCGGATGACCATATAAAAATCCCTTTCCGAAAATTTTATTCTTTATCTCGTTAAATTATTAACGAGTCATATAATAACACTCTTGTCTGTCTCCGTCAAGATATTATACTGCTATTTCTGTACGGTGACATCATAAATTGCCTCGCTTTTTTTATTCGGCGGCGTTATAATGCAGCTAAAATACATTTTGCCCTCCGGTCTTTCAGCGGAGACTGAGGCATCGTTTTTTCAACAATAAGAGAATTGATTCTGTATTAATAAAGGAGGAATCCTTATGGTAAAAATTCTGACCTTCACAAAGCTGGGCAGCAAGCTCGAACAGAAAATCAAAGACGCTCGCCCCGATGCGGAGCTGATTACCGTCAAAGAATCGGAGGCCGATCCTATCATCCCCGAGGCAGATATCCTCGTAGGCTTCGGCGGTATGCTGAACTGGGCTCACATTCTCCCGCTGGCTAAAAATTGCCGCTGGGTTCACACCCTCTCGGCGGGAGTCGACCGCCTCACTGCGGAGCCGGACTTCGTGGCCGGTGACACAATCCTCACCAACTCCAAAGGCATTCACGGCATTCCCATGGGCGAACATTGCCTCGGCGTTATCCTCGGCTTCACCCGCAAGCTCTTCCGCACCTACGACAATCAGAAGGAGCATCGCTGGGAAACCGGCATAAAAGGTCTTGATGAAATCGCCGGCAAGACCGCTGTAATCGTCGGTCTCGGCGCTGTCGGCGTCGGTATCGCCGCCAAGCTTAAAGCGATGGATATGCAGGTAATCGGCGTAAAGCAGAACGTCACCGACCTGCCGGGTATTGATAAGGTATACGGCACTGCCGACCTCGACGAAGCTCTGGCTCAGGGCGATGTTGTAATCGTGACCCTGCCTGTAACTCCGGAGACCCGGGATCTCTTCAATCTTGAACGGTTCAAAAAAATGAAGAGCAGCGCCATATTCATCAATGTTTCCCGAGGAGAAACCGTCGTGGACGACGACCTTGCCGCTGCCTTGAAGGAGGGCATTATCGCCGGAGCCTCGCTCGATGTATTCCGCACCGAGCCTCTGCCTCAGGACAATCCGCTCTGGGACGCTCCGAATCTCATTGTCACGCCCCATGACGCGGCTATGTCGCCGATGTATCTCACCAGAACTATAAACATCTTCTGTGAAAATCTTAAGGTTTTCCCGGATGCCGCAAAAATGCAGAATGTAGTGGACAAGGTGCGAGGCTACTAATTCTGCCGATCAGCCTCTATAAGCAGCTTCAGCAGCCGGTCGTCACCGGCTGTCCTGTCCCGATGGTGACGGACAAGCCCGATGATCCTCTCCTGAGCTTCATTGGGCTGCCGACCGTTCCCGCTGTACAGATCCCGAAGGAGCTCCGCTCCGATTTCGGGATGACAGTAGTAATGATAAAGCAGGTCTGCACTGTAACCGCCGGCAGAGATTTCTTCAGAAGCTCCCGGGCGCCCTTGGGCGTCCGGTTTTTTATTGTCCTCTATGAGCTGCGGCGGAGAAGTACTGCCGAGAGTCAGCAGTACCGCCAGCGACTTTGCCAGTGAGCTGCCGAACTCCCCCCGGCCTATGTCGTGGAGCAGTGCCGCCTTCTGCAGTATGATACGCTCCTCCGCCGACAGTCTCCCAGGCATATTATTCTGCAGCCGCTCAGCCGTCTTTGCCACATTCAGCGAGTGGGCCCGGTCAGGTGCCTTCTGCTTCTTCCAAAGCTTCTGCTCTCCCTCGCTGAGATACCGGTCTATCCAGTCATCTCCATCCACACCGAATATCTCGGCCTGTACGGCAGAGATGTACTGACCGACTCTGTGAAAAAGGCCCATTTCTTATCCTATGTATATCAGTTCCGAGGCCAGCTGAGCCTTTGCCTCGGCCTCGGCTTCAGCCTGAGACTCGCTGCAGAGAGCAGTGAGGACGGTCTTGCCGGCAGCTCTCAGCTCCATGGCCTTGCGGATAGCTTCGGAATTCTTTCCCGGGCCGTAGCTTACATAGACATCCCGAGTCACCCTGACAGCTCCCTGACCCTGACGCTCCTTGGCCAGCATGAGACGGTCAATGCCCAGAGCAAAGCCGGTAGCCGGGCAGGGACGGCCAAAGTCTGAAAGCAGGTTGTCATAGCGGCCGCCGCCTGCCAGCGGGAAGCCAAGACCCGGAGCATAAGCCTCGAAAACCATGCCTGTATAGTAGCCGAAGTCACGGATAACGCCAAGGTCAAAGACCACTCTGTCCGCTACGCCGTAATCCTCCAGCAGTGCGTATATGCTCTTGAGATTGCTGATGGCAGCCTGTGCGTCTTCGCTGCCGGTAAGAGCCTCAGCCTTAGCCAGCAGCTCAGGACCGCCGTGAAGCACCGGCAGCTCCATGACTATTTCGGCTGCTGTCTCGGTGAGATTCAGGTCGCGGGCAATCTGCTCCAGACCAACAAGGTCATGCTTCTCCATGGCCTTCTCCACCTGACGGCGGCCTTCGTCATCAAGGCCGATTTCCCGAAGGACTGCTCTTATATAATTTACCTGACCGAGGCAGATGGTGAAATCATCCAGCCCGGCAGCCACGATGGTCTTTGCCGCCAGGGCGATGACCTCAGCATCGGCTGCCGCATTGTCGGAGCCCATCAGCTCCACGCCTGCCTGAAAGAACTCGCACTGTCGGCCGGCCTGTGCCTGCTCATAGCGATAGACACCACTGATATAGGACAGGCGCTGGGGAAGATTTTCATCCTTCAGGCGGCTGGCCACCAGACGGGCAATAGGGGTCGTCATCTCGTGACGAAGAGCCAGTGTCCGGTTATCCTTGTCAAAGAGCTTGAACATGTGTGGTTCCAGTGCCGCACCGGAGCCCATAGTCAGATTGTCCAGATATTCGATAGTAGGGGTGACTACCTCATCGTAGCCCCAGGCGGCGAAGGAGGCTGCTACAGCCGACTCCACCCGTCGTTTGTCTGCAGCCTCCGCCGGCAGGAAATCACGAGTGCCGTAAGGAATTTTCAAAGCTGCTTCTTGGTTATTCATTTTCATTCACCTTAATTATTTCTTTTTCTTCATTCGTTCAAGGACCAGCTGATAGCCATCGGCGCCGTAGTTCAGACAGCGCTTCACCCTGCTGATGGTGGCTGTGCTTGCGCCGGTAGTCTCTACGATGGACTCATAGGTGCAGCCCTCGCTGAGCATTCTGGCTACCTCCATGCGCTGAGACAGAGCCTTCAGCTCACCGATGGTGCAGATGTCCTCAAAAAATTGATAGGCCTCTTCCACGGTTTTCAGTGAAAGAACGGCCTGACAAAGACGATCATTCTGTTCATCCCGCAATTTGGGGTTTACCATTTTCCTTTCCCCCGTTCTTCATCTCGGATTTACAAACTTTACTTCTTTAGTTTGCGAAAATTGAGATAAGTATAACGCAGTTTTTCAAAAAATGCAACAATACCCAGCCGTCCATGTTACAGTCTTTATATTATTTGACACATCCGTTTAATATCGTCTGACGAAAACATTTTCTCAAAAAAAATACCGCCGGTTCTCAATCAACCGACGGTGCATGTTTCCGATTAAGACCGCAGAGCCTTCTCCATCTCCCAGAGAGCCTGCGCCACGGTAGTCTCCTCCAGATAGGGCATATCCTCCACATACTGGGCAATATCCAGCAGCTTCTGTCCCGGGCCGCCTTCGCTGTCCACGCTGACGATGAAGCTGCCAATCTCATCCGCTTCATCAAGAGCTGCCGTAGCCAAAGCCGCCATCCCTTCCCGATCGTAGTACCATTCCAGAATCGGGTAGACACCGCCGTATTTTATCTGCTTCTCCCGCATCACCTGAATGCGGCTGGTCATGGTGAGCTGCCGCAGACGCACTGCCTCTCTCAGCTCCTGTACCATTTCCTCGTACTGATATTCATTCTGCTGCATAGTGAGCTGTCCTTTCACACATAAGAGCTATTGATATTTTACACAGTGCCGGAGGAAATTGCAATTCTTATCCTCCGCACCCGGTGCAATGCGGCAGAAAATTATCAAAACCGAAAAATTATTTTATAAGCTGCAGTAAAGGGTATTCCAATTCTGAAATTAATGTGCTAAAATAAAGCAAACAAAAATTTTATAGAGAGGTGTTAAAATGCCAAGAAGAAAAAATCAGACTGCCGGTCAGCGTCAGGATGCTATATACAAATTTCTTGAGGAGTTCGCCGCCGACCACGGATACCCGCCGTCTGTACGAGAAATCGGTGATGCAATCGGTCTGAAATCCAGCTCTACCGTACATGCATACCTTCGTATGCTGGAGCGCCGCGGACTCATTCATCGCGACCCCACGAAGCCGAGAGCTATCGACCTTTTGGACAAGAAGCCCTGGTCCCGCTCCGTCCCTGTTCCTCTCGTTGGCACCGTAGCCGCCGGAGTTCCCATTCTGGCAGAGGAAAACATAGAGGATACCTATACTTTCCCGGAGAGCCTCGTCGGCAGCAACGGGAATCAGATTTTCATGCTCAGAGTTCAGGGCGACAGCATGATTAAAATCGGTATGCTGGACGGAGACTATGTACTTGTCCAGCAGCAGGACACCATCCGCAACGGCGACATCGGTGTTGCCCTTGTAAATGAAGAGTCCGCTACCGTAAAGCGCATCTACAAGGAAAAGAACGGCTGGCGTCTCCAGCCGGAGAATGATGATATGGAACCCTTCTTCGAGAAGCAGGTTCGCATCCTCGGCAAGGTCGTCGGCGTGTATCGCTGTATGTAACTTGAAATTTTATAAAAGGAGTTGTGCAAAAATGATACTCATTTTTCACAGCTCCTTTTTTCTTTAACCTCACCCACCGGCTTCGCCGGTCCCCCCTCCCCAGAGGAGAGGGTATACCTTCTCCTCTGGAGAAGGTGGCGCCGAAGGCGACGGATGAGGTTGTCCTTTCGCCAAACATTATCTACACCAGTATATTCCCACAAAATCTCAGGAAAGGATAAGCCATGAGCATTGTCGGAATTGTTGCCGAGTACAACCCCTTTCACAACGGCCACCGCTACCAGCTTCAGGAAGTCCGCCGCCGACTCGGCGATGTCCCAATCATCACCGCCATGAGCGGTGACTTCACCCAGAGAGGCGAAGCCGCCATTGCCGACAAATGGACCCGGGCCCGCTGGGCCGTCGACGGCGGCGTGAGTCTACTGCTGGAGCTGCCGACAGTCTTCGCACTCCGCAGCGCTCAGAGCTTTGCCGCCGGAGGTGTGAGGCTCCTGGCCGCCGCCGGGGCCGATACCATTGCTTTCGGTGCAGAAACAGACAACCTGCCCCTATTGCAGAATATCGCCGCCCTCAGCAGCGACGAAACAATCACCGGACTGCTGAAATCACGACTGAAAACCGGCCGCTCCTATGCCTCCGCCATCAGCCAGCTGCTGCAGGAAAAAATTGGCAGCAGCTATCCTGCGGAAAATATTGAGGAAGTCATAAAATCGCCAAACAACATTTTGGCTATTCAGTACCTCCGAGCTATAAATAAATATGCGCCAAAGCTGCAGCCGCTTCTCATTCATCGGGAGGGCGCCGGATACCATCAGGAGGAAGTCGGTCATCTGAACAGTGAAGCCGTAGCCGGAGCCTCCGCCATCCGAAAGGCTCTGCAGTCAGCAGGTGCCTTTGACCCGGAGATAATGCAGGCTATGCCCTCTCCTGTCGCCGATGAACTTCTCAGGCTGAAAGAGCGGGACGCTCTGGCTGATACTGCATTGCTTTTCCCGGCTATTCTTGGCCGTCTGCTGCCCATGACTGCCGGCGAACTTTCCCGTCTGCACGGCGTAGGCGAGGGACTGGAAAATCTCCTGTGGGCTGCTCTCCGAGATACTGGGGTCAACAGTCTTTCTTCGCTTATCGGTTCGCTGAAGTCAAAGCGCTATCCCTACACACGGCTGTCCCGCCTGATGATTGCCGCCCTGCTGAACATCACCGAGGAAGCTGTCAGCCGCTTTGACGAGAGCGGTCCCCTGTATTTCCGTCCCCTGGCCTTTGACGAAAAAGGACGGCAAATACTTGCCGTCCTTCGTGATAAATATCGGGATGAGGGAAATAACGAAAATGCCCTGCCGGTAATAACCTCCGTGAAGGATTTCCTGCCTCGTCTTGCTCAGCGGGGAGCCGCCGAGGCAAAGCCGCTGACGCTCCTGCAGGAAATGCTGGCACTTGATATGCTGGCGGCAGAAATATGGAGTCTTTCTCTGCCGGCAGCAGGCAGAAGCAATATTGTCCCAGAGACTAAAGCAAAATTACACTATCGACAATCTCCATTTAATAAAAGTATTTTATGATGAAAAAGACGGAGAAGCCGTCTATACCTTAATATAAAAGCCCCGTGAATATAATTCGTAAGAAAACCGTTTATCTGTGCAAGCGTGTTTTCGCCGAATTCTATTCACGGGGTCGTTTTTATTTATTCAGCCTTCGCCGGCAAGGGCATTGGGCGATGAACTTCTCCCTTCTGTCCCTTGCGATGGAAGTTATTGTCATGATTCCACGCTTTACGCATTTCATCGCGGAACGCTTTCTCATCAACATTGTGAGCCTTAGCTACATCCTTCCAGGTGTTGTTGGTCTTCTTTTCCTTCAGGAGACTCTTCACATTGGTATTGGACAGCTTGGAAATTACGGATGCCATGTAGATATCCTTAGGCTGGTATCCGTCATTCAGGAGGTTCTTTACTTCCTTCTTATCCATGGTCAGCTTTTCTGCCATCCAGCCGGTCATGACATCGGTTCTTACTTCCTTCATCATCTCCGGTGATACCCGCATTGCAGCCTCTACATCACGCCATGTATTCTCGGCGGTCTTGCGGCGGATAACCAGTGCAAAGGGCTGGTTGGATGCCTTGGCAACGACGGCGGCATGCATGACATCCCGGAAGTCACGCTTAGCATCGAAGGCTTCCTTTATCTCTTTTGCATCGAGGCCGAAGGTCTTTGCCATTTTCTCGGCTGCCACCTTGCGGTCAAACTTGTGCTGCTTCCATTCCCTTCTGGCCGCACCTTCTCCCCTGTGTCCAGGGCCTCCATGGCGATGACCGTTGGCCCCGGGGCCCTGCTGATCATAGCAGCCGGCTCCGTCTCCTCTGCCGTAGCCTCGTCCTTCACCGCGGCAGCCTTCCCAGTTTCCGCCGCATTCATCATTGTACATAGGGCCGGCAGCGGCGAAAGACGGATTAGCAGACCAGACAGTGGCAGTGCTTCCGATAGCGAAGGCTCCCAGCAAAGCAGCTGCCATAATCTTCTTGATGTTCATGTTCTTAATCTCCATTTTAATCAGCTCCTGTTCTCTGTTAAGCAGTTCGGATTTATCTTGGCTATAATATAACCTGTCAAAATTAGAAAACAAGAGCGGATTCATTAAAGATACATTAAGAAATTACCCCTCAGTCGCCTGTGGCGACAGCTCCCCTGCAAGGGGAGCCTTCCTTAATTTAGAAAAAGGCGTAATACCTTCTGTAAGAAAACCGTTTATACACGCCGGTACTTAGCGACCTGCGAGTAAGACTAACTCACTTAATAAGTCCGAGCAAAGCGAAGGGCGAATTTAGTGAGTGTCATGCATGCGACCTTAGCGATTGCCGAGTGTAACGATGGCAGAGCTTAGGGAGTCTCAAAGCATATGAAGCAGGAGCTTATGTACCGTTGCGTGGATAACCGAGCGCAAGCGTGTTTTCGTCAGATGGTATTACGGTTATGTAGACGAAAAAAGAGAGCAGCCTAATTGAACTGCTCTCTTTTAATTTTAGTCGTTCTCGCGGTACCAGAAGGGGCGAAGCAGCTTGACGGCTGCAGTATCACCGACCTCCGGGCCGGGGTCACGGCGGCCTTTCTGGATGCGCATCAGCTGATCGCCCATTTTGAGCTGATAGTCGATTATCTCACCCAGATATGCCTTACGGGTTACGACGCCCTTGATAGCCTCCGGCTCGTCAGCGGAAACGAAGTCGATTTCCGACGGACGGCTGGCCAGGGACAAGGTTCCTTCACCCTTAAGTGTATCGGGAATAGCCCAATGCTTCGGAATGACGGAGCCGCCGGCAATAGCCGCATTGCCGTTATCGTTGCCAACCTGCAGGAAGTTGGACAGACCGATGAAGCTGAATACGAATTTATTGGCCGGGTGATTGTAAATATTCAGCGGCGTATCAATCTGCTGTACCACACCCAGCTTCATGACAAGGATTCTGTCGGACAGAGCCATTGCCTCGGACTGGTCATGCGTTACATAGATGATGGAGAAGCCGTACTTCTGCTGCAGGTCTTTAATCTCGAAGCGCATTTCTTCACGGAGATGCGGGTCAAGAGAGGACAGGGGCTCGTCCAGGAGCATTACATCCGGATTGATTGCCAGCGCACGAGCCAGCGCCACGCGCTGCTTGCCGCCGCCGGAGAGGAAGTCCGGAGACTCATCCTTTACCTTCAGCAGGTTGGTTGCACGGAGAGCGTCCGTAGTACGGCGGTCTATCTCCCCTGCATCAATGTTTCTGATGCGGAGGGGGAAGGCAACATTCTCATAAACAGAGAGGTGCGGCCAGACAGCAAATGCCTGGAAAACCATACCGAAATTGCGCTTCTCGGGGGGGAGATAATGATTTTTCTTCGGAGAGGAAAGCAGGTTGTCGCCAACCCAAACTTCACCCTCGGAAAGGTCTTCGAAGCCTGCAACCATACGGAGAGTGGTGGTCTTGCCGCAGCCGGAGGGGCCAAGCATGGAGAAGCACTCACCCTTGCCGATGTTGTAGGAAAGGTTATCGACGGCGGTAACATCGCCGAAGCGCTTTGTCACATTGACGAGGCGTACATATTCAGAATTTGAAGCCATGTTACTCACCTGCCTTCTTAGTCATTTTGTTAATAATGGTCTGACCCACGACGATGAGGATGAGGGCAATACCGGCAAGAGCTGCCGAGATAACGGTCTCACCGTCTTCGTTCAGGGTGTAGATAGCAACACCGATGGTACGGGTAGTCGGCGCATAGAGCATGATGGATACGGTCAGCTCGCGGAGTGCCGGCAGGAAGATAAGGAAGAAGGCTGCGAACATACCCGGCCGAACCAGCGGAATAACGACATCCCGCAGGGACTGCCACATGGTTGCACCACAGGAACGGGCCGCCTCTACAAGAGAGTCATGCACCTGCTCCAGCGCTGCGGAGTTTGCCTTCAGAGAGAAGGCCATGTAGCGGGCGATGTAAGCAACGAGGATTATCCATACAGTGTTGTAGATATTGATACCGAACTGGCCGCTCCATGCGAGGATAACGCCGAGAGCAATAACGGAGCCCGGTACAGAGAAGGGCAGCATGCCGAGGAATTCAAGAATACCCTTGCCGCGAACCTTCATCTTGACAATAACATAGGAAATCATTACACCGGCAAACATGGTGATGATTGCCGCTACGAAGCCCAGCCATACGCTATTGAAGATTGCATCCTTGGTAACCTGATATTCAAAGAGGATGAACTTGTAGTTATCAAGGGAGAGATTCTCCAGCGTGAAGGGCAGACCGTAGGTGGACAAACCGCCGACCAGGAAGATAACAACTGTCGGCAGGATGATGGTGAAGCCGATGTAGAGGAAGCAGAAAATCAGGAGCGGCCAGCGCAGACCGCGGAGCTTCAGCTCCATGGGGCGGAAGGACTTACCGCCGATAATCTGATAGTGGCCGGAGCCGAGGATTTTCCGCTGGGCCCAGATGATGAGCGCCGCACTGATAACGAGGACGGTAGCCAGAATAGTACCGGTACGAATGGAAGCAAAGCTGCCGCCGGACTGGTGGATACGCTCATATATCAGGGTGGGGATGTTGTAGATGCCGTTCTCAATACCCAATACTGCTACAGTACCGAAGTGGGCCATAGAGTAGAGCATGATGAGCAGTGCACCGGAAAGAATGGATGGCATTACCAGCGGAATAGTAATCTTGCGGGTAATGGTGAACAGGCCGGCACCGGAGATACGGGCGGATTCCTCCAGAGTGGGGTCCATACGCTCAAGAGCTCCGCAGACCTGAATGAATACGAAGGGGAACAGATACATTATCTCAACGGCACTGATGCCGTAGTAGGTGTAGATATTGAAAATTGGGCCGTCAAAGCCGAAATTCTCAATGAAGAAGCGGTTGATGAAGCCCGCATTCGGAGAAAGAAGCATCTTCCAGGCCAAAGCTCCGATAAAGGACGGAAGCATGAAGGGAACAAGGAACATACTCTTCATGAAGGACTTATAGGGCAAGTCGGTGCGGGTAACCAGCCAGGCGAAGAAGGTACCGACAATGGTGGAACCAACTGTGGTACCGCCGGCAATGATTAAGGAGTTAATCAAAGCCTGGAATATTTCTTCCTCTTCCCATAGCACCTTAATGGCATTGGCAAACTCGAAGTGATCCTCGACCCAGACGGCATTGAAGAATATCAGCAGTACCGGGAAGGCAACGACGATTACCAGAATGGCAATGGATATAAAGAGAATAATCTGAGCAACACCGAAGGAGCTGCCGCTGTTTTTCACTGTGCCGTTCATTCGAGAATCGCCCCCTTCAGTTTCTCTGCTTCAAACCAGTGGAGGTCAAGGAAGCTGATGAAGCACTCGTCTCCTGCTTCAAAGAGGAGATTTTCACCGATGGCCCGGTGAGTTTCCAGATTTGTACGGAGAGTGGTGCCGTCAATCTCTACCAGATAGTCCATCATAGCGCCCAGGAAGTTGGCGCGGCGGATGACACCCTTCAGTGACTTGCCAGCCTCCGGAGTCCGGGAAATCCGTACATCGGAGGGACGGAAGCCTGCTACCCAGTCAACCACACCGGCCGGATTGTCCGGCTGCTGCCAGGGAACAACCTGATTGCCGGTACCGGCCAAATACTGACCGTTTTCCATGCGGGCATTCAGGAAGTTGGCAATACCCATGAAGCTGAATACGAAGGGATTGACCGGCTTCTCGAAGATTTCATAGGGAGTGCCAATCTGCTGAATAACACCTTCGTTATTCATGATGGCAACCCGGTCGGAAATGGCCAGACCGATTTCCTGATCGTGGGTAACATAGAGAACGGTTACGCCCAGCTTGCGCTGCAGCTCCTTAATCTCGAAGCGCATTTCCTCACGGAGATTGGCATCGAGGTTGGCGATAGGCTCATCAAGCAGAAGAAGGTTCGGCTTCGCTACCAGCGCACGAGCCAGCGCTACGCGCTGCTGCTGACCGCCGGACAGCTCGGAGGGATAGCGCTTCTCCAAGCCGCGCATAGCGACCAGATCCACCATCTCCATGACCCGCTTCTCAGTTTCTTCCTTGGAGCACTTGGCGATTTTCAGGGGATAGGCAATATTATCAAAAACTGTCATGTGGGGCCATACGGCATAATCCTGGAACACGACGCCAATGGCACGATTCTCCGGGGGAACATTGACATGCTCACCGGGATCTGATACCAGAGTCTCGTCGATGTACAGCTTGCCCTGATCCGGCACCTCAAAGCCGGCAATAAGGCGAAGCAGTACGGTCTTTCCGCAGCCGGACGGTCCCAGCAGGGTGAAGCACTCGCCTTTGTGAATGTCCAGAGTTAATTCATTCAGGACATGATGGTCGGCGTAGGCTTTTGACACACCCTCCACATGGATAAAATCCATTTTGGGTACCTCCTATAAGAATTTCGCTGCCAATCGGCAAACAAAGGTTCACGAATATGAAATCGTACTTACTTTTTCTTTTTTGTTGAAAAAACAGCGACGGAACAATACTGTTCCGCCGCTGTGGTTTCGATCTTATTTCTTGCCGATAATCTCGGTGAACTGCTTGATCGTGTCAGCCTTCTTCGGCAGAATCTCGGTGTAGTTAACCTTGATACCGCGCTCAGCAGCATCCTTCGGAGTCGGCAGGCCGAACTTCTCAGGAACCTTTACATCGGAGCGAACAGGAATGGTGCCTTCGTTGGCAACAACCTGCTGAGCTTCCTTGCTGAGGAGGTAATCAACAAACTTCTTGGCGAGATCCATGTGCTGGCCACCCTTGAAGATAGCAACCGGGCTGGGTACTACCAGCAGTTCGGGCGGATAGCAGAGAGCGAGCTTTGCTCCCTTCTTAATCTTGCTGTTGGTGATGTAGTCTACGGCGAGGCTGGCGGAAAGCTCACCGGAAGAGGTGTCGTCGATAACCTGACCGGAACCCTTACCAATGCGGGTGCCATTGTCATGGAGCTTGTGGAAGAAATCCCAACCAAACTGCTTCTCGAGGAGAGCTACAGACATGTAGCTGGTGCCGGAGAGAGCCGGGTCAGCAATACCGAAAGCCTTGTTGTACTCAGGCTTGAGAAGATCGGACCACTGGGTCGGCTTCTCTTTAATCTTGGTGGTGTTGATAACGATACCGAGAGTACCGAGACGGGCAGCGGTGAAGCTTCCATCATAGTCATCAAACGGATTGATGAGCTCTTTCAGGTTGCTGGGCTTGTAGGTCTCGAGGATGCCTTCATTCTTCATAGAGTAGAAGTCAGGAACCTCACTGGTCCAGATAACATCGGCCAGAATCTTGCCGCTCTGACGCTCAGTAGCAATCTTGGCCATGAGCTTGCCGGCACCGGCAGACTGATAGTCTACATCTACGCCAGGGTTTGCCTTCTTGAAGCCTTCTACGATAGGTCCGATGAGGGATTCCTTCATGGACGTGTAGATGACCAGCTTCTTGCCGTTGTCAGCCGCAGCCTGTTTGCCAGAGCCGGAGCTCTGCTGTTTCGGGCCGCCGCCGCAGGCAGTCAGAAGCAGGGACAGCATTGCGATTGCAACGCACAGGAGAATGTTTTTCTTCTTCATACCTAAGTCACTCCTTAAAAATTTTACCGCTCCTCAGAAATCTCTCCGCCGAGACCTCTTCAGAGTCAAATTGCTTTACTAAAATATAGCAAAATCGACTAAAAAATACAATATTCTAAGTGCATTTTCTGTGATTTTTGCAAAGATTTTTCTGCTTTCTCAGGCATTCTTCGTGTATTTGCCGGAAAGTCCGCCGATAAAACGGCTGGGCTGAGTCCGCCGTCCGCTGTAGGCTACCCCCGGCCAGGAGATTGTCAGACTCTTTTTCGCTCGGGTTATGGCCACATAGAAAAGTCTGGCCTCCTCTCCCAGCTTTTTCTTCTTCTCCGGACCTTCCCGGAGCTTCGTTACATTATATGTAGGGAACTGATTGTCGCTGGCCCCGGCCAGAAACACCCGGTCAAATTCCATGCCCTTTGCCTGATGAATGGTGATTACCGGTATCCGGGGCCGCTTCTTCAGCATGGCTTCCATATTCCCCGCCGACAGAGCAGCTTGCCGGAGGAAGGCTTCGGCAGCCGCCTGCGGTGACAGGAACGGCTCGTCATCCTCCTGTGCCTTCAGGTAGAGATGCCGGAGATTTGACAGGTGACGGCTCCGGTCATCCCTTTTGTCCATTGCCTCGCAGTGCTTTTTCAGACCGCAGACGGTAGCGATATAGTTCACCAGTCCGCAGGGACGCTCCTTCCGGGCTGCCTGACGCAGACCGCCGATCATCATTGCCGCTTTCTCCGTAAGCTTCCGGTACTTCTCCACCAGTGCTTCCCGCCGGGCTGCCAAGGGGATGATTTTCTTCTCCAGCGCAAAAATCAGGCACTCGGCCGTAGCACATATATCGTCAAAGGCATCGTGAGTAGAAGCGTGCTTTACCTGAATAAATTCGCCGATTGTTCCCAGCTTGTGGTTTTTCAGCTCCGGGTAAAAACGGCGGAAAATGTCCAGCGTGTCGTAGACTGCCGCCGCAGTAGCCTGCTCCACTCCCGCCCGGGCGAAATGGGACTGCAATATGGCCAAATCGAAGTAAACATTGTGGCCCACCAGCACCGCTCCGGCGGAAAACTCATTAAAGGCCCGGAAAACCTCAGCCGCTTCGCCGCCTTTCTCAGCCAGGAATTCATCGGTGAAGCCGTGGGTATTCACCGAGTCCCCTACCGATCGTCCCTCCGACGGCCGGATAAACCGCATAAAGCGGGACAATTCCCTGCCCTTGTCATCAATGCGGATAGCTGCAAGCTGTATCACTTCATCCCGACCTGTATCTAGGCCGGTAGTCTCCGTGTCCAGCACCACTACATTCCCGGCGACCAAAGCTCCCCGCAGCAGCTTATACGGTTCACCGGCGGAAAGCGTCAGCGGCTCGAAGAAATCACAGAGCCGCAGTCCCGCCTCTGCCGCCTCCGGCGCAGTCAGCTTGTCGATGGCCGCCTGTCCGATATTGGGGAAGTAATCTCTGGCCAGCCGCCGACAGCTCTCATCGTCACCTGTCCGCAGCGCCAGCCGAATGAAGGCTAGAGCATCCTTTATCTCACTATGACGGAAGAACCGAAACTCATCAATAAGGCTGAACGGGATTGGCTCGCCTCCCCGCTTGAATCCCTCCGTCTCCAAGGCCAGGGTCAGCCGCTCATTCTGCTTGTTGCTGCGAGTGAGGATTGCCGTCCGGCTATAATCCTCAGGGGTCAGCTTCATAGACACCAGCCGGTCGTATATCCACCGAGCTTCATCTGTCTCGGACTCTGCTTCATGGAGGATTATCGGCTCCCCTTCCGCCTCATCTGCCGCAGCCTCTGCGGCAATCAGCGGATATACGCTGCTGCCGCCCCCCAGTTCCCGGAGGTAATCATTGGCAGCATTTACCAGCAGCGGCGTCGCCCGGTAATTTTCTGTGAACGCAATCTCCGTCGGAGTACGGCTTCGGCGAAAGGCTTCAATAACCGCTGTGGGATTTGACCCTCGCCACTCATATATAGTCTGGAAGAAATCACCGGCCAGCAGAATTATCGCCTCACCGAAAATTCTCGACAGCAGGCAATACTCCACCTCGCTCAAATCCTGCGCCTCGTCTATGGAAATAAAATTCCACCGCAGCCGCTCAACCACCTCATCTGCTGCCAGCAGCTGCCGGCAGCGGATAAGAAGGTCATTGTAATCAAGAAGTTTTGACCGGGCCATCATCATGTCATAGCGGCACAGCAGCCCCGCCCCGGCCTCCGGTGCAATCTCTGCCAGCCGCTCTATCGGTTCGTACCGGTTTTCCTCTACTGCTGTAGCATCCCGCAGACGCTGCCTATCCCGGTCACGAAGCAGCTCTATCGCCAATCGGTAGGCATCTCTGTCATCGGGACTGTCAAAGATATCGTACTTCAGCCGGACCTCCTTCACTAAGGAAACGAAGTTCACCAGAGCCTGCAGCGGTACATCCCAGCCGCCTGCCGCCTGCCGCAGGATTTCCCCGGAATCTTCCTCGTCCGCCACGGCGAAGTCTCCCGGTATATCCCCGGCAGCCGCCTTTCCTGCCCACGCCTTCAGCAGCCGGTAGCAGAAGCTGTGAATCGTGGCCACCTCCACCCCGGCGGCACAGTCTCCTGCCACCTTGCCGATTCTTTCCTTCATCTCCCGGCAGGCTTTGTTGGTAAAGGTAAGGCACAGTATTTCCTCCGGCTGCGCTTTGCCGTTTTTTATTATCTTGGCTATCCGCAGGGCCAGCGTGTTCGTCTTGCCGGTCCCCGCCGGTGCCATCAGCAGAATATTATCCGTCAGGTTTTCGATTACCTGACACTGCTGTCTGTTCAGTTTGAAACTGGTCACGGTTCTCATTTCTCCGGTATTCCGACAGCAGTAGCAATGCTGCCATCCTTTATCGTATAGGTAACGAAATCAGACAAAGCAGAGGTATTTTGCGGCGTAACGAACTCAAACATATAGCCGTACAGGCCGTCTCCCACCGACTCATCAGCCAGCGTCAGCTTCCTGCTCACGGTAAAGGTATCTACATCCACCTCTACCGGTTCCTGATCTTTCTTACTGTCAGAGATGCTCACTGCATAATGACGGGTAGTTATCTTGTCGCCCGGCTTTATCTTCTCCAGATTCCGGTCTCTGACTATACCTTTGCTGCTGTCCTCGTACTTGACCCCAAGAATCTTGTACTTCTGTTCCTTCAGATCATAGACGGCCTCCAGAGTACACGGTCTGTCATTGAGTTTCACCGGAATGGAGTATAGCCAGAATTCGTCGTTTTCCTCGGTTATCTCGATGTAGACCGGGTGACCGTCCAGCATCGGCCAGGTACCGTCAAAGTTGTCCTTAAAAACACCCTTCTTCCAATCGGCAATAATATTCGAGTCACTGCCCAGCGTCAGAATGATTCCATCTTCCATGCCGATATAGCACAGCTGACAATGAACCGCTGACAGGTTATCCATTGCCTCCGGGGACAGCTTCACAAAGGCGCTGCCGTCCTTATCAACATCGATGGGTGTATCTTCCAGCGATTCAATGTTGAACATACTGTGATTTACTGAAGAAATAGACGGCGGTTCCTGCGGTCTGACTGTGCTGCCAGTCTCCTGCTCTCCGCCGAAATCCATCGTCTGTCCCGAAAGGAGATATCCATACAGCGATTTCACCGCCGGCGAAGCTACGGATAGAGAAGCGTATCTGTTGAACAGCTCTGCTCCGCCATCATAGGGATAGTAGCCCGATATTCCTCGGGCATAGGGACGATAGGGACCGGAGACTCTATAGAGAACAGCATTGTCCACCGCTCCGGCCAGTGCCTTTGCTTCCCTCGGCAGCATACCGGCCGTATTGTCCGCCAGTGAAGCCAGGTCTACCATATCCATGTAGCCGGTGCTCTTTGTATTGCCGCCATAGTTTTCTGTGCTGTCCGCCGCACGGCCAAAGGCAGAGAAAAATCTCTGCGGTTCCTGCTTCGCCCGGTTCAGCGCACCATAAGAATAGTCGTTCAATGCTTTGCGAACAAACGGTGTCTGAGTGACATCTATCAGGCTGAGAGTGGCATTGGCCTCCGTACCGTACTCCCGGCAGCCGTCCATGTAGCTGTCAACGATAGCCCGGCCGACATCAGCCGCTGTAACAACATCATTCTCACTAAACACGCGGGGCCAGCCGTCATACTTCCAGCCGTTGCCCGGCTCCGACTCCTGTGAGGCTACCATCACCCGGGTAAGGCCGTGGAGCGCGCTCATCGCATCGGCTGTAGCCATCAGGCAGGCGTCAAAGCCGATAAGCTCAAAAGGAGGATTGCTCTCATCGCGTCCGTATACTCTGCTGATGGCACTCTGCAGCGCGTCCAGCCCGATGATTCGACCGGTACGCTCATCAAGGCATACGCCGCCCAACGAGCCGCCGCCGTGATTCCACAGGACAAGGGCCCTATGCTGTGCCTCAAACTGCTGACCGAAGGCCAGGAAGTCGGTCAGAGTTTCCGGCGCACCCATATCGGCATCATCGACCCGGCTTATCTCATGCACGCCGTTGGAATCAAAAAGATATCGGGTAAGGGCGTGATTATCTACGCCTTCCGTATGCCAGATATTTGAGCCGCCGGTCTCAATGACAAATTTCAAATTTGGCGGCAGGCTGACCCGGCTCAGCTCCTGCAGGTCAAGAGACGCCGCTCCGTAATTCGACTCCAGGTCGGAGCCGCAGAGATACCAGTACACGACCCAGGTATCTCCGCTGTTATAGCTGCCGGCCACCTGCGGCTCCCGCAGAACAGCTGCGGCAGCTGCAGGCATAGAAAAGCTGCCCACAGGGCAGCCTCCCGAATTTACACCACCGATGCCGGCAAAGGACAGCCAACAGCAGCCTGCCGCTGTCAATCCCACCACCAGTTTCTTGATTCGCTTCAGCTTATTCCCCATGAGCAGCACCTCTTACCTCAGCTCTTGAAAAGCTTTTTATTTTTTTATATCAGCCCTCGGCGCTGGGCCTCTCTGATTACCTGAATCCGAGACTTCACACCGAGTTTCTTGAAAATCTTCATATTATGGTACTTGATAGTGACCTCACGGACTCCCAGGCCGTCGCCGATTTCCATGTTGGTCTTCCCCAGCGCCATGAGCTTGATAATCTCCAGCTCCTTGTCATTGATACCGGACTCCTTCATCGCTGTCTCCACGCGAATCTCCTGAGTCGTACGGCGGGTATGGTCTGTCTGCCAGATCTGCTTCACCCGCTTGCGCTTGCGGTACTGCTGAGCCACCATAGCCTGCCGCATGATTTCCCTGATGTGATAGGCCTCGCCCTCTCTAATCAGGAAATTCCCCAGCTCTTCAGCCTTGTCCAGCAGTCTCTTGATATGAGGCAGTCCGGTTATCTCCTCAGCCGCCGCCAAGTCAAACTCGTTCAGAATAGACAGCTTGATAATCGGCTCCAGCATGTCCTTCGGCCAGGTATTGTACACATTTTCCGTAAGGAGACGCCAGCCATCCAATCTCGACTTGCGGAAAGCCTTCTTCACATCCGGCTCCGCCTTAAAATTATTCAGCTGAAGGAATGTCCAGAGAGGATTTCCGCTTCCCCTTTTATATGCTTCTTCCATTGCCTCCGGCGGCAGCTCAACCCCGTTCTTCCTGAAGAGCTTTTCTATCTGGGCATAGGAAAGACTCAAATCATCCTCTGATATTATCGTCAGGCCGCTTCGTCCGTACACCTTCTGATAATAAGGAACCTTGCTGCTGCGGGAGCAGACTATGAGCCAAAGATTTTCCTCCGCCCGGCAGCGCTCAAACAGCTCTCTCCACTCACGGCGAAGAAGATTGCCGAATATTCCGTACAAATCATCAATAACGAGAATTCGGCCGGCTGCCGCCTTCCCGTTCTCCGGCTTATCTTCTCCCGCAGGAAACAGCTTGTCCATAAGCTCCCTGGGTTTTACCGCTCTGGCGCTGAACATTTCATAGTCCTCGCGGCCTTTGAAATATTGCTTCAGCAGCTCCGTCTTGCCAAAGCCGCAGCTGCCGTAAATGTACACAGGCTGACGGATTGCCTCGCTTGCTTCAAGCTTCTTCCGGGCTCCCCGCGGCTGTATGTATGTATCAATGAAAAGCTTAGATTGCCAGTCCATTCTCTCCCTCCGCAAAATTTAATTTAATGCTCTAATTATATGCCTAAACGAATACTTTTGCAAGGCTTATGTCTTTCATGCAGAATATCTCCCCGAAAGTGTCTTTCTGCAACAGACAAATCATGCAATTTATTCAGAAACAAAAACGAGCCTGTGAAAAAATGAATGCTCATTTTTTCACAGGCCCTTCCTCTATATAGTTGCGAAGAAAAATGTCTGTAAGAAAACCGTTTATTCACCTCACCCACCGGCTACGCCGGTCCCCCCTCCCCATTGGGGAGGGTAAAGACCTTCCCCTCTGAGTGTGCATGAGCACTTAATGAGCTTGCGGATTTAGTGCGAGCCATACAAACTGCTTAGTGATATCCGAGCGTAGCGATGGATGAACTTAGCATGTTTGTAGAAGGTGGCTCGCGAAGCGAGACGGATGAGGTCTATGTCAGGCTTTTTCACAGCTTATTTATTGCAGAAACTGAGGATTAAGCTACAGCGCTCTTGTTCCGGCGCTGAAGAATAATGATACCGGCGATGATTGCCAGACCGGCCGCATCGGTGACAAGACCGGGGTAAATCATCATAAGACCGCCGACAAAGAGCAGCACACGCTCAAGGGCATTCAGGTTGCCGGTCAGATAACCGATAAGGGAGGAAGACACGCCAACCATACCGATGATGGCCGTACTGAGCGACCACAGGAGATTTGGTATCGTAGCCTTTATCATCAGGATTTCCGGCGACAGCACGAAAACATAGGGAATGATAAAAGCCGCAATAGCCAGCTTGGAAGCATTGACACCGGTCTTGAGCGCATTGCCGCCGGCAATTGCCGACCCGGCGTAAGCCGCCAAAGCGACCGGAGGGGTAACATCGGCGATAATACCGAAGTAGAATACAAACATGTGAGCAGCCAGTACCGGCACGCCAAGCTGAACAAGCGCCGGAGCTGCAATGGTAGAGGTGATAACATAGTTTGCTGTGGTGGGAACGCCCATGCCAAGCAGCAAAGCGGTTATCATGGTGAAGAACATGGACGGGAGCATCATGCCGCCGGCCAGCTCCAGAAGAGCAGAAGCCATCTTCAGGCCTACACCGGTCTTGGTGACGACGCCGATGATGATACCGGCAGCGGCGCAGGCGACAAGAACGGAGAGGATACCCTTAGCACCGGCAATCAGTCCATTGAATACATCCACGAGGGAAAGGCGGGTACTCTTTCTGGTGCAGGCAGCCACGATGGAAAGCCCGATGGCATAGAGAGCTGCGCGCATGGGAGTGTAACCGCTGACCAGCAGATAGACGATAACGATGAGGGGGATAGCCAGATGACCGCGGGCCTTCAGAATATCCATCGGCTTCGGCAGCTCTTCACGGGGTACACCCTTCAGATTCTTGCGCTTTGCCTCGAAGTGAACGCCGAGCCAAACGCCCATAAAGTAGAGAACAGCCGGAATGAGAGCGGCCTTTACGATGTCGATATAAGGCACACCAACGAACTCGGCCATAAGAAATGCGGCGGCACCCATTACCGGCGGCATCAGCTGACCGCCGGTGGAGGCGGCTGCCTCAACAGCGCCGGCGAACTCTTTATCATAACCAAGCTTGTGCATCATGGGGATGGTAAAGCTGCCGGTGCCTACTACATTGGCAACGGAGGAGCCGGATACAGTACCCATGAGACCGGAGGACAGGACGGCAACCTTAGCCGGACCACCGGCTGCCCAGCCAGCAATAGCATTGGCAATATCAATGAAGAACTTGCCAAGACCGGTGGACTCCAGATAAGCACCGAAGAGAATAAACAGGAAGATGAAGGTAGAGGATACGCCCAAGGGGATACCGAAAATACCCTCAGTCGTAAAGAACAGGTGACCTACCAGCTGCTCAGGGGTAAGACCGCGATGACTGATGGCATCCGGCATGTAAGGACCGAGGAAGGCATAGGCCAGGAAAATGCCTACAACCGTAACCATCGGTATACCGACGATGCGGCGGGTAGCCTCGATAACGAGAATAACGCCGATAGCACCTACGATGTAATCCTCGGTGGTCATCAGACCGGCTCGGCCTACCAGTTCCTTGTACTGGATGACTATATAGGCCGGACAGACCGCACCAAGAATCGAAAGCAGCAAATCAACCGGGTGAATATAAGCAGAACGGTCCTTTGCAAACAGCGGCTTCAGGAGAAAGACCAGAGCCAGGCCAAACCCCAGGTGAATGGCACGCTGCAGATGAGCATCCAGTACACCGAAAATAGCGGTATAAAGCTGGAAGCAGGTGAATGTAAGGCAGATTGCCGTGATGATTTTTCCGGCAATACCGGAATAGTCCTTGAGCTTTGATTCCTTCTCAAGCTCGTTGAGGACATCCTCCCGGAGTGCCGGTTCTTGCTTTGCCATAGGGACATTTCCTTTCGCCGGACAGGATTACTGATTTCTCCCGCCGGTAATCATTTGATAACGCGGAGCGATATACAGGTCTACCCTGCTTCCCAAGGGAAGCAGCTCGTAGAGCCGGTATTCATCTCCCTCTATCCACACCGTCAGCTCCGTACCGAGGCCGGGACGCAAAGACAGGCTTGGATAATGACGGCCCATGCCGTCCATGATGAAGTAATCTCCCTCCTGCCGCAGCTTCCCTTCTGTAGGAAGGAAAGGCAGCCCCACTCCGAAGGACTGGTAGCGGGTATACAGGAGTTCGAAGGAATTTCGGTCAGGACTCAACGTGAGGAATTCTTCCACCGGAGTCTTCTGCACCGAATGAATAAACCGCAGATGAATGTCCATGCCAGCCCTGGCACTGTACGACTTGCCGCCGCCGTCATAGGAGATGTACACCGCAGGAGACATCAGCCAATAAGCCAGACAGAGCATCAGCACCGTCAGGACTGCGAACATCCAGCGTGAATTTATCTTCATAGTATTCAGAAAAAGAAGGGCGGTGGTCTCGGCGAAGGCATCCGGTGTCCTGACGCACTCACCGCGCGTCCTTACGCCAGTCTCCGTCTGAACCATCCGCCCCGTCATCTTTGACTATTTTGGTTCTATCGAGCCTCAGTCAGCCGATTATTTTTCCTTGTAGAACTTCTCGGCACCTGCGCTGATTGCGATAGGCAGACCCTTCTGAGCAGCTTCCTTGTTGATGAGCTTACCTACAGAGTGAGCAGCCTTCAGCTTGTCAAGATTGGTGAAGATGGACTTGGTGATGCTGTATGCGAGATCATCCTTAACCTTGTCGTTGCAGACCAGCATAGCCTGTACGGCAACGGTGGTGGCATCTTCATCAAAGCCGGCATAGGTTCCCTTGGGAACGGTAATCTGAGTGTAGAACGGATACTTCTTGGTGAGGCTGGCAATCATGTCCTTGCTGAGGGACAGGACGCGAACCTTATGCTGGGAAGCAATATCCTGAATAGCGGAGGTGGGGAAACCGGCGGTAACGAAGCCTACATCTACATTGCCGTCCTTCAGAGCGTTGGCAGCCTCACCGAAGGAGAGGTACTGAACAGTGATGTCATTGTAGGTGATGCCGGCAGCCTCGAGAATCTGACGGGCATTAGCCTCGGTGCCGCTGCCTGCAGCGCCTACAGCAACGCGCTTGCCCTTCAGCTCAGCAACGGACTTGATGCCGCTCTTCTCGAGAGTAACCATCTGTACGGTCTCCGGATAGAGAGCAGCGATTGCCTTCAGGTTGGAAACCTTCTTATCCTTGAACATTTCGGTGCCGTTGGCGGCATAGTAGGTAATATCGTTCTGAACGATAGCCATATCGACACTGCCATCCTTCAGCATATTGATATTAGCAACGGTAGCACCGGTGGACTGAGCGCTGGCATTCATGCCCGGAATGGCTTTGTTAAGGATTTCGGCCATTGCGCCGCCCAGCGGATAATAGGTACCGGCAGTACCGCCGGTAGCGATGTTGATGAACTTCTTCTCTACTTTTTTCTCAGCGCCTTTGTTGTCTCCGCCGCCGCAGCCGGTGAGAGCTACAGCAGAGAAAGTCATTGCTACGCCAAGAGCTGCAAGTTTACCGAATTTTCCCCATTCCATTATGAATTCCTCCCTCATTTTCTGCATCAATTCTCTTTGAGAATTAACAATTTACGATATCAACTGTTGCGATTATATCAAAAACAACAATAAATATCTATAGTTTTTATCAAGTATACACAAAAACATTGCATAAAATCCCAGATATTGTAATATTTATGCAATTTATATGCAATATAAATTGTTTCAAGTCAACAATTTGTTGTTTTCTGTTGGTTTAATCTTGGATTTATCTTTAGGCAAAATATTCGTCGATTTTCTTTTTGGCGTCAGCCAAAATGCCCGGTATATCCTGCCCCACTACATCCAGAAGCTCCGCCTGAAACAGCTTCGTCTCCGGTATCCCCCAGAAATCCTCACAGAGACGGGTTACATACCGGAAGCCTAGATTGCCGTCATATATCGGACCGCCGGAGGTGGAAACATAGTAGAGCTTCTTTGCCTTGCAAAGTCCGGTTGGTACGCCCTCGTCGGAATAGCCAAAGGTTATGTCCATAGCCTCGATATGCTCTATGTAGACCTTCAGTATCGAGGGGAAGGACATATCCCAGTAGGGAGCTGCCACTACGATTTCATCCGCTTCAGCAAACTGCTTCGCCCAACGGAACATCTCATGGTCGAAGGCTTTTCCGTTTATCAACTCCACCCTCTTATTTACATAATCGCCGTCAATCGGCTGCAGCGGCTCATCAATGAGGCGAATGACTTCCTTCTCGCCCTCCAGCTTGTTCATCAGATACTCGGCCAGCCCGCGGGTGCGTGACTCTTCACGAACACAGGCATCAACCAGTAAAATCTTCTTCATGCTTGGTTACCTCTTTTCGACGATTTATTTCTATCCTTGCCTCCCATTATAGCATATTGTCGGTGAATCATCACAATTCGCATTTGGCAGGGATAACGATAGGTACTATAATAATGTGCAGATCCTACGGCATGGCAGTCTGCAAAGAAGTCCTTTATGAACGACAGATGTTTCTTTCAGACTTAGATGCCGGTAAACCTGGACTTACCGGAGATAGACAATGATTACCATACTTCCGACCTTCTACGACGACTTTTCCTGCCTTGCCGACGGCTGTCATCACAGCTGCTGCCGAGGCTGGGAGATAGACATCGACCCGGCCACTGCCGACCTTTACCGGTCACTGCAGACACCCCTCGGCGAACTGATACGACGAAACATCAATACTACCGGTGAAGGAACCTCCTTCCGTCTCACCGAGGATGAGCGCTGTCCCTTCCTGCAGACTGACGGTCTCTGCCAGCTCATTCGCGAAGCGGGGGAGGATATCCTCTGCGACATCTGCACCAATCACCCCCGCTTCTTTGTCATGGCCGGAGATATCGAGTTGGGCGGTGTCGGCCTGTCCTGTGAAAAGTCCGTGGAGCTGCTGCTGGCGGACACTTCCCCTCTGACATTCTGCGCTGAAGATGACGGCCACAAATTTTCCTTCGCCGAAGTCTTTCAGCTCACAGGAATTGACATCAAAGACAGCGACCTCTACTTTACCCCCGACACTTCTCTGTCATTCAATCTTGCTGTCATTGATGTCCTGTCCCGAACCGAGCCCATAGACGAACAGTGGACGGCCAGCCTTGCTGACCTTCGCGCCCAGCTTCCATCATCTGAAGGACTGCTAAAAAAATACGCTGAGGAGTATCCTCCCCAGCTTTTCAATCGTCTTTATCAGTATATCCTCTATCGCCAGCTTTGCTGCGCCGATGAAGCCGGCCCGGACAAAGTCGTTGTCTACGCCCGCTCGTCCGCCCAATACATTTTCTGCGTCACTGCCATGCGAGGCGACCTTCCCGAGCAGATACGCCGCTGGTCTGAGCAAATAGAATATTGTCCGGAGAATGTGGAGCTGCTATTGAATGAGGCTGCACCTTCTTCCCCTTGCCTATAAAGCTAAACAGAGAAAAATTGGCGGAGTGACACTGGTCACTCCGCCAATCCTTATTTCATTCAGAAAATTTGTCCCGGCAGTTTCAGCTTCTCCATATACGGAAAGGATTTATCAAATTCTTCTGCTTCGGTTTCATCTATCAGATATGCATCCGGTGTAGCGTACTCTCCCGTGATACCGTCAAGATAGCCGTCGATAAGCTCCCGGCAAAGGAAAAACGAGGCATCTGCCCCTTCAGGCAAGCCATGATACCTTATACCGAAATTCTCTGCAAAAGAAAAGCCACTCTTTCCATAGAAGTCGATATTCCCCTCGAAGCAAAGGGCTCCGCATCCGGCTTCTTCCGCCTTCGCAAGTGAATAATCCAGGAGCATTTTGCCGTACCCCTGCCCTTTCAGCTCATTTGCAATACATACCGGCCCCATCGTCATTATGGGAATGTTCCTGCCGTCATCTGCCTTTATGACAGTTTTCACGAAGACATTCTGCCCGATGATTTTTCCGTTCTGTATCATTACGATATCAAGCTCCGGCACAAAATCACTATGTTCGCGCAGTAAATGCAGCAGATAATGCTCAACGCACCCCGGACGATACACATTCCAAAAGCTTTCCCTTACCAGCTCTTCGACCTGCCGATATTCTTCTTTTCTTTCCAAACGAAATGTTATGTTATTTTTATTCATTGTTTTTCCTCCCGAATGTTGTTTTCTTCAACCGCTTTCCCAGCAGGAGGTTTGTTCAGACTGCAAGCAAACCTCCGCTAGGCTGCCGCAATCTCCACTGAATTGTAATTGTACTTACGCAAAAAGCACTCTCCTGAAAAATAATAATAAATCAACAGATATGAGAGCAACGCCCTCAGTATTCTGCTTCCATTGATATTATACCACTGAAATGGTTAAAAGCCACAACTCTTTTTGAAGTTTAAATCAAATTCACTGGGCAATACCACACATCCCGCTTATATGGTACCAGTTCGTCTGCCATGCATATTACCAGTGCCGGCTGAATATCAAACTCACCTTTGAATTTCTCCAACACGTCAAAATTTCTGTCAGGATTTGCCGGATTCTTCCCCTTTTTTATTTCGATGGGATAGAGTTTCTTTCCGTCTATTATCAGCAAATCTATTTCTTTCTTATCCGCGTCTCTGTAATAATATAAAGGCGGTCTAGCCCCCTCATTATAGTAGTGCTTGATTATTTCTGTCACCACATAGGTCTCAAAGAAGGCCCCGTCCATTGCGCCATATTCAAGAGTTGAGGCATCCGGCCAACGGCACAGATAAGCAGCCAGGCCAGTATCCATGAAATACATCTTCGGTGTCTTTACAAGACGCTTACTAATATTGCTGAAGTACGGATGAAGAATATATATTATTCCCGACCGTTCCAGTATCGCCACCCATTCTTTTGCTGTAGGAGCTGAAACACCGATACTCTTTGCTATATCAGCATACTTCAGTTCCTGTCCGGTACGAGCCGCCATAAACACCATGAAATCGTAAAACTCATTTAGTTTCCCAACCTGAGACAGCGCCTTTATATCCCGCTCAATATATGTGTTGATATAATCCATATAATAGCGCTTTACATCCAACTCCGGCACGACATTAGGCTTCGGCATACTCCCCTCATAAATTCGGTTAAAAACCTGATGCACATCGCGCTGTTGCCTTATCTGCTGCCTCTTCCTCAACGCCTCTATATCCGGGGAGAATGGTGCTGCCGGTATCCCATCCAGCTCTGCTGTAGACAAGCCGGCTAATTCAAACACGGCTACTCTTCCAGCTAAGGAATCAGCAATCTCCTTCATCATTACAAATTTCTGCGAACCAGTCAGCCAATACATTCCGGCATTGTTTTCTCCCTTTAACGCCTTCATATCTACTCGACGCTTTATCTCCAAAAGCAAAGAAGGGACTCTCTGAAACTCATCGATTAAAAGCGGCTCACCATATGTATCAAAGAACAGCTCCGGATCAATCTCAGCCAGTCTCCGGGCGTTCACATCATCCATTGTTACATATCTGCGCGTTTTATCACTCAGATGATACAGCATGGTGGATTTCCCCACCTGCCTTTGGCCTGTTACCATAACCACCGGATAGAGACTGCTAGCCTCCAATATTTCCGATTCCATATGCCTAGATATATAATCCATAGTTCCATCCCTCTGCGTAAAATAAAGTGTAACTTTATTTTACGCAGAGCATCAATCAATGTCAATGTCTTTCATTCAGTAAATTGGGTGCAATCCCTCTTTTCGAAGTAAAACTGTTCATCATATTAAACACTTTTACCAAATCCAGCAAAACTGTTTAATAGAAAGTTTCCACCGTCAGCCGTTTGCCGTCGGTATGAAAAACAACCGCCCCGTCAAGGTCTGTACGCAGTATCTGACAGCCCTGAGCAGTCAGTCTGTCCAACACGGTCTTGTGTGGATGGCCGAAGGAATTCTGAAAGCCGGCAGAGATGACCGCCGCCGCCGGACTGACCCTCCGAAGAAAACTCTCCCCGGAAGAAGAATGTGACCCGTGATGAGCCACCTGAAGAACCGAAGCCTTCAACGCTTCGGTTCTTTTATTTCCCTCGCCGTATTTCGTCAGCAGTCTTTCTTCCCCTGCCGCCGGCAAATCTCCCGTAAAAAGGAATGATATATCCCCGGCGGTTACCTTCAGCACCATGGAATATTCATTACCTCTGCCGCTCTTTCCGTCAGCGTTACCCACAGGCACGGCGGTGTCCATGACTTCTGCCTTTACACCGTCAATATCATATACCGTACCCGGTACCGGCGCCGTCATATCGATTGCCTCCCTCTCACTGCCTGACAGATACATTGCCGAGAAGTAGGCATCCCTGCCCTCCCCGGCAGTAATGAGCCGGGCGGGCACCGCTCCTGCCGACCTCTGCCATCGCCATACTGCACCGGCTCCTCCCGCATGGTCCGCATGGGCGTGAGTGAGAAAGATATGAGTCAGATCCTCCGGCTGCACTCCGTAATGCTTCAAATACGGCACTACCACCCTCGCTCCGATATCGAAATTGCTGTCAATAGTTCCTCCCGTATCAATCAAAAATGCCTGTCTCCGAGGGGTAACCACCAGAGCAGCATTCCCCTGTCCCACATCAATAAAGTGAACCGAGGTAATATTCCTCTCCGGTGAAAAGGCCCACAGCAGCCCGCCAATCGATAACACAATCCCAAGAGCAGTCGGCAGCAACCTCCTCCCCTGGATATATTTTCCTGCCCAGTCCAATCCCTGCAGAATCCCTTCGGCCATAAAGCTCCTGCTTTTCTTCCAGAGAAGCAGACAGAGAAGACTGTAATATCCGACTGTCATCGGCAGTGAGAGTGTCGGCAGATAGATATTGCCAAACGGCATACCTGCCAGCAAAGCCGACAATTCCCGGACGGCCCCCATGGTCAGTCCTGCCGTCACAAAGGTCAGCTTCATCAGCGGCGGCAGTATGAGACCGGCTATCCCACCAAGGAGCGTCACCGCAATAATAAAGTCTACCAGTGGAACAATCAGCAGATTGGCCGCGAAGGACGACAGGGAGAACTGATTGAAATACCAGGCGATAACCGGCAGCGTAGAAATATTTGCCCCAAAGGTGACAGCCAGTCCCATTGCCAGCCAGCGGGGCAGACCTCTGTCCGTCAGCAGAGCGGTGACCTCGGGGGCAATATAAATCAGCCCGGCAGTAGCCAAAAAGGAAAGCTGAAAGCTGATGTCATACAGCCAACGAGGCTCATAAATCAGCAGAGCGGCCGCCAAAATCACCAGCAACCTGCCTCCGTCCCGGCTGTCTCCTCTCCCCCAGACAAAAGCGCCAAATGCCGCTATTGCCATAAGACCGGAGCGAACTACCGGAGGGATAAGTCCCGACAGCAGGCTGTACAGCAAAACGACTCCTGTCAGCCCCGCAAAAATCACGCGCCGCTTCAGCCGCAGCATCTCTCCCAGCCAAAGGACAATTCCCGCCAGCAAGGCCATGTGCGAGCCGGACACGGAAAGGATATGGACAATTCCCGTCAGGGTAAAGCTCTCTACCAGTCCTGGGTCAAGGTCACCGTAACCGCCGAAAAGCATAGCCATGACCGCCGCCCTGTCCCGATCGGGCATTGTCTCCCCAAGGCTCCGGCTGTAATGCTCCCGCAGCCGTACCATCTGCCGCCTCAGATGCATCCAGCCGGACAGCTCATCCTCTGCAGACCGGCTGACTGTCAGCGTCACCGCCGTCACCCGGCCGCTTATTCCCCTGGATTTAGCTTGACGGACAGTATCAATCCGACCGGGGTTGCCGTAGCCCCGTATAGCCCGGAGCTTGCCGAAGACCTTCACCCTGTCACCGATTTCCAAGGGAGAGAATTCCCCATCCGGCTGCTTCATTATCTCCGAAACATACAGCTGTCCCCCTGCCGACAGATTACTGCTTTCTGTCACCCGAAGGACAAACCGCCGCCGCGGCTTGCCGTTTACCACGCCGACCTCCGGACTTTCCTCTACCACTCCGGCAAGCTTCACCTGCTCACCGGCCAGGCGGCTGTAGTCAGGCTCCCCTAAGGCACATTCATAGCGAAGAAATCCCAGCAGAAAAAAGAGAGCCGTCACAGGTGCAAAGAAAAAGACACTCTCCCGGGCCGCACATACCCCGGACAGTGCCAAAAGAAAAACGGACAGTCCCCCCAGCCCTGCCAGCAGGGAAAGGGAAATCAGTCCGCAGATATCGGCAATAATAATGCCCGCTCCAAGGAGCAGACAAAGCACATTGAGAAAGAAAAGCTGGTGCTGACCAAGCCGAAACAGTGATTTCATCAGCCCCACCTGTTCTCCTCTGTCTACAGGGCAAGCCTGCCCTTCATCTTCTCATATCGGCCTGCACCGATTCCCGGCACCAGCTGTATATCCTCTATACGCCGAAAAGCTCCGTGTCGGCTGCGGTGTTCGATGATTCGCCCGGCCAAAGCAGGACCTATTCCCGGCAGAGTCTCCAGCTGAGCGGCTGTTGCCGTGTTGAGCCGGACTACGCTGTTATCTCCGCTGCCGCCGCTGACCGCCGTCGCAGAGGCATCCCTCATTCCTTCCGGTGCGGCAGGAACCACTACAGAATCTCCGTCCTTTAGCGGCTGCGCCAAATTCAGCCGCTGGGTATCAGCCATAAGGCCAAAGCCGCCGGCGGCCTTTACCGCATCCTCGATGCGGCTGCTCCCCGGAAGCTCGTATACGCCCGGCGCCTTTACCGCCCCGGTCACGAATACCACCAGCTTTTCTCCGCTGACAGCTGGGCCGGTCGTTGTCCCGCTTCCGGTATCCTGCGGAGCAGAGGGTGTCTGAGTGACACCGCCGCCGGTCACCGTCACCGGCTTCCCAGTCGACTGCAGAGGGTCGCCATCCGGCCATAAATAAAAGACGACGCCCAATGCCAACGCTGTCATCGCAAGCAGTACGGCTGCTTGTCGTTTGAACATTGGCATGGGCGCCACCTCATCATTTCAAATATACTGTCAGGTTATTTTACAACGAGAACCGGGCACTTGGAATTTTCCAATACATACTGGCTTACGCTGCCCAGAAGCATGCCCTTCATGACACCGAGTCCGCGGCTGCCCATAACAATCATATCAACCTTCTGCTCGTTGGCGAAGTCTACGATAGCCACAGCCGGAGAGCCGGTCATGGTGAAATCGCTGGCTTTGACGCCTGCGGGAACCATATCGAGAGCCTGCGCGATGATTGCCTTGCCGGCCTCGGCAATAGCCTCCAGCACCTTGTCGGTGAAGCAGGCGTTGATGGAAAGCTGGTTTACATTGGAAACCTGCAGGAACAGAATCTCTGCATCCTTAATTGCCTGAACATACTCGATAGCCTGCTTGATTGCATCGGTTGCACTGGCGGAACCGTCGATAGGAACAAGAATCTTTTTCATAGTACGCACCCCTTTTATAAAAATAAGACTCTCACGGCGAATCATTTATTCTATGCAATTAATATTCGCTATATAATACAGCTTTCCTGCTTTACCGCAAAAATTTTATAATGCGCCTGCCGCTTTTCCTATCAGCGCTTTCTTCTTTCAATTTTATTGATTCTGTAGTATTCCGACTTTGCTTCATACATCCGTGTGTCATCCAGCTTGTAGATACTTTCGAGCTGTCCGTCCGAAACATCTTCCTTCATGGCCATTCCCACCGAAACGCGTACAGGGCAGTCAAAGCTCCCCTTCCATTCTGCACAGCTTTTATCCAGCTGTACCTTCGCTTTTTCAAAAGTAGCCCGGTCTGTACGGAGCAGTGCAAAGAACTCATCGCCGCCGGCTCGGTAGACATTGCCGTATTTTCCAAAGCTTTCCTGAATAAGTCTGCCGGCATCCCTGATCAGTTCGTCACCGGCCGCATGGCCGAAATTATCATTGGCTGTTTTCAGTCCGTTCAAGTCCATGCTCACGCAAATCAGGTTATCAGGTACTTTCTTTTCCAGCTTCGCCAGCTCTTCGTCCAGATGGCGGCGGTTATAAAGACCGGTAAGCGCATCCTTATAGGCAAAGTCGTAATACAGCTTCTGCTTCTGATATCTGATGCGGGCAATAACAAAGGCTGCCGCCGCACCGCCTATCAGCAGCAGTGCCAGCAGAGACAGTGACAGCCTGTTGCGCTTCAGGAACTCCGTCAGGCTGTAATCATGGGCCTTTTCCAAATACTTTGCTGAGTAGGTGACGGTATTATTCTTCTGCAGGGTATTCAGGGCCTGATTAATCAACGGAAGTATTCCCTTGTGATAATTGCTGACACCGAAGCACTTTACGGTACTGTTTGGCAGCTCCACATAGCTCAGGTCTTCATAGTCGACAGCCCTGAGCAGCACGCTGGCCCGAAGTCCGCTGAGTATAGCGCCGCCGGACTGACCGACCGTTACCGCCTTCAGACAATCTTCCACCGAGTCGAGATAGACTATCTCCCTATCCGGGAAATATCTCTTGGCATAATCGGTCTGAATCTGATTGTGCCGATTAATAGTCAGCGGTTTTTTCTTGGCATCTTCCAAACGTCCCTGATAAACAAAGTTCATTGCGGAAGAAATTACCACGCTGGAGGGATACATATCATTTTCTTCACAAAAATTGACATTATCCGAAATAGGGAAAATGACATCCAGCTTGTGCCGATGTACATCCTCAATCATGTCTTCGCTCGTGGCGTATGCCTTGTATGCAAAGGTCACCGGACGGTCCGTCTTCAGATTGCTGAATCCAACCGTCAAAGCATCCACCATGACGCCGACAGCCTTGCCGTCGGCATCCGTGCCGCAGTACGGCAAAAAGTTGTCCACATAGCCAACACGGATTGTGTAGTTGTGACCTTCCAGCCACTTGCGCCCTGACTCCGGAAGATGAACACCGATAGCGCTGTTGCTGAAATACTTACCCGAAAGCATATTCAGATAATACGGCTCATTGGTATCAATAGTCGAGAGCGCAATATTCAGCTCATTAAGAAGGTCAGTGCGCTGCTTGGCAACGCAGAGGTACATATTTACGCTGTCAATTTTCAGCAGTGGCTTATTTTTTTGCTTGGCACTTACGGAGGCACCTTCCCCGATAAAGGCATCTATCTCCCCGCGCTCCAGTGCCTGGTCCCGGTCATTGACATCCCTGTAGACGATGACCTCAGCCGACACACCCTTCTCCCTCAGCCACTTTCGGAGATTTGTATCCAGAAGACCGCTGATGGTTCCGATTTTCTTTCCGTTCAGCGTACCGGGATCCAGAGTGATTTCGGTATTATCATTGCTGACAAAGAGGTAATATCCCTCATACCCCATCGGGTAGTCAGGATAGTTCATGATAGCCTTGCGTTCCTCAGCATAGCCGAGGCCGGCCAGCAAATCAATTTCGCCCTTTTTGAATGCGTCAAACAGATCATCCCAGGAGCCGTATACATACTTGTACCGCCAGCCGGTAAGGGAGGCTATCTTCTGCAGATATTCGTAGCTGTATCCGCTCTTTGCTGCTCCATCGGCTGCTCCCTCCTGAAAATTCTCATTCTGGTAGTAGCCAACCTTCACCACATTTCCGGCAGATTTATTGGCATGGCCGTACTGCGGCAGAAGTATCGAGACAAGCAAAAGGACAGCCCAAACCGAATACGCTGCCCTTGTTATTATTTTTCGCATCACATTATACCTTCTCTATAAGAATTTACTTTCACATTTACGCTAACGGAGCATCATTACTGCCCAGCGGTTTATAATTCTATCATACTTATGACCAAACATAAAGGAAAATCGTCTTTATTTCACAGGAACAAATACCTAAAATTTATAAAATCTGGGGAAAACTCTCTATATGATGTGAAAATGGGCATAAAAAAACCGCCCATCAACGATGAGCGGCTGTATTGTCGGATGGTGGAGACGGTGGGGATCGAACCCGCGACCTCTTGCATGCCATGCAAGCGCTCTCCCAGCTGAGCTACGCCCCCGACTTGTGAGCACATCGAGTATATTACAACTTCGTCAGCGTTTTGTCAATACTTTTTTAGAAAATCCGAAATCTTTTTCAAGTCAGAAGAAATTCCCGAAAGACCACATTTCCATACTGCATACCCTTCCGGGTGAGTCTGATACCCTCTTCATCGGAAACGAGCAGCCCTTGCTTTACCAGCGGCTCGATGACCTCACCGAAAATTTTCTCCAGCTCCACGGAATATTTCTCCCGGAACCTCCGGCAGGAGACTCCCACCGCCGTGCGAAGAGCCAGGAAGCAGAACTCCTCCATGCTCTCTTCTCGACTGAGCAGGTCATACCGCACTTCGTCCCGGCCGAGGATATACGGCTCCAGCTTCCCGGTACCGGAGAAACGGCAGCCGTATTCGCCGCCTACATCCCACGGTCCATAGGAATGAGCTCCTGCCCCCAATCCCAGATACGGCACATCCTGCCAATAGCTGAGATTGTGACGGCTCTCCTTGCCGGGAAGGGCATAGTTGCTTATCTCATAGCGTTCATAGCCGCGGCGGGGCAGCTCGGCCGTCAGGTAATCATACATATCCCCTGCCTCGTCTTCGTCCGGCAGAGACAGCTCGCCGGTAAACCGGCCGGCACACTGCATCTGCTGGAAGGGTGTGCCATCCTCAATGGTCAGCCCGTATACGGAAATATGGGACAGGCGCGGTGTCACCGCCATTGCTTCCTCTACGGAAGCCTTCAAATCATCAAGGCTCTGCCCCGGCAGTCCGTACATCAAATCTATGCTGATATTATCAAATCCGGCTTCAACGGCCCATTCTAAGGCATAATGAGCCTGACTGGAGGTATGAATACGGCCGATATTTTTCAGCAGCCGGTCATCGAAGCTCTGAACGCCGAAGCTGAGGCGGTTGGCCCCCGCCTCCCGCAGACGGGCAAGATATGAAGGATTGACTGTACCGGGATTTGCCTCCACGGTTATTTCCGCATCCTCATCCATGATGAAGGATTCCCTTATGAGGGAAACCAGTCCGGCCAAATCCTCTGCCGGCAGAGCCGTCGGCGTGCCGCCGCCGAAGTATACTGTAGAAACTGTCCGGGGATTTTTCTCCGCTGAGATAAGTCCCGCCCGATTGGTGATTTCCTTCCGCAGCGCTTCCACATAGGGCTTCATCCACTCGCTGCGTCCGGCATAGGAGACGAAATCACAGTAGAAGCATTTCTGCCGGCAAAACGGTATATGCAAATAAAGTCCGCAATTATTCATGGCGTATCAATGTACCTTCAATATTGCCATGAATGCTTCCTGCGGCACTTCAACACTGCCCACAGCCTTCATGCGCTTCTTGCCTTCCTTCTGCTTCTCCAGCAGCTTCTTCTTACGGGAAATATCACCGCCGTAGCACTTGGCGATAACGTCCTTGCGGTAGGCCCGGACATTGGTGCGGGCGATGACCTTGCTGCCGATAGCGGCCTGAATGGGAATCTCAAACATCTGCTTGGGGATGAGATCCTTCAGCTTGGAAGCCAGCAGTCGGCCGCGGTTGGCCGCATTGTCCACATGGACAATAGTGGACAGAGCATCTACCGCGTCACCGTTCAGCAGGATATCCAGCTTCACCAGCTTGGACTCCCGATAGTCTGACAGCTCGTAGTCAAGGGAAGCATAGCCTCTGGTGGTGGACTTCAGCTCGTCGAAGTAATCGTATATTATCTCTGACAGAGGAATCTGATAGGTAAGCATAACGCGGTTCACATCCAGGTAGTCCATGCTGATGTAAATGCCGCGCTTGTTCTGGGATACCTGCATGACGGCACCGACATAGTCGTTGGGGACAATGACGGTAGCCTTTACATAAGGCTCCTCAATACGGTCTATCTTCTGAGGAGGCGGCAGCTTCGCCGGATTGTCGATAGCCAGCTCCTCGCCGTCGGTCTGGAATACATGGTAAATAACGCTGGGGGCCGTCATTATAAGCTCAAGATTGTACTCCCGCTCGAGGCGCTCCTGAATGACATCCATGTGAAGCAATCCAAGGAAGCCGCAGCGGTAGCCAAAGCCGAGGGCGATTGATGTCTCAGGCTCGAAGACCAGCGCCGCATCATTCAGCTGCAGCTTTTCCAAAGCATCCTTCAGATTGTCATAGTCGGAGCTGTCTACGGGATAGAGTCCGCAGAAAACCATAGGCTTTGCCCCGCGGTAGCCCGGCAGCGGCTCGGCAGCACCGTTCTCGGCGGTGGTGACGGTATCGCCGACCCGGACATCGCTGACGGATTTCAGACTGCCGGCGATATAGCCGACATCACCGGCCTGCAGTATACCGGTCTCCACCATCATAGGACGGAAGCAGCCAATCTCAGTAACATCAAAGACCTTGCCGGTGGCCATCATCTTCAGTGTCTGACCTTTTTTGATGGCACCCTCCATGACCCGGACATTGGCTACAACTCCCTTGTAGGAGTCAAAATAGGAATCGAAGATAAGCGCCTTCAGCGGCTCATCATTGCTGCCGGATGGCGCAGGAATATACTTTACGATTGCCTCAAGAATATCGCCGATACCTTCGCCGGTTTTAGCGGAGCAGAGAACAGCATTGTCGGTATCAAGGCCGATGACATCACGGATTTCCCGCTTTGCTTCCTCCGGCTCGGCACTGGGCAGGTCAATCTTGTTGATGACCGGGATGATTTCCAGATCATGCTCCAGCGCCAGGTAAACATTGGCCAAAGTCTGAGCCTCGACACCCTGAGTGGCGTCTACTACCAGCAGTGCGCCCTCGCAAGCGGCAAGGCTGCGGGACACCTCGTAATTGAAGTCAACATGGCCCGGGGTATCAATGAGGTTCAGCTCGTATTCTTCACCGTCATCGGCCTTGTAGTTCAGGCGGACAGTCTGCGCCTTGATGGTGATGCCGCGCTCACGCTCCAGATCCATGCTGTCGAGAATCTGATCGGCCATCTCACGCTTCGTCAGCGTACCGGTAGCCTCAATCAGACGGTCGGCAATGGTGGACTTGCCGTGGTCGATATGGGCGATGATGGAGAAATTTCTGATATTTTTATTCTGCATCTGCGGAGTTCCTTCCTAAATATAGCTTAGTTACCCATTATAATCTAAAATTCATTTATGAGCAACACAAAAGGGACTGTGAAAAAATGAGCATTCATTTTTTCACAGTCCCTTCCTCTTTATAGTTGCGAAGAAAAATGTCTGTAAGATAAACGAGCGAGAGCGTGTTTTCGTCAGACTTTTTTCACAGCTCCTTCATAATGCAATTGCGAGCGTCGTTTTCGCTCCTTACTTAAGAGCCTCTGCCAGCACATCAGCATTCTTTGCCATAGACTTCAGATAAGCGTCCTTATTCTCAGGCTTTGCCTCACCGGTTACACAGGGGTCGAGCTGATAGATTTTCGCACCGGTTTCTCGGGCTACTGTCTCCGCTGCCGCCGGGGAATACTGCGGCTCGGCAAAGAGCACCTTCACCGGCAGGCTCTTTACCTGCTTAATCAATGCCTCCAGCTCCTGGGGCGTGGGCTCTGTCCCCGGCTCACGCTCTACCACATCCACTATCTCCAGCTTGAACTCCTGTGCCATGTAGGGGAAAGCCTCGTGGAAAGTCACAATCTTCCGGTTGGTCAGTGGATCAATCTTTGCGTGCATATCCTGCTTCAGCTTGTTCAGCTTAGCGATATATGCCTCTGCATTCTTCTTGTACTGGTCGGCATGTTTCGCATCAGCCTTGACCAGCTGGTCGGCAATATTCTGCACCTGCTGAATGTAGCAGGAAATTCCTACCCACAGATGGGGATTGGTGCCTTCGGCATCCTTCAGCATAGGAATGCCCTTCGCCGCCTCTACAATCTGCAGCTTCTTCTTTGCCTCGGCAACCTTAGTCAGGAAGTTCTCCATTCCGCCGCCATTGACTACAAAAACATCGGCGTCCTCCAGCCGCTTCATGTCCTCAACGCTGAGCTGATAATCGTGGAGACAGCCGGTCTGAGGAGCCGTCATATTGCTTACCGTCACACCCTCTACCCCATCGGTGATATTTATCGTCGCCACATACATGGGGAAGAATGATGTAACAATCCGCACTCCTTCTTTTTTCTTCTCACCGCCGCCGCAGCCGGCAATCAAAAGTGCCGCCATCATGGCACTGACCAAACAAAATAATCTCTTCATTTTTCAGTCCTCGTATTTTAATTGTATATCTGAAACATCTTCACCGTATTTTAACAGATTGCCTCCCCTTGTACAACTTAATGTCACACGACAAGTAACAGGGGCTGTAAAAAAAGTCTGAGGAAACACGCTCTCGCTCGTTTATCTTACAGACATTTTTCTTCGCAACTATATAGAGGAATGGCCTGTGAAAAAATGAATGCTCATTTTTTCACAGGCCATTTTTTATTCAGCTATTAAATTATTCTGCCTCTTCCTCGGTCTTTTCCAGCGGCTTTACCTCACGCTGACCGCCGAAGCCCCGGAGGGTGACCCACAGGGGGCTGGCGATAAAGATGGAGGAATAGCAGCCGGACAGGAAACCGACGTTCAGAGCGAAGGCGAAGTCCTTGGTGGTCTCGCCGCCGAACCAGTAGAGGGCGCAGGTGGTGAACAAGCAGGTAACGACAGTATAGAGGGAACGGGTCAGAGTCTGATAAACGCTGCGGTTTGCCAGCTGCTCCACATCGCCGCCCCGGCGGAAATGAATGCGGAGATTTTCTCTGATGCGGTCGAAGATAACGATGGTATCGTTGATAGAGTAACCGACGATGGTCATCAGGGCTGCGACGAAGGAGCTGTCCAGCTGCTTCTGCAGCAGGGAGAATACGCTGAGCAGGATGAGAACATCGTGAACCAGCGCCAATACCGCCGCGATGCCGAACTTCCACTCAAAGCGGAAGGAAACATAGAGGACGATGAGCGCCCAGCTAAGGAGGGTAGCCCAAATGGCGTTCCAAACCAGCTCGGAGCCGATGACAGCACCGACCTTCTCCTCACGGAGCATGGTGTAGTTGCCCAGCTTGTCCTTCAGAGAAGCCATGACCGCCTTGCGTTCATTCTCCTCCAGGTCACCGGTACGAATCATGACATCCTTGGCCGCCGTAGCTGAGCTGGTGTCACCGGAGAGCTGAATGGTGCTGTTGTCCAGCTTGTACTCCTTCAGCACATCACGGACTTCCGTGATTGCTACTTCTTTATCGAAGCGCAGATCGATAATAGTACCGCCGGTAAAGTCAATACCAAAGTTAAAGCCTCTGGTGAACATGCAGAAGATACCGGGGATTATTACCAACAGGGAAAGGATATACCAGATTTTGCGATGACCGACGATGTTAAAGCGCTTGCGGTCTTCTTCATCCGCCTTCATCTGGCGAGCCTTGATTTTGGAAAGACGTTTTTCCTTAGCCACGAGTCATCGCCTCCTTTCCGAAATTCTCCGTACCGTTAGGCTTTGCGCCGTAGATAAACGGATTGGAAGAAATATCCGCTCTGATGAGTCGCTTCAGCATATACTGCGTGAGAGTAATTGCGGTGAACATACTGAGAACAACGCCGAGGCCGAGCGTAATGGCGAAGCCGCGGATGGAGCCGGTGCCGAATACGAAGAGTACAACAGCGGCTATGATAGTGGTGACATTGGAGTCAAGGATGGTGGTGAAGGCACGGTCAAAGCCTGCGTCCATAGAGAGGCGCAGTGACTTGCCCACCGCATATTCTTCCTTGAAATGCTCGAAGATAAGAACGTTGGCATCGACTGCCATACCGATGGACAGGATGCATCCGGCAATACCCGGCAGGGTAAGGGTGGCATCAAGGAACTTCAGAGAGCCCAGCAGCAGCACGGTGTAAGCCATGAGGCTGATGTCAGCAATGAAGCCGATACCGCGATAGAAGATAAGCATGAAGAGCAGAACTGCGCCGAGGCCGATAGCGAAGGCGAACTGGCTCTTGTCCTTGGAATCCTGACCGAGGGTCGGGCCGACGGTGCGGGTCTCGATGATGTTCATCTTCACCGGCAGAGCACCGCTGCGGAGCAGGATTGCCAGATTGTGTGCTTCCTCAAGAGTGCGGGAGCCGGTAATAACAGCCCGGCCGCCGGTGATGGCCTCATTTACACGAGGTGCGGTAAGGACAACGCCGTCAAGCAGGATGGAGATGGTGCGGCCGACATTCTTGCGGGTCAGGTCGGCAAACTTCTCGCCGCCCTCCGGAGAGAATTCAAGACCGACAAGGTTCTGACCGTTCTGGTCAGTCTGCTCCTTGGCATCCTTCAAATCGGTACCGTTAAGAACAGTGGTGCCGGATTCGTCTTTGAACTCCAGCATTGCAGTCTTACCGATAACATTGATGGCCTTGTCCGGATCCTTGATACCCGGCAGCTCGATGATGATGCGGCGGTCGCCCTGACGCTGGATGATAGGCTCGGTGAGGCCCAGCTCATTGACTCGCTTCTCCATGATACGGACTACGCGGCTCATAGCGTCCTCATTGACGACTGCCTCAGCAGTGTCCTCTGCCTCCAGTACCACATGGGTACCGCCTTGCAGGTCCAGACCCTGACGGATAGAGAATGCCAGCGGTTTTACGAAGGCGAAGAATACGCCTACCACTATGGCAATCGTTGCCAGGAGCTGAATCAAACTGGATTTTTTCAACTCGGTTCTCCCTTTCTCATTTGATTTCTAAAGTATTGTTTTCCGTAAAAACGGAATCAACCTGCTGATCATATTCCTCCCGGGGAAAGCCTTCCTCAGGAAAAATCTGACAGTCAAAGACTACCGCCAGACGGCTGGCCTTTGTCGCTCTTATCAGGTATCGGTCGTAGAAGCCGCCGCCCATCCCCAGACGATAGCCGGCATCACTGAAAGCCACCGCCGGAACGAGAACGCAATCCAGCTCTTCGGGCTTTATTATCTTCCTGACCTCTTCTCTGACCGTCGGGATATTGAAATCTCCCGGTACCAGATCGTCAAATGACTTCAGCTCCACAGCCTCCATCTGTCCCGGCCTGGTGACCAGCGGCAGCGCCACTCTCTTTCCCAGTCCCAGCAGGCGGCGGAGAATATTCTCCATCTCCACCTCATCCTTCATGGAAAAGAAACCCAGGATTGTCCCGGCTGCCTTGACCCTGTTGTCAGACAGAAGTTTATCTGCAATCAGGCGGCTTTTCTCCTGACGCTCTTCAGCCGTGAGGCTTCGGCGACGACCAAGAGCTTCCTTGCGAAGCAGCTTCTTTCTGTCGGCAATATCAGTCATCACTTATCCAGTCCGGCCTCTTTCTCATTCAGGCGGAGCTCGTCATTCATGCCCAGCTCGTCCTTGCCCTGAGAAAGATTCTTCTGAATAGCGGCACGGGATACCTGAATGACAACCTTATCGGCAATCTTCAGGCTGATGACATTGTCCTTTATCTCCTGTATTTCACCGAATATGCCGCCGATGGTGACGACCCGGTTGCCCTTATGCAGACCGGAGAGCATCTTCTTGCGGCGGCTCTCCTCGTTCTTGCCGGGGCGATACACCAGGAAGTAGAAGATAAACGCCATGCCGATAGCCGGCGCGTAAGTAATCAAATAATTAAGTGCTGTGTCCATTCCTTGACCTCCAAATATTTAATGCTATTTCATTCGACAGGGGCTCCCTGTCGGTAATGACATATCAGATATCCCTATTTCGCCTTGGGATTGTAATTCGCCAAAAATTCACTGCGGAACTCACCGAAGCGTCCGTCAATTATGGATTGGCGCATATCCCGCATGAACTGGCAGAGGAAGTAGAGATTGTGCAGGGACAGGAGCCGCAGTCCGAATATCTCACCGGCCCGGAAGAGATGGCGAATGTAGGAGCGGGTATAGCCGTTCCGGCAGGCATAGCAGCCGCAGCCTTCTTCCAGAGGCCGCTCATCCTCGGTGTACTCGCTGTTCTTGATGACGATGCGTCCGCTGTGGACCATGGCCATGCCGTTCCGTGCCACTCTGGTGGGATAAACGCAGTCAAACATATCAATACCGCGCGCTACACCCTCTACCAGATAATCAGGAGTACCAACTCCCATGAGATAACGGGGCTTATCCTGCGGCAAGAGTTCCAGCGTGTAGTCCAGCATCTCGTTCATCAGCTCAGGAGGCTCTCCTACGGAGAGACCGCCTACCGCATATCCGGGGAAATCCAGCTCTATGAGTGCTTCGGCACTGTAGCGGCGCAGTTCCTTGAACATACCGCCCTGTACGATACCGAACAGCCCCTGATTATCGGCGCCCTCCATTGCCTTCTTGGAGCGGACAGCCCAGCGGGTGGTACGCTCGGTGGACTGCTTCGTATATTCAAAGTCGGCCGGATAAGGCACACATTCATCGAAGGCCATTACTATGTCTGCGCCCAGATCACGCTGTACCTTCATGGAAACTTCCGGGGACAAAAATTTCTTTGAACCGTCAAGGTGCGAGCGGAAGGTAACGCCTTCCTCGGTTATCTTGCGGAGGTCTCCCAAAGAAAAGACCTGAAAACCGCCGCTGTCCGTAAGTATTGCCCGGGGCCAGTGCATGAATTTATGCAGGCCTCCGGCCTTTCTCACCAGCTCCGAGCCGGGTCGGAGAAACAGGTGATAAGTATTGCTGAGGATGATGCCGGCATTTATATCCAGCAGTTCGTCTGGCGATACACCCTTTACGCTGGCCTGTGTTCCTACCGGCATGAATATGGGGGTAGGAAAACTGCCGTGAGTTGTATGGATTATTCCGGCTCTGGCTCCGGTCTTCTCATCCTTGGCAATAAGCTCATATTTTATGGCAGGCACTAAAAATCTCCTATATTAACAATTATATTCTCTCAGTTACCACATCGTAGGCAAAACCGGCCGCTGCCCGTACAGAAATAATATCGCCGGGCTTAGAGTCCTCGTCTCCCTCTACATAGACGCTGCCGTCTACATCGGGTGCCTCACGGTAGGAACGACCGTAGACTACATTCTTCTCCTGTCCGTCGTCGTCCACATCTCTGCCCTCGACCAGCACCGTGAACTCTTTGCCGATAAGGGACTGATTGGTTTCCTCGCTGATTTTGGACTGAAGGGCCATGAGGTCATGGTAGCGATCCTCCATGACTGCCTCCTCCACCTGATCCGGCATATCGTAGGCGGGAGTATCCTCTTCCCGGGAGTAGGTGAATACGCCCAGCTTGTCGAAGCGCATATCCTCCACGAACTTCCGGAGAGTCTGATACTGCTCCTCGGTCTCCCCGGGGAATCCAACGATAAAGGTAGAGCGGATGCATACTCCGGGAATCTTCTCCCGAAGTTTCTTTATCAGGCTCCGCATGCCCTCATTCGTATCGGGGCGGCGCATATTCCGCAGCACGGTATCATCGCCGTGCTGCAGGGGCAGATCAACATACTTTACAATCTTCGGCTCACTGGCGATAGTCTCAATAAGCTCATCGTTAAAGAATCGTGGATATGAGTACAGAGTCCGCACCCAATCCAGCTTCTCTATCTTGCACAGTTCTTTAAGAAGAGCCGCCAGCTTCGGCTCACCGTAGCGATCCTTGCCATAGCTTGCCGTATCCTGTGCCAGCAGAATTATCTCCCGGACACCGCTGTCAACAAGGCGCTTGGCCTCCTCCACGATATCCTCGATAGGACGGCTGCGGAGCTGTCCTCTGATAAGGGGAATAGCGCAGAAAGCGCAGCGATTGTTGCAGCCCTCGGCGATTTTCAGATAAGCCGTATAGGGAGCTGTAGTGACAATACGGGGAGTTTCTGCTGTGTAAAGCAGCTTGTCCTCACCGACAATAATCACCCGGCGGCCGGAAAGTACCTCCTCCACCGCTTCCATAATTCTATCGCAGGAGCCGGTACCGATTACCGCATCCGCCTCCGGCATTTCATCCAGCAGCTGCTGGCCATAGCGCTGAGACAGGCACCCGGCTACAATGAGTGCCCGGCACTTGCCTACGCCCTTGTTCTTGTATTCTGCCATGGACAGTACCGTGGTGATGGCTTCTTCCTTGGCAGACTCAATGAAGGCACAGGTATTGACGATGAGAATATCCGCCTCCGCCGGCTCCGGACTGACTTCAATGCCGGCCTTTTCCAGCAGGCCAAGCATTACCTCCGTATCAATGAGGTTCTTTGAACAGCCCAGACTGATAAATCCTGCTTTCACTTCTGTCTTCCTCTCTTTATTTCAAGCATATCGCCTTTACTTCATTCTGACTTCCTTGACCCATCGGCTGAGAAGTCTCTGCCGCTCTGCCGTCTCCATAGGAGCTTCCGGCTGCTCAAAAAGCACATGTCCCTTGCCGATGAAAGCCTTGGTAGCTATCGCCGTCGGATTGGTAGGCATATAGAAAAGGTCGTGGCTTCTCATTACCAGCATGGCCTCATCGGTCAGCAGCCAGTCGGCAAAAGCCGCGGCAATCGATGACTCCCTGCCGGTCTCGGTAATCCCCACGCCGGTCATTACAAAGGATGTTCCGTCCTCAGGCCAAATAAGCCGCAGCGGATAACCCTGCTCGATATAGCGGACAGCCTCACTTCCGGAGACGATGACCACATCGGCCTCACCCATACCGGCCATTCTTGCCGGGGTGGACAGATACTTGGCATACTGAGTGATTCGGGGATGAAGCCGCCGGAAGAAATCAAGGGTATCATTCTCTCCGTAAACCCTGGAAAGACACACAAAAAGCTCCGCCGACGCCGACGCCGCCGGAAAATCCGTCATTGCCAGTCTGGCCTTGGGAGGCAGTGCTTCCAGCTCCCTCCAGGTCAGGGGAAGAGATTCAAGAGTCTTGCAGTAATCGCTGTTGACCGCAAGAACCATAGGGTCATACCAGACACCTACATAGGCATCATTCGGCCCGTGAAAGGATTCGCTGACCTGGTCGGAGGCTTCGCTGACATAAGGTATGAAGCCGCCATCGACAGCTATCTTTCTCAAAGTCTCGCCATCAGCCAGCACCAGCTCACCCTGTCTGCTGCGAACCCGTCTCTGAAGCTCCGGACCGTCCAGAGGAACGAATTCCGGTATCACACCGGTAATCCTGCCGTATTCTGCCGCCAAAGGAGCCACAGCCTCCACCGGCAGAGTGGTAAGCACAGTCAGCTTCCCCACATGATTTGCTCCCTGCTGTCTGTCCGCATAGAGACTGGACATGAAGGGCAGCAGGAGCAGCGCCGTCACCAGCACGGCTGCAATGGCTGCAAGCCTGTTCATACTCCTTCGTATCATAAAAGGCCTCTTTTATCAAATATTCCGTTTTATTATAATGCCAAAAGGGCTGAAATTGCAAGGGAAAAGAGAAACTGACGCCCAAAGCAAAGGCGCCGCATTGCACAATGCGGCGCCTTTGGATTAAAGCTGTAATACACTGTGGATTTAACCGGTGCAGAGTATCAGACCTTAAACTGTCTGGTGGTTTCCTGCAGCTCGCCGGCCAGAGTTGCCAATGCCTGAGATGCAGAGGCGATTTCCTGACTGGAAGCGGACTGCTCTTCGGCAGCTGCCGAAATAGTCTGAGTATGACCGCTGGTTACACGGCTGACCTCATCAATTTCCTCAACGGCGGAAACGATATTGGTTGTTCCGCCGGAAACAGTCTGAACAGAAAGATTGATATCCTGAATCTGCTCCTCAATGGAGCCTACCATGCTGAGGATTTCGCCGAACTGCTCGCCTACCTCACGAATCGCTTCAGTACCGCGGCCTACCTCGACAGTACCCTGCTCCATCGCGCTGACGGCAGCATCGGTATCCTGCTGGATGTTGGTGATACGCTCCTTGATTTCCTCAGTGGCAGTCTGTGACTGCTCAGCCAGCTTGCGAACCTCTTCTGCGACGACAGAGAAGCCGCGGCCTGCCTCACCGGCACGGGCAGCCTCGATAGCCGCATTGAGGGCCAGCAGGTTTGTCTGATCGGCAATGCTGGAAATTGTCTCGACGATGGCACCAATCTGCTGAGAATTCTCGCCCAGCTTCTTGACTACATCAGCAGTAGCGGTGACGGTGGACTCAATGGATTCCATTCGCTTGACGGCACCCTGCATCAGGACTTCGCCATGCTCAGCCACCTTCTTGGTCTGTACGGAATTATCGGTAACATTCTTCGCCTTCTCGGTCATCTGATTGATGTCCTCAAAGACAGTATCAACATTCACCTTGACATTGTTGACGCTCTTTACCTGGCTCTCCATACCGGTTGCTACATCCACAACGGTCTGTGCAACATCGGTTGCTGCCTCGGCAGACTGGTGAGCACCGGCGGTAAGCTCCTCGGCGGAAGCTGCTACCTGCTCGGAAGTATTGGTAATGCGGGTTATGAGACCCTTTATATTCTTCTGCATTGTGTTGAAGGCTGCTGCCAGATTGCCCAGCTCATCATTGCTGGAAATCTCGAGGTCAGGCAGGCGGAGGTTACCGTTGGAAAGCTCTATGGCACGGGCATCCAGAGCCATAATAGCAGAAGTAATCTTATTGGCAAAGAAGAGGCAGGCGCCCATCAGCAGCATGACACCGACAATAATCAGTACGCCGTAGGTAATGCGCATGCTGTAAAGCTGCTCAAATACGAAAGCCTCGGGAACAGAGATACCGACAATCCACTTGGTGGACGGCAGGGTAGTATATGCGAAGACAAGCTCCTCACCGTTTACTTAAAGATTCAGATAACCGCTGCCCTTGGTCTTCATCTCATCGTAGTACTGGCCCATGCCCGGCATTTCCTTGGCCTCGCTCATCTGGGCGATGCCGCTTCGGGTGCTGGCCAGCACCTTGCCGGCTGCGCTGATGATAACGCCGTTGCCCTGACCGCGGAAGTTAAGTTCCTTGACCTTCTGGCCCAGTACATCGAGGGTAATGTTTTCGCAGACACCGCCGGCGAACTGACCCTGAGCATTCTTATAGGGAGTGATTGCAGAGACAACCAGCTTCTTGGAAGTTTTGCTCATGTAGGGCTCGGTAAAATGAAAGCCTCTGCCCTTCTTTATATCCTGATACCATTCGCGGTCATTAGGATTAATCTGACCGGTACGGTTTCCGTTCGCACTGGAGATAAAGGTATTGCGCTCGGTGCCGTGGGTGATAACAAGAATTTCCTTGTCGTCCTGAAACAGCTTCAGCAGCTCATGATTGTCTGCCATTGCCGGATTACTTCCGACAGCGCTCATGAGGCTGGCTGCCGACTTGGAAACTCTGGCCTTTTCAGTAAGCCAGCCATCCAGATTTGCCTGCTCTCTGGCAACGGACGCGGTGATTTCCCGTTCCACGCCCTCACGCACGGCATTGGATGCTCCGAAGTAGCCTATACAGGAAACAATCGCCAAAATAACGCCGACGAATCCTGACAGAGCAAAAAACTTTTGCTTGATTCCCATATTCTTACCCCCTGTATATTTTAACCATACAAAATATATTTGTTTATTATGCTATCATAATACTTTTCAGTAAATGTTACAAGAAGAAATTTGCTCACTAAAGCAAATAAAAAATGCGTCAGCCTCACTAAGAGACCGACGCATTTCTGCTTCTTAATCAAGCCTTCTTGGACCGAAGTTTCCCTGACAAATAATCAACCACTACATACATTACCGGTATGAGGAAGATACCTACGAAGGTAGCAAAGGTCATGCCGCCTACTACGGCGTTGCCCATAGATACGCGGGCACCGGCACCGGCACCGGTGGCAACAGCCAGCGGCAGGCAGCCGATGATGAAGGCAAATGATGTCATGAGTATCGGACGGAGACGGAGATGCGCCGCATTAGTTGCTGCAGTAGCAGCATCCTGACCGCTCTCCCTGTTCATCTTTGCATACTCAACAATGAGGATTGCGTTCTTCGTCGCCAGACCGATGAGCATGATGAGCGCAACATTCATGTACACATCGTTGCTCTGACCTCTCAGCAGCTGCGAGCCAAAGCAGCCAAGCGCCGCCGGAGGAAGGGTAAGCATAACGGCGAAGGGGATGGACCAGCTCTCGTAGAGAGCCGCCAAGCAGAGGAATACGAAGATAACGGAGATGATATTTACATATATCGCCTGATCTCCGGCCTCGCGCTCATCGCGGCTCTGATCGACCCACTCGATGGTGTAGGTGGTCGGGAGAATTTCCTTTGCAATTCGCTCCAGTGCAGCCATAGCTTCACCGGTAGAATAGCCGGGAGCCGGCGAGCCGGCAATCTTGAAAGCAGACGCGCCGTTGAAACGGGATACGGAAGGAACCGTCATGTTCGGCTTAGTGGTGACCAGAGTATCAAGAGGAATCATCTGACCGTTCATGCTGCGAACGAAGAAGCAGTTCATCTTCCGGGCATCATTACGGAAATTTGCATCCGCCTGCATGACTACCTTCCAGGTACGGCCGAAGTTGTTGAAGTCGTTGACTTCCATGCCGCCGAGGAATGCCTGCAGGGTCGAGAAAACATCGGATACCGGGACACCGAGAGCCTGACACTTTTCACGATTTACATCGAATATCAGACCGGGAGTATCGGTATTGAAGGTGGTATAGGCGACTGCAATGGACGGATCCATATTCGCCCGCTTGACGAACTCCTTGGCGTACTTGTCCATGACCTGAACGCTGTCGCCGCCGAGATTCATAACATAGAGAGAAAGGCTGCCTGTTCCGGACAGACCTGGAAGTGCGGCCAGATTGAAGGCGATGACATTTACTTCCGGCATGGATGCTCCGATGCCGAATATCTGCCCGATTACCTGATGCGAGGTAGTATCTCGCTCAGAAAATGGCTTCAGTGCAACCGGCATAAGACCGGCTGAAGCCTTCGGCGCGTTGGAGAGAATGTCGTGACCGGCAACACCCATGGAGTGAGCGACACCGGGAATCTCAGCGATGCGCCGCTCCAGCTCCTGCATTACCTGAATGCCGCGGTTGCCGGAGGCACCCTCTGCCAGACTATAGCTGGCAATGACCATACCCTGGTCTTCTTCCGGGACATAGGAGGTGGGAGTCATACGGGCGACCACACCGGTGAGTCCCACCATAAGAATGAGACCGATAACCATCAACTTGGCGTGAGCGATGCAGACGCCGACCATGTTGGTGTATTTTTCCAGAGTGCGGTTGAACCAGCGATTGAAGCCGCCGATGACTCTATCCATGAATCCGGTACCGGCCGACTCGGAAGCAGCGTGCTCTTCTTTGAGGAGAGTTGCACACAGAGCCGGAGTCAGAGAGAGAGCAACAATAGCCGACAGACCCATGGATACGGAGATGGTGAGTGCGAACTGCTTATAGAGCTCACCGGTAGTACCGCCCATAAAGGCCGTGGGAACGAATACCGCCGCCAGTACCGCCGCGATGGCAACGACCGGGCCGGAAACTTCATCCATAGCTCGATAAGTTGCTTCCTTCGGAGACAGGCCGTTATCCTGAATGTGATGCTCTACGGCCTCAACTACGACGATGGCATCGTCGACAACGAGACCGATGGCGAGAATCATGGCGAAAAGGCTGATAGTGTTAATGGTGAAGCCCATGAGGACGAAGGCACCGAAGGTACCTACGAGAGATACCGGAACGGCCAGCATGGGGATGAGGGTAGCACGCCAGCTGCCCAGGAAGATATAAACGACGATAAGAACGAGGACGAGAGCCTCAAAGAATGTATGAGCAACCTTGGAAAGGGATTCCTTGATGAACTCACTGTTATCCTGGAAGATAAGCAGCTCCATATCATCCGGCAGACGAGTTCTGGCATCTGCCATTACCTCTTTGAGACCTGTAGCCGTCTCGATGGCGTTTGCATCGGAAGTAATGGCTACGGCAAAGGCAACGGACTCACCATTGTCAATTTCTGAGTAGGGGACATCCATTCGAGGGCCTTCCTTGACATTGGCCACATCCCGTACCCGAAGTGTCTGGCCGTTCTCCGAGCGAACGATGATATTCTTGAACTCCTCTACCGTCTTCAGACGGCCTTCAGCCGAAGCCGAGTAAGTCATTTCCTGCTGCTCTGCAGTCGGACGGGAACCGATGGAGCCTACCGGCGCCTGAATGTTCTGGGTCTGAATCGCTAAAGCGACATCTGATACCGTGAGCCCCAGCTGAGCCAGCTTGTCCGGCATCACCTCGATGCGCATCGCATACTCCGGGCCGTACTCACTGATGGTAGATACGCCCTTGACTCGCTTCATGGCATCAAGGAAGTTTGCCATAGCATATGTGCGCAGGAACATACCGTCATAGGTCTTGTTCGGAGATGACAGCTGGAAGAACATCAGCGTCTGGGGAGATTTCTTCGCCGTGGTGATACCGTAAGATGATACTTCAATCGGCATGGAAGTAGATGCCTGAGACACGCGGTTCTGAACCTCTACCGCTGCGATATCGGCATTCTTCTCCAGATTGAAAGTAACATCGAGTGTGTAGTTACCGGTGTTGGTAGAAGTCGAGCGCATATCGCGCATGTTCTCAACGCCGTTTACCTTCTGCTCGATAGCCTGAGCAACCGCCTCTTCAACAGTGGTGGAGCTGGCACCTACATAGTTGGTGGTTACGGTTATCTGCGGCTTTGTTATGTTCGGGTATTGGGCTATAGGCAGGCTAAAGCCGGCAATAGCACCGATAAGGGTTATGAGTATTGACAAGGCCATCGCGAAGATGGGTCGGTCAATGAAAAATCTTGCCATTCTTCAGAAACCTCCTGTCAGCGAGCTACAGCCTTGTCAAGCTCGGCCTCGGTCATGGGCTGAGGAGTTACGGTGACACCGTTATTTACATTCTGGATGCCCTCGACAACGATGTTCTCATTGCCCTCCAGTCCGGACTCGACCATGATGAGGCGGCCGACGAGCTTTCCGACCTGAACTTCCTTCAGCTGTATCTTATTTTCGCTGTCGATAACAGCGACGAACTTCTTGTAGAGAATATCCTTTATCGCGCGCTGCGGAATGAGGATAGCATTCTTCTTTATGCCGGCATTGGCCTGAACGCGGGCGAACATTCCCGGCAGGAGCAGCCTGTCATTGTTGGGGAACTGCGCCTTTATGGTGAGAGTACCATCGCCGATGCCACGATCCACCTCTGTGACTTTTCCCTTTGCCTTATATATGCTGTTATCGGTGAGGACGAGGGACAAGTCAACCAGCTCGCTGCTTCCCTTTGCCCGCATTAAGGAGAGATATTCTTTTTCGGAGATGGAGAACTTCACCTTCACCGGATTAACATCGCTCATCTTCAGCAGTACAGTCTGACCGGCTGCCACAAAGTTGCCTACAGAAAGGTCGCTTGTACTGACTCGACCGGCAAAGGGGGCTCTGACCTCAGTCTCGCCAAGGTCGACTTCGGCATTGCGCAGGGCTGCTCCGGCAGCGGCTGCTGCAGCCTCGGCCTGAGCGGCCTGAGATACCGCCAGATCATATTGCTGGTGGGAAATTGCCGCCTGGGCATAAAGCTTTTCGTAACGCTCCAAATCCTGACTGAGCCGAAGCTGGTCAGCCTGTGCTCTGGCATAGTTTGCCTTGGCACTGAGATATGCGCCCTCATAGAGACGGTTGTCGATGGTATAGAGGAGCTGACCTTCCTCTACCTGCTCACCGCCGATGAAGTGCTTGCCGGTTATCTTGCCGCTGACCTGAGCCTGAAGTACGGCCTCCTTCTCAGCCTCGATAAAACCGGTGAACTCATAAATATCGGGGGTATCCCGACGAATAACACTCATGGATTTTACCAGCACCTGCTGCGGTCCCCTGGCCTGCTGCTGTTTGCCGCAGCCAAAGAAGGACACCGTGGCAGCGATGGACAAGCCCAATGCCACAGCTTTAAGCCGGCTCCGTTTCGTTCCAATAAAAAACATAATCTATATGCCTCCCTGATATCTACGGAAATTCTCTGACACCTATCCCATAGAGAGTCTATGTATCTAAAGTACGAAGTTACAGACTTCGCCTATGTGCCTAATTAGATAATATACTATAAAATGCCGTATTAGTAAACAGTTATTTACTAATTTATTTTCAAACTTTTTAATGTATGACAGCGCAGGTGCTTAGCGACCTGCAAACAAATATATGGAGCAGGAGCCTGGCACCGCAGCATGAATAAACAGGCAAGAGCGAGCTGCCGTCAGATAATTGTGCCGTGAAAATAAAAAGCCCGCCTCTCGGCGGGCTATATTCCACGATTACTTATAGGTAAGAGCCTTCAGGTCCACGAAAGTGTCCTTATCCACCTTCGCCAGGAATTTCTGTCCGTCCTTCAACTCGCCGGCAACAGTAATTTCCTTTTCGTTGCCGCCGAAGAAAAGGCCCGCCGCCAAACCGATAGGTCCGAGGACAAGGCTGCCCAGGGCGCCCCAACCTGCCTTGGCAAGGAAGCTGGCTTTGTTTTCCTCCGTCAGCTGCTCCAGCGTTACCAGATTTCCTTCAAGCTCTATCTCCTCACTGCTTAGCACACCGGTGCTGCGCTCCAGATAATAGCCGGAAACAATGCCCTTCTTCAATTCATATTTGTTGTCGTTCATGCCGGCAATCATTTCAAATTTCATAGCGTTCATCCTCCCTTATGTGGTCGATGAGTCATCAATTCAACTTACAAATTTATTATAATTCCTAAACAAGAGACTGACAATAGAACTGCCGCAGTTTTAACCCAACTTTAATGAAAGCGGAAAGCCCCTGCCAATGACGGAACATCCGCCGCAGCAGGGGCTTTTTGCATTATTTCGATTCGGCTGTAATTACTGAGCCTTGCACTCTTCCTCAACGGAATTGACGCGGTACTCCTGCAGCTTCTTTACAAGCTCGGGAGCCTTGCCGCCTACCGGCTTGCCGTCAAGCTCTACAGCCTGGAGGCAGAAGCGGCTGGAGGCAGTAACGAGAACCTCATCAGCGTTGCGGAGGTCATCCAGCGTGTAGAAGGTCTCATCTACAGCCATGCCGATGGCCTTGGCAGCCTTGATAAGATGAGCGCGGCCGATGCCCGGCAGGATGTGGTGGTCAGCGGGATGAGTCAGGAGCTTGCCGTCCTTAATGATGTGGCAGTTGGAGTGAGCGCACTCGGTAACGATGTCGCCGCGGTGGAAAATAACCTCATCGCAGCCGGCTTTCTTGGCAGCCTCTGCGGCCAGTACGGACGGAATGAGATTCAGAGTCTTGATATTGCAGTACTCGAAGCGATGGTCTTCGTAGCTGATGAGCTTCAGCTTCTGATAGGTATCCGGCTTGCCGGTGGGAGTCAGGGTAACGATGAGGTTTGCCGAAACGCCTTCCGGATACTCATGCTTACGGGGTGCAGTGCCGCGGGTAACGGACCAGTATACGAACTGCTCCGGGGACTCGACCTTGGCAACGAGATCCTTCAGAAGCTGGGAAAGCTCATCCTTGGACATGGGGATTACGATGTCCAGCAGAGCGGCGCTGTTGTAGAAGCGCTCGATGTGGTCTTCGAGAGCCCAGATTACATGATTGTGGGCAAAGGTAGCATCATAAACGCCGTCGCCGTAATACATAGCACGGTCGTTCAAGGGAATCCTCATATCTGCAATTTCAGTAATCTCTCCATTATAATAAGCCAGTGTTTTCATTTTTATCCCTCCGTAAAAATAGTCGGTGTTTTTCATATTTCATTGGAAATATAGTCGCATTATACTCCCGTCAAATTGAACTGTAAAGATTTTTATTGAGTATACAAGTATTCATAAAATTATAATGTTTCAGAATTATTTCATCTTAAATTTTTCGGATAATCATCTTTCCTTCCGGGAAAATTTATTCTAGCTTTTAGCAAGTTAAATTGCTATAATGTTGCCCGATAACCCCAATAAGAAATACGGAGGGATACCATGTACAAAGACATACTCGGCAAACTCACCGCCAAACAGGATATGACACAGGCTGATGTATCCGAAATAATCCATGCCATAAACAACGATGAACTGACGGAAGGTCAGATTTCCGGCTTCCTTGTTGCTCTGGTAATGAAGGGCACCAGCATCGAGGAGACTGCCTATATCGCCCGCGCCATGCGCGAGGTATGCGTCCCGCTGAAGCCGAAGACTTCCATGGAAATGATGGATACCTGCGGCACCGGCGGTGGTCTGTCCACCTACAACATTTCCACCGCTACCGCTATGGTCGCAGCCGCAGCCGGCATCCCCATTGCCAAGCACGGCAGTCGCTCTATCTCCAGTCTCTCCGGCAGCGCCGATGTTCTTGAAGCCCTCGGCGTAAATATCAACCTCACGCCGGCTCAGGCTGAGAAGCTCATCGAAGACATCAATATCGCCTTCATTTATGCTCCCCTCTTCCACCCGGTAATGTGCAAGGTACTGCCGCCGGAGTCCGCGCTTGGCATTAAGACCATTTTCTACACCATTATCGGCCCGCTGATCAATCCGGCCTTTGCCCCCCGTCATCTGCTGGGTGTTTATAGGGAAGATCTGCTGGAGCAGGTCGCCTTCGTTGCCAAAGAAGTCGGCTACACCAAAGCCCTCTTCGTTCACGGCATGGATGGACTCGATGAAATATCCCTTCTGGGTGAGACAAAAATCATCGAGCTGGACAATGGTGAATTCAAGCGCTACACCATCAAGCCGGAGGATTTCGGCCTGAAGCGCTGCGTGCTTGAAGATATCAAGACCGGCACGCCCGATGTGAATGCTTCCATCATCCGCGGAGTATTTGACAAGACAATCACCGGCCCACAGAAGGACGCCGTTGTCCTCAACGCCGCCGGAGCTCTCATCGTCGGCGGCAAGGCTGCTGACTTCCCGTCCGGCATCAAGCTGGCTCAGGAGATAATCGAAAGCGGCGCTGCCGCTGCCAAGCTGGCCGAGTTGGTCGAGCACTCCAACGCATTCCTTAAAAAATAAACAGAATTCTGGGGCTGTGACAAATGAGCATTCATTTTTCACAGTCCTTTCCTCTGTAATAGTTGCGAAGAAAAATGTCTGTAAGAAAACCGTTTATTCACCTCACCCACCGGCTACGCCGGTCCCCCCTCCCCAATGGGGAGGGTAAAGACCTTCCCCTCTGGGGAAGGTGGCTCGCGAAGCGAGACGGATGAGGTCTATGTCAGACTTTTTTCAAAGCCCCTCATATCTTTTTATAGACAAAGAGAACGCTATGAGTAAATTCCTCTCTGCCCTGACTGCCGCAAAAGCCCGCGGCACGAACATTGTCATCCCTGACATCAAGTGCATATCCCCCAAGGAAGGGGACCTTCTTCATGGTCGTGACCCCATCGCCGTGGCCATGTCTCTGGCTGACGCCGGCGCTCCTGTCCTCTCGGTAGTCACCGAGCCGAAGAACTTCGGCGGCAGTGAAGCGCTGCTGTCAAGTGTCGCCAAGACCACAGGCCTCCCCATCCTTCGCAAGGATTTTTTCACCACTGCTGAAGAGATACATCGGTCAAAGGAAATCGGCGCCTCCGCCATCCTGCTTATGTACTCCTGCCTGCCCAAAGAAAAGCTGGCCGAGCTGTATCAGGCCGCCCGGGCCATCGACCTCGATGTTCTTGTAGAGACCCATACCCCTGAAGACATCGCTCACGCCAGAACTCTTGGTGTCCGTCTCATGGGCATAAACAATCGGGATATCACCGTATTGGAAAGGGACAACGGCGATGTCTCCCGCACCAAAGCCCTTGCCGGACAAAAGCCTGCTGATGTCTTCCTCATCAGTGAAAGCTCCCTCATGACTCCGGACGATGTCCGCATTGCTATTGGTGCCGGAGCTGACGCTGCTCTCATCGGCACGGCTATCTGGCAGGCCGCCGACCCGGCAAAGTTCTATCGACTCCTCACGCAGCCCATAGAAGTGAAGCTCTGCGGCATGACGGATGAAGCAGGCGTCACTCTCTGCGCTCACTCCGGGGCGGAAATCATCGGTTTCGTCGTTGACTACCCCGAGCCTGTCCCCTGGGATATCCCGCAGGAAAAAGCCGCTGAGCTCATCGCTCACCTCCGGCAGGAAAATCCTGCAGTAAAGAGTTGTGTTGTAACCGGCGGCTCCGCCGATAAGATATCAGCTTTAGCCGCGACAGTTCGCCCCGATATCATTCAGATTCATCACCGGGAAAATCTTACAGATACTCTGACGATTGCCGCCCGGCTCCACGAGCAGGGCATCAAGGTCATCCGTTCTCTCCCCGCCGGCAGCGAAAAGCGACAGGCTCAGTACGGCATTGCCGACCTGAGAGAGCTGGCGCACCGGCTGGCTGCCGGACTGAATGATGACGGCTGCGGCATAGATTACCTGCTGATGGATGCCCGGGAACCGGGCAACGCCTCTGCCAAAGCTCTCGCTGCGCCGATGGAAGAGTTCCTCCGCCTGAGAGAAGTCTCGCCCATACCGGTAATACTTGCCGGCGGTATCACTCCGGACAGTGTGCAGAAGCTGCTGCGGGAAAGCAAAGCCGACCGCATCGACATAATGAGCGGAATAGAAACAGGCCCCGGAATAAAATCTCCGGAGCTTGTGCGAAACCTTTTCAAAGCAATATACAGCAAGTAAGCCACAAAAAAAATGCAAGGTCTTGAAAATAAGGCCTTGCATTCTTCTTTTATTTCTTTCCTTTTCCATCCGTCTGCGCGGCTGCAGCCCGTTCTTCTGCTGCGGCAGTTGACGACCTTATCTTATCATCATCCAGCACGTGAGCGGTCAGGAAAATCATTATCTCGCTGTCGGTCTTAGACTTCTTTACATTGCGGAAAAAGGCTCCCAAAATCGGTAAATCCCCTAAAAATGGAACCTTGGACAGTGTTTTCGCTTCCTCACTGCCAATTAGACCGCCGATGACCATCGTCTCGCCGTCCCGGAGCCGCACTGTGGTATCGGCACTGCGGGACTGAAAGCGATAGGCCTTCATCTCCTCCACATAGAGCGGTGAACTGACCTCCGTATGCACCTCGGCTGTAATGGTACCATCGCCGTTGACTCTCGGCGTATAGCGGAGAATAATTCCGGCATCCTTGTAGCTGACAGAAGTAGTGGTGGTAGAGTTCGTCACCGAGGTTTCCGTCACCGGTACCTCACCGCCGATATTGATAACCGCCTCGTGACCCTGAATTGTTGTAATGTTGGGACGAGCCAGCACCTTTGCCTTTCCGTCGGTGATGAGGGCGTTGATGGTCGCTCCGTAGTAAAACTCAAAGGGATGACCCTCCGGCCCCCGTCCGAACTGGACAATGCCGTAGCCGTTATTTCCCCAGCTTCGCTTAACATTTACCTTCGGCACATCAACAGTAACGGTTGTGTAAGTACCGTCCGGATTCTGCACCACCTGACGGCGCGATTCATAGGTTGTTTCCCGCTCCGGATACTGAGGCACACTGGACCACTGCCACTGAACGCCAAGATTTTTCGCCGCCTCTTTGGAGATTGCCAGCACCCGTGCCTCCAGTGCTATCTGCTTGGCCGGCACATCAAGTTCCTTCACCATCCGGCGTACCTGCTCCGCTTCAGCGGAGGTACCGTAAAAAATCAGTGAATTCGTCTGATAGTCGCAGCTTACCCGCCGGTCGTTATCGACGCCTGTTCGGCTCCGTCGGCCTCTCAGTCTTTCATTATGCCGATTTCCTGTGCTGCTCGTTGTCGACGACCTTTGTCCGTACTCGTTGCCTCTCTGCCGGCTTCGATAATTATCACTTGCCGTGCTGTCATTCCGTCTGTCTCTGTTATACCCGTAATCGTCATAATCATCACTGCCGCCGAAGGCCATATCAACAGCTTCGGCAAGAGTGTCCAGCTCGGCGTTTTCTATCCGGAATACATGAACTCCGTAAAGGCTGCTTCCCCCTGCACCTCCGGTGGTGACAACAAGTGTATCACCCCGCCGGCTGATGGACAGACCTCTGGTCATTGCCACTATCTCCGCTGCTTCCCAAGGGTCAACATCACTGAGCGAAATGGTCAGCCGGCCTCTTACCGACTCATCCATTACGAGGCCGATACCACCCAGCTCAGCAATCTGAGTAAACACGCCTCTGACATCGGCGTTGCGGAAATCCAGAGAAATCGCTTCGGCAGATACGGCAGTCAATCCGCTGCCGTAGAGCATCGCACCGACACATACAGCAGTCAGTTTTTTACAAAAATAATTCTTCATTCCGCTGTCAACCAACCTATCCTCTTATTCACGGCTGCGAATCCATAAGTTTCAGCACCCGCTGTCCCGCCGTACTCTCTATCACGACAGCCCGGCCCGCCTCATCAATTTCTGTCAGAGTTATCCCGGCTTTTGTTTCTCCCTCGGCGAGAGTTATCACCGACTGTCCCTGCTCAATAACCGCTCTTACGCCCCGACTGCTTTTGGCCAGTCCTGTCAGTCTGAGGTCGCTGCCTGCGGCAGCCGCAGTCCCGCCGCCGACAGGCGTTCTCACCTCATCAAAGGGAGAAGTAAAGACATACCCCGTCTCCGTTTCCAGCTTCAGATGACCGTCAGGTCGGAGATTGGGACGATAGAGAGGTGTCCGGCCGGCCGTATTCCCCTTCGGCAGAGGATTGGTTTCCTTCTGCTCCGGGGATGACGATGCCGCCTGCGTCGTTTCCGTCACCGGTCTGCCGGTGACGATACCCCAGGCCGGTTTCAAGACAAGCAGTGAAGCAGCAAAAAAGACGAGGAGATATATTATGCGCTGCAAGATATATCTCCTCGCCTTCTCTTCTTATTATTTGCCTCCCCCATAGGGGAGGTGGCACGAAGTGACGGAGGGGTGAAGCCTATTGAAGTGGCATTTCTTTGTTACCCCTCAGTCGCTTTCAGCGACAGCTCCCCTAAAGGGGAGCCATCTATACCGAGTATAGGTTACCCTCAGCCCAGTTTCTTAGCCAGCAGCTGATTGACCATGCCCGGGTTTGCTTTGCCCTTGCTTGCCTTCATTACCTGCCCGACCAAAGCGCCGATGGCCTTCTTGTTGCCGCCCTTGTAGTCAGCTACAGCCTTTTCGTTGTTGGCGATTACTTCATCAACGATGGCTTCGATAGCACCGGTATCGGTAATCTGAACAAGGCCCTTGGCCTCAACAATCTTCTCCGGCTCATCCGGGCAGTTCCACATCTCGGCAAAGACGGTCTTGGCTATCTTTGAGGAGATGGTTCCCTTGCTGATAAGGGCAATCATCTTGGCCAGACGAGCAGCCTCTACCGGCGACTCGGTAATAGTCTTGCCTTCGGCATTCAGATTCTTGGACAGGTCGCCCATTATCCAGTTAGCCGCCAGCTTGGCATCGGCACCGCCCTCGACTACAGCATCGAAATACTCGGCCATAGCACGGGACGCGGTAATGACGCCGGCATCGTAAGCGGTGAGACCCATCTCAACCAGACGGGCACGGCGGGCATCCGGAAGTTCCGGCAGATTCTTGCGATAGTTCTCTATCTCCTCATCGGTGGTGACGATGGGAACGAGATCCGGCTCCGGCATATAGCGGTAATCCTGCGCCTCTTCCTTGGAGCGCATGGAAAGAGTGATTCCCTTATTGGGATCCCAGGTACGGGTTTCCTGACGGATAGTACCGCCGTCCTCAACCACTTCTATCTGGCGCTGAATCTCATAGTTCAGGGAGTCTTCAACAGCCTTGAAGGAGTTGATATTCTTCATCTCGGTACGGGTACCGAGCTTCGTCTCGCCCACCGGACGGACGGAAACATTCAGGTCAGCGCGGAGGTTGCCCTGCTCCATGCGGCAGTTGGAAACATCAACATACTCCAGAATGCTCTTTACCTTTTCCATGTAGGCACGAGCTTCTTCCGGGCTGCTCATATCCGGCTCGGAAACTATCTCAATAAGAGGTACGCCGGTACGGTTGTAATCGACATTGGAGGAGTCGGAGTCCTTGATGGTGCTGCCGGAGTGAACAAGCTTACCGGCATCCTCCTCCATGTGAATACGAGTAATGCGGATGCGCTTCGGCCCATTGGCAGTATCGATATCTACATAGCCATGCTCGCAGATAGGCAGGTCGAACTGCGAGGTCTGGAAGTTCTTCGGCAAATCAGGATAGTAGTAGTTCTTGCGGTCGAACTTGCTGAAATGATTGATTTCGCAGTTCATAGCCAGACCGGCCTTGATTGCGAACTCAACCACGCGGCGGTTAACCACCGGCAGAACACCGGGAAGGCCGAGGCAGACCGGGCAGACATGAGTATTCTGCTCGGCACCGAAGCTGGTGGCGCAGCCGCAGAAAATCTTAGTATTGGTTTTAAGCTCGCTGTGAATTTCGAGACCAATGACTGCTTCGTATTTCATTATTCAGCGCCTCCTTCCGGTACAAGAGTCTTATGGAAATCCTGGCTCTGCTCATAAGCGTAGGCAGCCCGCAGGACAGTCATTTCATCCAGCGGCTTGCCCATGAGCTGCAGGCCGATAGGCAGATCGTCGGCAGCTACACCGCAGGGCACGGAGATGCCCGGCAGACCGGCCAGATTCAAAGGAACGGTAGAAATATCCATCATGTACATTGCCAGCGGGTCGGAGACCATGGAGCCAATCTTGTAGGCCGGGGTCGGAGCCGTGGGGCAGGCAATAACATCTACGGACTTGAAGGCCTCGGTGAAGTCGCGCTGAATGAGGGTGCGTACCTTCAGTGCCTTCAGGTAATAGGCATCATAGTAGCCGGCAGAGAGGGCATAGTTGCCGATCATGATGCGGCGCTTTACCTCCGGGCCGAACTTCTGAGTGCGGGTATTGGTCATCATTTCCACGATGTCAGCGCCCTCTACGCGAGCACCGAAGCTTACGCCGTCATAGCGGGCCAGATTCGTTGCTGCCTCGGCAGGAGCGATGAGATAGTAGGTGGAAACGGCATATTCGGTATGGGGGAGAGAAATCTCCGTTACCTCGGCACCCAGCTTGGTGAGCTGCTCGATAGCTGCCTTGACGGAGGTCGCTACTTCCGGTGCGATACCGGCACCGAAGTATTCCTTCGGCAGACCTATCTTCAATCCCTTCACATCACCGGTGAGAGCCTGAGTGAAGTCAGGTACATCAGCGGCGCTGGAGGTTGAATCCATCATATCGTGACCGGAGATGACATTCATGATGTTCGCAGCATCGGTAACATCGCGGGTCACAGGGCCAATCTGGTCAAGAGAAGAAGCGAATGCTACCAGACCATAGCGTGATACGCGGCCATAGGTCGGTTTCAGGCCGACAACGCCGCAGAAAGAGGCCGGCTGACGGATGGAGCCGCCGGTATCGGAGCCCAGCGCCCAGATAGCGGAGCCTGCTGCAACAGCCGCAGCACTGCCGCCGGAGCTGCCGCCCGGAACACATTCCGGATTGCGGGGATTGCGGGTTATCTTCATGGCAGAGTTTTCGGTGGAGCCGCCCATAGCGAACTCGTCCATGTTGGTCTTGCCGACGATTACCGGATTCTCTGCATTGAGCTTCGTCATGACGGTAGCATCATAGGGAGCCACGAAGTTCTCCAGCATCTTGGAGGCACAGGTTGTCTTGATTCCCTTGGTGCAGATATTATCCTTGATGGCACCGGGGATACCGGCCAAAAAGCCGATTTTCTCACCGGCAGCGATTTTCTCATCTACTGCCTTTGCCTGAGCCATAGCCTCATCGGCCAGAGTAGTGATATAGGCGCCGACCTTTTCCTCGGTGGCTGCCTGCTGAGCCAGCACCGATTCGGTGAGCTCAGCTGCTGATATTTCCTTAGCGACGAGCATATCGTGGAGCTCGTGCGCGGTCTTTGCGTATAGCTTCAAAGCTGTCGCCTCCTTATTCTTCCAGTACTTTCGGAACTTTGAAATAGCCGTCTTCCTTCTCCGGGGCGTTCAGGAGAGCCAGCTCCCGATCGATGGAGGGACGAACCACATCCTCACGCAGAACATTCTGCATGGGGAGAGCGTGAGCCGTAGGCGGCACATCTGCGGTATCTGCCTTCTGCAGGATATCCATATAGTCAATGATGGCGCTGAACTTCTCGGCGTACTCGGTCATTTCCTCCGGGGAAAACGACAGGCGCGAAAGCACAGCGACGGTATTGACATCCTTCTCCGTTACCTTCATGATTTCACCATCCGTTAATTATTTTTCCTGTTGCGGATAAATTACATAGATAAATAATTATATCATGTTATAAACAGTATTTCCAGCTTAAGCCTTTATTTCTCCGTTCAGCAATCCTGCGGCAGAGGAAGCAATGACCTTTACGGAAAGGCCGAGAACATCCTCGTCAAAGGTAAAGTGAGCATCGTGATGACCGGCCGCCAGCTTGGCACCGATATTCAGATAGGCAGCCTGACCTCCATTGTTCTGTACCCGCTGCATGAAGTAGCTGCAGTCCTCGCTGCCGCCGAAATCTACCGGCTCCTCAACAACTTCCTTGAAGATTCCCAGTTCCTTGGCGTGCTGAGTGAGCGCATCTGCCAGGGCCGGAGAATTCTCCGCACCGGCTGCGCCGCCGGCTCGGCTGATATCAACCGTTACACCGTACATATCGGCAGCCGCCTTTATGATGCGCTGTGCTTCGGCCGCCACATACTCATTGACCTCGGTGGATATGCCCCGGGTCTCCAGCTGCAGCAGAGCCTTGTCACCGATAACATTTCTGCCGGAGCCGGCAATGAGCTTGCCGACATTGATACGGCTGGTGCCGCCGGAATGACGGCTGATGGCGTGAAGATTCAGCGCCGCACAAGCTGCAGCCAGCAGAGCGTTCTTGCCCTGCTCCGGAGCCATGCCCGCATGAGCCGGGACACCGGTGAAGTTCGCATCAAATTTAGTAGTGGCCAGCATACCGTAGATACGGGCCGCAATGGCACCGGTACGGGGCAGCTTCATTCCGATGTGGGCGCCCAGCAGATAATCGGCATCATCGACGACGCCGGCCTCTACCATCGCATAGGCACCGCGGACACCTTCCTCCGCCGGTTGGAATATCATCTTTACTGTACCCTTCAGCTCGCCCTTCAGGTCTGCAAGAATCTTGGCTACCGCAAGGCCGATGGTGGTGTGACCATCGTGGCCGCAGGCGTGCATACCCCAGTCATGGACGGAAGCGAAGCCCTTCTCCAGCGGCTCATGTCCGGCATCCTTGGTCTCCATAAGGTCAAGGGCATCCATGTCGAAGCGAAGGGCAACCACCGGGCCTTCTCCGGCGCACTTCATAGTGCCTACTACGCCGGTAAGTCCGCCGGCCATCTTCTCCACCCACTGAAAGTCGGCTCCCTCGGCGACGGCCCGCTCCATTTCCTTCTTCAGACGGTCAGCGTCAGGGACGCCCATCATGGCCTCCTGCTTGACGACAGCGGCACCGGTCTCTACGGCGTAGCCCAGCTTCGTCAGCTCTCCGGCTACCATTGCGGCAGTACGGAACTCAGTCCAGCCCGGCTCGGCATATTTATGCAGGTCACGGCGACGGGTGACCATTTCGTCATTCATTGCTTCAGCGGCGGCAAAAATCTTCTCCACCAGCGGATTGCTCTGTTTCATCTTTACTACTCCTTCTGATTGCTCTGAAACACAGATTGGGACAAAAAATCCCTCATAAATTGTAGCATGATTGAAAAAAGAGTCAACCGCTTCTTGTCAAAGGAAAATTTTTTACCTACAATATGATGCAGCAATAATCATCAAAGGAGATTTACCATGATAAGCAAGGAACGACTGCAAAAGCATCTTGATACCCTCGCCGCCATCGGCAGGAAGGAGGACGGCTTCTACCGTCTCGCTTTCACCGACGCCGACTGGCAGGGTCGTGACTATCTTATAGATGAAATGAAAAAGGCTGGCCTCAGCGTCCGCATCGATGCCTTCGGCAATGTCATCGCCCGCCGCGACGGCACCGATACCGTTGCCGATGCCCCGGCTGTACTCTACGGCTCCCATGCCGACAGCGTACCCGGCGGCGGCAACTTCGACGGCATTGTCGGTACCATCTGCGCCCTTGAGGTAATGACCAGCCTGCAGGAAGACGGCTTCGCCAACGAGCTGCCCCTTGAGCAGATACTCTTCATGTGCGAAGAGTCCAGCCGCTTCGGTGCCGCCACTCTCGGCAGCCGGGCCATGCGGGACGAGCTGACCATCGACGACCTCAACCGTCTGAAAGACAAGCAGGGCATCACCCTCTACGAGGCGCTGAAGTCCCGCGGCCTTCGTCCGGACGAGCTGCCCTCTGCCGTCTACACTGCCCCGGCCAAGGCCTTCCTGGAAGTCCACATCGAGCAGGGCAAGGTGCTGGAAGCCAAGAACATTCCCCTCGGTCTTGTCACCGGTATCGCCGCTCCTACCCGCTTCCGGGTTCATATTGACGGCAGCGCCGACCACAGCGGTGCTACCCCCATGGGTCTCCGCAGTGACGGAGCCTGCTTCGCCGCCGAAGTCATTCTGGCGGTAGAGAAGATAGCTACAGAGTACGGCAGGGAAAACGATTTCCCGGCAGTGGTCGGCACAGTAGGCATAGTAGATGTAACTCCTAATGTAATGAATGTCATCCCCGGCACGGTCACTCTCGGCATCGACATCAGAAGCATCAGCGCCGAAGCAAAGGCCGATGCCGTCCGTCGAATCAAGGAATTTATCGAAGAAGTTTCCCAGCGCCGTCACATCCCCTACACTATCGAGCCGATTTCCGACGAAAAACCCGCCGTCCTCTCCGAGGCTGTAGTAAACCTCCTTGGCGACACAGCTGCCGAAGTTCTTCCCGAGGCTGTCACTCTTCGGATGCCCAGCGGTGCCGGTCACGACGCCATGCACTGGGCTGAGTACTGCCCCACCGGCATGATATTCATTCCCTGCCGGGACGGCATCAGTCACAACGGAGCCGAGCACGCCGAGATAGACGACATCACCGACGCCTGCCGTCTGCTGGAGGCCGCCGTCAAAAAACTAAGCTGTAAGGATGTGACTCTCTGATGGCAGACAATGTGGATGTATCTGTCCCCCACGGCGTGGAGCAGAATATAAAAATGGAAATCCTCGCCATGATTCACAGCGGCGAGAGTCCCTACCTTATCATCGACCATGTGGCCCGCTATCTGGAGGAAGCCTCGGCCGAGCCGGGCTATGCCAACCATATCAGAGAGAATATGCGGGCGGTCTACGGCTGTGCCCTGCTCCAGAAGCGGCTCCTTACCGACGAGCTGGCGGATGTGGAGGAACGGCTGAAGAAAATAGAAAAGGCTCAGGCAGAAGGCGACTTCACCGATGAAGAAAAGACCCGCATCGGCTTCGCCATCGGCCTGCACCAAAAGAATATCCAGCGGCTGAAGGGACTTATCGACCTCAGCGAGCAGGACGGTACCGATCCCTACATTGAGAAATAAAAATCAGATAAAGAAACAGCCGCAGCGACAGGCATAATAACTGCTTGTCACTGCGGCTGTTTTGTTTGTCACTGCTGCGGAGGTATTCCTCAGTGTTTTGTGTCGGTCATCGGCAGCGGAACCTTTTGACTCTGATTCAGTCTGTCTTTGGCGGCTGCCCGCTGGTCATATCCCGGCACCAGATAGGTGCTGAGAAGGGCCGGTCGGAATTTCAGCGGGTCACCGTCTGCCCGCTTCTCATTTTCCGTCAGCAGGATGTCCAGGGCTCTGGCCGTATATTTTGCCGATGCAGTCATGTGCATGACGATTACGGAGCCGGAGCGAACACGGTTTTTTCCATCGTAGATTCCCGACTGAATTGCCCCCACCATTGCGCTGAGAATCGGCGACTTGTAATCGGTGGTGCTGGCAAAGCCGGAGACAATATAGGTAAAACCTGCATCGAAAATCGACTGTACGCCGTTCTTGTTCAGCGCCAGCGTCGGCGGACGTATAAGTCTGGTCAGAGGATGACGGCCATCCACTACCACATCACCTACCGTCATCGCCAGCTTCTCGTATGACTCCGCCACATCCTTGGCGTAGGTTTCCTTGTCCTGCATTGCCTCGGTGCGGCGAGTTTTTTCGTTGTACCGGGCCATCGCCTTGTGGCCGTCGGTATGACTGGCTATATCGTGACCGTCCTGTGCAATAGCCCGCAGGAGGTTGGGATTGTTCGGCATATTCCAGGTGATTATGAAGAATGTAGCCGGCACATGATGCTTTCGCAGCACATACAGCAGCTTGTTTATGGAGTCATCGTTGCCCCAGTCATCAAAAGTAAGAAAAACCGTCCCCTCCGGCACATTCTTAATGACGCCGGTCTTGTCCGCCTTTGCAATCTCCGCGGAGGAGAAACCTAGCATACGGTCACCGCCGTCAACCGAGGGAGAGCCGATGTATCGCTTATAGAACTCCGTCTTCAGATTTTCCCGGCTCACCGGCATGGCAATCGTCTCCGGCTTCAGCTCATAGGGCAGCTTATCCGGTGCCACAGGATAGTCGTAGAGTTTTCCCGAATTGTTCAGTACTTCCTGCAGTGATGCCGCCCGATAGGCCGAGTCGTTCTGCGGATTTCTCTCCGGCGTATCATCAAGGGACCGGTAAGCGATATTGTCAATCTTCTGATGCTTTACCGCCAGCATCATGTCCCCAGCCAGCGTCTCCTTTTCGTAAAAATCCGTGCGGATATAGACAATCTGCCCTCTGCCCAGAGAACGCACGCCCTTACCGAAAAGGGTTTCCATTACTTCCTCGGCGCTTTTTGCATTCTTGTCCTTTGTCCGCACCACATTTACGCTTTGTCCCATCAGCTGGCAGCCCATAGCGGACACCGCTTCAAACATGAAATCCTCGTTTGAGCCGGTCATTTCCCGAACAAGATTCGTATCTGTTCCATAGTCCTCGCTCAGGATACTGCGAACACGCTCTATCTGACCGCAGATGGAGTCAAAGTCATCCGGCTTGTCGGCATCCTGACTTACTCTGATACCGATGGCCAGCTCGTGACCCCGGGATACAATCATGTCGATATTATCCCGGTTTCGCTCCAGCTCGCGTTCCGTGACAAAGAAGGTGCCGCGCATAGACTCCTCGTCCACTTTGTCCAGCACATATTCCAGAGCCCCGCGCTTGGACAAACCGCCGAAGGTAAAGACCACCGCCTGCTCCGTCGTATAGACGAAGCGCTGACGCTCTGCCTTGCGGCCTGCATTCGCCTGCCGTTCGGTGCTATAGGCAGACTGTGCCTGAGCAAACGAGGCAGGCTGCATCGCCCATGACGAAAAGGTCATGGTGAAGGCCGCCAATCCTGCCGCAATCAATCTCTTCATAAAATCGTCTCCTAAGTATCCGCCGCTCACTTCACCCCAGCCAGGCTGAGATTGCCTCCAAGCCGCCAGATATTCACCGACTTAATTCCGTTGGCTTCAATCTCATTGAGCCACATATTCAGCGTAGTCTCGTCGGCATACCAGACCTCGGTCTTTTGTCCGGCCCGGTTTCTGAAGGAAAAATGCAGAACCCCGCTGTCATCATCACGAGCCGGCTTGGCTTCCTGCTCTTTTGCCATGGCTGCCGCCTCAGCCTCGGTGATGAAGCGCTTCTTCCCGCTTTCCTCCCACAGACAGCCGCCGGTGGAAACAGCGGCCTCCACATTACCCGGAAGCTGCCGCATCTTCTTCAGTGTCTTTGCAATGAAAGCGAAGTCCGCCTTCGGCCCCGGCCCGCTGTGCAGACCATAGAGATTGTACAGCATCACAACATAATCCGGGCCCTTGCAGTAATCAAGAGAAACATCTGCCGACGGCTCCAGCACCACCCGCAGCTTCAAATCATTCTTAACCGCCGCATACTGCAGCTTGGAAATCAGCCAAACGAACTTCTTCGCCAGCGCCTCATCCTTGAATACTCTTTCGTAGTCAAGCTCAATGCCGTTGAAGCCCTTTTCCTTCGTCAGCCGCACCAGCTCCGCCACATGAGCGTTCATTGACGGCTCATCTTTCAGCACCCGCTGCAGGACAGCCAAATCCTTCTGCACCGCCGTCCCTTTACCGGGAACGAAATCATTGGTAAAGGAAAGATACTCTCCCGGCCGCTCCAGACTCCGGCTGCCCTTCAGCGACAGCAGAGAGTCCGGTATCACGATCTTATCGCCGTCGGTAAAATAGGTGCGGAAATAAACCATCGACCGGAGGTCGTGCCTGATTTTTTCCCCGTCTTCCCGGCCACTTTCCGCATCCCAGTCAGCAACCCAGGCCGTCATCAGCATCGGACCATGCTGACTGCTGTGGGGCTTGGCACTGCATCCCGTGAGCATCAGCAGGCTGACTCCGGCCGCCAATGCCCCGGCGACGATCTTACTGTGCAAGCGTTTCACGCCGCACCATCCTTCCGTTGTTTACAAGTTAGTTATGAAAGCATCCAGCAGCTTCTCCCAGTATTCTTCTGCCTGCATCCGGTAAAGTTCCATGCCAACCGGCATCGCTGAGAACAGCTTCTGCTCTTCCTTTGCCTCCGGCACGGGCACGGAAATCTCCAGTCCCTTGAATACGCCGTCATAGACATCATCGGCCAGATTGCGCTGGCTCCAGGCATCCTTATTCCAGCTGCCTTCGAAATAAATGCTACCCTTCTGCCGGGTTCTGACTGCGGCATCGCGGCAGATTTCCGTTCCGTCCATGGTGACGGTGAGCCTATCCCCCTGCAGGACAATATCCAGTGCTCTGTCCCCCCGGGAGTTTACCGGAATGGGCGGCACATACTCTTTTCCGCCCTCTGCCAGACTCTGTGCCGGCTCCTCGGCCCGCTTAGCTGCCTTGGCCAGATAGTACTGAGCCAGCTCCGCGGACGGTGCATAGCGGGCAAAAGTCTCCAGCTCCTGCACCTCCACCGCTCTCTTATCCTCTGCCACCGAAACCGGCTCTACACCGTCCAGCTCCGTCAGCTTCGCCCGGAAAAGTTCGCGGTAATTCTCGTTGTCCAGCTCATTGACCACCAGCTGCCCGTTAGCCAGGCAGACACATACATAGTCCAGCATAGAATCGCTGGCCCGTAAGTAAATTCTCTGATTACCGAATACATTGCCCTGCAGCCGGACCTTCAGATGAACATCTCCGAACTCCTCGCTGCCCTTCAGCCGGACCATGCCCTTGTTCTCCGGCTCGCTGGTGACGGTGAGGGTATCTCCGGTAAACTCCATCGCTCCCTGCAGCAAATCAAATTCCTCCGCCTTGGGAGATTTGCCGGTCTCAAAGGTAATGTACTGGTTTATATCGTGCTTTATCCGCATCAGCAGATGATTGGTGGACCAATGTGGCTGCGGCTGCATTCTGGTCAGGTCGTAAATGCTGGCGCCGCGCTGATTGAAGCAGTAGCCCTCACGATTGAAGTTCATCGTGAAAATCTCGCGGATCCACTTCTCATTCACATCGCTGACCTGCCGATTATTGCCGAAGGCACCGGTATTTGCGTGCATGATGGTATAGAGGCGGGGCACATAGTCAAGCTGCGTGGCATACAGATACCGGAGCCGCTCGTAGTCATAGCTGATGCGCCGCTTCATGTGGTTATAGCTTTCCTTCGGCTGCTCTTCCTTATCCCGGATATAATCCATCAGATAATGATTGTATCGGTTCACAAGACAGCCGCGTAGCTTGGCAAATCTCACCGGGTCCAACTCGCCAAGGTAATTGCCGTGACGGTCGAAAACATTGATGAACTGCAGACGGTAGCCGTTGCTTCCCATCTCCCAGAAGGAAGTCCTCTCCAAATCCTTCAGCTCCTCCGGCGACAGGAACTTCAAATCCTTGTTGTCGAATTTTTCCGGATAGGTGAGCATTGTTGCCTTGAAGTTGTACTTCTCCAGAATCTTCTGAGCGAAAATCGCCGTATCCCGGCGTCCGTCCTCAAACATCAGGAAGAGGGAACGATCAGGCAGGCGCTTTCCTTCCTTATAGTATTCCTCGATGTCCGTCTGGGTGATTGTCACATAGCCCTGACGGTGCAAAGCGGCCAGATGCTGCTCCAGCACATCCTTGCCAATCAAATCCGACTTGTTGCCGATTCTGTCCACACCGAAGTAGGACAGCGCAACAAAGCCGGTATCTGACTTCCCCGGCTCCGCTTCCCCATCCGCCTCAGCAGGAACATAGGTCCCGTGATGGAAAAGGCCCATCCATACGACATAGGAAAATAAAGCCAGAACCAGCACCTGCAGAAGAGTACGAAATCTCTTCCGACGGTTTTTCCGCCTGGTATATTTATGGTCTCCGATGACAACTGCAGCGTTTTCCTTTTTATCCATTCTGCCTGTCACCGTCCTTTTCCTTCAATTCCTCCGCCTTCCTTTTCTTCATGGCGCTGTCAATGCTTACTACATTCCCAGCCCCTTTGTTTTTCTCCGTCTTCCTTCCTGCGGCGGCCCGCTCCGCCATTTCGACGGCTCTCTGGAGAGTCTCCTGCTTCAGCTTCTTTTCCCGCCGTGCTGCCAAAGGCTGGTAAACGATTACCGCTACCAGCTTTTTCATTTTCAGCGGCTTTATCCGCTGTACCGGCGGTGTCGTCTGTTCATCGGCAGACTCAGCAGCTTCATCCTCGGAAGAGTCTTCAGTCGGCTCGACCTGCTGGACAGGCTCAGTTTCCTCAGTCTGTGCAGCTTCTGTCACCGACATATCTTCCGCCGCTTCGGGAATTTCGGCAGCTTCAGTTTCAGCCGCCGTTTTTGCTTCCTCGACATCGTTTTCCCCGGCAATGATTTCTTCCGCCGGTTTATGCTTTGTCACTGCTGCTGCTCCGGTCGCTGCTGCCAGCAGCTCCTCGGCCTTCACCGGCTGAGTTTCTTCAGCCGCGGCAGTATTCATCTCGGCCTTTGCTTCTGCTTTTATCTCCGCCTTTTGCGTCTCTGCCTTTGCCTCGCCCTTCTTATCGGCCTGCAGCTCAGCAAGGTCAGCCGGCGTCATTCTGGTACCCCAGGTAGACTTCCAGAAGGTGAACCAGGCGATAGGCATCTGCCACAGCAGAACGGCCTCATAATAAATGCAGAACCAGATTCCGTAAGCCCAGGTAGTACTGCGGCGCAGGAAAAGCTGTGCCATACTCATCAGGGATGCCATCATTACCATTCCGATAAGGAAGGTGGTGGGGAAAACCCGATGCAGCAGCGGCACATAAACAAGATTGTACAGTACGATGATAGGCGCCAAAATTGGTACGGCAAGACCCATGTAGAAGCACAGGGACATGAAAGGCTCCTTGCGCCACATATACTTTGCCCCGATAAGAGACTCTCTGAGCCAAGAGCGCTTCCAGCGCATCTGCTGCTTCAGGAACATCTTGTGGGTATTGGGAACGATGGTGGAGCAGACAGCAGTATCCTGATAAGTAGTCCGGTTATGCCGCAAAATAAAATTCGTCATTGACCGGTCATCACCGAAGGTTGCCCTCTGACCGAGGAATTTTTGATTCAGCCAGTCATCGGCATACTTCAGAACGAGATCCTTGCGATAGCAGGAAAGCGGACCGGACAGACAGGTGACCGCATCGAAATAGCCCTCGGCCGCCTTCATTACCCGGAAGGCGATATAATAGCGGACTGACTGCATCTTCGTCAGCGCGTTTGTGTAGGTATTGGCTACATCGGTACGGCCGGAAACGCCGCCCATCTCTTCGTCCTTAAAAGGCTGGACAATATTGCGGACAGCGAAGGGGTCAAGGAAGCTGTCGGAATCTACAAATACCAGCAGCTCATGCTTTGCCAGCTTCGCACCTACCGCCATGGCCTCACGCTTGCCCTGGTTAACCGGCTGCACATAGTAGTTCAGACGCTCGGCCACATTGTACCGATCGCCCTCTGCCTTCAGCCGTTCGATTATTTCCTTGATTTTCTCTACAGAGCGGTCGGTAGAGCAGTCGTCCACTACCATGACCTCCAGCTTCTCCGCCGGATAATCCTGATTGATACAGCTCAGTATCGTCCGCTGTATCCACTCCTCTTCATTGAAGCAGGGAACTATGACGGTAACACCGGGAGTGAAATCCGGATCAATCTCCACCGGCCGATAGAAAATTGCAAAGAGGTAACGGCTCAAAAGGAAAATTGCCGCGATAATACTGTAGAAGTAAAGGAATTTGTTGAACTCAAAATAAATTACCGACTCGGCCCTCATCAGCACGATAACGAGGGTAACAATCAGCAGGAAGCAGGAAGCTATCCCCAGCATATAGCGGCCCCGCTTGCGGTTCACATAATGGGCCAAAATCTCATCAAACTGGAAGGCGTAGCCCATCGTTCCGTCCGGCAATTCAACCACACGGACACAGTGAGCCCCCAGTTTCCTGACATTCATCTCATAGCCTTCGGTCATAGCCCCCGGCGTTATTTCAAAATCCAGCTTTGCGGCACTGCCCTCTTTCAGTACTGCCGTCTTCTCCTCCGTGCAGACCATTATGCCGCTTCCGGATATATCCTTTGCTACGGAGGAAATCTTGAACTCCCGACCCGCCTTATTGCGAACCCTGACGGTCACCGGAAAGTCAACAATATAGCGCTGCCCTTCCTTTTCGCTGTTGATATAGTCGCGAAAATCCCGAATCTCAACATCGTTATGGCGGCGATCACGGTTGCTTCTCTGCTGCTCGCCGTCCGGAACATGGGAAAGGAGACGCCTATCATGTTTTTCTTTTAATACTATATCTTCAATACTCAACCTGATACATCCTCACTCTTCCCTGCTTAATCTTCAGCAGGTTCCTCCGGCTCCCATTCTTCGGGGACATCTTCCTCCGACGGTTCACCTTCCTCGGAGCTTCCGTTATCAGTCGGTGTTCCTTCTTCGAGGCTGCCGTTATCCGTCGGTGCGCCCTCTTCTGAAGCACCGCTTTCTGCCGGTGTTCCCGTCTTGGTGGCAACATTCTCCGCAGGTGTCCCCTGTGCGGGGACACCGTTTTCCGGCACGGCCTTCGGAGCACCTTCTTCAACCTCCATCGGAGCGACCGGAATATACTTGATTTTTGAGAAATAATTTACATCCGCGAAGACAACGCCCTTTTTGTCAAAGGCCGTCAGAATATATTCAAGGCGCTCGGCGAAATTAGACCCGCTGCTTCCGGCTGCCTTCTGTGCTGTCGGATCCTTGATTGTCGGCTTCTTATCGATTGCCGGTCTCTGTTCGCGAGGGACAGCCGCTTTAGCCGGCGGCTCCACCGTAAGACCCAGCTTCATGGACAGGATGCTGCCGTTAGGTACGCTGAGTGCAAAATTATCGGCATCGTCCTGACTGTTAATCGTCGCCATGTCGATATAGACATTTGCTCTTACCGCCGCTTCCAGCCCGCAGGCATTGACTGCCTTCAGCACATCCGGCGTATAAACGGTGCGGTTGGCCATGAACAGCTTCGGTGCCGTACCGGTCTGCGCCCGGATAACCTTCTGTGTCCTGCACAGCTCACCGATTATCTTGCTGATTGGCTGTCTGTCCAGACGGCTGGCTCCAACGAAAGTATAATTGCCCAGGGGAAAACCGCCCTCGGTAATCAGCTTGATGGTCTCATCTTCTTCTGCCGCATTCATGCCTTCGGCAAAGAAAACGGCGTTTGCCTTATGCTTCGTCAGGCAATCCACAATCTGTGCCGTCATTACCCTGTCAGGCAGACCTTCCACCACCAGCGCTACCTGCGGCAATTCATTGCGGTTGGCCACAATGACAAGAGCCGGCTCCGGATGCTCAATGATTTTTTCCCTCGCTGCCGCGATTTCATCATCAGCCTGCCAGAACATATCCAGCTCGTTTATGCCGCCGGGTATGTCCGCCTTCTGAGCGAAATCTTCCCACGGCGCCCACCAGTAAATCAAACCGCAGACCACGGATATGATTACGGTGTAAAGCATTTTTATCTGGAAATTCAAGATTTTCTCCTTACAAACTCCAAACCCGGAAGTCCTGCTGGGCCAGGCTGCTGCTGTCAAACATACTCTTGACATCAATCAGCAGCTTTCTGCCGCCTGTCTTTTTATAGAGCTGCTTGAGCTGCTCCGCCGAAAGATTGCGGAACTGCTGATGCGCCACGAGGAAAACAAGACAATCAGCATCCTTCACCTCATCCAGTGAAGTAAGCTCGATTCCGTATTCCTTGGCGAAGATTTCCCGGTCGGCCACCGGGTCGACCGCCGTCAGCTTCAGTCCCATTTCTGCCAATTCGTTGTAAACATCCACGGCCCGGGAGTTGCGGGTATCGATGCAGTCCTCCTTGAAGGTCATGCCGCAGAGTACCACATTGGCCCGGCTGACATCTATTCCCTCCACAATCATTTCTCTGACGACGGAACGAGCCACAAATTCGCTCATGCCGTCATTAATCCGGCGGCCTGCCGCGATAAGCTGAGAATGGTACCCCAGCTTCTCCGCCTCGTAAATGAAATAGTAGGGATCAACGCCGATGCAGTGACCGCCTACCAGACCGGGACGGAAGCCCAGAGCGTTCCACTTCGTATTCATGGCCTCAACGACCTCATGGGTTGAGATACCCATTCTGTTAAAGGCCATGGCCAGCTCATTCATAAAAGCAATGTTAATGTCCCGCTGAGAATTTTCCGCTACCTTGGCAGCCTCGGCCACCTTGATGCTGCCGGCACGATGAACACCGGCTTCGATAATCAGACTGTAGACATTTGCCACCAGCTCCAGAGTTGCCTCATCCATGCCGGATACAATTTTCACGATATTCTTCAGACGATGCACCGGGTCTGCCGGATTGATACGCTCCGGCGAATATCCGATGAAGAAATCACGGCCCAGCTGCAAGCCGGATTTCTCCGCCAAAATCGGACCGCAGACATCCTCCGTAACTCCGGGATAAACGGTGGACTCAAAGACAACTGCCGTATCCTTCTTCATATTTGCGCCCACCAGAGCCGAGGCACTTCTGATAGGCTCAAGGTCCGGCGTCTTATCACCATTTACCGGAGTAGGTACCGCAACGATGATGAAAGCCGCTTCCTGCAGAGCTGCCGCATCAGAGGTAAACTCCACTCCGCTGCAGCGCACCGCCTCGTCACCGGCCTCCTGTGTCGGGTCAATACCGGCTTTATACGCAGCAATCTTCTCCGCATTTAAGTCAAAGCCTATTACCCGGAAATGCTTTGCAAAGGCAACTGCCAGCGGCAATCCCACATAGCCCAGTCCTACTACGGCCAGAGCTCTTTTTCTTTCTGTCAGTTCATCGAAAATCATTTCACTCACCCACCTAATTCATCAGGTATCAGCTATGATAAAAGAAGGACAAGGCCAGCCAGACCGTATTGTTAATCCGGTTGGTGGTCATTTCCTTTAAGTGATCAAATTCCAGCGTAGCCATCAGATTTTTCACCAGAGTACGGGTCACGCCGATGCCCCAGCCCTTAAAGCCGTTCATCCTGTCCGCCACACCGTTCATAGTGTGCTGTACATAGGTGGCCCGGGGCTGATGATAATACTTCAGATAGTATGAAGTGCGTCCCGGCTCCTCGCTCCAGGGAGTACCGTGCTGCAGTGTAAGAACATATCCGTTGCCGTTCCCCACATAACTGTCGCGGCCCATAAGGAACATTGCCCCGAAATCGAAATGACGGCCCAATGGCACATGACCGTTCAGCATATAGATATTCCGCCGTCCGCCGCCGTTCATGCCAAAGCCGAAATATCCGGCCTCCAAACTGTATTTACCCGGAACTGCATATCCGGCGGTAAAGGTGGCGACATTCCTTGCCGAGTTTACTGAGCCGTACCGGGCCGCAAAATTTATTTTATCGCCGCCCTCCAGCATCACGCCCCTGAAGCTGCTGTCGTAGACATTGCCCTCTGCCATGGTGGCGCCCATCTTGCCCGCAGTAGCCCGGACCGCTCCCACATTACCGGTCAGATAATAGCGCTCCAGTCTGAGCCAGTGGTCATCTCCGGAGCCGGACAGATTCTTTTCCGACTCCACCATAGCAACGGCATGCCAGTTTCCGTCAATATTATAGTCACCGTAAAGACGGTTTCTCAGACGCAGTCTCTTATCATTAGAGACATCACCGTTGTCATTTTTGTAGTCAAGTCTCAGCTCACCGTTGAGATTGAAGCGCCGCGCCTCTTTTACAGAGCTTTCCCAAGCCTCCTGATTGCGGGCCTGAGCCTGAGCCGCTTCATCCTCAAAATAGCCAAGCTCCTGCAGCTCGGTTCCCAGCTTTGCCCGAAGCCTGCCGGCTGCCCGAATATACTTATCGTCGATGTCGGGATATTTTCCCTCATCCATTTCCAAAAGGAACGCGGCCGTTTTCTCCGCCGCTTCTTCACGGCTGAGTGTTCTCGGAGACTTTCCCTCCAAATCAATGAAGCCGCCCTCGGCCAAAGTCTCCAGCTCCAGACTGTCGGTGAAATCCACCTTGTCCTGCTCCGCCATGTCCCGGAGGTAAGCAGCGGCGTATTCCTCAGCCGTCTCCTTCAGCTTCTCACGGCAGCGGTTCACTTTTTCGTTCAGAGCAACGACCTCGTCCATCTCATCGCCGGGCTTATTGGTGCTGCTGTAGAGCCGGTATACTTTCCGCTGGAGCTTGCGGGAAAGTTTCTCCGTCCGCTTCTCCAGCTCCTCCAGTTCCGCAGACGCGGGAGTCTTCTTTGCCGGGTTTGCATTTGCCGCGCCTCTGCCGTTCTGCAAAAGCTCATCCTGATGCTTTTCCCATTCCTTCAGAATCATTTCCCGCTGCCGGACATTCTGTTCCAGTTTTTCCTTTCGGCTCAGCCGATCTTCCGGCACATTCTTTTCCTTTGCCAGCTTTTTGGTAACATTTTCCAGTTTCTTCTTCAGTACCTTGTAGCGGCCCTCATCTTCTGCCCGCAGAGCCGTCGTCTCGGCATATTCCTGTGCCGCCCTCTGGGCTCTGCTGTCCTTTGGGGGCTGTATCGTTTTATCTCTCGTTGCAGCGGCGGTACACGCCAGAAGCGTGAACACACCCAAAAGTGCCGCAATCTTTCGCTTGTTCATAATACTTCTCCAAGAAATCTAATACCATTGTCCTATAATTTCCGATTACATCATCCGGGCCTATGCACTACTATCAGCGCAGTCACTGCTCCATTCAAAACCGGTACGGTTCTTTTTACGGCTCCGTATGATAATCAGTCGGTTTCATCTTGACTTGTACAGCATTATCGCGCTGTACAACTTATCTATATTAAACCACTAACGCTAAATAATTTCAACTGTTTTACATTATTATTTCCCCGTAGAAAACAATGTTTTTCTGTCAATCCCCTTATCTGCCGGACTTTCGCCAATTCGCGTCTGCATCATTATGATACTTTAGTCCCGTGATGTATCACGAATGCGCTTTTAGTCTCAAAGCCAAACGACCGCCATGCAAATGACCATATCATCTGCACCGCGGTCGTTTTATTAATTGCTTATAGTGTTATCCCTGTTGCCCGGACAATCGCCGCGGCAATGGCAAAATACGGCCCGTAGGCGAAGAACTCATCCTTCTTTTTCTTCGTGGCTATCAGCAGAACAGCCGCAGTCAAACCGCCGAGAAGAAAGCCAAACGCCACCGCCGATGATGTATATCCGGCTCCCAGCCATATCCCCAGGGCCGTAATCAGTTTGATATCGCCTCCGAAGATACTCCCCTTCATGGCCACCGCCAGCAGCAGCATTATCCCTCCCGCCGCCAAGCCGGACAAGAGCGCCTCCATCGGCCCCGGCGGCAGCACCGGTGTCCCCGGCGGCAGGCTCAGATACTCGGGCATATATTCCGCCGTCAGTGACTGGCCTATGCCGGCTGCCGACAAAAGCAGGACAGCCGAATCAAATATAATGTATTGCTCCCAATCCGTAATCGAGATGAACAGCAGCGACAGATAAAAGCACAAATTAAAAATCCCTGCCAGCGGATATGCGGTATCAAATTGAAAGAAGGCGGCAGCACAGCCAGCAAACAGCAGGGGCAAACGATAAACTGCCCGGCTTCTGATTTCACCGGGAAAGCTCAGTTCCTCCGTTTCACGGCTGTATAATAGGTCAATCAGCTTAGACATTCCGACGGCAGCTATACATGAAAAAATTGCAGTCAATACAACACGCAGCATATTTACCACCCAAGATAATTATTCAATAACACAATAAAACAATTAAAAGCTGCAGTCAACATCATACCAATGGTAATAAAATAAAAAAATCAGGAAAATTTAGCACATTTTCTGTAAATTTGTTGTATAATTATGAATGGCTTTTTATAATTTGAAATCATCACTAATAAAAATTCTTAAATAAGGATGTAGTAAATTATGCCTAAAAATGTGCGTGACATGTTGCAGCAATTCAGTGACAAGCTTACATACAAGCACTGGCTTATTGTCGCCGGTGCCGTGAGCTGCGTTTTAGGAATACTGGTCTACCTCTCTTTGGGCAGTGGCGAGCCGGAAAAGCTCCCCGTACAGCCGATACAGAAGAAAACGGTCAAGGTGCTGGCTGCCAAGACCGACATCCCGCCCCGGGCTATCATTAACGATAAAATGCTGTCTCTGATAGAGCTTCCCGAGGATACGGTACCGGAGGGTGCTGTGTCCGACATCAGAGCCGTGGTAAACAACCCTGCCGCCATAATCATAATGAAGGGCGACATCATCACGAAGAAAAAAATTATGAGCGACCCCAAGATGGCCGGCTTCGTAGGAATGATTCCCGCCGACTGCCGAGCTGTTTCCGTAGGCATCAGTGATGTCACCGGTGTTGCAGGCTTTGCTGTTGCCGGTGATTATGTCGATGTTATGGTTGTCACCGGACGCAAGGAAGACGGCCGACTGATTGGACGACTCCTTCTGCAGAATGTTCTGCTTCTGGGTATAAACAAATCCGGCGGCAATGCCAACGAGAAGCCCGCAAAGGTAAGTGATGACAAGAGCGGCGACAAAAATTCCGACGGCACCGTCAAGGCATCCAAGGAATCTATGGCCACCGCCACTCTGGCATTGACTCCCGACGATGCCCTGCGCCTTGCCACCACCGCCCAAAACGGTATTGTATACCTCACACTGCGTCCGTATAAACCCAAGAATGAGGTCGTCGCAACTCAGGAATATATAGTGAACACCGAGCAGCGGAAGGCTCCCGCCAACCCTGCAGGCGCATCTGCTCCGGCAGCAGGCCGGCACGCTCCGTCGTCAGGCAGCGGACCGGTAGAGGTCATCAGAGGCACAACCGCAACAAGAGAGGGGGGACGCTGATATGCTGAGAACAATAAGAAAAAATATAGGGCGTCTTCTTCCGAAAAAACTCTTTGCCGGTGCAGCGATAACCGCCCTGCTGTTCACCGGCAGCGTCGCCGAAGCTGCCAAGCCCGAACAGCTCTATTTGGAAATGAACCAGGCCTATCACCTCTCCCCGGAGGATGATGAGCTGACCATCGTCCGCGTGGCAGTCACCAATCCCGCCATCGCGGATGTACGGGTAATAGATAACACCAGTCTGAACATCGTAGGCTACAAGGGGGGCTCCACCAGCCTCACAATCTGGTACTCCGATGACTCAATGGAGGACTACAACATTACCGTTGCTCCCACCGATTCCGGCTTCGCCGAACTGATAAAGAAAATAATGAATGTCCCCGGTGTACAGGTTGAGAAAATTTCCGACCGGGTACTTCTCCGCGGCTCAGTAGACAATCAGTACCAGAAAAATCAGGCTCAGATGATTGCCGAAATGTTTGCCGATAAGGAACATGTCATCAACCTTCTGAAAATGACAAAGCCGCTCCAGATAAATCTGGCAGCTCTCGTTATCGATATTTCCTCCAACGATGCCAAGGACTTCGGTTTCTCCTACGGAAATTCCAGTGTAGACACCAATTCCAGCGGCAATGTCAGCGTAAGCGACATTACCTTCGGCACCGTCGGCACCTTCTACGGCGGTCAGAATTTCCATCACATTTCCGGCAAGGTCGGTGCTCCGGTAGATGTTATGCTCCGAGCGCTTGTCAGTCAGGGCAAGGCGGAAATCCTCTCCCGCCCAAACATTACCACCCTCAGCGGTGAGGAAGCCAACATTCTCATCGGCGGTGAAATACCGGTACCTACCTCCAAGGACGGAGAAATCTCCGTCACCTGGCGTGACTACGGTATTAAGCTGAACATTGAGCCTACCTCCGATGATGCCGAAAACATCACCGCAAAGGTTCAGGCAGAAATCAGCACCTTGGACTACGCCCATCAGGTATCCACCTCCGCCGGCACCATTCCTGCCCTCACCTCCCGCAAAGCCGGAACCTCCGTCAGCCTGAGATCGGGTACGGCACTGGCCATCGGCGGTCTTCTGAACAGTGAAGACGCCAAAACCGTAACAAAAATTCCGCTGCTGGGCGACATACCCATCATCGGTCAGTTCTTCCGTCATACCTCCACCAGCAAGGAAAAGAGGGAAATGCTCATCCTGCTGGTACCGAGCATTGTAGACGAGTACACGCCGGTATCAACCACCGAGAAGATGGCCGGCGCCCTTAACCGAAGCAAGCTGGAGCAGGAAAACATGCCCAAGGTGAATGTCAACGCACCTCCCAGCCGAAACGAAAAAGTAAGAAGAATGCCGTAAAGAGCAGGTGAATACCATGGTAGAAGATAAAATCAGCGGTGTCGTCATTACCTTTTTCAGTACGGCTTCTGCCGTAGGTAAAACGCTCATCAGTATAAACATGGCCGCCGAATTGGCCAGACAGGGTTATCGTGTCTGTCTGGCTGATTTTGATTTACAGTTCGGCGATGTGGCCAATTATCTGCAGATGCAGGGCTCCGCTACCGTATACAACGCTGCCCAGCGACTGGCTGAGGACAGCGAGTACCCACTGGAGGAGCTTGTTTCCACCTGTTCATACAACAATGTAAGCTTCGGCGTGCTGGCTGCCCCGGAGGAACTTTCGCAGGCCTACAACTTCACCGCCGACATGGCAGAGCAAATCGTAAAGTGCCTGCGTATGCGCTACGATTATGTAATCATCGACACTACCTCCATGTTCAGCGTGCTGAATCTTTCCCTACTGGATTTAAGTACCATCATCACTTTCCTCGGAGTAGTCGACTTCATTCCTACTATTAAAAATATGAAGATTGGCAACGAAACGCTCCAATCCCTGAACTATGATTCCAACAAAATCCGTCTGGTCCTGAACCGCAGCGACTCCGCTACCCAGCTCAGCATCCGCGAGGTAGAAGAAAAAACACTGGGCAGCTCCTTCTATCATGTCCTGTCCAATGACTTCCGGGCCGCCAACGAGTCTGTCCAGAGCGGAATTCCGCTGGTTTTGCGCCAGACCAACAATCAGCTTACCAAGGACTTACGCCAGTTGGTCGCGCTGTATACAAATCGGGCCTATCAGGAAGAAGAATTTTTCGAAGAGCCGGCTCAAAAATCCGGTGGCTGGTTCTCGAAGCTCTTTAGCTGAGGTGGTGTAAGAAATGCTGTATAATGTTCTGATTGTAGAACGCAACAGATTGTATCTGGAAAAAATGGCCGCCGTCATCCAGAGTCTTGACGGCTACGAGCTGGCAGCCCGCTTTCAGGAGCCGCTGGAGGCACTGGGACAGGGCAAGGTTTTTAAGCCGAACCTCATTTTGCTTGACATCGACATGGATGATGCCATCTCGCTGGTCAAGGATTTTACCGAAGCCTTCCCCAACGCCTCCGTCGTCTGTACCGGTGAAAAATGGCAGGGCGACAGCGCCAGCCACTTCGTCAAGGCCGGAGCGAGAGGCTATCTGATAAAACCCTTCACCGCCAGCGAATTCAGGTCAGCCATTGAAAGCTTTGCCAAGAGCGGCATGGAGTCCGCCTCTCAGGTACTGACCTTCTTCAGCCCCAAGGGCAAAAGCGGCAAAACCACACTGGTGGCCAGCCTCGCTTTGGCTCTGGCCCGCAGCACCGGTGAGCAGGTAGGCATCATCGATGCCGATCTGCAGTTCTGCGACATGGGTCTTTTCTTCAACCTTGACCCGGCCAGCACTATTGTGGAAGCTGTGCGTGACATAAACTTCCTGTCCCCCATCTCCCTATCGACCTATTTCTGCGAAGTAGAGCCGAATGTCCGGGTGCTTTGCGGCACCCGCAACCCCAGTCTTATAGACAGAGTTGACATTCCCTCCTTTGAGGCGCTGATAAAAATGTCCCGCAGCCTCTTCCGCTATGTACTGATAGATGTACCGGCGGGATTCTGCCCCACATCTATTGCCGCCGCAGAAATGGCGGACACCACCTATCTGATGACCATGCTCAGCGGCACCTACGAGCTGCAGCATCTGAGCCGGGCCAGAGAGATGTTTCAGGACTGGGAGGACATTGACAGCCGTCTGAAGGTGATGATTACCCGAGTATCCCCCTGTAACGAAAAGGCGCGGCAGCAGCTGTCCGATGACCTCGGCTACACAGTAGAAGCAATCATCCCCAACGAATACAAGCTTGTTTCGGAGGCCGCCAATGCCGGCCGCATTGCCCTGGATGTGAAGGATGATACTCCCTTCGCCGCCGCTATCGGCAATCTGGCGGATTCCATCAGTCTTCACCGTCGCTGGGTGGCACCATGAATTTCCTGATTGCCTTCCTGACCGCTGTACTCTGCTATATTCTCCTCTATCTCTTTCTGCGCCGCCGTCAGGCCGCCAAGGAAGCCCTCCGCCAGCGGATGGCTCGACTGGAGAATACCGGAGGCATGGACAGCCGCGGAAACAACGACGATGAAAGCCGGGCTGAATCAGCCGCATTCCGCTTTGTCCGTGGTATTGCCAAACAGCTGCGGAAGATACACAATTCCGCGGATCTGGATTTCCGGATGCAGCAGGCGGACTGGCCTCTGCTTGGCTCAGAATTTCTCGTTATTATTTTTTCTATCGGCTTACTGCTGGGGACCATCCTTTTTCTCCTTACGCTCCAGCTTCTCAATCTTTTCCTCGGTATCAGCGCGGGAGTTCTTTTCGGCCTGATTTATCTGAAACAAAGCATAAAGCGGCGGCGGCAGAAATTTGTCAACCAGCTTGGTGACTGCCTCATGATGGTGGCAAATGCCCTGCGGGCCGGCTTCAGCTTCATGCAGGCCATGGAACTTGTTTCCCGGGAAATGGATGCTCCCCTGGGAAGCGAATTTCGCAAAGTTATCGGCGAAATGAATGTGGGCGCTTCTCTGGAAACGGCTTTATCCAATATGAGTAAACGAATGGAATCATCTGACTTTGATTTAGTCGTGACTGCCGTACTAATTCAAAGACAGGTCGGGGGTAATTTGTCCCAAATTTTAGACACAATCAGTGATACCATTCGCGAGCGAATCCGGATGAAGGCGGAAATACTGACTTTGACCGCTCAGGGAAGATTTTCCGGAATGATACTTTTAGCCTTGCCTTTTGTCGTATGTGGGTTTATAATGATTACGAACCCAGGATACCTTCAGCCTATGCTAAGTTCTACCGCGGGACAGATTGCCCTGTTTGTAGGTTTGATTCTTGAGTTCATCGGCTACTTAATTATCAAGCGCATCGTAAACATCGACTGCGCATAGGACTTTAGGGAGGTATGGAAAATGAAAAAATTCATGGAAAAGTATCTGGGCAAAAAAGGTCAGGGCATGGTTGAGTACGCTTTGATTATTGCATTCGTTGTCGGTATTGCTGCTGTCGCATTCGGCGGTGAATCCGGTCTCGGCAAAGCAATTAAGGACACCTTCACAAAGGCAACTACCACTCTGAACACCCTTGCCGGCAACAAAACGACCTGATAAAGCAACTATATTATTGAAGGATAACGGGAACGAGTTGTCCTCCAAAAAGGCAGTCTTCTTACATCGGAGAAGACTGCCTTTTTTCATAACAGAAGGAGGCATGGCATGAAAAACCAAAAAGGACAGGGCATACTGGAGTTTGCCATTATCCTGCCGCTGTTTCTTCTTTTATCTATCGGTGCCATTTTCTTCGGCATGATGTTCGCCGATTATGTGGCTATCAATTCCATCGCCAGCCGCTCCGCCAGAGAAGCCTCGCTGATAACAACGCAGGAGTACCAGGCTTCCGGTCATAACTATGACACGGTACGGCAAAAGTTCTCAACTCAGACTATGCCCGCCGGGATTTACACCTGGGACTACAGCAAGGACAGCGATTTCCACCTTGAATACGACAAGGCAAATCAGGCGGTACTTGTAACAGTAACCGCTTCCATAGATAAGACCTCCGGCTTTTATCCCGCAGTCGGCAATCTCTTGGAGGGCAGTGCGTTGGAAAAGCTGACCGTCACCTATCGGATGTTCAGCGAAGAAGCATTGCCGGATAAACCTACCGAGTAAAATGAAATATTAAAGGGGTGAGCAAGTGTCAATCTTAACAAGGCTGGGCTGCAAGGACGGCGAAAATGACCAGGTACGGATTTTCTCCGCAGGAAAGGCTGAGTCCTCTACCGACTCCCTGATGCAGCTTAAATTAAAAATCCATCAGCATATCGTTGAAGAAATCAGTCCCGAGGAGCAGGCTGTTTTGTCTCAGGCCGGCCACGACTCTCAGCAGGCCGAGGACATCATCGACAGATATTTCCAGCAGGTACTGGAGGAAAATCCCTTTGAAGTTCCCATGGGAGTCCGGCACCGCATTATTGTCGATATGCGCGATGAGATGCTTGGTCTCGGCCCCATCGAGCCCCTGCGGAAGGATGACAGCATAACCGAAATAATGATAAACGGCCCCCAGCAGGTATTTGTCGAGCGATTGGGCAAGCTCCAGCTCACCAATGTACACTTCCACGATGACACTCACCTGATGAACATCATCGACAGGATTCTGACACCCTTGGGACGCCGCATTGACGAGGCTTCTCCCCTTGTAGATGCCCGCCTCGACGACGGATCCCGCGTCAATGTAATCATTCCGCCCCTTTCGCTGGTAGGCCCCTGCGTAACAATCCGCAAATTCTCCAAGACACCGTTCTCCGTAGAGAACCTCATCAGCTTCGGCACCATTGATGAGAAGATGGCCATGTTCCTGCGAGCCTGCGTAAAGGCAAGAATCAACATCCTCGTTTCCGGCGGTACCGGCTCCGGCAAGACCACCACCCTTAATGTGCTGTCGTCCTTCATTCCCAACGACGAGCGCATTGTCACCATCGAAGATGCTGCCGAGCTGCGGCTGCAGCAGCAGCATGTCGTCACTCTTGAGGGCCGCCCCGCCAACATCGAGGGCAAGGGACAGATAACCATCCGCGATCTGGTTCGCAACGCCCTCCGTATGCGTCCCGACCGGATAATCGTCGGTGAGGTCCGCTCCGGTGAAGCCCTGGATATGCTGCAGGCCATGAACACCGGCCACGACGGCTCCCTGACTACCGCTCATGCCAACAGTCCCCGTGATGCTCTCAGCCGACTGGAAACCATGGTGCTGATGTCCGGTCTGGAGCTGCCGGTACGGGCGATCCGTGAGCAGGTGGCCTCTGCCGTGGATATAATCATCCAGCAGTCCCGCCTGAAGGACGGCAGCCGCAAGATTACTCACATTACCGAAGTCCAGCACATGGAAGGCGACACCATCACCACTCAGGATATTTTTAGATTTGAGCAGACAGGTCTTGACTCCGACGGCAAGATTCAGGGATTCTTCTCTCCCACCGGTTTGCTGCCGGGATTTCTTGACAAGTTCCGCCTCAGCGGCGTGACTCTGCCGGAAGGTTTCTTCACTCAGGTCGGGACGGAGATGGATTATTAAATGCTGAAGCTGCTTTTCGCTATCTCCGTAAGCGTATTCGTCTTCCTGCTCATCGCGGCCTATATCCGCAAGCTCATTTTGCCGAGTCTGGAAGTACAGGAACGCATGCGGGGAATTTCCCAACATCCGACACAGAACACGCAGACAAAGAATGATGTCCCCCAGACAAGAATCGACTGGCGCAGACGAGCCGCTGGACGAAATCTGGCCGATATCCCCTTCTCCCAGCGAGTCTTTCTGCCGCTGATGCATTCTATCGAGAGATTTGTGCGGCTTCTGGCTCCGGCGGAGATATCCGCCATGATTGAGCGCAAGCTGGTTCTGGCCGGATTGCAGTACAAGTGGACTCCCGGCCGAGTCATCGTCATCATGCTGATTCTCGGCACAGTCACACTGACCGCCGTATTCTATCGTCTGTACAACTCTGATATGCTGCTGATACAGAAAATCGTTCTGGCGATTATTTCTGTTTTCTCCGCAGCCGCTATGCCGATAGTCATTCTGAACATAAAAATCCAGAACCGCCAAAAGAAAATATTCTATCAGCTTCCGGAGGTGCTTGACCTGCTCAGCGTCAGCGTCGAGGCAGGACTTTCCTTCGACGGGGCCCTGCGCCGAATCGTTGACCGGATGACCGGGCCGCTGGTAGACGAATGCAAGAAGCTCATGGGCGACATCCGCATGGGTATGATTCGCCGGACGGCTTTGCAGAAGATGGCTGAGCGCTGTGATGTTGACGAGGTGTCTCTCTTCGTCACCTCCATTATTCAGGCGGAGCGTCTTGGCACAAGCATGGGCCGCACGCTGAAGATTCAGGCCGACAATGTACGGGAGCGTCATCGTCAGTATGTCCGGGCCTTGGCACTGAAGGCCCCGGTCAAAATCGTCTTCCCCCTTGTATTCTTTATCTTCCCCGCCCTTCTGATTGTGGCCCTCGGGCCGCCGCTGATTACCATTACACAGAGATTCTTAGGCGGTCATTGAGAGGCATTGCCATGGCAAAAATCATCGAATATGAAATAAAAGGTGACCCCAACGGACAAAAAAAATATCCGCTGCTTCGTCTTGAAGCAGCGGATAATTTTGTATCTCGTTTTCGTGGGCTGATGCTCCGTCGGTCTCTTGATGGCTGTGACGGTCTGCTGCTCAGTCCCTGCAGCAGCGTTCACATGTGCTTTATGCGGTTTCCCCTCGATATTGTCTATCTTGATGAGGACTGCCGCATCATCAAGATAGTTCCCCGGCTCAGACCGTGGCTGGGAATGAGCTGCTGTCTCAGTGCGAAGGCTGCCGTCGAGCTGCCTGCCGGAAAAGCAGCGGAGCTGGGACTGGCGGAAGGATATGCAATCAGTCCTCGTCCCAGGTAATGCCGCTGGGCTGAGAAATCAGATGTACCTGCCTTTTCGGATTGCCGCTGGGATCTGTACCACCGGTTCCGGGAGTACCCGGTGTGCTGCTGCCGTTCCCCAGATAGTCGGCATAGTTGTAGGTTCCCTTTGCCTGCAGGTTGAGATTGTTGGCAACAATGCTGCCGTAGAAGTTCCAGCCGTTGTCGTTTATGCTGACCTTGGAAGCGTTGGGCGCATAAATAATGCCTCGGAAGGTAGAATTGGCAGCTCCGGTGATCCACAGCTCACTGGTTCCCAAATAGCAGTAAATAATCGGTCGATTGGTATCCACATTACTGCTCATTTGTATTTTCGGTGCAGCAGCATTGTCCACGATGACATAGTAGGGGTCGCTTCTTTTACCGTTCAAGGCTGTCGTAACTTGGAAATCGCCGCCGTTGTTATTCGTGTAGCGGTATCCGTCATAGGCGGTACCGTTAGCGTTCAGATTAGAGATATTAAAGCTCTGGGAGCCGTTTGACGAACCCTGAAAGGTCGTATTGGCTGCCGCAATCTTCTGTGCCTCGGATATGAAGCCGCTGATAGCGGCTTTATTTAATGTAGGGTCGTATGTCGGTTTTGTTATATATCCGGTCAGGCTCTCGTTAAGAGCATCCAGGCCGTTGCCGTTCTGTCCGTACTTCGCCTTTGCCGCATTATTGAACAGGAAAGAATTAGTGGTGAGACTTCCGGCCAGCAGAATATCTCCGTCATAGAATGAAGACATCTCCATCCGCTGATTATCTTTCTTTGCTTTCTGTACTCCTGCCTCAGTAGTCAGGTCATATCTTTGAAAAATGTCCGGGTTCTGAGTAGAGTTCAGCCCCAGCATATTTCCGGCGATGGCAAACAGGTCATTAAAATACTTAAAGCCGCTGTTTCCCCCATCACTGCCCGGACTGCCGTTGTTATCATCGCCGTTGCCGCCGCTGGGACTGGATGTGTCGCCGACAATGCGGGCATAGGCAATCGCATCTATCTTTATTGAGTCGCCCAGTACCGACCGGAAATAACGCAGTACATAGTAGGGAGCATCCTGCTTCAAATGTACCCGGTAGTAGAAGTGGTTGTCCGCCCCCTGTCTTACTTGCGGCGGTGTCATCTCAATTTCGCTTCGCCGGCTGTAGTTGAGCTGAAGGAATTTCTCTGCCATGGAGTCGGCATAAGGATGGTCGCTTACCGTCTCTGGATGCTCAGCCAGATTAAAGTTTCTTGCTCCGGCTACAGCCGAAGCATCCGCTAAATTCTGCAGGCGGGAGTGCATAGCGTACATGTTGCTCAAATCCACAGCGAGACCGGCACAGGCCAGCAGCAGCGGAATCATAAAGGCCGTGAGCAAAAATACTGCACCCTTCTGTGACTTCAATATTAACAGCCGCTTCATATAATCAACTCCATCTTTTGACAATCTGACACTTCTATTATACCGCAAAAATTCTTTTATTGATATAATATTTAAGAATAGTCCGTGAATAAAAAGAAGGCTGAGAGAAATGACTACTCGTTTCTCTCGGCCTTTTTATTTGCTTAAAAGCTCTGACCCTTCATCGGTCATCTCGACATTTCGGGCGTTATCATACGGCGGTCGGTAATGTCGTAGACGATGGCATAGGCACTGAGTTCTCCGTTTTCCAGCTGCTCAGCGGTGAGGGATGCTCCCAGCCAGTAATCCTGTCCGGTCTTGGAGCTGAAGGGATACTCCAGAGACACCGGCTTACCGGTGCGGCTGGCTTCCTTAAAGGAGCGAACCATCACCTTTGCCGTATCTTCGCCGACAATTTCTGCCAAGTCAATGCCTGCACCGTCAACATCGCATTCTTCCCGGCCGCTTATCGTATTGAGCCAGCTGCTGACGAAGACCACCTTCAGCCGGTCATCAACAATGCGATAGCAGCCGATACCGCCGGCTACATTCCGCAGCAGGCCGTCCAGCGCCATGGCCTTCTCCCGTTCTTTCGTCACATCGGTCATGGCCATATAAACATAGTCACTGCTGCCCTCGCTGGCCACCACTCTTGCCTTTGTATGGATATAGAGAATCCGTCCGTCCGCATGAATGCGGCGGAAGAGACATTCGCTGACGACGCTTTCCTCTTTCGCCCGGTGGATTGCTCCGAGGAGCTTCATCCGGTCTTCCGGAACAACGCCCTCCAAAGCATCTCTGCCGTTGATATTTCCCTCAATCTGCTCGCCGAATACGTTGGCGTAGCCCTCATTGGCTCTGATAAGCTCCAGCTTGTCGTCCTTGAACTCATAGAGTCCGATGCTTTCGTTGACGGTGTTCAGCAGGGTAAGTGCGTGGCTGTCCCAGGCCAGCAGCTTCTCCGCTGCCTCGCCGTCCAGCCAGCTCACCGTCCTGTAGTCTATCGCATGAGGCTGAGTTGCCGTTACCAGCAGCTTCTCATACTCATAGACCGGAATGGGGCGGGAGTAGAAATAGCCCTGTGCCTGGTCACAGCCGATGGAGCGGAGGAATTCTACCTGCTTGTAGGTCTCGACACCCTCGGCGATTACCTGCATACGCAGCCACTTGGACATCCTGACGATGGAGTTGAGGATGTTGCCCCCTCGACCGTTCTCATCGTGGCTGTCAAGGAACTTCAAATCAATCTTCAAGACATCTACCGGCATATCCTTCAGCATATTCAGGGAAGAATAGCCGCTGCCGAAGTCGTCCATGAGAATACGGAAGCCCATTTCCTGCAGGTGCTTCGTTATCTCGATTATCTGCTGCGGATTGTCTGTATATGCACTCTCGGTAACTTCGAGGCCGATAAGCTCTCTCGGTATGTCGTACTTATTGACAATCGCCTCTATAGTGTCACAGAGATCCTCACGGTAGAAGTCTACCCGGGATACATTGATGGAAATCGGCAAAGCCGGATAGCCGTCATCTATCCACTTGCGGAGGAGACGGCAGGTTTCCTCCCAGATGTACTTATCCAGCTCGAAGATGAAGCCGTTGTGCTCAAATACCGGAATAAACTCCAGCGGAGAGATAAGTCCCCGCACCGGATGAATCCAGCGTACCAGCGCCTCGGCTCCCACAACGGAGTCATTGACCAGCGAATACTTCGGCTGCAAATAGACGACAAACTCACCCTTCTTCAGAGCGTTTGTCATGTCGTTGATGATTTCCTGCTCGTTGACGATGAGACGGCGCATAGCCTCATCGTACTCACTCCAGCCGGTCACGGCATCATTCTTCGCCTTGCTGAGAGCGATACCGGCTCGGTCAATCATAGTGGTCATGGGCATGTGCCGGTCTGCAATCCGGTAAATACCGAATGCCAGCTCAATGCGGTAGTCAATGCTGTAGCTGAGTGCCATGGTATTCAGCGCGGAGATAAGCCGGTCTCTCGTCTTGAAATCTGCCGGATAGCAGATAATAAACTGGTCGGAGTGAAGTCGGCCGTAGGAGCAGTCGCTGATATTTATGTGCTTGAGGAAGTCAGCCAGATAGCAAATGATATTATCGCCGACAGCCTCACCGAAAAGCTCGTTGATAACCTTGAAGCGCTTGATGTCAAAGCGCATCATTTCAAACTCTGTGTCAGGCTTCCGCACCATGATGTCATGGGCGTGCTGAGAAAATGCTCTCTTATTGTAAATACCGGTCAAATCATCGTAGGAGAGCTGCCGCATGAGGCTGCGGCCCGTATTCTTCAAGGGCGTGATATTCAGGATAATGCTGTGGTAGATGGCCCGTCCGTTCTCGTCTGTATCCCGGCGGCCACACTCCAGCACCCATATATAGCCGCCATCAGCCCGGCGCATACGGTACTCAAGCTGACAGATTTTCCGCTTGCCCAGCTGCTTGGCTGCCACCTCGTTAATTCGTTCCTTATCCGCCTCGGGAATAAGCGTATCAAGGTAGCCGCCGGCTGCCCTCATAAACGCTTCCTCGCTGTAGTACCCCAGCATATTCCAAAGCTCAGGTGAGGAAATATTGATTACTCTGCCGTCCTCGTACTGATAGTTGACATAGGCACAGTCAGAATAGCTGGCCACAAGGCTTACGGAGGTATCGGCCAGACTCTTTTCGTCTATCCGGTCACCGAACATCCGGGCGCAGACCATCCGATAGGTCTCCTCGTGATGAACATCCCGGGTAATGTTGATACCGGTGAGGCGCACACCATCGCCGGAAATCCGGTCTTCCACCCGGTACATGAAAATCAGCCGGTGGATAATGGGCATCGGCTCGCTGTCGCTCCGAATAACGACAGTCACCAGTACGCTTATCAGCTCATCGTCCTCACGGTACTTGTAGCTGCATTTCAGAATCTTGCAGGGCATAATGTACCGCAGCTCCTGCCGCAGACAAAACTCCATGCCCTCCAGACCGCTGTAGTAGCGCAGAGAATGAGCGCCAAAGGTGACTATGCCACCTTCGGCCATTTCCAGCATTCCGCCGATACGCCCCTGATTGTAGAAGGACTCCACCAGGTCCTTGGTGATGTCCAACAGTAGATTGCGATTCATAAATATCGCCCCGTCTCACAGTTTTCGCTGCAAAATTTATTTTCTCCGGCAGCAAACGCTCAGGCTGCCAGCAAATAGACATCCACATCACGCCGACCGAAATGAATTGCCTCATCGTAGTCGTCGTAACAAAGGTCAACTATATCCCCTTCAATGGCTCCGCCGGTGTCGGCCGCCAAAGCAATCCCGTAGCCCGGGACGAATATCCGGCTGCCCAGCGGAATCACATCCGGGTCAACCGCCGCTATTCCGTAGGCTGCCGGTACACCGATAGCGGTAATACCGTCGCCGTTGCCATCCTCCGGCAGATATGCCGTAGCCTCCATCCAGAAATGCGCTGTCACCCGATGCAGGCTGCCGGCCTCATCCCGGACGAAGGTCACGCCGTCCTTGGTCACCAGCTGTGCGCCGCTTCCGGCATGATGACGACCGGTTATGGAAGGATGATTCTTTATATAGTCTGTCTCCTGCTGCTCTTTCTTCAGCTCGTCAGGAGTTTTTGATGTCAGGGAAATGACCATTCCCTTCTTTACTTTCTCATTCAGCGGCACCGACACATGATACTTCTCCGGGTGGATACCCTCACGCTTCAGACATTCCTCAACGGTAATATTGCCCGCCGCGGTAATCTTCCGCTTCACATTATCAACAATCAGCTTCAGCCGTACCGGCTTCGCTGCCCTGTCGGTGATGACCACAGTCCGGCTTGCCTCTCTGGGCGAACTGGGGAGTCTGCCGGCAAAAGCCGCAGGACAAACAAGGAAGGAACAGAACAAAACCAACACAAACGCTTTCAAAACTTTCATCTATTGCCCTCCTTTTTTATCACCCCGATTATATCAAACCAGTCTAAATATTGCAATTCAGACAAATTTCATATACCTTAGCTTTTTGTCCATATTTTTCATTTCAAAGAATTATCTTCTGCGACTTTTGTCCCGAAATACAGCAAATTATTAAAAATTGTTGTTTTCACACAAAAAATTTCAAGTATTTTGTATTTTTGTCATTATATGTGGTATTTTCTGATATAATTTCCTAAAGTATTTACCTGCGAAAACAAGGAGGACACAACATTGGAAAAGAAACTCGGTACAATCTGCGTTCAGGGCGGCTACACTCCGAAGAACGGTGAGCCCCGTCAGATTCCTATAATACAAAGCACCACCTTCAAATACGATACCAGCGAGGACATGGGCAAGCTCTTCGATCTGGAAGCCAGCGGCTACTTCTATACCCGTCTGCAGAACCCCACCAACGATATGGTGGCAGCCCGCATCTGCGCCCTCGAGGGCGGCAGTGCCGCTATGCTCACCTCCAGCGGTCAGGCAGCCACCTTCTACTCTGTATTCAACATCGCCGAGTGCGGTGACCATGTTGTTGCCTCCGCCACCATCTACGGCGGCAGCTACAATCTTTTTGCCGTCACCATGAAGAAGATGGGCATCGAGTTCACCTTCGTTGACCCCGAGTGCAGCGAGGAAGAGCTGAACGCCGCCTTCCGTCCCAATACGAAGGCAGTCTTCGGCGAGACCATCGCCAACCCGGCTCTCACCGTCCTCGACATTGAGAAGTTCGCCAAGGCCGCTCACGCTCACGGCGTCCCCCTCATCATCGACAACACCTTCGCCACTCCCATCAACTGCCGTCCCTTCGAGTGGGGCGCTGATATCGTCACCCACTCCACCACCAAGTACATGGACGGTCACGGCTCCGGCGTCGGCGGCTGCATCGTCGACAGCGGCAACTTCGACTGGATGGCTCACGCCGACAAGTTCCCCGGACTCACTCAGCCCGACGACAGCTACCACGGCATCGTCTACGCCGAGAAGTTCGGTCAGGGCGGCGCCTACATCACCAAGGCCACCGTCCAGCTCATGCGCGACTTCGGCTCCATCCAGTCCCCGCAGAACGCCTTCATCCTCGGCCTCGGCCTCGAAAGTCTTCACGTCCGTATGCCGAAGCACTGCGCCAACGGCCTCGCCGTCGCCCAGTTCCTCGAGAGCCATCCGAAGGTGGAGAAGGTCAACTACTGCGGTCTGGAATCCAGCCCATACCATGAGCGGGCTCAGAAATATCTCCCCAACGGCTCCTGCGGTGTCGTCAGCTTCGAGATAAAGGGCGGCCGCCCCGTAGCTGAGCGCTTCATGAAGGAGCTGAAGGTCGCTGCCATCGAGACTCATGTAGCCGATGCCCGCACCTGCTGCCTCCATCCCGCCAGCGCCACCCATCGCCAGATGAACGACCAGGAGCTTATCGCCTGCGGTATCTCCGCCGGCCTCGTCCGCTACTCCTGCGGCCTCGAGGACGCCGACGACCTTATCGCCGACTTGAAGCAGGCACTTGATAAGGCGTAATTACTGCTAATACATCTAATAGGCTCCCCTGCAGGGGAGCTGGCGCCGAAGGCGACTGAGGGGTGACAGTATAGACTCACCGTTGTAGGGGCTTGCCGCAGCAAGCCCGCTGTCGGACAAAGGACATCCATTATTTCGGGTCGCCTGCGGGCGACCCCTACAGACACCCCTCCGACCTCGCTATGCTCAACCACCTCCCCTCAATGGGAGGCTTTCAACAGTTTTGCTTCTATAAAGGCTCCCATTTAGGGGAGCTGGCGCCGAAGGCGACTGAGGGGTAACAGCAAAACACATCCGTCTATTTACCCCTCCGCTTCGCTGCGCTCAGCACCTCCCCTATAGGGGAGGCTTCAACCGATTCATCTCCATAGGCTCCCATTTAGGGGAGCTGGCGCCGAAGGCGACTGAGGGGTGACAGTAAAACACATCCGTCTATTTACCCCTCCGCTTCGCTGCGCTCAGCACCTCCCCTATAGGGGAGGCTTCCAATGAATTGCTTCTCCACTGGTCCCATTGTTGTAGGGGCTTGCCGCAGCAAGCCCGCTGTCGGGCAAAGGACATCCCTTATTTCGGGTCGCCTGCGGGCGACCCCTACAGGCACCCCTCCGACCTCGCTATGCTCAACCACCTCCTACAAACATGCTAAGTTCATCCTTCGCTACGCTCGGATATCACTAAGCAGTTTGCATGGCTCGCACTAAATTCGCAAGCTCATTAAGTGCTCATGCACACCTCAATGGGAGGCTTTCAACATCGCATACTCACAGCAACAGGGAGGCTGCTCATCGAGCAGCCTCCCTGTTTCACATCTCTTTTTATTTATTTGTCCCCTCTGCCGCCATGCTCATCGGCACTTCAGCCCCAGCATACGACTTCGCCGCAGACGAAGTCACCTTCACCGCATTCTCCCGGACGGCCTTCACCGCCTCCAGCAGCTTCGTCCGCATATTCGCATCGAACAGATTGCGGAACGCCACCGGCCGGTCAAAGGGAGCCCGCTGGAGGTCGCCCACATTCTCGATGTAGCCGTTGGCCTCCACATAGCTTATCACCTTACGCACGAAGGCTATCTGCTTCTGATTCAGCGACTCATCGTTGATGAACTCCGAGAAAGCCTCCATCGCCGCCTCGTGATCCAGCTTGGCAATCTTCCTGATGATGAGACCGAAGGGCGTATCTCCATACTCTCTCGCGTAGTCCTCCTTCGACCCCAGCTCCTCGGTGAAGACCCGCTCCAGCTCGCCGTAGTCGAGAGCCGTCAGCGCCACATTGTGAGTCAGCTTGTAGATGGCCAGCATATTGCCGTTCTCGTTCACGAAGCGGTTGACCTTCGCCTTGTAATCCTCGAAGTCATAGCCGCTGTCGATAGTCTGTCCGCCGGTACTTCCCACCACGGCATCCTTCAGGTCGGTGAAAACTATCGGTCTCTCCTTCACATCAAGGAATTTTATCAGCTCACGCAGCTCCGCCCGCACTCTTTCCAGCGACAGTACATCCTTCGCCTCCCAGAAAGCGTCCGTATTAATTTCCTTGATAGTGGGCAGCTTCTCATTGACCTGCGGTATCGTCGTCTTTTTCTCCAGTGCCGCTGCAATATTCCGGAGATTACTCTGCAGCCGCTTGAAGTTCTTTCCCTCGCCCATCTCCGCCAGGATAAGCCCGTACATGAGATTGTCAAACCTCTTCGCCGCCTCGTCGTCATCATCCATCGTCACGATGGGCGCGATATACTTCACCAGCTCGCCCTTGTCCGTATCCGACAGGCTCACATAAGGCTCCGACTGACGGTACTTCTCCACATAGCGAAGCTGCAGCCGCACCGCCACCAGCTCTCTGTTCAGCGCCGACACCTGACCTCGGCAGATATCCACCAGCTCACTGCGCCAGTTCCGGTACGCCGTCTCGGCATAGTCACTTCCCTGCAGCATAGAGATGAGCCTTATCCGCTTGGCGAAGATACTCTCCGTCAGCGATACTGCCTCATTGCTCTCATAGCCCTCCTTGTGTTCGCGGAAGAACTCGAAGTTGCTGCAATAGTCGAAGATGAGGAACCACCGCTTCCCGGTGTACTCCCCCGACTCCTCACTGTTGATGGTATCAATGCAGCTCAAATCTTTGCAGAGGCGGGTACCCCGGCCAATCATCTGCCAGAACTTCGTCTTTGACCGCACCTTCTTGAAGAAGACGAGATTTACCACCTCCGGCACATCTATGCCCGTGTCCATCATATCTACCGACACGGCGATGTGCGGCACACTCTCCGCCTGCTTGAAATCGTCGATTATCGTCTGGGCGTATGAGTCATCACAGATGACCCGCTGAGCAAAAGTCCCCTTGTACTGCGGATACAGCTTGTCAAACCGCTTGATGATGAACTCCGCATGGCGCTTGTTCTGCGCGAAGATGATGGTCTTCCCCAGCCGGTCGCCGCCGGCCACCTTGATACCGCGCTCCATCAAATCCTGCAGCACAGTATCAACAGTATCCTCATTGAAGACGAATTTATTCAGTTCCGCCGGGGGAATCTCCTCCGGCAGTCCGCCGTCCTCGGCGAAGTCCTCCTCGAAGCGGGCCTTGTCCTCCTCCGACAGCTCATCGTAGTCGATTCCTTCCTCCAGGAACTTCAGCTTCACCTCATAGTTGTAGTAGGGCACCAGCACCTTGTCAGCGATAGCCGTCTCATAGTCATAGGCAAAGGTGGGGACGCCATGCTCCATCTCGAAGAAGTCGTATGTATTCCTGTCCACATCCGTCTTCGGCGTTGCCGTCAGACCCACCATATAGGCATCGAAGTAGTCAAAGATAGCCCGATACTTCTTGAAGATGCTCCGATGGCTCTCGTCGATGATGATGAGGTCGAAGTGTGCCGGTGTAAAAAGCCGCTCCCCGCTCTCATCCTTCTCCCGGTCGATAGCATTCAGCATAGTGGGATAGGTAGAGAAAACAATGCGGGCATTCCGGTCGTCCCGATTGGTGCAGAGATTGCAGAGGGACATATCCGGCAGATAGTTCTTGAAGTCATCCCTCGCCTGCTTCACCAGTGCCGTCCGGTCGGCGAGGAAAAGGATATTCGTCACATATCCGCCCCGACTCAGCACATCCGACAGGCTGGCCGCCGTCCTCGTCTTGCCGGTACCGGTGGCCATCACCAGCAGATTGCGGCGTATGCCATCCGTGATGGAGTCGCAGACCGCCCTGATGGCTTCCTTCTGATAGACCCGGTCGGTTATCCTGTCATCTATCTTTACCGTGTTCAGCTTCTGCTGACTGCCCCGGCGATTCATCAGCTTCTGCAGGTCATCCCGGCTGAATATGCTGCTCACCGGGCGCTGCGGCCCTGTCGTGTCATCCCAGAAATATGTCTCGAAGCCGTTGGTGGTGAACATCATCGGACGGCGATTGAATTTCTTTTCCAGACAGTCAGCGTAGAGGACAGCCTGCTTCCGTCCCACATTGGGGTCTTTCGCCGTCTTCTTCGCTTCCACTACTGCCAGCGGCAGACCATCCCGACCGAACAGCACATAGTCGGCGAAGCCCTCCTGGCCGGATATACCGGCCATATCCTCCACCGGGTATTCCTCCCGGACATCTGCCTCGCTGCCCTCCAGCTTCCAGCCCAGCTCCTTCAGCTCCACATCTATATACATCTTCCGAGTCTTGAATTCCGATATATCCTCCGGATTGAAGCTGCGCTCGGCCTTCTTCTGCTCCTTCTCGGCGGTGAGCTGAGCCGACATGGCCGCTATCTGACGGCGCAGCTTCTCCAGCTCCGCTTCCTGCTCGTCCAGCAGGCTCTCCTGCTCCTTTATCTTCCTGGTATCGACCACGACCCGCTCAGCCGGTATCTGCTTCTCGTCGAACTTCCGCTCCTCGTAGTCCGCTCCGTAGCAGTAGTCAATCCACTGGACGAACTCAAAGAGAGCCTGCAGCGAGGCAAGAGCATTGGTGTCTCCTACGCTCTTCTCCGTGTGGACGGAGAGATTGCCCAGCTTCACGATGTAGAGGAGCTTGCCCCATGTGTTGTAGTCCACCGCATAGCGGAAGGATGTCTCATGGATGAGCGCCATGAGGTTATCCTTGTAGGGCATATTCATGGTGTTGTCGGCAGCGTAGACCCACTTCACCGCCAGCTCCAGTGCCTTCCGGCAGCCTACGGCGCACATGGCCGGAGAGGTGCCGTAGACACGCTCCGCCTCTATCGCCGCCGGACCAAACATAGCGTATTCATTTTTCCCTGCCAAAAAGCTAAAATTCGCCATGACAAATGCTCCTCTGATTGATTATTAAAGGGATAGGGTTAGCCGAAATACTTCTGCATCAAGCTGTCGAATAACAGCTGGGTTTCATCGAGAGCCTTCTGAACGGAGGCTTTGGATTTGTTGACTTGGTGGACGAAGCCTGCGAATTGGTTTTGAGCTTCTATTGGAACATCATATACTTTCATTTTTGCTAAGCCAGAAATTGTTAAAGCTGCATAGGCTGTCCCTGTCGACATCTGTTTCTTATACTCAGCAATCAGATTTCCCAACAGTATTTTCATATACATGGAATTGAATCTTTGAGAACCATCAACTCTAATCAGATTTCCATCCTTATAATAAAAATCTTTCTTTCCATCGACAATCCAAATAACACCAATAGTTCCAACGGCCGATACCAGTAAATCGCCAACTTTAGGAACACCATACTTCTGTTTTATCTCAGCATACCGTTCTTCAGTAATATAAAATTCCGTAGAAACAATATTCCCCTTTGATAGTTCAACTATTTCTTTAGTTCTATAAAAGGGTACTCCCTCCGAAACATAGTCCCTCTCGAATATACGCTTACTTGACCCAATTACTGTCAATGCTCCCAATTCAACCATATTCCACCCTTTGGGATTATTTATAGGATCCCCAAACATCTCGACAAATCGAGCTTTGATGAGGTCGTCCAGCTTTTGAAGTTCTTGCTTACGCCATTTAATTAGTTTTTCCGTACATCGCATTATATCTATAATATATTTTTGTTTCTGAATAGAAATTCTGGGAATTTCATACTTCAAAAACTTTTCTTGATTCAAATGAGCTATCGTGCAACCAACCTTAATCTGCTCAATAAAACGGGCAAAATGATTACTTCTCAAAGCGAAAACTAAAAATTCAGGAATTAGCTCATCTGGATTTTTAGGACGCACAACAAATACACCACTATTTAATGTTGCAGGTTTATCCAATTCATGAACAATAGCAACCTTTCCTATTGTTCCATCTTTAGTTACTAAAACATCATCATTTTTTAGCTGAATATGCTCATCCTGATCATATCTATCTTTTGTTACATAGTGACAGTGCTCAAAATCTATGAGTCCGTCCGAAAAATCAACTCCAGTTACAAGAAAATAATCTCCAGAATCAAGATATTCAGCTTTTGTTAAGCCTTGCCAGCCAATTCTTGCATGCAAGCTACATGCATTAGAAATAGTTTGTTTTTCCATTTCCCATCATCCCTACAAATCTGGATTTATTTCATCGTTACCGTTCAATGTGTATTGATTGCCTCAACGATTGCACGCCACCCGCCAAAGGCTCCCCTGTAGGGGAGCTGGCGCCGTAGGCGACTGAGGGGTGACAGTTAAGCCCATTCTTCTTTTCACCCCTCCGACCTCGCTGCGCTCGGCCACCTCCCCTAAATGGGAGGCTTTCTATGGTTTGCACCGGCCTTACCATTGTGGGGGCTTGCCGACCTATTAACCTCAACACGGGATTCTTTATAAATTCCCTAAAGATTTTCCACACACTGTGTGGAAAATCTCCGTTTAACATCACACGCCCAGCAGTCTCTCCAGCTCTTCCATTTCCTTGCCGATCTCCAGCTCTATCTCCCGGATGTTGGCCATGATTTCCTCGGTGGGCGGGTACTCTACCGCCACATATTCCACTTCTTTGTACTTGTTGATGCTCAGGTCATAGTCGTTGGCGGCTATCTCGTCCTTCGGCACGAGGAAGGATTTATCCGTCCGCTTCCGGTCGTTCTCGGCGGCAAGATTGCCAAATCTCTCTATGATGTCGGGGATATCGTTCTCCGCTACCTCCGAGCGCTTGTCATCCAGACTGAATCCGTCGGCTGTCATGTCGTAGAACCACACTTTGTCCGTGCCGCCGTGGCCCGTCCTGGTGAATACCAGCACGGCGGTGGAGACTCCGGCGTAGGGCTTGAACACACCGGAGGGCATGGAGATGACTGCCCGCAACTGATGATTCTCCACCAGCTCCCGGCGAAAGGCCTTGTGGGATTTCGACGAGCCGAAGAGTACACCGTCCGGCACGATGCAGGCACACTGTCCGCCCATTTTCAGCAAGCGGAGGAACAGAGCCACGAAGAGCAGCTCCGTCTTTTTCGTGTTGCCGGTGACGGCCTTCAGGTCGTCGTTGATGCTCTCGGCGTCTACCGTTCCCTTGAAGGGTGGGTTGGCCAGCACCATCGTATATTTGCTGCTGATGTCGTTTGATTTCGATACGCTGTCCTTGTAGTCTATCTCCGGCTTCGTGATGGAGTGGAGCATGAGGTTCATGGCAGAGATACGGAGCATCGTCCGGTCGGTATCAAAGCCGGTGAAGGACTCACCGGCGAATCTCTCCCACTGCTCGGAGGTCATGTCGTCCTCATATTTCCCGCGGATGAACTCCGCCGCAGAGACGAGGAATCCGGCGGTGCCGCAGGCCGGATCGCAGATAATGTCGTCCGGGGTGGGCTGCAGGAGCTGTACCATCATCTCGCGGATGTGCTTCGGGGTGCGGAACTGTCCGTTCTGACCGGCGGTAGCCAGCTTGCCAAGCATATACTCGTAGAGGTCGCCCTGCATATCCAGTCCGGCGAGGTCATGCTCGTAGAGGTCATCCAGTCCCGTGATAATCTTCTGCAGGACCTGCGGGGTCGGGATGAGGAACATGGCGTCGCTCATGTAGCGGGCAAAGGCAGTGTCCTCATCATGGACGACGGAGCCGTCAGCCGTCGGCTCTATCATCTCACCGGTGGGAGTGAAGTCCGGCAGCTTGCCGTACTTCATGGCCTTGATGGCCGGGAACAGGCGACGGCTCATGGTATCGAAGATGTCCGATGGGTGGCTGTACTTGAATTTGCTCCAGCGCATTGACTGACCGATGGGAGTCTGGGGGAATATCCGCGGCTGCTTCTCGCCGGTGTCATTCTCAAATTCTTCTGCGCCCAGCTCCTTCTCATCCAGTGAGCGGATGAACATGAGGTAGGTCAGCTGCTCGATGACGGTGAGTGGATTGGAGATGCCTCCTGCCCATATATCTGTCCAAATTTTGTCGATTTTATTCTTTATTGCTCCGGTAATCAATGCCGTATCCTCCTGTCAAAAGAGTCTTTCTCTTAGCTTTCAGCTTTCTACTCTTAACCTTTTATAATTCTCTGCTCAGTCCGATAATCCTGCAAATCCCTCCGCTTTTCCTAAAACATCCTTTGCGGTCCAGCCCGCCTGTGTCAAATTCTAGCAGTATCGTTGTCCCAAAAGGTGTCCATTTAGGCAACATTTTCTCTCCGACGGGCAAACAGAACGAATCGTCTATTAATAGACAAATTGAATGTCCACCAAGGCAGCATTATGTAATCCTTTACTGAGTATAGGTGACTCCCCTCCAGGTGTGCATGAGCACTTAATGAGCCAAAGGCGAATTTAGTGCGAGCCAGGCAAACTGCTTAGTGATATCCGAGCAAAGCGACGGATGAACTTAGCATGTTTGTAGGAGTTGGCGCCGAAGGCGACTGAGGGGTGACAGTAAAACACATCCGTCTATTTACCCCTCCGCTTCGCTGCGCTCAGCACCTCCCCTATAGGGGAGGCTTCAACCGATTCATCTCCATAGGCTCCCATTTAGGGGAGCTGGCGCCGAAGGCGACTGAGGGGTGACAGTATAGACTTACCGTTGTATGGGCTTGCCGCAGCAAGCCCGCTGTCGGACAAAGGATATCCCTTATTCGGGTCGCCTGCGGGCGACCCCTACAGGCACCCGTACGATCCATACAGGCACCCCTCCGACCTCGCTGCGCTCGGCACCTCCTATATGGGAGGCTTCAAATCCTGCACTACATCAAAGGGAGGCTGCTCATCGAGCAGCCTCCCTTATTTACATTCCTATATTCAGCAATATAATCTTCAATTACTCATAATGCCCCATACACGAGGCAATCGTCAAAGCTCCGTCCTTTTCACGATAAACCAGTCGATTGCTGTGGTCAATACGGCGGCTCCACCAGCCGCTGAGATTCCCTCGAAGCGGTTCCGGCTTTCCTATACCCTCATAAGGATGTCTTTGGGCATCCTTGATTAGCTCATTAATTTTCTTCAGAGTATTCTTGTCTTTCGTCAGCCACTCACAGTATTCCTGCCATGCAGTTTCTCTCCACAACAGCTCCATGGGCGTTACACCTCAATAAGGTCATGCTGGACGAGCTTCACTGTACCATTTTCGATTCCCTTTATTATTTTTTCCAGATGAGCCATGTTTTCCTTGCTGTAAAACGGGTCAGCCGTAATCTCGAAAGGAATCCTCTTTTCACGGCTCACCTTTGTCGCAAACATAGTCAAAACAGAGGTCATCGTCAGTCCCATTTGCTGACAAGTTTCTTCAAAAGACTGCTTTATTGCTGTATCAAGTCTGAAATTCACCATTGCCTGTGCCATAATCATCACGCTCCTGTAAAGCATTATACATCGTTAGTAAATAAAAGTCTATACAGAGCTTTCATCCTCTCGCAGCATAACAGTTACTATAACTGATGGCTCGTACCACACAAAACAGGGAGGCTGCTCATCGAGCAGCCTCCCTGTTTTATTCATTGCTATTCTATTATTGCGCTTTCAGTTCTTTGAGAACAGGAATCCCGGCACACTTTTCGTGAAAGACCTGCCGATAGCGAACGCTGAGCATGAAGAACATGAGGACGAAGCTGACGCTGTAGGAGCTGTAGACCACCCGCATATCCCACCAGACCGGGAAGAGCGATTCGCACCAGAGCACACGGAACACGGCGTAGCAGACGAGAGTGCAAATCATCGGGAAGGTGGTATTGCCAAGTCCCTTCAGCAGTCCGAGGTAGACCTGATTGACCGAGTACAGCACATAGAGAGGCAGTACCCAGAGGATAGCAGTCACTGCGTTGTGCAGCGTTGCGGCATCCTCAGTAAAGCCAGACAGCAGCGGCTCGGCAAATGCGGTGAAGATAAGGCTCAGGGGAACAGTGACCAGCACAGCTACCCACATACTGAGGCGCTTTGCTTCATGTATCCGTTCCCAGCGGCCGGCGCCATAGTTCTGCCCAACGAAGCCGGTGAGGGCAATGCCGTAAGCGAAGGAAGGATAATAGAGGAAGCCCTCAAGCTTGGCGAATATGGTCATGCCGGCTGCCGCCGAGGCACCGAAAGCATTGATGCTTATCTGAATGATGAGCGAAGAAATGCTCATGAAGAGCGCCTGCATCCCGGCAGGGATGGACATGGCGACGATATCATTCAAGTCTGCAAAGTTCAGCCGCAGACGCTGAAGAGTCAGCCGATAGTCGGGATGAAGCGTACCCAGCTTGTGAATGATGAGTCCGCCGAGAAGCAGCTGAGAAATGACAGTCGCCGTGGCCGCTCCGGCCATCCCCCAGCCGAGACCGGCCACGAAGAAAACATCCAGTACAAGATTGAGAATCGTGGAAGCGGTGAGGAGATAGAGCGCCGTCCGAGTATTGCCCAGAGCACGAAGCACGGCATTGCCGATATTGTAAATCAGCTGAGGTGTCAGGCCAAGAACAGCGATGGTCATGAACTGTACAGCTGCCGGTAATACATCTGCCGGACAATTCAACCATTTGAGCAACTGTTCAGCCGACAACAGTCCGGCCGTGGTCAAAACCAGACCGGTAATAAGACCAAGTGCCACCACGGTACCGATGGCCGAGCGCACCTTGTCATAGCGATATGCGCCGAACTGCTGTGATATGATGACCGATATGCCGCTGGAAAAGCCGATGAAGAAATTGACAATGACCGAGAGGATGAGTCCGGCTATGCCTACCGAGGCAAGGCCCGTATCGCCTACGAAGCGGCCTACCACAAGGCAGTCGGTAATGTTGTATAGCATCTGCAGCAGCTGGCAGAGCAGCACCGGAAGCGTGAAGGCAAGCAATGTCTTACCTATCGGCCCGGTCTCCATGTGTACTTCTGTGGAAGAAACTTTCCGCATAACATCGCCTCAATAAGATAATTCAGCATAGCGATACTGAACAGACTGTGCTATAATTAACAATACGTTTATATTAGTAAAAAATAACCCAAAATTATAGAGGCAAATCTTACCAAATGTCATTTACGGAACGAAAAAGCAAAATCAACCTTTAATGGACAATCGAAATATTTTGTACGATTTCTGACAAAGGAGAATGAAATGGACAAGAGGCAGCAAAAAACACGACGGGCAATTTTTGCCGCTTTGGCTACACTACTGAAGCGGAAGGACTTCGAGAAAATAACGATACAGGAGCTGATAGATGAAGCGGAGGTCGGGCGCAGCACCTTTTACTCTCACTTCGAGACGAAGGAAGAGCTGCTCCGCAGTATCTGCAGCGATCTGCTGGAGCATCTGGTGCACAGCTCCCACGACTGCTCCCACACCCACGGGCTGAAGAAGGAAGACGAGCATCCGCTGTCTGTCTTCTGTCACAGTCTGCAGCATCTGCAGGAGGATGACCACAGTGTACTGCGGCTATTGGCCTGCTCATCCAATCGCATCTTTATCGGCTACTTCTCCAAGGCAGTAGAGGAAGTCGTCCGGTCTCAGCTTCCCGTCCAGGAGGCGGCTGCCCGCCGGAACATCCCAGCCGACTATCTGGTGCATCATCTCACCCGCAGCTATCTCGCACTGGTGGAGTGGTGGCTGCAGGAAGCTCCCGACCTTACGGCCCAGGAGCTCGACCGCTATTTCCATGCGGTGACGGAGCCGCTGCTGGAGTAGGTCCCTCTCTGCCGCAATAAGGCGTATACTTTATTCATAAGCTAACCTTATAGAAAAAAACCTCCTTTCCTGCTAGAATATAGTCGACCCAGTTTATAAGGAGGCCGCTATGGACGAGATAAAAAAATTGTCGGCAGAGTATGCCGACTACATTCTTGATATAAGGCGACAGCTGCACCGTCATCCGGAGGCCAGCGGTCAGGAATTCGAGACCACGAAGTTCATCTGTCAGGAGCTGGAGAAGCTGGGCATCTCCCACACCGTCGGCTACAAGAGCGTCGGCGTCGTCGCTGTCATCAGGGGCAATCTTCCCGATGATGAAAATAAGGCAATCGCTCTCCGGGCAGACATTGATGCCCTGCCGGTGACGGAGGCCAACGATGTCCCATACCGCTCGGAAATCAAGGGCATGATGCACGCCTGCGGCCATGACGGCCACACCGCCATCCTGCTGGGAGCGGCAAAAATCCTCACCGCCCTCAGGGATAAATTCTCCGGCACCGTCTACCTCATCTTCCAACCCTCGGAGGAAAACGGTCAGGGTGCAAAATATATGATGAAGCAGGGCGACTGGTACGAAAAAGTCAGCCGCGTCTTCGGCGCTCATCTCTGGATGGATGTCCCCGCCGGGAAGATTTCGCTGGAGGACGGTCCCCGGATGGCCGCCGGTGATATTTTCTCCATCCGTGTTCACGGCCGGGGCGGTCACGGAGCCCAGCCGGAAAAGACGATAGATGCCGTCGTGGTGGCCTCAGCTCTGGTGATGAATCTCCAGACTATCGTTTCCCGGCGCTGCAGTCCCCTTGACAGTGCCGTGGTGACCATCGGCAGTCTGAAGGCAGGAGACACCTACAATGTCATTGCCGGTGAGGCCGAGCTGCAGGGTGCTGTCCGCTATTTCAATCTGGAGCGGGGGGACGAAATCAGGAAGCTCATCGAGGAGACTGCCGCCCATACAGCTGCCATCTACGGTGCTTATGTGGATGTCGATTATTCTCAGCGTATCCCCTCTGTCGTGAGGAATGACCCTGCCTGCTCCGACTCCGCCCGAAAGTCTGTGACCAAGGTGCTGGGGGCCGATGTGCTGACCAGCGTGTCCTCGTCCATGATTGGAGAGGATTTCTCCTACTATCTGGATGGTAAGCCGGGCTGCTTCGCCTTCATCGGCATAAGAAATCCGGAGAAGGGGCTGGTATATCCCCATCACAATTCTCAGTTCAATATAGACGAGGATGTGCTGGCAGGCGGTGCCGCAGTCTATGCACAGGTGGCAGTCGACTGGCTGGCAGAATAAAATTAACCTCATCCGTTAGCCTTCGGCTGCCACCTTCCCCAGAGGGGAAGGTCTGTACCCTCCCCTTTGGGTGTGCATGAGCACTTAATGAGCTTGCGAATTTAGTGCGAGCCATGCAAACTGCTTAGTGACATCCGAGCATAGCGATGGATGAACTTAGCATGTTTGTAGAGGGGGGACCGGCGAAGCCGGTGGGTGAGGTCATCTTCACAACACAAAACAGCGTCACTGCCGGCACATAGCCGGCAATGACGCTGTTGCTTTTTATTCTTCTCTTTTACCAGGTCGGGAATGCGGAGCCGCCGAAGTGTTCGTTGACGAACTTCTTTATCTCCGGGGAGTGATATGCCTCGATGAGCTTCTTAACACGCGGGTCATCCTTCATATTCTCGCGAGTAACGAGGATGTTGGCATACGGGGAGTTGCTGTCCTCGCGAGCCAGAGCGTCCTTCGCCGGAACGAGACCGGCAGACATTGCGTAGTTGCAGTTGATGGCAGCGATAGTGACATCATCGAGGGTACGGGGAATCTGTGCCGCCTCGCTCTCGATGATTTTCAGATTTTTCTTGTTCTCAACGATGTCGGCCGGAGTAGCCTTGATACCGAGGCCGTCCTTCAGCTTGATGAGGCCCACCTTCTCCAGCAGTACGAGGGCGCGGCCTCCGTTGGTGGGGTCATTGGGGAGAGTGATGACGGCGTTGTCGCCTACATCCTTGATGTCCTTGATTTTCTTGGAGTAGATACCGATGGGGAAAATCATGGTCTTTGCCACAGACACCAGCTTGTAGCCGCGATCCTTCACCACATTGTCAAGGTACGGCTGATGCTGGAAGCTGTTCACATCAATTTCGCCGTCGGCCAAAGCGGAGTTGGGGGTTACATAATCGCTGAACTCGATAACCTGTATCTTCAGGCCCTTCTTCTCAGCAATCTTCTTGACCTCGTCCATTACCTCGGCGTGGGGGCCGGGGGTAACGCCCACCTTCAGGGGAGCGTCATTCTTCGCTGCCTTCTTTTCACCGTCGCCGCCGCAGCCGGCAAGGGCCAGCATGCTGAGGACAGCCGCCATCAGCAGAGAGAACTTCAGAAACTTTTTCATCTAAACATCTCCAAACTTGATTGTAATATGACGAGCATTATAGCACCATCTATACGAACGGTCAATTTATAAAATCTGCACCGTCACAACAGTGTCGCGAATATTGGTGCCAGCGCCACTGTCATGAGACCGGCGAGAGCGAGAGCCAGTCCGCCCATCGCGCCCTCGGTCATACCGAACTGGAGAGCCCGGACTGTTCCGATAGCGTGAGAAGCATTGCCCAGAGCCAGTCCCCTCGCCACCGGCTCTTTTATCCCGAAGATGTCAAAGACCTTCCCCGCTACCATAAAGCCGAGGTTTCCGGCCACTACGATACAGGCTACGGTCAGGGTCACATAGCCGCCCAGTTCCTCGCTGATACCCATGCCGATAGGAGTCGTGACCGACTTGGGCATGATGGTCACATAATGCTCATGGGTCAGTCCGAATACCTTGCACATAAGCAGTATGCTCACAAGGTTCACTATGGTACCGGCAAAAACCGACACCAGAATTGCCCGCAGATTTTCCACCAGCAATGACAGCTTCTCATAGAGAGGAATCGCCATGCAGACAGTGGCCGGTGTCAGGAAATAGGTAATGATGTCCGAGCTTTTTTTATAGGCTTCGTAATCAACATCGAAAAATTTTAGGAAGGCAATAACCAGCAGGAGCGCAATAATCACCGGATTGGCAATTGCGTTCTGCAGCTTTTGGTGAACCCAGGTACCAATGATGAATGCCACAATCGTCAAAACTGCCCCGGCATACGCTGCATGGACAAAAATATCCTGCATACTAATCATCTATGCTCCCTCCTTCGGATGAGCCACTGAGCTACCAGACCGGTGACCACCATGACTCCTACGGTCGTAATCAGTACGACAACGAAGTAGGGAACCAGCACCTCACTGAGAATGCTCCATGTCTTCAGCAGTCCGACGCTGGGTGCGATAAACATCACTATCATTATCTCAATCATGTAGTGACCGGTGTGTGCCACCTGCCCCAGCTTAACTATGCCAAAGACCAATGCTAAGAACAGCAGCAGCAGTCCGTATATACCGGCAGGAACCGGCAGAGGAATGAGCAGCTTCACGATTTCCCCCAGCAGGGAGAAGCCTAGTATGACTACCAGTTCCGTCATGTATTTCATTTCTACATCCTCTTTCAAATAAAACTATCAAATATTATACAGTAGTTGTCAAATATCAGGAACAAAAAGGCCGGTTGGTATTGTCCGACGACCGGCCAATTATATCCCCACAAAAAGAAAAAACTGTGAAAAATGATTTCTCATCCTTCACAGCCATATATTTTACTCTCTCACTACTGCCCTGATGGTATCAGCCAGCCGGCTGGCGGCATTGGTGAAGTGTCCTCCTTCGGTCATAACCAGATTGCTGGTCACGCCCTTCTGCTGCATCAGCGTTCTCGCCTCAGCAGTTGCCTCACCGATTCGAGCCAGGCGGGGATTTCTTGCCTTCGCTTCTTTTCTGCCCAATGCCATGTGTATCCGTCGGAGAGATGATGCAGGCTCCTTCGTCTTCAGATAGTCAAGGAAACCCTCATACCAGAGAGAAGCCGAAGCAACAGCCACCCGCTCAAAGAGGCCGGACTCCCATCCGGCATATACGCCCCACAGTCCCGCAAGGGAATATCCGGAAATAATCCGGCAGCACGGCTTAATGACTACCATCTGCTCTGCTTTGGGGATTATTTTCTTCCAGTAGGCGCGGATGAGGTCACGCCCCTTGCCGCCGAACTGCGGGCCCTTACTGCTCAGTCCCGGCTCCGGCCACGGGGTCAGCGCATCTTCCCACACACCCGGGTCGACCACCGCCACATTCAGCGGCAGATTGTCGAGCAGGGCTGCCACCCCATCGCCGGATTCTATATTGTCGTTGATAAAAACCAGCGGCAATGCTCCGCCGACGGCCGACAGGTGCAGGCGCATAGCGTAACCGTCCACCATTACATCTATACTCTTCATGCAATTCTCCGTATCAGTCACAGCAATCAAATCTTAGCCTTATAACAACATATTATACACAAAATCTGACAGTTCACAACAGGAAAACCATGAGCGGGAAAAATATACATAGAGAAAGGCTGTGAAAAACGATTGCTCATTTTTCACAGCCTTGTTTATACATTATCAGGCGTTAGCCACTGCCGATTGGTCTTCTTCCTCGAATGCCTGAGATATTTCTTCATCCTCCCAGATGTAGGTGGGAGCTATCTCGAAGCCGTTGAAGTCGGTGGCACTGGCCACGGAGTACGCTCCGCAGTCCGGCACCAGCACCGCATCGCCAATCTCCATCCGGGGCATCATCACATCACGCGCCACGAAGTCGATGGAGTCACAGCTGGGGCCAAGGAGAGTGCAGAGCTCACGCTCTCCCTTCTTGTAGCTGTGAATAGCGAAATGCCAATGGTCATACATATGAGCCGAGAAAGAGCCGTACAGGCCTTCATCGAGAACGTACCAGTGCTGACCGTTCCGCTCCTTCGTGCCGATAACGGAGGTGACGAGATTCACCGCGGTACCGCACATGAAGCGGCCGGGCTCAGCCCACAGCTCCGTATCCGGGAACAGTCTGTCCAGCTGACGATTAATCTGATCTGCCATACGGGCTACATCGATAGCCAGCCCGTTGGCATCAGGCACCGGCAGACCGCCGCCGATGTCCAGCATATAGAGGTGCATTCCCATCTCCTCAGCCTCGTCAAAGAGACGACGGCAGATGAGGAGTGCCTCCTCATGACCCGAGGCCCCCAGCGACTGACTGCCTACATGGAAGGCAATACCGGCCGGGGTGAGTCCCTTCTCCTTTGCCTTCTTCAGCAGGTCGAGCGCCTCCTCCGGCGCACAGCCGAATTTGGCATTCAGGTCTACGAGAGCCCTTTTATTTACTACGCGGATGCGCACCAGCACTTCGCCGCCGGGCACAGCCTGCGCCATTTTATCAATTTCGGAAACATCATCAAAGGTAAAGCGATTGACACCCAGCTGCCTTGCAGTCTGCAGTCCGGCAGGAGTCTTAACAGGATTCGCATATATCATCCGGCTGCCGTCAATATTGAGCGACGCCAGCTGCTTCATCTCTCCCCCGGATGCAACATCAAAGGATGCACCGAGACCGGCAAGGGTCGTAATAATTTTTTCGGTGGGATTTGCCTTCATAGCGTAAAAGACATTTACGCGGGGCAAATGCTCCTTGAAGAATTGATAATTCTCTGCCACCTTGTCCACGGACGCCACCAAAAAGGGCGTCGGATATTTCGCCGTGAGTTCCTCTACGGCGTTTTTGCTGAGTCGAAAGCTCCTCATAACACTCTCCCATTCCGTATACCTAGTGAAGCACCATGTCCGGCGGACATTGCTTCCTTACGGCTTTTTTGTACGCCCCGATTCTCCTCCGAGGCTGCACTTTATAACTGCGGTAATAATAATACAGTAGGGGGCAGAACGCAACAATTATTTTCTCCTTCGGAAAAAATAGGACAAAGGTGTCCAAACAAAGAAAGACCGTGAAAAAATGAACGCTCACTTTTCACAGTCTTTTCCTTAATATATCTTTTGCGGATACCCAGCCATTATTTTTTATTTGCTGCCGACTTGGGCGGCATATCGGTACGATAGCGGTTCAGCCAGTAGGTATATCCCTTGCTGTAGGCTCTGAGGCGGGTCAGTCCCTTCTCAGCCTGACTGCCCTTCTTTATCTCCGAGTATGTATCATTCATACCGCCGGTTACTTCCTTCCAGCCGTCCTTCGTATCCCAGCTGCGGCAGGCGAGAGTCTTCTGAGTTCCCTGGGGGAGATTGACAGTCTTCTTGGAGAACTTAACCTCGATGATATTGCCGGCGGCGTCCTTTGTCTCGCTCCACTCCCAGTAGATAATATTGTCGCCTCTCAGCCGCATGGTGGTGGTGTCGGCAATGACCTCGGTACTGCTCTTGTCCGGCATGGTGGCCGACCAGAGGGTAATCCAGCGGTCCTCGGCCTTCTGTCTTGCTACCTCACCGTGACGGAATATGTGGTCAACCAGCACCGCATAGAAGTCCTCGTCAAAAGCCTGCGAATTTATTTCCTTCACCGTGCGCGGCTCGTATATCTTCTGCCAGATAGAGGTACCGTTCTTGTCGTAGAAGTTCTCCTGAACATACTCTATGGTCCGCTCCTGCGGGCAAATCTCCACCAGCGAAAGGGTATAGGAAAGCTGGGAGGGGTCGGGAATCTGCGCGTTTATCTCGTAGTTGTCGATGGTTTCCTTTGCTCCGGCGGGGGAGAAAAGGGTCTTCAGCCAGGCGCTGATACGGGTAGCCACACCGTTGGACTGAGCCACAATCTTCACATTGGCCGGGGAGAAGAATTTTCCGTACTTCTCATCAGAGGAGATCCAGCTCCAGCCGGCACCGGCGTTCTTGCCAACCATTCCGGTCTCCTGTGTCTGTGCTGCGGCTGCTGCCTGTCCTATGAAGCTGTCCGAAACGAAGGCGGTAGTCGTAACTGCCGCAGTAAGGACAAGTCCGGCAAACAATTTCTTTGCTGTATTGTTCATAACCTTCTCCTATTCATCCAGTCCTGCCAGCCGCCGCACCACGGCGCCGGCAATAATAAGTCCCGCTGCCGACGGAACAAAGGAAATGCTGCCGGTAGGCGGCCTTCCCTCCTCTGTCCAGTGAAGGACTGCCGGTTTCTCCTTTGAGTATACTACCGGCAGATGCTCAATGCCTCTTTTTTTCAGCTCGCGGCGCATGACTCTGGCCAAGGGGCAGACGCTGGTCTCTGATATATCCGCCAGCTCCAGCTGCTCCGGGTGGAGCTTGTTCCCAGCTCCCATGGCGCTGATAATCGGCGTTCCCGCTTCTGCGGCAGCCTCTATCAATGCCAGCTTGCTGTACACGCTGTCAATAGCATCCACCACAAAATCATATACCCTGAAATCAAAATCGTCAACTTTGTCTGCGTCAAAGTAAATCTGGCGACCGTTTACCACGATGTCGGGATTTATTGTCTTCAACCGTTCCGCGAAGGCTTCTACCTTCGGTCGCCCTACGGTTTCGGTGGTGGCAATAATCTGGCGGTTGCAGTTGGTGATGTCCACTTCGTCCTTGTCTATCAGATCCAGAGTCCCCACACCGGCCCGGGCCAGTGCCTCCACCGCAAAGCCTCCGACGCCTCCGACACCGAACACCGCCACCCGGGACTTCCGCAGGCGGTCAACGCCTTCCGTTCCAAGCAGCAGGGCTGTCCTGTCATACCATTGAGCCATTGCTTTACCTTTCTCCTGCGATTAATTATTGCCCAGCGGGTCGGCACCGTGACGGTTTGCCCCCCTGACGCCGGTATTAAACAGCAGGTAAAGGCTCATAAGCGTGTTCAAAATCCATGCCCAATCCCATACCCAGCCGGCAAAAATAAAGCCGATGTAGGCACCCATGCGGAGTACCATGAAATTATGGTCAGTGTTGTCAGCCGGCTCCATGTCGTGAAAGCGGCGGACAACGAGACAGATACTGGCTATCTGAGCACCGATGATGATGCCCACGAGGGCAAGTCCGCCCATGACGGCGTGATTCATGCCGATGAGTATGCCGCTGATGATAATAAGTACCAGGGCAATACCGGCGATACCCATGCAGCGCTTGAAGTAGCGCAAGCGGTTCAGGCGTCCCTTCGTGGTGAAGAACTGTGCCACGATGCCGCTCTCCGGGAAAGGATTATAGGCACTTTCAGCCGATGCTCTCTCCCATGGATAGCCAGCCGCTCCCGCGGCCCCGGTATTATTTGTGCCGGTGCTGCGGCGATAGGGATTGTCGCTTTCCATGACTGCAGACGGAGCCGGCGGCGGAGTCGTCACTTCTTCCTGCATTAGCTTAGTGCCGCAATACTCACAAAATTTTGCTCCCGGTTTGCTTTCGGCACCGCAGTTGCTGCAAAATTTAGCCATTATCTATTTCCTCTCCTTCAGATACGCGCGAGAAAAAATCCTTCACTATTTTTATCGAAACAAATCGGTTTTTCCTAACCCTTCAGCAATCCAAATCCGTAATCCAGCAGGCGTGCCGCTGCAGTGAACCGGTCCTCCGGCTCGTCACCGCCCAGCACTACCGTCAGCAGCCGGTGTCCGTCCCGCTCTGCCGCCGCCGCCAGACAAAAGCCTGCCGCGTTGGTATAGCCGGTTTTTATTCCGTAGCAGCCGGGATAATCATAGACAAGGTCGTTGGTATTCTCGGCAAAAACCCGATGACGCTTCGGGTAAATGCAGGTAATATTCCTGGTTTTCATTCCCACTATCGGCTTCAGGTCTTTGTCCTTCAGCAGATAACGGGCAATGGTTGCCATGTCTCTGGCGGTGCTGACATGACCGGGAGTCGGCAGCCCTGAGGCGTCGGCAAAGTAGCTGCCGTTGAGCTTCATTGCCCCGGCATACTCATTCATCCGGCGGTAGAAGCCGCCCTGGGCGTCCTTTCCGCTGCCGTCGCTGCCAATCTGCCGGGCGATGGCGTAGGCCGCCCCGTTGTCGGAGATTATCAGCATCTGAGCAATAGCTTCGTACAGAGGTATTATCTCTCCCCGCACCAGATAGCTTGTTTCCTCAGCTTCGTCCCACCTTATGTTTATGGAGCGGGTCAGCGGCAGGTTCCGGCAGCTGCTTTCCTTCACAGCCACCAGTGCGGTCATCATCTTGGTAAGGCTGGCCGGCGCTCTGTTCACATCGGCATTGCGCTCGTAAAGCACCTTTGCCTCCGGCAGAGGCGGGAAGAATGAAGCAGGGTCAATCCCGGTCTGCTTAGCCGCAGCCTTTGTTCCGTCAGTTCTTACCACGGTACTGCTGCCCCGGCTTCTCCGGCGCTGTTCCCGTTCTTCTCTGCGGCGCTGCTTCTCCTGCTCCTTTTTCAGCCGCTTCAATTCCTTGGGGCTGAGCTGCTTCGCCTTCGTATCCCCTTCATCGGCGGTAATGTCAAGCAGGATGGCTGCTCTGACCGGGATAGCTGGGGGAAGACTGATTGCCGCCGCTGCCGTTTCGGAAACAGACAGCAGCAGCAGCATTACCAGGATAATTATTTTCTTAGGGATATACATTTATTCGTTCAACAGTCTTTCTATGTTATTACATTGCCCCAACAATTTCTTTGGCAATGTTTACTGCCGCTACGCCGTCCTTGGCATAGGAGTCGGCGCCGCAGTCGCGGGCGTAGTCATCGGTGACGGCTGCACCGCCTACCATTACCCGGGCTGTGCTTCCGGCGTTCTTCAGCTTCTCGATAACGATGTCCAGCTCCGGCATGGTGGTGGTCATAAGGGCGCAGAGACCTACGATGTCGGCCTTGCTCTCCGTGGCGGCCGCCACGATTGCATCTGCCTCCACATCTTTGCCGAGGTCAATGACCTTGAAGCCGGAGTTTTCCAGCAGAGCGGCTACAATATTCTTGCCAAGGTCGTGAACATCTCCCTTGACCGTAGCAATGACGAAGGTACCGAGGCGGGCGCTGTCCGCAGCCGCCGGAAGGATTTCCTTCAGACGGTCAAAGGCCGCCTTCATCGTCTCCGCCGACAGCAGTACCTGGGGCAGGAACACCCGGCCCGCACCAAAATCGGCACCGATTTCGTTCATGGCGGCGGTGAGAGCGTTGTTGGTTATATCATTGGCTTCTCTGCCCTGAGCAATCGCTTCGGCTACCAGATCACCTACGGAGTCCTTGTCGCCGTCGATGACTGCCGCCTTCAGCGCGCCCATAATGTCTGCCTTGGGGTCGATGGAGGCTGCGGAAGCCGCCACCTTCACCGCATCACGACCGGACTGGGCCTTGCTGTACTCTACACCGTTGGGGTCTACGCCCAGCAGCGCCTTTGCCGATGAGAGAGTGTCCTTCATGCCGTCATCGTAAGGATTCATGATGGGGGCATCAAGACCGGCGGCCAGACACATAGCGTAGAAGGTGTGGTTGACGATAGGACGGTTGGGCAGACCGAAGGAAATATTGGACAGACCCATAGTGGTAGGATAGCCAAATTCCTGACGATAAAGAGTCAGCGCCCGCAGCACTTCTTTCGCCGCTGAGGCATCGCTGGCAACAGTCAGTACAAGTCCGTCCAGCAGGAAGTCTCCGTCCTGCAGTCCTTCCTTCTTTGCCGCTTCGACAATTTTCCGAATAAGCTCTACTCTTGCCTCAGCCGTCTTGGGCAAATCCTTTTCCAGCGGCAGGCAGAGGACAGCGGCACCGTACTTCTTGGCCAGCGGCAGGAATTTCTCCAGACGCTCCGGCTCCGCGGACACGGAATTTATCAAGGCACGGCCGGGATAAATCCGGAGGGCGGCTTCCAAGGCTTTCGCATCGCTGGTATCAATGGCCAACGGCAGATCGGTAAGGGGCGTCAGCTCCAGCATTGCCCGCTTCATGGCGGCAGCCTGATCGATACCGCCCACGCCCATATTTACATCCAATACCGAGGCACCGGCCCGGGCCTGCCCGATGGCTTCCTTTTTCACGGAGGTGAAGGAGCCGTCCTTTATTTCCGCCGCCAGCTTCTTGCGGCCGGTGGGGTTTATCCGCTCGCCAATCATAATCGGCGGCAGGTCCTTGTCGATTGTTACTGTCTTTGTCCGGCTGGTGAGCTGCAGACGACGGGGACGAGTCTCCCGCTTTACCGGAGCCAAATCCTTTACCGCCTCGGCTACAGCCTTAATATGAGCCGGAGTAGTGCCGCAGCAGCCGCCCAGATATGCAGCACCGGCTGCCACCAGCTTCGGGGCGGCCTCGCCGAAGGTTTCCGGTCCCATGGGGAATACGGTCTTGCCATCAATCAGCTGGGGCATTCCTGCATTGGGCTGAATGATAATAGGCTTGTCGGTGGCAGTGATGAGCTGCTTCACTACCGACAGGTACTCATCGGGGCCGAGAGAGCAGTTTGCTCCGATAATATCCGCACCCAAAGCGTCAAGAGTGACTGCGGCAGTCACCGGGTCGGTACCGGTGACGGTACGCAAATCCTCGGCGTAGGTGAACTGGCAGATTATCTTTATTTCCCTGCAGCGATGACCGGCCTCGCTGTCGGCCTTGTTCTCCGCTGCGACGGCGTCCTTCACGGCGATGAGAGCCGCCCTCATCTCTCCCATGTCTATCATGGTCTCGATAATGAAGGCATCTACCCCGCCCCGAAGCAGACCTACAGCCTGACGGTAAAAATTGTCGTAGGCGGCTTCAAAATCCAAATCACCCAAAGGCTCAACAAAGCGGCCGGTGGGGCCGATATCTCCGGCAATCTTTACATACCGGCGGCCGCATTCTGCGATTGCCCGACGGGCACACTTCGCCGCTGCCTCGTTCAGCTCCTCGCAGCGGTCGCTGAGGCCGTAATGCTCCAGCTTCAGCGGGCTGCCGCCAAAGGTGTTGGTCGTTATATAAGTCGCACCGGCATCAATGTACTCACGGTGAACGCCGATGACTACCTCCGGATGCTCCACATTCATCAGTTCGGGGCAGGCACCCGGCTGCAGGCCGCGGGCCTGAAGCATTGTTCCCATGCCGCCGTCAAATATCTCTATCATCTATATCGTCCTTTCAATTATTTTCAAGGCATATTCATCCACCTACTATTTTACTATGAGAAAGAGTTTTGTCAAATCTGCTGTGTCATTGTGCTATAATACAATGATATAGTAAGAAAAATATAAAACTCCGGAGACCATTATGACCAAATTTTCTGACAATGATGTTGTAACTCTCGCCATGGGCGCAGGCGGCCGTGAGACGGGCGAGCTGCTGGACGGAATCATCCGTCCGGCTATCGACAACTCCGTTCTCGCCCAAGGACACGACGGAGCCCGTCTGACCTTCCCTGCCTCCGGCGGCAGCAGTCAGCTTGCCTTCACAACTGATTCCTATGTGATAACTCCGAGATTCTTTCCCGGCGGCAGCATCGGTGACCTTGCCGTAAACGGAACGGTAAACGATCTGGCCATGACCGGTGCCGCAGCCCGCTGTCTGTCCCTCGGTCTTATCATCGAGGAGGGACTGCCGCTGAAGGAGCTGCAGCAGATAATGGCCGATATTGCCGCCGCTGCACAAAAAGCCTCGGTGCAAATCGTCACCGGCGATACGAAGGTGGTACCGGCAGGCCGGGGAGACGGAATCTACATAAACACCGCCGGCATCGGCGAAATAATCACCGAGGGCTTCACCGTCGGCCCGGAGAAAATATCCCCCGGCCTCGACATCATCCTTTCCGGTACCGTCGGCGACCATCAGGGGACAATTCTCGCGCTCCGTCACGGCATTGATGCCCCGGAGCTTGCCAGTGACAGCCAGCCCCTTAACGGTCTCATGGAAGAAATAATCGCTAAGGGCAGCAGCGGCGTCCGCTGTCTGAGAGATGCCACCCGTGGCGGTCTGGCCGCGGTACTGAATGAGCTGGCCTCTGCCGCCAAAGTGGGCATAGTCCTCGACAGCAGCTCCATTCCTGTCAGTCCAGCTGTTTCCGCGATCTGCGAGCTGCTGGGCTCTGACCCCATTGCCATGGCCAATGAAGGAAAGTGCGTTGTCTTTACTGAGCCATCCGTCACTGAAGCTGTCCTGACAGCTATGCGCGGTCACGAAGCCGGCAGGGATGCCGCTGTAATCGGCCGCACCACGGAGAAAAATCCCGGACTTGTGGCTGTGTCCACAGAGCTGGGTGCCTTGCGTCTGGTAGAGATTCCCTCCGGCGAGCTTGTACCGAGAATCTGTTAATTGAGGTAAAAACTATGGGCAATCAATTTCAAAACTCCGCTTCGTCACCCAGTCTGGTGGCCTGCTATCTGGTAAAGGACGAGGCCGATGAGCTTCGCCTGTCGCTGGACAGCATAAAGGACTATGTAGATGATATATTCATCGTCATGACCGAGAAAAACGAAGCCGTCGATTCCGTGCTTCGGGATTTCGCGAAGGAGCTGAATACTTTTTCCAAGCGGGATACCGGCCTTACCGTCCGGTTCTTCCCCTGGTGTGATGATTTCGCGGCTGCCCGCAACTTCGCACTTGACCTTGTGTACGACTGCGCCCCGGACTCTGACTGGATAATCTTCCTTGACGCGGACGAGTTCTTCTCCCCCCGCACAAAACAGAATCTTCCGGAGCTGGCCGTGAAAGCCACCGCCGCCCCCGTGGACCTCATAGCCATACCAATTGACAATGTAGACGGCAAGGCCGCCAATGCCCCCCTGCTGCTCCGCAGCTTCGGCAGCCGTCTTCTCCGCACCTCCGCCGGCATCCGCTACGAGGGTGCTATCCATGAGTCACCCATGATGCCCGACGGCAGCTTCCCCCGATCGGCTACCGTCACCGCCAATGAGCTGCTCATCATCCACACCGGCTACCGCAGCGGCGTATCCGAGAAAAAGGCCCGGCGCAATCTGGTCATCCTCAATGACCGGCTTGCCGCCTGTCAGAAGGACAGAGACGAGGCTGAAGCCGCCGGTGACAAGCAGGGCGTTCAGCTTGCGGAGCTGCTGGCCTGGCAGCTCTACGGCTACTTTGCCGAAACCTACGAGGGACTGAACGATTATGCGGCCGCCATGAATTTCGCCGAGGCCGACCTTGATGTTCGCCGCTCCATTCCCGAGCTGGCCAACAACGGCACCTTCAGCTCCCGCAGTGCCAGAGTCCTCATCCGCTGCCTGAATCATTTCCCCCAGCGTCTGGACGCAAGGCTGAAAGCGACCGAAACCGCCACCCTCCTGTTCCCTCAAATACCGGAATTCTGGGCCGACAGAGCCGTGGCTGTGAGAGCCGCCGGTGATACCCAGATGGCAGTTGCCTACGGCGAGCGGGCTATGGCTGCATGGCAGGAATACAAAAAAAATCCCGACTCCTATACGGAGCCGGTGATGTTCGATGAGGAGCTTTCCAAGCGCCTGCGAGGCAACATTAACAGCTGGCGGGCTGAATGCTGAAAAGATACGGCAAAGCCGTATCCTCCTTAATGTAATCCCGCCGTAACAGCACATATAAAGAAACCGTTTATCAACATCAGTGCTTGACGATTAACAAGCTAGCCAGCGCAGTTAGAGTCTAGCACTGCTATGTTGATAACCGAGTGCAAACGGGTTTCTGTTATGTGTTGTTAGGCGGTCGTCAATTTACCTCATCCGTCTCGCTGCGCGAGCCACCTTCCCCAGAGGGGAAGGTTTTTTATTTGTATTTTCTCAGCAGCCGTTTTACCAGCCGCAGGCGTTCCTCGTATATCCACTCGCCAACTGCCGGGCCGCACAGATATTCGGGAGCATCACTGCCCCGGACGCTGCGGATGGCCTGCAGGAACTCGTCAACCCGATAGAGATACGGCGGCATCAATCGGGCCAGCTCCCCGATGGCTTCATCGAGATGGTCAATCGTCCGGGCGGTAATGAAGCGCATCCCGCCGTCAATAATCAGCAGCAGGATAAAATCATCCGCCGTCAGATACGGCTTCACCTTGTCGATGCTCACCAGCAGCTCGGTTATCTTCCCCGGCTTCGCCAGCCGGGCCGCTCTCATGTGCTCGTGGATGGCAAATTCTCCCGCCTTGAGAAGATTATTGGGGAGAGTCATCCGCTCGTTCCACGCTCTCAGGGCATCAAGTCCCCGCAGCTCATGGCCGTAGTGATGAGGCAAGACCTCGGCCGGTGTCAGTCCCTTGCCCAAGTCGTGAACAAGAGCGGCAAAGCGGCCGGTGATATTCTCCGTCCGACGGCAGACAAGAGCAAAGGTCAGCATGGTATGATTCCAGGAGTCTCCCTCCGGGTGCCAGTTAGCCGGCTGCTCCTTGCCGATGAGAGCGTACAGCTCCGGGAATACCGTCTCCACCAGATTTGCCCGCCGCAGCATGATGAAGAAACGCTCCGGGGCACCGCCTTGTAAGCAGTTGATGGCCATCACTCGCATCAGCTCGCCCACAATGCGCTCACTGCTGACAGTCCTCAGCTCCTCCGCCAGCTCGGCCATGGCCTCCAGAGTGTCCTCGTCTATCTCGAAGCCGAATTCCGCCGCCTGCCGGGCAGCCCGCAGTGCCCGCAAAGGGTCCTCCGCGAAATGCTCGCCGGTACGACGGATTATTTTTTCTTCAATATCCCGCTGTCCCCCATAGGGGTCGATAAGTTCGTCCGTGAGAATATCTATCGCCATGCTGTTCATGGTGGTGTCACGGCGATGAAGGTCATCCTCGATGGAAACATCACCGTCAGCACAGACAGCAAAGCCGGTATATCCGGCTCCGGTCTTCCGCTCGGTACGGCAGAGAGCCACCTCGCAGGACTGTCCGTCTATCTTCATAAGGTAGACAGGAAAGCTCTTTCCCACCGGCTGAGGCACTGCGCCACCCTCAGAGAAAACATCGGCTATGTCCTCGGGGGAAAATCCCTCCAGCACATAGTCCCGGTCGTGACTTCTGTCCGCGGGAATCCCCCGCACTCTGTCACGAACCCAGCCGCCTACGATATAGGCACGGCCGCCGGCGGCTTCGGCCCGCTTTGCAAATTCTAATTCTGTCATTTCATTTCACAAAAACAGGCTGTGAATAAAAGTCTGACGAAAACACGCTCTCGCACTGCGACTCCCTAAGCTCTGCCGTCGTTATACTCGGCAATCGCTAAGGTCGCATGCATGACACTCACTAAATTCATCCATCGCTTCACTCGGATTCATTAAGTGAGTTAGTCTTGGTTATTTGCGTAGCGGTACTAGGCTCCTGCTTCGTATGCTTACTTGCAGATTGCCAAGTACCGACGCAAATAAACGGTTTTCTTACAGATATTATTCCCAGCATCTACATCAAGGAAGGGACTGTGAAAAAATGAGTACTCATTTTTTCACAGTCCCCAATTTTACCACTCTTTACGATGAGATATTACCTTTGCGCCTTCGCGGTCAATATTCAGCACGATTGCCCGGGCATCGGCTCCGTTGGCACGGAACGCCTCGACCATTGCATCACCGATTGCCGCCTCTTTGTCAAGGGTGAAGGCAATGATGGTAGGGCCGGCACCGGACAGGACGCAGCCAACTGCTCCTGCCTTACGAGCCGCCTCGGTTACTGCATCGAAGCCGGGAATAAGACTCTTGCGGTAGGGCTGGTGGAGCTTGTCCTCCAGCGCCATCTTCAGATAGTCTGCCTTGCCTCTGGCCATTGCCGCAGCAAGAAGAGCCGCCCGGCTCACATTGAACACGCCGTCTGCTCTGGGGATTTCATCGGGCAGTACGCTGCGAGCCAATCTGGTGGACAGTGTGAAGTCCGGCACAGCTACGACAGCTTTCAGCGGAATATCCGGCGTAAAGGCGATGCAGTCCGGCTTCCCCTCATAGGTAACGCTGACAGAAAAACCGCCGTAGATGGCAGGAGCAACATTGTCGGGATGTCCCTCCAGCTCGGTAGCCAATGCCAGCAGTCCCTTCTTGTCCAGAGGACCGCCCAGCCACTCATTGGCTGCCCGCAGGCCGCCGACGATAGCAGTAGCACTGGAGCCAAGACCTCGGGACACAGGTATCTTGCTGTACATCCGCATCTTCATTCCCCGATACTTATCGGCATTGCCGGTACGGGAAAGAAGCAGCCGGACGGTACTCCAAATCATATTTGTTTCATCGGTGGGCAGCATTTCCGCTCCCTCACCGTAGGACTCTATATCAAATTTCTCCTCGCGGTACAGCTCCAGCTCCAGCTCATTGTACATATTGAGCGCAATACCGAGAGCATCAAAACCGGGGCCAAGGTTGGCGCTGGTGGCCGGGACTCTGACCCGGACGACGCCGCCCACATTTCTTCCTTTGCTTTCCATTTGTATCTCCTCGGTTGTACTACTATGTTACTCAGTCTCGAGGGATTTATCTACGCGAATAACGCTGCAGACCTTCGCATTGCCCGGCAGGGCTGCTACTGCCTGAGTGGCAGCAACCATGCTGCTGTGCTTAACGGTATGGGTGACGATAACCACCTCGGCGCTGTCATCCACATGGCGCTGGAGGACGGACTTCAAGCTGACACCGGCCCAGCCGAAGGCTGTAGCCACGGAGCCAAGGACACCGGGACGGTCATCCATGCGAAGGCGCATATAGTAGCGGGACTCTGTCTCGTCAAGGGGGCAGAGCTGCTTCGGCTCAAAGAATTCGGGATTGATGCGTCCCCGGGAATCGGTGAGAATACCGCGGGCAGCCTCAACAACATCGGCGATAACGGCGGAAGCTGTGGGGCGTCCGCCGGCGCCGCGGCCGTAGAACATGGCATCGCCGATGGCATTGCCCCGGACGAAAATAGCATTGAACACGCCATTGACACTGGCGAGAGGATGATCCTTCGTAAGGAAGGTAGGATGTACCCGGACATCAATTCCCTTACCCTCTACCCGGCGGGCAATGGCAAGGAGCTTGACAACATAGTCCAGCTTCTTGGCGTACTCAATATCAACAGCGGAGACATCGGTAATGCCTTCCACTGCAACATCCTCCAGAGTAATGTGAGTATTGAAGGCCAGCGAAGCGAGAATAGCCGCCTTGCGGGCAGCGTCAAAGCCGCCGACATCCGCTGTGGGGTCAGCCTCGGCGTAGCCCTCAGCCTGAGCCTCCTTCAGAACTACATCGTAGTCCATTCCGGCCTCGGTCATCTTCGTCAGCATATAGTTGGTGGTGCCGTTGACAATACCCATTACCTCGGTGAAGCGATTTGCGGTAAGGCATTGCTTGAAGGGTGTGATGATGGGAATACCGCCGCCGACGGATGCCTCGAAAAGGAAGTCCACATGATTCTCGGCCGCTGCCGCGAACATCTCCAGCCCGAACTGAGCTACGACATCCTTATTGGCAGTGACGACAGACTTACCGGCTGCCATTGCCTTCAGCATATATTCCTTGGCCGGCTCGGTACCGCCCATCAGCTCGATAACGATATCAATATCCGGATCGCTGACAATGGCATCAATATCCGTTACCAGCTCCAAATCCTCCAGACCGGGACGCTTCTTTCCTGCATTATGAACAAGGGCTTTCTTGATTTTCAGGGAAGCTCCGACCTTCCGGTCGATTTCGTGCGCGTTATCACGAAGAACCTGCACTACGCCGGTTCCTACCGTACCGAGACCCAGCAGGCCGAGACCTATAACATCTTTTTTCATTTACAACAAAATCCTTCCTATAATATCTCAGTCTCCGTGACCGAGAATTTCCAGCCGTTTGACTCCTGTGACCATGCGCAGCTTGTCCAGCAGTGCTTCCAAATCTATAGTGAGCAATGCCGTCTCTATGGTAAGCGCAACACTGGCAACGCCCTGCTGAGGGATGCCCTGATTGATGGTCAGCACATTGCCCTGATCCTCACTGATGGTATTCAGTACGCTGGAGAGAACACCGGGACGGTTGGACAGCGTCAGGTTTATAGCAACAATCTTATTGCGGCTTGCCTCGAAGAAAGGAAAAACATAATCCTTATACTTGTAGTAAGCACTGCGTGAGAGCTTTGCCATTACAACTGCCTTGTTTACAGTCTTGGCTTCTCCGCTCTTCAGCATTTCCTTTACTCTGATAGTCTTCTTAATGGCTTCCGGCAGAATTTCTTCCCGAACCAGATAAAAGCCACTGTCTTGGGGTTTCACTACGAACCGCCTCCGCTCCAAAATTGTGCTAATTATTTGGTACTCTTATTATGAATTATTGAGATTCTATATTATCATGTTATCTTCTGATGGGCAAGCATCTTATATTGTATACATCGCACAATTGTAACGCCTCAATGAAAAAGACTGCCCGTATTCGAGCAGTCTCTCAATCCGATATTCATTTAATTCCAGCGGCCGCCCTCGAAGCGGATGACCGCCTCCAGCACACCGCCGGCAACAACTCTCGCCCGGTCAGCTACCCTGGCACACTGGCGGGGTGTCACTCGCATATCAACCTCGGCGATGTCCTGTCCCTCAGTCACCCGATAGCCGTCGTGGATGAGTCCACGGAGTATTCCGTCACAGGGAGCGGTGACTATGTAGACGACGCTCTTGTCGTCGATGACCTCGCCCACCGGGTCGCCGGTCTTGATTATTGCACCGATTGTCCGCTTGGCGGTGAAGACACCATCCACCGGGGACATCATGATGCAGTCGGTTTCACTGGACAGAGCGTTTCTCTGCTCCAGCTTCTGAGTTCTTCCTTCCTTTATAACCTTGCCCATGTCAAAGCTGCGGACAAGCTCCACCACGCAGTCAACATCCTGACCGGCGCAGAAGCCTTCACCGAGACCGATGGAGAATGACACTGGCCAGTTGTTCTCCCTGACGGCTCCGTCGTTCACGCCGTCCACAAGAATACAATCCTTAAGCTTGTGGATTACCCGGCCGATAGGGTCAACCATCATGGCTATGCCCTCGTCCTTCAGCAGCTGCTGTGCTTCGGCGAAGCTGGCCGCGCAGCGGCAGGTCACTCGCTCCACAGTTTTCTCTCCGCTGTACACGCAGTCGGCGAAGGACGCTTCACGGCGAATGGAAGACGGTCTGGCCTGCTCCAGCAGGAGGACGCGATAGCCCACCCGCCACAAGGTAATGGCAATGCCGGTGGAAATATCTCCGCCGCCCCTCAGAACAACAAGATGTTTCAGCAGTTCATTCTTCATGGTGAATCCTCACTTATCACGCGTTACTTATCTTCGTAGGGACGCACTCTCAGACGGACACCGCGCCGGTCACAGATTTCCTGACAAAGCCTGATTTCCGTCTCGTCCTCAACATGGTCAACAACCGTCAGCACCACATCAGGGACATATTTTTTCATATTCTGGGCAAAGGTCAGCATGGCCTCATAGGATTTCAGCCCGAATTTGCTGCGGGTCAGCTCCAGATAACGCTCCGCATTGGAGGCATTGAGGCTGATGGAGCAGACATCGAGGATGTCTCCGGCAAAGTCGGCCGAGGTGTCCCGGCCGTACTCCAAATCACTGAGGCCATTTGTATTCAGGCGGGTCTTTACGGACGGATGATTTGCCCTAATCCACTTTAAGAGCGTGACGATGTCGGCCAGCCGCATAGTCGGCTCACCGAAGCCGCAGAAGACAACCTCGCTGACCAGCGGCCAGGGAACATTCTCCAGCTCCTTCACTACCGTTTCCACCGCCGGCTCTCCCTCCTTCAGCCAGAGGGTAGAGGTCTCTGCCATTTCCTTCATTTCCCGTAGGCAGAAGGTACAGGCACAGGTGCAGCGGTTGGTGAGATTTACATAGATGCTGCGGCCGCCCTCAGGGTAGCGGCGCAGACTTTCCGGAACGGGAATATACTCCCCGCCGGTATCAACAGCGTATACAATCATTGTTTATTTCCTTTGCATTTATCAAAGCAGCGGATTCAGGTCGAGGTTTTCAAAACCGCTTAGCAATCCACGAAGCTGGCAGACGATAGCCTTTACGGAGCCGGGACGACGGCCCTCAACATTCAGCGGCAGGAGCGGGTCATGGAGAGAGCGGCGCAGCAGTGCCCAGCCGTCCGGGAAGACAAGACGGACGCCTTCATAAGAGGGTGTGGCAATCTTTATTCCGGCCTCTTTTGCCCGGTACTCAAAGGCTTCCAGCACAATGCCGCCGTAATTCGCCACATTGTCAACACCGATAATCTTCAGCCGATACTCCTCTGCCTCTGCCGGGTAGCCGAGAGCGGCAATAAGGTCGCCGAGGCGGCGTCCTTCACTGCGGGCCTTGGCTGCGGCAATGACCAGCTTCACGGCCAGATATGCGCCGTCATCAAGGTAGTAGTTTTCCAACAGTGCGCCGTGGCCGCTGGTCTCGATGGCCAACGGACTGACAACACCTTCGCTGTTCAGACGACGGCACTCATTGATGACATTCTTGTAGCCGCGCTGGAAGCGGTGATGGACAAGGCCAAGCTCTTTCGTCAGGAACTCCGCCAGCTCGTCGCTGGTGACGGAGTCGGTAATGATGGTGCTGCCGGGATAGTCCGGGGCAAGCACCGCAGCAATCATGGCAATGAGGGCGTTGCGGCTTATCTCGGTGCCGTCCTCCAGCACAGCACTCATGCGGTCAACATCGGTATCAAAGATAAGTCCCAAATCAGCCTTTGCCGACAGGACACCTTCACGAATGGACTCCATTGCTTTGGCATTTTCCGGATTGGGCTCATGGTATGGGAACATTCCGTCCGGAGCGAGATACAGGCTGCCGGATACATCGGCACCAAGAGGCTCCAGTACGCCGCCGGCGAAGAAGCCGCCGGCTCCGCTGCCGGCATCAATGACGATGTGCATATCGGCCAGAGGCTTTTCTGTTTCAGCTGCTCCGAGACCCTTGCATATAACGCCCCGAAGGTGTCTGCAGTAGCGCTCGATAAGGGGATAGCTGACTGCCGCTTTGAGGCTGCCGCTGGTTTCCTGCGTGTCAGCCGCCTTCATGAGCAGTTCCTTTATATCGCCCTTTTCCAGTCCGCCCTCTGCGGTAAAGAATTTCATTCCGTTGCGATTGAAGGGCAGATGGCTGGCGGTAATCATTATGGAGCCGTCCATGGCCGGGAAGCTGGGCTCGGTCTTTTCATCAAAGACAATGGACATGAACATGGCCGGGGTGGAGGCCAGTCCGCAGTCGTAGCCTTCGGCACCCATACCGATGATTGCCTTCAGCGCCTCACCCTTCAGAGCCGGACCGGTAAGACGGGAGTCTACACCTACAGCAATCTTCAGTTTGTTTGCCGGCTTGCCGGTCTTTCCGGCCAGCCAGGCCGTGTAAGCGGCTGCAATGCGGTTTACTGCTTCTTCGGTAAGGGTCACCGGCTCACCCGGTCTGCCGTCCATGGCTACGCCGCGGACATCACTGCCGTTTTGCAGGGCGAGAAATTGCTCCATCGTTAAACTCATAGTTATTTCCTCAGCTTTTCACTTGAAATCAGGACTCTTAAACTGCAAATCAGCCGGTGGAATGATACATGGCTCCATTCCGCCGGTAACTGTAATGGCCCGATAGTAGGCCGCACAGATGTCTTCAACATACATGGCCTTTACCAGTGCATCCTCAGCCCCCTTGCCGCTGACGGTCATGACGCCGTGATGAGCCAGCAGCATGGCGTCCCCCTTCGTCAGCGGGAGCTTCACGGAGTCAGCCAGCGCCTGAGAGCCCTGCCGTCCGTAGACCGCCACCGGTATGTAGCCCATATTTTTCTCGCAGCCCAGATGACCGCTCTCGGCCAGCACCGGGGGCACCGGCTTCTCGATGATTGCAAAGGCTAGAGCGTAGGGGGAATGAGTATGGGCCACAGCGTTGATGTCAGGCCGTGCCTCATAAGCTGCCACATGCATGAGAGACTCACTGGACGGCTTACGGTTATTTTTATTTTCAAGGATTTTCAATTCTTTGTCAATGATTATTATATCATCCTCAGTCATGGTCATGCGGTCAAGACCGGAGGGGGTGATGGCAATACACTTCCGCTCGTCGTCAATGCGGCTGAAATTGCCGGAGCGGGGACGGCACAGGCCGGTCTCCTCCGCTTTTCTGGCTGCGGCGATTACATCCCGCTTCAGTTCTTCGTACATTTATTGCTCCTGATAAAAACTTTGTTAATAAGCTGCTCATGAATAAGATTTGACGAAACCTCATCCGACCTCGCTACGCTCGGCCACCTTCCCCAGAGGGGAAGGTTATAACCCTCTCCTTTGGAGAGGGGGAACCGGCGAAGCCGGTGGGTGAGGTTAATGTACCGGCGTGGATAAACGGTTTTCTTACAAATCCTATTCTATGAACACTCACATTAAGGTACGACTGCTTAGCCGTCCTTTATTTACGGTCACAACGCAGTGAATACTGCTGTCTTCCGAGACAATTAATGAACCTCGGTACTTAGCGAGTGCGTTTCGTCAGATACGCAGAGCTTAGTACCGTTAGGTTCATTGCTTAGCGCAAGCGTGTCGAGGATGACAGCAGTATGAACGGATTACTTATCAATAACCGGCAAAAACGATTCACCCTTGCCACTGTACTTTCCCTCCACCTTCAGCATCTCTGCCACGGTAGCACCGAGGTCGGCAAAGCTGCTGCGGGTACCGAAATCGCTTCCGGCTTTTGTCTGTGCTCCGCAAATAAGTACCGGCACATACTCGCGTGTATGATCGCTGCCGGCTCCCTTCGGGTCACAGCCGTGGTCAGCGGTGAGAATCAGGACATCGGTATCCTCCATGCCGCTGATGAACTCCGCCAGCTGGACATCAAAATCTTCCAGTGCCTTGGCGTAGCCCTCCGGATCACGGCGATGACCGAATTTCATATCGAAGTCTACAAGATTTACAAAGCAAAGACCGCGCCATGATTTGTCCTTCAGCATGGACAGCGCCTTATTCATTCCATCCGCATTGCCGTCCATAGCCAGATGGTCGGTAATGGACTTACCGGCGAAGATGTCCCTGATTTTTCCTACAGAGATGACCTTCTGACCGTCGGCCGCCAGCGCATCGAGAACGGTTGGTCCTGTGGGCTCCAGTGCATAGTCGTGACGGCCGCTGGTGCGTTCATAGTCCGGGAAGGTACCGATGAAGGGGCGGGCGATTACCCTGCCCACGCCCCAGGGCGTACCCCCGGCACAGATTGCCCGAGCCTTCTCGCAGAGGGCATACAGCTCCTGACGGCTGTAAATCTCCTCATGGCAGGCTATCTGCAGCACACTGTCCGCAGAGGTATAGACGATAGGCTTCCGCGTCCTGATATGCTCCTCGCCGAAGTCATGAATGACCTCTGTGCCGGAATAAGGCTTGTTGCACAGCACACCGATGCCAAAGGCTTCCTCCAGCTCAGCAATCAGCTCCGGTGGAAATCCCTCCGGAAAGGTAGGCATAGCCTGCTCGCTGACTACACCGGCAATTTCCCAGTGACCGGTGACTGTATCTTTGCCCCGGGAGCTTTCAGCCATTCGTCCGAAGGCTGCCGTCGGCTCTGCCTCCGGCTCCGCTCCCAGCACTCCGTTTCCTGCAATATTGTAGAGACCAAGCTGCTTCATCTTCGGCACAGAAAATCCCGGCACCTCCGTCACGGAGCGAAGAGTATTCACATCGCCGTCTCCGAACTCCGCCGCATCCGGCAGCGCCCCACAGCCGAAGCTGTCCAGTACGATAAGGAAAACACGCTTTGCATCCATCATATTCACCCCACATTTTCATAGTCGGCGAACAAGTCCGCCTAAAGCATTACTCCAAAATAAATGCCCGAGATAATCAGACAATCATCTCGGGCCGCAACCCGTTCACATCGTCCGGGTAAAATTCTTTGCAGTGTCCTTCTCAGGACGGTTATATGCTTTTCTCTCAACCTAGTTCAATTTTATTTTACACCCATCCACTCCCATCGTCAACGATAGCCCCGCAGCGATTATCCGTCCCGTCACAAAATTCTCCGAAAGAAAACACATTAATGTTTCCCCATTTCATAAATTTGATATATAATATAGTAGTAAATATTTTTTCTGTAATAACCCGGAGGAATACAAAATGAACACCGAAATGCTAAAGGTTCGTCCCCGTCGTCTGAGAGTCAGCCCCACGCTCCGCAGCATGGTTCGTGAGACTACCCTCTCCGTAACGGATTTCGTCTATCCCCTCTTCGTCGTTGCCGGCGAAAATGTGCATGAGGAAATCCCCTCCATGCCCGGCGTCTACCACCTGTCTGTTGACAGAGCTGTAGAGGTCGCAAAGGCTGCCGCCGCTCTCGGCATTCCCTCCGTTGAAATCTTCGGCCTGCCGGAATACAAGGATGAAATCGGCAGCTCCGCCTGGGACATGACCAGCCCTGTACAGCGCGCTATCGCCGCTATCAAGAAGGAAGTCCCCGAGCTGGTCATCGTCGGTGATGTCTGCCTCTGCCAGTACACCAGCCACGGCCACTGCGGCTGCCTGGACGGTAAGTATGTAGATAACGACAAGACCCTGCCGCTTCTGGCCAAGGTCGCTGTCAGCCAGGCTGATGCCGGTGCCGACATCATCGCGCCCTCTGACATGATGGATGGCCGCGTGGCCGCTATCCGCGACGGTCTTGATGAGGCCGGTCATCAGAATGTATCCATCATGAGCTACGCAGTCAAGTACGCATCCGGCTTCTACGGCCCCTTCCGTGATGCAGCCGACAGCACGCCTCAGTTCGGCGACCGCCGCCAGTATCAGATGGATCCGGCCAACATCCGCGAGGCTCTCAAGGAGACCATGCTGGATGTAGAAGAAGGCGCAGACATTATCATGGTCAAGCCGGCCATGGCTTATCTCGATGTTGTTGCCAAGGTCAAGGAGATAACCGACTGCCCAATCGCCTGCTACAATGTCAGCGGCGAATACTCCATGATAAAGGCAGCCGCTGCCAACGGCTGGATCGACGAAAAGCGCATCACTCTGGAGACTCTCACCTCCATGAAGCGCGCCGGCAGCGATATCATCATCACCTATCACGCTCTGGAAGCTGCCAAGTGGCTGGCTGAGGGCTGATAACCTCATCCGTCTCGCTTCGCGAGCCACCTTCCCCAAGGGGGAAGGTCACGAGACTGATTGTATGTTACCTCATCCGTCTCGCTCCGCGAGCCACCTTCCCCAGAGGGGAAGGTTTCCTAAATGTAAATCAGGCTGCCATATTGCCCGTAAGAAAACCGTTAATCAACACCGGTACTTAGCGACTGACAAGCTAGCCAGCGCAGTCAGAGCTTAGTACCGCTGTGTTGATTACCGCGCGAAAGCAGGTTTTCGTCGGGCAATAAGGCAGTCTTCAGTTAAATAAAACTTTTTGGAGACATACTATGCTTAATCTTGAAAAATCCGCTGCCGCTTTTACCGAAGCCAAGAGCCTCATGCCCGGCGGTGTCAACAGCCCGGTTCGCTCCTACCGTTCCATGGGCTCCACCCCTCCCTTCATCGCCAAAGCGAAGGGCTCCAAAATCTACGACATCGACGGCAACGAGTACATCGACTACGTCCTCAGCTGGGGTCCCATGGTCGTTGGCCACGCTCACGACGAAGTAATCGCCGCTATCAATGAAGCTGCTGCCCTCGGCACCAGCTACGGTGCTCCCACTCTCCGCGAGTCTGAGCTTGCCAAGCTCGTCATGACCGTCTACCCCTCTATCCAGCGCATCCGCATGGTAAACAGCGGTACCGAAGCTACCATGAGCGCCCTTCGCCTGGCTCGCGGCTATACGAAGCGTGACAAGATAATCAAATTTGTCGGCTGCTATCACGGCCACAGCGACAGCCTGCTGGTAAAAGCAGGCTCCGGCCTCGCCACCTTCGGCGTTCCCGACAGCCCCGGCGTCACCGCCGGTGTCGCCAACGACACCATCACCGTACCCTACAACGACCCCGAAGCCCTCACCGCTGTCATGAAGGAACACGGCAGTGAAGTCGCCGCCATCATCGTGGAGCCGGTAGCCGGCAACATGGGCTGCATACTGCCGAAGCAGGGCTACCTTGGCTTCCTCCGCAAGATAACCGAAGAGTACGGTGCTCTTCTCATTTTCGACGAAGTAATGTGCGGATTCCGAGCCAGCCTCGGCGGCGCTCAGGCTGCCTACGGCATCACTCCGGATATCACCTGCCTCGGCAAGATAATCGGCGGCGGTCTCCCGGTAGCTGCCTACGGCGGCAAGGCCGAGATAATGGACTGCGTCAGCCCGGCCGGCCCCGTTTATCAGGCCGGCACCCTCTCCGGCAACCCGCTGGCGATGGCTGCCGGTATCGCCACATTGAAGATTCTCACCGCTGAGCCGGAGCCCGGCCAGCCGGATACCAACAGGATTCTCACCCTGAAGGTCAAAGAAATTCTCGCCGCCGTCGATGCCGCCGCCAAGAAATACGGCGTAGCCGTCCAGCTCCATCAGGCGGGCTCCATGTTCGGCATCTTCTTCAGCGAAAAAGATGTAGAGAACTACGCAGACGCCGAAGCCTGCGATCAGGAAGCCTTCAAAGTCTGGTTCCACTCCATGCTGGAGCAGGGCATCTATCTCGCTCCCAGCCAGTTCGAGACCATATTCATGTCCATGGCACACAGCGACGAGGATATCGCCAAGACTATCGCCGCCATCGATGTCGCCATGAAGGCTGTCGCCGACTCGAAAAAATAAAAGTAGCTGGCAAAGCCAGCTCTACCTCAATGTAAAACTAGCTGCAATCAGTCAAAGGATTTAGGAGGACAATCATGAACACCTTTACCTTCTATACCCCCACCGAAATCGTCTTCGGCAAGGACACCGAAGCAAAGGTCGCCGAACTCACAAAGAAGCACGGCGGCACCCGCGTCCTCATCGTCTACGGCGGCGGCTCCGTAAAAAAGAGCGGCCTTCTGGACAGAGTTGAAGAAACCCTAAAGGCTGCCGACATTCCCTTTGCCGAATTCGGCGGCGTCCAGCCGAACCCCCGCCTTTCTCACGCCCGTGAAGGTGTAAAGGCTGCCGCTAAGTTCGGCGCCGACCTTATTCTGGCCGTAGGCGGCGGCTCCGTCATCGACACCTCAAAGGCTATCGCCCACGGCGCAGCCGACCTCTCTACCGATATCTGGGAATACTGGTCCGGCAGCAAGACCGTGGCTCAGTCCCTCCCTGTAGGTGTCATCCTCACCATCAGCGCCGCCGGCAGTGAGACCAGCAACAGAGCCGTCCTCACCAACGAGGAAACCGGCAAGAAGTGCGGCATCAACACCGACTTCAACCGTCCTGCCTTCGCCATCATGAATCCGGAGCTGACCTACACTATCCCCCGTCGGCAGCTGGCCGCCGGCATCGCCGATATCATGATGCACACCCTCGACCGCTACGTCACCCACGAGGAGGGCAATGAATTCACCGACCGGGTAGCGGAAGCTCTCCTGAAGAACCTCATCCGCTTCGCCAAGCTGGCCATGACCAACCACCGTGACTATCAGGCTATGAGCGAGATAATGTGGTGCGGCTCCGTCAGCCACAACGGCTTCACTTCTCTGGGGCGCACAATGGACTTCGGTGTCCACAAGCTCGGCCACGAGCTGTCCGGCTTCTACGACTCCATCCACGGCGAGACCCTCACCACCATGTGGCCGGCCTGGGCCCGCTATGTGATGATGGACAAGCCGGAGCGCTTCGCTCAGTACGCAGAGAATGTCTGGGGCGTCTGCGTAGGTACTCCCATCGAGCGAGCAAGAGCCGGCATCCGCGAGACAGAAGAATTCTGGCACAGTCTCGGTCTTCCCCTCTCCTTCACGGAGCTTGGCATCGGCATTAAAGACGATGCGGAGATTGAAAAGCTGGCTGACAGTCTCTCGGCAAACGGCACGAAAAAGGTTGCCGTCTTCCGTCCGCTGGGCAAGGAAGAAGCCATCGCCATCTACAAGCTGGCAAATCACTAAGTACAAATCTATCAAGGGCAGAGAGAATGACGAAGCATTCTCTCTGCCCTTTCTTTAATGTGATTGCTGCTGAATACAGTCTGTAAGAAAAAAGTTTATCTGCTCCAGCGCTTAAGTCGCAGTGCGAAAGCGTGTTTTCGTCAGACATTATTCGGCCGCTCAGTTATAATATCTCTAATGTATCGGCGGTTACCCGACAGGGCAGCCGCCATATTTTTACTCTGGCTTCCTCTGCCTCCCGCAAGGCGGCACCGAACTCCGGATGAGTTTCCTCATTGGGATAGACCTCACGGATACCGTTCATCTGAATGACGAAAGCGATAACCGCATTGTACCCGGCTTCCACTGCTGCTGTCAGCTCCCGGAGATGCTTCACCCCACGCTCCGTAGGAGCATCCGGGAAATAACCTGCTCCGTCAATTTCAAGCGTACAGCCCTTTACCTCCAGCAGCGTTTTCTCCCCGCCCTTTTCCAGATAGAAATCTATCCGGGACTGTCCGTACTTATACTCCGGCTTTATCAGGTCGTAATCCTGTCCGGCCAGCCATTCCTTCACCACTTGATTAGGTGCCTGGCTGTCGATGTTTATCCAGCCGATGTTGGGCTTGTTCACCGCCACCAGATCATACTGGGTCTTACGAGCCGGATTGTCACTTCTGACCAGCGCCACCTCCCGCCCCGGCAGCAGCAGTTCTTTGCAGCGGCCGGTATTCTTCACATGAACGGTCTCCGCTCTTCCCTCTATCTCAACCTGAGCGATGAAGCGGTTGGGCCGCTCCAAAAAGGCACCGATTGTGCAGTTGTCGTATTTCATAGGTCTCTCTTTCACCTCTCCGCCTGTCTTTACAAACTGTCCTCACTATATCACAGGCAACGCTCTTTTTCAAAGCTTGCGAGCCTCCCCGTTTCCACCGACATTTTTCTGCATTGTTGCCTGACGGCAAAGATGATATAATAAAGTTTACACCATTTTACTTTCAACAGACTGTTACTTTCTATAAAGGCTTTTTCAATGACTACAAAACATAAAGGTATGGCCCTCGCTGCATCCGGGGCAGCCTTTTGGGGCTGTGCCGGTGTCGCGGCGCAGTTCGTACTGCAGTCCCGCGGCTTCACCCCCGAGTGGCTCACCACGGTGAGAATGCTGCTGGCCGGACTGCTGCTTCTGGCCTTCTGCCGACTGCGGGGCGAGAATATCACCGCTGTTTGGCATGACTCTCTGGACAAGAAGGAAATCATCATTTTCTCAATATTCGGTATGCTGCTGACCCAATACAGCTACTACGCCTGCATCCATGTCAGCAATGCGCCTACCGCCACCACCCTCGGCTATCTGATGCCGGTGTTCATCGTCGTCTATGTGGCCCTTCGTGACTGGCAGCTGCCCACGACGCAGGAAATGTTCTGCGTCTTTCTGGCAGTAGTCGGCTCTGCCGTCCTGGTGACAAGAGGCGACTTCGGCACCCTTGCCATCACCCCTACGGCCCTCAGCTTCGGCCTCACCACAGGTGCGGCGCAGGCAGTCTATACCCTGCAGCCACGACGACTGCTCACCCTGTACTCTCCCGAGCTGGTAGTCGGCTGGGGTGTACTGCTGGGGGGACTGCTCTTCACCCCTGTCGCTCAGCCATGGCATTTCAGCGGCATCATGGACACAGCCGCCGCCTTATCCTTCGCTTACATCGTAGTTGGCGGTACGGTCTTTGCCTTCGTTCTCTACATGGCCAGCCTTCGTCTCGTCGGACCGTCGGATGCTGCCATGACCAGTTGTCTGGAGCCGGCCGCTTCCGTAGCGGTATCGGGAATTGTACTCGGCGTTACCTTCGGCCCCGCCGAGCTGCTGGGCATGGTGATGATTCTCGCCGCCATTTATATTTTGGCCAGACGAAAGGATTAACGACCTTTTCCTCCTACGGCAAAGATTACACACAAAAGCTCCCCTTATGATTGTGCAGCATATTACGCTGTCACACACTCATAAGGGGAGCATTTTTCTGAAAAATTCAGTATTGTCTCTGCTGCCGTCCCGATATCTTATACATTCTCCTGCCGGACAAAATAGTCGTATGTACGACGCAGTCCCTCGTGAATGTCAACCTCAGGCTGCCAGCCTAAGCCCTGCCGAGCCTTCGCATTGGACAAGCAGGAACGACGGATATCGCCCTCACGGCTGGGCAGATAATGAACAGTCAGCTGCTTTCCGCTGAGCTCCTTCAGGTTGGTTATCAGGCTGTTGACACTAATCTCCGTGGCCGTAGCCAGATTGTATACGGTGTTTACCTCGCCGGTAAGCAGTGCAGCACTGATGCCGCGGGCAATATCTCCGGCATAGACGAAATCTCTGGTCTGCTCACCGTCACCGTATATATTCAAATCCCGGCCCTTGGCTGCTGCCTTGGCAAAAATACTGATGACACCGCCCTCTCCGCCGTTGCCCTGACGCTCACCGTAAACATTGGCGAAGCGCAGTACTACGAAATCAAGACCAAAAGCCTGCTGATACATGGACAGATAGCTCTCGCCAATCTGCTTTGACAATCCGTAAAAGGACATCGGCTTCGGGTTAAGACTTTCCTGCAGCGGAAGATCCGATTCCTCAGTATCGCCGTATACAGCGGCAGAAGATGCAATAACAATCCTCTTCACTCCGCTTTTCCTGGAGGCTTCCAGAACATTTATCGTACCCATGACATTTTCATCCGCATCCAGCTGCGGCTCCTGCATGGAAACATCCACCTGAGTCTGGGCAGCCAAATGAACAACTGCCTCGAATCTCTCCTGCTGCATCAGCTCTGTCAACGCTTCACTGCGGACATCAAGCACCTCTGTTCTGACTCCGTCCGGTACATATTCCTGAAAGCCGGTGGTCAGATTGTCCGCCACTGTAACCTCATGTCCCTGCTTCAGCAGGACGGGCAGCAGATGGGAGCCGATAAAGCCTGCTCCGCCGGTCACTAAAATCTTCATTCATCTGCCATCCTTTCTTTTCAAACTTCCTTTATTGTCGATAAGCCGCATGTCTTCAATTCTCCCTGTCCCCAAAGGCAAACATCTTCACCAGCAGGAATGTTACCGGTATACCCAGCACTGCGGACAGCATAAAGCTGACTATCGGCGGAATGTCCATGTAATTATACATTACGACTACCAGTACATTCTGGACGAGATAATTCGGTATATACGACAGGAAAAATTTTACCCAGCCGCTCAGAGAGAGAGGCGACGGAAAAACAAAATATGCATTGAGAAAATAGGCAATGATATTACTCATTACATATCCGATATTAAAGGAAACATTTACACTTCCGGTCACTGGTGTAAGCATTGTTGCAAACAGACTGCAGTCGAAGGTATTGATGCAGCCGATTACCAGAAAAAGCAGGAACTTCCGGGAAAGGAACGCCCGCTTCAGCTCCTGTACTGACAAGCTTTTCATCACTCAGCGTCCCCGTGTCCGCTTCTTTGCCCGGATTCAGTTTCAGTCTTTTCCTGCCGTCTCTTCCGCACCTCTGAACGGTGCCCGTACTCCTGCACCAGATAGAGAGGCCGCTGTTTTGCTTCATCGTAGATGCGGGCTACATACTCGCCCATAACACCCATCAGCATCAGCTGAAGTCCGCCGAAGAAGGCAAAGCAGGCGACGAGGGTAGGCCAGCCGCTGACGACATTCTGTGCCACAAAGGTCTCATAAAGAACATGGATAATAAGCAGAACGGCAAACAAGGCACTGACCATACCGGCGTACAAGCCCAATCGCAGGGGGAACGCCGAACAGGTAAACACGCCGTCCATTGCCAGTCTCAGCATTTTCCGCAGAGAATACTTGGAACGACCGGCAAACCGGGGCGGCGCTGTAAACTCGAATATCGTCTGACGGAAGCCCAGAGAAGAAACCAGTCCCCTCAAGAAACGGGCATGCTCACGGTGCTGCCGCAGGGCCAGCACAGCCTCCCTGTCCAGCAGACGAAAATCCGAGCCGCCCTCACGAATAGGAACGGAAGTAATCATGTTCAGCACCCGATAGTAGCCGACAGAAGTCAGCCGTTTCAGCAGGCCGGCGTCCTCCGTCGCCTTACGCACAGTCTGAACGATATCGTACCCCTGCTCCCACAGCTCCAGCAGCCTGGGCAGCAGCTCGGGGGGATGCTGCATATCTCCGTCCATGCTGATTACCGCATCGCCATCGGCGTAATCCAATCCGCAGGTAAGGGCTGTCTGATGACCGTAATTGCGGGCCAGAAAAATTGCCTGTACCCGCTCGTCCTGCACTTCCATTTCCGCCAGCATCGTGCGGCTGCTGTCAGAGGAACCGTCGTCCACAAAAATAAGCTCCCATCGGTAGGGAAGTTTATCCATTACATCTCTGGCTGCTTCGTAAAAATGCTGAAGATTGTCCTCTTCGTTGTACACCGGTACCACGAGAGAAACTAATCTTTCCTTTTTCATATATGTTCCTTCCTTTTCACTGCGGCAGGCAAACTTTCATGATGCAGCGCCGTCCCGCTTGGGCCACAGCTTCAATATTCGCATTTGGAAGCATAGACTTAAGCCGGGATTGATGATTTGGTCCGCAGATGACAATCATCTCTGCTCCTCTGGTCAATTCCTCTACAGTCTGAAATGACATGACATTTTTTGCATTCCAGCTAAGCCCACCCGGTTTCATTGCGTTTTTTGTTGCTTCCGTGACAAGATACGGTATCGGGCGCTCATAATAATACGGCTCAGATGCTTTGTAAGCGCCAAAGCTGTAAACCGGCAGATTCGTATTCATTTCTTTAACAAACTCTGCAGCCTTCCTGCATGAGCGTCTTTCACTAAAGGGCACCGCCACCATAATCGTCAGCACTGCCATTATTACGCCGGTACCAACAGCCAGCTTCCGCACGAAAGAAGAATGATTCTCCAGCACTCTCGCAGTCAATATGGCCAGAGGCATGAAGGCAGGAAAGCTGTAGGTCACATACTTGGTGGCCATCATCTGGAAGAAAACATTGACAATCAACGCCCATTGCAGTAGGAAGACCGTATGATCGGCCATTTTTTCCGCCCGCAGAAGCTTCCAGTCCTTCTTCAATCGGAACAGCAATACAAACGACCATGGGCAGAAACCCAGCAGGAAAATAGCGGTATAATAGTAAAAAACATTATCCTCCGGATGCTCCGAAACCGTAGCCCTCAGATAGTTATGTACACCAAGGAAACCGTCAATAAAGGTCTTGCCGTGAGCCTGATACATCAGCCAGTACCAGCTGCCGGCTACCACCGCGAAAATCGCCAGCCCCGGCAGCCACTTCATCCGCAGCAGCTCCGAAGCATGACGGCGGCTGAGCAGAAAGACAACGACAATCAGACCCGGCAGCAGCAGGCCGATTGGTCCCTTTGTCAGCACCGCAAGTCCGGCAAATGCGTAACAGAGCAGATAAAGATACCGCCGCTCTTCCTTAAATCCGATGTAAAATGCCGCCAAAGAGGCATTAAAGAAGAATGCCAGAGTCATGTCGGTAACGATAGATTTTCCCAAGCACCAGCACTCTAATGCCGTGCCAAAAATCATCATGGCCATCAAACCGATTTTTTCGCCGTAAATTCTTTTGGCCAACCAGTAAGTCAACAGGATATTGGCAATGGCAAATACCGCCGGAAAAAAGCGGGCCGCAAAATCATTCATGCCAAAAATGCTGAAAGCTGTCATCAGCTCCCAGTAAAAGAATACAGGCTTATCAAACCAGTAATTCCCGTGAATCCGCGGTGACAGCCAGTCATTTGCCGCCAGCATTTCCTGGGCTGTTAATGTATAATTTGACTCTACCGGGTCAGTTACCATCAGCTGGTTATTGCCAAGCAGCAGCAAAACAGTCAGCAGAAGCAGCGTAAGCCAAAAGCTTCGCTTTGATTCCATCGGTGTTACTCCTTTTCGCATTATACTATCTCAATCTGAAATCTCCCCAAAGCTACATTATATATTATTTGTCCGCATAATACTACCCACAGATTCCAATAAAACCCGCCGTCATCGGGAAATTTGCCGCCGCCCTTATGGGAGAATTCGGAAAAATCTCCCTCCACCTACGCAAAAATGATATAATCTCCTTAACAACGGAGGTGTCTCTATGCTGAAAAAAATTCTTCATTATATATGCGTCGTTATCGGCTGCCTTATCGCCGCCGGATCAATAAATGTTTTCCTTGTCCAGCATCATCTGCTGTCCGGCGGTCTTGCCGGTCTCGGTATCATCAGCTACTACCTTTTCGGACTGCCGGCCGGTACGGTCACCCTTGCCCTCAATGTCCCTCTTCTCGTAGCTGCCTGGCGGACTCTGGGGAAAAAATATGTGGCTGAAATAATCTTCAGCACCGTAATGTTCTCTGTCTGCCTCGACGCCACAGAGTTCATGAACCATCTGTATGTTACCGATGACATTCTTCTTGCCGCTATCTACGGCGGTGTATTCAACGGTATCGGCTACGGCATACTCTATCGTCTTGGTGCAAACTCCGGCGGTATGGATATCGCTGCCGCTATCGTCAAGAAATACTATTCCTTCAATATGGGTGAGGTAGTCTTCGGCATCAACTGCTGCATCATGCTGATGGCCGCTTTCCTCTTTGGCCCGGCCCCGGCAATGTACACCCTTATCTCCATGTTTATAGCCAGCCGGGTATCCGATATGCTGGCCGCCGGCTTCAATCACCGCAAAGCAGTAATCATAATTTCCCAGCACCCGGAGCGGATTGCCGACGGTATTATCCATCAGCTGGAGCGCGGCGCCACCTTCCTGAACGGTGCCGGTGCCTTCTACCGCGATGACAAGAAGGTCGTATTCTCCGTTGTCCGCATGACGGAGATTGCCCGCCTGAAGAACCTTATCTATCAGGTAGACCCTACCGCCTTCATGATATTCATTGATGCCAATGAAGTCATGGGCCGCGGCTTCACCCTCTCGCGGCAGACAGTTACGGACGCCAGAGCCGCCGGTGACACCCGTCTCATCGGCTCCCGCTTCGACGACAGCCGGGATTAACAGATGCAAAGCATTTAGATTATCTTTATTTTTCTTTTGACTTCTCCTGCACCTTGTCAAGCTTCCCTTATCCATTTATAATGGTATGCAATAGTGTCCCCGCTCAATGGGGCATTTAAGCAGTTCAACCTCAAACAAACGGTCGCTGAAAGTTGCTGCCGTTTTGACAGAAAAGGTGTGATTGTATGTATACACCGAAGCTGAATCTTGCTCTTGCCGCTCTGCCGGACAATATAGCCGATCTGCTCCGCCCTATGGTACCGGAAGGAACGGGTATTTTTTCCCTGCCCTCTCTGGAGGCGACCGACAGTCTTCCCTATGATGTTATTCTCATGGGTGACGACGCCGGTCTTACGCCGGCGGAAATTCACCGGCAGGCTCCCCGGGCGATTATCTATCTTATTACATCCGACGAGAAAGCAGTCAGCCCCGATATGCTCACCGCTCTGCAGGAAATATGGCCTGCCGATATGACCGGTTCTCTCTGGGGTTACCGCCTTCGCCGTATGCTGGAGGATTTCTACGCCCGGAAGGAGAGCTTCTACTACCGCAGCTCTCTTGAAACGATGATAAACTCGGTTCCCGATCTCATCTGGTTCAAGGATATAAACGGCGCTCACCTAAAGGTCAACGATGCTTTCTGCGAATTTGTCGGCAAGCTGAAATCAGATATAGAGGGCCATGATCATTTCTACATCTGGGGACTCACTGAAGAAATGTATCGCAAAGGTGAGTTCGTCTGTCTTGAAACAGAGGAAGAGGTACTACGCCGGGGCGTCACCTGCCGCTTCGACGAGCGGGTGGAAAACTCCTCCGGTATCCGCAATCTTTCTACCTTTAAGTCCCCTGTCCGGGACGAGGACGGCACCATGCTAGGTACCCTTGGTGTTGCTCACGATGTCACCGACGAGTTGGCTCAGAAGCGGCGTCTTGATGACATGGCTTTTTCCGATGCCCTCACCGGTCTCTACAATCGCCATGCCTTCTACACCATGATGGCCCGCCGCCGGGGAACGCTCCGGATCACGATTATCACCCTTGACCTCGACAACTTCCGGCTGGTCAATGAATGCTTCGGGCACCAGCTCGGTGACGAGGCACTTCTGCTCTTCGCCAGATTCCTCCGGGAAACATTCCCTGATAACATCTGTGTACGGATGAACAGCGACATTTTTGCCGTCGCTCTCCTTGGAGAGGTTGAGCGGAGTGAGATAACCGACAAGCTCGACAGCCTCTTCGCTAAAATAAAGAAATCCTTTGCGTCCGAGCGCTCCCATAACATCCTGTCAGTCAGTGCCGGCATCGCGGATACTCCCAATCCCTCCCAGTCGGTTGATGATGTCATCCGCCGCTGCGGCTACGCTGTCGCCCGCCTGAAGCGGCGCAACGGCTTCACTATCGCTCTTGACCCCACGAAGCCGCCAAGCCCGCTGCTCCTTGATTTACTCCGGACGAAAGCCGACTCGGCTTATTGCTTCTATGACGATTTACAGAAGTAATAAATGAGACGGCAAAGCCGTCTCCTCCATAATCTGAAATTAACGGCATAACTTCCTGTAAAGAAACCATTTATTCACGCCGCCACTTGGCGACCTGCAAGCAAGCATGCGCAGCAGGAGCTTAGTGGCGCTGCGTGAATAACTGAACGAAAGTGTGTTTCTGTCAGGCAGTTATGTCGTTTTTGCATTCATCACAGCCCAGATAATGGAGCGTACAAAAAATCCCGGTCATCGCCAAAGACGACAACCGGGAATCACTAAGCTTTATTTTATTGCTTTGGGATTACTGAACATTCATGGAGAGCTCAACAATCTTGTTGGCCAGCTTTGCCTTCTGAAGAATTTCCTCGGTAACAGTCGCACCAACCTCAGCGATAACAAAACCGCTGGCAGTGGCAACCGGACGAACTACCTTCTTGCCCAGCAGGAAGCGGCGATGACGCTCCTCAGTGGCACGGTCGGCAGCCGACTCGGCAGTCTCCTGAGGCTCTTCGATTACCGGAATTTCCGGTGCAGCCTCTTCAACTGTCTCTTCGACGACTTCCTCGACGACCTCTTCAACAGCCGGCTCCTCTTCGACAGGAGCTTCTGCAGCAGGCTCCTCCTCAACGACTGGAGTCTCCTCCACTACGGGAGCAGCCTCAGCAGCCGGCTCGGGAGCGCTTAATTCTTCAGTTTTTTTTTCCGCTTCTACATCGGCGTCGATAACAGTAACCTGCTTACCGAAGATAGAAATCTGGTCAGCGCTGATTTCGGTAGCACCGCCGTTCTCGTCTACGAGAGCGCACTTCTCAATGCGGCCGCCCTCACCGACGAAAATCTCGGATACCTTACCCTGAATGGTACCGGTCTTGGTGATAGCCTTGGTGCCGATGATGCGGACATTGGCATCCAGCATGGTCTCATAGTCGCTGGCATCCTCAAGGGTGAGGATGTTCTCGCTATTGGTAATGGTAACGGCATCTTCACCGATAGCGATGACAGAGGAGTACGGCAGGAGCTTTACTCCGCGATACCAGTCTTCGTCCTCAATGGTGATGGCAGCAACAACGCCATTCTTTGCATCAATAAGCAGGGATTTGCTGGTGCCCAGCTCACGGCCCTCGGTAATGCTAATAACGGGCAGATTGAGGATTTCTACGCTTTTCTTTAACATTTGGATATTCCTCCTGATAAAATATTTCTAAAATTCAGCAGAATAAAGCTCTCAATAATTGTATCACAAAAGAGACTGTAAGAATATACCTAATATTATCTTTTTCTGTCCTCTCAGAGGATTTCCCGGAAGTAGTCCTCGGGGATTTCGGTAAAGGACAGACCCGGTTTGCCGTGCTTCTCCAGCACCGTCATCAGCTTCGTCAGATATTCCTCCGAGCTTCTGAACTGAGCGGCTGCAAACTCATCGGCTGCCACAGCCGGCAGACTGTAGGCTTCCTGATAAGCCTTTATGGCTGCCTCATAGTTGCCCTGCGACTTGTAGACATTTGCCAGTTCTATAACCACGAAGGGTGCATAGCTGTTGTCGCCAAACCGCTCCACCGCCATTGCCAGGGCCGCCGCGGCCAAAGGCAGGTTGCCGGTATCCTTTTCGCTGTAGGCATAATCCAGGAAATCATCCAAAGTAGTGAGTCCGGCCAGCTTGTCTGCAGGAATCTCCGGTTTAAGATTCGGTTCCGGAGCAATTTCCGGTTCAGGCGCCGTTTCGGGAATAACTTCCGGTTCCGGTACAGAAACGATTTCCGGCTCAGGCTCCGGAACAATCTCAGCCGTTTCCGGCATCGGCTCCGGTGTCGGCTCAGGCACTGGCTTCGCCGGTTCTTCAATCTTATCCGGAATAACAAAGCTGAAGCCTCCCGGTCCGATAACAAAGGATCCGGTTGCCGGCTTCACCGGCTCGGGCTCTGGAATAATCTCAGGCTCAGGTTCCGAAATAATTTCCGGTTCGGGTTCTGGAA
>JAUNIB010000001.1 GCA_030523645.1 Selenomonadaceae bacterium
TTTTGCACATGAGAGGTCTTTGCATAGACATACGAGCAATGCAGCAGGAACACAGCTTTCCCATATTTTTGGCGTTGTCGCTTTTGACTTCCTTTGCGTTCCCGATGGGTGCCTTTGTGTCAGGTTTGTAGACACTCAGCATCCCTAGCTGCTGAATATCATCCGATACATCAGCACCCACCGGGGAGAAGAGTTTTTCTTCGCTCACGCCGAAGCGGTGAAGCAGCGAGACCGATACCTTCTAGGGCAGATATCAGCTTCGCTGCCGCGCTCCGACGCTTGCAGCCGATTTGCTCTTCTCACTGGCGATATGGCTTATGTGCGATGTTTTGAAATAGTAAAGGAAGAAATTTTAGAAAATTTTGACAGATATCGGAAGAATATGGTTGATGTTGGTGCTATGTTGCTTGCGTGAGTACTGTAAGAGCATAAGAAAAAGCAGTCCTGAGGGCGATGGTTGACCATCACTTTTCGGACTGCTTCTCTTGAGGCAAAGAGTAATTGTTTTAAGCAACAACGAGCTTGTTGGTTTTCTTGAGGAATTTTGCAGGAATCTGCTTATCCAAGTGCCAAGTGATATTCATCGGGCGCGAGCCTTCGTGACTTACATATTGTGCTAGGCCTAAGAAGGTATAATTGGCAGCGCCGCCGGTAAGACTGTCCTTTTTATACTCACGGACAAAGAGAATAATTTTAGACCCATGAGAAACGTGATGTATATATCTCTGACCAGTAGCAGAGGTCTCTGACGTTGTGCTTTGACTTTGCCAATGGAACAACTCATCATTTATTGAGTAATCGTTATACATTGTTGTTGGAGAATATTCTTTGTCAGATTTATTGAGTGTTATGAAGAACAAGTCTAATTTCTTGTCATCGAGCCACTTAACACCTTGGCGCATTGCACCTAAATTCATATAATCCAATGCCACAAGAATTTGGTCACGGGAATAAGAACAATGTAGCTCCAATGGGCAGTCAAAGCCGAGTTCTACAGGCTCGTCTATGAAATCAATCTGTTCGTACCTGTACATAAGCAATTCCTGCATTTCATTTAGCATGACTGGGCAGTTGGAGAGGGCATGAAGATTGTTGATGACCTCATCATCTTTCCAATCACTGGCAGGCTTATTCCAAACTGTTACATAGAACATCTGCAACATACGCTTTTCGCAATCGGAGAGGCTTTCAAAATCAATATTGCTGAGGTGGGGTAGAGTGTTAAGTAAAAATTCTATCCAATGGCGTGAATCGATAGAAGCAAATTTCATTAAGGATTTTGCGATGAGTCCTTCAAGTGACTCAGAAAAGTCCTGGGCTACTCCTGCTCGGGCACACAATCTTGAAAAAGAATCAAACCGATACAGTGAACGCGCGTCAATATGGTAATAATCAAGGAAATTGCTTAGTGTAAGCTCTTTTCCAGTATCTTCTGTGAATGTTGAGATTTTATTGATAAAGCTGGCGGCTTTGCCGTAGGTGGAATTAATGTTTTCTAAAATATATCGAGAGGCTATCTCTTCTAATTGGATATAGCAACCTTTGGGAACAGCAACAAAGCCGTCCTTGATTTGGCTGGCAACCCCTTTTTCAGTATGCGATAGTAGGGCTGAGAATTTTTCCTCGAACTTATATTTTTGATTGGCTTGGCCGATAAAGTCGAGGGCAGTTAGGCAATCTTTTCCTGCAGCTAAGCGGAGGCCACGGCCAAGCTGCTGAAGAAATACTGTGAGAGATTCGGTTGGTCGCAGGAAAAGAACAGTGTTTACTTCGGGAATGTCTACACCTTCATTGTAAATGTCGACAACAAATATAAAGCGAACTTCTCCGGATATGAGGCGCTTCTTTGCGCCTTCTCTTTCTTCCTCGGACGACTGGCCTGTCAAGCTCATGGCAGGGATGTTGTGAGAATTAAAGTAGCGACTCATGAAGTTGGCGTGTTCTATAGAGACGCAGAATCCGAGGCCTTTAACATCGTTAATGTCTGTGACGTACTTATCGATTGAGCGGATTATCATATCGGCTCTTGCTTCTGCTACTACCGAGTTGATGGTGTATAGGGATGTCAATTCGTTTCGGTCATATCCACCACGAGACCAGCGGAGGGATCTTAGGTCAGCAATGTCTGTTACGCCGAAGTATTGGAACGGACAGAGAAGTTTTCTGTCAATAGCCTCCGGTAAACGAATTTCAGCAGCTATGCGGTTGTCGAAATATTTAAGTATATTTTCTCCGTCCATACGTTCAGGAGTGGCGGTGAGTCCAAGAAGAATCTTGGGCGAAAAACAGTCAAGTAGCTGCTTGTAGGATGTGGCAGAGCCTGTATGATGTGACTCGTCAATTACAATGAAGTCGTAGAAATCTGAATCTATATTTTCGTAAAACTTATGTGAATTGAAAGTTTGAATAGACATAAACAAATGATTAGAGTTTTCGGGTCTATAATGACCGACGAACAGTTCACCAAAGTTTGCGTCTCTTAATACAGCTCGATAAGTTTCCAGACTCTGTTTTAGTATTTCTTCTCTGTGGGCGATAAATAGTAATCGACAGGGACTTTGTGGATTTTGCTGACGGAAACGACGATAATCTAGGGCAGAAATAACGGTTTTTCCTGTACCAGTTGCAGCAACCACTAGATTTCTAAAATGACCACGAACACTTCGTTCAGCTTGTAGTTTGTCAAGAATTTCCTGTTGGTAAGTATAAGGTCTGACCTCTAATGTGTATATTCGACTGTTGTCAGAATTGGGTGTTCGTTCTCCCTTTAAGGCGACTAGCAGCTTGTTCCTTTGTTCGGGCGTGTATGTTTCAAATTCTTTGTCATTCCAATAAAATTCAAAGGTTGCCAAAATTTTGCTGATTGTCTCCGGTAAATCTTTTTTCGTGACCTTCGTGTTCCACTCCAGTCCACTTGTCAGAGCGGCATTTGAGATGTTTGACGAGCCGACATAAGCGGTCGTATATTCATTATTGCGATGGAAAATGTAGGCCTTGGCATGAAGCCGCGTAATCTTTGTGTTGTAGCTTACCTTTATGGTAGTGTTTGGTAATTTGCTGAGTTCTTCGATAGCCTTTGGGTCAGTGGCACCCATGTATGTTGTGGTGATAACTCGCAGTTGACCACCATTCTGAGTGAAGTCTTTAAGCTCTTGCATAAAAAGACGTAGTCCACTCCAGCGCACAAAGGAGACTAGCATATCAACCTTGTCGGCTGAAGCAATCTCTTTTTTTAGCTCTGAAAACATTTGAGGCTCATGGGCTGCTCCTGTAAAAAGAGAACTTTGGGCAATAGAAGTTACAGGACGCACTACGTCCTTTGCACTTTTTCCTATGGCAAGTCTGGGGTCATTTTCTTGCAGAAGAACCTTCAATTGTTCAGCCTGCGAAGTTATGCTCATATTCTTAAAGGTGTCTTCGTCAGTATTTCTTTGTATAAGCGATACAATATCGTTAGCAAGATTAACCTGCGATGAAAGATTACCGCCGTTGTCTGAAATGTGGTCTAAACCCTGCTTTACAATTTCTGACAGATATTGTGATAGAATCTTTGAGGCTTCTGCTTCATCGATTTTTTCCGTGTCTTTGCGGGAAGCGGCAACGATTGCGAGTTCTTTGTCGATTTGCTCGTTTATTACTTGTTCATATAGTCCGGGCTGCAGCATGATTACGCCTCCTCGCTTGTGGAACAGTTAACTTCTATTTCTTCCTTTATCAAATTCAGAACCTCTATATCTGCCGGCAGCCAAGCCACTTCATCGAGTTCATTTTTATCAAGCCAACGGGAGCCTAAATGCTCTGTGAGTACGAAAGTGTTGCTTTTCAGATGGCAGAGATAGCATTTCATTGACAGGTGAAAGTTTTCATAGTCGTATTCTACTGTTGTCAGAAACTTCTCTATTGTAATATCTGCCCGGAGTTCTTCGCGGATTTCTCGTATGAGGGCAGCTTCGGGAGTCTCGCCGGGCTCTATTTTTCCTCCGGGGAATTCCCAGCCGCCTTTGAAGTCTCCATACCCTCGCTGCGTGGCGAGAATCTTCCTGTCCTTTTCGATGACAGCGGCAGCAACATTGACTGTTTTCATCATTGACACCTCGTTTTTAATATTCGACAAGACCGGACGGTTTCCTGTTTTTCAAATGATTTGAAAGAGAATTTCGATGCTTTATCCAAGAATAAGCCAAATGCGGTACCGAAATCTGTACAGTGATTATAAAAAGATGCACTTTTGAAATTTTGGCACAGGTTAAGGTCTAGAGAAAATATTTTTATGTATACCCTCTCAAAAAGCAGGAAAAGAGGATGTATATAGAGAATAGATGAGAGATAGGGGAGTGTCCCCTTTTGCAGTATTTGTTTTATCGTTTGAGAGGAGGCCGGGGATATGGCAGCTGAGAGATTGGAGCAGGCCATCAGAAAACCGGTTGTAAATATAAAGGTTATCGGTGTCGGCGGCGGCGGCAACAGTGTATTGCTTCGCATTGCCGAGGACAACAAGGCCTTCAAGGTTGACCTGATTGGTATCAATACAGACAAGAAGACCCTCCGCAATCTGGAGGAAAAGGGCATCCGCACCATCGCCATAGGTGAGAGCATTACCGGCGGCCGCGGTACCGGCAGCAATGTGGAGCTGGGCGCAAATGCGGCCCGGATTGATGAGCGGAAGATTGCTCAGGCTCTTTATGGGGCAAATCTTGTCTTCATCACTGCCGGCATGGGTGCCGGTGTCGGTACCGGTGCAGCACCGGTCGTGGCAAAGGTGGCTCGGGATCTTGGCATCATGACCATCGGCGTCGTGACTGTTCCTTTCTCCTGGGAAGGCAAGCGCAAGCTGATGCTGGCGCAGGGCGGCATAGATAAGATGAAGGGCTGCATGGATGCCCTCATCACTGTGAAAAACGACAATCTGCTGAAGCTGCCTGAGTACAAGAGCATGTCCCTGGTAGATGCCTTCAAGGCGGCGGACAATATTCTCCGTCAGGCCATTGAGTGTATCGCCGATACGATTCTCACCACCGGCAAGGTAAATGTTGACTTCGCCGATGTACGGACGATTCTCTGCCGCAACAACACCAACAGTGATGTTGTCTGGGGTATCGGTGAGGATGAGAACGGCTCCGTGGTGAAGGCTGTGGAGTCAGCTATCTCCAGTCCGCTTATCGAGCGTCCTCTCCGGGGCGCCCGGGGCATTATCCTCAATATTTTCGGCAACGAGGATGTTTCTATTTTCGACATCAACGATGCTTCTCAGTATATCAACAGCCGTACTTCGCCGGATGTGGACATCATCTTCGGTGTTGTCACGGTGCCGGAGATGGGTACGAAGGTCAGAGCGACGATTATCGCAGCAGACTTTGAGGGCAGTGCGCCTCCCATCGCACCCCGCAGCGTCGGTCTGCCGGGCAAGGCTATGACCGCCAGAGATTTGCTCCAGCAGGTCCGTGCGCAGAAGGCAGGGAACAGCGCTCCTGCTGTAGAGACGCCGGCTCCTGCACCGGCAGTGCAGGCAGCCCCTCAGCCGCAGGGCGTCGATTTGATGCCGCCGTCCTTCATGGCGAAGCCGCAGGCAGGCAGCGAAGAGGCTGCGAATAACGAGCCGCTGAGGCCAATCGGCTTGGGGCGGATGACAGTTCCTCGCTGGTCAAATGATTTCGGCAAGGACAGATAACACCGGATTGGGAAAGGTTGTGTCACAGCTTCTTTGATAAATAGTTGGAAATTGAAGGGCGGGCATAGGTCACGAGTGAATTTGTGGCCGGCTCGCCCGGTTTTTTGAAGATGACTGAGGAAAGGAGGTACCCATGAGCAGTAGACAATATACATCTCTTGGCATAGGACTGTTCTTCGCAGCGATTATCCTGTCCATTGCCTATCTGCCCCAGTTTGCCACGATAATATTTGTGTCGCTGATTCTTCATTCGCTGCTGGTTGATACGGTTGACTCCATGTCCGCCGGACGGATGCCCCGGGCGCTGGCGGCCCTCAGTGTCCTTGGCTGCTTCGTGCTTCTGATGATTGTTGTGTTCGTCCTGCTTTCGGCTACGGTAGTTCCTATGGGGCAGGATTTCATCAATCGTCTGCCGCAGATGGTCAAGACCTTCATGGCGCTGCCATGGGTCAAGGATTTGCCGATAGTGGGCCAGGAATTAAACAATGTATGGATGCAGCTGACTAATTTTTCCGTAGACTTGATGAGCAGCTCTATATCGGTACTGGTTTCCGTGTTTACAAGGGTTATTGATATTCTGCTGACGATGCTGGTAACTTATTATTTTCTGGCCGACGGAGAGAGGATAAAGCATTGGCTGGCCTCGCGCTTCGCGGATGACCAGCAGGGGAGAATAACGCAGCTTATCGAGGGTATCCTCGGTTCACTGCGTGTGTTTATCGTCAGTCAGCTGAAGATTTGCGTTCTGATGGGACTGCTTGTCTACAGCTACTTTGCCTATCGGTCGCTGCCTTACGGGCCGGTGTTCGCCATATTCTCAGGGGTCTGCGAGTTCCTTCCGGTCGTTGGTCCGACCATTGCTTCCTGCTTTGCCTCGCTGGTGATGGTGACGATTTCACCGGTCATCGGTTTGCAGACCATTATATTCTTCCTGATAATAACGCAGATTAATCACAATCTCATATATCCCGCCTTTGTTGGCCACTACCTGCGGCTTCATCCGCTGGCAATTATCCTCGGGCTGACTCTGGCCGGAGAGCTTATCGGGCCGCTGGGTATGTTCATGGCGGTGCCGACGATGGTCATTGGGCGGATGATTGTGGAGGATATATACAAGTCATTGGTGGAGAGCGAAACAAATGAGTGAAACTGAGAATACTGTGGGTACCCTCTATCTTGCGGCGACACCCATCGGCAATCTGGAGGATATGACTTACAGAGCTGTCCGGGTGCTGGGCGAGGTAGATGTGATTGCCGCCGAGGATACCCGTCATACCCGGGGGCTGCTCACCCACTTCGATATTCATACTCCGCTGGTGAGCTATCACGAGCATAATAAGGATACTGCCGGTCCGCCTCTCGTAGAGCGGCTGCTGGCCGGAGAAAATATTGCCTGCGTCAGTGATGCGGGGCTGCCGGGTATTGCCGATCCGGGAGCCGATCTGGCCCGGCGGGCTATAGCCGCGGGGATAACCGTCACCGTCCTGCCGGGAGCGAATGCGGCTCTCACAGGGCTGATAGCCTCGGGCCTCGATACGGTGCGATTTTCCTTCGTAGGCTTTCTGCCCCGGACGAAGGACAAGCGCCGTGAGCTGCTGGCAGAGGTAAAGAGCCATCGGGAAACGCTGATATTCTACGAGGCACCTCACCGTCTGGCTGAGTCTCTGAAGGAGCTGACGGCAGGACTTGGCGGCAGCCGCCCGGCGGTTCTCTGCCGGGAGCTGACCAAGAAGTACGAGGAATATCGCCGTGGTACGCTGCAGGAGCTGCTTGACAGTCTGTCGGACAATGAGCAGCGGGGAGAGTTCGTCATCATCGTCGGCGGCTGCAATACGGCGGCCGAGGCAGGGGCAGATGAGCAGGCGGCAGATGAGCTGAACGCCAACAATCCTGAGGCGGTGAAGGCAGCTGTGGCGGTGCTGACGGAGCAGGGGATGCCCGAGAAGGAAGCCATGCGTCAGATCGCCAGACAGACGGGGCTGTCCCGCCGGGACATTTACCGTATGTGCATTGAATGAGGCAGCGAGGCTGTACCTAATAACAGTCGTTGATTTACAGGGACAGCTAAAGCGTGTATAATAGATAGAATAATTTCTAATCGCGTATTTAGGAGGAAAATCATGAATCTCAGTGAAAATAGAAAGAGTTTCTACATTACTACCCCGATTTATTATCCCAGTGCAAAGCTCCACATCGGCCATGCTTACTGCACTACTATTGCTGACTCTATTGCCCGCTTTAAGCGCCTTGCCGGCTACGATGTTTTCTTCCTCACCGGCAGTGACGAGCACGGTCAGAAGATTCAGACTGCGGCTGCGGCTGCCGGGGTAACTCCAATCGAGTATGTAGACAAGATTGTTGCCGGCTTCCAGAATCTCTGGGAGCGTCTGAATATCTCCAACGATGATTTCATTCGCACCACCGAAGACCGTCACATGAAGCTGGTGCAGGAGATTTTCCGCCGCATTTACGACAAGGGCGACATTTACCTCGGCGAGTACAAGGGTCTGTACTGCACTCCCTGCGAAAGCTACTGGACCGAGCATCAGCTGGACGAGAACGGCTGCTGCCCCGACTGCCACCGCGCTGTACAGGAAGTAACCGAGAAGGCCTACTTCTTCAAGATGTCCAAGTATGCTGACCGGGTGCTGGAATACATCGAGAACAATCCCGATTTCATCCAGCCGGTTGCCCGCCGCAATGAGATGATTAACTTCATCAAGCAGGGTTTGGAGGACCTCTGCATTTCCCGTACTTCCTTCGACTGGGGCATTCCTGTTCCCATCGATGAGAAGCATGTAATCTATGTATGGTTTGACGCGCTTTCCAACTACCTGACTCCTATCGGATTCATGGATGATCAGGAGAAGTTCAATAAGTACTGGCCGGCGGATATGCACCTTGTAGGCAAGGAAATCGTCCGCTTCCACTCTATCATCTGGCCCTGCATGCTGCTGGCTCTTGATATGCCGCTGCCGAAGATGGTCTACGGTCACGGCTGGCTGGTTGTTGACGGCGACAAGATGAGCAAGTCCAAGGGCAATGTGGTTGACCCGAATCTCCTTATCGACGAGTTCGGTGCCGACGCTATCCGCTACTTCCTGCTCCGTGAAATCAATCTCGGTCAGGATGGCAATTTCTCCCGTGATGCCCTCATCAAGCGCATCAACTCCGACCTTGCCAACGATATCGGCAACCTTCTCCACCGTACCCTCAGCATGGTGACCAAGTACCGTGACGGTGTCGTACCGGCAGTGGGAGAGCAGGATGAAATCGGCAAGAGCCTTATCGCTGATGCCGAGAAGACTGTCGCCGACTACGAGAAGAATATGGAAGCTTACTCCCTGTCCGATACTATTAAGCTGGTCTGGGCTTTCATCGGCCGGGCCAATAAGTATATCGATGAGTCTCAGCCCTGGGTACTGGCCAAGGATGAGGCTGACAAGGCAAAGCTGGACACCGTTCTCTACAATCTTGCCGAGAGCCTCCGGGTATCTGCCGTGCTGATTTCTCCCTTCATGCCGCAGACCTCTCCCCGTATTTGGAGCCAGCTTGGTCTTGACGGCGTAAAGGCATTCGCTGATGTTCAGCTTGATGAAATCAAGAGCTGGGGCGGCTATCCTGCCGGCAATCATATCGGTACCGCCGAGCCTATCTTCCCCCGTATCGAGACCGATGAGGAGAAGGCGGCCAAGGCTGAGAAGGCGGCCAAGAAGCAGGCTAAGCAGGCAAAGAAGAAGCAGCAGTAAACCTCATCCGGCAGCCTATGGCTGCCACCTTCCCCAAAGGGGAAGGTCATTAGACGGAGCATGGGTTACCTCATCCGGCTGCCTGCGGCAGCCACCTTCCCCAGCGGGGAAGGTCTAACCCTCTCCTTTGGAGAGGGGGGACCGGCGAAGCCGGTGGGTGAGGTTGAATATGAACACAGTTGCAAACTGCAATAAATACCGGGAAAAAATAATGGAACTTTTTGAAAATCCCGATACTCTGCCGGTGTTTTCCGGTGGGGACGAGGATATATTTCTGGTAGATACTCACTGTCACATTGACGGCGAGGAGTATGACCACGACCGGGACGGGATGATTGCCCGGGCTGCCCGGGCCGGAGTGAAGCTCATGGTAAACATGGGCGACCGGATGGAGTCAAGCCAGCGCAGCGTGAAGCTGGCGGCCCGCTATGAGAATGTCTATACCGGTGTCGGCGTTCACCCGGAGGAAGCATTTCCCTTCACTCAGGCAGACGATGACCGTCTGGCGGCATGGACAAAAGAGCCGCGGGTAATCGCCATCGGCGAAATCGGTCTTGACTACTACTGGGAGAAGGACGAGGACAAGCGGCAACTTCAGCGGGATATTTTCATCCGTCAGCTGGCTCTCGCCCGTGACCTTGACCTGCCGGTGTGCATTCACGACCGGGATGCCCACGGAGATGTGCTGAAGATTCTTCAGACCGAAGGACGGCAGAACAGGGGCGTTGTTCACTGCTTCTCAGGCAGTGTGGAGCTGGCCCGGGAGCTGCTGAAGCTGGGCTGGTATCTTGGCGTTGATGGGCCGATTACCTACAAGAATGCAAAGAAGGGCATTGAGGTCGTCCGGGAAATCCCTCTGGACAGACTGCTGCTGGAGACCGATAGCCCATACCTGACACCGCATCCCTATCGGGGACGGCGCAACGAGCCGGGTCTTGTCCGGGTGGTAGCAGAGAAGGTCGCAGAGCTTAGAGAAATGTCCCTCGCCGACCTGGCGGCCCGGACAACGAAGAATGCAAAAGAAATATACGGATTATAAGAAGGGCTGCTGCATTAAGTAACTGCACCCAGCTCCACGGCTCCCCTTTAGGGGAGCTGTCAGCGAAGCTGACTGAGGGGTAACAGAGAATTTTACCCCTCCGAGCTGCTGCGCAGCCCACCTCCCCTATAGGGGAGGCTTTTACTTCTCAAGGCGGCTGTATTTTGAGACAGCCCTATATCTAAACGGAGAACTCTCGTGATAAGCGTTACAAAACTTCTTTTTCAGGACGATTATGATGGCGACAGGCTCCGCTATGTCCACGGCGCTCATGCCATGAAGCATGGGGCGGCCCCCGGTATCGGGCCGGTGGTGGTCTGGAACAGTACCCGCACCTGCAATCTAAGCTGCCGTCATTGCTACATGGAGGCGGACAGTGCCTGTCATCAGGGGGAGCTGTCCACCGATGAGGCCAAGCGCTTCATTGATGATTTAGCAGCCTACCGCGTACCGGCACTGCTTTTCTCCGGCGGCGAGCCGCTTATGCGGAAGGATTTCTTCGAGCTGGCGGAGTACGCCGGGGCTAGGGGAGTCCGTCCTACGCTCTCAACAAACGGAACACTGATAACCCCGGAGATAGCTCAGCGGATAAAGGGCATCGGCGTGACCTATGTGGGAATATCCCTCGACGGTCTCGAGGATGTAAATGACAGCTTCCGCGGCAAGGCCGGTGCCTACGAGCGAGCCATGGCAGGAATAAGAAACTGCGTCGCCGTAGGTCAGCGGGTGGGGCTGAGATTTACCATCAACAGCCACAATATAGCTGAGCTGGATAATATTTTTGATTTCATCGAGCGGGAAGAGATAAACCGGGTCTGCTTCTATCATCTGGTTTATTCCGGCCGGGGAGCAGGCATGACTGCCGAGGATGTGACCCCGGCGGAGTCGCGGCGGGCGATGGACACCATTATTGCCCGGACGAAAGATTTTGCCGAGCGCGGTCTGAAGAAGGAAATCCTCACGGTGGACAACCACTGTGACGGTGTCTATATGTATCTGAAGGCTTTGGCCGAGGGCGATGAGGCTCTGGCAAAGCAGATAAAAGACTTCATCGGGACAAACGGCGGCAATCGCTCCGGTATTGCCTTCGGTGAGGTTGACCCGGAGGGTTTTGTTCACCCCGACCAGTTTACCCGGCACATTACCTTCGGCAATGTGAAGGAGAAGCCTTTCGGGGAAATCTGGCAGGACACGGAGAACAATGAAATCCTCGCCGGGCTGAAGGACAGAAAGCCGCTGCTCACCGGCCGCTGCAGTACCTGCAAATTCCTCGGAGCCTGCAACGGAAACTTCCGGGCAAGAGCCGAGGCCATCCACGGCAGCTTCTGGGCCAGTGACCCGGCCTGCTATCTGACTGACGAAGAAATACAAAAGGGCTTTGTATGATAGTATCGTGGAACACTACCAATGCCTGCAACCTCAAATGCGCTCACTGTTATCGTGATGCGGGGGTGAAGGCGGCGGAGGAACTGAATACCGCCGAGGCGAAAGCTCTCCTTGAAGGGATTGCCCGGGCCGGATTCAAGATAATGATATTCTCCGGCGGTGAGCCGTTGCTCCGGCCGGATATTACCGAGCTGGTGGCATACGCCACCGGACTGGGACTCATAGCGGTCTTTGGCACCAACGGCACCCTGATTACCCGGGAAAAAGCAATGGAGCTGAAGGCGGCCGGGGCAAAGGGCATGGGGATTTCTCTCGACTCCCTTGACCCGGAAAAGCACGACCGGCTCAGAGGTGAGACCGGTGCGTGGCAGCAGGCGGTAGAGGGCATGAAGAACTGCCGGGAGGCAGGGCTGCCCTTCCAGATACACACCACGGTGATGGGGTGGAACGAGGCCGAGCTGGAAGCCATGACGGACTTCGCCGTTGAGATTGGTGCCAGGGCTCATCACTTCTTCTTCCTTGTGCCTACCGGCCGGGGAGCGGACATCGGGGACAGCGTGCTGACCCCGGAGCAGCACGAGGCTGTTCTCGCCCGGATTATGAAGAAGCAGCAGACGGTGGATATCGAGCTGAAGCCTACCTGCGCTCCCCAGTTTATCCGCATTGCGGCGGAGCTGGGTGTGAAGACGAGATTTCGCAGAGGCTGTCTGGCGGGACTGGCCTATGCCATCATCAGCCCCAAGGGACTGGTGCAGCCCTGCGCTTATCTGCCCATGTATCTGGGAGATGTCCATGAGAGGCCCTTCGATGAGATATGGCGGGACAGCGAGGTGCTGAAGAAGCTGCGGACGCTGGAATACAGCGGAAGCTGCGGTCAGTGCAGATTTCGGCATGGCTGCGGCGGCTGTCGGGCAAGGGCAGCCGTATACGCCGACGGTGACTACATGGCGGCCGACCCGTGGTGCCGCCTGAATGAAAGCTGATATAAAAAGAGAAACCATTTGATGCATAATTACACAGGCAAATGATTTAAGATTGGAGCAAGACAATGATCAAGATGATTTTTACCGACATGGATGGTACCCTGCTGGATGACAACGGCAATCTCCCTCCTGACTTTGATGCTACCATGGCTCGTCTGAAGGAGCGGGGCTGCCGCTTCTGCCCGGCCAGCGGAAGGCAGTATACTGCGCTGGTAAGTCACATGATGGACTATTTCGATGATTTTGCCTTTATCTCCGAGAACGGCACCTGTGCCTTCTTCCGGGGGGAGGAGCTTTTCTCCTATCCGATTCCCGGTGAGCTGGTTCGTCAGGTTGCCCGCTTTGCCGATGAGCTTCCGGGGGCATATCCTGTCCTTTGCGCTCCCACGGTAGCCTATGTCACCGAGAAGTGGCGTCCATATACCGCCGCCATGGACAAATTCTTCACCCATCACGAATTTGTCGATGACCTTGAGCAGGTGGCAGACGACCCGGAGAAGTACGGCCACATCGTAAAGATTGCTACCTCCGTCGCTGCCGGCGGTACTACCCTTGAGCTTACCTACCCGGCACTTCGTGATAAGTTTGAGCCGGAGCTGCAGGTCATTCACAGCTCCGACTTCTGGACCGACATTCAGATGCCTGGCTTCAACAAGGGCAAGGCCGCTATCCGCATGGCGGAGAAGTTCGGCATCAAGGCTGAGGAGTGTGCGGCCTTCGGTGACTTCATGAACGACTTCGAGATGGTCAGAGATGTGGGCATGGGCGTAGCGGTAGAGAATGCCTATGTAGGGCTGAAAGAGGTCGCTGACTACATATCCCCGCCCAACTACGAGTACGGCGTAACAAAGACCATAAACAAATGGCTGGACGAGGGACTTATCTGAGCAGGCGTTAACAGCAGTAAATAATAGAGAAAGACCACTGTGCAGGACTTGTGCAGTGGTCTTTGTTGTTTTATAATGTAAGCAGATATATGAGCAATATGAACAAATAAACAAATGAGAGAGCGAGGTAAATCATGCTCCATTTGAAAATTGAAAGCCCTGAGATGGGCAGCCATTTGACCGCGAAAGGCGGACGAATCCGGGCCAAGCACGCAGAGAAGTTTGCTGAGATGGAACGAAAGGCGAGAGAAGAAGCCGAAGCACAGGGACTCGAGCTGGATGACGATGTTCCCGTACCGGTCACTGCCTCGGCGAAGCCAAGACAGGCAGCACCTTGCGTTGCCGACGCAGATTTGGCCGCAGAGCTTTCCTCTATGGATGATGCCGTGGGCAGCACTCTGTCCGACCTGTTCAAGATGCTGGGTGATACCACCCGCATAAAGCTGCTGGGCAAAATTGCCGCCGGTGAGATGCGGGTAGGGGATATTGCCGATGCACTGGGCATGCAGCCATCGGCTATCAGCCACCAGCTCCGGGTTCTCCGGGCAGCCAGGGTTGTCACCTGCCGCCGTGAGGGCAAGGAGGCCTGGTACTCCCTTGACGATGACCATGTTGTGAAACTGATGCGTCTCGGCCTCGAACATGTTCGCCACGGCTGACGGCGGGTATTGATATGAGAAAAATGAGGAAATTCTTGGCTCTTTTGACGGCAGTGTGCTTTCTGCTGCTGCCGGGAGCTGTCTCCTCTGCGGCACCGTCTCCGATGGATAAGCCGGCCAAGGTGCCGGCGGACGGAAAGCCTTCTGCGGCGAAGACAGCACCGAAGCCCGAGCCTGCCGTAAGCAGAGGGCAGCCGAAGCCCGTCACAAAACCGGCCCCGGCGCAGCCGCCGGCGGCGAAGCCCCCTGCGGCAAAGCCTGCCAAGCCCAAGAAGGCACCGAAAAAAGCGAAGAAGACGAAGCCTGCCAAGCAGGATAAGAAGACCGGGAAGACAGACAGCAAAAAAACCGGCAGCATAAAGATTGCCTGCAAGGAAACGGCACCTTTCTTCCCGGAAAAGAAGGTAGATGCCCTCATAAAGACCGCCAAGAGCTATATGGGCGTGAAGTATGTGTACGGCGGAGCCGACCCAAAGGGCTTTGACTGCTCCGGCTACATCATGTACATCTTCAAGAAGCACGGTGCCTCGGTCCCCCGGACGGCTGACGACCAGTACGATGTTGGCAGGAAGGTAGCCGATGGCAAGAGCCTTGTGAAGGGCGACCTTGTATTCTTCTCCGAGGACCGGCGGGAGATAACCCATGTGGGGCTTTATCTCGGCAACGGGAGCTTTATCCATGCTTCCTCCTCCAAGGGAATCAGGATAGACAGCCTTTCCAACGATTACTGGAAACCTCGCTATGCCGGGGCAAAGCATTTGATAAAATAACTGACTCAATGATGGACAAAATAAAATCATTCGTAAAACAGGAGGCCGTTCTCTGCTTAGCAATCCTGCTGGCGGCGGCTTCTTCCTTTTGGCAGACTCCGAAGCCGGAGTACATCGACTTCGGGGTGCTGAGCATTCTCCTTTCCCTTATGCTGGTGGTGGCCGGACTGAAATCAATTCGGTTTCTGGACTGGCTGGCTGTGCTGCTGCTGAACCGCTGCCGCAGCGGTCGTCAGGTGACGGCGGCGCTTCTGACAGTCACCTACATTTCCTCCATGTTTGTCACCAACGATGTGGCGCTCATTACCTTCGTTCCCTTGGCGCTCGTCATCGGGCGAACCATAAAAATGGACATGAGCCGGACTGTCATCCTGCAGACGCTGGCCGCCAATCTTGGCAGTATGGCTACTCCGCCGGGGAATCCGCAGAATCTTTTCCTCTATGCCTTCTTCAATTACGATGTGGCCGGATTTTTCCGGGCGATGCTGCCCTCCACTCTGCTGGCAATCGTGTTCCTGCTGGTGCTGACCTTCGTTACGAAGAACAAGCCCTTGGAGCTGACCCTGCCGGAGCCGGAGCAGCCGGAGCAGGGGAAAACGCTGATTTATCTGGCCCTGCTGCTGCTGAACATCGGGGCGGTTGTTCACTTTGTGGACAAATATCTGGCCCTTGCGGTGACGGTGCTGTTCTTTGCCGCCCGGGAGCGCAGACTGCTCCGGGTGGTGGACTACAGCCTGCTGATAACCTTTGTGGGCTTTTTCATCTTCATCGGCAATATCAGCCATACGGATATTGTGGAGCTGATACGGACTGGGCTGCTGTCGACTCCCGGCGGAACATATCTGGCCGGACTGGGACTCAGTCAGGTTGTAAGCAATGTGCCGGCGGCCATGCTGCTGGCGGGACTCACCAATCCGATGAATGCCGATGCCCTGCTGGTGGGAGTCAATGTAGGCGGCATGGGAACCCTCATCGCCTCCATGGCCAGTGTCATATCCTTCAAGCTCTTTGTGCTGGAGTACCCGGCTCAGGCAGGCGCCTATATGCGGATGTTCACCTACTACAATGTTATCGGCTTGGCGGTAATCGGTGCCTTGACATATTATTTACAAATTTTTCCGTCCTTCTAGCAGGAATATTCTTCTATAGCTAGAATATATAATAGGTCAGTACATCATTAGTTAATTGAATCGGTGATGATGGATATTTTTGTTGTAAAGAAAAGGGGGGAAAACAATGGCTAATGATTGCATTTTCTGCAAAATCGCTGCTAAGGAGATTCCCTCTGCTTTGGTATATGAGGATGATCAGGTAGCAGTTTTTAATGATTTGGAGCCGCAGGCCCCGGTCCATGTCCTCATTATTCCCAAGAAGCATGTGGCAAATGTGCTGGGTTTGAAGGCAGAGAAGGAATTGGCCGGTCACATTCTCGGTGAGGTTGTTCCGGCTCTGGTAGAGAAGCTGGGTCTCAAGGACGGCTTCCGTCTGGTAGCCAATACCGGCGCTCAGGGCGGTCAGACCGTCATGCATCTGCATTTCCATCTGCTGGGTGGCCGCGACATGGCTTGGCCTCCCGGCTGATCTCAGAAATTTTTTCTGAAACCGCCTATTTTGCCGATAGTGGTTTGACAATACAAGCAAATTTCGGTATAATAGGCGAGTATCACACTACAACCCCATGTTTGGTGGAGGGGGGGAAACACGATGGCTAACGAAGTAAAAGTCGGCAAAAACGAAAGCATTGACAGCGCTCTGCGTCGTTTCAAGCGCACCTGCCAGAAGGCCGGCACTTTGGCCGAGGTCAGAAAACGCGAGCACTATGAGAAACCCAGTGTCCGCCGCAAGAAGAAGTCCGAGGCTGCCCGCAAGCGTAAATTCCGTGCGTAAGCTTTCGTAGCTGCGCCGATGACGGAGGTATAGTATGTCCCTGAAGGAAAAGCTCGCTAATGACATGAAAGAGGCCATGAAGGCTCGCGAGGCCGGAAAAGAGCGCCTGAGCGTCATCCGACTGGTCCGCGGGGCTATTCGTCAGATTGAGATTGACCAGAAGGTCGAGCTGGACGACGAAGGAGTTCTGGCCGTCATCAGCAAAGAAGTCAAACAGCGCCGCGACTCCATCGAGGAGTTCAAAAAAGGCGGTCGAGAGGATCTCGTAGCTCAGAATGAAGCAGATATAGCCGTTCTCATGGAATATCTGCCGGCTCAGCTCTCCGAGGCAGAGGTAAAGGCTCTGGTAGATGAGGCTGTTGCTGCTGTAGGCGCGAAGGATCCCAAGGACATGGGCAAGGTAATGAAAGAGCTCATGCCGAAAGTCAAGGGCAAAGCCGACGGCAAGCTGGTAAACCAGCTGGTCAAAGCTGCTATTGGCTGATTAGAACAGGCTGTTTTGACAAACAAAAGATTAATGGGTCTTGCAGATTTGCAAGACCTATTTTTTTATGCCTTCATATTGTTGGGTGATTTCGTGAAGGACTGTGCTGACGGCTTTCGGCTATCTGCTGTGGCATAGATTTTGCCCCGGATACCTTCCCCATTGGGGAAGGTGACAGCCGTAGGCTGACGGATGAGGTAATTCTTAGGGAGAAAATGTTAAAAATATTGACATAAAGTCACCCTAAACTGAATGGAATCTTGAATTTTAGGGTGAAAAATACTAAAATGATGACAGAAAATCACCCTAAAAGGAGGCCGTCGTATGAGTGATATCGGTACACTGCAGAAGCTGTTAAATGATAAAGCCGATTTGCAGGCACAGCTCAATGTATCTGCATTTGATGGCAGTATTGAAATAAAAACCATAAATAATGAAAAATACATTTATGTCAGGAAAAAAGAGGCGGGTAAGTACAAGTCTAAGTATATAGACAGGTACTCAGAAGCACTTTATGCGATGGCGGTGAGCCAGTCACAGCAAATTAGAGCGATAAAGAAAAAGCTCAGACAAATTGAAAAAGAGCTGGCGAAACTTGGATATGAAGAATCAGAACTCAGTCCGCGAGTCCGATTAAACATTGATTTTGCCAGGGCGAATGTGAAGAGCCTGATTTATGATCAGGCAGTACTGGAAGGTGTAGCAACTACTTTCCCCCAGACAGAGACAATTCTGGAAAATGGAGAAGTCAACGGTGTAAAAGCCAGTGACGTTCAGAAAATATTAAATCTGAAGCACGCATGGGAATTTATCGTTGACCCTGATGTGGTATCGTCACCTTGCGATTTCTATCTGCTTAGTCATGTGGCACGATTGGTAAATGAAGGATTTTTTGACAATGGCGGTTATGTCAGAAGTGTACCGGTAACTATTGGCGGCTCTGCCTATGTTCCGCCTATTCCTGATGAATACGCCGTAAAAGATAGAATTAGTGACATAATCAATTCCACTCTTGCAGAAGAAGACAAAGCAGTGGAATTGGCACTTTACTGTATGAAGACACAGATCTTTATTGACGGCAATAAAAGAGCAGCAATTATTTTCGCAAACCATTTTATGATTAAACATGGATTAGGGCTGCTTGTAGTTCCGGAAAGTCTTGTTCCGGATTTTAAGAAACTTCTTGTTGCTTATTATGAGGATAAAAGCGTTGAGATGATAAAGCGATTCTTAAAAGAAAAGTGCTGGCGTAAATTCTGAGAACTGTAAACGAAAGAAGAATATTTGTCAGATGCAAGTATACAATGGACATGAAGCGTTTAGATTGACTTTTTTTCTCCCTGTGTTATGCTATGCAGGTAACTTTGAAGCTGTAGTTGTTTATCAGCGTTTTGCATAATATTTTGAAAGATTATAGGGGGATTTTACAATGTCTATGGCAGCAAGTCATGCCGCTAACAAGAAGCTTAGCGATGCAATTTTCGGAGCCAGTGCCGCTTGTCAGGCAGCCGCCGCCAAGGTCGGTGCCGACAAAGTAACCAATGCCACCATCGGTGCCATCATGGATGAGCAGGAGAAGCTTGCCTGCATCCCTACCATGGAAAAGGTATTCCGCGCTCTGCCCATCACCGATGCTATTGCCTACGCACCCATCACCGGCCTGCCGGGCTATCTTGACACCGTTGTTGATCTGACCTTCGCTGATATGCGTCCGCAGGGCTACACCGCTGCCTGCGCTACTGCCGGCGGTACCGGTGCCATCCATCATGCTATTGCCAACTACTCTGAGATCGGCGACGAGGTCCTCACCAGTGACTGGTACTGGGGTCCCTACAGCGTTCTCTGCCAGGAGCAGGGCCGCAAGCTGGCTACCTATGAGCTTTTCGATGCTCAGCAGAATTTCAATATCAAGGGCTTCACCGCTAAGGTAGAGGAGCTCCTCGGCAAGCAGGAATCCCTCCTTGTCATCATCAACACTCCGGCGCACAATCCGACCGGCTACAGCCTCAGCGAAGAGGACTGGGGGCAGGTCATCGATGTAGTAAAGGCTCAGGCCGCTAAGGGCAAGAAGGTAACTGTCCTTGTCGATATCGCCTACATCGACTATGCCGGTGAGAAGAACGAGACCCGCAAGTTCATGAAGATGTTCGAAGGCATGCCTGAGAATGTCATGATTCTCTTCGCCTTCTCCATGTCCAAGGGTTATACCATGTACGGCCAGCGCTGCGGCGCTATTATCGGACTCACCCAGTCCAAGGCCGTCATCGATGAGTTTGCCGATGCTGTTAAGTTCTCCAGCCGTGCTACCTGGTCCAACTGCAACCGCGGTGCCATGACTGTCCTCACCACCATTCAGCAGGACAAGGCTCTCCTTGCTCAGTTCGAGAAGGAGCGTGCCGAGTACTACGAAATCATCAAGCAGCGCGGTGCTATCTTCATGGAAGAGGCAAAGGCCTGCGGCCTCAATGCTCTTCCCTACAAGGCTGGTTTCTTCCTCTCCATCCCGTCTGTTGATCCGGGTGCCGTCTGCGACAAGCTCCATGACGACCTCATCTTCGCAGTACCTCTCAAGAAGGGCGTCCGCGTAGCTGTCTGCGCCGTTTCCATTGCCAAGATGAAGGGCATGGCTCAGAAGATTAAGAATGCAATGACTGCTGTCGGTCAGTAATAATTTGACATTTTCCAATAATCCAAGTGCGATTGAACATCTCACTTGGATTATTTTTTTACCCGGCACCGTCGGCAGATAATTTCTTGAAAAGGTTTGCAGGTAAAGCAGGAAAATACAGCAAAAATATAGAATAATTGTATTGGGTAAGTCTGCAGATTTGCCCAATAAGAAAATAAAAGAAGTCCTGCGGAAAAATAAAAAAAGACAGCCGGAAAAGCAGTGTCCGGCACCTATATTTTTGGGGAGGGAAATCTATGAAGATTCAATGTCTGGCCATGATTTTGGCCGGTGGTCAGGGAAGCCGTCTCGGCGTTCTCACCAAGTCGGTGGCAAAGCCGGCGGTAATGTTCGGCGGAAAATATCGAATTATCGACTTTCCTTTGTCCAACTGTGCCAATTCCGGAATCAAGCGCGTTGGTGTTCTGACTCAGTACAGACCGCTGGAGCTGAACAACTATCTGGGTACCGGCGGTGCCTGGGATCTTGACCGTCATGAGGGCGGCGTTTTCATTCTGCCTCCGTATGCTCGTGAGAAGGGGGCGGACTGGTACAAGGGGACAGCCGATGCCATCTATCAGAATATAAACTTCATAGAGCTGTCCGACCCGGAGTATGTACTTATCCTTTCCGGTGACCATATCTATACTATGGACTACTCCAAGATGCTGGACAGCCACATTGCCAACGGCGCGGAAGCCACCATCGGCGTATTTGAGGTGCCCTGGGATGAGGCTCCCCGCTTCGGTATTATGAACACCGATGAATCGGGACGGATTACCGAGTTCGAGGAGAAGCCGGCTCAGCCCAAGAGCAATCTGGCTTCCATGGGAATCTATATTTTCAACAAGGATTTCCTGCTGAAATATCTGGAGGAGGATGCCGAGCTGGAAAGCTCCAGTCATGACTTCGGCAAGGACATCATCCCCAAGATGCTGGCAGACAAAGCAAGAATGTTCTCCTACGCCTACGAGGGATACTGGAAGGATGTAGGTACCATCGAGAGTCTATGGCAGGCAAATATGGATCTGCTGGAGGACGAGCCGCCCATCGATACAGACGGAAAATGGCAGATAAGCTCCAGCAACCTCTCTATGCCGCCCCACTTTGTAGGCAAGGATGCGAAGGTCAGCCGCTCCATGATAAGTGAGGGCGCGCAGATTCTCGGCTCCGTAGTCGGCTCAGTGATATTCCACGGCGTCCGGGTAGCGGCTGGCAGCGAAATCGAAAGCTCCGTTGTCATGCCCTTTGCGAAGATTGGCGAGGGTGCCAAAGTGGAGTATGCCATCATCGCCACAAATGCGGTGGTTGAGCCGGGCGCAGTAGTGAAGGGCGAGCCGGGCAGCATTGCCGTGGTGGCCGAGGGTGAAGTCGTAAAGGCTTCCGGCGCACAGGGCTGAGGGGAGGAAAAGTCATGAAGAATGTATTGGGCATAATCAGTCTTGTTCAGGATAATTCCCGGATTAAAGAGTTTACCGCGAAACGGCCGATCGGTGCTATTCCCATTGCCGGCCGTTACCGCCTCATAGATTTCAGCTTGTCCAATCTGGTCAATTCCGGAGTGGACAATGTAGGTATCATGCTGCCGCCCCGTTCCCGCTCCCTCCTTGATCATGTGCGAAGCGGTAAGGATTGGGATTTGGCCAGAAAGCGGAAGGGTCTTATCTACCTGCCGCCGACCATTGACGGTGAGCGCAGCCGCCTCGGCAATATAATGAGCGCTTACGACAATATTGATTTCGTCAACCAGAGCGAAGAGGAATATGTCCTGCTGGTAGGCGGCGATATTGTTTACAATATGGATTTCACACCGGTATATGACTGCCTGCAGGAGTCCGGGGCCGACATTGTAGTAGTCTATACGAAGGCCCGGGAGAACAAGAATGATTTCGGTGCCGTGCTGACCACGACTCAGGGGTCCAATGTGGTAACGGATATTGCCGTGAAGTCCACAGTGAAGGCCGGTGACAATGTCGGTCTGGGCATCTACCTGATGAAGAAATCGGTATATGCCGATCTTGTTACTACTGCCTATGAGCACGGCGGAGTAGACTTCCTGCGGGATGCTATCATGACCATGGGCGACAGATACATCGCCGTCGGCTATGAGCACAGCGGCTATGCCGTCACCATCGGCTCTACTATGACCTACTACCGGGTCAGCATGGAGATGCTGGAGCCGGCAGTCTGGGAGGAGCTGTTCATGTGCGGCCGGACAATCTACACGAAGCTGAGAGACAAGGCCCCGGTAGAGTACAAGTCCACCGCAGAGGTCAGCGATACGCTGGCGGCCAACGGCTGCATCATCCGCGGCAAGGTTGAACACAGCGTTCTCTTCCGCGGCGTCGTGGTGGAGGAAGGAGCGGAGGTAAAGAACTGCATCATCATGCAGGATGCGGTTATTCATGCCGGAGCTCATATTGCAAATGCCATTCTGGATAAGAATGTCGTCATAACCGAGGATAAGCGTCTCAGCGGCGCCTTTAACTATCCAATGATTATTGGTAAGGATATCACGATTTAATCATCGCTTCCTTTACCGGGAGGGACCTTTATTGACTATCGAACCAAAAAGACCGCAGATGAAGGATTTCAAGGACCGCTTCATAATAACGGCCAGAACCCTTTACGGCCGTGACCTGACCGACCTCAGCAAAGAGGAACTGTATCAGACACTGGCAGCTACCGTGAAGCAGTATGTGTCGGAAAACTGGGTAAAGACAAACCGGGCTTACAAAGACCGGGGCGTGAAGCAGGTCTATTATTTCTCCGTAGAATTTCTCCTGGGCCGTCTGCTGAATACCAATCTGGTAAATCTCGGTATTCGCCGGGAAGTAGAGGAGCAGCTTAAGGAGCTGGGCGTAGACCTGGAGGAGCTTATTCCCGAGGAGCGGGACGCCGGCCTGGGCAACGGTGGCCTCGGCCGTCTGGCTGCCTGTTTTATCGACTCCATGGCCTCTCTCGGCCTGCCGGGCAACGGCTGCAGCATCCGCTACCGCTACGGCCTCTTTGAGCAGCATATACTGGATGGCAATCAGGTAGAGATACCCGACAACTGGTTGAAGAATGCCTTTGCCTGGGAGTACCGCAAGCCGGACAAGTCTGTCCATGTCCACTTCGGCGGCAACGCCTACATGGCGGAGAACGAGGACGGCTCACTGAAGCTGGTTCACGAGGGCGGCTACAAGGTGCTGGCTGTCCCCTACGATGTGCCGGTAGTGGGCTATGATAATTCCACCGTCAATACTCTCCGCCTGTGGAACAGTGAGGTGGACGAGGACTTCCAGACCAATATGGTCATGACTGAGGAGCAGGTGGCCGCACACCATCAGTACTACGACTCTGTGCAGAATATCACCAAGTTCCTCTATCCCAACGATAATACCTACGAGGGCAGAGCCCTCCGTCTGGTGCAGGAATACTTCTTCGTATCCGCCGGTATACAGAGCATCGTGCAGCATCATCTGAAGGAAGGCGTGAAGCCGGTACAGCTCCCCGACCGGGTGGAAATCCACATCAACGATACCCATCCTGCCCTCTGCGTAGCGGAAATAATGCGTATCCTCGTAGACGAGCAGGGGATGGACTGGGAGCCGGCCTGGGAGACTACCCGCCGGATGATTGCCTATACCAATCACACCATCCTGCCGGAGGCGCTGGAGAAGTGGCCGGTGGAGATGGTGAAGCGCTTTATCCCCCGTATCTACATGATTATCGAGGAGATAAACCGCCGCTTCCTTATTGATGTACGCCGCCGCTACCCCGGAGACGAGGAGCGGGTGCGGGCTATGTCCATCATTCAGGACGGCAGCGTCCACATGGCAAGACTTTCCGTAGTGGGCAGCCACAGCGTAAACGGCGTAGCGAAGATACACTCCGAGATTCTCTGCCGGGAGACTATGCAGAAATTCAGCGATTTCTATCCCGGCAAGTTCAATAACAAGACAAACGGCATTACCCATCGCCGCTGGCTCATTGCCGCCAATCCCCAGCTGGCCGACCTGCTGGACGAGACTATCTCCACTGACTGGCGCAAGACACCGGAGCGGCTGGCTGACCTGAAGCCCTTCGCTGACGACAGCTGCTTCCGGGATAAGCTGGAGCTGGTGAAGGATAAGCGCAAGGATGAGCTGGCTGCCTATGTGGCAAGGAACAACGACATCATCATTGACCCGGAGTCGGTGTTCGACATACAGGTAAAGCGGATCCATTCCTACAAGCGTCAGCTTATGAACATCCTGCATATCATGTATCAGTACGACAGGCTGAAGAATGACCCGTCCTACGATGTGCAGCCCATTACCTACTTCTTCGGCGGCAAGGCGGCTCCCGGTTACTATATTGCAAAGGAGACCATCCGCCTTATCAATGCTGTAGCTGAGAAGGTAAACAAAGATCCGCTGGTCCGCGGCCGGATGAAGGTAGTCTTCCTCGTGAACTTCGGTGTATCGGTAGGCGAGCTGGTATATCCTGCCGCCGATATAAGCGAGCAGATTTCTACCGCCAGCAAGGAGGCCTCCGGTACCGGCAACATGAAGTTCATGATGAACGGTGCCATCACCCTCGGTACCATGGACGGTGCCAATGTGGAAATCTGTGATATCGTAGGCCATGACAACTGCGTTATCTTCGGTCTGCGGGCGCATGAGGTCATCAGCTTCTACCGCAACGGTATGTACTCCGCCTGGGATGAATATAACAGCAACGCCTCCCTGCGCCGGGTAGTTGACCAGCTTACGGATGGCACTTACGGAGACTTCGGATCCCTTCGTGACTATCTGCTGAACCACAACGATGAATTCTTCATCCTCAAAGACTTCGAGGCTTACCGCGGCGCCCATGAGGAAATTGTCCGCCGCTACAGCCAGCGAGATGCCTGGCTGAAGTCCTCGGCGATAAATATTGCCGGCTCCGGCTTCTTCTCATCTGACCGTACCATCAGAGAGTATGCCCGGGACATCTGGCACATCAGTCCGCTGGAGATACAGGGGACGAAGAAGGCGAAGCCTATAGAGCCGCTGCGGCCCTACGGCTTCTGACAGGAATTTATAAAGGGGGAGCGTTTGTGAAACCATCGGCAATAGAGGACTTCGACCTCTATCTGTTCCATCAGGGCACGAACTTCCACGCATACCGGCTGCTGGGAGCGCATCCCATGGAAGAAAACGGCAGGGCCGGTGTCCGCTTCGCCGTCTGGGCACCGGACGCGGCGGAGGTCAGCGTGGTTGGCGACTTCAACCAGTGGAATCCGCAGGCGAACCCCTTGACCCGCCAGTCGGACGGAGAAATCTGGTCAGGCTTTGTCGGCGGACTGGAGCAGGAGGAAATATACAAGTACTCTATCCTGCCGCTGAATGCCCAGGCCGAAGGCCGGCTGCTGAAGGCAGACCCCTTTGCCATCTATGCCGAGGTGCCGCCTCAGACCGCTTCCAAGGTCTATGAGTTCGGCCGGTACGAATGGCATGATGAGGAATGGCAGCAGGCGAAAAAAGGCGCAGCGTCATACGGCCGCCCCATGCTCACCTATGAGGTACATCTCGGCTCGTGGCGCAGAACTCCCGACGGAGAAACTCTAAGCTACCGTGACTTGGCGGAGCAGCTTATCGACTACTGCGTGGATATGCACTACACCCATCTTGAGCTTATGCCGTTGGCGGAGCATCCCTTCGGCGGCTCATGGGGCTATCAGGGCACCGGCTACTTTGCCGCCACCAGCCGCTACGGACGGCCGGAGGATTTGATGTACCTGATTGACCGGGCTCATCAGAAGGGCATAGCGGTGATTATGGACTGGGTGCCAGGCCATTTCTGCAAGGATGCCCACGGTCTCTATCACTTCGACGGCCGCAATCTCTATGAGTCGGACAACGAGCAGCGGGCAGAGAACAGGGAATGGGGAACGGTAAACTTTGACTACGGACGCACCGAGGTTAGGAGCTTCCTTATTTCCTCGGCCATGTTCTGGTTGGAAGAATACCACATCGACGGACTCCGTATCGATGCGGTGGGCAATATGCTGTATCTGAACTACGGCCGCAAGGATGGGGAATGGCAGCCCAATAAGTACGGAGAGAACGGCAATCTGGAGGCAATCGACTTCCTCCACAAGCTGAACGAAGCGGTATTCAAGTATCACCCGGAGGCTCTGATGATAGCCGAGGAGGCTACTGACTGGCCGAATATGTCCCGCCCCACCTACATGGGCGGCATGGGCTTCAACTACAAGTGGAACATGGGCTGGATGAACGACATGCTCCGCTACATGGCCCTCGATCCCATCTACAAGAAGTGGAATCACGACAAGCTCACCTTCTCCATAATGTACGCCTTCAAGGAGAACTATGTTCTGCCGCTCTCCCATGACGAGGTTGTCCACGGCAAGAAATCTCTGCTGGACAAAATGCCAGGCGACTACTGGCAGAAATTCGCCAATCTCCGGGCTTTCTACGGCTACTGGATGGCCCATCCCGGCAAGAAGCTGCTGTTCATGGGCGGCGAGTTCGGACAGGTCATCGAGTGGAAGTACGACGACAGCCTCGACTGGCATCTTACGGAAATGTATCCGAAGCATGAGGAAATGCTTCGCTACAGCAAGGCTCTCAACGAGTTTTATGTGACGAACAGAGCGTTCTGGGATATTGATTGTGACTATGAGGGCTTTGAGTGGATAGACTGCAACGACGCCGAGCGTAGCATTATCGCTTTTCAGCGTCGGACGGAAGACCACGACGATTTTGTCATTGCAATTATAAACTTTACCCCGGAGGTGCGGCAGGGCTACAGGCTGGCGGTACCGAGACGGGGCATATACAGAGAGGTATTCAACAGCGACCTTTATTGCTACGGAGGCTCAGGAGTGCAGAACGAGGGGGATTTTGCAGCAGAAGCGGTTCCCCACATGGGCAAGGACTACAGCATACAAATTACGCTGCCGCCCCTGTCGGCGGTGTACTTCAGACGGATGAAGTCCTGTGTTCCCCAGCCGGATAAAGCAGCGATTGACGAGGAGTGATTTTAGTGTCGGAGAAAAAACTGAATGTCCTTTTTGTGGCAGCGGAAGCAGTTCCCTTTGTGAAAACCGGCGGTCTGGCCGATGTGGCCGGCTCTCTGCCCAAGGCTCTGCTGGCTGAGAATATTCAGCCGGTGGTGATAATGCCCAAGTATGAAAGCATTCCTGCCGATATGCGCTGCCGGATGGAGCATATTTACGACGGCAGCATTCAGCTTGCCTGGCGGCAGAAATATATCGGCCTTGATATGCTGGAGCATGACGGCGTGAAATATTACTTCGTGGACAACGGAGACTATTTCAACCGGGAGAAACTCTACGGCTACGATGATGATGCCGAGCGGTTTGCTTTCTTCTGCCGCGGTGTTCTGTCCCTGCTGCCGGCCATGGATTTCTGGCCGGATGTCATTCACATGAACGACTGGCATACGGCAATGGTGGCTCCCTATTTGAAATACGACTTCAGCGGCGATGAACGCTACAGAGGAATAAAGACCGTATTTACCATCCACAATCTGAAGTATCAGGGTGTATTCAACCCTGACTATGTAACCGATGTGCTTGGTCTTGACCGGTCGCTCTTTGACAACGGAGTGCTGGAGCAGAGCGGCGCGCTGAACTACATGAAGAGTGCCATCGTCTGCAGCGACCATATCACTACCGTCAGCCGCACCTATGCGGAGGAAATCCGCTATTCCTACTTCGGTGAGGGACTTGACGGTCTGCTTAATCAGCGGGCCGGTGATTTGTCCGGCATTGTGAACGGCATTGACGGAGCCTCCTACAGCCCGGAGGATGATAAGTGCCTGTATCACAACTACAACATCCGCTCTATTGACAAGAAGCTGGACAACAAGCAGGAGCTGCAGAAGCAGCTGGGGCTGGAGGAAAATCGCGGCGTTCCTATGCTGGCTATCATCAGCCGCCTTGTGGAGCAGAAGGGCTTCGACCTCTGCGTGAGAATAATGGATGAGCTGCTGCGGACGGACAAGGTGCAGCTTGTGGTGCTGGGTACCGGCGACAAGTTCTATGAGGACTGGTTCATGGGTCTTGCCTGGCGCTTCCCCGGCCGGGTGTCGGTGAATATCGGCTTCTCCGATGAGCTGTCCCGCCGGATTTATGCGGCGGCAGACCTGTTCCTGATGCCCAGTGTATTTGAGCCCTGCGGACTCAGCCAGCTCATTGCCATGCGCTACGGAGCTATCCCGGTAGTTCATGCCATCGGCGGACTGAAGGACACAGTAGTGCCATTTGACAAGCTGAATCTCACCGGCACCGGCTTTACCTTCGAGAGCTACAATGCCCACGATTTCCTCTATGCCATTCGCCGGGCGCTTGGTGTCTGCGAGGACTATGAGCTGCGGAGCAGCGTTATGAGAAACGCCATGGAGGCAGACTTCAGCTGGGCGCAGAGCGCCGGAGAGTACGCCGAGCTTTACGGTCGGCTGTGTGATAGGTAAGACAGGATAAAAGAGATGGTGAAACCATCTCTCCTTAATGTAAAAAAGACGGCATACTGTCTATGAAGAAACTATTATGAACGCCGGCACTTAGCGAGCTGCGAATAAGCATATGAAGCAGGAGCTTAGTGCCGCTGCGTGAATAAATTAGCGAGAGCGTGTTTCTGATAGACAGTAGTGCCGTCAATTAATAAAGATCTTAAAAGGTAGTATTATGCTGAACATTTTCCACGACTCCCACTTACCCGTGTATCGTCAGCCCTTCGGTGCCGCCGAAGCCGGCAGTGATGTCATGCTCTCCCTCTCAATAGAGGGGGAGGAGACTGCGGCCGGTGTCTTCGTGCGCCTGTGGACGGACGAGTCGGGAGAGCGTATTGTCCCTATGAAGCAGACCGGTGAGGGGAGCAGCGTGGCATACTATAGAGCCGTGGTACAGATGCCAGAGGAGGGAACCCTTCTCTGGTATTACTTTATCATCGAGACTGACGACGGCTGCCGCCTCTGCTACGGCAACAACCCTCAGCAGCAGGGAGGAGAAGGCTGCCTCTATGACCATGAGCCGCCGTCCTATCAGATAACGGTGTACGACCGGGGAGCAAAGACCCCTGACTGGTTTAAGCATGCCGTCATGTATCAGATTTTCCCCGACCGCTTCTGCCGGGTAGGGAACGAGCTGATTGAGAAGAAGGGAGCCGTCTACAGGGGCAGCTGGCAGGATGAGCCGTGCTACTACCGCGACCCGAAGACGGACGATGTCATCGCCTATGACTTTTTCGGCGGCAATCTGGCAGGTGTCGAGTCGAAGCTGGACTATCTCCGGGAGCTTGGCGTCAGCGTTATCTACTTCAATCCCATATTTGAATCGGAATCAAATCACCGCTACGACACTTCGGACTATCTGGCTGTCGACAATGTACTGGGCGGCAATGACGCTTTTGCTCGCCTTTTGGCAGCGGCAGAGAAGCGGGGGATAGCCGTCATTATTGACGGCGTATTCAGCCACACCGGCATGAACAGCCGCTACTTCAATCGTGACGGCCGCTACGATACAATAGGGGCTTATCAGTCTGAGGACTCACCGTATCATCAGTGGTACCGCTTTGAGAATTTTGCGGAGAATAAAGATAAATACGACAGCTGGTGGGGCTTCAAAAATCTCCCCAATGTAGATGAGTGCAGCAAGAGCTATCAGGACTTCATCATTCACGGCGAAGACAGCGTGCTTCATCACTGGCTGAAGGCCGGTGTCCGGGGGTGGCGGCTTGATGTTATCGATGAGCTGCCGCCGGAATTCTCCCGGAGCTTCTACAAAGAGCTGAAGAAGACGGATAAGGACGCCGTCCTCATCGGTGAGGTCTGGGAGGACGCCTCCAACAAGGTGAGCTATGACCGCCAGCGGGCCTATCTCTCCGGACACGAGCTGGACGGAGCAATGAACTATCCCCTGAGGAAGATTATCCTTGATTTCCTGCTGGGACAGCCGGGAAATGACAGCGGAGCCATCTACAGGCGGCTGATGAATATGCTGGAGAACTATCCGGCAGAGAATTTGGCGGCCATGATGAATCTTCTCTCCGGCCACGATGTAGAGCGAATGATGACGCTGCTGGGAGAGGCCCCTTCCGCTGACGGAATGACGGCGGAGGAGCAGAGGGGCTATCGCCTAACCGCAGAGCAGCGAGAGCTGGGCATGACCCGCAGTCGTCTGGCTGCCCTGTGGCAGTTTACCTTCCCCGGCGTACCCTGTATATACTACGGTGACGAGATTGCCATGGAGGGACACCGTGATCCGGTGAACCGCCGCCCCTACCAGTGGCAGCTCACCGATGAGAGCCGGCTGGCTCAGCGTGAATGGTACAAGGCGCTGGCCCGGCTGAGAAATGAAAACATCGCCCTGCAGACCGGAAAAATATTCCCTCTGCAGACAGGGAACAATGGCTTCGCCTTCCTCCGCTATGTGAAGAACGGACAGGATATGTTTGGGGAGACCGCGGAGAACGCCGTGTTCCTCACCGCCATAAATCGCAGCCGGACGGAGCCGCAGGAGTTTTCCCTGCAGGTATCGGCATTCTCCGCCAACGACTATGAGGTGGTCTTCACTACCGACCGGGAAGACAGACCGGCGGGAGAAGGCTGCCCGGCAGGTACAGTTTTGCCGCTGGACTACGGCTGTCTTCATTTCACTCTGCCGCCTCTCTGCGGCATAATCCTGCGTGAGCAGGAGCCGGTGAGAAAGTACGAGCGGGAAGCGGGAGTCCTCCTGCATCCCACTTCATTGCCGGGCGCTTATCCCATCGGAGATTTAGGTGCCGGAGCCAGAGCCTTTGTGGACTTTTTGGCGGCGGCGGGACAGTCTGTATGGCAGATACTGCCCCTTACCGAAGTGGACGAGGCGTTTTCTCCCTACCGCTCACCCTCAGCCTTTGCCGGCAATACTCTCCTCATCAGTCCCGACACGCTGGCAGAGGACGGACTGATAAGCCGTGAGGAGCTGGCAGCCGCAGCGGAGGAAATGCTTTCCGGCCGTGAGCCGCAGGCGCGGGTGGACTACGAGCTGGCAGCGTCCTTCAAGGAAAAGCTGCTCCGCATCGCCTACGAGAATACCCGTCGGCAGGGCAGGACAGCCGAAGCTGTCCCGGAGAATGATGAGGACAGCTGCTGGCTGCCGGACTACGCCTTCTACATGGCGCTGCAAAAACACTTCGGCTGCAGCTGGACATCATGGCCGGAGGATATAAGGAAGCGCCGGAAACCGGCAATGGAAAAATACTCAGTCCTTTTGGCTGACGAGATAGAATACGAGAAATTCGCTCAGCAGGTATTCGACAGCCAATGGAAACGGCTTCGGGAATACGCCGCAGGCAAAGGCGTGGAGATACTGGGGGATCTTCCTTTGTTCGTTGCCCCCGACAGCGCGGATGTGTGGGCGCACCCGGAGTATTTCGATCTGAACGAAGACGGCACACCCCACACCGTAGCGGGCTGTCCACCTGATTATTTCAGTGCCGAGGGACAGCTTTGGGGTAATCCTCAGTACGACTGGCAGCGGATGGAAGAAGACGGATACCGCTGGTGGGTACAGCGCCTTCGCCGTCTCTTTACTTTGGTTGACCGGGTGAGGATTGACCACTTCCGCGGACTGGAAGCCTTCTGGGAGATTCCCGGCGATGCGGAAACCGCCATGGAGGGCCGATGGGTGAAAGGGCCGGGAGAGAAGCTCTTTGCCGCCGTCTATGAGAAGCTGGGGGATGTGAAGATAGTCGCCGAGGACTTGGGAACTCTCACCCCCGAGGTAATCGCTCTGCGGAAGAAGCTGGGGCTTCCGGGCATGCGGATTCTCCAGTTTGAGCTGGGAGAGACGGGACAGCACAATGCGGGACTCAAGGCGGACGAGAACACAGTCGTCTACACCGGCACCCATGATAATGACACCGTCATCGGCTGGCTGAAGGAGCTGAGCCGTGGTGAGAAGGCCGATTCACGAGCCATGGCACTGGTGCTGCAGGAGCTGGGCCTGCCGCCGGCTGATACCGGGGAGACACCGGCAGCGGCGGAGCTGGCAGCGGCAGCCATCAGGTATATATACGGCACCGCGGCCCGGCTGGCGGTAGTACCGCTGCAGGACATACTGGCCCTCGACACTGATGCCCGGATGAATATTCCCGGTACACCGGCCGGAAACTGGGGCTGGCGGCTTGCGGACTTCTCTCTGCTCAGTCAGCGGCTGGCCGTAGAGATAAAGGCTCTTGCCGCCAAAGCTGGAAGAAGCGCATAAGTGAATTAATGTGATGTGAAATGGTATATAAAGTCCTAATTGGTCTTTGAATTTAGGTCTTTTTGTGGTATGCTATACCCAGTTCAAAAGGAGTTGATATCATGGCTGATGCATCACTTGTTTTTACTGTGGAGAAAACCTGTCCCCTGTGCGGTGAAACGACAAGAGTAACCAAGGCAAAGTCCCGTCTCGTCGTCACTAAAACCGATTGGGATTTCTGCACTCACTATAGGGATTTCAATCCGTACTACTATGTCCCCTGGGTCTGTGAGAAATGCGGCTACGCTGCTGATGAAAAGCACTTCACCTCCGCCATGCCCGCATCTCACAAGAAAACTCTGGGTGATTTCCTGAACCGCCGTCATGTAGGCTTCAAGTATTCACTGGAACGCTACATGCCGGATGTAGTAGCAGCCTACAAGCTGGCAATCTTCTACGAAGAAATGCTCCATACATCTATGGCTTACCGGGCAAGCCTCTACCTGAAGCTGGCCTGGATATACCGTATTGCCGAGGACACGGAGAATGAGCGCTCCTGCCTCATCAGAGCAGCCGAATCCTACGAGAAGTCCATCTATACCGAGCGCTATCCCCTCGGCGACCTGACGGACACCATGGTCATGTACCTCCTCGGTGCCATCAATTACGAGCTGGGCGATTTGGAGAAAGCTACCCAGTTCATTGGCCGGATGGTCAACGACAACGGAGTAAGGGCAAGCAGCCCCAAGCTCATGGACAAGATTAAAGATCTGTGGACAGAGCTGAGAGAAAAGCGGGCAGAGGAGCAGGCCAAGCTGGCGAAGAAAAATGCCGCCGGCGTAGCCAAGCTGGATGCCGCACTGGAAAAGAGGGTCAAGAAGTGAAAGGCTTTTCAACCAAAGCCAGCCGAATAAAAAAACACCTTATAAGCCGAGGCTCATTACCGGTCTTGGCTTTTTCCTTTGTCTGCCTGATGTCGGTCTGTCTGCTGGTGATGGCCGGCGAAGCCGAAGCGGCGAAGAAAAAGACGCCGCAAATCGTCTTTGTTCCCCATGATAACAGACCAATATCTTCCGAGCAGACAGCTCAGGCGGTGCGGGAGCTGGGCTACGAAGTGATAATGCCTCCGGCAGAAATCCTCGGCGGCCGTGATATCTACGGCGAGCCGGAGAAGGTCTGGGCATGGCTGGACGAAGCGACGAAGAAGCAGAAGCCTGTAGCGGCGGTGCTTTCTTCCGACACACTTATCTACGGAAGCCTCGTAGGCTCCCGTATGCACAAATACGACGAGGCCACACTGCGGCAGCGAGTGGCGAAGTTCGCAGAATTTCGCTCCGACCACAAGCGGACGCCTCTCTATGTATTCGGCTCCATCATGCGTACTCCCCGCAACGGAGAAGCCTCCGGCACACAGGAACCGAGCTACTATCAGAACCTCGGTGCCGATATCTTCCGCTATACGGCACTGGTAGACAAGTCCGAGACAAAGGGACTGTCCAACCGCGAGAAGAAGGAAGTAAAATTCCTGCAGCGGCTCATCCCAAAGGCAGCACTCAATGACTGGCTCAATCGCCGTGAAAAGAACTTTGCTGCTTCCCGGGGACTGATTGATCTGGCAAAAGCAGGTAACTTTGAATACCTCGCCTTTGGCCGTGATGACAACGCACCCTACTCCCAGACCCACATGGAGAGCCGCAAACTCACCGAGTACGGCCGGGGACTGGGCATCAGCCGCTTTCAGGCTATGGCCGGTATCGATGAATTTGGCATGCTGATGCTGGCCCGGGCGGTGAATCATCACCGTAAGGAGCTGCCATTCGTATATGTAGCCTACAACTGGGGCAAGGGTGCCAAGACCATACCTGCCTACTCTGATGAGCCTATCGAAAACTCCATGCACGACCACATCGTCGCCGTGGGAGCCGTAGAGGTAAAGGCCCCGGAGAAAGCAGACCTTGTGCTGTGGGTTAATACAAACCCCACCGGCGTTACCTACGCCGCCAACGAGCCGAACAACGACGGCAAGCCCCGTGACGCCACGAAGTTCTTCGTGGAGCAGGTCACCGGCAGCGTAGCCGCCGGACGACCGACCGCCGTGGCTGATATTGCCTTTGCCAACGGAGCGGATAACGCTCTCATGGAAGGACTGCTGAAGAACGGTATCCTGTTCAGACTGCAGGCCTATGCCGGCTGGAACACTGCGACCAACAGCAGCGGCTTTGCCCTCGCGCAGGGCGTGCTGGCCAAGCACATGACCGACGAATCCCGCGACCGCCTCCTGCTGGTCAGATACCTTGATGACTGGCTCTATCAGGCGAATATAAGGACCACGCTGGCCCAGCAGCTTGGCTGGTTCCGTGGCTTCTTCGCCTACGCGAAGCTGGACGACAAACGGCAGCCTGTAGAGATGCGGGCAACCCGGCTGATAAAGCAGATGGCGGACAGGAAGCTGCCGCCCTTCGGCGAACTGGAAAACCTCTCCGTGACCTTCCCGTGGAACAGAATGTTCGAAGCGAACTTCTCTATGATTCCGAAGGCTTCACCGGTAGATATCCTCCGCTCGAAGCTCACATTGAATTCTACAGCAGATTAATCTTAGGCAGGTTTTAATCAATGAGTAAGAGACTCTATATCCCTTGTGTTGTTATTGCTATGGTGATGTCTCTGGCATTGCCGGTCTTTGCCGCTGAGGCAGCCCCCGAGCCGCCGAAGCCGGAGCTGTTCGCTACCTGTTGGGCGCTGGTGCCGCCGGTAGTTGCCATTATATTGGCACTGGTCACGAAGGAAGTATACAGCTCGCTTTTCTTCGGTATTGTCTTCGGTGCCGTTCTGTACTCCAACGGCAGCTTTGAAGGAACTATCCTCCATGTCTTCAACGACGGATTTATCAAGGTGCTGACCGACCCATACAACATGGGTATCCTCATCTTCCTTGTCCTTCTCGGAGCAATCATCTCCCTTATGAACAGAGCCGGCGGCAGTGCTGCCTTCGGTCACTGGGCAGAGAGACATATAAAGACCCGCATCGGGGCACAGCTCAGCACGGTATTCCTCGGAGTGCTCATCTTCGTTGATGACTACTTCAACTGCCTCACCGTCGGCAGTGTCATGCGCCCCATTACCGACCGCCACAACATCTCCCGGACAAAGCTGGCCTACCTCATCGACTCCACCGCCGCACCTATCTGCATCATCGCTCCGGTTTCCTCCTGGGCGGCAGCCGTCAGCGGCTTCGTCGAGGGTGAGGACGGATTTGCCCTCTTTGTTCAGGCGATACCCTACAACTTTTACGCAATTCTCACCATCATCACCATGATTGCCATCACGCTGCTAAAGGTAGACTTCGGCCCCATGGAGAAGATGGAAAAGCTGGCCATCGACGGCCATGTTACCGATGCACCCTGCGCCCTTTCCGTTCAGGATGAGGAAGAGGCGGCTGCCGAGGAAAACAAAGCCGGAATGATTGACCTCGTAGTACCCATCATCAGCGTTGTTGTATGCTGTGTTACCGGCATGATTTACACCGGTGGATTTTTCTCCGGCACCGGCTTCGTCGAGTCCTTCAGCAAGTGCGATGCTTCCGTTGGTCTCTCCATCGGCAGCTTCTTCGGCTTCATCATCACCCTCGTCGCCTATCAGGCACGGCGGATTATCCCCTTCCGTGATGCCATGGACTGCCTCCTTACCGGCATCAATGCCATGGCTCCGGCTATCCTGATTCTCACTATGGCCTGGACGCTGAAGGCTATGACCGACGGTCTCGGCGCCAAGGAATTTGTCGCCGCTTCCATGGCTCTCGTAGCCGGAAACCTTGTGGCGCTCCTACCGGCCATTATCTTCCTTGTGGGCTGGTTCCTTGCTTTCTCCACCGGCACCAGCTGGGGTACCTTCGGTATCCTCATCCCCATCGTTGTTGCTGTATTCCAGACCACCAACCACGAGCTGATGATGATTTCCATCTCCGCCTGCATGGCCGGTGCCGTTTGCGGCGACCACTGCTCTCCTATATCCGACACCACCATCATGGCCTCGGCGGGAGCACAGTGCAATCATGTTGACCATGTAAACACCCAGCTTCCCTATGTAGTAGTCGTGGCTGCGGTATCTTTCGTATCCTACATCGTAGCCGGCTACACCCAGTCGGCCCTGCTGTCCTTGCCTATCTCCATCGCTCTTATGCTGCTGGCGATATTCATGCTGAAGCGGCTGAAGACGAAGGCTGATTGAAAATTATTGAATAAATGTGAAGAACGCTCCCACTCCCGGAAAGGGAGGGGAGCGTTTGCTATATCAGCAGTATTTTGTGTGTTTTTTACAGTTGAAAGATTGTCAGATTTTTATTGTGAGAATATAATAAAACTGACAGACTTATTTTGATGGGTGATATTATGAAGGAATACAGCGTAAATTATATAAATGATTTAATGGTAAGAATGGCGCATCATAGCACTGCAATTGAAGGGAATACCCTCTCGCAGGGAGAAACAAAAAGCATACTTATTGACAATTATTTGCCAAGAGCCATGAATATGCGTGAACTGTATGAGGTGCTGAATTACAAGACATTCATACCTTTTCTGCTTGAATCTCTGGAACAGGAAAGAAGGATGGATATAGGCTTCATCAAGGAGGTTCACAGAATACTTTGCAACAATGCTATTGAGTCTGTCCCTGGAGAGTTTAAGGTGACTCAGAATATGGTAATCGGCGCAGACTTTACTCCGACTCCGCCATATATGGTCGGTACGAAATTGACAGATTGGCAGCTCAATCTTGAATTTATGCTGGCAAATGCCAAGACTGAAAAAGAAAAAGTAGAAGCCATCTGCCGACAGCATATCGAGTTTGAGTATATACATCCATTCCCTGATGGTAACGGCAGAGTTGGCCGTGCCCTGATGGTCTATACCTGTATGCTTTGCGATATGCCGCCAATAGTAATACCGGTAAAAGAAAAGGCGGAGTATATTAATTATCTGAATACAGAAAATATTAATGGCTTCGTGGAATATTGCCTGAAAATACAGAAAGAAGAAATTGAAAGAGAAAATGCAGTCAATAACTGCTAAAAAGAGGCTACCGCATAATCGAGTTTGTGCGGTAGCCTTTTAGTTTAATAATTACGATATCCTTTTGGGATATTGCGGTACTCGAAAATCGTAGCGCGGATTTATATTGAAATATCTGCACTTTTTCAAGTAAAACATATTGAAATATCTGCATTTTTTGCATCTCGCAATGTTGAAATATCTGCACTACGATGATAATATAGCGTTTGGAGGTGGGCTTATGTTCAGGCGAAAAGCGTATGACAGACTTCTTGAGTGGAAAGAAAAATATGGGAGAAAGTATGCAGCTCTGCTGCAAGGTGCGCGACGAGTCGGCAAGAGCACTATAGCAGAAGCCTTTGCTCGTCAGGAATTTAGGTCATATATACTTGTTGATTTTTCAACTGCTTCGGCAGAATTGATGGAATTGTTTGACGATATTGGAAACATAGACCTCTTCTTTCGTCGCCTCCAAGCTGTGATTGGATGTACGCTGTATACTGGAGAGTCGGTAATAGTATTTGATGAGATACAGTTCTGCCCGAAGGCTCGTCAGGCTATAAAGCATCTGGTTCGGGATGGGCGGTATTTCTACATAGAAACAGGTTCTCTTATCAGCATAAAGAAGAATGTCAAGGATATACTAATACCTTCTGAGGAGCATCGGATTGATGTACTGCCGATGGATTACGAAGAGTTTATGTGGGCAACTGGCAGCGGTAGTATGGACTTGTTTCGTCAGTTTGTTGAGACAGGACACCCTCTGGGAGCGGGTGTCAATCGCACGCTAATGCGCAACTATCGTATATACATGGCAGTAGGCGGTATGCCTCAGGCGGTAGAAGCATATGTGGATGGCAAGAACTTTGCCGAAATAGATGAAGTGAAGAGGGAAATAATAGAGCTGTACAAAAATGACTTCCGAAAGATAGATCCAAGCGGCAGGATATCAGCATTGTTTGAAGCTATACCGAGTCAGTTGGCAATGGGAAGAAAGCGCTTTGGCATGTCAACAGTGTTAAACAAAAGAATAACCTCAAAGGACGAGGAGCTGTTGTTTGACCTTTTGGATTCAAAAACGGTGTTGGCTTGCTACGATACATCCGAGCCGGGTGTTGGTTTAGCACAGGCAAAGAAACTGAATTCTTTTAAGCTTTATCTGGCAGACACCGGACTTTTTATCACGCTCATGCTATCTCTTGATGGCGGATTTGAAAACGAGATATACGCAAAAATGCTGAGCGATAAGCTTGAAGCCAATCTGGGCTATCTCTACGAGAATGCTATTGCACAGGCTATTACAGCGGCGGGAAAAAATCTATACTATCATTCATGGCGAAAGAAGGATAGTACGCACTCTTATGAAATAGACTTCCTGCTGCTGCAAAAGAATAAGGTCATACCTGTAGAAGTAAAATCTTCCAGTGTCCGTAATCATAAATCTATAGACGCCTTTTGTGAGAAATATGAGAAGGTTGTTGGCAGACGGTGGCTCCTGTCACAGAAGGATATTGCAAAAGAGGGAATGACAGAACTTTGGCCGTTGTACCTAGCTCCAGCATTGCTCGGGCAGATTGTGGGACAAGTTGTAATATAATTAAGGGGAATATTAATAAAATTAGACGAGTATTGTTAATGTGAAGAAAGGGTGTTTAGAATGACATGTGACGATATAAAGGCTTTTTGCGTGAAGACGGAAAATCATTGGATGAGATATTGAAGAATTCTAGCGTTGTATTTTGTGAAACGTTTTCCTCGCTGTAGAGAAAACTGCCATGGCGGCTGAACAGGTTACCAAATACATCAACAGGATGAGGGTGTCGATGCTTGCCTAGGCGTTTCGTGGACAGCTCGGCATCAACGATTTCACGGATGAAAGCTGCAAGGAGTTGCTGAAGGAAATTCTGGACTAGCTACATTCGTTGAAGGAGTGTGTTTCATCATCTAAACTGAATAGAAGCTATAAGCAAAAAGCCGTCCCAACCGGGACGGCTTTTCATATCAAATTCCAGACTGTATTGCTGGATTCTTTTTCGCTGCGCCAACCAGCAGCTTCTCATATCTCTGCTTTATATAGTATTTGTAAAATCGCTTTTGCTCCGCGGTCAGATATTCTTCAGTAGCTATAGGGGAATCTATACCATTTATAAATATTTATCGCGCAGATACTGAGCGTGTTCGTGAGAAATACAGCCTTCACTTATTTCGGCCCAGTTAATACTTCCATATAGCTCTCCCCACAAGCAATCCAGCAGGGAGGATTTTTCTTTCAGACCCTTTTTATATGCATCCAGATCATGCTGGAGGTACTCCGGCAGACCGTATTCCCATGAGCGTTCTATGATGTCCATGAACAACACCACCTTTTTACGGATTATACGTCGCTGTACAGAAATAGTCAATTGCCGGGTACTTGAGATAAATAGTAATTAGTAGGAAATATTTTCTTTACATCCCTGTCCTGTAGCCTTATAATAAAGGCGATAGTGATTTGTACGGCAGACATTATAAATCCGCTATGCAGAAAGGTTGGCTCGGAATATGCGCCTTTCCTGCCGGCGGAGTCATGATTCACCCGTGAGGGCGCTGTTTTTGTGTTCAATTTCGGCGGCAGTATGGGGGATTATTTTCATTTGTCTCGACAATCATTACAGAAAACGGAGGTGTAATTTTGGCAAAACAATCGAAGCTGCAGATAATTCCCCTTGGCGGTCTGGGAGAAATCGGCAAAAATATGACCGTCATCCGCTATGACGATGAAATGATACTCATTGATGCTGGTCTGATGTTCCCGGATGAGGACATGCTGGGTATAGACCTGGTCATTCCCGATATAACATATCTGGTAGAAAATCAGGACAAACTGAAGGCAATCTTCCTGACCCACGGTCACGAGGACCATATCGGTGCGCTGCCCTATGTACTGAAGCAGCTTAGCGTTCCGGTGTACGGTACCCGTCTGACCCTTGGTATCCTTGAGGGCCGTCTGAAGGAAAACGGAGTAGACAGCGGCAATCTGAAAGCCATCTCAGCCGGTGAGAGTGTAAATGCCGGCTGCTTCAATGTAGGCTTTATCCGGGTCAACCACAGTATTCCCGATGCTGTCGGCTTCGCCATTAAGACCCCGCTGGGAATGATTGTCCACACCGGAGACTTCAAGCTGGACTACACACCCATTGACGGAAACATGACCGACTTCCGCCGCTTCTCCGACCTGGGCAACAAGGGCGTACTGGTCATGATGGCCGACAGTACCAATGCTGAGCGCGATGGCCATACCCCCAGTGAGAAGACCGTAGGCGCTGCCTTTGAAAAGGCTTTCCACAATGCCCGGAAGCGAATCATCGTCGCTACTTTCTCCTCGAATGTTCACCGCATTCAGCAGGTTATTGATACAGCTGTGGCCCACAAGCGCAAGGTGGCAGTCCTCGGCCGCAGCATGGTAAATGTCGTCGGTATCTCTCTGGAGCTGGGCTACATCAACGCCCCGGAGGGAACTATCATCGACATAGATGAAATCAACCGGTACACTCCGGAGCAGCTGGTCATCGTCACCACCGGCAGTCAGGGCGAGCCGATGTCGGCTCTCACCCGCATGGCCAACAGCGACCACCGGAAGGTCACCATCGACCCGGGCGATACCATCGTCATTTCGGCCAGCCCCATTCCCGGCAACGAGAAGCTGGTCTCCCGCACCATCGACAATCTGATGAAGCTGGGTGCCAATGTCATCTACGGCAAGGCCGAGGGTGTCCATGTATCCGGTCACGCCAGTCAGGAAGAACTGAAGCTCATGCACAACCTTGTGCGGCCCAAGTACTTCATCCCTGTTCACGGCGAGTATCGTCACCTTGTCACTCATGCCAAGCTGGCTCAGTCCCTCGGCATGCCCAAGGAAAATGTATTTATCGGCGAGAACGGCCAGATTATCGAGTTTACGCAGGACGGAGCAGGATTCGGCGGCAAGGTAACAGCCGGCCGGGTTCTCATTGACGGCCTCGGCGTCGGCGATGTAGGCAATATCGTCCTTCGTGACCGCCGCCAGCTTTCTCAGGACGGCATCATCATCGTGGTGCTGACTATGGACGGTGAGACCGGAGAGGTAGTAGCCGGTCCGGACATCGTATCCAGAGGCTTCGTCTATGTCCGCGAGTCCGAGGAGCTGATGGAGGAAGCCAGAGTCCGGGTAGAGACAGCCCTCGACCGCTGCCTCGACGGACGGAATGTAGAGTGGTCGGCTATCAAGTCCGGCATCCGTGATGCCCTCAGCCGCTACCTGTACGAGAAGACCCGCCGTCGTCCCATGATACTGCCTATCATCATGGAAGTCTGAGAATAAGAAATAGAAAATGGCTATGGAAAATGAACTTTCATCTTCCATAGCCATTTTATTTTGTCGTATCTGGTGTGTCTTATTCCTTCTCCGCAATCAGCTCCACCGAACTGTTGAACTGATGGAAGGAAGCATACAGACTCTGCTGCTCCTCCGGAGACAGCTTATCAAGCCGCGTGAGGAAAAGGCTGCTCATATTGGAGAAGAATTCCTTTATCACATTCATGCCCTTCTCCGTGAGCTTTATCTCGCTGTAGCGGCGGTCGCTGTCCTTTGAGGAGCGGCTTATGCAGCCGGCCGCCTCCAGACGGCTGATGATGACGGTCATCTGCTGCTTCTTTATCTGCAGCGACTCGGAAAGCTCGTGGATAGTCACGGGGTAGGTCTCATTTGACAAATCCATGAGGATGGCGAACTGATTCAACGGAAGGGGCAGCTTCTGCTTGCGGAAAAAATTATAGTGTATGCTCCAGATAGACGCCATGAACTCTTTGGCTATCTCATCACGATTCATCTGTGTCATACTTCACCCTCCATTGTCTTTAATCGTTGATACCATTCTACACTATCATCCCCCGTCAGTAAATATCTATTTACTACCAAGGTAAAGGAATGGCGTGGTATCTGAGACGGCGGAACATATCGCCAGCAAAATTGCGTTGCAATTCCCTTAACAAATGCTGTATAATACCTTAGTTAAGGTTTTTTTAGTGTCAGAGATTAAGGATAGAAGTAAATTGTCTTTCATTGAAATAAAAAATCTCGTCCATCGCTACGAAGGCGCTGACGAGACGAAGCGTCCCGCTCTCAACGGAGTGAACATATCTGTTGAGAATGGAGAGTTCCTGGCTATCGTGGGGACAAACGGCTGCGGCAAGTCTACCCTTGCCAAGCACCTCAACGCAATCCTGCTGCCTACCGAGGGTACTGTCACCATAGACGGCAGGAATACCGCTGACCCTGAGGAGCTGTGGGAGATAAGGAAGACCGTGGGGATGGTCTTCCAGAATCCGGACAATCAGATAATCGCTGCCATCGTGGAGGATGATGTGGCCTTCGGGCCGGAGAACCTCGGTGTCCCCCCTGACGAAATCCGTCAGCGGGTCACGGAGTCTCTGGCCAGCGTCCGCATGGAGAAATATCGGGAGTTCGCGCCCCATCTTCTCTCCGGCGGACAGAAGCAGCGCATAGCCATCGCCGGCGCTCTTGCCATGCAGACCCGCTGCCTCGTGCTGGACGAGCCGACCTCCATGCTTGACCCTGTAGGCCGCCGCAGTCTCATGGAGACCGTGAAGCGTCTCCACAAGGAGCAGGGAATAACGATAATCCTCATTACTCACTTCATGGAGGAAGCCATTGCCGCCGACCGGGTAATCGTCCTCGGTGACGGACAGGTAGTCATGGAGGGAACACCCCGGCAGGTGTACTGCCGTGAGAAGGAAATGAAGGCACTTGGACTGGAAGTGCCGCTGGCAGCCGAGATAGCAGCCCGCCTGCGGAGGAACGGACTGAAGCTGCCGGAGGATATACTGACCGATGAGGAGTTGGCCGCTGCGCTATGTCAATAGAAGTAAAAAATGTAAGCTACACATATATGCCCGGCACTCCCTTTGAGAGCAAGGCACTGGACAATGTGAGCCTCACTATTGAGGAAGGCTCCTTCACCGCCATTGCCGGACACACCGGCAGCGGTAAGTCCACCCTCGTTCAGCATCTGAACGGACTGCTCCAGCCCACAGCGGGACAGATTATCGTTGACGGGCAGACCCTGGCCGGCAAGGGCAAGGAAGTAAAGGCAGCCCGAGACAAGGTGGGCATGGTGTTCCAGTATCCGGAGCATCAGCTCTTTGAGGAAACCGTAGAGGCGGATATTGCTTTTGGTCCCAAGAATAGGGAGCTGTCCGAAGCCGAAATCACCGCCCGGGTAAAGATGGCTATGGAGTTCGTAGGTCTTGACTATGAGACCTATCGGAGCAAAAGTCCTTTCTCCCTCTCCGGCGGACAGATGCGCCGGGTGGCCATCGCCGGAGTCATCGCCCTGTCACCGAAATATCTGGTGCTGGACGAGCCTACCGCCGGACTGAATCCAGCCGGTCGTGACGAGCTGCTGGAGAAAATACGGGAGTTCCACGACAAGCGGAACATGACGATAGTATTTGTTTCCCATGATATGGACGCTATCGCCCGCTACGCCGACCGGGTCATCGTTCTCTCCGGCGGCAATCTGGTGCTGGACGCTGCACCCAACGAGGTGTTTGCCAACAAAGAGACTATAGAGGAAGCCGGACTGCTTCTGCCCCGGCTGACTACACTGCTGAGAACATTGGAGGCCAATGGCCTGAAGCTGGATATGAAGCCGAAGGATATGCTCACCGTAGAGGGAGCCGTCCGGGCCATCATGGCGGCAAAGAAAGCCGCACCGAAGCACAAAGACAACAGGACAGGGGGCAAGGGCTGATGATTTCTGATATAACTATTGGCCAGTTCTTCCCCGGTAAATCGGTACTTCATCGGATGGACCCCCGGGTGAAGATAGTTCTGATGTTCTTCTTCATAGTCTCCATTTTTCTGATAGACGGACCGATTCCCTACGGGGCGCTGACACTGCTGACGATTATTCTCGGAGCGGTGTCCGGCATACCGGCGCGAATCATCGCCAAGTCGGTGAAGCCCCTCTGGTGGATACTGCTTTTCACATTTCTCATCCACTTCGCCACCATGCCCGGCAGGGTGGTGGCCCAGATTTGGATATTCCAGTTTACGGAGGAAGGCTTCTGGCGCGGCTTCTTCATTTCGCTGCGGTTGATACTGCTCATCGTGCTGTCCTCCTACCTTACCCTTACCACCTCGCCGCTGATGCTGACAGACGCACTGGAGCGGCTGCTCAGCCCGCTGAAGTGTGTCGGCGTCCCGGCTCACGAGCTGGCCATGATGATGACCATCGCCCTTCGCTTCGTACCCACTCTCCTGCAGGAGACGGACAAGATAATGAAGGCACAGCAGTCAAGGGGCGTAGACTTTTCCTCCGGCAATATGCTGACTCAGATGAGGAACATTATTCCCATACTGATACCGCTGTTCATCTCCGCCTTCCGCCGGGCCGACGAGCTGGCAATGGCTATGGAAGCCCGCTGCTACCACGGCGGCGAGGGGCGCACCAGAATGAAATCGCTGGCTGTCAGCGGTGTTGACTACGGCGCTGTTGCTTTCTCGGTGATATTCCTCGGAGCTGTCATCGGAGCCAGCTTCTTCCTGAAGCAGGCATAATGACATGAAGCCCGAGCATAAGGAAATGATGAAGGCCCGGAGCCGTAACCTCTGGCTGCGGGTTGCCTACGACGGCACCGATTACCACGGCTTCCAGCGGCAGATACCGCCGGTGACGGCGGTACAGAATGTACTGGAGGAAGCGCTGGGGAAAATCTGCGGAGAGCTTATCGAGCTGACCGCCTCGGGACGCACCGATGCCGGTGTTCATGCCCGGGGACAGATAGTGAACTTCTTCACCGACAGCACTATTCCGGTGGACAGACTGCCGGCAGTGGTCAACAGATTTTTGCCCGGCAGCATAGTGGTGACAGGAGCAGGGGAGACGGACGACCGCTTCTCGGCGCTTCACAGCCTCCACAACAAGACCTATTCCTACCGCCTCACAGAGACCGACGGATACGCCGATCCCTTTCGCTGCCGGTACAGCTGGCAGATAGACAGCCGGCTGGATATGAGCCTAATGCAGCAGGCGGCAGACCTGCTGCTGGGAGAGCATGACTTCTCGTCCTTCCGGGCGACCGGCTCAAATGACAACGGAAGTCCCGTGAAGACCGTATACACCGCGGAGCTGACCCGGCAGGGGAATGACATAGAGCTTCGCATAGCTGCCAGCGGATTCCTCTACCACATGGTGAGAAACATTGTGGGAGCACTGGTAAAGGTGGGCGAGGGCAGGCTGACGGTGGAAGACTTCGCCGCAGTTATCGCAGCGAAGGACAGAAACCTGCTGCCACCTATGGCCCCGGCCTCCGGCCTCTGCATGGAGCGAGTCACCTACAGAGACTATCCGGAAATCGGATGAAGTAGAAATCATCCTTCTACCGACATAGATGGCTGGTGATGATTGCCCCTCTCCTTTGGAGAGGGGGGACCGGCGAAGCCGGTGGGTGAGGTTTATTTGATTTTACCTCATCCGTCAGCCTTCGGCTGCCACCTTCCCCAGAGGGGAAGGTTTTAAAAATATTAGACAAGGGAGAAATTCGGGTGAATTGGGCATTTATTGCAAAATACCTGCCGATGTATGAAAAGGCAGCCTGGCTGACGGTGAAAACCGGCACCGCAGGCATCGTCCTGTCCGTCATCATCGGCATTATCTGTGCGGCAATTCTCTACTACCGGGTGCCGATACTGCGCCGACTGGTGAGCATATATGTAGAGATTAGCCGCAATACACCGCTGCTGGTACAGCTGTTCTTCATCTACTACGGCATACCGAAGGTCACCGGCATCAAGACCGATGCCTTCACCTGCGGCATAGTGGGCCTCGCCTTCCTCGGCGGCAGCTATATGTGCGAGACATTCCGCAGCGGCATCGAAGCCATCGAGCCGATACAGGAGGAAAGCGCCAAAGCACTGGGACTGAACAAGCTGCAGATTATGCGCTATGTCCTGCTGCCCCAGGCACTCTCCATCAGCTTCCCGGGCTTCGTGGCCAATGTCATCTTCCTTATGAAAGAGACTAGTGTATTCTCCGCCATCAGCCTTATGGATTTGATGTTCACAGCCAAGGACCTCATCGGCGTATTCTACAAGACCAAGGAATCCCTGTTCCTGCTTGTGGTATTCTATCTGATTATTCTCCTGCCGATATCCCTCTTGGGCAGCTTCATAGAGAGGAGGCTGCGCCATGACTGACCTCAATCTCGCCGCCATCGGTCTCGATGTGCTGTTCAAGGGCAAGAATCTGGCCCGTCTCATCGGCGGCCTCGGCGTTGCCTTGAAGATAAGCCTGCTGGCCGTGGCAATCAGCATCCCCTCCGGCATCCTGCTGGGTGTCCTGATGACCTGGGAGAACAAAGTAGTTCGCTTCTTCCTCCGGGTTTATCTGGAATTTATCCGGATAATGCCTCAGCTTGTACTGCTCTTCATCGTATTCTTCGGCTCCACGAAAATACTGAAGCTACATGTCAGCGGCGAGCTGGCCTCCATCATAGTATTCTCCCTCTGGGGAACGGCGGAAATGGCCGACCTCGTCCGCGGCGCACTGGCCTCCATACCGAAGCACCAGTACGAGAGCGCGGCGGCCCTGGGACTGACAAAGACACAGACCTTCTTCCATGTCATCCTCCCCCAGACAGTCCGGCGGCTGCTCCCCATATCCATTAACCTTGTCACCCGCATGATTAAGACCACCAGCCTCGTGCTGATGATTGGCGTAATAGAAGTGCTGAAGGTAGCCCAGCAGATAATCGAGGCGAACCGCGCCAAGAGTCCAAATGCCGCCTTCGGCCTGTATCTTGTAATATTTATCCTTTACTTCCTTGCCTGCTGGCCCATCAGTATGCTGGCAAAATACCTTGAAAAGAAATGGAAGGTGTAACGATGGCAGAACCGTTGCTCTTTGTAGAACATCTCCTTAAGCAATACGGCGATAAGGTGATACTCAACGATATAAATCTCACAGTAAACAAAGGTGAGGTCGTGGTGATACTCGGCAGCTCCGGCTGCGGCAAAAGTACCTTCCTCCGCTGCCTGAATGCGCTGGAACCGATACAGGGCGGCACCGTCCGTCTCGGGGATGAGTCCATCACCCACGACAGCAAAAACCTCACCGACATCCGACAGAAAATCGGCATGGTATTCCAGAGTTACGACCTGTTCCCACACCTCACGGTGCTGGGAAACATCCTGCTGGCCCCCACCAAAGTGCAGGGCAGAGATAAAGCCGAAGTAAAGGAAGAGGCACTGGCACTCCTTGACCGTGTAGGGCTGAAGGACAGAGCCGACAGCTACCCGGCGGAGCTGTCCGGCGGACAGAAGCAGCGTGTAGCCATCGTGCGGGCGCTGGCCATGCACCCGGAAGTCATGCTCTTTGACGAAGTAACTGCCGCCCTCGACCCGGAAATGGTGCGAGAGGTACAGGATGTCATGCTTGACCTGGCTGAGCAGGGCAAGACCATGCTCATCGTCACCCACGAGATGCAGTTCGCCCGGGCGGTAGCCGACCGGATACTGCTCATTGATGACGGACGCATCGTCGAGGATGAAGACCCGGAAATCTTCTTCACTGCACCTAAGACAGACAAAGCAAAGCAGTTCCTTAACCTCTTTGAATTCCATCGCCCGAAGAAAAGCAAATAAGAGAAGCAAATAAAAAGTGTGTCAGCGGGACAAATCCCGTTGACACACTTTTTTATGTCTTAATGTAAAACGCCGGTGAATAATGTCTGTAAGAAAACCGTCTACAGGCATCGGCACTTTGGCTTATTTCTGAGACTCCCCTGTGGGGAAGGCTTAGCTCTGGCAATACGCAGAGGCCCCCATTCAGGGGGGCTGTCGCTGAAAGCGACTGGGGGGTAATATCTTCTATAATGTGAAACGCAGCTCATTATATTCCCAAAGTTACGGAATAGGCACATAGTTGGCCAGTGTCTCCAGCCCCATATCCCGCAGTTTCGTCCTCACTGCATAGAGGACTGACAGCGCAGGCACCTTCTCGATGCGGAGCCGGAAATGCTCCAGCTCATTATCCAGACAGCCGAAGATAGGCACCCTCTGCAGGGACAGCATATCGTGCCCCGGCCTTACCGGCCCATAGTCTACAGTGAAAGCCGCCTCATAGCCGGCCTCCTTGACCAGCTTCTTTACCGTATCGTCATAGTAGCCGCAGGGATAAGCGAGAGCCCGGGCATTCCTGCCGAACTGCCAGCGGAACACCGCTTGACTCGTCTCCAGCTGGAACTTGGCATCCTTTGGGTCATTCTGACTCAGCATCGCATGACTGAGGGTGTGACTGCCGAACTCAATGCCGTTCTTCTCCATCTCGTGTACCTGCGCCCAGGTCATATAATTCTTCTGCGTACCGATATAGTCGGTAATGATGAAGATGAGAGCCGGCATATTCCTCTCCTTCAGCAGCGGGAACGCATCCGTGTAGTTGTCCATGTACCCATCGTCGAAGGTAATCAATACCGGCTTATCCGGCAGGGTAGCCCCCTCATTCTGATGCCTGATAAACTGGTCAAGGGAAATTACATGATACCCATGCTCTGTCAGATAGTCCAGCTCATCGGCGAAATTTCCCGGACGGACGGTGAGAGAGTTTGCATCCCTCGTGTTTATCTGATGATAGTTCAGCACCAGCACATCATCGGATGGCGTTACCTCCACCTCGAAGAGATAGTACAGCCGGCCGGCAGCAGCCAGCAGACAAAGAAAAAGAAGCCCGAAGATTACCCGTCGGACCTTATTCATTATTTTCACGACCTTTTGAGATTAAAATGTGTACACAATCATAATGCAGACCGGGAAAAGTGTCAAGGCTGACGGGATTGCTCTAGGCAGGGAAGTTGATTTGTGGTAATATAAATTGTTAAGTTTATTACAAAGGAAACAATACTGTGCCCTGGAAGGAGATTAACAGTGGATAGAAACGATAACTGCTGGTGCGGCAGCAAGAAAAAATACAAAAGCTGCCACCTGAAATTCGACGAAAAAATCAAAGGAATAAAATACAGCTGGCTGCTTGGTCAGACCAGACCGCCCCGCCACATTATCAATAACGAAAAAGACATAGAAGGAATAAAAGCCAGTGCCGTCATCAACAACGGCTGCCTTGACATGGTAGGAGAGCTGGTAAAAGCCGGTGTAGACACCGAGACACTGGACAATGCCTGCCACGAATACATAGTGTCTCACGGCGGCATCCCTGCCTGCCTTGACTACGAAGGCTACCCCAAGAGCGTCTGCATTTCCCTGAATAATGTAGTATGCCACGGTATTCCCTCGAAGAATACCATCCTGAAGGACGGCGACATCCTCAACATAGACATTACCACCATCTACAACGGCTACTATGCCGATGCCTCCCGCATGTTTATGGTAGGCAATGTCAGCCCCGAAGCTGAGAAGCTGGTAAGGGTCACCAAAGAATGTATGGATTTGGGTATCGCTGCCGCCAAACCTTGGCACTTCCTCGGCGATGTGAACGCCGCCTGCGGCAATCACGCCCTTGAAAACGGCTATACCGTCGTCACCGCCCTCGGCGGTCACGGCGTCGGCAAGCACTTCCACATGGAGCCCTATGTGGCTCATATCGGCGAGCCGAATACCGGAATGCTCATGGTACCGGGCATGGTCTTTACCGTAGAGCCGATGATTTCTGCCGGCCGGCCGGAGGTAGATGTGGATGAGGATGACGGCTGGACCGTCACCACCCACGACGGCACTCTGTCCGCCCAGTGGGAAAAGACCATCCTCATCACCGAGACAGGAGCGGAGGTGCTGGCCTGGTGAGTAAGAGCTTCGCAGAACTGGGCGTGAATGAGGCGGCTCTCACTGTCCTGAAAAAATCCGGCATTATCGAAGCCACCCCCGTACAGGAAGCAGCCCTGCCGGCAGTCCGCGGCGGCCGTGATGTCATCGTACAGGCCCCCACCGGCACTGGCAAAACCATCGCCTTCCTGTTGCCCCTCATGGAGAGGATGAAGTCTGATATAGATGTCATCCAGACCCTTATCGTCACTCCTACCCGGGAGCTGACCATCCAGATAGCCAAGGTCGCCCGTCAGCTGGGCGAAGCCTACGGAATCCGCTCCCTCGCCCTCTACGGCGGACAGGACATCGAGCGGCAGAAAGCAAAGCTGGGTCAGCATCCCCAGATTATCATCGGCACCCCGGGACGCCTTCTCGACCATTGGCGTCACGGCCGGCTGAACCTTGCCACCGCCAACAAAGTAGTCCTTGACGAAGCCGACGAAATGCTCAAGCGCGGCTTTATAGAGGATGTGGAAAAGCTGCTGAACGAGCTGGCCGGTGACCACCAGCTTCTCCTCTTCTCCGCCACCATCCCCGACGGACTTAGAGTGATTACCCGCCGCTTCATGGACAAGCCGGCGGAGATTACCATCGAGGCCGAGCATGTTACCCTTGATACCATCCATCAGGTCGTCTATCCATCCACCGAAGAAACGAAGCTGGACAAGCTCTGCGCCTACATCAACGAAAGCCATCCTTATCTCATGATGGTATTCTGCTCCACCCGTGAGCGGGTCATCAAGCTCACCATGGAGCTGGCCGGTTGGGGCTACCTTGTAGACGAATTCCACGGCGAGTTGACCCAGACCCAGCGTGCGCTGGTGCTGAAGCGCTTCCGTGATGCCAAGCTCCAGATTATCGTCACCACCGATATTGCCGCCCGCGGCCTTGACATCGAGGGCGTTACCCATGTGGTGAACTACGACATCCCCCGCACCGTCACCGACTACATCCATCGTATCGGCCGTACCGGTCGTGCCGGCAGGGAAGGCGAAGCCATCACCTTCGTCAATGATAAACAGCAGGAGCAGCTCCGCCGCATCGAGGCAGGAATCAAAGCTCACATCCGTCGTGAATCCATGAAGAAGAAACAGGATAAACCCCGGAAGGAAGCTCCTGCGGAGAAAAAGCCCGAAGCAGAGGCTCGTCGTGACAAATGGGCAAAGCCCGAGAAAAAGCGCAAACCTCTCACCCGGGCAAAGGCCAAAGCTGCTGCCCACAGCGGTCGTGACAGCCGGAACAAGAAGAACAGACCGGTCGCCCCCAAAGCCGCAAAAATCGGCGCACCTATCAAAAAAAGAAATAAACGGTAATAAAAAGGCTCCCCGCATCGGATACGCCATCCGACCGGGGAGCTTCTTGTATTATTTCGTATTCCACGCCACGATAAGCTTAACGATATAGGGGTAAAACAGAATGATGAAAAGCAGCCGTGCCATCTGATAGGCGGTCATCATCGCGCTGTCCGCACCTACGGCCAGAGCAGTGACACCCATCTCCGCAATGCCGCCGGGGGCACAGCCGAGGAACGCCGTCGTCAGCCCGATACCGGTCAGCTTCTGCAGCCCGATGGCCATCACCATTGACGCCACCAGTACGATGAAGATACCCTCGAAGATACTTGACCAGTAGCCATTGTAGCCACGCAGCTTTGCCGCATCTATGCCCGCCCCGATGTAGGTGCCGGCACCGATTTGGGCGAGGCGGAGCCAGAAGTTTGGCAATACCGGTGCCGTCTCGCCGGAAGCTACGAGGTAAATACCGGTGGCAAGAAGCGGACCTATAAGGGAGGCCGCTGGCATACGGATAAGCTTGGCGACGAACATACCCACCACAGCCAGCACTGCATAAAGGGCGACATGTGACCACTCCGCCGATGATGACAGAGCAGCCGCAGCGGCGGCCTGAGCATTGGCATCGGCCAGCACATGGATGGTGAGGAAGGGGACGACCGCCACAGTGGACAGCATTCGAGTCGTCTGCAGGATAGTCACTGCCGTCATGTCGGCATCAGGTAGATCATCAGCCAGCATGACCATCTGGGTGAGACCGCCGGGCACACAGCCCAGCAGACAGCTCGTCATATTGATGTCTGACCGCTTCATCAGCAGCCACGCGCTGGCCAGTCCGGCGCATACCGTCAGGACCGCCGCCAGCAGCATCAGCGGCAGTGCCTGTACTATCAGGGTGACCGTCTCGGCGGTGAAGGAGCGACCCATCGCATAGCCGAGAAAAAGCTGTGACACCTCGCGTATCTGGAGAGGCCACACTACCCGCTTCTTCTGATAGTATCCGGTCAAGGCTGTTACGGCTATAGGCCCCAGCATCCACGGCAGGGGAGCATGGATGAGACTTAGCAGGAAGCCGCCGATAGCCGAGAAGCAAAACGTTCTTAACAAATGCATTTAATTCATCTTCTTTGTCAGAGATGTTACCATTTTACCAAATTAGAATTAATAATAAAAGCCGTGCAGAATCAGGCAGTTGTCAATTTTCAGGGTGGCATTATTTCAGCCTAAAGCTGCCATTCACGAACTATACCTGCTATTCACGAACAAGGTCTTGATAAATTTCTCATGTTGTGGTAAAATCCCCCGCGGTTTGAAATGAGATTTAATGCCCGCTGTATACGGACATATCCGACAAGCACCGCCGACCACTAAAGACCTTCCCCTCTGGGGAAGGTGGCAGCCGCAGGCTGACGGATGAGGTTGTGTCCGCCCATTTCAAGGGCGGTGGTGGGTTCGTCTGCCGACGATGACGGATAAGGTAACACAGTCAACAACTGCAATTTACATAGACAACGGAGGAACAACCATGAAACTTATGAGCAACCTGAAGAAGAAGCATATTTGCGCCGCCATCCTATGCGGATTTGTGTTCGCCGGGGGGGACACTGGGAGAAGGCTGAGGCGGCAGATGACACCATTTATGCTGTAACAGAAGGCGGTGCGCCTGAAATTACAGGAGTAAAGGCCGAGGGTGATACCCTTATTCTTATTGGTACGACTGGGAACATACCTGATAAGGTGAAGGCATCAGATGTCGTTTTTACCGTTTCAGGCGCATCGTGGAGCAATGTATATGGCGGAATAAATAGCATAAAAAACATTGGCAATGCAGAAAACAATAGCATAACCATTACCGGCGATGCAGTAGTATATAATGTTTATGGCGGTTACACTAACAATAGTGCAAAAGCCGAAAATAATACAGCAGTTATCAGCGGAGGTACAGTTAATGGAGTCGTTTATGGCGGATACTCTTTCAACGGTGGTGCTGCTAATCTCAATAGGGGAATCATCAGCGGAGGTACAGTTAACGGAGACATTTATGGTGGATACGCCAGGACCGATTCTGCTAATAAAAATCAGGTGATTATCAGCGGCACGGCAGATATTAATTCAAGTACAATTTATGGCGGTTATTCCGAGGCTGCTAACAATACGGTTGATGGCAATAGTGTAACGATTGAAGGCGGTACTTTTACAGGCGCCAAGGTGATTTATGGCGGCTGGACAAAAGGCTACGGAAGCGGATTTGGCGAGACGAATGGCATCGCACAGAACAACACTGTAACTGTCAAAGATGGTACCTTTAATCACAAGGTAAACATTTATGGCGGTTATTCCGGTTACGGCATTGCTTCCGGCAATAAGGCGGTTATCAGCGGAGGTAAGGTTGGCAACGTTTATGGCGGCAGTAGTCACAGTTATGCCAGCGGCAATAGTGTAAATATCAGCGGCGGCATTATTGGAGATGGAAGCGACTTTGTTTATGGCGGCAGCAGCAACAACCTTGCTGAAAAGAATGAGGTAAATGTCAGCGGCGGCTCTATTACAATCAAGGGGCTTTATGGCGGGTATTCCAATAATTCATCGGTCAAAAACAATGTGGTAAATATCAGCGATGGCTCTGTTACAGGTTCTGGCAGAGACGGATCTGACGGGCTTGGCGGCGGGCATGCCGGTACTTACGGCACTGCCGAAGGAAATGTAGTAAATATCAGCGGTGGTACCTTTAAAGATATTAATATTTACGGTGCTTATAGCACTTATGCCGCCAGCAACAATGCCGTGAATATCAGCGGCGGAAGCTTTACCGATGTGGATGTCTACGGCGGCTATTCATCAAATCGCCCTGCTACCAACAACACTGTAACCATTGCCAATGGAACAGTTAATGGCAGTGTCTACGGCGGTAAAGGTAATCCTACACCTACATCCCCCATGGCAAACACCATCACTCTGGGAGATATAAATGATACCAATGGTCATGCCAATATCAAGCTGAATGTTTATCCGAATATAAATACTGCTGGTAGTCCAATCCTCGGTGGCGGCACCGTCAATGTTTACAACACAGGGAACATGATAGGCCGTTACCTCTCTGTTATCCCTTCTTCTGAAATGAGTGCTACCCTTAACTTCTACATCAATGCCGCTGATATGGATGCGACAGGTAGCAAGACCATGCTGACTGTTGAAAAAGAGGCTCAGGTAAACGGTACTACCATCTACGCCGGTGTGCGGAATGTCGGCAGTGTCAAGGCAGGCGATAAAATCACTCTGCTGCAAGCGGGAACAGCGGGAAAATTGACTGTTAATGAATTCACCACCTACAATACGATGTCCAGCGATGGCATAATGAAGGTAGACCTTGACTTCAAACTTTATGAAGGTGATAGAGAGGTACCGATTCCTACCACAGGAATGTTAACAAACGGCAAGCTCATCGCCATCGCTAAGAACGACGGCACACCTGACAACAGCCCGGACAGCGCCGCCAAGTCCCCGGTAGAGACAATGGCCGCCAGCGTTTCCCTCATCAACGCCGGTGCCGACATGATGGCCGGGGAGGCCATGACCGGTGCCGCTCAGTCCACTGCTATCTCTGCTGCCGAGGGCAGTGCCTCCACTCTCGCTCCCTTCGCCGCTGTCGGCGGCAGCAAGACCAGAGTCGAGTCCGGCTCCCATGTAGACCTGAAGTCATGGAATGTGGCGGTAGGCTTCGCCAAGGAAGTAGAGAACAAGCAGGGCAAGCTGATGTTCGGCCCTGTCGTCGAGTACGGCCGCGGCAGCTATGACTCCTACCTGGACAATGGCACCCACGGCGACGGAACCAGCAGCTTCCTCGGTATCGGCGTCATGGCGAAGCAGACCAACAAGGACGGTCTCTACTACGAAGGCTCCCTCCGGGGCGGCCGCGCCAAGAGCGACTACAGCAGCAACTTCACCGGCGTGGATAATGTAAACTACGATACCAGCGCCGCCTACTACGCTATGCATCTCGGTGTAGGCAAGGTAGTGAAGCTGGATGAGCATGACTCACTCGACTACTACGGCAAGCTCTTCTACAGCCATCAGGCAGGAGACCGAGCCCACCTCAGCAACGGCTACGACTACGACTTCAAGGCGGTTGACTCCATCCGTACCCGCCTCGGTGTCCGCTATACTCACAAGATAAATGACAAGAGCAGCATCTATACCGGCCTCGCGTGGCAGCATGAGTTCGACAGCAAGGCAAAGGCGACCATCATCAGCGGCGGCACTTCCTTCGATGCGCCCTCTCCCTCTATCAAGGGCGATACCGGTATCTTCGAGCTGGGCTGGAAGATAAAGCCGGGCAAGGGTAACTTCGAGACTGGTCTCGGTCTCACCGGGTCGGTGGGCAAGCAGCGCGGCATCGGCCTCAATGCTCAGTTCCAGTGGATGTTCTGACGAACCCTCCACCATGCTTCGCATGGTCCCCCTCCCTGCACGCAGGGAGGACTACGCACCGCCAACACCCAAATACCTTCCCCTATGGGGAAGGTGGCAGCCGAAGGCTGACGGGTGAGGTAATATAACCTCACCCACCGGCTTCGCCGGTCCCCCCTCTCCAGAGGAGAGGGTCACGCACCGCCAACAACTAAAAAGGCACACCTATAGGGGAGACTTTAATATTACTAATTTCCAGTGCCACCGGCGACATTTCCGGTGGCACATTTTTAATATCAAAAGATATTTTTTCTTCGGCAGGAAGGATTTCCCCTGCCGTATATTGAATAATTCAGAAAGATTATTTGAATTTGCGCGAGGGGAGAGCCAGCCATGTTTGCAAGGACATACGGCGCGACTACACAGGGCGTTGACGGTTTTATCATTGATGTAGAGGTGGATGTCTCTGCCGGTATGCCGGGGACGGATATCGTAGGTATGCCTGACACCGCTGTCCGTGAGTCCAAGGAGCGGGTACGCACTGCTATAAAGAACTCAGGCATAAGGTATGCCCCGCAGAAAGTGACGATAAACCTCGCTCCCGCGGATATAAAGAAAGACAGCTCCGGCCTCGACCTGCCGATGGCTCTCGGTCTGCTTATCGCCCACGGTCTCGTAAAGCAGGAGCGCGTGGAGGGGGCAATATTTGCGGCGGAGCTTTCACTGGAGGGAGAACTTCGCGGTATTCACGGCATCCTGCCTATGACGATAAAGGCTCGGGATAAGGGCTTTAAGAAGATTTTCCTCGCTGCTGACAACGCCAATGAGGCTCTGCTGGTGGAGGGAATAGAGGTCTATGCTGTCCGACGGCTCTGTGAGCTGGTAGACGGACTTAACGGTGTCGGGGCGCTGAGTCCGGTGGTGCCGGTTGAGGCGGCAGAGGATGTGCCGGAGCTGATGGAGGATGATTTTGCCGATGTTCAGGGTCAGTTTCAGGCGAAGCGGGCCTTGGAGATTGCCGCCGCCGGCGGTCACAATGTGCTGATGGCCGGCTCTCCCGGCGCAGGCAAAACAATGCTGGCTCGGCGTTTCCCTTCGATTCTTCCAGCTATGACCGGGGCGGAGGCGTTGGAGGTCACAAAGATATACAGTATCGCCGGTCTTCTCTCTGGGGGCAGCGGTCTCGTGACGAAGCGGCCTTTCCGCAGTCCTCATCATACAACCTCCGCTACGGCAATCATCGGCGGCGGCAGTGTACCAAGACCCGGTGAGGTCACTCTCAGCCATCACGGAGTATTGTTCCTGGATGAGCTGCCGGAGTTTTCCAAGCAGACCCTTGAGGTGCTGCGTCAGCCCATTGAAGATGGCAAGGTGACTGTTTCCCGCGTCCATGCTTCGCTGACATTTCCGTCTCAGTGTATTCTGATAGCGGCGATGAATCCCTGTCCCTGCGGCTGGCAGGGAGACAGCAGTCACGCCTGCAGTTGTCTGCCCAATGAGATAAAGCGTTATACCCGGAAGATTTCCGGACCGCTGCTGGACAGGATAGATATTCATATCAGAGTGCCGCGGGTGGAGTACAAGGAACTGACGGCGGAGACAAAGGCTGAGTCCTCGGCCGCGATAAGGGCGCGGGTCACCGCCGCCCGGCAGCGGCAGCTGGAGCGCTTCTCGGTTATGGGCAGCAATGTTTTCTGCAATGCCCAGATGAATCATGCCATGCTGAAGAAGACCTGCCATCTGACGCCGGCCGCCCAGAATCTCTTAGCCAGCTTCTTTGCAGCGAAGAATCTTTCCGCCCGTTCCTACGACCGGATTATCAAGGTGGGAAGAACCATTGCCGACCTGGCAGGGGAGAACAACATTACCGAGCGGCATATTGCGGAGGCAATTCAGCTTCGCAACGACATCGGTCTGGATGCCGGCTGCTGATTGAGCAGTGCCATATAAAGATAGTTTGTTTATAAAGGAAAGTGCCATGTCTGAAAAAGATAATTCCTCAAAGGAACTGGTAATACTTGATGCTGAGTGGTCAGAGTCCGGGGACAACGGTAACGATGACAGTGGCCGAGTCCATGTGATGAGCGGCAGTGAGCGCCGCAGCTATGAGGGCGAGACTATTGATGAGAATGGGAAGCGGGTCGGTACGGAGTCCGAGAGCGATACCTTCCGTCCGCATGTCTATGTGGTGAACAGCAGTTCGAGCTTCCTGTCGAAGCTGGTGCTGATACTGGTGGCGGCAGCACTGCTGTGGTTTATTGTCTTTGTGGCTCTGCCCATCGGCTTCGTTTTCGTAGTGGTGGCTGCGGCTGCGTGGTATCTTCGCAGCTGGTGGCAAAAATATATGTGAAATAATATTTACAAACTCATAACTTATAGCGTATAATCAAATTGAAATAGAAACTTGGGGGACTGTCTGAACTGTATGTGAGGTGCAGAAGACAGCCCCGATTAAAATACGGTTTTCATAAAGAAAGCGGGTGGCAGCATTGGTAGGAAAACTTCTCCGGGAGCAAAGAGAGACGAAGGGCGTTACAATCGAAGATGTTGAGAACAGTACCAGCATCCGGCGCTCATATATAGAAGCAATCGAACAGGAAAATTATGACAAGCTGCCGGGCTTGGTATATGCCCGTGGTTTTGTGCGGAATTATGCAGATTTTCTGGGGCTGGACGGCGATGAAATCGCGGCCCGGTTCAAGGAGGAGATGGAGCCTGAGCTGAAGGAGCAGGATACTGCTGCCGAGCCGGAGGCTCCCAAGGCGGCAGCTCCGGCAGTTCCGGTGAGGGATGAGAGCCGCCGGGTTACTTTCAGCTCCGGCAGGGATTACAAGGCCCGGACTCAGGGTATGAGCACCTTGACGAAGCTGTTTACGGCAGCGGCGGTGGTAGTGGTTGCTTTCGTCGGAAGCGTTTATTATTTCTTCGGCAGCGAGCCTTCCTCTCAGGGGAAGGTCACTCAGACTGCTCCGAAGCAGGAGAGTACCGTCATAGATGTGGCGAATTCTACTGCCTCTGCCTCCGGTATGACGGACGGCGTGGAGGTAGTGGCGACCTTCAGCAGCAACTGCTGGACCTGGGTCACTTCCGACGGCAAGGATGTTTTTGAGGGCTTCGTGGAGAAGGGTCAGCGTCTCACCTGGAAGGGCAAGACGAATGTCAATGTGACCCTCGGCAATGCCGGTGCGGTGGAAATCGTCAGAAACGGCAAGCCTATGGGCAAGGCCGGCAAAAACGGCGAGGTCATAGAGATTCGCTATACAAAGGATAAGGCCGAAAGAGTTAAATAATGCAGGATATTTCAGAAAAAAATAATAGAGGTTCGTTTAATCAGGATGGCTTTCTCCCGGTGTGCCGGGAGGACATGGAGCGCAGAGGCTGGGATGAGCTGGATTTCGTCTTTGTCTCCGGCGATGCCTATGTAGACCATCCGAGCTTTGGGCCGGCTATCATCTGCCGGCTGCTGGAGGCTCACGGTTATCGGGTCGGGATTATTCCCCAGCCGGACTGGCGGAGGTCGGCGGATTTTCTCCGCTTCGGCCGGCCACGTCTGGCTTTTCTTGTTTCCAGCGGCAATATGGATTCGCTGCTGAATAAATTTACTGCGGCGAAGAAGCGCCGGAGTACCGATGCTTATTCACCGGGCGGGGCGCCGGACAAGCGGCCGCCTCATGCGGTGACTGTTTATGCCAATAAGCTGCGGGAACTGTTCGGTGATGTACCTATCATCATCGGCGGCATTGAGGCCAGTCTGCGGCGCTTTGCCCACTATGATTACTGGTCTGACCGTCTGAAGCGGTCTATTTTGGCTGATACAGCGGCGGATATTCTCATCTACGGTATGGGTGAGAAGCAGATACTGGCATTGGCAGCGGAGCTGCAGCGGGGTACGCCGGTAGAGGCTATACAGGATGTTCCCGGTACCTGTTTCCGTGTGCCGGATTTCGATTATATTTACGATTATGTGAAGCTACCGTCCTTCGATGATGTGTTGGCGGACAAGAAGGTCTTTGCCGCAGCTTTCCGGGAGGAGTATCTGGAGCAGGATCCTATCCGGGGCAAGCGGCTGGCCCAGCAGAACGGCGAATGGTGTATCGTCCAGAATCCGCCGGCGATGCCTCTCTCCACAGAGGAGATGGATGAGATTTATGACTTGCCGTATATGAGGACTTATCATCCCATGTACCGGGAGGCAGGCGGTGTCCCGGCTCTGAAGGAAGTAGAGTTCAGTCTGGTGAGTCAGCGCGGCTGCTTCGGCGGCTGCAATTTCTGCGCCATTGTTTCCCATCAGGGACGAATCATTCAGGCCCGGAGTCAGGAGTCAATCATCCGGGAGGCTGAGCTGCTGACGAAGCAGCCGGGCTTCAAGGGGTATATTCACGATGTGGGCGGCCCTACGGCGAATTTCCGTATTCCCAGCTGTCAGGCACAGCTGAAGCGGGGTACCTGCCGGGGCAAGTCCTGTCTGTCGCCGGTACCCTGCAGCAATCTGGATGCCAATCAGGATGATTACCTTGTGCTGCTGAGAAGGCTGCGGAAGCTGCCGGGGGTAAAGAAGGTATTCGTCCGCTCCGGCATACGGTTTGATTATCTGCTGAAGTGTAAGGACAGCTTCCTGACGGAGTTGTGCAAGTATCATGTGAGCGGTCAGCTGAAGATTGCTCCGGAGCATATCACCGACCGGGTTACTCATCTTATGGGCAAGTCCGACCGGAGTACGTATCTGAAGTTCGTCCGCCGCTTTGAGGAGACGAATCAGAAGTTGGGGAAGGAACAGTACCTCGTTCCTTACTTCATGTCGAGTCATCCGGGGGCGACGCTGAAGGATGCGGTGGAGCTGGCAGTGTTCCTGCGGGAGATGGGCTATCATCCCCAGCAGGTGCAGGATTTCATTCCTACGCCGGGGACGCTCTCCACGGCGATGTATTACAGCGGTATAGATCCGCTGACCGGTGAGAAGGTCTGGACGGCGAAGCGGCCGGAGGAGAAGAAACTCCAGCGGGCGCTGATGCAGTACTGGCTGCCGGAGAATCGCCCTTTCGTAGAGGAAGCGTTGAAGAAGACAGGTCGGCTCGACCTTATCGGTTTTGGTGAAAAGTGCCTCCTGCGGCCAAGCAAAAAGAAGCCGCAGAAGTAAGAAGGTGAACAGTATGCGTTGCCCGTTTTGCAAAGCAAAAGACAGCAAAGTAATAGATTCCCGTTCGTCGGATGACGATATGTCTATCCGACGCCGCCGGGAGTGTATGGAGTGCGGCCGCCGCTTTACCACCTATGAAGAGGTAGAGCAGGTTCCCCTCATGGTCATCAAGAATGACGGCCGGAGGGTGGCCTTCGACAGCAGCAAGATTCTCAACGGTCTTATCCGCTCCTGCGATAAGCGGAATATTCCCATGGATGAGATAATGAAGCTGTCCCGGGATATAGAGCGTTCCATAAGAAATTCCGCCGACCGGGAGATAACCACCAATAAGATTGGTGAGCTGGTCATGGACAAGCTGCGGGACTTTGACGAGGTTGCCTATATACGCTTTGCTTCCGTGTATCGGAAGTTTGCCGATATAACCATGTTCCGGGATGAGCTGGAGCAGCTTCTGAACCGGTCGATGGGTAAATAAAGGCGGTAGCTTGGAGGAATACATTTGAACTGGAAGCTGACAGAAAAACTGCGGCAGCGCCTTGCCAAAGAGCAGGGCTACTACCGCAGCAGCAGTGACGGCGGGGCCGTAAGGTTTGCATTGGGCTATCCCAATGCGTACGGTACCGGGATGTCGAATTTGGGCTTTCATATAATTTACGATATTTTGAACCGCCGCAGCGATACTGTCTGCGAGCGGTTTTTTCTGCCGGAAAAAAAGGAGCTGGCGGAATATCAGCGGACGGATACGCCTATAATGACCATGGAAAATCAGCGGCCCCTCGACCATTTTGATATTATCGGTCTGGCGGTGTCCTTTGAGATGGATTATTTCAATGTGCCGCTGCTGCTGGATATGGGCAGAGTAACCGTCCGGGCAGCCGACCGGGGTGAGCGGGAGCCTATCGTCATTGCCGGCGGTCCCTGTGCGACCTTCAATCCGTCGGTGCTGTCTCCCTTTATTGATGCTTTCGTCATCGGCGAGGGTGAGGAGACGGTAGGGGAAATCGTAGATGCCGTCCAGCAGGCGAGGGCAGAGAAGCTGTCCCGCCGGGAGACGATTCGGCGGCTGGCGGCGGTGCCGGGTGTCTTTGTGCCGTCCCTGTACGAGTGGCAGTACGATGAAGAGGGCCGGGTGTCCGGTGTCAGCCCCACCGCGGAGGCGGCAGGAGTGCCGGAGCGGATAAGCCGCCGTTGGGTGAAGAAGCTTGATGACTATCCGGCGCACACCGTGGTGGTCACTGAGGATACGGAGTTTAATCTCTATCTTGTAGAGACAGGCCGGGGCTGCGGCCGTCATTGCCGCTTCTGCATGGCAGGGTATGCTTTCCGCCGTCCCCGCAGCCGCTCACTGGCGGTGCTGAAGCAGGAGATAGAAGAGGCGAAGAAATTTGGCAAGCGTTTCGGTCTCATGGGGGCAGCCATTTCCGATTATCCGGAGATAGATGCGCTTTGCGAGTATATCCGGGGTGAGGGGCAGACTATGTCGGTGGCTTCCTTCCGGGCGGATTCTGTGACGCCTACGCTGGTAAAGGCACTGGCAGACAGCGGGATGCAGACTATCACCATCGCTCCCGAGGCAGGCAGCGCCGACATGCGATCGGTGATAAACAAGGGCATTGAGGAGGAGCATCTCTACAATACCATTCGTCTCGGTGTAGCGGCAGGAATCCGTCACTTCCGTATGTATATAATGGTGGGACTGCCTTGGGAGAAGCCGGAGGATATTGATGCTATAGCCGAGCTGACTCATCGGCTGAAGGATTTCATGGAGGCCGAAGGGAGCAGAGGAACATTCACCCTCAGCGTAAATCCGTTTATTCCCAAGCCTTTTACTCCCTTCCAGTGGTTGCCCATGGCGGAGAAAAAAACGGTGGAGGAGTCGCTGAAGCGGCTGGCTGCCGGACTGAAGAAACGCAGGGGCATAGAGCTGAAGACGGAATCACTGAAGGAAGCGTACATTCAGGGCGTATTGTCCCGAGGCGACAGCCGGATAGGTGAGCTGCTCTGTCGGGCATACGAGGCAAGGGGAGCTGAGGCGCCGAAGGCGTTCCTGCGTACTATGAAGGATGAAGGCATTGATGCCGATTTCTATCTCTATCGGGAGAGAGAAGCAGAAGAAATCTTCCCGTGGGATATGATAGACATCGGTGTGCGCCGCGAGTATCTTCGGGCGGAGCTGGAGAATGCCCGTCAGAGAAAATTCACAAAAATGTGTTTTGATGGATGCAGGCGCTGCGGTGTATGCGCTCAGAATTGAGCTTTTGAAAGGATAAATTATGTTCTGCTTGAAAAACGGTGCGGATGCGCTGGCAAATCTCTGGTACGGAGAATTTTCCATTTTCCCCAAGACTATGGTTACGGCTGCGGTGAGTGCCAGACAGGGCGGTGTCAGCGAGGGCGTATATCGCTCACTGAACCTTGCCCTTCATGTAGGTGACAGGCCGGATGCGGTCATTGAAAATCGCCGCCGGTTTCTCTCTGCTCTGGAGTTGGATTTTGATCGGCTGGTGACTGCTCAGCAGACTCACAGCGACCGGGTGGCGGTGGTTACCGCTTCCGATGCGGGCCGGGGAAATACGGTGTATGCGGATGCTTTGGATAATACCGATGCCATGGTCACGAATGTGCCGGGGCTGCCGCTGATGGTCTTTGTGGCGGACTGTACGCCGGTGCTGCTCTTCGATCCGATAAAGAGGGCAGTTGGTGCCGTCCATGCCGGCTGGCGGGGGAGCTACGACTCTATCGCTGCCCGGGCAGTAGAAACGATGACGGCTGCCTACGGCTCCAGACCGGAAGATATTCTCGCCTCTATCGGCCCTTCCATAAACGGTGCCGATTATGAGGTAGGCCGGGAGCTGGCGGATATGTTTACCGCCCGCTTCGGTGAGGCGGTGACGAAGGAGCGGGGCTTTGTTCTCACGGAGGGCTATGCGAAGGAGCATCTCGACCTGTGGTCGGTAAATCAGTATGTGCTGGAGCAGGCCGGAGTGCCGGCGGAAAACATCTGTAATGCCAATGTATCTACAGACAGCAACCATGAGCTGTTTTTCTCCTTCCGTCATGATGATGGGGCAACCGGCCGTCTGGCGGCAGTCATTGCTTTGAAGTAAGTTGATAGGGCGGCCCGGTCAGAGAAGAAGCTGTGCCGCAGGGTAAGTGATATGCAAACAAGAGAACTGCTGGAGGCAGTCCGCTCCGGGGCTGTTTCCGTGGAGGAGGCGGAGTCGATTCTCCGTAAGCCTCCGGTAGAGGATATCGGCTGCGCCAAGCTGGATTTGAACAGAGCTGTCCGCTCCGGGTACCCGGAGGTGGTGTTCTGTCAGGGCAAGGCCGACGAACATCTGATAAAAATTTTCCAAAAGCTGTACGAGGCTAACGGTGAGGTGCTGGGGACAAGAGCCACGGCAGAGCAGTATGAACTGGTGAAGGCGGCTATGCCCTCGGTGCCTGTGCAGTACGACGAGCTGGCCCGGATAATGAAGATAGAGAAGCCCGGCAGGGCGAAGAAGGGGCTTATAGCCGTATGCACAGCTGGAACGGCTGACATTCCCGTGGCAGAGGAAGCTGCACAGACGGCGGAATTCTTCGGCAACTATGTGGAGCGGGTCTACGATGTGGGCGTCAGCGGGATTCACCGTCTGCTGGCAAGAGCCGAACTGATTCAGAAGGCCAACTGCGTAATCGCCATCGCGGGAATGGAGGGGGCGCTGGCCAGTGTCATTGGCGGTCTGGTGGACAAGCCGGTGATTGCGGTGCCTACTTCCGTTGGATACGGAGCCAGCTTCAGCGGTCTGTCGGCCTTGCTGACCATGATAAATTCCTGCGCCAACGGCATTGCAGTGGTAAATATTGACAATGGCTACGGTGCCGGCTATATTGCCGGGCAGATAAACAGTCTGGGAGTGAAATAAATGAGCGGAAGAAGTCTCTATCTCGAATGTGAAACGGGAATAAGCGGCGATATGACGGTGGCCGCTCTCCTCGATTTGGGAGCAGACAGGCAGGTGCTGGAGAAGGTGCTGGCGGGGATACCGGCTGATGGTTTCTCCGTAAATATCTCCAGGGTGAAGAAGGCCGGCCTCGACCTCTGCGACTTCGATGTCATTCTGGACAGCGAGCATGAAAATCACGACCACGACATGAATTATCTGTATGGAAGTGAACATCATCACGACCATGAGCATGGCCACGACCATAATCACGAACATGGGCATGAACATCATCACAATCATCACCATGACCACGACCATCAGCATACTCCTCATGAGCATCATCATGCTCACGCTCACCGGGGTCTGCCGGAGATAATTGATATTCTTGACCGGACTCCCATGACTGAGGGCGCAAGAAAGCTGGCCAAGAAGATTTTCGACATTATTGCCGATGCTGAGTCGAAGGCTCACGGCGTTCCGAGAGATGAAGTTCACTTCCATGAAGTAGGAGCCATTGACTCCATTGTCGATATCACGGCTGCGGCGGTATGCCTTGACAATCTGGGCTACCCCGACAAGCTGGGCTGTGTGGTGAGAGAACTGTGCGAGGGTACAGGCTCCATCCGCTGCCAGCATGGTATGCTGCCGGTGCCGGTGCCGGCGGTGGCCAATATAGCTGCGGCTTCCGGCCTGAAGCTGCGGATAACGGATATGAAGGGCGAACTGGTAACGCCTACCGGTGCGGCCATTGCGGCAGCTATCCGCACCACAGACAGACTTCCTTCTTCCTTCCGCATTGAGCGGGTAGGACTGGGGGCAGGGAAGCGGGCCTACGAGAGACCGTCCTTCCTGCGAACGATGATTATCGAGGAGGATGAGCCGTCGGCTGCCGGCACATCGGATGAGATAATTGAATTGGAAACGAATGTTGACGATGCCACCGGTGAAGCAATGGGCTTCACGCTCGATAAGCTTATGAAGGCCGGGGCAAGAGATGCGTTTTTCCAGTCTGTCTATATGAAGAAAAATCGTCCGGCGTTTCTCTTGACTGTCATCTGTGATGAGGAGAAGCAGGGAGAACTGGAAGATATTATCTTCCGGGAAACTACGACCATCGGCATCCGCAGCCGGAAGATGAAAAGGCATATTCTTCCCAGAGAAATCATCACGGTGATGACGGAGCTGGGAGAGGCGAAGGTGAAGGAAGTCCGGGGAAAGGATTTCTGCCGCCGGGTTCCGGAGTATGAGAGTGTGGCCGAGCTGGCCAGGAAGTCCGGCCGTCCCTTTGGGGAGGTATATGAGATTGTCAGAGTGGCAGGGAATTAAAAGGCTGTTTGCCGACTACGCCGTGGAGTACGACAATATCGTCACGGCATATTCCGGCGGGGTAGATTCGGCGGTTGTCCTGCGGCTGGCGGTGGAGGCTGCTGCAGGAAGCGGCGTGAAGGTCTTTGCCGTTACGGCCCGTACTCTGCTGCATCCCGCGGGGGAGTGGCAGGAGGCACAGCGGTCGGCGGCGGAGCTGGGGGCAATCCATCGGCTGGTGGATGTGGACGAGCTGCGGGAAGCCGGGATTGAAAATAATCCGGTGAACCGCTGTTACCTCTGCAAGAAGACGATATTCGAGAAGATAAAGGATGCAGTTCTCGCTGAGCTGCCGGAGACGGGGAAGACTCTGTTCCTTGACGGCACGAATGCCGATGACCTGAAGGAGTACCGCCCGGGGCTGAAGGCTGTGGCGGAGCTGGGGATAGTGAGTCCGCTGGCAGCTGCCGGCTTGACGAAGGCTGCTGTCCGGCGGCTGGCGGCCGAGTACGGACTGTCTGCGGCGCAGAAGCCGTCGGCTCCCTGTCTGATTACCAGAATCCCATACGGTCAGAAGGTGGATTATGAACTTCTCCGTCGCATTGATGACGGCGAGCGTTTCATCCGCAGCCGGGGCTTCTGCAATGTCCGTCTGCGGTGTCATGGGAGCATCGCCCGACTGGAAGTGGACGCGATAGATTTGCCGAAACTGGCTCTGCCGGAAGAGCGCAGCGCGGTCATCGGGTATCTGAAGAGTCTTGGCTTTGACTACATAACTTTGGATTTAGAGGGCTTCCGTTCCGGAAGCATGGATATTTCCTTAAAAAATTAGGCGGAATAAAAATATATACGGAAAAGTTATTGACAGGACATACTCGAGGTGGTATGATTTACAATTGCATAAAGTAGCGGCATTGTGCGTTGTGGGCAGATGGTGTCTGCCCCTGCACTTTTTTATATAGATGGCGGAAAGAAATTGGAAAGAGTCCTGTTTTTTCCGTTTTTTAGTGTCACTAAATTTGGCTAAGGGGTGAAGGTCTTTGTTTAATCCTGTGCCGGTTGGTAAGAGAACCAGGTATAGCTATGCCAAGATTAAAGAAGTCATGGAGATGCCGAATCTGCTCGACATCCAGAAGAATTCCTACAAGTGGTTCCTTGAGGAAGGCTTGGCAGAAATCTTCCGCGATATTTCTCCTATTTCCGACTTCACTGGTAACTATGAGCTTTCTTTCGGCGATTTCCATCTTGGTGAGCCGAAGTATGAGCTCGATGAATGTAAGGAACTAGATGTCACCATGGCAGCTCCGCTGCGGGTGAATGTTAGACTTGTAAATAAGCAACGGTCAGACGAAATTATCGAGAATGAAGTCTTCATGGGCGATTTCCCCATGATGACCGATACCGGTACTTTCATCATCAACGGTGCCGAGCGCGTAATCGTAAGTCAGCTTGTACGCTCTCCCGGTGCCTATTATGAAGAAGAAATTGATACCTCGGGCAAGAAACTCTACAAGGCTACGGTTATTCCTAACCGCGGTGCCTGGATTGAGCTGGAGACCGATGCAAGCGACATGATCAATGTCCGCATTGACCGTACCCGCCGTCTGCCGGTTTCTATTTTCCTCCGTGCTTTGGGCTTTGCCAGAAACGAGGATATTGCGGCTCTCTTCGATGAGGATCCGCGCATTATGACCATTCTGGAGCGTGACAGCACTACCTCCAGAGAGGAAGCTCTTATTGAGATTTACCGCCGCCTCCGTCCGGGCGAGCCGCCCACGGTCGACAATTCCGAGCAGCTCCTGCGTGCTCTGTTCTTCGACCCGAAGCGCTATGACCTGGCTACCGTAGGCCGCTATAAGATTACTAAGAAGCTGGGCTGGCGCCGCCGTATCATCGGTCAGGTGCTGGCTGATCCTATCGTGGATCGGGAGACCGGGGAGGTCGTACTGCCGGCTGATACCGTAATCGACCGCAGCATGGTTGATGCTATTCCCGACGGCCGTGAGGATGCTCTCTTCGGTGCCGAGGGTCCCGTTGTTGTATATGTAAAGGCCGTACCGGGCGATGATTCTTCCCGCATGAAGATGATCTGCTCCCGTACCCTCGACTACTACAGCCGCACCATCACCCATGAGGATATTATTGCTTCCATCAGCTATCTGCTGAATCTGATGAACGGTGTCGGCAAGACCGATGATATCGACCATCTGGGCAACCGCCGTGTTCGTTCCGTCGGCGAGCTGCTGCAGAACCAGTATCGAATCGGCCTTTCCCGTGTAGAGCGCGTCGTTCGTGAGCGTATGTCCACCTCTGATTCTGAGAATCTCAACCCTTCAACCCTTATTAATATTCGTCCGATTGTGGCAGCCGTTAAGGAATTCTTCGGTTCCTCCCAGCTGTCCCAGTTCATGGATCAGCACAACCCGCTGTCTGAGCTGACTCACAAGCGCCGTCTTTCCGCATTGGGACCCGGCGGTCTTTCCCGTGAGCGCGCAGGCTTCGAGGTTCGCGACGTTCACAACTCCCATTACGGCCGTATGTGCCCCATTGAGACTCCGGAAGGTCCGAACATCGGTCTTATCGGTTCTCTCTCCAACTATGCAAAGGTAAACCGCTTCGGCTTCATGGAGACTCCGTACCGCCGTGTCGATAAAGAGACCGGCGTTGTTACCGAGGATGTCAGCTATCTGACTGCCGATGAGGAAGAAGATATCGTAATCGCTCAGGCAAACGAACCGCTGGATGAGAACGGCAACTTCGTTCATCCCCGTGTTACTGCCCGCTATCATCAGGATACCATGCTGGTACCGAAAGAGCGCGTAGATTACATGGACGTATCGCCTAAGCAGGTTGTTTCCATTGCTACCGCAATGATTCCGTTCCTTGAGAACGATGACGCCAACCGTGCCCTCATGGGTGCGAACATGCAGCGTCAGGCTGTACCTCTGCTCCGTACCCAGGCTCCGCTTGTCGGTACCGGTATGGAGTATAAGGCTGCCTGCGACTCCGGCGTCATGATTTTGGCTAAGCATGCCGGTGAGGTCATCTATGTCACTGCGGATATGATTAAGATTCGCACCGACAACGGTGATATCGACAGCTACAAGCTCCAGAAGTTCCTGCGTTCCAACCAGGGCACCTGCATCAATCAGGTACCTATCGTATACAAGGGTGACCGCGTATTCGCCAAGCAGCCTATCGCCGACGGTCCGGCAACCGACCACGGTGAGCTTGCTCTCGGCTACAACATCATCGTTGCCTATATGCCCTGGGAAGGCTACAACTACGAGGACGCTGTTCTTCTTAACGAAAACCTCGTAAAGCGTGACCTCTACACATCCATTCATATTGAGGAATATGAGTGCGATGCTCGTGATACAAAGCTCGGTCCCGAGGAAATCACCCGCGAGATTCCCAATGTTTCCGATGAAGCACTGAAGGATCTCGACAATGAGGGTATTATCCGCATCGGTGCCGAGGTTCGCCCCGGCGATATTCTGGTCGGTAAGGTTACTCCCAAGGGAGAGACCGAGCTTACCAATGAGGAGCAGCTCCTCCGGGCAATCTTTGGTGAGAAGGCCCGTGAAGTCCGTGATACCTCTCTGAGAGTTCCTCACGGTGAAGCCGGTAAGATTGTCGATGTAAAGATTTTCTCCCGCGACAACAACGATGAGCTGCCGCCGGGCGTAAATCGTCTTGTCCGCGTCTATATCGCTCAGAAGCGTAAGATTTCTGTCGGCGATAAGATGTCCGGTCGTCATGGTAACAAGGGTGTCGTTTCCCGCATTATGCGTCAGGAGGATATGCCCTTCCTGCCGGATGGTACTCCGGTAGATATCGTGCTCAATCCGTTGGGCGTTCCGAGCCGTATGAACATCGGTCAGATTCTCGAGACTCATCTCGGTATGGCAGTTCGTGAGCTCGGTATTCAGATTAAGAACGGTGATCCCACCGTTGAGCAACGTCTCCGTGATGTAGGCTACAACTTCGATAAGAACGGTATGCCGATTCCGGATGTTGCCGGTATTCATATTGCTACTCCGGTATTCGACGGTGCCGGTGAGTCTGAAGTATTCGGTACTATCCGTGCTTCCGGACTCCCCGAGGACGGCAAGACTGTCCTGTACGACGGCCGTACCGGTGAGCCTTTCGAGAACCGAGTAACTGTCGGCTGCGTTTACATGCTGAAGCTGCATCATCTCGTTGATGATAAGATTCATGCCCGTTCTACCGGTCCGTACTCCCTCGTTACTCAGCAGCCGCTGGGTGGTAAGGCGCAGTTCGGCGGTCAGCGCTTCGGTGAAATGGAAGTTTGGGCACTGGAAGCCTACGGTGCCGCTCATACTCTCCAGGAAATTCTTACCGTTAAGTCCGATGATGTCGTCGGTCGTGTCAAGACCTACGAGTCCATCGTTAAGGGTGAAAATATTCCCGAGCCGGGTGTTCCTGAGTCCTTCAAGGTTCTCATCAAGGAGCTCCAGTCCATCGGTCTCGATATTAAGGTTCTCTCTGAGGATGCCAAGGAAATCGAAATCCGTGATGAGGAAGATGAGGATACCGTCGATACCGCCGGCGACCTCGGCCTTGATGTCCGCGGCGTAGCACCGTCTGTTGCTGCACCGGCAGAAACTGAGGATGGCGAAGCGCCGGATACCGGCGATCTCGATGGAGATGACCTCATTGCCCAGTTCAGCTCGCTTGACGAGATGGCTGAGGCAGAGCAGCAAAGCTCCAATGATTATGATGCCGCCGATGACGGTCTGTATGATGAATAAGAAGGGAGTGCTGGTCCCTTGTTGGATGTAAATAATTTTGATAGTATGCGCATCGCTCTGGCCTCTCCGGAGAAAATCCGCGAGTGGTCAAAGGGCGAGGTCAAAAAGCCGGAAACCATCAATTACCGCACCTTGAAGCCGGAGCGGGATGGTCTTTTCTGCGAGCGCATTTTCGGACCTACCCGTGACTGGGAGTGCCATTGCGGTAAGTACAAGCGCATTCGCTATAAGGGCGTAATCTGCGACCGCTGCGGTGTCGAAGTTACCAAGGCTAAGGTTCGCCGTGAGCGTATGGGTCACATAGAGCTTGCTGCTCCTGTTTCCCATATCTGGTATTTCAAGGGTATTCCCAGCCGCATGGGTCTTATCCTTGACATTTCTCCCCGCTCTCTAGAAAAGGTTCTGTATTTTGCTTCTTATATCGTACTTGATCCCGGCACCTCTCCGCTTGCAAAGTGCCAGCTCCTGTCCGAGAACGAGTACCATGAGGCCCGTCAGAAGTACGGTGCTGATTTCCGCGTAGGTATGGGCGCCGAGGCAATCAAGGAATTGCTGGTGGAGCTTGACCTCGAGACCATGAGCAAGGAGCTCCGCGAGGAGCTTGCCGGCTCCAGCGGACAGAAGCGCATCAGAGCTATCCGTCGTCTGGAAGTCGTCGAGGCTTTCCGCAAGTCCGGCAACAAGCCCTCCTGGATGATTATGGATGTTGTGCCGGTTATTCCGCCGGAGCTTCGTCCTATGGTTCAGCTGGACGGCGGCCGCTTCGCTACCAGTGACCTGAACGACCTCTACCGTCGTGTTATCAATCGAAATAACCGCCTCAAGCGCCTTTTGGAGCTTGGTGCCCCCGATATTATCGTCCGCAATGAGAAGCGTATGCTGCAGGAAGCAGTAGATGCTCTCATTGATAACGGCCGCCGCGGCCGTCCGGTTGCCGGCCCGGGCAATCGTCCCCTGAAGTCCCTCTCCGATATGTTGAAGGGTAAGCAGGGCCGCTTCCGTCAGAACCTTCTCGGTAAGCGTGTCGACTATTCCGGCCGTTCCGTTATCGTCGTTGGTCCTGAGCTTAAGCTCCATCAGTGCGGTCTGCCGAAGGAAATGGCTCTCGAGCTGTTCAAGCCCTTCGTCATGAAGACCCTCTGCAAGAGCGGTGCCGCAGGCAACATCAAGACTGCAAAGCGCATGGTAGAGCGCATGAAGCCTGAGGTTTGGGATTGCCTAGAAGAGGTAATCAAGGAGCATCCGGTTCTCCTGAACCGCGCACCGACGCTCCATCGCCTCGGTATTCAGGCTTTCGAGCCGGTTCTCACCGAGGGTCGCGCTCTGAAGCTCCATCCGCTGGCTTGTACCGCATACAATGCGGACTTCGACGGCGACCAGATGGCTATCCATCTTCCGCTGTCCGCAGAGGCACAGGCTGAGGCTCGTATCCTCATGCTTGCTGCCAACCACATCCTTGCTCCGAAGGATGGTCATCCGATCATTGTTCCGACTCAGGATATGGTTCTCGGTTCCTACTACCTCACCATTCTCCGTCCCGGTGCAAAGGGTGAGGGCCGTGTAGTAACCGGTATTCAGGAAGCTCTCCTGGCTTATCAGCAGGGTGAGCTTGACCTGCAGGCCGAAATCCGCACCCGTATCGAGGGCTACGGCATGGTTCGTACCTCCCTCGGCCGGATGATTTTCAATGAAATTCTTCCTCCGGAAATCCGCTACTTCGAGAAGGACAAGGAGACCGGTGAGTGGTCTCTGGGTATCCGGATGGGCAAGAAGCAGCTTGGTCAGCTTGTTGCTAACTGCTTCGAGAAGTTCGGTGCTTCCAAGACGGCAGTCGTAATCGACCAGGTTAAGAACCTCGGCTATCACTACGCCTGCATCGCCGGTATGACCGTAGCTATTTCCGATGTTATCGTACCGCCGAAGAAGAAGGTCATCATCAGCGAGACCGAGAAGAAGGTCGGCGAGATTGAGCGCCTCTTCAACCGTGGTCTCATCACCGATGATGAGCGCTACACCAAGGTCTGCGCCCTCTGGAGCGATGCTACCGATAAGGTCGGCGCAGCTATGATGGAGCACATGGATCCCTTCAACCCCATCTTCATGATGGCCAACTCCGGTGCCCGCGGTAACGAAAAGCAGATGCGTCAGCTTGCCGGTATGCGTGGTCTTATGGCTGACCCGTCCGGTAAAACTATCGAGGTTCCTATCACGGCAAACTTCCGCGAAGGCCTCACCGTATCCGATTACTTCATTTCCTCTCACGGCGCTCGAAAGGGTCTCGCCGATACTGCACTCCGTACCGCAGACTCCGGTTATCTGACCCGCCGTCTCGTCGATGTCGCACAGGATGTAATCGTCCGTGAAGAGGACTGCGATATTATCACCATCAACCTCATTCGTGCCCGTGCCCGTCTGGCTGAGTCCACTCCGGACGCTCTGGAGCATCTTTACGATCTGCTCCTCGGCCGCGTTCTCGGTGCCGATGCCGTTTCTGTCAACAAGGAGACCGGCGAGAAAGAGGTTATTATCCCGAAGGATACCGTTATTTCCGAGCCGGACTTCGAGGCACTGGCTGAGAATGATGTCCGTGAGATTGTCATTCGCGGCACCCTTGCCTTCAGCGAGGCTGTTATCGGCAATGCAATGGTTTCCGAGACTGTTATCCTCGGTACTCCGGATGAGACCGAGCGGGCTGAGGCTCAGAAGACCGTCATCAAGGAGATGGCCGGCAAGAAGATTACTTCCCCGGTTCTCGACTCCGAGGGTCAGGTCGTTCTGGAGGCTGATACCGTTCTGGACGAGGAGAACATCCTCAAGGTTCTCGAGAGCGATGCCCGCGAACTGAAGTTCCGCAACAACAATGTCCGCGGTATCGAAGTTCAGGTCATCACCGACGGCGTAGGCGTCGTAGAGCCTCTGAAGGATCGTATCGTTGGCCGCGTACTGGCTGAGGACATCATCAACGAGGAGACCGGCGAAGTCATCGCCCGCGTCAACGACGATATTGATGAGGCATTGGCTGACCGCATCGTTGCAGTTCGCGATACCGTTACCATCCGCAGCGTACTTACCTGTAAGTCTCAGTACGGCGTCTGCATTAAGTGCTATGGCCGTGATCTGGCTAACGCTTCCGAGGTCGAGGTCGGTGAGGCTGTCGGTATCATCGCCGCTCAGTCCATCGGTGAGCCGGGTACCCAGCTTACCATGCGTACCTTCCACTCCGGCGGTGTTGCCGGTGATGATATCACCCAGGGTCTTCCCCGTGTTGAGGAACTTTTCGAGGCACGCAAGCCGAAGGGATATGCCATCATTTCCGAGGTCGGCGGTCATGCCGTTGTCACCAACGAGGAGGGTTCCCGCAAGGTTACCATCACTCCGGCTGTCGGCGAAGCCAAGGAATACATCATCCCCTACGGTGCGCATCTGGCCAAGATTGACGGCAAGGACATCAAGGCCGGTGACAAGATTACCGAAGGTTCCGTTAATCCCCATGATATTCTCCGCATCTGCGGCTTGAAGGACACTCAGCGGTACATCGTTTACGAAGTACAGAAGGTTTACAAGTCTCAGGGTGTTGAAATTAACGATAAGCACATCGAGGTCATGGTTCGTCAGATGCTTCACAAGGTGAAGATTGAGGAATCCGGTGACACCGATTATCTGCCGGGCGAGTATGCCGACATCAATTCCTTTGAGGCTGCAAATGCCAAGGTTATTGAGAACGGCGGCGAGCCGGCTGTTGCCAAGCCGATTCTTCTCGGTATTACCAAGGCTTCTCTTGCTACCGATTCCTTCCTGTCGGCAGCCTCCTTCCAGGAGACCACTCGTGTTCTTACGGATGCTGCCATCAAGGGTAAGGTCGATCCTCTTATCGGTCTTAAAGAGAATGTTATCATCGGTAAGCTCATCAAGGCCGGTACTGGTATGGGCCGCTACCGCAGCCTGAAGGTATATGATCCCGATGCTCCGGAGACGGATGCTGTCGAGGATGATATCATTGATGATGTTGTGGCCGAGGATATCGCTCAGTCCTGACAAGTAAATAAATAAAATTCAAAAGGAGCAGCTGCAGGGCTGCTCCTTTTTTCAGCTCTGATAGTGTGTATTCATCGGGGAATATTTGCAGCGATATGAGAAAAATACCTTGACAGCAGGGGCGTCCCCATGGTATTATTTCTCGGATGAAAAATTCGTGCAGTTTTTGTGCGTCTTTTTCGGTGTGTGAAGACCAGAAAGGATAAGGGCAGTCGGAAACGACGCGCGAAATCCGGTCTTTCCCCAACCGCACGGCGAGGCTCCAGAATTGGCAGGTCATGAAAGGCTTTGCTATTCATGACAGGTCAGCCATAGTCGGCGAGTTCACAGACAGGGAGGTGTATTTAAGGATGTACGCAATCATTAAAACCGGCGGCAAGCAGTACAAGGTCGCTGAGGGTGATGTGATTTTCGTCGAGAAGCTCGAAGGCGAGGAGGGCGCAGAGGTCGTATTCGACCAGGTTCTCACCGTCGTTGGTGACAGCGTGACCGTTGGTCAGCCGCTGGTGGCCGGTGCAAAGGTAACCGGCAAGGTAGTAGCTCAGGGCAAGGCAAAGAAGATTCTTGTCTTCAAGTACAAGGCTAAGGCAAACTACCGTCGTCGTCAGGGTCATCGTCAGCCCTACACTAAGGTTTCCATTGAGAAGATCGAGGCTTAATAGCCTATGATTAAAATAGAGCTCCGAAGGAACTCAGACGGGATGATATCTGCCCTGCATGTGTCAGGTCACAGCGGCACGGCAGAAAAGGGCAGTGATATAGTCTGTGCGGGAATTTCGGTTTTGGCACAGTCTGCTATCGTGGGCTTGAGTGAGCATCTGCATCGGGAAATTGATTATTCAATAGACCCGAGCGGTGACTTGCGACTGCAGCTCATAGGCAGTCCCGATGACCTCACAGAGGCCATTCTCGAGACGGTGCATTTGGGATTTATCGGCGTTGCCGAGTCAAGCCCCGGAGCCGTCCGAATCAAAGAAATTAGGGCGTAAGCCTTTACGAAAGAAAGTCACAGGGGGTGAACCACCTTGATTAAATTTGATCTTCAGCTTTTTGCTCATAAGAAAGGCGTATCCAGCACCCGTAACGGCCGCGACAGCGAGTCCAAGCGTCTGGGCGTCAAGGAGCATCAGGGCACGATCGTTACCGCCGGCAGCATTCTCGTTCGCCAGCGCGGTACGCACTTCCACCCGGGCAACAATGTAGGCATCGGCAAGGATGATACTCTTTTCGCCAAGATTGCCGGCAAGGTCCAGTTCGAGCGGAAAGGCCGCGACAAGCGTCAGATCAGCGTTTACGCGGTTGAGTAATTCGACATTTGAAAAGGGGCGGATCAGTGCTTTGGCAGTGATTCGCCCTTTCTTTTACTATGCAATAGGAGGAAACCACCGTGCAATTTATCGATCGCACAAAAGTCCATGTAAAGGCCGGCGACGGCGGCGATGGCAAGGCTGCTTTCCGTCGGGAAAAATTCGTGCCTAACGGCGGTCCCTCCGGCGGAGACGGAGGCCGGGGTGCGGATATTATTTTCGTTGTAGACGAAAATCTAAACACCTTGCTTGATTTCCGCTTCCATCGCAAATTCTCCGGTGCCAAGGGCGAAAACGGAGATATAAAGAATCAGTACGGCGCAAATGCCGAGCCGTGCCTTGTCCGTGTTCCGCCCGGAACTATCGTTAAGGATGAGGCTACCGGAGATATTCTGGCCGACCTGACGGAAGTAGGTCAGCGGGCCGTTATCGCCAAGGGCGGCCGCGGCGGCCGCGGCAACGCAAAGTTTTCCAACAGCGCCAACAGAGCGCCGTCCTTTGCGGAGTTCGGCGAGCCGGGCGAGGCGAAGGACCTTATTCTGGAATTGAAGGTGCTGGCCGATGTAGGTCTGGTAGGCTATCCCTCCGTGGGTAAGTCCAGCCTGATTGCAGCTGTCAGTGCGGCTCGGCCGGAGATTGCCGAGTATCATTTCACCACCCTTACTCCTGTATTGGGCGTAGTTCGGGTGGAGGAGGACAAGAGCTTCGTAATGGCCGATATTCCCGGTCTTATTGACGGAGCGGCCGAGGGCGTCGGCCTGGGTCACGATTTCCTTCGTCACATTGAGCGTACTAAGCTCATTCTCCACATTGTCGATGCTTCCGGCATTGAGGGCAGAGACCCGGTAGAGGATTACCGCCGCATTAATGAAGAGCTGGCAAAGTACAGTGCCAAGCTCTCAAAGAAAAAGCAGATACTTGTAGCCAATAAGATTGACCTGCCCAGCGCTCAGGACCATCTCGATGATTTGCGGACGCTGGCACTCTCTGAGGGCATTGAATTCTTCGAGATTTCCGCCGCTGCTCATCAGGGGCTGAAGGCCCTTATCGACCATGTAGCCACCGAGCTTGACAACTATGTGGAGGAGCCGGAGGAGGAGCAGGACGGCGTAAAGAATTACGATTTGGACAGCGCCATTGCCGATGCGGATGCGGTGACAATTACCCGCAACGATCACGCAGACTTTATTGTTCACAACAAGAATATTGAGAAGATTGTGGCGATGACGAATTTTGGCAATAAGGATGCACTTCGCCGCTTCCAGTATATCTGGCGCATGAAGGGACTGGATGCGAAGCTCCGGGCCAGAGGTGTCAAGGAAGGCGACACCGTTCATGTGGGCGATATGGAATTTGAGTGGCACGAATAAGGTGGTAACATGATAAGAAATACTTTAACCGGAAAGCAGAAGGCTTTTCTCCGTTCACAGGGTATGACTCTTGACCCGGTGGTCAACATCGGCAAGGAAGGCATTACTCCCACTGTTGTAAGTGCCGCTACCGAGGCTATCGCCAAGCGTGAGCTTATCAAGGTGCGGGTGCTGCAGAACTGCCCGGAGGAGCCGGGTGACGCCATCGAAATGCTGGCAGAGCGCGTAGACTGTGACCTCGTTCAGAAAATCGGTCACAATGCACTGCTTTTCCGCAAGAATCCGAAGCTGAAAAAGCCTGCGGTGGAACTGCCGTGAGCGGGGAGCGTGAGCGGCTGACCAAGGCCAGCCGCATCGTTGTGAAGGTCGGCACCTCTACCATCACCTACAAGAACGGTCAGCTGAACCTGAACCGTCTTGAGAAGCTGGTAAGAGAGCTGAGCGACCTAAAAAACAGCGGTCATCAGGTCATCCTCGTTACCTCCGGCGCTGTCGGTGCCGGTATGGCCCGCCTGGGCTACAGTGAGAGGCCAAAGGATGTGGCAGAGAAGCAGGCACTGGCGGCGGTAGGGCAGGGAATACTGCTCCGTATTTATGAGCGTCTTTTTGACGAATACGGTCAGACGGTAGCTCAGGTACTTCTTACGAAGGAAAACGCCGTTCATCACAATCTCTATGCCAACTCCCGCCGGACGCTGGGTCGTCTGCTTGAGCTGGGTGTTGTTCCCATCATCAATGAAAATGATGCCGTGTCCGCTGATGAGCTGAAAATCGGCGATAACGATAATCTGTCGGCGATGGTCGCCACTCTCGTAGAGGCAGAGCTGCTCATTATCCTCAGCGATATTGACGGCCTCTATACGGCAAATCCCTCCAGCGACCCGACGGCGACGCTGATTCATCGGGTGGAGGAGATTACCCCTGATATAGAGCGTATTGCCGGCGGTGCCGGCTCCTCTATGGGAACCGGCGGAATGATGACGAAGATAGATGCTGCGAAGATTGCAATGTCTGCAGGTGTGGCAATGGTCATTGCCAAGGGCGAGACGGACGGCGTCCTGCACAGCGTCGTTGAGGGCGAAGAAATAGGAACTCTCTTTGCGCCGAAGGAAGCCCGCCTGAAGCTGCGGAAGCGGTGGATTGCCTTCGGTCGTCGCCTTGACGGTGCCATCACCGTAGACGACGGCTGTGCGGAAGCTCTCAGAGTTCACGGCAAGAGCCTCCTGGCTGCCGGTGTGAAGTCTGTGGAGGGCTGCTTCAAGACGGGAGCGACTGTCCGCATCATCGACCTGCTGGGACGGGAGATTGCTCGTGGTATCGTAAGGTATGACAGCGAGACAATCCAGACGATTGCCGGCTTGTCCAGCAGCGAGATTGCTGCACGACTACCGGCAAGCGAGGGTCAGCCGGTAGTCCATCGGGATGACATGGTAATCATCGCCTGAGACCGAAAAAATATTGAATCATTGCGAGCCTCATGTTATACCGTGTATAGAAATCGATATAGTCATTGACTAACTAAATGAAAACTCCCCTACGGCTGGTTACCGTGGGGGAGTTTTCTTGTGTGGGTGGTTAGGCCACACCTAGCTGGCTGCCACATGATGGAATGCTTGCTGCCATCCCAGCAGCTGCAAGATAATTGCCCCGAGAATGCTTCCGAGAACATTAATCAGCAGCGAAAGCAGAAAATCGATAATAGCCATTAGACTTAACCTCCTCCCATGCCTGATTAGCTGGTGAGGCTGTGGCAGAAATATTATTCCATAGTGACAGCAGTATCAGTCGATTTTCGATACACACCTTTTGTGCGAATCGTAACTGTAACACTAATCTGCATACTGGCATTGCTTTACAAAAAAGTTAATGAAAACTGTAACTTTTTACAGGTATTTATTGCATAATAATAGGATGACTGTTAAAATGTATGAGGAAAATTCTGAAATTTTTTGCCGTCAGACTGTATATATGTAAAGGAATAAGACAGTTGGAGGTTTGCTATGATAAGAGAGAACCGCAGCAGGAATAAACTCTACGGCTACTATAGAAAGTTCGTTGATGAAGGGATAATTGATCCTAATGTTCATCCCTGGGTGGCTCAGTCCTGGGAGGAGAGCCGGATGCAGGGAATATCTCCTTCGGGGAGTTTCCAGATAAAGAAGGTCACCCGGGAGAACCTGCAGCTTCGGCAGGAGCGTCACCGGAAGGCCATTGAATATGTGGCTTCCATGGTGGCGGACGTGCGGGAATTTTTCCGTAAGTTCCGTCTGTCTCTGCTGCTGCTGGACGAGGATAATGTAGTTCTTCGGAGCTTTGCTCAGCCGTTTTTCCTCATGAACTCCGACGATACAATCGAGGGAGCGATGATGGGGCAGGAGGTAATCGGCAGCAGCAGTATTGCGCTGGCTTCCCGGCATAAGGTTCCTTTTTGGCTTTACGGCCCGGAGATTTGGATTGAAGAGTGTCAGGAGATGGACACCTGCTCGGCTCCGGTAATTGTAGGCGGTCATCGCCGCTACACCCTTACAATTAATGTGAATACTCCCGAGGCTAAGCCGCAGGAAGCGGTAATGGCAATGCTTATGACTCTGCGTAGGGCCCTTACCGATGAGCTTGCAAATTATGAGCTGATAAAGGCGCAGGAGGCAATTCTCGATGCCACTCCCTTTGCCGTATATCATGTAATGCCCAGTGGGCAGGTGGCCTATACAAATAAGCTGGGCGTCAGCCGTCTGGCGGCTATTGATGCCGGCAAGCCCGGTGACGGTGCGAAGCCGATAAATCTCAGCGATGTGGTGCTGAATTATCATCATACGCCTATCTATAAGGGCTTTGACGGAATCCCTTCACACAACAAGGAAGTAACCTGGATAACCGAGGCAAAGACCTACGAGGACATAACCACGGTAGTTCCGATAAAGGACAAGACGGATAAGAATGTTTCCAGCGTCGTGGTAGTGTCCATGCCTATTGAAGACCTGCGGACACTGGTGGCTCACGCGGCCGGCTATACGGCGAAGTACAGCCTGTCCTCCATGGTGGGTGACGGCACCGGCTTCCGGACAATGCAGGAGAAGGCGGCAAGAGTAGCGAAGAACCGTCATCACATTCTTCTGCAGGGTGAGTCCGGTACCGGCAAGCAGCGGATGGCCCACGGTATCCACCGGGCAAGTCCCCGGGCGGCAGGGCCGCTCATCACCATGCGTTGCGGAGATACCACGCCGGAGCTGCTGGAGCAGGAGCTGTTCGGCGTAGCGGTGTCCGGGGATGTGAGTCATCCCGGCCGACTGGAGCTGGCTCTGGGCGGTACACTGTTCCTTGACGAGATTGAGAGTCTGCCGAAAAATCTGGCGGCGAAGCTGGCAGCCAATCTTCTGAGAGGCGCGAGCCAGCGGGTAAATGAGGATGTATACCGTCCCATTGATGTGAGAATTATTGCGGCCTGCGACAGCGACCTGAAGCGGCTGACCGAGCGTGGTCTCTTTGACCGGGACCTCTATGAAATCGTAGCCCGGAGCATCATCCGGGTACCGCCTCTCCGCTCCCGCCGGGAGGATATACCGGAGCTGGTAAGACACATTATTGCCGAGCAGGCAGAGCTGCACCAGCTTCCGGTGAAGAAGATTTCCGATGATACGCTGAGACTGCTGGAGTCCTACGACTGGCCGGGCAATATCAAGCAGCTCCAGCATGTAGTGGAGCAGGCTTTCTTCAATACGGCCGGTATGGTAATCGAGCCGTCGGATATCAATCTGATGGGTGATATCCAGCCGGATACGAAGTGGAAGGAAGACCGGGATATATTTGTGAAGGCATGGCAGGCTGCCGGCGGCAATGTAAGCCGTCTGGCCAATATGCTGAATGTGAGCCGCGTTACTCTGTACCGTTATCTGAAGAAGTACGGTCTGGAGAAGAATTGAGTGCAGGATTAGTCGAAAGGAAGATATAGATTTGCGTCTGAGAAACAAGCCATGGGTCAGTGAGGCCATTGCCGAGTATGATTTCGTTTATCCCAAGGAGAAGCCGGCGGATGAAACCCAGCGTGGTCGCTGGCGTGAGGTGATGGGGGTGTCCCCGGATACCCGGCTCTATGTGGAGCTTGGCACCGGCAAGGGTGATTTCATCACCCAGCTGGCAGCAAGAGATCCGGAGGCTGTATTCATCGGTATCGAGGCTCAGCAGGTAGTCCTTTATTCGGCGGCCAAGAAGCTGAAGGCAATGGAGCCGCCGCTGACGAATGTACGGCTTCTTGTTTTTGACATCAATAATCTTGAAAAGATATTCGCTCCGGGAGAGGTAAGCGGATTTTACATCAATTTCTGCGACCCCTGGCCGAAGGCCCGCCATGCGAAGCACCGTCTGACTCATCGCAGCTTCCTGGCCCGCTACGGTGAAATTCTGGCTCCGGGAGGAAAAATCTGCTTCAAGACGGACAATCGGCCCCTGTTTGATTTCTCTTTGGAGGAGTTCAGAGAGACAGGTCTTCGGGTGGAGGATGTCTCCTACGACCTTCATGCGGAGAACCGGCCGGATAATATTGAGACGGAGTATGAGCGAAAGTTCTCCCGCTTCGGTGAGAAGATAAATCGCTGTGAGGTGTATTTCCCATGAGAGAAAGCTCCAGGGGAGCAAGTGAAATACTTGCTGAGAGGAAGGCGCGGGGGGAGAGTCCCCGCAGCTTCTGGCTTAGTGACCGGGAAGCAATGCTCGGAGTCGTATTTTGCCTGCTTGTCTTTGGGACTATCAATATTTTCAGTTCCAGCTTCTTTCTCGGTATAACGGATTTCGACTCGCCTTATTTCTTCCTGAAGAAGCACCTTATCAATGTGGCTGTGGGTATGGTTGCCTTCGGGATATTCCAGCATCTTGATTATCACAAGCTGCGAAATCTCGTTACGCCGGGAGCCGTGGCGGTCATCGCCATGCTGGTGCTGGTCTTCATTCTCGGCGAGGAGATAAACGGTGCAAAGCGCTGGCTGAAGCTGGGGCCTGTCACCCTGCAGCCCTCGGAGTTTGCCAAGCTCCTTACGATACTGATTGCTGCTGCGGTAGCGGCTCAGGGCGAGCGGCTGGCTGAGTGGAAGAAATATTGGGGACAGGGCGGACTGGTGCTGGCCATGGCGGCGCTGGTAGAGTTTGAGCCGGACGGTGCGACGGCAGCCATTGTGGCCGGTATACCGGCGGTGATGCTTCTCTGCTCGGCCCTGCCTTCCCCGGTGAAGAAAAATCTCATGCTGATGGGTGTGGGAATGGCCGGTATCATTCTCATTATGCAGCCCTACAGAATAAAGAGGTTTATCTCGTTCCTTGACCCCTGGTCAGACCCGGATGATGCCGGCTATCAGATAATCCAGTCCATGTCGGCTATCGGCTCCGGCGGCTGGATGGGTATGGGTGTCGGTCAGGGCATAAGCAAGTACAAGTATCTGCCGGAGGCCCATACGGACTTTGCCTTCTCCATCTGGTGTCAGGAGCAGGGCTTCCTGGGAGCTGTTCTGGTATTTATCTGCTTCCTGGCGTTGGCCTACTACGGGCAGCGCATATCCTACAAGGCGAAGGATTTGTTCGGACAATTCCTGGCTGCGGGGATAACCTTCCTGTTGGTAGGTCAGGGCGTAGTAAATATGCTGATGATTGCCGGTTTTTTCCCGGTAGTAGGCGTGCCGCTTCCTTTCATCAGCTACGGCGGCACATCGCTGATGGTGACAATGACGGCAGTAGGAATGCTGTCGAACATCAGCGTATACAGTGAGAAAAAAGAGAAAGAAAATCGCCAACCGGCGGGGCGTCCCTCGCTGAAGCTGGTGTACAGCAGGAATACCCGACGGGAGGTATAATGATGTCGGAGACCGCTAAGAAAGTAAAAATCATGATTGTCGAGGATGAGCAGCGAATTGCCCGCTTCATCCAGATGCAGCTTGAGCATGAGGGCTTCCTGACGGAGATGGAGCCAAACGGCCGCCGGGCCTATGAGCGGATTGCTCAGGGGCACTATGACCTTGTGCTGCTGGATGTCATGCTGCCGGAGATGAACGGCTTTGAAATCTGCACCGCTGTGCGGAAGCTGTCGGATATACCCATCATCATGCTGACAGCCCGGGATGACCTTGACGATAAGGTAAACGGTCTTGACTGCGGGGCGAACGACTATCTGACGAAGCCTTTCGAGCCGAAGGAGCTGCTGGCCCGCATCAGAGCCACTCTACGCAATTACCATCCGGCAAATGACGGAGACGGCCACGGCGGTCCCCGGCTCGTCTGCCGTGAACTGGTGATGTACACGGACAGCTACGAGGTCACGCTGAAGGGTGAGAAGATAGAGCTGACCAAGAAGGAGTATCTCCTGCTGGAGTATCTGCTCCGCAATAAGCGTACAGTCCTGAGCCGCAATCAGATACTTCAGGAGGTCTGGGGCTACGACTACATCGGCGATACAAATGTGGTAGATGTCTACATCCGCTATCTGCGGTCAAAGATTGATGATGTGGCAGAGGATAAGTACATTCATACCATGAGAGGAATCGGCTATGTTATCAGGGATTAAATCCCGACTGCAGCATTTGCGGATTTCTACCAAGCTGACGCTGGTACATGTTGCAATACTGGCTGTCATCCTGTTCATAACCCAGATGATAACTACGGCGGGAATATATTTCACCGTGTATCATCAGGCCTGGTCAGAGCTGGAGCAGACAATAGAGAATACCCTGCTGGCCATAGAGCTGGCCGACCCGGAGAAAATGCCGAAGTCCGGGCCGCCGCTGCCGGAAATGCGGCGGGGCAGACACCGGGGGCAGAGCATGAGCCATCATGCCTCGGTAATCGACAGCTATAAGGCGCAGGGCAATCAGCAGAATGCGAATATACCCGAAAACAAGCGGGCAAGATTCCTCCGCAACCTGAGAGACGAGGGTGCCATCATTCCCGGCGTAGTTCTCCGTGTCGTCAATGAGGACGGTATGCTGGTCTATGATGGAGCGCAGAACTTTCCTACGCTGGAGGAAGTCCGCACAAATATCGTGAAGCAGAGGCCGATGTGGGTGAGCAGTGATACTACCCGGGAAGTGTCGGCCTTTGAAAATTATTACCTTTATTACGATGTCCGAAAAGTAGTCTGGGACGGTGTCGGCTATGAGCTGCACTTCCTGCGGACGATTACGGCGGAGCGGCAGTTCCTCCTGAGACTGCAGCACATCGTTTTCATTGCCTGCCTTATCGGACTGGGCATTGCCGTCATTGCGGGAATCATCGTCAGCAAGCGGACGCTGAAGCCCATTGCCACCATTACCCGTACCGCCCGGGAGATGGAGATAGGGGATCTGTCAAAGAGAATCCCTGCATCAGAGGTACATGACGAGCTGTCGGAGCTTATCGACACCTTTAATCACATGCTGGAAAGGCTGGAGCATGGCTTCGAGCATGAGCGGGCCTTTGTCTCCGATGCCTCCCATGAGCTGAGGACGCCGGTGACGGTCATCCGGGGCTATGTGGATATGCTGAAGAGCTGGGGCGCCTCCGACCCCGATACTATGAAGGAGTGCGTGGAGGCCATAAGCTCCGAGGCAGAGAATATGCAGCACCTGCTGGAAAATCTGCTGTTCCTGGCCAGAGCCGACCTGAAGCGTCAGGTAGTGAAGCTGGTACCGGTGGATATGGAGGAGCTGTTGACGGAAATCGGCAAGAAGGCACAGCTGGTAACGGAATCACATACGGTTGTGCTGAAGCAGAACGCCCCGGCTATCGTGGAGGCCGATGAGTTCATGCTGAAGGAGCTGCTCCGGGTCTTCTTGGAGAATGCTATCAAGTATACTCCCGAGGGCGGGTGCATAGAGCTTGGCTCGGTACGGACAGGCGACTGGGTTACCGTCTTTGTTTCCGATAACGGAATAGGCATTGACAAGGCTGACCAGCCGAAGGTCTTTGACCGGTTCTTCCGGGTGGACAAAGCAAGAAGCCACAGCAGCGGCGAAGGATCCGGCAAGCCGGGTACGGGGCTTGGTCTGTCCATTGCTCGGGAGATTGCCCGCATTCACGGCTTCGAGCTGATGCTGGAGAGCAGCCTCGGCAAGGGGACGAAAATCAGCTTCACCATGCCCTGCCTTGATACGGAAGAGGCAGTCAGAGCTATGGAGGAAGGCTAAGGTAAACGCTCTTGAAGAATCATATTTCTGAGTATGTCCTTAATGCGGAAAATATCGATGCGATATCTGAAAGTATCAGCAGCTTTATCCTCGGCGGGAAATACTATGAAGGTATCGCGCTGAAGACAAGGCTGTCGGCGGAGACAATTCTCCTTCATTGGCTGGATAATGCCCCTGAGGGAGCAACCGTCTCTTTGGAGTATATAAAGCGCTTTGGACGACTGCATGTGCGGCTCAGACTTAAGGGAGAGGCTATCGGCAACCCGCTGGAAAGCAGCGAGGACGATTTCCAAAGCACCCTGCTGACCAATATGGAGACGACATACAGCTACACCTTCACCAAGGGAGAAAATGTCGTCGACTTTAAGCTGCCGATGCTTCCTGTAAGCAATATGGCGCAGGTTTTCATCGCTGCCGCGCTGGCTCTGGTGCTGGGCTATGCCATGGGTATCATGCTGCCGGCGGATGTGAACCTTATGGTCAGCACTAACTATGTTACGCCGCTGTTTAAGACTATCCTCGGTATTCTCAGTACCTTTGCCTGCTTTATGGTCTTTTTCTCCATCCTTTCCAGCGTAGCCAGTATGGGAAATGTGGCAACGCTGAAAAGTATGGGTAAGGAATATCTGAAGCAGATTATAAGCAGTACCGCTGTCTGTGGTGTAATCTCTATGGCAATAGGTACGCTGGTGTTCGATGTTGTCAGCCTTGATAAAGGCTCCGGTGTCAGCGTCTTTGATAAGATTTTCGCGATGCTGGTGGACACTATTCCGGTGAATGTTTTTGGCGCCTTTTATAAGGGAAATATGCTGCAAATCGCTGTATTATCCTTATTTGTCGGTGTCATTATGCTGATGCTGGGGGATGAGGTGGCTGCCGTCAGGAAGCAGATTGGCGAGTACAACAAGCTGTTTCAGTACGCCATACGCATTATCTGTAAATGCACGCCGCTGCTTATCTTCCTGAGCCTGCTGAAGCTGATTCTGAGCAATACTATAAGCGTGGCTCTGGCCAGCTGGAAGATTCTGGCCATGAACAATATCTGCTATATTCTTGTGCTGGTGAGTGTTACGGTGGCTACCTGCATACATTGCAGGATTCCCCTGACGGAGCATATAAAGAAGAGCATTCCACTGTATCTGCTGGGATTCTCTGCCGGCTCCAGCGTTCCCTGTCTGCCGGCTATACGCAAGCAGCTTGAGTCATACCGTGTAGACCCGGGGATTATAGACTTTGCCCTGCCTATCGGTGTTGTCATCTCGAAGCGGGCAAGGGTGGTTTACTACATAATTCTGGTACTGGGTATTTCCTCGGTCTTTGGCAAGACGATTGCTTCAAGCCAGCTGATTGTCCTGCTGTTTTCCAGTCTGCTGCTGGCCAATGCGACACCTTCTATTCCAGGCGGCCCGCTGGCGATTGTTTCTCTTCTTTTGGAGCAGTACGGTCTGCCCTTGGAGGCCGTGGGCGTAGCCATTTCCCTGAGTTTGCTGGATGCTATGCCGGCGGGGGCTGTCAAGGTGGTAACGGTTTTTGATGATGTTCTGTATTTACAGGGTACAGTAGACAGAGAAAAAATAGGGTGATATCAAATGGTTTTGAAGGACATAGATGAGCTAAGACGAATAAACGATGAGGAATTGTATCGGCCGCATCCGCTGACTCCCTATCAGATTAAGGTGCTGGATAATCAGCTGGCATCTGTTCACTCCACCATGTGGAATGTACCGTTGGGCATCAAGCTGAAGGCGGATGTTGTTGACCCTCAGCAGTTTCTTGAGGCGGCAACAAGAGTGATAGAGGCACATCCTGTGCTGAATACCCGCATTTTTGTTGATGTTGACGGTACTTTCAAGCAGCAGATATGTCCGGGCTTTGCAAAATGTCAGCTGAAGCATGTCTCCGAGCAGGAGATGAAGGACATAATAGGTCAATATCCTAAGCCTTTTGACCTGATAAATTCACATCTTTCTTTGGTTGATATTTATGCGACCGAGGAAAATGTATATGTTTTCATTGATGCCCATCATATTATTTATGACGGAAGTACCGCAAGGGTCGTATTCACTGAGCTGGTCAGCCTGTATGAAGACCTTGACTGCAGCATGGAAGATGATTTGTTCCCGGGTTTTAGTGTTCTTGAACAGCGATATCTGGAGACCGAAGAGTGCCAGGCTGATAGGGCGTACTATGAGGAAACATACGGCGGCTGCAGCTGGTGCAATATGCCGGAGCCGGATTTCCCATTAGAGGATGTAACTGCCGGGAATTATCGGCTCAGCATGGGAGTAAGCATTGATGAGATGAAGGAGGCCGAAAGGCGCTGCCATACTACCCGGGCGCGTCTTGCCAATGCTGCCGGCCTTCTGGCACTGGCCAAGCATGCCGGGCAGAAGGATGTAATGATAACCTGGATTTTCCATAACCGCAGTGAGAAGTGGAAGGCTAACATGGTGGGAATGCTTATCCGGGAGCTGCCGATAGGCATTCATATTTCTGAGCTGGATACGCTGGATGACCTGTACAAATCAATGAACAAGCAGATGAAAGAGAGTACAAAGCGCTGCAGCTATCAGTACATGGTTAATCATGAGGAGGCTCTCATAAACGACAGCATGGAGGTAAATTATAAGGGGAGCGGTATCAGGTTTGAAAATGCGCTGCCGTGCCTTGGAGATTTGGGGCAGGGAGCGGAAATGCTTTCGCTGGATGAGCTGATTGACGAGAGTGAAGCTCGGATGGAGATTGATGTATTCGAAGCTCCTGAAGCCGAACCGGATGAGCAGATATACATATCTGCTCTGTATATTGCCTCCTTATACAAGGAAGAGACTATAAAGGGCTTCTTTGAGCTGTACCGTACGATGTTCCAACGACTGGTGAAGGCAGAGAAGACTATGACTATAGCAGAGCTGATGGCAGATTGACGAGATGTGTTTTGGTCGGTGAAAAGTAACACTATATAGGAATAAATGGGACAACGAAAGCCGCTGTGCAGACGATGCACGGCGGCTTTTTGTATGAAGAAAAGTGTGAATGATTTGTGATAATAGCACTGTGTACATAAAAATGAACAATCAATGTGTTATTCTGAAGGTACAATATGAAGGGACAGGGTAACATGAGTGGCTGTGAGTAAGGGAGGATGATTATGAGTAGCTTCTGCTTTTTTACTGGAGCGAACAAGGGGACACTGGTATTGATTAAGACAGGTGCCAGACTGCCGGGGGATTCTATTTCTGACAAGTACCTAAGGTTGGCAGAATTGGTTAGAAGCAGCACCGACTTTTCAGTATTGGTGCAGCTTACGATTCAATCAACGCCGGTACATCAGAGCATGGAAGAGCTGATGGAGGCAGCAAGGGAACTGGCACCAGAGGCAGACAGGATATATTACATCGGAATATCAAAAGGAGCCTCAATCGGAGCGATACAGGCATTCAAATATCCCTCCATTGTCGGTATGCTGCTGGTAAATCCAACCCTGATGATTAACTGGCTGAAAATAAAACGGGGGCTTGAGCTTTTTTCGTCGGGAAGGATATCTATACTGATTGGAAAGCAAGATCCGAGTATTAATCTTATAGGATTTTTGGAGGTGGTTGACAATCGCAACCTTGAAGTACTCGTGGAAAAGGGGCAAGGACACAGCCTTGAAGAAGAATGCTTAAAAGATGCGGTGATTCGGTACCTGAACATAATGTAATCGAACAATGTAAATAGTTAATGTTTGGAGGTATTATAATGTTAATCAGTAGAGTGTATAGAATGAATTTGAACAGCCATTTGAAAGTAAGTGATTACGGAAATTGGTTAAAGGTTATAAGCTTCTGCCTGGATAATCCTGCTGACCAAAAGCTGGTGCTGGGTTGGGGCGGAATATATAAGCAATACCAGATAGATGATTACGCTTCGTTTGCTGAAGCAGCAAGGGAGAACGATAGAAAACAAGGAAAAAAGGCGAATCGAGCATTAACATACTTTGGTGAACTGAAAAAGGATGACTTGGTTTGGACACGAGATGCTGAGGACAACTGGTGGCTGTGCAGAGTCCTGGCTCCGGCTGAGTCATTTTGCAGGCCAGACTTGGATATCGGTGCGGCAGTGGGAGTAGAGGCTTACTGTGCCGGGCATGTTGATATAAGCAAGTTTTGCAAAATGTTTTTTAATGAAACGATGTCAAAGCTTGAGGAATTGGATTTTGTAGCGTTTTCCCGCTATATGTTCAATCTGCTTGCCCGCCGTAGAGAATATCGAGGTATGCGCGGGACGGGGAATGGAGCTCCAAGTATATTCTCGCCGTATGAGAAAAAAGAGCTGCCAAAACGGAAGGCTGACATGAATGTGAAATTTTACCCCAAAAGTAAGGCTGTCATGCCCGAAGGGGGTGTGATGGAAGATTTAAGATTTCATTTTAGTTACAGGGTTGAAGGCGAAAGCAATGATTTGACGGTCGCTGACTGTATGCGGATGAATGAGTATCTCGAGAAAGCCATGTTTATTGGGTTTGAATCTGATAAGACAGGCATACTTGTAGAAATACCGGTCATCCTGTCGGAAGACAGTGGGACCAATCATATAGACGACCAAAATCGAGAGCTTGGAAAGCTCATCGAGAGATTAAGAAACAAGGCAAAGGAGGGAAATCGCTATTCAGACAGATTGAATGACCTCATTGATTGTATAGAACGTGAACTGTCTACAGCAACGACTGACGGATTGTACGACAGAATTAGACAGAAGACAGATAAATGCTTAGGCAATATTTTACGAGGGATTGGCGCTGAATGGTTTGAAAGAGAATACAGAGAAAATGCAGCATGGATTTATCAGGTGAATAATATCTTGATTGAATTGCTGAACATCACGAGAGCGATGACAGGCGTTCTGGGTTTATTCCGGCATTCGGGTAATTCGCCGGAGGGGATAGTACTCTATATCAATGAGATAAAGAAAGCGGCGACGAAAGAGGGAATAGACTATAGAGAGTATTTGATGACGGTTCTCTGCCATGAAATGTACCACTTCAGGCACTTCATGGCTGTGCTTGCCAAGCATGGACATTGGGAACCTGATGAGAATATCATTTACGGGGGATATGTGTCCGAAGCACTGGCTAAGTATGGCGAGCTCTATTATACAGATGACAATAATTATGTGGATATTTTTGAAAGTGAATATAATGCGCAGAAAACCGCAGGTAATAATGGCGGCTATAGTGCTGGCGTAAAAATATACGATAACGGAGAGCACCATAAATTCCTGGCCATGTCCATGGACAATATGGATAGAGCGAATGAAGAAATCTATAATATGTGCTAACATCTGTCCTGTATCATCATAAAATCAACTCATCTATGGGGAATGATTGCAACAATAAAACGACCTTCATTTTTGAAGGTCGTTTTATTGTTATGCTTCGTCAAATAACTCCTGAGGTAGCGTATTTTCCTTTGAAATTATTCATTCTTAGCAACCGAATAAACAGTCTTGGTAAAGTTCTTTAGGATGGAATCTACACGAGATATGTCATTCACACAGTCAAGTCCATAAGCCAATGCACGAGACATTTTCTTAGCATTTGACTCCTTCATTTCAGCACTCTCATATACGTACTTCACCTTCGTATTAGGATCAGTGAAGTAGACTCTGATGAATGCTCCGAAATGAGGATGCTTACCAGTGATCAGTATATCCATGTCACTCAGGCTAGTAGACCTGCTGATTATAGCCTTATACCCTGAGGGAAGTAGCTCTGTCTCAGGATATTTAGCCTGATCTTCCTTAGATACCTGATAAAAATTGAGTGGTGTCATAGCTTTAGAGATTGTTACGGCTGTAAAATCATCCAACCCTAGAAGTCTTACGAGTTGTAATGTTCCTGGATCTACTACTTTCAACTGATCTTCTACCATACCCATGATGTGATGACCTCCTTCAACTGGCTAAAATAAAGCGGAATGATACAACATTTTTAGGTGTACGCAAGTTGATTTCTACAATAAGAGTCTAAGGAAAAACCTTCAGTCTTCTTGAAGTTTTGATTTCTTTTTACAACCAACCTGTTTGCTAAAAAGTATACAGATAGCTTAGTGCAAAAATATGTCCAATTTGCTATTGCAATTTACCGATATGAATAAAATAGACCTAAATTGGAAAATGGATTATAATGAAAACAGTACGGATAGGGATTGGGTCGGAAACATTTAAGTTCTACGATATGGGGGAATAGCGCATGTTCGGAACAGGTGCAAAAAAAGGGCGAATTATGCTGGTTCTTGATATCCTGAAATCATATTCGGATGAGGGACACCAACTTACACAACAGGAAATATTGCGGATTCTGAAGAGTCAATACGGAACGGAATGTGACAGAAGGTCGGTAAAAAGTTACATTGATTCCCTGATTGGGCTTGGTTATGAAATTTCGTATGAAAAAGGGTATTACCTTGGTTCAAGGGATTTTGATGATACAGAATTAAGGATGCTGATTGACAGTGTCCTTTTCTCAAAAACACTGTCAGAGAGTCAGACAAAATCCCTGATAGAAAAGCTGAAATCTCTTGGGAATAATTATTTTTCCGCCAAAGTGTCATATATAAGCAGTCTTCACGAACTGCAACATGCGGATAATAAGCAGATGATGATATCTCTTGATAAGATTAACGACGCGATCGACGGGAAAAAGAAAATCAGCTTTGTCTATAATGAATACGGAGATGATTTGAAACTTCATCCAAAACGGGACGGCTTGGAGTATATTGTTAATCCTTACCAGATAGTAGCCAATAATGGTTTCTTCTATCTGGTCGGGAACTATGATAAATATGACAACATTGGTCACTACAGAATCGATAAAATGACAGATGTTGAAATCCTTAAAGACAAGGTAAAACCTAAAAAGAAGGTTGCGGAATTCCGGCAGGGGTACAGTCTCCCAAAACACATGGCTGAGCATATCTACATGTTCAGCGGGCCGAGTGTCTATGCTAAATTCTTGATTGACAAAGACATGGTAGGAACATTAATTGATTGGTTTGGCAGTGGCTTCAAAATTCTGGGAAAAGGAGATGAAAAGATAACAGTCCTTGTGTCATGCAATGAAAGTGCAATTTTTTACTGGGCATTGCAGTACGGACCTTATGTAGAAGTCTTGGAACCAGCCTCTTTACGGCAGAAGATAAGTGATGCTGTCTGTGGAATGAAAGAAAAATACTCGTGAATTGCAATAATATTTATTGCTCTGTTTAGACTTATTTTATCGTCACAGAAGATAAAATAACCCCATAGCCTGTCAGCCATGATGGTTTCTGTTCCCGAAAGTAACATCCGATACTTCTGATTCGTGCTCAGCGTATCGTGTTGAAACAAGAAATACAACATAATATTATTAGCCAAGGAGTAATCCTGTCAAAGTAAGTGTGTATGATATTATATAATTTTATATAGGGGAGGCACTTTATATGAAAAAAATACTTATTAATGATTTACTTAGAATACCTGATAGCGAAATTCCAAATGTAAGAATCAAACTGAACATAGACAACGGTTATACCGATCCGTTGGAAGAATACAAAGCTAATCCTGATTTAGTAAATATAAATTGGTTCCTTTGGCATAATAAGCGAAGGTATTTTCACGCTGGAAATATTGCGATTTGTTTACTGTATCTTTATAATGATGAGTGGCTACTAACAACTATAAAGAGAATTACTAAAGAACTGGATGTTACTGATAAGATAGGTTATGAAGCCGAGGAAAAAACAGAATATGGCAACTACTTTGGTAGATTGGTAATAAAGTTCCATAACACAGAACGGTCAATGGGCAGAACTTACGAATCATTAATGAATGATTTAGAGGTGTTAAAGGTATTAGAATCCACTTATGATGGGGATGATTTTCCAGGATACGAGAATATCAGAGTATCATACTCACAACTAAAGACGATTATTGACCGCAAAAAAGTGGATGGTTGGCAGCGTTGAACAATCAGAAGGCTGTTTATTTAATTACTGATACAAACACAGGGAAACTGTATGTTGGTTCCGCTACTGCACAATATGGAATGTTGCTGCAAAGATGGTCAGAATATATAAGCAATGGACATGGCGGGAATATTGAACTGAAAAACCTAGTAGATGCAAAAGGTTTTGATTATGTGAAAAAGCATTTCCAATATTCTGTGTTAGAGAACTATAATGCACGAATGGATGATAAGTATATATTGAATAGAGAGTCTTGGTGGAAAGAAACGTTATGTTCGCGTACACATGGGTATAATGCAAACTGATAGATACGCTTAAAAGTTTGAAAAGTGTGTCAATTGGGACTTCTCATTGACACACTTTTGGGTTGATAATGAGTTAAATAACACAGCCGTCCAGTGACACGCAAACAGACCCGGGACTCACACCGTGAGTCCCGGGCCTGTTTTTAGGGATACCGTTATTATATTTTAGGAAAATGGATGTGTGCCTGCCTGGAACAGTGAAGCAATAAAAATTGTTATTTCACGACCATATCCACGAAATCGCTTTCGCTGTGGTTCTGGTTTGCGGAAACGAAGTTCAGGCAGATTTTGTATCTTCCTGCCGGTAGCGGTTTGTTCTTTATTATCGGCTGTCCCTTTATTGTAAAGGTCTCTATATCATGCAGCGTTGCCGATTCATTTCGTTCTACCATTTGAGTTGTCACCACATCGCCCGGCTGCAGCTTGTACAGGTTTTCCTGATTGTAGCTTGCATATCCCAGAACATCCGTAACGCCGATAATCTCAATGGCTTTCTTATCATCGTCAGCCCGGTAGCATAGGACACCGGCTTTGCCATTTACTTTCACCGGACAGGCGAAGATTGTCGAATCATCTCTTATATCAGCGATGTGCCCCGGCAGGATATGACCGTCCAGAGCGAACCAGCTGCTGGGCAGCTCGTAAGAGATTTCGCCGGTTTCCCAGTTGGTATCTATCCGTGCATCACCGCCGATGAAGTAGAATTTTCCATCATCACCTACGAGGTTGAGACGGCCATCAATCATAATCAGCTGGCTGAGCTCATCTTTTGAGAGCTTTGCGGTCAGTATGTTGTTTTGCAGTGAGACAGGATGATTCTTCAACGCATTGGCTCTTTTCGGTGCAGGAGCCGGTTTATCTACGGCTGAGGCGGCCTTGGTGCCTGCTTATCCGGAGGAAGGAACCTATGCCCTGTCTCCTATCTTTGCCGATAATATGGAGTTGGCAGTAAAGAATGCAGGAGTGTCAGACCATACCAGAATCGTCATTGATGTATCGGCCGAGCGCATTAATCAGGACTGGATACTGCGCCGCGTACCGGGAACCCCCTGGTACTTTATCATTTCTGCTCATTCCGGTAAGGCTATTGACAACTTCGAGGGTCGGGCACAGGAAGGAAATGTAATCAGCCTGTGGAATCCGGAAAACAGCTGCCAGATGTGGCGCTTCTGGGAGAGCGGTGACGGTGCTTACTTCATTCAGGCCAATACCGGCGGTACTTTTGTACTTGATGTAGATAATGCTCAGAGCAGGCCGGGTACCAAGGTTCACCTTTGGAGCTACAACGGTACCGTTGCGCAGAAGTGGCTTCTGAGAGCACTGCGTTAATGGACAGGCGGCTGCAAAAAAGAGTGAATAAGAAAAACGAATAATAAATTATCCGCCGTGCAGATGATGCACGGCGGATTTTTATAATGCGACTGGCATGGGCGAACTCTAACAGTCGAAAGTCCCTAGCCAGCCCTGAAAGCGGGGACAGCACAGCCGAACAGCAAGGGTGTCCATCTTTGAAAAAGCGAGCAATGACGAATAAAAATATTCTCATTTGAGAATTTATTTTCAATTTCTAGAAATAAATTCTCAAATGAGAATTTTTGAGGCCTTTATATTTTATCCGGTTGAGCGTTTCGATATCAATGGGAAGCAGCTTCTTAAGGTAAATCGGAAATGGTATATAGTCGACCTTGGTCTGCGTAATCATATCCTGCCGAAGAAGCAATATGATCTAGGCTTCTCTTTGGAGAATATTGTTTACTTTGAACTTCTCAGAAGAGGTTATAAAGTTAATGTCGGAAAAAATGGTAATTCCGAAGTGGATTTCGTGGCGCAGAAGCAGGGCTCTTTGAAGTATTATCAGGTAACCGCAGACATGACAAATGAGGATACCTTTAATCGGGAGATAAGGCCGCTGCGAGCTATCAATGACAATTACGAGAAAGTTGTACTCACATTGGATAGATTGACGGTTGGCGATTATGAGGGAATTAAGGTAGTCAATTTACTGGATTGGTTGACGGAGAAAAGTGAATAAGAATGGTTATACAAAAACAGGCCCGGGGCTCACATCGTGAGCCTCGGGCCTGTCTTTAGAGGTAACGATATTGCATATTGGGAAAACTGATTGCTATTATATCCTTTTAATTTAATCATGTTCAATTCAATTTAGTCATTTTCCATAACAATGACTAAATTGAATTGATTTTTGATGTAGTTGATGCTATTATGCAATTACATCAAAATATACATAAATGACTAAATTGCAATCAAAATGAGGAATATAAATGAGACACTTTGATTATAGGAAAGAATATAACGGACTGCTTACACCTGACATTGTTACGCTGCTAACACGGCTCCACGAGCAAAAAGGACAACAGAACTTATTTATAGAGGCACAGAAGGATGCTTTGTCTGAATTGTTGGAAATTGCAAGGATTCAGAGTACCGAAGCATCCAACCGTATTGAGGGTATTATCACTACAGAAGAGCGATTGAGGAAAATCGTCCGTGATAAGACTACACCTAAGAATCGCAGTGAACGGGAAATTGCAGGCTATCGTGATGTACTTGCGACGATTCATGAGAATTATGACTATATTCCGGTTAGAACGGGAATGATTCTCCAACTGCATAGAGACTTATACAAGTATAGTGGCAGTTCTATCGGCGGTAATTACAAGAATAGTGATAATGTGATTGCAGAGGAGCTTCCGGACGGAACAAGACATGTGAGATTTCAACCTGTTTCGGCGTGGGAAACAGCAGAGACAATGACTAACCTTTGCGATGCATTTACTGAAGCATTAAATGATAAGGATATAGATCCTATTCTCTTAATCCCAGTATTTATATTGGATTTTCTCTGTGTACATCCTTTTAACGATGGTAACGGCAGAATGAGCCGACTGCTCACATTATTGCTGCTCTATCGTTCAGGCTGCATTGTTGGTAAATACATCAGTATTGAGAAAATGATTGCAGACAGTAAAGAGACCTATTATGAGGTGCTGCAGGAATCGTCGGCAAATTGGCATGAAGAAGAAAATGATTACGCGCCGTTTGTGCGTTATATGCTTGGTGTAATTATAGCTGCATATCGTGATTTTTCGTCCCGCATAGAATACCTGACAACACGCGGCTTTTCTAAGCCAGCCAGAGTCAGAGAGATAATCAGAAACAATACTGGGAAAATAACAAAAAAAGAAATCCTGGAAAGGTGTCCGGATATCAGTCAGATAACAGTACAACGTGCACTGAATGATTTGATTAAAAGCAATGCGATTGTCAAAATCGGCGGAGGAAGGTACACATCCTATATTTGGAATTGGGAAGCAGAGTGAAAGACCTAAAGACAGGCCCGGGGCTCACATCGTGAGCCTCGGGCCTGTCTATAGGGATACCATTATTGCATTTTCGGAATATTGAGCGTAATTGCCATTTGACGGGATGGACTGTGGAGCCTCGGTTTTGCACATGAGAGGTCTACAAGGAAACATCGATTAATGAGCCGTATCAGATTGATGCAGATTGTGCGTACAGCGACGGGCGACAAATACGCAGTGTGGTAGCTCCCACATAAGGATTTGTCAACTGTTGATGGACGCAGAAGATGCATCAAAGATGAACGGCGCAATTATATCGATGGTTCCTTGCGCCACATACGAGCAATGCAGCAGGAACACAGATATACCGTACTTGGCTTTTCGCTTTGACTTCCTTTGCTAACCCGATGGGTGCCTTTGTGTCGGGTTATAGACACTCAGCATCCCTAGCTGCTGAGCATCCTCCGATACATCAGCACCCACCGGGGAGAAGAGCGCTTCTTCGCTCACGCCGAAGCGGTGAAGCAGCGAAGCCGATACCTTCTAGGGCAGATATCAGCTTCGCTGCCGCGCTCCGACGCTTGCAGCCGATTTGCTCTTCTCACTGGCGATATGGCGGATGTGTGACATTTTGAAATAGGTTTACGACATTGTTTATGCAAAGAATTTCACAAAAGACAGCAAAAGATGTTATAATAATTTGTTAAGATTTAGAATTTATTGATTTTGAATAGGCGAATGAGAGGAAATAGATTATGGAAAAATGGACAGCCCTGAATGTGGCTGATGAATTTGTATTTGCCATGAAGGAGCTTGGACTGGCAGAGCCGACTCCCGTACAGGAGACGGCCATCCCCCGTCAGCTGGCCGGGGACAATCTGGTAGTGACAGCGCCTACCGGTACCGGCAAGACACTGGCTTTCCTTGCTCCGCTGTTCAGCCGGCTGGACAGCAGCCGGGAGGAGACGCAGGCTGTCATTCTCGCCCCAACATACGAGCTGTGCATTCAGATTTCCGGTGTGCTGCAGAAGCTGTCCGAGGCGGGGGCAAACTCCCTGAAGGTGCAGCAGCTCATCGGCGGGGCCAATATCGCCCGTCAGATAGAGAAGCTGAAGAAGAAGCCCCACATTATCGTCGGCTCTCCCGGCCGGATTATCGAGCTGGCCCGGATGAAGAAGCTGAAGCTGGGGTCGGTAAAGGTTCTTATCCTTGATGAGTTTGACCGGATGCTGGATGACCAGAATCTGGCAATCCTTGCGGATATGATGAAGCTGCTGCCGTCTGTGGAGAAGCTGCAGACTCTCTGCTTCTCTGCCACCGCCTCACCGAAGGCGCTGGAGCGGGTGAGCTTCCTTGGTGAGCCGGAGCATCTGACAGTCGGCGGCAGGCTGGCAATGCCGGAGGGGATAGACCACTACATCCGTCAATGCTCCTTCCGGGAGAAAATCGACAATATCCGCCGTCTGGCCCGAAGCCTTGAGGTGAAGCGGGGACTTGTTTTCATCGGACGAAGCTCCAATGTTGACTGGGTTTCCGGCAAGCTCACCTATGAGGGGCTGAAGATAGCTTCCCTCATCGGGCGGCAGGACAAGCAGGAGCGTCAGTCGGCGGTAGCCTCGCTGAAGTCAGGCAAGGCGAGACTGCTGCTCACCACCGATATCGCGGCTCGCGGACTGGATATCCCGGATGTGGATGTAGTGTTCAATCTGGATATTCCCGATACGGCGGCTATGTATCTCCACCGGGCAGGGCGTACCGGACGGGCCGGTGCCAAGGGCATGGTGGTAACGATGGTTGACCCGCGGGAAAAGGAGAAATTCCAGACTATCACCCGGAAGCTGAATATCCGCCCGCAGCTGCTGAAGGGTAATTGATTGATGAAAGAAGAAAGGGATTCCTGTGGATCTGTTTGAGATTCTGTTTGATGCACTGGTAATAATCTTCCTGATTTTTATGAACGGCTTTTTCGTAGCGGCGGAGTTCGCTGTGGCGAAGGTCCGTCCCAGCCAGCTGGAGATGCTCTGTCAGCAGGGCAACAAACAGGCTGAGTATGCGAAAAATCTGGTAGAGCATATAGATGTATCTCTGTCGGTGACTCAGCTTGGTATCACCTTCACCTCCCTCGGCCTCGGCTGGGTGGGTGAGCCTATGGTAGCCGCATGGATAATGCCGATTTGCCTCAGCTTCGGACTGAGTGAGGCGGTAGGGCATACTGTGTCCTTCACCCTTGCCTTTGCCGTAATCACCGCTTCTCATATCGTACTTGGTGAGCTGGTGCCGAAGAATATGGCCATCCAGTCGGCAGAGCGGGTGACATTGGCCATTGCAGCACCGCTGCTGCTGTTTCAGAAGCTCACCTATCCCTTTGTCTGGTTCCTTAATCATGTAGCCAATACTGTGGCCGGATGGATGGGTCTGTCGGTGGTGACGGAGACAGAGGAGGCTCACTCCGAGGATGAAATCCGCATTCTGATGGAGGAGAGTCACAAGCAGGGCTTCATTGACAAGACGGAGTTCGACTTCGTTGACAATGTATTCGAGTTTGCCGATACGGATGTCCGGGATATAATGACTCCCCGTACCGAGATGACCTGCCTCTATCTGGAGGACAGTATAGAAGAAAACATCCGGGTCGCCGTGAGAGAGCAGCGTACCCGCTATCCTATCTGCCGTGAGGGCAAGGATGACATTATCGGCTTCCTGCACACGAAGGATTTGCTGGATGCCATCACCCACGGCCGACGGCCGAACCTGCGCCGTCTGGCCCGCCGGGCGCTGGTGGTGCCGGAGTCAATGTCGGTATCAAGACTGCTGAAGACGATGCAGAAGACCCGCTCTCAGCTGGCTATCGTGGTGGACGAGTACGGCGGTACCGCCGGTATGGCCACTATCGAGGACATTATCGAGGAGCTTGTGGGCGAGATTCAGGACGAGTTCGACAACGAGCGGGCCAGCGTAGAGGAGAAGGGACCTGGTCTGTATTCGGTCTGGGGCCGTCTTTCCATAGAGGAGGTAAACGAGGAATTTGACCTCCATATTGATGATGAAAATGTCGATACTCTGGGCGGCTGGCTCTACAGTCAGATAGAGGCGCCGCCGGTGGTGGGAGCTTGTGCCGTCACCGATGAAGCCGAGTACACCGTAGAAGAGGTGGAGCGGATGAGCATTACCCGAGTGACTGTCCGGGTAAAGGAGAAGTTCTCCGGCAATCCCCCCGAAGTCGAAACGGGGGAGGAAATCTCCGCAAAGGAGGATAACTGATGGCTGCTGTAATTGATACCCGGGTTATTCAAACCGCCATCGGCAGCTTTGTCATTGGTACCGACAGGCTTCGGCGGGTGGAGTCGGCCTTCATCTATGATTTGGAGGGCGGTGTCAGCGGAGACGACCAGTCGTCACTGAAAATGCTGCCGGCTTTCATTGATTTGCCTACCGGCAGGGAAGAGGGAGATGCACTGGCCCTTGACTTCGGCGGGACAAATGTGCGGGCGCGTCTGTACCATTTGGAAAAGGGAATCGCCACCATCCTTGGCGAAGCAGCCAGACCGCTGCGGGAGACCGACCGGGAAAATAATGTCTGCTATGACTATACCACGGCAGAAACAAAGCCGGAGGAGCTGTTTGATTTCATCGCCGGAATAGTGGGAGAGGCCGTAGGAGGCAATAACAGAAAGTCTTACAGTCTCGGCTGGACCTTCTCATTCCCGGCCCGGCAGGACAGGCTGGATCATGCAGAGCTGATTGTCTGGGCGAAGGAAATCGCTGTCCCCGGTGTGGAGGGGCAGGATGTTGTGAGACTGCTCCGGGAGGCGCTGGATCGCCGTGACCTGAAGAATATCACGGTGAAAGCGGTAATAAACGATACGATAGCTACCCTGATAGCGGCGGCCTACAGTGATGACAAGGTGACAGCCGCCACCATCTACGGAACCGGACACAATACCGGCTGTCGGGAAATGTATGTCGGGGAGAACCGGCCGGCTCAGCTCATAAATCTGGAGTCCGGGGGCTTTTCCAAGCTGATGCAGACCGCCTGCGATGCGGAGGTGGATGCCCGGTCTGACCGACCGGGGACACAGCTGCTGGAGAAGATGGTCTCGGGCCGTTATCTCGGTGAACTTTTCACCAATGTAGTGGCATCGGCTGTCAGGGGAGACCGGGACGAGGTGCCGGCGGATTTGGAGGACAGGCTTTCCTTTACCGCAAGGGATATGTCTCAGCTTCTGTCAGCAGAGACTGTTCCGCAGCAGTTCAATGTGCTGGCGGAGAAGCTGGCTCCGGTAATGGGAGACAGGTTTTCTCTTGGCCGGGCGGAGATAGCTGCCCTGAAGGGACTGGCGGAGGCAATCAGCCGCCGGTCGGCCCGGCTGGTAGCGGCTACCCTGTCTGCGATAGTGAAGCACAACAGTAAGGCCGGGGAAATACAGCCCCAGACAATCGCCTTTGACGGCAGCGTGTACGCCAATATGCCGGGAGTCGCCCCGGCGGTGCGGGCCGCACTCGACGAGCTGCTGGGCGAGGACGGAAAGAAGATAGAACTTCGCAGCCTCATGGAAGGAAGCGGATTCGGTGCTGCCATTGCAGCAATAATGTAAAAATAGGAGTGGTAATCATGGTCGCACAGAAAATGTATGAATTGGGAACAAAGCGTTCCGGCATCCGGGAAATTTTTGAGTTTGCGATGAAGCGCGCCAAAGAGGTAGGCCCGGAGAATGTCTACGACTTCAGCCTCGGCAATCCCAACGTCCCGGCTCCGGAGTATATCAAGGAGGCAATCATTGATATTATTACCAATATGCCGCCTGCTGCCGTTCACAGCTACACGGTAGCTCCCGGTGCAATGGAGGTGCGTGAGACTCTGGCTGCGAGCATCAATGAGCGCTTCGGCATGAATATCACCGGAAACAATCTCTTTATGACCTCCGGTGCCGCTGCGGCTATTACCATCACATTCAAGGCACTGACTGAGGCTGATGATGAAATCGTCGCTTTTGCTCCTTACTTTCCGGAGTACAAGGTTTTCGTAGAGAATGTGGGATCGAAGCTGGTTGTGGTGCCGGCAAAGGTTGACGATTTCCAGATTGATTTCGAGGCCTTCAAGTCCATCATCAATCCCCATACTAAGGCGGTAATCGTCAATTCTCCCAACAATCCCAGCGGCGTTATCTACTCCGAGGAGACGATAAAGGAGCTGTCGGCTATCCTGAAGGAGAAGTCTGCGGAATACGGTCATCCTATTTTCATCATTGCCGATGAGCCGTACCGTGAGATTGCCTATGACGGGCTGAATGTTCCTTATATCCCCAAGTATTACAACAATACCATCGTCTGCTATTCCTACTCCAAGTCCTTCTCCCTGCCGGGCGAGCGTATCGGCTATATCGTTGTCCCCAATGAGGTGGAGGACTTCGGGGCTGTGTACGGCGCTGTTGCCGGTGCTGCCCGGGTGCTGACTCATGTCAATGCGTCCTCTCTCTTCCAGCTGGTTGTTGCCCGCTGTGCCGGGAAGCCATCCGATATCAGCCAGTACGAGAAGAACGGCAAGCTGCTGTACGACGGACTGACTGCTGCCGGTATCAAGTGCCTGAAGCCGCAAGGGGCCTTCTATCTGTTCCCGCAGGCTTTGGAAGAGGACGATGTGGCTTTCTGCGAGAAGGCCAAGAAGTATGACCTGCTTTTCGTCCCCGGCTCCGGCTTCGGCTGCCCGGGCTTCGTCCGTCTGGCTTACTGCATAAGCGAGGAGACTATTCGCCGCAGCCTGCCGGTACTGAAGAAGTTTGCAAAGGAAGAATACGGTATTGATTGCTGAATGATGCAATAAAACGGCCGTCGGCGGGGGAGTATCCCCGGCCGGCGGCCGTTTGGCGTTTTGCATTATAAGTCTGGCTGCATTGAGAATACGGGCTGACGAACTTCATCCGCCTTGTTTCGTGAGCCGCCTTCTACAAACATGCTAAGTTCATCCTTCGCTGCGCTCGGATATCACTAAGCAGTTTGCATGGCTATCACTAAATACGTAAGCTCATTAAGTGCTTATGTACATTCAGGGGGAAGGTCATCACCCCTCCGACCTCGCTTTGCTCGGCCACCTCCCCTATAGGGGAGGCGTTCAGGTGTCAGCGGCTCTTCAAAGGCTCCCATCGAGGGGAGCTGTCAGCGAAGCTGACTGAGGGGTGTGTGTCCTCCATGGCATCCAGGGAGAAGGAATCGGCGCAGACGATTGGTGAGGTTGGAACAGACGGTTACTTTATTTATGCTCAGGAACAACTGCGAAGAACTCCAGATTGTCCGGGCCTTCATTCACCAGCTGGTGGGTGCTTCCCTTGGGACAGTAGTGAGCGACACCGGGGACGAGGATTTCCTTCTCTCCGTCGCAGATGGCGTAGCCGGCACCGGCGGTAATGAAGATGATTTCGCTGCTGGTGTCGTGACGATGCTCGCCTACGGTGTGGCCGGGGGCAAGGCAGCCGAAGAGGATTTTGTTGTCCGCATCCACATTCATGTGAGCCAGCAGCTCTCCCTCGCCTCCCTTGAAGTGGGCAAGGTGCTGGGCCTGGATATTTTCCTTCTTAATCAGCATGGTAATTCCTCCTGTATTTTATCTGTTCGTTATTGTCTGTATCTGTCGGGGTGAAGCCACTGTTCATCAGCGGATTATGCCGCCGCCGAGGACTGTGTCGCCGTCATAGAATACTACGGACTGTCCCGGGGTAACGGCCCGCACCGGTTCATCGAAGACTACATTTACCCGGTTGTCAGGAAGTATCGTCACCGTGGCGGGACTGCCGGCATGGCCGTAGCGGATTTTGGCGGTGACCTTTAAGGGGCCGGTGGGGGAAACGGAGGAAGTCCAGTTTACACCCTCGGCCGTCAGCTCCAGGGAGAATACGCTGCCCGCTCCGCCGACAACGACTCGGCGTCTTTCTATATCAAGGGCCTTGACGAAAAGCGGCTCGCTGTAGGCGATGCCGAGACCCTTTCGCTGGCCTATCGTGTAGAGGGGGACACCCTCGTGGCGGCCAAGCACCTGACCGTCCTCGTGGACTATCTCACCGGGCTTCAGGCAGGCGGGGCAGTGAGCCCTGATGAAAGCGTGGTAGTCATCGTCGGGGATGAAGCATATCTCCTGACTTTCTTTCTTCTGTGCGACCGGCAGGCCAAATTTTTCGGCCATCTCTCTGACCTGCGGCTTTGAGTAGTCACCGAGGGGAAGGTGGATGGTATCAAGAGCTTCCTGACTCAGCTGATAGAGCATATAGGACTGATCCTTCTTTACATCCACTGCTTTAATCAGTCGATGGTGGCCGCTGTCATCCCGGATGATTCGGGCGTAGTGACCGGTGGCCATGTGACTGCAGCCAAAGTCGGCAGCGATGCGGCGGAACTCGCCGAATTTTATTTGTCTGTTGCAGAGTACGCAGGGATTGGGGGTCAGACCTTTGCTGTACTGCTGAACGAAAGGCTTGATTACATCAGCTGTGAATTTTTCTCTGAGGTCTACTGCCTTATGTTCAATGCCGAGAATGTCACAGACCCGGCGGGCATCATCAACCGCCGAGGTTTTTTCACCGTCCGGCGTCATTATGGGTCGGCTCTCGTTGGTAAGCACCAGTGTGATGCCCATTACTTCATGTCCCTGCTCCTTCAGCAGGGTAGCCGTGACCGAGCTGTCAACGCCGCCGGACATGGCGACGGCTATTTTATACTTTTCCATAATTACATACTACTCCTATAGGTTTTTCATCCCACATTGTATAAAAGAAATGTGCTTATTGCAATAGAAAAAGTTTACAAGGCCACTAAAGGGTGCAATAATAACGGGAGAAATACAGAGAAGAAGTGATTTGAAAAAATGGCTGCAAAGCATGTGGTCTCCATGACGGAAGGCAACATTACCGGTCAGCTGATGACGGTGGCGTGGCCACTGGTCATCTGCGACCTTATTCAACAGCTGTATAATACGGTAGACTCCTATGTGCTGGCGCGATTTGTAGGGCAGGACTCCTTTGCCGCTCTTGGTGTGGCCGAGACCTTTGTAAATCTTTTTGTGTTCATCCTGCTGGGAGCCTGCACCGGTATCTCGGTCATTCTGGCCACTCACTTCGGCGGAGGCAGCGAGAAGCTGTTCCGTCGGGGCTTGTTTCTTGCTTTGATGGCTGGCGGAGCGGTGACGCTGTTTTTCTCCGGACTGGGAATGTTCTTCACGGAGTGGGGACTTGGCCTCATCAATACCCCGGCAGAGCTGATGGAAGAGTCGGCGGCATATCTCCGGATAGTCTGCGGCGGACTGATATTCTGCTATATCTACAATCTGGGGGCGGCGGCTCTCCGGGCGGTAGGCAACACAAGAGTGGCGGCAGTGATACTCTTCGGCAGTCTGCTGGTGAAGTCGGTGCTGTCGTATCTCCTGTCGGTATCCGTGGGCTGGGGGATAAGCGGTGCGGCGACAGCAACGGTAATGACGCAGGTTCTTGCCTGCACAGCCTTTTATGCCTATGGGCGGAGATACCTGCCCATGCTGCTCTTTACTCGGGAGGATATGGTTTTTGACCGGGAGGAGCTTCGGAAGATTTTTGACTACTCATCTATGACGGCTCTGCAGCAGTCCAGCATCCAAATCGGCAAGGTGCTGATACAGGGATCCATTAACAGTTTGGGAGCGGCGGGTATTGCCGCCTATGCGGCGGCAGCCCGACTGGAGAGCTTCGTCAATACCTTCAGTCAGAGTCTGGCGGCGGCGGTGTCTGTCTTCGTAGCGCAGAATCTGGGGGCAAAGAATCCTGTCCGGACGAAGGAGGGCTTCAAGAGAGGCCGCAGCATATCTGCTATGTGCGGTTTGGTAACGGTGGTAATAATGTACGGCTTTGCTCCATTGGGCATAAGCTGGTTTATTGATTCTGCCGCCGGAGATAATGCGGCCATGGCGGCGGGCGTTGCCTATCTGCGGACAGTATCGTTCTTTTATCTGATTTGCTTTTGGGGAGCCATCTATCAGGGGTACCTCCGGGGTGCCGGAATTCTGGATATTCAGTATTACGGCACGACCATGCAGATAGCATCCCGGGTAATCATTACCTGGCTGCTCATTGATACACTGGGGCTGGAGGCAGTGGCGTGGGCTACCGGCTTCGGCTGGATATTTATTACGACATATCAGCTTATCTACTGGCATCGCCATGGGCTGAATTGAGAAGAATTTGAACCTCATCCGTCTCGCTTCGCGAGCCACCTTCCCCAAGGGGGAAGGTTATTAGATGGATTAATAGTTGCTCATCCGTCTCGCTTCGCCGGTGGGAGCGGTTAGTATGTTGGCTATAAAGGAGAATGAATATGGCAATCGAAAGAGTAAGAGAATATTTCCGGGCCTTTGATATGGAGTCCAGAATCATCGAGTTCGCTGTTTCTTCGGAGACGGTGGAGCTGGCAGCGGTGGCGGCCGGCTGTGAGCCGAAGCGGATAGCCAAGACAATGGCCTTCATGGTAGGGGAGCAGCCTATCCTCGTGGTGATGGCCGGTGACGCCCGCATATCAAACCCGAAGTTCAAGGCAGAATTCGGCACGAAGCCGAAGATGATCGCTCCGCCGGAGCTGCCTGTATTGATTGGTCACGAGATGGGCGGCGTCTGCCCCTTCGGAATAAATGACGGGGTGAAGGTATATCTCGACGAGTCACTGCGGAGATTTGAGACGGTATTCCCGGCAGCCGGCAGCGGCAACAGCGCCATCGAGCTGAACCTGGAAGAGCTGGAGAAATACTCCAACAGTCTTAAATGGGTGGATATCGGAAAAGATTGGGAATAAATACTTAATTGTAATTCTGTGGGGCGGCTGTGCCGCCCCTTTTTCTATAGGTTTGTTTTGAGCTGTCCGAAAAACATAGTCATATTATATTTATAGCTTTGGTTGGTTTACTTCAAGATAATTTGAAGTTTGTTTGAAGTGATGTTGAAGTTGACATTGAAGTTGCTTTGAAGTATCATTGAAGCAGTTCGAGAATAGAGGTGACTTACCGTGTATTTGGAAGAAATAGTCGAAGGCGTACAGCTGGAGAATGATAAATTCGAGGCGAAATCTATCTTAAACCGGGATGATGTTGTCGGTTGGCTTAAGAGTATTGCAGGATTTGCCAATGCTTCCGGCGGAGAATTTTATATTGGCGTAGAAGATAAAACAAATAAATTGATTGGTTTTGACAGGAAAGCTGCGGATAACGAAAGGAATTATTTTAATAATCAGGTCAATGAACATTTGACGCCGAGACCGGGAATGAAGATTTCCTTTCTGCGGTATAAGATAAATGAGAATGAACGGTTTGTCATAAAGGTAAGCGTAGAAGAATCAGCTGTAAAACCGGTTATTCTAAAGTATAAAAATATCCCGTCTATTTTCATGAGACGAGATGGTTTTACTAATGGAGCAACTTACGAAGAAATTATTGATATGAGTGTCAAAAGTAAGAAAACTCAGTATGATGTTTTAGTTTCGGATGTAAGATATAATCCGGATAAGCTGAGAGACCTGCGAGCCTTTTATGAAAGGCACAATGAGGGAGCAACGCTGAAGGAGAAGGCTCTGCAGTCATTGGGCTTCGTAAATGAAGATGGATATTTATTAAATGGTGCAGTCCTCTTTCTGGATGATTACGGCGGAAAGAAAACAGAAGTACAATGTTCAGTTTTCTCAGGTTTTAATAAAGGAAGCGAAAGAATTGTTACAATAAACAAATTCAACGGGAATATCACATCGACCATCGAGTATATAATGGACTTTGTGAAGCAGAGAATGAATCATTCGATGATAAAACGAGATGATGAACGAATTAATATAGATTCGTATCCTGTAAGAGCAATATTTGAAGGTGTGATAAATGCTGTAGCCCATAGGGATTATTATTTGGATGGGACACAGATTCAGGTGGATATATTCAGGGACAGATTAGAGATATCATCACCGGGAGGCTTTTATAGAGGGGAAAAGATGGGGAAAACTTATGACCTGTCGGGAATAATCTCCAAGAGAAGAAATGAACTTGTTACGGGTGTGTTGGTTGCCTGTAATGTAATGGAGGCAGCGGGAACCGGATTTGATAAAATTACAGAAGAGTATGCGTTTGCCGATGATAAGCATAAACCCTATATTTATTCATCGTCAGATCACTTCACTCTGGTTCTGCCAGATTTGACCTATGAAAATGGAGTCGAGGATAAAACTCTGCCGGTGCTGAACTTCGTGCCAGTTTCAGGCGGGACAGAGTTTGATGCCAAAGTGCTGTCGTTTTGTTATTTGAAAGCGCACAAAGTATCTGAGATTGCCGAGCATCTTGGAATCAGTAATTCGACATATCTCAGGAAGCAGATTCTTGAGAACATGGAAAAGAATGGATATTTAGAGAAGAGCAAGGTTTCAAGAGCGTATTTTTATAAAACGAATCCGGGTATGGTTACCGCAATATAGTGTGCTGCCAGGGGAATTGTTATTGACAGACGGGTGTTGACTAAATGCTTTTTTTATAATAGTCAGAAGTTTATTCCATCGAGATGAACATGGAGGAGCTGGAAAAGTATTCCAACAGCGTTAAATTGGTGAATATGGGTAAAGACTGGGAGTAAGATATCATAGGCGTTTATATAAAAAGCTCAGCGTTTGTGCTGAGCTTTTTATATTGAGATGTTCTTTTTTCTGCTCAATATATATTAAAATTTATCGATAAATTTTAATATATAAAGGTGGCAAAAACAGCCTTGGGAGATTTCCTGGGGCGGTCTGTGCCTCACTTGTGCACATTATGATAGATGGCTGATACCAATTTTTTATTGCACGGTATAGTATTTTTGATGTGTGCTCTTTGGCTTGTCAGGCAATGTCATTTTTAGTTTGCCATTGGCAATAAGAGGATTAATCCACTTGGTCATGGTGTAATACCTTGACTTACCTGTGAGTCCCAAGAGCTCATTTCTTGACCGCGGGATTGTGCAAAAGCTGAGTATTGCATCCTCCATATTTACTTTAGTTGGTTTTTCTACATTGTAATACATATTATTTTTGAATATTACGGTAAAATCACCCCGCACTACCTTGAATTCAGGTTTTGGCAGTCCCGCCTTTTCACATTCCCTGTATATTGTGGGAATGCCGGAGTACCTATTCTCCGTAACTTTTAGAATTTCGAGAATATTTGCTAGTGCGGCGTTTCTGGTTTCTGGCCGGCTTTTTCCCAATGTATCAACAGAGAAATTTCCGTATAGGCCGCCGCTGCTCTTTATTTCCATGCGGTCTCTGTACATCTCTATGCTTATAGGCGTGTTTTCAGTATGCAAACTGTAATCCCTATGTACGAGCGCGTTTAGAATAGCTTCCCTGACAGCTTTCATCGGATATTCCGTTTTATCATGCCGCATGCCATCCTCTCCAATGATGGTTTTGGTTCGGCTGTTTTTTCTGACAAAAGCAGTTGCTTCTTCAAGCATATTGGAAATAGAGCCCTGTATTCGCTGATTATCAATGAAGCGTTCACCATCATTTCCCAGTTCACCGATTTCGGTTCCGGGAATAACGACGGCAGTAATGCATAATTGGGGAAAGAAAATCTGAGGGAAACGGATGAATACCATTGTGCCAGCTAAAGTGGGTTTTCTTCCATCGGTAATGCCCATTAATTCCAGAATATCAGAATCAGGAACATTTCCGGTCAAGTTCCCCTTATCTTGCTTGACGGATTTCAAATAGGCTTCAATCTTCTCATTGTCAAACATTTCAGCCTTGGCCCTGTCAACAACTCTAAGGTCGTCACGAACCCTTCTCCTGAACGCTTCGTAACTATACACTTCATACTCATTCATTGGCTCATCTGCATCGCCGATGCGAATGTAGGAGCCTTTTATCCTGCCAACTCCAGCATAATACACAGGACGATAAACCGTTTCTACTCCCGGTATTTCGGCGGCAACAATCATCTTTCCGTTAATTTCGCACATGGTGATCAGTGCTCTGACTTCAGGAAACATTTGCTTGCAGTTTTCCATTATTTTCTTTTGGACATCTTCTGGGTCGTATACTCCGCATATTTCGTATGAAGGTTTATCCGTCATCCCGAAGATGATTACGCCACCGCTGTCCTGATTGGAGAATGATGAGAGTGTATCGTAAATTCGTTTTGGGAATCCGCCATTGCAAGATTTTAGTTCAATATTCTGTCTTTCGCTTTTCTGCCGTTGGACTTCGTTGACCAGTTCCTTTAGGGCTTCAATCTCCATTTTGCGCTCCTTAATAATAGATTTGCGTTAATTATATAAAATCGCAACAAAACTCGCAACAACTTGCTTAAAATTTTAGATATTTGTGAAAAAAGCAGAGGTGTTAGGGGATGTTTTGTGAATTGAGCAACCAGTTGCGATTGTTTTGCTGAATTATATCTAGGAAAATTCATGATTTTGAGAATTATATTTCAGAAAAAGACAGCCTTGGGAGATTTCCCGGGGCTGTTTTTCGTTTGGCGGGATTACGACCCCCTTGAAATCTAGTAATATGCCATTATATATGGTATGGTTTCATCGGATTAGTCTGCTCAAAATATCAAAATACTACAATCGGGGTGTCACTTTGCGAAATAATGTTATTTCAGCGATTTGGCGACAGAAACGCATTGTCTGCCTTTTTGCCTTTTATGCTTTTGTTTTTCTGCTGACAGAAATAAATGTAAATATCAGGGCTGGCGAACTGTGGGGCAGTTCTGCTGTCACCGGCGTTTATGCCATCGGACTTCTCTGTACCGGCAGCGGCTACCTGTCCTACAATTGGGCACAGATGCGCTTCGGCAGCGAAAGCAGCCGAAAGGCAATCCTGCTGGGGAACGGTTTGCTGGCTATGGTCAGTCAATATCTGCTGCTTTTGGGGCCGGAGACGATTGCCGTGTACAGCGGCTGGGTTGCTCTCTTTGCCATGGGCTTTTTGGCCGCGGCCATATACTACTACACGGCCTGTGCTCTTAGCGGGAGTAAAACCATGGGGCGGCTGGTCGGAGTCGGTATGTTTCTGGCGGTGCTGCTGCAGTATGCTGCGATGCATATTGGGAGCGGAAAACTTGTCACCTGCGGCGTTCTTGTTTTGGCAGGGCTTGGCATTTGTCATCTCGTTTGGCAGCCTCCCGCCGACTGGTGCTTTGAAAATCCTCTGCCCTACGAAAAAAATCCGCCCGATTGGCCGAAAACCGGCCTGCTGGCCATGGCGATGGTCGGATTAATGACCTTCGGCTTTGGCTTCAGTGATGAATGTGTCACCGCTCTCGATGCCAGAGGGGAGCTGGATGTGGCGGCCTGGCCCCGTCTCTTTTACGGCCTTGGTCTCCTGCTGTCCGGCTGGCTGGTGGATTTGGACAAGCGACGCCATATATACACCATCACGGCAGTGGCCTTTTCTCTGTCTCTGCTCTCTCCCGCCTTGCTGGTGCCAAAGCTGTACAATGCCAGCCTGAGCATCATGTACCTCTACAGCGGCTTCTATGTCATGTTCCTGACTACGGCCTTTCTGGAGCTGGCACCCCGTACCTCCCGTCCGTGGCTTTGGGCAGGCATGGGCAGGATTGTCCGGTCATTTACCACTGCCGCCGTCATTGTTCCTGCCGAGCTGGTAATGGAGCATTTTGATATTCTGGGCGTTATCGGCGCTAATGTAGTTGCCGCGATGGGAGTGTTTCTTCTGAGCTGGTATGCCAAAGAGGAGCAGCGCAGACTGGATACAAGTCTGCTTCAGGAGCAGAGCTCAGCCCAGATCTCCAGCCTGAGCAGGGAATCACAGGCGCAGCTGCAAAGCACCAGGGAACAGCTCCGTCAGGCGGCCAAAGAAAAAGAAACCGCGGCTCAGGAGCGCCTTCGTCAGGCGCAGATGATCGCAGGGCGAGCTTTGCAGGAGCTGGAGGAAGCCAGAAGTACCTTGGAAAATCTGCAGAGCCATGTACAGGAGCTGGAGAGACAGCAAAGCAGCGCCCCGGACTTAGAAGCATTTGCCAAACTCCACGAGCTTACACCGCGGGAAAAAGATGTGCTGACCCTGATTCTCACCCGGGACGGCACCACCAAGGAGCTGGCAAAAGAACTGCTCATTTCCGAAAGAGTCTGCCAGCGATATTTGACGAGTATCTACGACAAGACCGGCTGCAATTCCAAGGTGGGTTTGATTCTGCTTTTCTATGGGGCGAAGCATGATTGAAGATTTCCGATAAAGTTATTCAAAGAGACTGCTATTTGGCAGTCTCTTTTTTGTTGTTCGGTTTTATGCCGTTGTTATTTGGATTTCTGACTACATCTGTTGATTTTCCTGTGAGTGTTCCTGTTGGCGGGATTACGACCCCTGTGATTAGTGGAATGTTAGTATTTCCTGTGGTATGTTAAGTTTGAACAGTTGGAGTTCATCATTTGAGAATGGTAAACCCAAAATATAAACAACGGAGGTTTTAGGCATGACGAAAAGAAGAATGAAATCCTTAACCCGGCAGATATTGCTGGGGATGATGGCGGCAGGGGTACTGTGGGGTGGCTTTGCTGCGCAGGTTGAGGCGAAAACAATATCAGGTGAAATCTCCGGGGACGTGGCAGCCGGTAGCACTGATACACTAGGTGATAATGTTAATGCCAGCAACAAAACACTGGATGTCGTAGATGGTGCTTATACCAATGGCCCTGGCTACACACTCTATGGTGGAAAGAATGAAAGTACCGGCGTGGCTAATAGCAATACCGTCAACATTACAGGCGGTTCCTTTGAGCATACGGTCAACTTTAATGGTGGTTTTTCTCAGGAAGGAAATGTTTCGAGTAATATCGTAAATGTATCCGGCGGTACTTTTAATAAAGCTGTGACCATTTATGGCGGCAATGCCTTTGGTAGCACTGCTAAGGCTGAAGGGAATAAAGTAATCGTTACCGGTGGCACTTTTAAAGAGGGTGCCCAAATTTGCGGTGGTTCAAGCACGAGCATGACTGAAGGAGATGTTGATAATAACACTGTCACTATAAAAGGTGGCACCTTTGAAGGTGACATCATGCTGCATGGTTCAATGAATCCTGGCACAAAAAACACCGTCAGCATTGAGGGCGGTGATTTCAGCGCAGCTAACGTCACAGTTAATAGTGATATCATTAATATTAAAGTCGCCTCTCTTACACTAGCTAAAATTGCTGACCCGTATGACGGTACCCAACCATCGGTAAATCTGAGGCAGCTCAATTTCTACATCCCCAATACCGTAACCGCAGACAGCACTATTCTTACCATCAACGGTGGTGAGGCCACCAATCTTACCAACACCAAGGTCAGTGCAGGTGTAGCAAATGGCAGTCCGCTTACCAAAGGCGACAAGGTTACCTTGCTCTATAACGAAAACACCATTACCACCACCGGCATGACCACCGGCAAGCTGACCGATGCCGGTTTCCTGAATTATGATTTAACTATCGCTAAATCTGCAGATGAAAAATCCCTTATTGCCACCATCGGCAGCGCCTCCGGACTTTCTGCCGACTCCAAATCTATCGCCGAAACCCGTGCCGGAGGTATCGCTATCCTGAATGACGGCGCAACCCTGATGGCGGGTACCAGCCTCCTCAATGCCAAGGCTGCCGCACATGCTGCTAATCTTTCTGCTCAGGGTGGGGAGGGAGCTCCCGCGCCTGCCGGGTTTACTCCCTTTGCGGCTGTCGGTGCCAACAATATGCGATATAATACCGGCTCTCATGTAGACTCCAAGGGCTGGGGCATCAATGTTGGTATGGCTCGTGAGCTCACCTATAAGAAGAGCGTACTCACCATTGCTCCCCTAATCGAGTACGGACGCTCCAGCTATGACAGCTATCTGGATAGCGGCACCCACGGCTCCGGCAAGCAGCAGTTCCTCGGAGTAGGTGCTGTTGTCCGTCAGGATTTTGCCAAGGGCGCTTATGTAGAGGGCAGCCTCCGTGCCGGTCGAATGAAAGGTGACTACAACAGCGGCGACCTGAATGCCAGCTATGATACCGCCTCAAACTATCTGGGACTGCACTTGGGCGTGGGAAAAATCCTCAAACTGGACAAGAAGAACAAGCTGGATATCTACGGCAAGCTGTTCTATACGAAACAGGGAAGCGATGATGTAACATTATCCACCGGTGCAGTGTACAATCTGGAATCTATCGACTCCTTCCGTACCCGTCTGGGTGCCCGCTGGACGGCAGAGCTGGCAAAGAATTCAAACCTTTATGTGGGGCTGGCCTGGGATCACGAATTTGACAGCAATGCCCGTGCCACATATAAGGGCTTCAGTACACCGACGCCCAGTATGAAGGGCGACAGCGGTCTCTTGGAGCTGGGCTGGCAGGTAAAGCCGAAGGAGACAAGCCCGCTGAGCATCAATCTTAATCTCACCGGCTGGTGCGGCAAGCAGAAGGGTGTGCAGTTCGGAGCTGGCTTCGAGTGGGGCTTCTAAGGAAAAAGGGAACATATCAAAGACTGGCAATGAGCAAAAAAATCTCGGGAGTAAAACTCCCGAGATTTTTATATCTCTACCTGCGTGAGGTTTTTGATTCGTTCTTTGGACCAATCTTCATTTGCCCAATAAAAGTACATATCCTTTCGCTTTTTGAATATGCGAAAAGGCATTTCGGTGTTGTCATAAATATGGCAGATATCACAGGATTTTAGCAGTCGTGGAATAAGAGACAAGGCCTTGTGATAACGAGAGACTATCTTGTCCATCGGGACATCGTGTCCGCCGGCAGCGACTCTCGTCATCACGCGGGCAATATTAACAGAAGGGTTATCTGTTAATACATAAATGCATCGGACGAAGTATCCCTGAGACTTTGCATACTCGATTAGTTCAAGATTCCTTGTCGTTGAAAGAACGGTCTCGAAGGTGAAGCCGATTCCTTTGGAGATTGCTTCGTAGCGCAGCTTTCCGGCAATCTCTGCTGCCTCAAGGTTAGTGCAAAGGATAGTGCGCTTTATGTCGTCGGCGTTAATGTACGGCTCGATGACTTTTGCCATTTTTGTGATAGTACTTTTTCCGCTGCCATTAGGCCCGGCAAAAACTATCAATTCAGGTTTCCGCAACATACTCAACTCTCCCATTGGGATACTTTATATATGCTCGATGGGTATTTCTGTCAAATCCTGCGATTGGCAGGCCCTTTATTTCTTTTATTTCGTTTTCGATTCGGACTGCTTCGCAAAAACGGTGAGTCAACTCATCATCCGGGATTCCGCACATGCAGTCGAGGGTTTCATCTTTAATCAATTCCTCCATGATTATGCCCTTCCTTTCTTAATTGATAATTCTATCATAATGGATATAAAAGGGCAACAGAGGCTAAGATTCAACACTGTGATACTGTGATAATGAATGACTATTTCGACAGAATAAAGCTGTTTAATATCGGTAAAGATGGAAAAACAGCCTCGGGAAAAACCCGAGGCTGTTTGAGTTCATGGAATGTGATAATTATGCCTGACCGTTGCAGCCGAGGACGCTTACAATCTTGTGCTTTACAAGCTCCTTGATGTAGGCGCGGGCAGGGGAGAGGTATTCGCGGGGGTCGAAGGCAGCGGGATGAGCGGCCTGATACTCGCGGATGCCGGCAGTCATGGCAAGGCGCAGGTCGGAGTCGATGTTGATTTTGCAGACAGCGGACTTGGCAGCCTTGCGGAGCTGATCCTCGGGGATGCCGATAGCGTCATCGAGAGCACCGCCGTTGGCGTTGATAATCTTTACATACTTGGGGATAACGGAGGAAGCGCCGTGGAGAACGATGGGGAAGTTGGGGAGACGTTTTTCAATCTCGGCGAGAATGTCGAAGCGAAGCTCAGGCGGTACGAGAACGCCATCGGCATTGCGGGTGCACTGCTCGGGCTTGAACTTGAAGGCACCGTGGCTGGTACCAATAGCGATAGCCAGAGAGTCAACGCCGGTACGGGAGACGAATTCCTCGACTTCTTCCGGACGGGTGTAGCTGGCATCGGCGGCGCTGACATTGACATCGTCCTCGATGCCGGCCAGCTTGCCCAGCTCGCCTTCGACTACGACGCCGTGAGCGTGAGCGTACTCGACGACCTGCTTGGTGAGAGCGATATTGTCTTCGAAGGAATGCTTGGAGCCGTCAATCATGACGGAGGTGAAGCCACCGTCGATGCAGGACTTGCAGATTTCGAAGTCGGCACCGTGGTCAAGATGGAGAGCGATAGGCAGGTCGGTGTCCTGAAGGGCGGCCTCGACAAGCTTTACCAGATAGGCGTGCTTGGCGTACTTGCGGGCGCCTGCGCTGACCTGCAGGATGAGGGGAGCCTTCTCCTCGGCTGCGGCCTCGGTGATGCCCTGGATGATTTCCATGTTGTTGACGTTGAAGGCGCCGATGGCGTACCCGCCTTCGTAGGCTTTTTTGAACATATCGGTAGTAGTAACGAGTGGCATTGTTATACCTCCTTCAAATTGTATCAATTAAGATGGGTTCATTATATCACAATCAGGGCAAAACCGATAGATAAAAACAGAAAACACTGAGGAAAATTTTGGAAATCTGTCTGTTGTTGAAAAAGTGCGAAAAATGTTGGATTTTGATATAAATTTTCAAAAAATCGCCTTTACAAAATAGGAAATGGGTGGTAGTATACTGCTTGTAAAAACGCATAGCATTTTGGCAGCGTTGCCATACAGCATTCATCACATCCCAAAGCGTGGCTCTGTGGCGGAGGAGGACTGTATGGTATTTTTTATTATATGAGCATTTTTTTAAAGGTGGTAATGGAAATGGCAGATCTTCTTTATGTGATTAAGGCAAATACCCCGAAGGAAGAAATCCTGGCAGCCCTGAAGGCTCACCCGGAAATCAAGTTCGTTTCTCTTGTAGGTATCGACCTGGCCGGTAATGATACCGATGAAAAGATTCCTATCAGCCTCTTCCTGAAGGACATTGATGAATTCTACGCCGGTACTGCAGTACAGACCGATGGTTCCTCCGTTGTTCTCCCGGGCATTGCTACCCTGAACAACGCAAAGGTTGATATGCCTATCGACCCGACTGTAAACTGGTTTGTTGATTACAATTACGAGCACTGCGACGAGGAGACCGGCCTTCCTATCGGCTCCCTCCGTATCCCGGCTTTCCTCATTCATGAGGGCAAGCGTATCGACTCCCGTGCAATCCTCATGGATACCCTTGAGTTCGTAAAGAAGAACCTGCTCGATATGTTCCAGAAGAACCCGAAGATTTCCGGTCTCGAGCATATCGATGGCAAGGATGTTGTAGACATTCAGTTCACCAGCGCTACTGAGCTGGAGTTCTGGGTCAAGACCCCGCTGGAAGAAGCCGATATCGCTGAGATGAGCGCTTCTCAGGTAATGCAGGAGCAGTACTGGCAGCGTACCCGCGGTGCTGTTCGTACCGCCCTCGAGCAGGCTGTCATCATGCTTGATGAGTACGGCCTCGGCGCTGAGATGGGTCACAAGGAAGTCGGCGGTATCAAGCCGCATATCGATGAGAACGGCCACATGAACCACGTCTGCGAGCAGTGCGAAATCGACTGGCGCTTTGCCGATGCTCTGCAGGCTGCCGATAACGAGCTGATGGTTCGTACCATGGTCAAGGAAATCTTCCGTGAGAACGGCCTGGAAGTAAACTTCAAGGCTAAGCCGATGATTGGTCTGGCCGGCAACGGTGAGCATACCCACATCGGTATGGCTGCTGTCCTGAAGAATGGCAAGACCGTAAACCTCTTCAGCCCCACCGTCCTCAGCGAGAACTTCCTCTCCACCATCGGCTATGCCGCTATCATGGGTCTCCTGAAGAACTATGAAGTAATCAATCCTATCGTATCCGCTACCAATGACTCTCTCAACCGTCTGAAGCCCGGTTTCGAGGCTCCGGTCTGCATCGTTACCAGCCTCGGCCACAAGCCGGAGATTCCTTCCCGTAACCGTACCATCCTCGCAGGCCTCGTCCGCGATGCTAAGAACCCGTATGCTACCCGCTTCGAGCTCCGCGCCTGCAACCCGTACACCAACACCTATCTCGTACTTGCCGCTATCTACTCCGCTATCCTCGATGGCGTCCTGAGCACCGTCGGCAAGACCATGGATGAGATGCTGAAGGAAATCTCCAAGCAGGCCGGTGAGCAGGGCTTCTACCTCGAAAAGGATCGTGCATACCGCTCCGAGGAGAACGTATTCGAAGACTACACCGACGAAGAGCGCAATCGTCTCTTCGGTGCTCCGCCTGCTACCGTTTGGGAGAATATGCAGGGCTTCAAGAACTATCCGGAGAAGCTGGCTGCTATCACCGCCGGTGGTGCTATCACCGAGCGTATCATTGAGTCCTTCACTGAGGGCGCACTGCTCCGCTGGAAGACTGAGCTCATCAGCCGCATCATTCCGGAGAACCGTGCTCTCGTCATCAAGATGACCGAGATTAAGAATGAGATGACCACCGACCTCGATGCTTACAACTGGACCAAGGTAAACAACCTCCGCACCAAGCTGGCTAAGGACAGCATCGATGAGAAGTCCATCTTCACTCTCCTGACCAACGCTCTCAACAGCGGCGACTATCAGACTGCTTCCGGTCTGCAGGTCGAGATGTATGATAAGATGGAAGAACTGAAGGCAACCTACGACGCTTACAAGAAGAACATGATTTAATCAGCTTGAGTCAATAAAGTTTGCCCCCATAATCACCATACCACACCCACCTTTTGTAAGAGCGCTCCGGATTTCCGGGGCGCTTTTACTGTGGGAATTATTACCCCTCCGCCCTTCGGGCACCTCCCCTGAAGGGGAGGCTTCTAAGGAGGCTCCCCTTTAGGGGAGCTGGCAGCGAAGCTGTCTGAGGGGTAAAAAAATACTGCTGCATAATCATTACGACTGTGCAGCAGTATTCTTTGGTGCCTGTAGGGCGGAGGGGTAAAAGCTCTTATTTACCCCCCAGTCGCTTTCAGCGACAGCCCCCCTGAATGGGGGCCTTACAGAGATTTTTATTTCTGGAGAATCTCCCTCAGAGTGGAGAAGAAGACGGACAAATCAATCGGCTTTGCTATATGAGCGTTCATACCCGCGGCATAGGCCTGCTTCTTATCTTCCTCAAAGGCGTTGGCGGTCATGGCCACGATGGGGATGTCAGCCAGCTCCGGCTCGGGAAGCTTCCTGATGCATCTGGTGGCTTCGTAGCCGTCCATTTCCGGCATCTGAATATCCATAAGTATGACATCATAGAAGCCGGGCTGGGAGGCTTTTACCTTTTCCAGAGCAATTCTGCCGTTTCCGGCAGTTTCAACGGAGGCTCCGGCCTGCTCGAGTATGGCGCAGGCGATTTCCTGATTCAGCTCGTTGTCTTCGGCGAGGAGAACCCGGATGCCATCAAGGGAAACTTTTTCCGGCGGAATGCTGTCCGGCTTACCGGCTGCCGGCTCGGCGGCTGCGGTGCCGGCGGCCCGCAGAGCGGCAATCTCATCGTCACCGGCCAGGGGCATGGTGAGAGTGATAATAATCTGAGTTCCGTTGTTTTGCTCACTGTCTACGCTTATTGTGCCGCCCATCAGCTCCACGAGATTTTTGCAGATGGTCATGCCGAGACCGGTACCCTGTATACCGCTGACGGTACTGGTACGCTCACGCTCGAAGGGGTCGAAGATGTGAGGCAGGAACTGAGGACTGATACCGATTCCGTTATCGCTGATTCTGAATTCGTACTGAGCTTCACCGTTTTTCGCCGCGGTCGTCTGATGGACGGAGAAGCTGACTGTGCCGTTCTCCGGGGTGAATTTGATTGAGTTGCCGAGGCAGTTCAGGATTATCTGGTTGAGGCGGAGCAAGTCGCCCCGGACATATTCATCCTGAAGGTCGCAGGAGAAGTCCAGCTTGAGCTGCTTGGCCCGGGCATCGGTCAGAACCATGTTGTAAATGTCCCGGGTGATGGTAGGCAGAGATATGGGCTGCTGATTTATACTTATCTTTCCGCTTTCAATGCGGCTCATATCGAGAACATCGTTGATGAGTGAAAGAAGATGGGAGCTGGAGGTCCTTATTTTCTGCAGATGCTCCAGAGACTGCTCCCGGTCGTCATTGTCCTTTATGGCCAGATCCGTGAAGCCGATTATAGCATTCATAGGTGTGCGGATATCATGGCTCATATTGTTGAGGAAGTTGGTTTTTGCTCTGCTGGCGGCATTTGCCTGAGCCAGAGCCTCACGCAGCTCTTCACTGAGCGCAGCCTCCTTCTGTCGTCTCTGATGAGAGATAAAGACGGATGCGGCCAGAATACCTATGAGTGCGAGGGCAGAAGCACTCATTAAGGGATGACGGTGGATAAGGGTCAGCACTGTTTCCGGGTCCTGCTTCCGATTGAGGGTAATGAGTGTACGCATGGTATTGTCGGTGACGGAGAGGGCAAACCGGTTGAGGATTGCATAGAACGCCGGGTCAATACCTTTCCGCACTGCGATACGGAAGCTGGTGAAGTTGCCGCGGATAGGGGTGTATTCCAGAATGCCCGTGGTATCTCTGGCTACATAGTCAGCTGCGGTGTAGGTGTAGACATAGCAGCAGTCTGCCTTGCCGTCCCGGACAGCCTGAATGCATTCCTCAACTGAGTCAAAGGGGATAGGAATGCTGGTTCCGTACATATTCCTGTAGACCGGGTTCATGTTCAGGGCGCCCTTCTTTACGGCGACCGTCTTGATGGCCAGGTTGTTTTTCCGGCGTACTACCGAGAAGTTGCCGTGATAGTATGCCCTTGTGGAGTTGTAGCCCTTTTCCTCTGCAGAGAAGAGCGTGTTGGGGCTGTCGAAGATGATGTCCGGAATACCGGCAATGGTAGCATCGTTGTATTCCTGTGTGGAATTCAGTATCAACATCTCGTACTTGAAGCCGATTTGCTTCGCCGCCATTTCCAGCAGGTCGTAGAATATGCCCTGGGCCTTGCCGTTCTTGTTGTAGGCGTAGGGGAAACGGTCAGGGTTTATAAGTATCTTCAGCGGCCGCCCCTTATTGATTCTGTTTATTACTTCTTTTTCCTCCGCGGTGAGGGTGAAGCCGGCAGAATTGTTCTGAGGACCGTAATAATTATTGCGGAGATTTTCACGCCAGGCGGGTTCGGCGGAGCTGAGCGCGAATATTCCCTTGTTCAGCCTTTGGAGAAGTTCTTTATTGCCCTTTTTGACAACAGCGTAGAAGGGAACCTTGTCGAAGTCATCGACGATTCTTAATTCGTGGGTAATGGGGAAGAAGTCGGACACGGCAATCATGTCGACTTTTTTGTCAAAGAGAGCATGACGAAGCTCGTCCAAAGATTCAAAGTATACCGGGATATAGCTTATGCCCTGCGCTTTGGCATGGCGGTCGAAGCTTTCACCGCGGGAGCTGTCCTTGATGAAACCGACACGGGCTCCCTGCATAGATGACGGGTCACCGCCGATGATTTGTGTATTGTCGCGGGTGGTAATAACGGTAGTGGCACTGAGACCGATGTTCATGGAGGCAAAGTCGTACTTTTCCCGGCGTTCCGGGCTGTCGTCCATCATGGTGAGAAGGTCAATCTCACCACGGTCAAGCATTGCCTGCATTTCGCTCCAGGATTTTACATAGCCGAAGTATTCATACTTTATATCGGCGTATGGAGCAATCATCTGGAGAAAATCATAGCCGTAGCCGCTGCGGGAGCTATCGATCCGTATTTCATGGTATCTTTCATGCTTGAAAAATCCCACGCGCACCGGCAGCGGGCCGCTTGACTCGGCAGCAGTGGCAGAGGGCTGTCCCGGCAGGAGGCAGAGAACGGCAAAGACGGCAAGGATTATTGTATAGAAGCGACGCAGAAGTCTTTTCGATGAGTTCATCATGTTACTCCCGGTTATATATTCAGATTATGGCTCTCAGAGCCTACACATACTCATTATACAGTATAGAATAAATAGGAAAGACATGCAATATTCCTGCAGGATGTAATCCGTTATTGATGCTTTTTCTTGAAACCGTCAGGAAAAACAGATAAAATGACTATACTTGAGAAGTGAAAGGAGCATCCACATGGAAAGAATAGCATTTATTGGTACAGGCGTAATGGGCAGGAGCATGGCCGGACATCTGCTGAAGGCCGGCTATGAGCTTACGGTCTACAACCGGACGAAGGAGAAGGCGGCAGAGCTGATAGAGCAGGGTGCCGAGTGGGCCGACAATCCGGCCGAGGCGGCAGCCGGTGCGGATGTGGTAATCTCCATTGTAGGCTATCCTGCTGATGTGGAGGCCACCTATCTGGGGGAGAAGGGCGTACTGACTACCATGAAGAAGGGCGGAGTCATCATTGATATGACTACCTCCAGTCCCATTCTCTGGCAGAAAATCGCCAAGGCTGCGGCGGAGAAGGGCGTCGATGCCATAGATGCTCCTGTCACCGGCGGCGATTTGGGAGCGAAGAATGCCACGCTGGCTATCCTTTGCGGCGGCGATGAAAAGGTATTTGAAAAGGTGAAGCCAATTCTTGCCGTGATGGGCAAGAACATCGCTCTCTTTGGAGCGGCCGGTGCCGGTCAGTACACGAAGCTGGTAAATCAGATTGCCGTGGCGGCCACCATGCTGTCCATTACCGAGTCCCTTATCTTTGCGGAGAAGGCCGGTCTCGATACGAAGCTGGTCTACGATACTATCGGTGGCGGTGCGGCCAGCTCCTGGTCGATGGTGAATTTGCTGCCTCGGGTACTGCGAGGGGATGAGGCGCCGGGCTTCATGGTGAAGCACATGGTGAAGGATCTCCGTCTGTCTCTGGAGGCTGCCCGGGAAATGAAGCTGGAGCTGCCGGGACTGGTGCTGGCAGAGAAGCTCTATGCGGAGCTGGAGGCGAAGGGGTATGCTGACAAAGGTACTCAGACTTTGATTTCCTGGTACAGAAATCAGTGACCTAAAATATTTAATTGTATCGCCAATTGTTGTATGATTTTTTAAGACGGCGCCGTTGGTTTGTGAATTTTTCACAGCCGACGGCGCTTTTTGCATCACATATCGCAATAATAATGTATACATCGGCTCAAGTCATTGCCAAACTGTGAGGCAGACTATATATTATTGACTTGTAAAATTCAGTAAAAAATCCTGAAAGGGGTATGAGCAATGGCTTTGACCAAAGAAGAACTTATCGAATACAATGTGGGTGAGAACCTCGATTCTCTGATGAATCTTGACCCCCGCGGCTACGGCGTCTGCCGTATTCTCTACAAGGGCAGCCGTGATTATACCGGCGAGCCTCTTTCCATTCATTCCGCAAAAGAGCTGATGAAGGTTGTTAAGCCCGGTGACCCGGTCTTCATCTTCGTCGGATTTATCCTCATTCCGCACAAGTGCCCCGAGACTGACGGTATGGTCAGCATCATGATGCTGGCTCGTGCGCTGGTACAGGCCTTCGGTGCAAAGCCCATCATCGTCTGCCCGGAGGAGAGCGCCCGCGCTGTTGAGCAGTGCGCCGGTGTCGTCGGCCTCCACTGCTACCGTGACATCAAGACTGTCATGGAGCTTCCCCTCAGCATGGGTGTAGTTGCCTTTACCAAGATTAAAAATCAGGCTCGTCAGCAGGCTGAGCAGATTTTGTCTCAGGTTACTCCGGCGGCCGCTATCTCCGTAGAGTGCTCCGGCTCCAATGAGGAGGGCGTATATCACACCGCTCTCGGCTTCGATGTTACCGATCTGGAAGCAAAGAGCGATATGTTCTGGGAAGTTCTTCGCGAGAAGGGCGTTCCTACCGTCGCAATCGGCGATCTCGGCAACGAGAACGGCATGGCCGTCATCGCCGACCACATCAAGAAATATGTTCCCTATACCGATAAAGACCAGTGTCAGGACGGCTGCAAGGGCGGTATCCTCGCCCACACCGGTGCTGACAATATCATTACCGCTACCTGCTCCGACTGGGGCTGCTATGCACTGATGGCCGCTATCTCCTATCTGAAGCGTGACAAGAAGGTCATGCCGCCTGAGGAGATGCCGGCTGAGGTTATGCGCGTCCTCTGCCGTCACAACATTGTTGATATGACCGGCTCACTCCTGCCGGGTGTTGATGGCTTTGACATCCGACTGAATGTCCTCATCATGGACCTCATGCGTCAGGTCACCCGCTATGCAATCCGCTATGAGGATCCCAATGACAACTGGTTCGGCCCCGTTCTGAAGAAGGGCTTCTTCGAGAATCACAAGTAATCACGGCATTAAAAGAAAGGCTGTTGCACAACAACTAAAGGCCCCCATTTAGGGGGGCTGTCACCGAAGGTGACTGGGGGGTAATTGAAATAATGCCGACTTTAGCTGATAATGTTGAGCTTATTCAGTCACCCCTCCGCCCTTCGGGCACCTCCCCTGGAGGGGAGGCTTTAGCGTTTGTTTGTGCAATGGCCTTTTGTTGTTAAGAAGCGCGTGTTTTTGAGGTGAGCACCACGAATTTGAACGAAATTACTATAAAGCCGGCGGGAGACACCGCTGTGCAGGTCTTCTGCGGCAAGGAGATATCAGAGGCAGTAGGAGATAAGGTATCTGCTCTGACTGCCGCTCTCCGTGACTTCTTCGCCGCCGAGAAAATTGCCGGGATAGGTGAAGTGGTACCGGCTTTTTCTTCTCTTATTGTCCGCTATGATCCCCTTGTGACCGATTATGACGAGGTTGCCTTCCGGGTGGGCCGGGTGGCAGCCGATATTGAGATTTCTGAGGAAGGCGGCAGCCGGGGAACCATTGTGGAAATTCCTGTCTGCTACGGCGGCGAGTTCGGCGAGGACCTTGCTGATGTTGCTGCCCACAACGGCATTACGGAGCAGGAGGTCATCGACATTCACAGCGGCGGTCTTTATCGCCTCTACATGATTGGTTTCCTGCCGGGTTTCCCGTACCTTGGCGGTCTTGACAAGCGGATATGCTGCCCCCGTCTGAAGTCCCCCCGGACGAAAATTCCCACCGGGGCGGTAGGTATCGGCGGCGAGCAGACCGGCATTTACCCCATGGAGTCTCCGGGAGGCTGGCGGCTCATCGGCCGGACGCCGGTGACTCTCTTTGACCCGGAAGGAATACTGCCGCTTCCCTACAAGGCAGGAGATATGATAAAATTCGTGGCGATTGATAAGGCGGAGTACGACAGAATTGCCGCTGCCGAGGCGAAGCGGAAGGAAAAGCTCCGTCGGGAAAAGGGGGCAGGGGCATGATAAGGATTATTTCCCCGGGGCCTCTTACCTCGGTACAGGACGGCGGCCGTCAGGGCTGTCAGTCACAAGGCTATCGTGAATGCGGTGCCGCTGATATGTACTCATTGGCTGCGGCAAATATTATGGTCGGCAACAACGACCTTCACGCGGCGGTGCTGGAGCTGACTCTGGCCGGCGGCGTTATGGAGTTCACCGAAGCGACGATTTTTGCTGTCACCGGCGGCGACTTTGCCCTTACTCTTGACGGTGAAAAGGTGCCGGCGCACGGCCCTGTTTATGCGAAGGCGGGAAGTCGTCTGACGGTCGGTATGGCGGCTAAGGGGCTGAGAGGCTGTCTTGCCGTCTACGGCGGCATTGATGTGCCTGTGCTGCTGGGCAGCCGCTCCACCGATATGACCTGTAAGCTGGGCGGCTTCAAGGGCCGGGCGCTCCAAAAGGACGATGAAATTCCGGTAGGTACTTACGCGGTAAAGGGCGAGTACGATGTGGAGAAGCGGCGGGCAGCTCTGGCAGAGAAAAATCTGCTGAATACGGCAGCCGACAGAACAAAACTTGTTAATCCCGGTGTGGGAAGATTTTTCCAGGGAAAGCGGATAACAGTACTGCGGGCAGTAAAGGGCCCTCAGGAGGAATACTTTACCGAGGCGGCTCACGCCACTCTGGAACGGTCTGTGTATACCATCACCCCCCAGTCGGACAGAATGGGCTGCCGCCTGTCGGGACCGGTGCTGGAGTCGGTAAACGGCTCCGATATTATTTCCGACGGCATTGTAGGCGGCTCCGTACAGATTTCTTCCGACGGTCGGCCGATAATCATGCAGGCCGACCATCAGACAACCGGCGGCTATGCGAAGATTGCCACGGTTATTTCCGCAGATTTGCCGGCGTTGGCTCAGCTTCGTCCCGGCGATGAGGTGGGCTTCCGCTTCGTCAGCCCCAAAGAGGCGGCTGCGGCGGCAAGAGCGATTAACGAGGGTCTATTGAGTTTGAAGGAGTGCTATAAATGAGCAATGAAATGAATTACGCAAAAATGTCTCCGGCAGAGGTTCGTGCCCTCATCCGCAAGCAGGAAATTACCTGTCCGACAACTGGTATGTGTGACGGCTACGCTCAGGGCAACCTTGTTATTCTGCCCAAGGCTCTCGCTTGGGACTTCCTGCTTTATTGCCAGCGCAATCCCCGTCCCTGTCCGCTACTGGAGGTCATCGATGCCGGCAGCCGCGAGTTTGCCGAGTTCGCTCCCGGCAGCGATGTAGCCACCGACCTGCCGAAGTACCGCGTCTATGAGCATGGCGAGCTTACCGGTGAATATACCGATGTATCAAAGTTTTTTGAGCAGAGAGATGATTTGGTAAGCTTCCTCATCGGCTGCAGCTTCTCCTTTGAGAGCGCACTGTTGGAGGCGGATGTTCCGGTTCGTCAGATTGAAGAGGGCGTCAATGTTCCCATGTATGACACCAATGTTCCCTGTCGCTCTGCCGGTGTGTTCCACGGCAATATGGTCGTAAGCATGCGGCCCATCCCTTATCGGCAGGTAAGCACCGCTGTCGCTATCACCGCGGCTATGCCGAGAGTCCACGGCGCACCGCTGCAGATTGGCTTCCCGGAGGCTATCGGGATAAAGGATATCGCTCACCCGGATTACGGCGACCCGGTCACCATCAAGGAGGGTGAGGTGCCGGTCTTCTGGCCCTGCGGTGTTACTCCGCAGAACGCTGTAATGCGCTCCAAGCCGGACTTCTGCATCACTCATGCACCGGGCCACATGTTCATAAGCGATATTAAAAATGTTTCGCTGAAATACTAAACATAAAAGGCTCCCCTGCAGGGGAGCTGTCTGCGAAGCAGACTGAGGGGTAACAAATATAAGAATTCCTTTATTTACCCCTCCGACCTCGCTTTGCTCGGTCACCTCCCCTAGAGGGGAGGCTTTATAAATAATTGTAAGAGGAATAAATCATGGCAACTGTAGATTTGAACTGCGATTTGGGTGAGAGTTTCGGCGCCTACACCATCGGCATGGACGCATCCCTCATGCCTTATATTACTTCCGCCAATGTAGCCTGCGGCTATCATGCCGGTGACGCCATCGTCATGGAGAAGACCGCAAAGCTTTGTAAAGAAAACAATGTAGCCATCGGCGCTCATCCGGGCTTCCCCGACCTGCAGGGCTTCGGCCGCCGCAATCTGGCGGTGACTCCTGCCGAGGCAAAGGCCTATGTCCAGTATCAGGTGGGCGCGCTGCTGGCCTTCTGCCGTGAGCAGGGACTGACCCTTCATCATGTGAAGCCCCACGGCGCTCTCTACAACATGGCCGCCAAGGACTACGCTCTCGCCGAGGGCATCTGTCAAGGCATCAAGGCCGCCGCACCGGATACGGTGATGCTCGGCCTTTCCGGCAGCGAGATGATAAAGGCGGCTGAGGCTGTAGGTCTGAAGGCAGCCAATGAAGTCTTTGCCGACAGAGCTTATCAGCCGGACGGCACCCTAGTTCCCCGCAAGCAGCCGGGAGCCATGATAGAGGATGAGGATGAGGCAATCGCCCGGGTTATCCGAATGGTCACCGAGGGAAAGGTCAAGGCCAACGACGGCAGCGATATCTCCATCAAGGCTGACTCTGTCTGCGTCCACGGGGACAATCCCAAGGCGCTTGATTTCACCAGCCGCATCCGCAAGGCACTGGAAGCTGCCGGGGTTGAAGTAAAGGCCTTCTGAAGAAAAGGTATTGTTTATCAGGCAGGTTTGTGTTATCATAATCTGTATATTTTTATAACAACAGGCGATGAACGGAAGAGTAAGCTGCGAGGAGACTGCAGAGAGACCCCGGTCGGTGGAAGGGGTTGTCGAGGCGAAGCCGAAGTGCATCCGTGAGCCGCAGAGCCGAAGCAACAGTAGGCTTTGCCGTAGGAAGGCGTTAACTTCCTCAAGGGGATAATTCTGCCGAACAGCAGGCGGATTTATCAAGTGGAGTGGAACCGCGCAGACGCGTCTCTATATGAGATGCGTCTGTTTTTATTTTACTGGGGGAAAAACAATGGGTTTTATAAGCCGTCTAAAAAAAGATATAAGAGTCGTTTTTGAGCGTGACCCGGCCGCCCATAGTGTCTTTGAGGTAGTTCTCTGCTATCAGGGACTTCATGCTATCTGGATGCACCGGCTGTCACATTGGCTTTACAAGAAGGATTTAATAGTACCGGCACGACTGGTCAGCGAAATAGGACGCTTCTTCACGGGAATCGAGATTCATCCCGGTGCCACCATCGGCGAGGGACTGTTCATCGACCACGGTACAGGAATAGTCATCGGTGAGACGGCAGAGATAGGAAAGAATGTCACTCTCTATCAGGGGGTAACGCTGGGCGGTACCGGTAAGGAGAAGGGCAAGCGTCATCCGACCGTGGGCAACAATGTGGTTATCGCCTCCGGTGCCAAGGTGCTTGGCTCCTTCAAGGTAGGAGACCATGCGAAAATCGGTGCCGGCTCGGTGGTGCTGAAGGAAGTGCCGCCCTACGCAACGGTAGTCGGCATACCCGGCCGCGTCGTCCTGCTGGACGGCGTAAAGGTAAGCTGCACCTACGGCCCCGACGGCATAAACTGCACACCGGTGGACGAGATGGCTGAGGAGCTGGATGTAGACCTGGAGCATGACGAGCTGCCGGATCCGGAAGCAGAAGCACTGGAAAAAATGAGAGCCGATATAGAGGCTCTGACAGAAGAAGTAAATAGATTACGCAAGGAGCTGGAGAAAAATGGCTGAGAAAATCAAAGTATTTAACACAATGTCCGGAACAAAGGAAGAATTCAAACCGCTGGAGGAGGGCAAGGTAGGCATCTATGTCTGCGGCGTTACTCCCTACAATGACCCGCATATCGGCAACGCCCGTCCCTTTGTTGTCTGGGACACCATTCGCCGCTTCCTGGCTCACGCCGGCTATGAAGTCCGCTACATTCAGAACTTCACCGATGTGGATGACAAGATTATTCGCGCGGCCAATGAGCAGAATGTCACCTGGAAGGATATTTCCGACAAGTATATCGATGCTTATTTCAAGTCTATGGATGCGCTGAACATCCGTCACGCCGATGTCTACCCCCGCGTTTCCGACAATATGCCGGAAATCATCGAGATGGTACAGGGGCTCGTTGACAAGGGCTATGCCTATCCGCTGGACGGCGATGTCTACTACCGCGTCGAGAAGTTCGCCGAATACGGCAAGCTCAGCGACCGCAAGCTGGAGGATATGATGGCCGGTGCCCGTGTCGAGGTCGACGAGCGCAAGGAGAACCCCATGGACTTCGCTCTCTGGAAGAGCGCAAAGCCGGGCGAGCCCAGCTGGGACAGCCCATGGGGCAAAGGCCGTCCGGGCTGGCACATCGAGTGCTCCGTCATGTCTCTGAAGTATCTCGGCCGTGATTTCGATATTCACGGCGGCGGCAGCGACCTTATCTTCCCGCATCACGAGAATGAGATAGCACAGTCTCAGGCCTATCTTGGGGATACCAACAGCTTCGCCCGCTACTGGGTACACAATGGCTTCATCACCATCAATCAGGAGAAGATGAGCAAGTCTCTCCATAATTTCTTCACCGTTACCGATATTCTGAAGGACTATCCCGGTGAGGTCATCCGCTTCTTCATCCTTGGCACCCACTACCGCAGCCCGCTGGATTTCAGCGATGCACACCTGAAGGATGCTCAGGCCGGTCTCACCCGACTGGGCAATACCAAGTCCTGCGCCGAGGAGCTGGCTCACAAGACCGGAGACAGCGATACCGCTGCCGGCCTTCTGACAATGGCCGAGCAGATCCGCGGTGACTTCTTCATGGCCATGGCTGACGACTTCAATACAGCGTTGGCTATCAGCCATATCTTTGAGCTGGCCAAGGAAATCAATGTATACTACAACAAGGTAATGAATGCCGGTGAAGAATTTGATGCGGCTAACTTCGCGGCTGTAAAGGTCATCTTCGACGAGCTGACCGAGATAATCGGTATCCTGGAGCAGCAGCCTGAATCGGTCGACGAGGATGAAGCCGCTGAGATTGAGAAGCTGCTGGAGGAGCGTCTGGAAGCCCGCAAGAACAAGGACTGGGCGAGAGCAGATGCAATTCGCGACGGCCTGAAGGCGCGCGGAATCATCATCGAAGATTCTGCCGGCGGCTCCCGCTGGAAAAGGGCCTAAAAGATGACCTTTGAACATTTTTCACAGCTTGTTGACGGTATGTTTCCCTCAGACGGCAGCGAGCGGTACGACAGCCTCGATGTCCGGGAGCTGAGCCCGCTGGTGACCGCCTATGTGGGAGACGCCTACTACCATCTTTTCGTCCGGACAAGGCTCCTGGCCTATGAGCAGAAGGCTGTCCGGGTGCTGAACGAATACAGTGCCAAGCTGGTATCTGCCAATATGCAGGCTCAGGCCTACCGGGCTATAGAGGAGCATCTAACAGAGGAAGAGCGGGGGATTTTCCGCCGGGGCCGCAATGTGCACAGCCATGCACCGAGACGCTCCACCTCCGTGGCCGATTATCACGCCAGTACCGGCTTTGAGGCCATCCTTGGCACGCTCTACCTCACCAAGCGGTTTGAGCGGCTGCAGGAGGTTGCCCAGATGGCATTTGCGGCGGCAGTCGATATTATTAAGGCTAAATAAGGATAGAACTATGATAAATGTAAAGCTTTTGGAATACACGCCGAATCCGGAGCGGGTAGTGACTATGGGGGCGCGCCTCTGCTATTCCGCCCGAGGGGCAGAGGAACTGGCGGACAGCCTCACCGATGAGGAAATCGACCGCATGATAAAAATGCTGACGGAGATGGGACACGCTTCCGTCTTTGAGCATGTGAACTTCACCTTCGGCATTGAGGGAATTTCCCGGGTGCTGACTCACCAGCTGGTGCGTCACCGCATTGCCTCCTTCTCTCAGCAGTCCCAGCGATATGTAGCGGCTCACGATTTCCTCTATGTTACGCCGCCTACTATCGAAGCTAATCCTGCGGCGAAGGCGAAGTACGATGAGCTGATGAAGCACATCCGCAGCGCCTACGATGAATTTGTGGAAGCGGGAATTCCCAAAGAGGACGCCCGCTATATCCTCACCAACGCCGCCGAGACGAAAATCGTGGTGACGATGAATGCCCGCTCTCTCATGCACTTCTTCAATCTCCGCTGCTGCTATCGGGCGCAGTGGGAAATCAGAGAAATGGCAAAGCTGATGCTGGCCGAGGTGAAGAAGGTAGCGCCCCGTCTCTTTAAGAACGCCGGAGCCTCCTGCGTAAACACCGGCCGCTGCCCGGAGGGGAAGATGACCTGCGGTCACTTCGCCGAGATGATAAAGCTCCGTGAAAACTGAAACAGTAGGTAAGCAATGAACTTTAAGGATAAGAAAAAGGAAAAGCCGCAAGGCGACAGGCCGAAGAAGGACAGACCGGCAAAACCGCCGAAACCGGTAAAGAACGAGAGACCGGCGAAGCCGCCCCGGCCGGAGAAGCCGGTGAGAGATGCGGAGCCGGCTCAGCTGCCGGATGATATTCTCATCGGCCGCAACGCCGTTACCGAGGCATTGAAGAACACGATGCGGGTAAATCGTCTCCTCATCGCTGAGGGCGCCCAGACAAAGAACGGTGACGGTTCCATCCCGGAGATAATCGCTCTGGCGAAGGAGAAAAAGGTCAAGTTTGAGACTGTGCCGCGGGAGACTATCGAGGGCATTGCCTACGGCCATCGCCATCAGGGCGTGCTGGCCTATGTTGCCCCGGTGGAGTACGCTGACCTTGATACTGTCATCAATGAAGCGGCGGCAAAGGAAAATCCGCTGCTCATCCTGCTGGACGGTATAGAAGACCCCCACAATCTGGGAGCTATCCTCCGTACCGCCGACGCGGTGGGAGCAGACGGCGTCCTGCTGCCCCGGCATCACAGCGTGCCGCTGAACGCTACCGTAGCCAAGACCTCCGCCGGTGCCATCGAGTATGTGCCGGTGGCCCGTATCGGCAATATAGCTCAGACCTTGAAGGAGCTGAAGGATAAAGGCTTCTGGGTCTACGGCGCGGACATGGACGGTGACTGTGATTACGACAAGGCCAACTTCACCGGCCCGGTGGTGCTGATAATCGGCAGCGAGGGTCACGGCATTGCCCGACTGACCAGAGAAAACTGCGATACTATCGTCAGTCTGCCAATGGTCGGGAAGATTAATTCCCTAAATGCCTCGGTAGCAGGAGCAATCCTCATGTACGAGGTCAGCCGTCAGCGGAGAAACAGCAGCAAGTAAAAGGAGCAAATCATGGCAAAGCCCGAGACACACTACCTTATCGACGGCTACAATGTTATACACTCCTGGCCGAATCTGAAGAATAAGACCGGCGACCTGGCGGAAGTCAGGGATAAGCTGGTGGATATTCTCACAGAATACGGAGCCTATGAGCATTACCGGGTAACGGTAGTGTTCGATGCGCTGTTTACTGCTGATGTGGAGCATATAGAGAACCCAACGGCACTGGTGACGGTAGTATATACCGGTGCAGGGGAGACTGCCGACAGCTATATTGAGCGGCGGGCCTACGAGCTGGCTCACGGGGGACACGAGGTATTCGTAGTCACCAGTGACGGAGCAGAGCAGTCGGTGATATTGGGAGCCGGCGGCTACCGCATACCGTCGCCGGAGCTGTACCGACGGGTAAAGGCCGTGAAGGAGAAGCTTCGCTCGCGGTATCTGGGCAAGGTCTCCCTGCCATACACCCGCAATGATGTGGCGGGAAGACTGGACAGCGAGACAGCCGCAAAGCTGGACAAGCTGAGGCGGGAGCTGGAGTAAAATATAGAAGTATGCAGGGGGTGCAGCAGTGGCAAAAGCCGGAAAAAAAGAAATCCTGCAAAAAAATAAAATAGCGAAGAACCCTGTGAAGGAAACCTACGAAGCAGCTGAGGACGATCTGGACACGCTGGCCGACCCGAACCGGCTGGCGGACCTTCGGCGGCTGGAGCGGATAGGAGCCTATGACAGCATAGAGCAGCTTCGCCAGCTGGAGGAGCTGGCTGACGATGGAGACGACGACGGGGATGATGACGGCTTCGGCGGCATACGCGGCCGTCGGCAGCAGCCGGCACTTGCCCCTGATGACGGGGACGGCCTGCCGTCAGGCAGCGAGTTTGACGAGCGGAAGACTGAGCCGGATACAGAGGCCGAGGATGATTTCGTCTGGACAGGTGAAGACAGCCGCTTTGCCAATATGTCCGACGAGGAAATAATCATCATCAGTCAGGAGAATAACGACTCTCAGGCACAGGACTACATCATAAACAAATACCGAAATTTCGTCCGGGTGAAGGCCCGCTCCTATTTCCTTATCGGTGCCGACCGGGAGGACATTATACAGGAGGGCATGATTGGACTGTTCAAGGCCATCCGTGATTATCGCCGGGAGAAGCTGTCGTCCTTCCATGCTTTTGCGGAGCTGTGCGTCACCCGTCAGATAATTACCGCCATCAAGACGGCTACAAGGCAGAAGCATATACCGCTGAATTCCTATATTTCCATCAATAAGCCCATCTACGATGAGGACAGCGACCGCACTCTGCTGGATGTATTGCCGGGGGGGAAGGTATCTGACCCGGAGGAAATGGTCATCAGTCAGGAGGAATATTCTTCCATTGCCGCCAAGATGGAGACAATCCTCAGCGAGCTGGAATGGCGGGTGCTGATTTCCTATTTGGACGGCCATTCCTATCAGGAGATAGCCGACGACCTCCATCGTCATGTGAAGTCCATAGACAACGCTCTCCAGCGGGTCAAGCGAAAGCTGGAAAAGTACATGGGCAGCTATATGCGCGACATTGACCTGACTACGATTTACCACGGGATTACCACTATAAACCGGGAACTGCACGATGTGGATGTTCATCGTGAGAAGCCCACAGACGGAGTCCGTCACCATAAAATAAGGAAAAAGAAGAAGTAAGAGGAGAGTTTCATCGATGAATAGAGAAAAGCTTGGTTCACGGCTTGGTTTTATTCTTGTTTCTGCCGGCTGCGCCATTGGCCTCGGCAATGTTTGGAAATTCCCCTATATAGCAGGAAAGGGCGGCGGCGGTGCCTTCGTTCTGGTGTATCTGTTGTTTTTGACGATCCTTGCCCTGCCGATTCTCATGATGGAATTTGCCATCGGCCGCGCCAGCGCGAAAAGCCCGGTGAAGGCATATCAGGAGCTGGAGCCGCCGGGCAGTAAGTGGCACTGGCACGGTGTAGCTTCTCTCATCGGCTGCTATCTGCTGATGATGTTCTATACCCCGGTGGCAGGCTGGATGCTCTACTATTTCTACCTTACCGCCAAGGGAACATTTGCCAATATGACACCGCCGGAGGTGGTGAAGGTCTTTACCGGTATGCTTGGTGAGCCGTGGCTCATGGCTGGATGGATGGTGACTGTAGTAATCCTTGCCGTCCTTGTCTGCTCTGCGGGATTGCAGAAGGGCGTAGAGCGGGTCACGAAGGTACTGATGATTCTTCTCCTTGCGGTTATGGTGATACTGGCCGTCTATGCCGGTACTTTGCCGAAGGCCGCAGAGGGACTGGCCTTCTATCTGGTGCCGGACTTCGGACGAATGATGCAGGTGGGCGTGCCGGGGACTTTGGCGGCAGCCATGTCTCACGCATTTTTTACTCTCGGTCTTGGCGTTGGCTCCATGCTTATCTTCGGCAGCTATTTCGGCCGGGAGCGGACGCTTTTAGGCGAGTCGGTGAATATCACCATTCTTGATACCTTCGTTGCTATCACCTCCGGTCTGATTATTTTCCCGGTGTGCTTCAGCTACGGTATTGACCAGACCGCCGGGCCGGGCCTCATTCTTATCGCCCTGCCGATGGTCTTTGGCCCCATGCCTTACGGTCATCTCTTTGGCAGCGCCTTCTTCCTGTTCATTTCCTTTGCGGCTATGTCCACGGTAATCGCCGTCTATGAAAATCTCATCAGCTGCGATATGGAGCTGATGAACTGGAGCCGTACAAGGTCATCTCTGTTCAACCTTGTGGCTATGCCCATACTGAGCATGCCCTGTATTCTCGGCTTCAATGAATGGGCATGGCCGTGGCTGAAGCCGCTGGGCGGAACAATCCTCGATCTGGAGGACTTCTTTCTGAGCTATCTGCTTCTGCCTATCGGCGGCATTGTCTATATATACTTCTGCACGCGGCGCTACGGCTGGGGCTGGGAGAACTTCGTGGCAGAGGTAAACACCGGCGAGGGAAGCAAGCTGGCCGACTGGACGCGAGGCTACATGACCTATGTACTGCCGCTGATTGTTTTGTTCGTATTCTTCTTCGGACTTTACGACAAGTTCATGGCAGGCTGATTGTAGTAACAATATCGGAGGATTATGATGCGGGATAATAAAGAAAGAAAAGAGCATGAGGCTTCGCTGGGCTTTGCCATTGGAGCAATCAATCAGGGAACGGAAGCTCATATCACAGGCAGCAGCTATGTGGCTCCGCTGTCAGACGAGCTGCTGAAAATCGACAATACTACCTTTGAGCCGGGATGCAGGACGAACTGGCACATCCATCAGGCGGAAAAGAACGGCGGTCAGGTCATCATCTGCATTGCCGGCCGGGGCTTTTATCAGGAGTGGGGAAAAGACGCTGTGGAAGTCAATCCCGGTGACTGTATAACCATTCCCGCCGGAGTGAAAAACTGGCACGGCGCTGCCCCGGAGAGCTGGTTTTCGCATATCTGCATTGATGTGCCGGGTGAGGGGACTCACACGGAGTTTCTGGAGCCGGTATCCGATGAGGAATACGACCGGCTGAAGAAGTCCGAGGCGGAGATAGAAATTTCCGAGGATGCGGTAATGAACACTGCCATCATGCACATCAGCATCAATGAGCAGTGGCCTTATGGCACCATGAAGAAATACTGGCTGGAGGGTGACCGGCTGGCAATCGAGTACGAGACCGGAAAGGCTCTCTATTATCGTCTCGAGGACGGCTACTGGGAACCGGAGGAAGGCTGGGTAGTCCTGTCGGAGTAAATCCCCGGCTATGAAAATAGCATACGCTAAAAATAAAAATGCTGAGCTGCAGGTCGAAGCCTGAAGCTCAGCATTTTGTATGGGGAAATATTTAGTTCTTTTTTGCGCCTTCCTCGCCGAAGTAAGTGCGGCAGATGAGCTTGAAGTCAGAGGAATGACGATACTTGTTCAGAGCCTTGTTCAGCTGGTCAAGCATTTGCTTGTCACCCTTGCGGACACAGAGAGCAAGAGGAGCAGAATCAAATTCTGTATCGTTGGCAAAGGCAATCTGGGAACGAAGGTTGTGAGCAGCGAAGAAGGAAAGGGTCAGCTTGTCAGCCATAACGGCATCTGCTTTACCGGCGATAGCCATTTCCAGAGCTTCGAGAGTGCTCTTGCAGGCGATTACTTCTTTGGCCTTTTGACGTTTGGCCTCATGCCAGGCGGTGGTGCCTTCCTCTACAGCGACCTTGAGTCCGGCGGCTGACTTCAGATTTTTGGTATCAAGCTTGGTGTTGACAGGAACGGCAAGCTTGAGGGAAGTCGAGAGATAAGATTCGGTGAAGTCGAGATACCCCTTACGCTTATCGGTAACGGTGATGGCAGAAATCAGCACATCAACTTTTTTGTCGGCGATAGCCTTGGGCAGGTCATTGAACTTCATGTCCACGAATTCAACTTTGTCGTAGCCCATCTCCTTGGCGAGAGCGTTGGCAAGGTCGATGTCAAAGCCGGTAAAGCTGTTGCTGGACTTCTGCAGATACTCATAGGGCGGGAAATTAGCACTGGTGCCGACCTTCAGAGTCTTGCCGGCGTTGGGATTCTGCTCCTGACCGCCGCAGCCTGCCATGAGGGTGACTAATAAGAGGCAGCAGAGCAAGGTGAAAAGTTTTTTCAAAGTGATTACCTCCGTTTCCCTGCACTTGTTCCGTCAGGTGCAGGCAGTTGATTTTACTATTAAATACATTATATTTGATTAAAAATATATGTCAATATGTTCATATAAAAATATTACAAAATATTATATTATGATATATAGTTGATAAAGGTAATCAATAGCGAATGGGATTGGTGCCGTTTTTCCTGTAAAAAAAACACGGAGGCAGTATAACTTTCGGGAAATTTTCATAGAATGATGTAACAATGTGACCAGAGCTAGCTCAGGTAGTTTTTATTTTTAGGAATGGAGGGATTTTATCATGGAGCAAAAGTTTTTTATCTGTAAGACCTGCGGAAACATTATCGCTATGGTCAAGGAGTCCGGCGTTCCTGTCGAGTGCTGCGGCGAGCCGATGCAGGAGCTTGTGCCGGGAACAGTAGACGCTTCCCGAGAGAAGCATGTGCCTGTCTATGAGGTAGAAAATGGCAAGGTCTGCGTTCAGATTGGCGCGGAAGAGCATCCCATGGTCGAGAAGCATTTCATCGAGTGGATTTCCCTTCAGACAAATAAGGGCGTTCAGTGCAAACACCTTTGTCCGGGAGAGAAGCCTTGTGCTTCGTTCTGTATCTGTGAGGATGAGCAGGTAGAGGCGGTATACGCCTACTGCAACATCCATGGGCTTTGGAAGAAGTAAGACCGGCGGGATTTGGACTGCTGAATGCAAATGATAGTCTGCTGAGCAGGTAAGTCCCACCGGAAAGCAAAATTTTATAATTAACGCCTCACTGCAGAAACGTGGTGGGGCGTTTCTCTTTCATGAGTGATTTTTGTGAGCCGATAGATGCTGTATCAGATATTGACATTGACCTAAAGTATAGTATAATTTCTTGGTAAACCTTACGGATAAATTTGGTTGACCATAGAAATGAGGATTAATGATGCAGGGGAATAATGCACGGACAATTTGTTTATCAGCGGTTTTGATGGCCATAATCTGTGTGGCGACCATGGCAATACAGATTCCAATTCCGTTGGGCTATGCTCATCTCGGTGACTGCATGGTTCTGCTGTCGGCGGTGTTTCTTGACCTGAAATATGCAGTGATTGCTGCTGCGACTGGCTCGATGCTGGCAGACTTTGTTACCGGCTTTGTGGTTTGGTGTGCGCCGACCTTTATTATAAAGGGCATGATGGTTGTCATATATGTCCATGTCGTCAGGAAAACCGACAACATTGCGGCGGCATCGTGCATGGCACTGCTCTTCATGGTGGCGGGCTATACTATTACTGGCGGATTGCTATACGGCGGCTTGCTAGTAGGTTTGGCCTCGGCTCCTGGTCTGCTCCTTAAAGCGGCCTTGAATATGGTGCTGTTCTTATTCCTGGCGAAGTATCTCACGCCGATTGTAAAGAAAATTGGTGGGACAAAATAAAATGAAGTAAAAAGAAATCGGCTGATTTTAGATTGAAACTAAAATCAGCCGATTTCTTTTTTATCTGTACTTTTTGTAAATGTTCGTTACAGTATTTTTGATTTCTTCCCGTAAATCCTGTGGGGATAGTACCTCCACCACACTGCCGTATTGCAGAGCCCAATACAACATGGCTTTTTTGTTGCACTTTACCCTGACGATATAGTAGTCAGGATTATTATCAGGGACAACAGAAAAGTCTTTGCCGAACCAGTCAGCGACGGCATCAATAGCACTGGGTGGGGAAACCTTCAGCTTTATATCTTCGGCCGCACCGGAAAACATATAGATATGCTCTGCTGCGTGCTTGGAAAGATTGGTACGGTCATCAAGGTCATCGCCCTGCAGTTCCCGCAATAATCGAGTTCTTTTTGTTTTGCACAGCATTACATTTCTCATTTTATCAATGCGGAGATAGGCTTGATCAGCGTAGGCAGGGTAATTGCACAGCAGATAGTAGCGACCGTTATTGGCAAGAATATGGTACGGATTGATAATTTTGGGCATATCAATAGAGCCTTTGATTTGAAGATTTTTGTTTTTGTCGTATGAGCCGTAGGAAAAGCTGATTTGTTTTTTCTTACGGATGGCCTGACTGATGATACCTATATTCTTTTTAAGCTCGTCTTGATTTATGCAGCTTGATTCAGGCATACTGGAAATATTTTTGTACTCCGGCTTGAAGTCAGGGCCACCGAACAGTAATCCGAGCTTTTCAATGAGCTTTCCTGACAGGCGCTTAGAAATCTCCTTAGAAAATATGATGCTGGTGGATACCATCTGCAGCTCAGCAGGTGTGAAAGGCCGTTCCTTAACATATACGCCCCGCCGGTCGATGGACAGCTTGTAGCCGGTAACATCGCTTAGTGCATCCAAGGTCTTTAGGTTTCTGTTCAGTGTCTTCACGTCGTAGGTGACATTGTAGTGCTTGTCAAGCAGGTCATTTAGTTGCTCTCTGGTGAGTATATTTTGTGGGCTGCTGAACCTTATCATTATATCGAGAATCAGCAAAAGGCTTTCTTTAGTATGAGGCTTTATTTCATTTTCAGAATGACTTCCAATGTGCGGGACTTCTCTTGACACGGTATCATCTCCAAATATAATAAATTATCCTCAATAGGGCAAAAATGCCCGATTGACTAATCTCTTATATACTATAATAAGACTTGTGATGAGGCAAGAGTCAATAAGAGAAAGAAGGATAAAAATGGAAAAGAATAACGCTGAAAATGTAATGATGAAAAAATATACTTCCTCTGAAGCGGCCAAGCTGCTCAGAAAACTTAGTGAAGAACATGAAGCTCTGAAACGATTGGAAAATCAATGTGGTACCTTCACCGTATCTCTCGATGAGAAGATTGAGGATGTTCGCCCTGAATATGATTTTGCCGAAGTACAGGAACGGCTTGAGACTCTTGAAAACCGTGTTCGTCGAGTAAAACACGGTATCAATATCTTTAACACAGTTACGATTGTTCCCGGCTTTGATATGACCATTGACCAAATGCTGGTGTATATTCCTCAGCTGAGTGAAAAGAAACGCCGGCTGACAACATTGGCTGAACAGCTTCCAAAGGAAAGAATTGCTGCCTCCAGCTATGTGGGACGAGCCATCATAGAATATCGTTATGCCAACTATGATGTTGCTATGGCCAAAGTTCAGCTGGCTGCTGTATCGGACGAGCTGTCAAAGGCTCAGACCGCCCTTGATCTGGTCAATAATACTGTCGAGATGGAGCTGCCGGAATGGTGAGTCAACTGTTCACTGACTAATAAACGCTATCCATGACCATTTGTTTTTCATTTTTGCAGGGATGCGGGTGCTAAGTTCAAGAAAAATAGTAAAAGTTTGTCGTTATTCTTCTTGGCGAGGTAAATGTCTAATGTTAATGTCCTGCCTTTGCATAATATGCTTTTTTACGATCGCTTCAGCGATACTTTTCAAATGGTCAGAAAACCTTTGTCACTATAGACATGGACGGTTGAGGTTTGGTTTTACGCCGTCATTTATTTGATATTTTATAGTTTTCATAGATTGGAGAATACTGATATGAAACTTTATCCTTTTCCCAATGTTGATAAAAAGCCTATCCTCGAATGGGATGATGTTATTGATGACGAAGATGAACCGCTGAGCCTTGACTGTGAAGAATTTGCTTATCCGTTCCCGGTTTGTAATTATACGGAAGGAATAGATGGAGCTAATATTGGCTATACACAAGGATATATTTGTGGTAACATTCCTTTTGAGGCGGAGCTGTTTACCAATGACCTGAATGAGGTTGTACTGAGTGTGGTTCTTCCCTGGATTGAGGAGCTTGACCCACAGCCGGAGACGATTGTCAGGAATGGCGATAAGTCCATCGGTTGTAAGAAAGGCTCAGTAATCGGAATGATTACAGAAAAGGAATCATACGATAATTCTGTGCTGACCATCGGAATGGTCGATTACGGACAGTGTGAAAATGTCGATGTAATGATAGCCTACAACAATTTGCTGGAAGAGACAGCCATTATTACCTTCAAAGGTCAGCTACGAAACGGAACGCTGTTTTATCGTACTGACTGTAGAGGAAATGATTTCGTCCAAATACTGATAACACTTAAAGATGCTGACAGATTGCTGGCGACTACGCCGCTTGATTTTAAGAATTTTTACTAATTAATTAAAACTGTAACAAGTAATGTCTATTCGATTTGAAACAATCGAGAAGACCAATATTATGTAGAAACCGGTGGTATATATGAAGAATAAAATAATTGATTTTGTGGAACGGCTAAGTGAGATTGATTGTATTCCCGATAGCACGGCTCCGTTTGAGAATCCCTATAAGAGAGAAGCCTGTAAATACAATTTAGAGCAGTATCTCTTGTTTTTGAGCGTGGTACATCCTAAGTTCATGCTCGTTGGGGAGGCCCCCGGATATAGAGGGTGTCAGCTTACAGGTATACCGTTTACTGATGAAATACAGCTCCTAAATTCGTCAAACAATTTTGCCCTTGGGGATTGGGAGCGTCATCCAGATACCGGTAATCAAAAAGAAAACTCTGCTACTGTTATTTGGGAGGGGTTAAGGGAAAAGAGGCTTATTCCAATAATGTGGAATGCTTTTCCATTTCATCCGTATAACGAGGGCAAAGTCAAATCTAATAGAACTCCAAATGCTGCGGAAATAAAATGGGGTAAGGATATAATTAAAGAGATATGCGAATTGTTTGATATTAAGGTTCTGTACGCAGTTGGCAAAAAGGCTCAAGGCCAGCTGGGGTTGAGTAATGATTTTGGTATAAGACATCCTTCGTATGGCGGTAAGGAAAAATGCTTGGAAGGATTGTCAGGAATATCGGTTCAATGAATCTGATTTGCTGATTTTTACATCATTGTCATCACCAAGGGGCTGTAACAGGAAGGCGTTTTGTCGATTTAATTGAGGTGTATGTGATGAAACTAATAGAGGATTTGAAAAACTTATTGAAGGACGAATTGTCTCAGGCTGGTGAAGAGAACGGCTTGGTCGATGAGGTAGATTACCCTAAAAGCTGGACAGCTGCCATGCGGCTCAAATTCAAATGGGCGGTGAAGTTTGCTCGTGAAGCCCACAGCGGAGTTGTCCGAAAAGGTACGAATATCCCGTATGTGCTGCACCCGGTGGAGGCAGCACTTATTGTGCTGAATATCACAGATGACATAGACACGGTGGTAGCAGCGGTGCTTCATGACATCGTAGAAGACACCGAGTTTTCCGAGAATGATGTTGAGGTGCTTTTTGGTAAGAATGTAGCTGCACTGGTAGCGGCTGAAAGTGAAGATAAACGGGAGGATTTGCCCGCTGCTGACACATGGCTGATAAGAAAAGAAGAAGCCTTGGCACATTTGGCCAAGGCCTCTAAGAATGCCAAGACGATATGTCTGGGCGATAAGCTTTCCAACATGAGATTGTCTGTCAAAACTTATAAAGCGAAAGGGGACAAGATGTGGGACAGCTTTAATCAGAAGGACAAAAAGAAACAACAGTGGTACTACGAGGCTTTGGGAGAGATATTGAAGATGTTTAAGAATACCAAGGAATGGCAGGAGTATAGGGATTGCTGTGGTAAGGTCTTTATATAGTATTTCAATTTGATAAAATATAAACAATGAAAAGGAGAAAAAAGTATGTTAAATCTGTTTCTATCCGATTTGTTAGCTAAGGCTGGTATCGACTCTAGTGAGGTACTGTTAATTCGTCACGGCTCAAATAGTCCTGAAGGAAAAGTGTTTCTTAGAACAGGATTGATTAAAGAATGGACGCAGTGTCAAAGAGAAGACTTTGGTAATGGATTCAAGTATTGGATGGTATTTCTTTCCTGCGGAGGTACATTGTCTAGATTCTACGGACTATATGAATTTGTCGCTAATAGGCCAAATCTTCCAGAGTCTATGCCAGAAGGGTTTCCTATGCCACAGTGGTATGATGGCAAGGGAGTAGTTCACGAATTAAAAGAGATAAATCTATTTGATGAATACAAAGGTCGTTTGATAATAGATTGGGGAAAGGGCGTTGTTAGGTGGTATCAAAACGGTAAAAATGAAAAGGCCATAGCTGCTATTTTGGATGCTGATTCCTCAAAGAAGAAATTCCCTGGATATGAGAATGTATTGCTGTCATTCAATGATATGCAAGAGATGATAAATAATCCTATCAGCTATTCAGAGTGGCACACTGCTTTGTCCGCTGTTAATGGTGTATATCTCATTGTTAATATCAAAAATGGTGATAGGTATGTAGGCTCGGCCTATGGAATTAATGGAATTTTAGGCCGCTGGTCAACATATGCAAATGACCCATCTGGTGGAAATAAGCTTATGAAAGAAGTGCTAGAAGAATCGCCTGATGAATATTTGAATTTTCAATACGCCATATTACAAATATTGCCGCAGACATGCACGGCTGATGAGGTTATTAAAACGGAATCTTTGTGGAAAGACAAATTACTGACAAGAGAGTTCGGATTAAATGATAATTAGTCGGTGAAAAGTGAGGCTGAGTGGCTGTGTCGCTTCATAGTCTATCTTTTTACGGTTTGTTCTTGTAATCCTTAACTTGTTACTTTGATTCCTTTGCCCTGTCCAGTTCTTCCTGACTTGGAATGTAGAAGCAGGAAAAGCTCGTACTCATAAGGGTTTTCAGTGTAGAGTACCAGTTGCTGTTCCATTGGCACCATCTGTAGACCGCGTTTTGGTCTGCAAGGGTTCGGATAAAAAGATAAGGTATCAGGAACAAAATTTTAAAAAGGGCTAAGACAAGGCCCATAAGTAAAAATATAAAGGGCATTAGCAGCATGGCACAGGAATAGCCGTACCAGTCGCGCTCGGCTGCCGGCGTATCAAATACTACGTAAGCACCTACCGCGGCAATCATGAGCCAGGCAAGAATAAACATCATCATGTTTCTCGGCATAATATAATCTCCTTTATAAGAATTAATTTACTTTCGTGTTTACCTCAAAGGTTCTCGGCCAGGGGAAGTATTGCTGGATTTTCTTCCGCTGTGGGGATATTGCATCTCCGTCAATGAAATAAGGTTTTCTCCAGGCCGCTGTCTCCATGAGACGGCGGCTTCTTTCTTTCAGTGCGTAGTCGTTAAGGATGGTGAGCCAGCGATAGTCCCGGTCTAAATCAAGGTCGCCGGTATTGAAGAAGCCCCGGCGATAGAATTCACCGTTTATCCTGTCGATGGAGTCCTTTAGATAGATACTGTCCTCGGCAAAGTGAGCATTCAGTATTTCTTTGGCGAGGCCGGCAAGCTGCTGCCTTTGGGACTGCTGATGGCAGCGCTGTTGTCCGATGTGGGTCAGCACCGCTTCGCAGAGAGCGGTACCGATGGAGTTTGAGGCGGTGTTCCAGCCGCTGTAGGAGGTGAGCCGATGCAGTGGGAAGCCTTTGCGGCTCAGCAGGGGGAGCAGGGTTTCCTCCGTGGTGAAGCTGCGGCTCAGGTCGACCAGTGCCACATTTGTATCGGCTTCGGAAATCAGGCCAAAGAGCAGTGGGACGGCTTTTCGCCGTGCCGACATAGCCTCCGGGGTTTTGTCACCGGCGTGGATGAAAAGGGTTATGTCGGCGGCCTTTTCATCGGAGGCGGCATTGTGATGCTTCGTCAGACCAAGCAGGGAGATTTCCTCGGCAGAGGTATCGGCAAGGCTGGCGGCCATGTAGGGGAAGAATTCACTTCCATCTCTATAGACTGAGTAGGTGACTTCTACGGAGGGGCTTATACCGGTGTGCCGGACAGCCAGCCGGGTGATGATGGAGAGGGCCAGTTCATCGGCCCCGCGTACAAGGTGGAGCCGGTCAGAGTCTCCGAAGTTTTCCATCAGATGACGGCGTTCCCGATTGCCGGGGCCGTACTTTTCTCCATCGTCCTGACCGATGAACAGCTCGGCAATGGTACCTTCTCTTGTCAGGTCGGCAAGGGCTTTGGCTGTCTTTTCGTGCGTCGGATGGATGGCCTGATAGCGTTTTAGGTTTTGGGGCTTTATGTAGTTATCGGGGTCGGTGAAGTCCTGCAGTTTTCTCAGCTGGGCGATTTCATCCGTTGTGGCTTCACCAAGTTCGGCCTTTTCTTCCAGTCTGGCGTACTTTGTTATGGCAAGCCGCTCTTCGTAGAGGGTAATCTCCGGCGGCGGCAGCAGACGGGGAAGAATGCTGAAAACATGGATTGGAATAGTGGGATTGTCCCGGTGAAGCCGTCGAAGAAAGTCCATTGCACTCTGCCGTTCTTCCGTGGTTATCAGCTTGTCACGGGAGGCCAGCAGGCCGCCGGCCATTAACTGGTCAGCAGAAATGATGATGGCATCGGGCTTCTTCTCTGCCGCAATGGTCAGCAGAGCTTTTCTCATTTCCATGTATTGACCGGGCTGAGTGTAGTAGTCCATCAACTCTTTCGGTGGGAGAATGACCCCTATGCCTGCCAGCCGGGAGTCCCTGACAACATAGTCTGAGCAGGGGGGACGGCTGTCCAGAGGGAGCAGGAGAACGCGGAGAAGGCTGTCCTCTTTTTCTGCCGCCGCGGCGGGAGCGGGGGACTGGGGAGAGGGGAACCGGTTGGTGATGATGGGGTAGCAGACAGCTGCAATGATGACAAACAAAAAGATGATGATACGACCGGCAGGGAATCTCCTTGTCATATCATCATCTCCGTTGGTTTATTAAATACTGAACTATGAATAATATTTGACGAAAAGGAAAACCTCATCCGGTGCCTTCGGCACCACCTTCCCCAGAGGGGAAGGTCTGACCCTCCCCTTTGGGGAGGGGGGACCGGCGAAGCCGGTGGGTGAGGTTGAAGTGCCGGAGTTTATACGCGGCTTTCTCACAAGCATTATTCACATTAAAGTAAAGGCTGGGAAAATAATTTTCCCAGCCTTTTGTCATTTTTTTACGCCAGCTTCGCAATACCTGCATTAAGGCGGGTGATGGATTCATCCTTGCCCAGCAGATAGAGCAGCTCGGTTACGCCGCCGGGGGTGACGCGGCAGCCGGAGAGGGCAATGCGCAGCGGCCACATGATAGTACCCATCTTCTTGCCGGAGGCTTCGATGTAGGCATGAAGAGCGTCATTGATTGCATCCGGATTCCAGTTTGCTGCATCGATAGCAGAAAGTGCGGCAACAGCTGCCGGGATGATTTCACCGGCCAGCTCCAGAGTGACCTTGTTCTTCTTGTTGAGGAAGTCCTCAGAGGTGTACTCGTGGGGAGCCGGGAGGAAGTCAATCTTCTCGGGCACCTCGCCGAGACGGGCAACGCGGGTCTTCAGCAGAGCGGCGAGATATACCCACTTGTCGCCGAGACTGTCAGCGATTTCCTGTGCATAGGGGCGGGCGAGAGCGGCGAAATCTTCATCGCTCATAGCCTTCAGATATTCGCTGTTGAACCAGTCAAGCTTGGCGTAGTCAAATACAGCCGGAGACTTGGAAAGTCCTTCCAGCGTGAAGGCAGCCTGCATCTCCTCCATGGAGAAGACTTCCTGAGTGGACTTGGGGCTCCAGCCGAGGAGAGCCACATAGTTGGTGATGGCCTCCGGGAGATAGCCCAAATCTACCAGCTCGGAGAAGCCGGTGGAGCCGTGGCGCTTGGAGAGCTTGGACACGGAGCCGTCTTCATTCTTGCCCATTACCGGCGGCAGATGAATGAAGGCAGGGGGAGTCCAGCCGAGGAAATCGTAGAGAAGTACATGCTTCGGGGTGGAGGTGATAAACTCAACACCGCGAATGATGTGGCTTACATCCATGAGATGGTCATCAATTACATTGGCAAAATTGTAGGTGGGAAGCCCGTCGCGCTTGATGAGAACCTGATCCTCCAGCTCACTGGCATCAATGGAAATATTGCCGTGAACGATATCGTAGAAGGTTACGGGGCCGGAGGGAGGCATAAGCTGACGGATGACAAAGGGAATGCCCTCGGCAGCCTTGACATCGGATTCTTCCTTGGAGAGAGCGCGGCAGATTTCGCAGTGGCCGGGCTTCTTCTTGTATTTATCAGCTTCGTCAGCCGGCTCAGGCTCAGCCTCGGCAGCAGCGGAGCTGTCGCAGAAGCAGCGATAAGCATGACCGGAGGCGATAAGCTCATCGGCGTATTTCTGATAGATTTCCTTGCGCTCGCTCTGGACATAGGGACCGTATTCACCGCCGATGTCCGGACCTTCGTCGGCAACGATGTGGGCAGCGGCGAGGGTGCGCTTGATGAAGTCGACAGCATCGGCAACGAAACGCTTCTGGTCGGTATCCTCAATGCGGAGGATGAAGTCGCCCTGCTCCTTCTTGGCATAGAGGTATGCGTAGAGAGCGGTGCGAAGATTGCCTATGTGCATATAGCCTGTAGGGCTGGGGGCAAAGCGGGTACGAACCCGCTGTTTAAGATTGTCGGACATATTGTTCCTCTTTCTGATGTTTAAGAAAGTTTTTTGAAAGCCTCTCCTTTAGGTGAGGTGGCCGAGCAAAGCGAGGACGGAGGGGTTAATAACGGTTTTTTGCGATTACCCCTCAGTCTGCTTCGCAGACAGCTCCCCTGAAGGGGAGCCTATTAAACCGATTATAGGTTACAGCTTAAGATTCTTGAAACGCTCAACGGCCCGGAGGGTGTTCTCGCGGTCGCCGAAGGCGGTCAGGCGGAAGTAGCCTTCACCGCAGGAGCCGAAGCCGGCACCCGGAGTGCCAACGATATTGGCTTCAGAGAGAAGCTTGTTGAAGAAATCCCAGCTGGGCATATTGTTGGGAGTCTGGAGCCAGATATACGGAGCATTTACACCGCCGAAGCAGGTGAGACCGGCAGCGGTGAGACCCTCGCGGATGATGCGGGCGTTCTCCATGTAGTAGCCGACCAGCTCCTTTATCTGAGCCTGGCCTTCCTTGGTATAGATGGCAGCGGCACCGCGCTGGATGATGTAGGGGGTGCCGTTGAATTTGGTGGTATGGCGGCGGTTCCAGAGGGAGCGGAGGTCGCGGGCCTCGCCGTTCCTGGTGTAGGCCATCAAGTCCTTGGGAACTACGGTGTAGCCGCAGCGGGTACCGGTGAAGCCGGCAGTCTTACTGAAGGAGCGGAACTCGATTGCTACCTCACGGGCGCCTTCGATTTCGTAGATGGAGTGGGGAACATTTTCCTCGGTGATGTAGGCGGCATAGGCGCTGTCGTAGAGAATGACAGCCTTTTCCTTGCGGGCGTATGCTACCCATGCCTCCAGCTGCTCTTTGGAAAGAGTGGTGCCGGTCGGATTGTTGGGGGAGCAGAGATAAATCATGTCAACATGACCTTCGGGCATGGAGGGAGCGAAGCCGCTCTCAGCAGTGCAGGGGAGGTAGCTGACACCGGCGAAATGACCGTCGGCACCCAGCTCGCCGGTACGGCCGGCCATAACATTGGTATCGAGATATACCGGGTAAACCGGATCGGGGATAGCTACAACATTGTCAAGACCGAAGATTTCCTGAATGTTTGCGCAGTCGCTCTTGGAGCCGTCGCTGACGAAGATTTCATCGCTGTCGACCTTGAGACCGCGGCTGGTGTAGTTGGCCTCACGGATTGCCTCAATGAGGAAATCATAGCCCTGCTCCGGACCGTAGCCGCGGAAGGTTTCCTTTACGGCCATTTCATCGACAGCGTTGTGCATAGCCTCGATGGATACCTGCGGCAGAGGAAGGGTGACATCGCCGATGCCGAGACGGATGATGTCGGCGGAGGGATTTGCCTCCTTGAATGCGTTTACGCGGCGGGCAATCTCAGCAAAGAGATAACTGCCGGGGAGCTTCAGATAGTTTTCGTTGATAAGTGCCATTTTTATTTCTCCTTTATATTTTCATTCCTTATTATCTAAAAGGGACACTAAAAAATAATATCACAAATATCCTGTCTGCCGCAAGACTTCAGGCCAAAGATTTGGCCTGTAAAGGTTAATGTAGAAATGTATACACACATACTTTACGGCTTTACAGTTTTTTCTACTTGCATAATCATAAATACTGTAATATAATACCAACATTCAGAATTTTGGGTAGACTGCTCAAAATTAGGCAATTATTTTTCTGCGTTTCAGTAAGGAGGAAACATTGTGTCTCTAGTAGTAGGTTTCTTGGTCCTGCTGGCCTGCCTCGTTATCGGCGTTCGTCACGGCGGTATCGGCCTGGCTGTCATCAGTGCCATCGGTCTCGTCATCTATGTATTCGGCTTCCATTATAAGCCGGGTGCTCCCCCGGTAGGCGTTATGCTCACCATTCTTGCGGTTATCACCTGCGGCGGCTTCCTGCAGGCCGGCGGCGGTCTCACCGTAATGCTTCAGTACGCTGAGCGTTTCCTGCGTGCCAACCCGCGCTACATCACCGTACTTGCTCCTATTACTACCTGGTTCCTCACCGTTCTCTGCGGTACCGGCCATGTAGTATACACCATGTTCCCCATTATCTATGATATCGCTATCAAGCAGAATATCCGTCCTGAGCGCCCGATGGCTGCTGCCTCCGTTGCTTCCCAGATGGGTATCGTTGCTTCCCCGGCATCCGTTGCCGTTGTATCTCTGGTAGGCTTCCTTGCTGCCGGCGGCTGCGAAGTTTCCGTTGCCAAGGTTCTCACCATTTCCATCGTAGCTACTCTCTCCGGCGTTATCGCCTGCGGTCTCATCAGCCTTAACCGCGGTAAGGACCTCGATAAGGATGAAGAGTTCCAGGCTCTCATCTCTGATCCTGAGCAGAAGGCTTATGTATATGGCAACAACGAGAGCCTTCAGGATGTTGTCCTTCCGGCTTCCAACTTCCGCTGCATGTACATCTTCTTCGTAGCTATTGCTTTCATCGCTGTATTCGGTTCCTTCCCTGAGCTCCTTCCGCACTTCAAGAATGCTAAGGGCGCTATGAAGCCGATCTCCATGACCAACGTTATCCAGATGGTAATGATGGTTGCTTCCGCTGTCATGCTCTTCCTCTGCAACATCAAGGCAAAGGAAGTCGGCAAGACTCAGGTATTCTCCTCCGGTGTTGTCGCTCTCGTATCCGTATACGGCGTTGCCTGGATGGCTGATACCTTCTTCGGCGCTCACATGGGCATGCTGAAGTCCTTCCTCGGCACCACCGTTAAGGCTTACCCCTGGGCTTATGCTCTGATTGCATTCTTTACCTCCAAGTTGGTTAACTCTCAGGGTGCTGCAATCGCTATCGTCGTTCCGCTGGCTCTCACCGTTGGCGTTGAGCCGGTCATCATCCTGTCCTTCATCTCCGCTGCTTACGGTTACTTCTTCCTGCCGACCTATCCTTCCGATCTGGCCTGCATTGGTTTCGACCGCAGCGGTACCACCAAGATTGGTAAGTTCCTGCTCAACCACAGCTTCATGCTCCCGGGTGCTACCGGCGTTATCGTTGGCTGCTGCGTTGGTTATGTAATGGCTCACGCTGTTCTGTAATCAATAGGGAACTAATAAAGCAATAAGAAAGGCGCTGCGAAAATGAGCAACATTTTCCGCAGCGCCTGTTTTTATGCCTGCTTACATCAGCTGGGCGCAATTCATCCCGCAATTTGTCCCAAGTATGCCCGCACAGCTTCTTTATCTGCGAGCGCAAAATATGGTAAAATAGCTGTAGTGTGTGACAACTTTCAGGCTGTTCACGGAAACGCCGTGAGCAGCCTGAAAGCCGGACACCTCGAAATGGAGGCTTATTTATGGATTTCAATTTGCTTGGCTTTGCAGGGCTCGGCGTTTTTACCGGCGTGGTCGGTGCTTTGCTGGGCTTGGGCGGTGGCGTGGTCATCGTGCCGTTTCTGGTTTTCGCGGCACACTTTGAGCCGCAGCTGGCCATTGGAACCTCCATGTTCGTAGTGCTTCTGAATTCTGTTTCCGGCGCCTGCGGCTATATCCGCAAAAAGCTGGCCTGTACCGGTGCGGCTGTCTGTTTTTCTCTGGCTACTGTTCCGGGAGCCTTTTTGGGCAGCTATGCGGCTGCCTATCTGCAGGGACGGGTTTTCTTCGGAGTATTTGGTCTTTTCTTCTTGGGCGTCGCCTTTAATATGTTCCGCAAGGCAAATCAGAGCGGTGAAGAAAACGGAGTGACAACCGTACCGGAGCATTACGACAAGAAGCTCGGTATTATCTGCAGCATTTTCGTCGGCTTTTTGGCCAGCGTGCTGGGTATTGGCGGCGGTGTTATTCATGTGCCGTTTATGATTTATGTACTGCGCTTTCCCGTGAAGGTTGCCATTGCGACCTCTACCTGCATCCTGGCCGTGTCGGCCATAGCAGGTGTGGCCAGTCACGCTTACCTTGGTCATATTATGTGGGTGGCCGGTCTGGCACTCGGCATCGGTGCTGCCATCGGCGCACAGATTGGTGTCCGTGTGGCGGCTGCTGTGAAATCCGCGCTGCTGATGAAGGCGGCAGGCGTATTGGTTGCGCTTACAGGGATTAGATTTCTCATCAGTGCCCTTGGCCTTTGATGAGGGCATGTTAAAGAGAATCATAAAAAACAAAGAGCTGTGAAAAGTGATTGCTCGTTTTTCACAGCTCTTTTTATGTGTCTTTATTCGTTTGTGGGTCTGCCTTGATTCAGCGGTCAATATCCTTGACGTACAGGAACAGGCTCTGATTGTCTTCGCTGTAGTCTTCGGCAAGGATAATTTCCATCATTACCTGCTTGTAGCTGTCATCGTATTTTCTTCTGTGGAATATATGAAGGGATGTCTTGCCGTCGGCAAAGTAATTCTTCATATATTCGAGATTTGTGACTCTGAGATACTCAGCTAAATCAACGGGATGAACCTGACCGGTTGTGCCGAAGGCTGTCAGCCATTCGGAAATCTTTTCGGAAAAACCCTTTTCCGGAGTCATTTCGCCGACATCCATGTTGATGACCTGACAGGTATCGTCGGTAATGTTTATCTTCAGGATTTTGGTATACAGCCGGCACAGTGCCTTGTGAGCATCCTGCTGGCCGCGCCTGTCAACACCTTGTTTTCGGTAGTGGGCAGTTTTTGCGGCGTACATTCTTTCTTCCGCGATAGCCCCCAGCTGTCTGACGGAGGATTCGGGGCTTTCTTCCTTGCTGACCCAGCCGTAGGCAACAGACAGACTGTCAATCAGCGAGCCTTTCCAACCGGAAATTTCCTCATCAAAGGCGGCGAGTATATCCTTTACGGGATAGACATCCTTTACGAGAATAGCGACAAATTCATCTCCGCCTACCCGGTAAATCCTGCCGTGAGGGCCGAAAATCTTCTTCATGCACTGGCAGGCGCCGGTGATTAATTCGTCTCCTGCCATGTGACCCTTTGTATCGTTGATTACCTTCAGACCGTTTACATCAATGGAGATGTAGATGAAGTCATCTTCCTCCGGCTTGTCGTTGTGCGCGTAGATATCTTCCTCGTAGGCCCGGCGATTATATAATCCGGTGAGCTCATCTGTCTGTGATTTATGAAGGAGCTGCTCCTGCTGCTTTTTCTCGGCATCATTGACGCGGGTAGTAAAAATTACCTTCGTCGGTTTGCCTTCCGCATCGGCTTCCATCATTATGAAGCCTGCAATGAACCAGCCGGTGTTTCTGCCCACAAGCTGCTTCGTTAACAGCTTTTTGTTTTTCATTCTCTCGGGGAGGGTGGACAGGTCGGTAAAAGCAAGGGCTTCCTCAAGATGGTCATCAAAGGAGACGGCGGTCATAATCTCGTGCATCATCTCGGCAGCACCATCAGTGTGATTGACAATCTTCCGTATTTCATTTTTTGTGGTATATTCGATAACTGTATCAGCGCAAAGATCAATGACATGTATGCTGTAGAAAATACCGCCGAGAGTGCCAAGAACCGAATAATATTCGTTTTTATCGCTTATGGCGTGCTGAAGCATGGCAGCCTGAGCCTGCTGCCGGCGGACGAACTCGTCAACATCGTAGTGATAGCCTCTGATGATATAGCCACCCTCTACCTTCTGAGAGGTGCCGCCGCAGCGGACATAGCGAACACCCTTGGTGGGATGCATCCACTGGTAGGTGTTTTCATCGTAAAAGCCCTTCTGCATTTGCTCTACACTGTGAAGTACCGAGGGAAGTGCCTCCGGCGTAATGTTGACAAACCAGTCGGTATAGGTTTTTTCCGGGGTACGCTCCTGACCGTCGATGCCAAGGAGCTTCTTCATGGTTTCGTCGGCGAACATCCGGGGTTCTTCACCGTCAAAAAGTTCAATTCGCCATATTCCCATGTGGGCAGAAGAAACAATATCGCGGATTTCCGAAATATCGGTGAATTCGCCTCGTTCCTGTACGTTATTATTGTCCTGCATGTTAAACACAATTCCTTATCAGTATAGTAATACAGTCTATAAAATTTCATTATAAAACCACATTATATAATATAGCTTAAATTATACTTTTATGCAATGAATAGAAAAGGAATATTTCCTTATATGAATATTACAGAAAATTGGCGTTGCAATTTTGAGAAGGTTGGCGTTATAATATTCAAGTTAGAGTGTCAGCATATATCCGGCACTCGGCATAACTTTGCCGGTACCGGCGTTATATTCTTTGTTGGGGGTAGATTTTTTTGAAGAACTTATCGGGTAATGAGCTTCGCGAAGCCTATTTGAAATTTTTTGCAGAGAAGAAGGGCCACCTTCGTCTGGACAGCGCCTCGCTGATTCCGGAGAATGACCCCACTCTGCTGATGATTGGTGCCGGCATGGCTCCCTTCAAGCCGTTCTTTACCGGCAAGATGAAGCCGCCTCGCACTCGTATTACCACCAGCCAGCGCTGCGTCCGCACCGGCGATATTGAGAATGTCGGCCGCACCGCTCGCCATCAGACCTTCTTTGAAATGCTGGGCAACTTCTCCTTCGGTGACTATTTCAAGGCCGAGGCTATTCCCTGGGCATGGGAGTTCCTTACCGAAGTGCTGGAAATGCCGAAGGATAAGCTCTATGCTACTGTTTATCCCAAGGATGATGAAGCTGTAGAAATCTGGAAGCAGCAGCCCGGCTTCTTCCAGGATCATATCGTTAAGCTGGAAGACAACTTCTGGGAAATCGGCCCCGGCCCCTGCGGTCCGGACTCCGAAATCTACATCGACCTCGGTGCAGACCGCGGCTGCGGCCAGCCCACCTGCGGCGTAGGCTGCGACTGCGACCGCTATCTGGAAATCTGGAATCTGGTATTCACCCAGTTCGACCGTACCGAGGACGGCGAGTACCTGCCGCTGGCCAAGAAGAACATTGATACAGGTGCCGGCCTTGAGCGTCTTGCTTCCGTACTCCAGGGCAAGCGCTCCAACTTTGAGACCGACCTGCTTTTCCCGATTATTGAATATACCGCTAAAACCTGCGGCAAGGAGTACGGCGCAAATCCTCAGGATGATATCTCCATGAAGGTTATCGCCGACCATGCCCGCAGCATGAGCGTTATGATTATGGATGGCATCCTCCCCTCCAATGAGGGCCGCGGCTATGTCCTCCGCCGTATTCTCCGCCGTGCAGTCCGCCACGGCCGCATGCTGGGCATTACCGGCAGCTTCCTGGCCGGTGCTGTTGAGGCCGTCATCAAGATTTATGAAGGCGCAGCCGGCTTTGAGGCTCTTACCGCCCGTCAGGACTACATCAAGAAGGTTATCAGCCTTGAGGAAGAGCGCTTCCATGAGACTCTCAATCAGGGTATCGAAATCCTCGATGGCTACATTGCAGACATGAAGGCTGCCGGCAAGCAGGCTCTTGACGGCGAGCTGGGCTTTAAGCTCTATGATACCTTCGGCTTCCCCTGGGAGCTGACTGCCGAAATCCTCGAGGATAACGGTCTGACTCTGGATAAGGACGGCTTCGATGCCGCTATGAACGCTCAGCGTACCCGCGCCCGTGAGGCTCGTCAGGAGAACCAGCGCGTAGCTGTTCCTGACCTTACCGGTATTGATATTTCCGCGCTCCGCCGCGATGAAAAGGCCACCGAGGCAAAGGTCGTTGCCATCTGGAAGGACGGCGTTCTCGTCAACGCGCTTACCGACGGCGAGGAAGCCGGCATTATCCTCGATGTTACCCCCTTCTACGCAGAAGGCGGCGGACAGGTGGGCGATGTGGGTCTCCTGAAGAGCGAGCTTGGCCGTCTCGAGGTAGCCAATGCCAAGAAGCTGCCGGACGGTACCGTATATCATATCGCCTATGTCGCTGAGGGTCAGGTCAAGGTCGGCGACAAGGTAGAAATCGAAATCGACAGGAAGCTGAAGCTGGCTTCTGCCCGCAATCATACTGCAACCCATCTCCTTCAGGCTGCTCTGAAGAAGGTCGTCGGCACTCAGGTAAATCAGGCAGGCTCCCTTGTAACTCCGGAGCGTCTGCGCTTTGACTTCTCCAACTTCGAGCCGGTAACCGAACAGCAGCTGGCTGATGTTGAGGAGCTGGTAAATGAAGAAATCCTCAAGGGAACCGATGTAGAAATCGAAGAGATGGCACAGGCCACTGCTCGCGAGAAGGGTGCTATGGCCCTCTTCGGCGAGAAGTACGGTGACATCGTCCGCGTCGTAACTGTTCCGGGCTTCTCCATGGAGCTTTGCGGCGGTTCTCATGTTAAGAATGTAGGTCAGATCGGCCTCTTCAAGATTGTCAGCGAGTCCGGTGTAGCTGCCGGTGTTCGCCGTATTGAAGCTATCACCGGTGCGGCTGCCCTCGAGTACGCTCGTCGTCAGGAAGCTGCCGTCAAGGAAGCTGCTGCCATCCTCAAGACCCGCCCGGCTGATGTCGTTGCCAAGCTGAACGCTCTCGTAGCCGAGCATAAGGAAATGGCTCAGGAGATTGCGGCTGTCAACGCTGCCCGCGAGAAGATGGATGCTCAGAATCTCGTAATGGGCATGAAGAAGTACGGTGAGACTCCGGTTGCTATGGGTAAGGTAAGTGCCGAGTCCATCGATGACATTCGCCGCATGGCTGACCTGGTACTGGAGCAGCTGGCCGGTGGTCTCGTTGTTCTGGCTGCTGTAGCCGACGGCAAGGTTACCTTCGTTGCCAAGGTCTCCAAGGAGGCCGTGAAGGCTGGCTTCCATGCCGGCAAGCTGGTCAAGGAGGCTGCTCAGGTGGTCGGCGGCAACGGCGGCGGTCGCCCGGATATGGCACAGGCCGGCGGCAAGAACCCCGAGAAGCTGCAGGCTGCCTTTGATAAGGTTACCGAGGTTATCGAGGCAACTCTTGGTCTGTAATTAGTAAAGTAATAAGCGATATAAAAGAGGGGCTGTGAAAGATGAGCAATCATTTTTCACAGCCCCTTCCTTAATGTAAATGCTGAGAAAAATGTCTGTAAGAAAACCGTTTATCTGCGTCGGTACTTAGCGACCTGCGAGTAAGCATACGAAGCAGGAGCTTAGTACCGTTGCGCAGATAACCGAGCGAGAGTGTGTTTTCGTCAGACTTTTTTCTCAGCTTATTTTGTGTATAAAAAAAGTCTGCCAGCGTATGCTGACAGACTTTAATATTCTTGATTTTTCTTACTTCTGACGATTCTGTGCCGTCTTTACACGGGCAAAGCGGTGTGCGAATTTTGCAGAGGTGATGAAGTAGCTCTTGAGGACTCTGGCGAAGTCTTCAGAGGTGGTGTTGCTCATAGCGATGGCGAAAGCGAAATTGCCGCGGACCCAACGGGCTGCATAGCTGCCGTGGTCGGTGGAGCAGATATCAACAGTCACCAGATCGGAGCTGAGAAGCTGAGTGGTGGCCCACTCATAGCCTACGAAGCCGCTGATGTCATCCAGACCGCTGTCGGCGCGAAGGGCAGTGCGAACCATCAGCTCGCTGCTGTCTATCTGATTGACGAAGCGGATGTCGCTGACACGACCGGCAATAGCGGAGATGACAACCGCCGGGTCATAGGCACGATATATATCACCGGGGAGATAGAGTACAGGGAAGCCCAAGGCACGCTGGAGGGTAGGAATATCCTCATAGGTGCTGACAGGATTAGCCATTGAGGCAGTAGCCTGAGCGGCAGGAGCTTCCTCAGCGAAAGCAGGAGCGGCAAAGGCGAAGGCGGCAACAGCAGCTGCGGCCAAAGTTTTTTTCAGACTGGCAAATTTCATTATTATTTCCTCCGATGTATCTTTGTTAAAACAATACCATTACATTATAACGCAGTTATTCATAGAATTGCAATGCAATTCTTATCTTTAGGCTGATGAGGCTTATAAATAGTGTCAACCAATCTCGTTAACCTAGTTGACAATGTGAGTTGACGGTCTTATTATAGAGGAAGAATTTTTATTCAGGAGGCCTATTATGGGTAAGGGAATATTTATTACCGGAACAGGAACCGATGTAGGGAAGACCTTTGTTACTGCTCTCATCGTTAAAAAGCTAAGAGATGCCGGAAAGAACGCCGGATACTATAAGGCAGCAATTTCCGGAGCCGAGAAAGCAGAGGACGGTACTCTCCTGCCGGGAGATGCCCTCTATGTAAATAAAGTGGCCGGGATAGGCGAGACTGTGGAGAACCTTGTGAGCTACACCTATTACGAGGCAGTGTCTCCCCATCTGGCGGCTCGCATCAACAGCCAGCAGCTTGACTTCCATAAAATCCGCGCCGATTACGAGCGGGCATTGGCCAAGTATGAGCTGCTTACCATGGAAGGCTCCGGCGGTATCATCTGCCCCCTGCGCTGGGATGACAAGCAGCATGTGATTATCGACGACCTTGTAAGCCGGCTGAATCTGGGTGCCATTGTGGTAGCCGACGCAGGTCTCGGCACCATAAACAGCGCGGTGCTGACTCTGGAGCATCTCTACATCCGCCACATTCCCTGCCGGGGTGTCATCCTGAACAATTGGCATCCGGGCAACATGATGGAGGAAGACAACCTCCGGATGATTGAGGAGATTACCGGCGTGAAGGTTATTGCCAAGGTTGAGCCGGGAGCCACTGAGCTGGACATTGATGCGGAGTTCCTTGCTTCGCTGTACGCCTGAGAATAAATGAAACTGCAATAGGGAGAGATAGACATGATGAAAATGGATGAGCGCTGGGAAGAACGGGACCTTGCCCATATCTGGCATCCTTGTTCCCAGATGAAGGACTATGAGACTCTGCCCCCTATGGTCATTGACCATGCAAAGGGCGTATGGCTCTACGATGTTCACGGCAACAAGTATCTGGATATCGTCGGTTCCTGGTGGTGCAACCTTTTGGGTCACTGCAATCCCACCATCAACGATTTCGTAAAGAAGCAGATTGACAAGCTGGAGCATGTCATCTTCGCCAACTTCTCCCACGAGTCTGCAATCCGTCTCACGGAGGAGCTGCTGCAGATTGTACCGCCGGGACTTACGAAGTTCCACTATAATGATAACGGTTCCGCTGCTGTAGAGTGCGCTCTGAAGATTTCCTTCCAGTATATGTATCAGACCGGCCGCAGCGAGAAGAAGCGCTTCATGTGCCTTACCGAGAGCTATCACGGTGAGACCATCGGCGCCCTGTCCGTAGGCAGTATGGACCTCTTTGCCAAGATGTATCAGCCAATGATGATGGACAACATCCATGTAGAGGCACCGGACTGCTACCGCTGCCCCTACGGCTGCAACCGTGACACCTGCGACTGCCCCTGCTTTGAGCATGCGGAGAAGTGCTTCGCCGAGCATGCTCACGAGACGGCGGCAATGATTGTCGAGCCGCTGCTGCAGGGCTGTGCCGGTATGCGTATTTATCCGACCAAGTATCTCCAGAAGCTCCGCAAGCTCTGCGATGAGTACGATGTACTCCTCATCGCTGATGAGATTGCCACCGGCTTCGGCCGCACCGGCGAGATGTTTGCCTGCGGAAAGGCCGGAATCACTCCGGACATCATGTGCATATCCAAGGGCCTTACCGGCGGATATCTCCCCATGTCCGTGATGGTTACTACCGATAAGATTTACGATGCCTTCTATGCCGACTACAACGAGCATAAGGCCTTCATGCACAGCCACACCTACGCCGGCAATCCGCTGGGCTGCGCCACTGCTCTGGCTGTACAGCATATCTTCCGCACTCAGCCGATATTCTCCAACATGACCGTAAACGCCAAGTGGCTTACCAGCCGTCTGAACAGCGCACTGGGAGACCATCCCAATGTAGGCGAAATTCGCCACATCGGTCTGATCCATGCCATTGAGCTGGTAGCTGACAAGGCGAACAAGACGCCCTTCGACAGCAAGAAGCGCCTCGGCTATGAAATCTATAAGTACGGCCTGAAGCGGGGCATCGTCCTGCGTCCGCTGGGCGACATCATCTACTTCAACCCGGCCCTCAACATCACCCAGCTTGAGCTGGAGGAAGCAGTGAAGCTCACGGTGGAGTCCATCGAGGCTATCCTGCCCAGAAAGTAATATCCGACTGCAAAGCGACCAACGGCAAGCCCTCCGCCTGCCGTTGGTTTTTGGTGTCTGCCTTGTTTCTATGTGAGTTTTATGGTATTGTATGAGGGTTAAGAAAAGATTTTTATGACACCATTAATGGATATACGGAGGGATTTCATGACCTGTGAAGAGCTGATAGCTCCCCTGACGGCGGTGCTTTTTGCTGCCGGGGAACCACAGACCGTTGAAAAGCTGACCGAAATTTTTGATTGCGGGCAGGATATGATGAAAGCAGCCCTTGTCCGGCTGGAGCGGAAGCTGGAGTCGGAGGACAGCGGCATTATTCTTCAATCTCTGGCGGGAGGCTATCGTCTGGCCACCCGGCAGGAGTATTACCACTACGTAGAAAAGCTCAATCAGCTGAGACCAAAGAAGCTGTCGGCCGCCCTGATGGAAACCTTGGCGATTATCGCTTTCCGTCAGCCGGTGACAAGGCAGGAGATTGAGGCTATCCGCGGCGTCAGTGCCGACAATGCGGTGAGCAGGCTGCTGGAGATGGAGCTGATAAAGGAAGCGGGACGGAAGGATGTAATCGGCCATCCGATTCTCTTCCGGACCACGGAGAACTTCCTAACCAGCTTCGGGCTGGATGACCTGTCGGGACTGCCGGAGCTGCCCGAGCTGCAGCTTCCGCCGGAGCAGGGGGAGGATTTCGTTCAGCTTAGCCTTTTGAATGAAGAGTCAAACACTTGAAATAAGGAGAGATTATCATGGCTGAGAAAAAATATGTAATGGCTCTGGATGCCGGTACCACCAGCAACCGGGCTATTATTTTTGATGAAGACTCCCGCATTGTCAGCGTGGCTCAGCGTGAGTTCACACAGATTTTCCCGCAGCCCGGCTGGGTAGAGCATGATGCCGAGGAAATCTGGGGTACCATGAGTACCGTTATGAAGGAAGCACTGGAGCAGTCAGGACTCAGCCCGGCAGAAATTGCGGCCATCGGCATCACCAATCAGCGTGAGACTACCGTAGTCTGGGAGAAGGCCACCGGCCGCCCTGTTTACAACGCTATCGTATGGCAGTCCCGGCAGACTGCCGGCATCTGCGAGGAGCTGAAAGCAAGGGGACTAAGCGAGGAGTTCCATGCCAAGACCGGTCTCGTCATTGACGCATATTTCTCCGGCACGAAGGTAAAGTGGATTCTCGACAATGTAAAGGGCGCCCGCGAGAAGGCTGAGAATGGTGAGCTGCTTTTCGGTACTATCGATACATGGCTCATCTATAAGCTCACCGGCGGTGCTGTCCATGTTACCGACTATTCCAACGCCTCCCGCACTCTCATGTACAACATCAGGGAATTGAAGTGGGACGAAAAGCTCCTGGAGTATCTCACTGTCCCGGCCTCCATGCTGCCGGAGGTCAAGCCCTCCAGTGAAGTGTACGGTGAGACTATTCCCGCCTTCCTTGGCGGCGCCGTAAAGATTGCCGGTGCTGCCGGTGACCAGCAGGCCGCTCTTTTCGGACAGAACTGCTTTGCGCCCGGCGATGCTAAGAATACCTACGGTACCGGCTGCTTCATGCTCATGAACACCGGCAAGGATATTTTTGATTCCAGCAACGGTCTTGTCACCACTATCGCCTGGGGCGTTGACGGCAAGGTGGAGTATGCGCTGGAAGGCTCTATCTTTGTAGCCGGCTCTGCTATCCAGTGGCTCCGTGACGGGCTCAATGTCATTGATGCCGCATCTGACTCCGAGTGGGTGGCAAAGCATGTAAAGGACAACGGCGGCGTCTATCTCGTTCCCGCCTTTGTGGGTCTCGGCGCACCCTATTGGGACATGAATGCCCGCGGTATGCTCATCGGCATTACCCGGGGAACCACCAAGGCCCATGTTGTCCGGGCAGCCCTTGAATCAATGTGCTATCAGACCGTTGATGTCCTGAAGGCGATGGAAGCCGACTCCAATATCAAGCTCCAGTCCCTGCGGGTAGACGGCGGCGCGGTGGCCAACAATCTGCTGATGCAGTTCCAGGCCGATGTGCTGGGGGTACCGGTTGACCGTCCGCAGGTCATTGAGACTACGGCTCTCGGTGCCGCCTATCTGGCCGGCCTGGCGGTAGGCGTGTGGAGCAGCAAGGAAGAGCTGAAGAACAGCTGGAAGCTGGACACCCGCTTCGATGTCGAGATGCCGTCTGAGGAAGCAGCCAAGCTCTACAAGGGCTGGACGAAGGCTGTCAAGCACTCTATGCACTGGCTGGACGAAGACTAATCTGTAAGCCGGAACACAGGATAATCTGATTGGCGGATTCGTGGGCAATATCATTCTGCTGAAAAAACTCTCATAAAGCTGCCTTTAGGGGAGCGGTGAGGGGTAATAGGGTCTGCTGACCATGTAATAACAAGACCGTCGTTGGATTTTCCCTCGGCGGTCCTGTCTGTTTGGCAGGGAAATTTAGAAAGAAGTTTTTTGGTGAAATGAAATTTTCAAGCGTTATAAAAAGTGCAATGGCGACGCTGTTGACAGGGACTGTCTGCTTTGCCGGCAGCCTGCCGGCAGAGGCAGCGGGTATCACCGGTCTGACTGCCAGCAGTGCAGAGAAGCCTGTCTCGCTGTCTCCGATTCTTCGCTGGGACAGGTATACGGATGCTGTCTGTTTCGAGCTGGAGCTTTTTGATGAGAGACCGGTACAGCTGAAGACGGACGAAACCAGTCCGGCGGCGATATGGCACAATGAGTATATATACAAAAACGCCTGTAATGTTCCCTTGTATAAGATAGTGGGAGAGGATTTTTCCGGCCATCTCTGGTGGCGGGTGAGACCCCTGAATTTCGACCATGAGCCCATCGACGAATTCAGCAGTCCGGCAGAAATATTCGTCAGCGATCGGGAAAAGAGGATGAATTCACCAGAGCCGATGGGCGAGGATGCGCCGAAGCTTCTGTATCCGGTGTACAGCTGGGTAGGGCAGCATGATGCCGACAAGTACAAGGTAGAAATATACTCCGGCAACCCTGCAAAATCGGCCAAAGCAGTTCTCCTGGGTACGCTGGACGCAGACTTCTCTGAAAAGTATGATGATGTGCCGCGGCAGGATAGTCCGGAGGTATACTGGCGGGTACATGCCTACGATAAGGACGGCGAGCCATTGGGCCAGTGGTCAGCCCCAAAGAAACTGAAAAGGCTTAAGGGAAGACAACATATAGCCGTGTACGGTGACAGCATCAGCCACGGCGGCGGCCGTATGTCATACGGCCCGGATATCCCGGAATACAGCTACCCGACCTATTTGGATTTCCGGGCGGGCAATTTGGCCTGCAGCGGCCGGACTACAGCGGACATGGTGGAGCATTTCCGGTCGGATATACTGCCCAGCAGACCGCGGTATTTGATTATTCTCGGCGGCTCAAATGATTTGCGGGCAGAATGGGGTGAACCGGCGGAGACTATAGACAACCTCCGTCAGTTGTCCGAGCTGTGCGTTGACAATGGAATACGGCCGGTATTTCTGACGCTGCCGCCTATCAATCCCAAGCAGATAGCCAAAGCCTTCGGGGATAAGAGTGCCGCTGACTGGCGTACCAAATTCGATACGGTAAATGAGTACATCAGAACGCTGCCTCACATAGATGCGGCAGCTCCCCTCGAGAAGCTGTCCGAGGGAAGGGAAATGCCTGCCGAGCTGGCGGTAGACGGACTCCACGGCGATGTGGAGGCGAAGCGGATTATGGCGGCGTCGATTAATAAAAACTGGGCGATGGCAAAGAAAGCTGCCGACCGGTGGTACAAAGCAAAAATTAAGGAGCGAAAGTCTTAATTTTTCGTAATCATTTAATGGAATTTTAATTTTTCTCATATATACTCAACAGTGATTTAGTGTAACCTGAATATATCTGATTTTTATAGATAAAGAGGTCGTCAAAATGTATGAGAAGTTTGTCGGGAAGACCAAAGCAAAGATTGAGGAACTAAAGCAGAAATACGACGGGCTTGACCGGCGGAGAAAGTGCATCGTCGTCGGTGTGGGCTGCCTTGTCTGCTGTGTCCTCATGTATGTGTGGTTCGGCATAAAGACTGACAAGGGCACTCGTCCGAAGCAGCGGGGCGGCGCTCCGTTGGTGGCTGTCTACAAGGCAGACCGCCGGGACATGAGCCGCCGGGTGACTCTCGCCGGGCAGACTGTATCGGACGCCAGTATCGACCTGATACCGAAGTATGACGGCCGCATCAGTGAGGTGCTGGCTGACCTTGGCACCGTGGTTAAGAAGGGCGACATTCTCATGGTGCAGGATACGGAAAACCTCGATATCTCCATCAGGCAGAATACGGCTTCCACTAAACAGGCGGAGGCAGTAGCCGTAGAGGCTGAAGCAACATATAACGCCAACTTTATAAAGGCCGAGGCTGATTTTGCAGTAGAGTCCAGCCGCTATGAGCGAAATCTTCATCTCTACGAAATAGGAGCCATCTCCAAGGATCAGCTGGATGTGCTTCATCAGAAATATCTTGTAAGTAAGGCTGCCTATGAGCTGCTTGCCAATCAGAATGCGGACGGTGCCGCCTCAGCGGCTATTGAGGCAAAGCGACAGGCTGCGCTGAAGGAAGCCTACGGCACCGATGCGCTGAAGAAGCAGCGTGATGACCTCATCATGCGGGCCCCCAGAGACGGTGTCATCGCCTATCGAAATGCTGAAGTTGGCGGCATGGCCAAGACAAATCAGAAGGTGTTCACCCTTGTTGATAACAGCCACATGTATGTAGACTGCTCCCTGTCGGAAGCAGATGCAGCGGTTTTGGAGCCGGGTGTCCGCCTCGATGTGAAGGTGGAGTCAAAGGGTGTCACCCTGCCGGGACGGCTTATTTTCGTCAGCCCGGCTATGGAGGACGGCTCCCGCACCTACAAGGCCAGAATCGAGCTGGACAAGGGTGAGGGCTGGGAAAAGGCAAAACTCCGGGCAGGTCTCTTTGCCCGGGCTTATGCCAACATCGTCCAGCGTAAGAAGGCAATCTTCGTTCCCAAGGAAGCCGTTATCAAGCGCAACGGTAAGACCAGCATATTCATCGTCCATGAGGACCTGACCGTAGAGCGCCGCAGCGTCCGTGTCGGTCTTATTAACGACCAGATGGAAGAGATACTGGAGGGCGTCAACGAGGGCGAGACCGTCGCCGTCACCAATCAGGACAAGCTGGCCGACGGCGTGAAAATCAAGGTGGATGAGGACTACCATGACCCCAGCCACGGAGAGCAGGGGAATAAATCATGAACCTGACTCGCTATTCCATCAAGAGACCAATCGGCATATCCATGATAGTATCCTTCTTCGTGGTGCTGGGTCTCTACAGCTATTACCTCATCGGCGTAGAGCTGCTGCCGGCTTTGAATACCCCCTTCGTATCCATCTCGGTAAAATACCCCGGGGCCAATGCCGAATCCATTGAGCAGCAGGTCATAAAGCCTATCGAGGATGCATTGTCGGCGGTATCAGACGTCAAGAAAATGACATCCATAGCCAGCTATGAGCGGGCCCGTATCATGCTGGAGCTGGAGTTCTACGCCAATGCGGACTCGGCAGCCATCGATGCCACGAAAAAGGTAAATGCCATCCGCGGCAAGCTGCCGGACGAAGTAGAAGAGCCGGTCGTCATCAAGCGAGACCTGAACGCCACGCCTATTGTCGAGCTGGCAGTCACCTCCGACCGACCGCTGGCAGATATATACTCCAAGACAGACAACACCTTTCAGGATATCATTCAGCAGGCCTCCGGCGTATCGGAGATAGAGCTGTACGGCGGCCGTGACAAGGAAATCGCTATCGAAGTCGACAAAGACAAGATGGCAGCCTACAAGCTCACCATGGCGGATATTGTCACCGCGCTGAAGAATGAAAATCAGCTGCTGCCCTCCGGCAGTATCTATACGGATACGAAGCAGTCCGATGTCCGTGTCATTGCCCAATATCTGAAGGCAAGGGACATAGAGGACATCGTAGTAAAGAACAGCGACGGTATAAGGATACCCTTTACCGCCTTTGCCACTGCAACGGAGAAGGAGGCCCGCGTTGCCCGCTATGCCCGATTCAACGGACAGGACACCGTAGCGCTCCGAATTTACAAAAACAGTGATGCAAACATCGTTGAGACGGCAAACAATATTGTAAAGCAGGTAGAAAAGCTCCGCCGTGAGTACAAGGACTACAACTTTACCATCATCCGCAACGATGCTGACTATGTAAACCGCTCCCTTCACAGCACCATCGGTACACTTATCGAGGGCCTTATTACCACCGGTCTTACCCTCTTTGTGTTCCTCCGGGGCTGGCAGTCCACGGCGGCGGTTATGATTGCCATACCGACCTCCCTCATATCCACCTTCCTCATCATGTACATGGCGGGCTTCACCTTCAACATGATGTCCCTGATGGGTATGACCCTCTGTATCGGTATTCTCGTCGATGACTCTATCGTAGTACTGGAGAACATCATCCGACACATGGAACTGGGTGAGGCCCCGGATGTGGCGGCGGAGAACGGCCGTAATGAGATAGGTATGGCAGCTATCGCCATCACCCTTTGCGATGCGGCCGTATTCATGCCTATCGCCTTCATGAACTCCATGACCGGTCAGTTCTTCCGGCAGTTCGGTCTGACTATCGTCTTTGCCGGTATGTTCTCCCTGTTTATTTCCTTTACTCTCACACCTATGCTGGCCTCCCAGTTCTTCAAGAACGGCTACCATGTGGCCCGACGAAAGCTTTGGGACAGAATGGATGCCATTGAGAACTGGGCGGTGGAGACCTACGACGGCATTGTCCGCTACAGCCTTGCCAACCCGGCGAAGATACTCTGGCCGAGTCTGGCCATGTTCATTGTATCCATAGCCTTTATCCCCCTGCGTCTGGTAGGCTCAGAGTATATGCCGCAGACTGACGAGGGAGGCTTCCAGATTATCGTTCAGCTTCCGGTATCATCAACGGCGGATGAAACCAACAAGGTAATGAAGAAGCTGGAGAACTTTGTCGGTGATATACCGGATGTTCAATACTACCTGTCCAATGCCGGCGGCCGCAACTCCTACGAAGGCCGTATGCGAGTCCAGCTCTACAAGCGGGCTGACCGTGACCACTCTATCTGGCAGGTAACAAACAGCATTCGTGCCTACGCACAGGAGATACCAAACGCTGTAATCCGTGTCATGGAGGATCAGTCCTCTATCTCCGGCGTCAGCAGCGGCGGCGGTGTCGGCTCTGTCGGCGGTATGATGCAGATGGAGCTGCGAGGCAACGACTTTGATAAGCTCATTGCCGCGTCCGACTCCGTAATGAAAATTCTCAAGGAGGATGTGAAGGGTACCACCGATGTAAACTCCTCCTATATTGAAGGTGTACCGGAGCTGCAAGTCACGGTTGACCGTGAGCGTATGAAGCTCTTCGGTGTCACTCTGCTGGATGTGCAGAACGCCGTGAAGTCATCAATCTCCGGTCGAGATGCCGGCGACCTGGCCAATGACCCCTTGAATGACGGACAGGACACCGATATCGAAGTGCGTTTCCGTGACTCCGACGGCTACGGCATGACGGATATAGCCAATATCCCCATCAATGCCGGAGGAAAAATCGTCTACCTCTCTGATGTGGCGAAGATTGCCAACGGCACCGGCCCGGTAATGATTCGCCGCGTTGACAAGCAGCGCTCCATTATCATCGGCTGCAACCTTGTGGGCCGTCCGCTGAACGATGTGGTTCAGGACACCAGGGCCGCCATCAGCAAAATAAAGCTGGGTGAGGGTATAACCTACCGCTTCCGCGGTGCGGCAACTCAGATGAACGATACCTTCAAGGAACTGCTCATGGCTCTGCTGTTGGCACTGATTTTGATTTATATGCTGCTGGCGGTGCTTTATGAGTCGCTGATAACTCCCTTCATCCGTATGTTCTCGCTGCCGCTGGGTATCATCGGTGCCATTCTGCTTCTGTTCCTGACCCACAATACTGTCAATCTTTATTCCCTTATCGGTATACTGGTCATGGACGGTATCGTAGCAAAGAACGGTACGCTCCTTCTCGACTACACGCTTACCCTTATGGAAGAGCAGGGCATGAGTGCCTACGATGCCATCATCGAGGCAGGACGGGTCAGGCTGAAGCCAATATTCATGACCACCATCACCATGATGATAGGTATGCTTCCGACGGCCTTCGCCATGACCGAGGGCGCCGAGACCCGCTCGTCCATGGCCTGGGTAATCATCGGCGGTCTTCTGACTTCTACCGTCTTTACGCTGGTAGTTGTACCCATTATTTTCCTGTTCTTTGAGAACAATCCGCCGAGAACCTGGTGGTCGCTGATGAAAAAGGGCATAGGCAGTCTGCGTGATAAGCTCCGCAGCAGACTTGCCCCGGCGTCACAGCCTCAGAGTTAAAGCTGACAGTATAAAGCACTCTTAAAAATCCCGACTGTACTAAATACAGTCGGGATTTTTTCCTGCAGCCGGCATTTACCTGTCTTTTGCGGAGAGGGGGTACAATTTGACCGTAAAATAAAAAATCCCAGAGAAATCGTCAAAAATCTGTCTTACGATAGCCTTTGGCTACGGTCAAATGTAATTGTTACCCGGATACAATTTTTAATTGTACCTTTTTTGCAGTCTTCCGTTGTGTTATATTTTTCTTCAGAAATAAAGAAATGCTGCTGCATAAACTAAGCAATGTCGCTCTGTTTGCCGTACTGGCGGACGGAGCTTTTTCTTTTGGAGGCAGCGAAAGGATGAGTGAAATGAATGGGAGCAATGTAAATTATGTGGATGTAGGTTATGTAGCCTTTGCCACTCTGATGGTGTTTTTTATGACGCCGGCACTTGGCTTCTTTTACGGAGGCATGGTGCGGCGCAAGAATGTACTGAATACAATTATGATGTCTATGGCGGCTATCGGAATCATAGGCCTGCAGTGGACACTTTATGGTTATTCTCTCTCGTTCAGCGGAGACTTTGGCGGCATCATTGGAGATTTCGGATGGGCGGGACTTCAGGGAGTAGGATTGAAGCCGAATCCTGACCTTTGTGCTGGACTGCCGCATTTGGAATTTGCCGTTTTTCAGATGATGTTTGCGGTAATTACGGCAGCTATTATCAGCGGCTCCATCGCGGAGCGAGTAAATTTCTATGCCTACTGTCTTGTTATTCTGTTATGGACGACCTTGGTATACGACCCTCTTTGCCACATGGTCTGGAACAGCAATGGAATAATTTATCAGTTGGGAGCCATGGACTTCGCCGGAGGTACGGTTATCCATATATCCTCCGGCGTGTCCGGACTGGTGGCTGCCCTTTATCTGGGGACACGCCGCAACTATGGTCGTATGAATGTGGCTCCTCATAATGTTCCTTATATTATCCTCGGCGGAAGCATTATATGGGCTGGATGGTTTGCCTTCAATTCCGGCTGTGCGCTTGGTGCAAATGAAATTATGGTATTGGCTTTGGCTAATACAGCAGTTTCCTCTATGGCCGGTATGGTTACATGGATGCTGCTGGATAAGATGGTACACGGAAACATGACACTCTTCGGCTCTCTTACCGGCGGCGTAGCCGGACTGGTAGGAGTAACGCCGGCAGCTGGCTTTATCGAAGTCTGGGCCTCCACCTTTATTGGAATTATTACTGCCATCGCCTGCTTCGTGGCTATTTCCTACGTAAAAGAGCACTTCGGCTACGACGATTCCCTTGACGCTTTTGGCTGCCACGGAGTTGGCGGTATCTGTGGTGCTATGCTGACCGGTGTATTTTCTACGAAGCTGGTAAATCCGGAAGGCTTTGACGGACTTCTCTACGGAAATCCCGGACAGCTTATTCCGCAGGGCGTCAGCGTGCTGGTAGCTATCATGATGGCGGTGGTGATGATGCCGCTGATTTTGAAGCTGGTGAGCTTCGTTGTACCGCTCAGGGTATCCGAGGAAACCGAGAAGGCAGGACTTGACCTGATACAGCATCACGAGACGGCTTATTCCAAGATGTAAGGGGGAGAAAAAATGAGCAACGCAGGAAAGATGTACAAGGTGGATATTATCACTCGACGGGAGAAGCTGGACGACCTGAAGGAAGCGCTGATAAGCATCGGTGTCACCGGCATGACGGTTTCTGATGTTTACGGCTGCGGATTGACCTCCGGCCATACGGAGATTTATCGCGGCAACAGCGTGGAGGTCTCCCTGATGCCGAAGATAAAGGTGGAAACGGTAATCTATGAGACTCCGCTGGAGGAGCTGATAGCTACAGCAGAGAAAGCCTGCTATACCGGCCGCATCGGCGACGGAAAGATTTTCGTCTATGAGGTAGCGAGAGCCGTAAAGATTCGCACCGGTGAGCGTGACGGTGAGGCGATAGTGGACTATCACGAATAAACGGATACAATTCCTCCTGAAAAAAGAGCAACCATTGTTCTATAAAAAGAAAAAATAATTGTAGCTTTTGTCCGGTTACTAACATGGGTATAATCTCAACCATGGTAAATGCATTTATTAAGGACAACGGCGTCATTGGCAGCAGTCTGCTGTCAGTGGCGTCATTTTTTTTGACAGGGGGAGATAGCTATGGACTATGTAGCAATGCTGACAAAAGAAAATGCTTATATGCTGAACTCAATTTGGGTTCTGTGTGCGGCGGTGTTTGTCTTCTTTATGCAGGCGGGATTCGCTTGCATGGAAAGTGGTTTTTCCCGGAGCAGGAACGCCTGCAACATCTGGCTGAAGAACTTATGTGATTTCTGTATCGGTGCACTTGTTTATTATGTTGTCGGTTTCGGTATCATGTACGGCGATGATTATCACGGATTGATAGGCATCAACGGTTTTATTGACCCGCTGGCTCAGAAGCTGCAGGTTTGGGAAGGACTCAATCTTTCCAAGGAAATTTTCCTGCTCTATCAGACCATGTTCTGTGCCACTACCGCGACGATTATTTCCGGCTCTGTAGCAGAGCGATTCAAGTTTAATTCTTATCTTGTGGTCAGTGCGGTGATGACCGGCCTTATTTATCCGGTGGTTGGTCATTGGATTTGGGGCGGCGGCTGGTTGTCTGAACTGGGATTTTCTGATTTTGCCGGTTCCACAGCAGTCCATTTCGTCGGTGCCTGTGCAGCCTTCATGGGAGCCTATATGGTCGGTCCTCGTATCGGTAAGTACAGAGACGGTAAGCCTCGGGCCATTCCCGGACACAACATTCCCATGGGTATCCTCGGCGCACTTATTCTGTGGTTCGGCTGGTACGGCTTCAATCCCGGCTCCGAGCTTGCTCTCGATGAGACAACCTTCTACACCACTGTTACAACCACCCTTACCGCTGCCGCAGGCGGTATTGCCGGACTGGTCACAAGCTGGATAAGGTTTAAAAAGCCGGACCCCACGCTGGCGGCCAACGGTGCGCTGGCTGCACTGGTAGGAATCTGCACCGGTGTAGCAGAGGTAAGTCCTTTCGGGTCTATTGCCATCGGTCTGATTTGCGGCACGCTGATTTGCTTCACCTTGGAATTTGTTGACCACAAGCTTCACATTGATGACCCGGTAGGTGCCATTTCGCTTCATGGCGGCAGCGGTGCCGTAGGTACTCTGTTGGCAGCGCTCTTCAGCATGGAAAAAGGACTTTTCTACGGTCACGGCACTGACTTCCTAGTTTCCCAGCTCATCGGTGTCCTGTCCGTCACCGCATTCTGCGCTGTTACTACCTTTATCCTTTACAAGGCGCTGGCGCTGACTGTTGGCATAAGGGTATCCGAGGAAGAAGAGCTTGCCGGTCTCGATGTTCAGGAGCACGGCATGAACGCTTACAACGGCTGAGATTAAAGGGGGAATATGGATATGTCAAATGCAGGAAAAATGTATAGAGTTGATATTATTACCCGGCGGGAAAAGCTGGATGATCTGAAGGAGGCCCTGATAGGCATCGGCGTTACCGGAATGACGGTTTCGGATGTATACGGCTGCGGCCTGACCTCCGGTCACACGGAGATTTATCGCGGTAACAGCGTGGAGGTTTCGCTGGTGCCAAAGATAAAGGTGGAAACAGTAATCTATGAGACTCCGCTGGAGAAGCTGATAGAAACCGCTGAGAAAGCCTGCTGCACCGGACGAATCGGCGACGGCAAGATATTTGTCTATGAGGTGGCCAGGGCAGTGAAAATCCGCACAGGAGAGCGGGATGGCGAGGCTATTGTGGATTATCACGAATAAACGCAGCGGAGAGGCGTTAAAATTGTCACTTTGAGGATACAAAATTGTACCCCTCACATAACAGAAAATTGTACCTTGCAATTATGGCAATGGCTGATATAATAAAGCTATCAGTTACCAATCCCATACATGGAGGATAGATCGTAGTGATCATAAGGTCTCTAAAACCTTACAGGCGGGTGCGACTCCCGCATTCTTCGCAAGTTACAAAAACCAAAGGCGTTTTTTGAAAAATTTCGCCTTTGGTTTTTTTATTTTACTCTTGAAAGAGGTCAATATATGACAGAAGAAGTTTTACGGGTAAATGTTGAAGAGTTGTACGAGAGTGCCGCTGCCTACCTGGATATTATTTGCGGATTGCAGCGAAAGGGAAAGATGGCGGCCAGAAGCCGGCAGCTGGCAGAAGAAATAAAAAATGAATTGTTCAATGGAACTCAGCTTGAGGTGCTGATGCAGCGCTTCGGCAGAGATGAGATAGAGCCGGAAGGATTCAATTTTGCCGGACAACGTATTGCCTGCAGCTCATTGAAGACAGTCAGCCGTCAGCATATTCTGGCCGGCTATGCCGTCCTCCTGCGTTCGCCGATGCCGGATATATCTCAGCTGCCAGTCAGCAAAATGTATCTGGCCGACTCATGGGAAACAAGCCTTGTTGATGCCGGCAGGGACTATCTGAGGCCCTGGCTGCTGGAGAGAGAGACAGAAAGGCTTGGGCAGGAGCTTTACATTTCCGATACGCTGGCTCCTGGAATGGCGGGTATGCCTTCAGACTGCATCAGAAGCTTCTTCGGTTTTATGGACGGTTCCCGGGTAGGGGTCAGCCTGACCAGGAGCGGCATGATGAATCCGGTAAAGAGCTTTGTCGGTATCTATCTTCTGCTGGACAGGCAGGAGGTAATCAGAACCGCCAACTGCGGAGAATGTGCCTCTCAGGGTAAAACCTGCGCCTATTGCAAGGATTTTGCTCAGCGTCATTTCGGCGGAGATTTTGAGCCGGAGCTGCAGCGGGCAGACAAGACGCTGTTGGGCCAATGGCGGTCATAAGGAGTCAAATATATGATTACGGTAAATTTTGTACAGGAAAATAAGAAAATAGAAGCAAGACCGGGTATCAGCATTGCGGCATTGGCCCGGCGAGCAGGCGTATTCATGGAGACTCCCTGCGGAGGCGGCGGTACCTGCGGCAAGTGCAAGGTCAAGGTAGTAAGCCGGGTAGGACAGCCTAAGACGGCGCCTGTTTATGAGCGAGGCAAGTCCACGCTGCGAGGTGGCGCCTGGTCGCTGGACAGCTTTTCTGCCGCAGTTCAGGGCGGTGTCGTGCTGGCCTGTCAGACGAGAGTTTACGGTGATATAGATGTTTATACTTCTGTGGATACCGAGGCCAACAAGACAATGCAGATTCTCAATGAGGGTACGGAGCTTGGACTGACACTGAAGAACGCCTACAGCAAGATTTACCGGCAGGAAAGCGATGTGACCGAGGTGCAGGCAGACGGGAAAGCTGTCTGTGAGGAAAGAGGTGATACCGCCGATCAGAACTACGGCGTGACAATAGATATCGGTACGACAACTCTGGTGGCGGCACTGCTTGATATGACCACCGGTCGGGAAATTACCACCGCCTCCGCTCTCAATCCCCAGTGCGCTTATGCGCAGGATGTAGTCAGCCGCATCAACTATGCGGCAAATAATGATGGCGGTCTGGAGCTTCTATATACCGCAGTTCGGGATGAGTTTAACCGGCTGATTGGAGAGCTGTGCAGGGAGACTGGAATAAGCCGGCAGCATATTTATGAGGTCTCCTATGCCGGCAATACCACCATGCTGCATCTGGCTACAAATACTGATCCGTACTCATTGGGACGGTACCCGTACACTCCGGCAATTACCGGCGGAAATACGATTCCTGCGGCAGAGGCCGGACTTGATATATCTCCTGCCGGCCGCGTTTACCTGCCGCCGGTTATTTCAGCCTATGTAGGGCCGGATATTACGGCAGGTGTGCTGTCATCGGGACTTTATCAGGCAAAGAAAAAAATATTGTTCCTCGATATCGGTACAAACGGAGAGATGGTTCTGGCGGCGGATGGGAAAATGACTGCCTGCTCCACAGCAGCCGGCCCGGCCTTTGAAGGAATGAACATTACTTTCGGTATGCGGGCAGGAAACGGAGCCATAGAATATTTTTCTTTAAATGATGATAAGGTCGAGCTGCGGACCATTGGCGGCAAAGCACCGAAAGGAATCTGCGGCAGCGGACTGTTTGACATTGCCGGCGAGCTGGTTAAGGCCGGAATAATCGAGAAGAGCGGCCGCCTGCAGAAAAAGGAAAAATGTACCTCGGCACTGGCGGAGCGTCTGACAAAATACGAAGGAAAAAGTGCCTTTATGGTCGCAGAGGGAGTCTATTTGACTCAGGCCGATATTCGGCAGATTCAGCTGGCAAAGTCAGCTATCCGGGCCGGTATAGAGGCCATGCTTGGACTGAATGAGCTGCGGACTGATGACCTGGATGAGGTTTATATTGCCGGAAGCTTTGGTTATCATCTTCGTCCGCAGAGTCTGGTGAACATAGGAATAATTCCGCCGGAGCTGCAGGAGAAAATAAAATTTGTGGGCAATACTTCAAAGACCGGCGGAAATGCCTTCCTCATAAACACGGATACCCGAAACTTGATGAAGGAGCGGGTACAGCAGATACAGTCACTTGAGCTTTCGGATTACCCCGGTTTTGAGGCCCTGTTTGTAGAGAAAATGAGTTTCTGACGGGATGAGGGAATGAAAATGAATGAGCTGAGCAATATACTGAGCCGGGCAGAGGCGGGAAATGCACTCACCGATGAAGAATTGGGTCTGCTTTTGGAGCTGACGGACGAAGGAGAGCGGGAGCTGCTTTTTCAGGCAGCCCGTCGCCTCCGTGAGAAGAATTTCGGGCAAAAGGTTTTTCTCTACGGCTTTGTTTATTTTTCAACATACTGCCGCAATAAATGCCGGTTTTGTTATTATCGCTGTGCCAACGGGCAAAGTCCCCGCTATCGGAAGAGTTTGCCGGAGATTTTGGAAATCGGAACGGCACTGAAGGAGTCGGGCATTCATCTCCTTGATTTGACGATGGGTGAAGACCCCTTGTATCTGTCAAATGGAGATGAGGGGCATGAAAGACTGATAGAGATATTCCGGGAAGTAAAAAAGGCGACTAATCTGCCGCTGATGGCATCGCCGGGTGTAGTACCGGATGATGTGGTGCTGAAGCTGAAGGAGGCAGGAGCAGACTGGTACGCACTCTATCAGGAGACACATTCCCGTACTCTGTATGATACTTTGCGGACGGAACAGCCTTATGAAGACCGCTGGCACGCCAAGTGCTTTGCCCGGGATAACGGGATGCTGATAGAAGAGGGACTGCTGACGGGGATAGGGGACAGCACGGCTGACCGGGTTTATTCTCTGAGGGAAATGCAGAAGCTGGGTGCTTCTCAGGTACGCACCATGACCTTTGTGCCGCAGGCGGGTACGCCGCTTGGCAGCCTGATTCCTCAGGGCAGTACCCGGGAGGTAAATCTTATTGCGGTACTTCGGCTTCTTTTCCCCGATGCTCTTATTCCGGCTTCTCTCGATGTAGAAGGAGCAGGCGGCCTGAAGGCGCGGATGCAGGCAGGGGCTAATGTCGTAACTTCTATAATCCCCCCTCAGGCCGGATTGGCGGGAGTCGCTCAGGCGGAGCAGGATATCGCTGACGGCGGACGCACGGTGGCAGGAGTGAAGCCTCTGCTTGAAGAGGTGGGTCTGGAGCCGGCGTCGGCAGGAGAATACGCCGATTGGATAGCTCGCAGGAAGGCACTCATGATGGAAAGGGGGAGCGGGAGTCTATGAAAAAAGTATTGGTTTTGGGCGGAAAGCTGCAGGGTGTGGAAGCGGCTTACCTTATGAAGAAGGCTGGCTGGCATGTGACGATAGCTGACCGCAATGCCCGCTGTCCGGCAGCTCAGCTGGGAGATGCCTTCCTGCAGATGAATTTTATGGAGGATGACAGGCTGGAGACCGCGATGAAAGAGGCAGATTTCATCATTCCGGCCCTTGAAAAGCTCTATGTGCTTGAGCGAATAGCGAAGGCTGCGGAGGAATGCAAGGTTCCAATCATGTTCAATCTGGATTCCTTCCGGATATCTCATTCCAAGCTGCGTTCGGACAGGCTCTTTGCGAAGATTGGGGTACCGGCTCCGAAGCCGTGGCCGGAATGCGGACTGCCGGTAATCATAAAGCCTTCGGGCCGAAGCGGCAGCGAAGGCGTGCGCCTTATGAGCACGGAGGAAGAACTGCAGAAATGGAAGCAGGCGGCCCTTACCAGAGCCGATTGGGTGGTACAGGAATATCTGAGCGGCCCGTCCTATTCCATCGAAATAATCGCCAAGAAGGGCGAGATGAAAACCTTTCAGGTGACAGAGCTGGAAATGGACCGCCGTCACGACTGTAAGCGAGTCCTCTGTCCCAGCCTGCTGCCTCGGGAAAAGGAACTGGAATTTACAGAGATTGCCGGTCAGCTGGCCGCTGCTGTGGAGCTGGACGGAATCATGGATGTAGAAGTAATTCTGAACAAAAATCAGCTGAAGGTATTGGAGATAGACGCCCGACTTCCCAGTCAGACACTTACCGCCGTGTACAACTCAACCGGAGTGAATGCACCTGCTGTTTATGCCGATGGCCTGCCGCCGGGAGAAATGGCCATGTTCACGCAGTCTGAAGGAGTGGGCGTGATTTATGAGCATATCGAGGTTCGGGGCCGTCGCCTGCGTACTGCCGGTGAGCATATTATGGGCGGTCACGGCCCCCTGAGCCTGGTAGAAAATTTCTTCGGTGCCGATGAGGCTATCACCAATTACAAGCCGGGGAAGAACAGCTGGGTAGCAACCCTGATAATGAAGGATACAGACCGGAAGGCCGTCTGGGCAAAGCATGAGCGGGTAATAAAGAACATCATGGAAGCAAACGGCTTGTGGGACTATGATGATTACGGACTGGAGGAGATGTGATCATGAGCAGACTGACACCGCAGGATATAGAGCATGTAAAGGCAATGCTGAAAAAGCATGATGAGGAGTTGAGAGCTCAGACCGGCACGGGATTGCTGGGTATCGCAGCCGAAGCGGCAGGACTCTCTGAGAGCCAGCTTGCAGCGATGGTAGCGGAGACTCGTATAGGAGTGGTTCCGCTTACTACCGGATTGGGAATTATAAGCGGCTTCAGTGACACGGTACAGGCGATTCTGTCTTTTGTCGGAGCGGACGCTTTTGTCACCGCAGCCACTGATGTAGCCGGCATAAATGAAGCCATGGCCGCCGGTGTAAAGCAGATATTTATGGCCGATGACCTTACCTGCAGCCTGATGGATTTGCAGACCCGCTGCACCGCCGACAACGGAATCGCTACCGGACGCGGCTTCGGGGCAGCACTGGCATTGGCGGCTAAGGATATAAAGGGGAAAAAGGTGGTTGTACTGGGTGCCGGGCCGGTCGGCCGGTCGGCTGTCTATTTCTTCCTCAGCAAGGGAGCCGAGGTGGTTCTCTACGATAAAAATCCGGTCTGCCTCGCCCGGATGAAGGATGTGCCGGGGGTGACACTGGCCGCTGACGGCAGCGAAGCACTGGCTGCCGGGAATCTGTACTTTGAGGCAACTACTGCCCGGGATACCATAACTATGGCAGACATGAGCGAGGATACCATTGCTTCGGCACCGGGGATTCCGCTTGGCATTAGCGATGATGCAATGAAAAAATACGGGCAGCAGGTCATTCAGGATCCGCTGGAGCTTGGCGTAGCGTCAATGCTTTCCTGCCTTTTGGCAAAGGCGGCAGGCAAAGCCCTGAAATGAGGTGTTGGCTGTGTCTGAACAAAAGAAGCGGTATGTCTATAAAAAGCAGGATTTGTTTCAGCTAATTGACAAAATTAAGCTCTGGCCGGCTCGTTCGGGACTGCTCCACGGAGTCAAAAGTATCGAATACCGGGGAGAATCCATGATTATCACGACTCATTGCGGCGAAAGCTTCGTCCAGTGGGATTCCCGCCACAGCAGGAGCGCCCGTTGGCTGCGAAACCGCTGGTGTAAATGCCCCTGTCCCAGGTGCAAGGTGCCGGACTGGAAGCTGGAAAAATATTCCCACACAGTATTTTCCGATAGCAGGAGGTACGCAAATGGAAAATGAATACGGACTGAAATATATATATACAGCAGCACAGAAAAACCGGCTGTCAGAGCTGGGCATAGACCGGAGCATTCTGGAGAGGGAATTCAGTACGACTGCCCGCCGTGACGGAAGCTTTCGGGAGCTGGAGAGCAGGGCGGTAAAGGAAAACCGGACAAGACTCAGCAGACTTATGCAGGAGACTCACAGACCATCGCTCTGCAGTCTGCAGGAATCTTTGGCAGCGGCCCTCTGCCAGGCGGGTTTTACTCAGGTGGTTACGCCGACACTGGTTTCGGCTCAGATGCTGGAAAAGATGACCATCACCCCGGACAATCCGCTTTACGAGCAGGTCTTCTGGGTGGACAAAAAAACAGCGCTGCGGCCTATGCTGGCACCCAATCTCTACGAGGTGTCCCGACAGCTTATTCAGAGTCAGAGCCTTCCCCTGCGAGTTTTTGAGATAGGCTCCTGCTTCCGCAAGGAATCTGAGGGACGCTCTCATCTGAAGGAATTTACCATGCTGAATCTGGTAGAATGGGGGACTCCTCTGGAGAAACGGAATGAGGTGCTGAAGGAGTTTGCCGACCTGGTGATGAAGGCGGCAGGTATTGATGACTACCGTCTGGAGGAGGAAAACTCCGTAGTATACGGCGATGGACTGGATGTAGTCACTCCTGACGGACTGGAGCTGGCCTCCACCTCGATGGGCCCTCATCCGCTGGATGATGCGTGGAGAATAACCTGCAGCTGGTTTGGTCTCGGCACCGGACTGGAGCGCCTGCTGATGCACCGGGAAAAGACTGCCGGCATTCACTGCTGGGGCAGGAGTACGGTGTTTTTGGACGGAGCCTGTATGAAACTGAAATGATACCCTTAGACAAGGGGAGAGAACGATGATAAAGCTGGATAAAAATAAACGGGTACCGTTATACGAGCAGCTGTATCGCGAGCTTCGGAAAAATATTATCTCCGGCACTTATGAAAAGGATTATCGTCTGAAACCTATCCGGGTGTTTGCAAAGGAGCTTTCCGTAAGCATCAATACAGTAAATCGGGCATATCAGCAGCTGCTGGAGGAGGGCTACATTACCTCCAGTCAGGGCAGCGGCTTCTATGTTGAGGAAATGTTTACCATCAAGGGTGACAAAAAGACTCTGTATAAGCAGAACGGAACGGCAGAGGAGAGCAGGAAAGCGGCAGATGTGCGGTTCGATTTCAGCCGCAAAAAGCTGGGAGCGGAAAGCTTTCCCTGGGGGAAATGGCTTCGCTATGTGCAAAACGCTATTGTTGATCTTGCCTATAAGGACTCCATCAAGGACGGCACCAGCAAAGGCAGTCGGAAGCTGCGTCAGGCCATTGCGGACTACATAAGGGGAACCAGAGGTGTTAAATGCACGGCTGACCAGGTAATAGTCTGCCCCACCACCGAACACGCAATGGAAATCATCACCCATGTCCTGCCGGCGGATAAACGCAAGCTGGGGATGGAGGAGCCGGGCTCCGTGAAAATGCGGCAGCTGTTCAGCTCCCGGGGGATGGAGATTCAGCCGGTGCCGGTAACTAATCACGGGATAGATGTGAACGCTTTGGAGCATATGGACTGCGACTGTCTTTATGTGACACCGTCCTTTCAGTTTCCAACCGGAGTGCAGCTGCCGCTGGTGAAGCGCCTGCAGCTTATAGAGTGGTGCCGCCGCCGCGGAGCGTACTGTATAGAAAACGACTACGAAAACGAATTCCTTTTGGGCAGCGAGCCGGTGATGTCTCTCCAATCGCTGGACAGCAATGAGCGGGTCATCTTCGTCAGTACCTTTTCCACCGTGCTTTCGCAGGAGATTAAAAGCGCATTTTTAGTTCTTCCTTTACCGCTGGTAAAGGTCTACGAGGAAAAATACAAGTATTACCGCTCGGCGATATCCGACTACGAGCAAAAGGCATTGACCGCCTTTATCAAAGACGGACAGCTGGAACGCCAATCCCGTAAGGCGGCGGTACTAAACCGCCGAAAGAAGGAATTCTTCTTCCGCTATGCAGAGGAAAACATGACGGATATAGCCGCCTGTCTGCCCTGTGAGTCCGGCAGCCATTATCTGCTGGGACTCTATGACTGCGTTGACGCAGACGGCGTCGTGCGCCGGCTGGCAGATAGGGGTATTATCATCGCCTCTGTTACGGAGTGTTGGCAGGACAGGGAATCAGCTCCCCGCAACCTCGTTATGCTCAGCTTTAACAGCATAAGAGAGAATGAGCTGGAAAAGGCCTGCCGCTACATGGAAACGGAATTGCGGAGCGTTCTCAGGCGCAAGGGCTGAAACAAGTGAAAACATGAAACACTGTACCCTGAGTAAAATTCGGAATTGTACCTTTACCCAGGTTCATTTCCCCGATATAATTCAGCCATAGCTTGAAACAACTCCAAGCAAAACTAGATAAGTCAGGACAAAGACGTCCCATACGGCCTTAAGGCTGTATGGGATTTTATTGTTACTGAACAAAAAGGGAGGAAAACATAATGACTAAGGAAGAAATTTATGAGCAGCTGAAAACGGCAGTAACAGAGATGGATTCTGATATGGCTGAGGAGGCAGCAAATGCCGCTCTCGAGACTGGTCTGGATCCGCTGGAGTGCATCTCTGAGGGCCTCTCTGCAGGAATGCAGGTAATGAGTGACCTCTTTGATGAAGGTGAAGCTTTTGTACCGGAGCTCCTGATGGCTGCTGAAGCATTTGAGTCCGCTACCGGCATTCTTACCGGCAGCCTCTCCGATGAGGAAAAAGCCAGTGTTAAGGAAGGCAAGGTCATCCTTCACACTGTTGAGGGTGACATCCACGATATCGGCAAGAACATCGTTAAGACCCTGTTTGTTGCCAATAACTTCGAAGTATTTGACCTCGGCCGCGATGTTCCTGTAGAAGAAGTCATCAAGCAGGCTGAGAAGAACAGCGTAGACATCATCGCCGGCGCTGCTCTCATGACCACCACGATGCCCTCCCAGCGTGATGAAATCAAGCTGCTTAAAGAGGACGGCATCCGCGACAAGTACATCTGCATGTACGGCGGCGCTCCGGTTTCTGCCGAGTGGTGCGAGTCCATCGGTGCTGATGCTTATGCAGATACCGCTACCGAGGCTGTAGTCATCGCCAAGAAGCTTCTGGCAGAGAAATCCGCCTAAAAGGTTTATCCTTCGGCTGTAATGCCGTACAGATAAAATAATAGAGAGAAAGGAAGTACATCTCATGAATGCGGTTGCAAGAAATGTGACGGTATACGATGTATACGACCGAGCAAAAAGCGGCCCAAAGATGGATGAAAAGAAGTGGGACTTTGAAGTAATCCCTCAGACCGCCAAGGCACTGAAGAAAAAGTATGGTATCAAGATGGACAAGAAGACCATTATCCCTGAGGATAAAGACCTCATCGATAAGCTCTTCCAGGCCGGTCTGGAAATGCTGGAGACCTGCGGTGTCTACTGCATTGATACTGGCCGTGTTATCAAGTACACCCGTGATGAAATCCTCCATGCCATTCATTCGGCACCGGATCACTTCACCTACGGCGAAGGAGCAGAGGCTCACTACATCACCCCGCGCTCCTATGATTCCAAGAAACCTCCTATTATTCAGGGCGGCCCCACCGGCTCCCCCTGCTCCGAGGAAAACTTCCTCGCTATCCATCAGGCCTATGCTCAGGAGCCTATCGTTGACACTATCGTTGACGGTGTCCTCCAGACTGTAAACGGCCATGATCCCCAGCCCGGCACCCCCTGGGAGCTGATGGCTGTACGCTCCGAAGCCCTGCAGATTCGCGAGGCTATGATGAGGGCCGGCAGAACCGGCATGGGCCTTTAGGGGAATGAAACCAGCCTGAGTGCAGCAGGTGTCATCGAAGCCGATTTCAACGGCGGTATGAGACCTGATGACTCCCACGAGGTTTCGCAGCTCAACGAGCTCAAGATCGACGTAAGCGCATTGTGTGTAGGTGCACACTATGCTCTTGCAGGCGTAAATGTCATGGTAGAGCAGATGCCTATCTACGGCGGCTACGCTGGCGGTCTTGAGGAGACTACCATCGTTGATATTGCTACAACCTTGAACTCCTTCGTCATGATGCAGGGAACCTGGCATCTGGACGGCCCGGTACACGTTCGCTGGGGCATTACAACTTCGAGAGAGGCTCTTGCAGTTGCTGCTCACGCCTGCCGTGCAGTTGAGGCCAACACCCACTTGATGCTTGGCAACCAGTATTATACGATGGCTGGCCCCTGTACGGTAATGTGCCTGCTTGAGACTGCTGCTCAGGCAATCACCGATACCTGCTCCGGCCGTGAAATCCTTTCCGGCGTTGCTGCCTGCAAGGGCGTAACCACTGACCTCTTCACCGCCATGGAGGCACGCATGATGGGCGAGACCGCTCATGCCTGCGCCGGCATGGACACCCATGAGGCCAATGTACTGCTGGATAAGCTGGTAAGCATGTACGAGAAGGATTACAAGACCGCACCTCGCGGCAAAACCTTCCCTGAGTGCTACGATGTAAAGACTCTCACTCCCTCTGAGGAATATGTAGAGGTTTACAACGAAGCAGTGAAGATTCTTACAGACCTCGGCTTGACCTTCTGGAATAAATAATCTGATTTTGGCAACGATGGCCTCCTCCTTTTCGGGGGAGGCTATCTTTAAAACAGGCTGAAGCCGGGAAACACCAAGCCGCAAAGGAGCGATTGATATGTACTTTAATATGGATGAATGGTCACAGGAAATTATTGACGCTAAGGATAGAAGGGTGCTGCCGGTTTTATACTTCCCCTGTCTGCCGCTTACTCCCTATGGCGTAATTGAGACCGTAAACGACGGTAAGAAGATGGCTGAGGCCATGAAGGCTACCGTTGACAAATACCCCACCATGATTTGTGCTATGACCGGCATGGATCTTTCCGTAGATTCCGAAGCCTTCGGTGCCAAGGTCAGCTTCAAGGAAACTGAAGCTCCCTGCGTCCGTGATGCGCTCATTTCTACGGAAGAGGACATCGGTAATCTGGTAGTGCCTGATGTTCATGCAGGCCGTGTAGATGTATTCCTTGATGCTATTGTTGAAGCTCAGAAGCTCATAACCGACCGTCCTATCTTCGGCGGACAGTTTGGCCCCTTCTCCCTTGCGGCTAACCTGCTGGAGGTACAGTCGGCTCTCATGATGAGCATTAAGAACCCGAAGGCTATGCTCAAGCTTTTGGATAAATGCACCGACTTCCTCATTAAGCGCGCACTGGAGTACAAGAAGGCCGGCGCAAACGGCATCTTCATGGCAGAGCCTACTGCAGGCCTGCTGGCTCCGCGTATGCTGGAAAAATTCTCCTCTGTATTTGTAAAGAAGATTGTTGACGCTGTACAGGACAGCTCCTTCTATGTCATTCTTCACGACTGCGGCAATGTAACCAAGTCCGTCAAGTCCATGTACAACACCGGTGCTAAGGGTCATCACTACGGCAATGCTGTAAACATGGAGGACATTCTCCCGCAGATTCCGCCCGACATTCTCGTATTCGGCAATATCGACCCCTCCACTGCATTCTTCTCCGGCACTCCGGAAAGCATGCGTGAAAAGACTATGGCACTGCTTGAATCTATGAAGGACTACCCGCACTTTGTTCTCTCCTCCGGCTGTGACCTGGCTCCGATGGTAAAGATGGATGTCATCGACGCATTCTTCGATGCCTGCAAGGAGTACAACGATAAGCTCGGCGTCTGATAATTTGTGAACGGCCAATCAGACAGCTGAAATAACCCCGCAAAAAATAATCCTCCTTAAATAACAAAGCGTATTTAAGGAGGATTTTTTGATTGCGTTTATCTGATTTTTTCGTAGGCTTTGCCGTAGGGCTGGCCGGGGATGAATTTTCCGTCGCCCTTCTGCCCGATGTACTGAGCGTTTTCCACGATGACCTTTCCCCTGAGCAGTACCGTATCGGGGCGGCCCTTCTGCTCCATGCCTTCGTAGATGCTGTAGTCTACACCCTCGAGGCAGGAAGCTACGCCCATGACTCCGGTGTAGTCGGGGTCGAAGATTACGATGTCCGCATCATAGCCGACAGTAATGCTGCCCTTGGAAGTCAGACCGTTGTTCCTTGCCGGATTGGTGCACATGATTTCTACGAATTTCTGTCGGGAAATTTTGCCGGTGCAGACACCGTAGGTCCACACGGCATTCATGCGGTTCTGCACCGAGGGAGCGCCGTTGGGAATGTCCGCAAAGGAGCAGCCTTCGCCCATACCGAGGTGCTTCTGATACTCCCAGTCAAAGCCGCAGTGGTCGGAGCTGACGGCATTGAGCCAGCCGTTGCTCAGAGCCTCCCACAGAGGCTGCTGGTGATCCTTCGTCCGCAGGGCAGGGGAGCAAACGAATTTCGCGCCCTCCTCATTGGGCAGGGCAAGAACCGACTCGTCAAAGAGAAGATAGTGGGCGCAGGTCTCACCGTACACCGGCAGTCCCCGCTGCTGAGCTTCCTTTATGGCCTTTAATGCTTCCTTGCAGGTCACATGAACAATATAGATAGGGGCACCGATAAGCTCCGCAAGATAAATCGCCCGACTGGTGGCTTCGCCTTCTACAATAGGAGGACGGGAGTCGGCGTGATAACGAGCAGCGGTTTTCCCCTCAGCAATCAGCTTCTTGGTGAGATAGTCCACCATGTCGCCGTTCTCGGCGTGAACCATGACGGTGATGCCGGCTTCCTTACCCTTGGTGAGAGCCTTGATGATTGCTTCATCATCCGCATGGAAGAATTGTCCCTTGTAAGCCATGAACAGCTTCATGGTGGGATAGCCGGCATCAGCCAGCTTCGGGATTTCCTCCACTACTTCCGGCCTTGGGTCGGTCATTACCGGGTGGAAGGCATAGTCCACCATGGCAATGCCCTCGGCATCGGTCTTTTTGTATTCTTCCAGAGACTCCAGCAGCCCCTTGCCCTTCACCTGATTGACGAACTCCACCACCGTGGTGGTGCCGCCCACAGCACAGGCGTCGGTGGTTTCAAAGCCCCGAACCTTGCTGCCTTTGTACACGAAGGAATAATGAACATGCTGGTCTATACCGCCGGGCATGACATATTTCCCTGCGGCATCGATGACTTTGTCTGCATCGTCTGTCGGGAGATTATGCCCGATGGCGGCAATCTTCTCTCCCTCCACCAGCACATCGGCGGTGAATTCATTCTCTGCCGTCAGGACAGTTCCGTTTTTTATCAGAGTTTTCATGGTGAAAGCCTCCTTACAGACCTTTTTCGTCACATTTCAGCACTGCGTTCAGCATGACGCTGGCAGCCTTAGTGCAAAGCTCGTCGGATGTATGCTCCGGCTCACAGTGGGAAAGACCTTTCTCCGAGGGAGCAAAAATCATGGTGGTGGGAATCACATAGGAAATGTATTGGGCGTCGTGACCGGCACCGGAGTTTATATCCATATTGCTGTAGCCAAGCTCGTTGACAGCCTCCCGTACATAGCCTACCAGCTTCTTGTTCCAGTACACGGTGTCCCGGTTCCAGCCGAGAACGACCTCGCAGTCGCACTGCTGCCACTTGCGCTTGGGCAGCTCAAAGAGAATCTTTCTGACTTCATCCAGAACGGCAGGGTCTTCGTGACGGACATCTATGGAGAAATCGAAGAAGTCGGGAATAACCGTATTGACACAGGGATGGATTACTACCTCGCCGGTGGTATAAACAAGGTCATCATGGCCCAGCTTGTCGATTTCCTCATGGAGCCAGCAGAGAGCTTCCGCCGCTGCGTGGAATGCATCGTGCCGCTTCTTCATGGGGAATGTTCCCGCATGGGCGGCAAAGCCGGAGAATTTTACCCGGTAAAGCATCTGACCAAGTACGCAGGTGACGACACCGATATCCTTTCCGGCATCTTCGAGAATCGGTCCCTGCTCGATGTGTGTTTCAAATAGTGCCTCATATCGGTCGGGGGAGAGGCGGTTGGCGGCATCCCCCTTGTACTTGAAAGCCGCCAGCTTCTCTCCGAAGGTGGTCTTGCAGTCCACGATGGATACGGACTGCATCATCTTATCGTAGGCGAAATTGTCCCGGAACCGCTCCGGCATATAATCGTGGGCAAGTATTCCCGAGCACATCATGCAGGGAGGGAACTCCGAGCCTTCCTCATTGGTAAATATCATAGCGGTCAGGGGGTGCTTGTGGGGAATGTTCTCGGTGACGACAGTCTCCAATACCTCCATGGCACTCATTACTCCCAGGATGCCGTCGTAGTTGCCGCCGTTCTTCACCGAGTCGCAGTGGGAGCCCATGACGATTCGCTTAGCATTGCTGTCGGTGCCGGGGATAGTGGCATATATATTGGCCAGGTCATCGTACTCGATGACTGCTCCGATGGCGGTCATCCGCTTTACAAACTCATCCCGGGCCTGTACAGCCGCCTCGGAAAGAGAGTATCTGGTGATACCGCCGTGACCGGCGTCGCCAAACTGTGCAAAGGTCTTAATCTTGTCACTCATTCGCTGAATACTGCATTGATACATACGAAGACCACCTTCAAAAACATAAAATCATAATATGACGGATAGTAAACTGTTAATTAATTATATCATATTAAAGATTGCACAGGTATAGTTTCAGGATAAAAAATCTATCAGAACAAAAATGAAAATGTGTCATCGGGGACGGTTCTCTCTGACACAATTTGAAGCATACGAAAAGGGACTTTGAAGAATGAGTAGTCATTTCTCAAAGTCCCTTTTGGCGGCACACTGCCGATTAAGTCTTTTGGAATTTTTACAGCCGGCACACCCGGTTCTTCCCGGCCTCCTTGGCGATGTACAGAGCCTTGTCAACTCGGGAAATGATGCTGGAGTCGGTGTCGCCCTTCTTGTATTCGGTGATACCGAGACTGATTGTCTGACGGCTGCCGTCGGCGAAGACAGCCTGTGCAAACTCCGTTCGGAGCTTTTCGGCGATTTTCCAGCTCGTCTCATGGGAGGCGCCAGGCAAAAGCAGCATGAATTCTTCGCCACCCCAGCGGCCGGGAGATGAGCCATCGTAGTCGTTGGCTGCGTCTTTAAGGATGGAACTGAGCTTGAGTATGACCTCATCACCTGCCTGATGGCCGTATGTGTCATTTATGCTTTTGAAGTTGTCGATATCCATCATGATGAGGGAGAATGAATGTGAATGGTTGTTATTGGAGCAGCCGTTTACGGCCTCCTCGATGCGATGCTGGGTTTCTTTCCTGTTGCAGAGCTGAGTCATGCCGTCAGTGATAGCCATGTGCCGAAGCTGCTTTACAGAATCCCCCAGCTCCTGTGAGGCAACGCTGATGAAGTGGCTCAGCCGCAGATTGTAGTTGCGGCGGTCAATGAAGTGCTGCAGCTTGTCGGGGTCGATCGGCTCGCCCTCAGGCCCTTCGCGGAATGCGGCAATGACCATCAGCTCGTTGTAGTTCAGCAGGGTACGGCCGGTGCGAATGATTTCGCCGTGACCGAAAAATCCGGTAGTGGTAGCAATCGTGTTGAAATGGCGGGATTCCTTGCTGACCATATCATCTCCCCAGAAGGCCAGGCGGGCACCGCAGGAAAACAGGTCTATATACTGGGGGGTGAAGGGAGCAATGTTTCGAGCCGCATCATAGGCCTCGCTCAGGAGATGAACCGGGTCGCCGTAGGAAAGGCGGATTCCTGTACCCTCGGGAATATCGGCCTTTATGTTCAGTGAGGAGTCATCGTTCACGTCGAAAGAGCAGAGCATGATGGTCTGACCGCGGCGCTTCAGATAAAGCGGGAACTCGATTACATTGACGAAAAGATTTTCATCCGGCTCGATGTCCAGATACTTGCGGTAGATGTTGAAGGCAGGCTCATGGTCAAGCTCATAGAGAATACCATCACGGCACTTGGTAACGATAAATTCACGCCCCATGGGTGTCCAGCCGTAAACGCGGGCTGTGCTGACATGAAGATTCGGGCCGCCCTTGGCGATGGCCAGCAAAGTATGAGAGCAGGGAGCATAGCCTTTTGACAGGGAAAGGGATTCAATCTTGGCAATATCGTGACAGCAGGCAACACCGCCGAAGATGGGGAGGCTTTCGTCAAGTATCTCCAGCGCCCGGCAGAACTCGCTCAGGTTTGTATGGAGCAGCGTGCTGGCAATAAGCTCCAGCGAGCCAATCCACGGATTGTCACGACAATAGGAGACAATTCGGGCAGCGACAGTAAGAGAGTCTGTCTCAAAGTTGTCGAACTGCATTATCTCTACCCGTGAGGTGGAATCTTCATAGAAGGTGAAGCGAAGCATCAGCTCCTGCTGGACATATTCACCGGCATCAATTATACCGTTGCAGGTGCATCCGTAGTAGAGCATATCCGGCAGCTGTTCATCCAGAATGCCGCTGATGTGCTGAAGCAGCGGGGCGTCGGTATGGGTAGCGAAGATTTTGCAGACACCTACATTGTGCCCGCACTGCTCCCATAGCTGGCGTACCCGCTCAATATCCTGCAGCAGAATAGTATCGTCCTTGTAGAATACAGAAATCTGTTTCATAGCAGTGACTCTCTTTCACTTTTTATACTTTAGTGTATTGAGTATATAGTAACATTTTTCCCAGACAAAAGAAACAATTTTTGAGTAAATGGGACTATTTTCCGTAGTCTGCACAACGACTATATGTTTGAAGAAGAAAAATAATATCCTATGAAAAACACCTGCTGTCTCGTAAAAGAGCGGCAGGTGTCTTGGGCTTATGGATTGTTATATTATTTCTTCGGTGCCGGCAATATTTCCAGCCAGTATCCGTCCGGGTCAACGATGAAGTAGATGCCCATGGCCTCATTCTCATAGCAGATGCAGCCCATCTCCTTGTGCTTGGCGTGGAGTCCGTCATAATCATCGGTGTAGAAAGCGAGATGGAACTCATTCTCTCCGAGATTGTATTTCTCGGTGCGGCCCTTAATCCAGGTCAGCTCAAGCTGATGGGGCGTGCTGCCGCCGTCGCCGAGATAAACAAGGGTGAACTCTGGCTTCTCCAGACGGCGAACCTCCTTGAGATTAAGCGCCTCTTCGTAGAACTTCATGCTCTTTTCCAAGTCTACTACATTGAAATTGTTGTGAGCAAAGCAAATCATTTTATACTCTCCTTCATGTAAAACAAAAGCCAGCTGGCATTATACCAACTGGCTTGTAACGCCATTGCGGGCAAATATGACTGCCGGACGACATTATTCGACTATTATATGGTGGAGATGAAGGGGTTTGAACCCTCGACCCCCAGATTGCGAACCTGGTGCTCTCCCAGCTGAGCTACATCCCCACAATTTGCCGGTTGTTTCCGAACAACGGAATTATAAACCTTTTCGCTATTATATGCAAGGCGAAAAAGCAACAAATCATCACTTCATTATATTTTTGTAGGCAGTTTCCAGCTCAGAGATTGGCCCCTTGTAGGTGCCGGTGTATACGGAGATGCCCAGGTCGATGGCCTGCTTGCCCTGCTCGATAGTCTCGAAGCCCTGATCCATAAGACTCTTCCAGCCTCTGGCAAGGAATGCCTTCTGATCGGCCACCGGCTTCTTCAGGAAAGCCTGCGTCATCCGCATTTCGTAATAATTCTTCAGCATATCCAGAAGCTCGGGAGTCAGCTTCTCTCTGGGACGCATGGCTCTGGCCTCGGCGAGAATGGTGGAGTAGACACGCTCTGCCACCTTCAAGGCCGGCTTCAGCTTCGCCTCACGCAGCTCCTTCTCGCTGATGTTGTTTTCCATATAGTGAAGGATTTCAAAGAGGTAGTCATCGTCCTCGTTGTTCTTCACGGCAATCTCGATATCCTCTGCCACCTTCTTAATAGCCTCGGCAATTTTCGGCGGCATATTGGGATACTTCTCCGGCAGCTTGCCCAGCTTGCGGCCGGCTCTGGTCAGATTGGCAGCATCAAAGGTGGGGCGGCTGTTGGCAGCCGGCTCGGTGGATTCTTCGGTTGTCAGCTTCTCGTTATCGGACACGGATATTCCTCATTTCGCGTTTTGTTTGTGCCTGGACACAGGAATTATACTTCCATATTATATTAGGGAAGCGGACGGATGTAAAGGGGAGCTGTCATCTTCAGGGGGAAGCATCTTTGAGAGAAGCAACAGAAATCAAAAAGCCGCAGGGGGAATAACTTGCCAAAAAAGAGGATGATTGATATAATATGGAAAGTGGCAGAGTCGCCCGGGAGTATTAACCCCCGGGCGGTCTTTGTAGTGAACGAAATTTTCAGAAAGAGGATGTTAGCATGAAACTGAAGAAAATTTTATGTGTTCTGACGGCGGCCTTTATGGCGATGACCCTTTTGGCCGGCTGCGGCGGCGGTGGAGACAAGAAGGAAGCTGACAGCAAGGCCAAGAGTGAAATGAAGGTCATGCGTGTCGCCGGCTCCATTGACTTTGCTCCCTTTGAGTTCCAGGATGAAACCAAGAAGGAATATCAGGGCTTCGATATGGACCTCATCCGGGCTATCGGTAAGGAAATGGGCGTAAAGGTGGAGATTTCCAACATCACCTTTGACGGCCTCATCCCCGCTCTCGAAGCAGGCAACATTGATGCCATCATCTCCGGTATGACCATCAACGATGCCCGCAAGAAGAAGGTTCTCTTCTCCGACGCCTACTATGAGTCCGGTCTTACCATGGTCGTAGCATCCGACAACAGCACCATCAAGACCTTCAAGGATTTGGAAGGCAAGAAGGTTGCCGTACAGATTGGTACTACCAGCGCTGCCGAAGTCCGCAAGATTAAGGATGTAAAGATTACTGAGCTGGACACTCCCTCCATCTGCTTCATGGAGCTGATGGCCGGCAATGTTGACGCTGTAGTAAACGACCGTCCGGTAAACGACTACTTCATCAGCCGCGGCTTTGATGGCGTAAAGGCTCTCCCCGAGCGTCTCACTGCTGAGGAATACGGTATCGCTATCAACAAGAAGAACCCCGAGCTTCAGAAGAAGGTAAACGCTGCTCTTAAGAAACTGAGAGAGAAAGGCGAATATCAGAAGATTTTCGACAAATGGTTCGCTGCTAAAAAGGTAAAATAAATGGATTTCGATTTCGATCTGGTGGCACGGGCATTGCCCTTGCTGATAGCCGGTGCCGGCATCACCGTCAAGATAACGGTCATGTCGGTGGCGCTGGGTATCGCCATCGGACTTGTTGCCGGTGTTGCCAGAGTCAGCAGGGTTAAGGCCCTGCAAATGCTTACGGCGTGCTATGTCAATTTCTTCCGCGGTACGCCGCTGCTCGTACAGATTTTTATTATCTACTTCCTGCTTCCGCTTATTACCGGACAGCGGATGGAGCCGATGGTGGTGGCGATTACCGCCTGCGGTATCAACAGCGGTGCCTACATCGCCGAGATTTTCCGCGCCGGCATCCAGTCCATTGACGCCGGTCAGATGGAGGCAGGCCGCTCTCTCGGCTTCAGCTGGCTGGAGACCATGCGATACATCATCGTACCGCAGGCCTTCAAGCGGGTCGTTCCGCCTCTGGGCAATGAGTTTATCGCTCTGCTGAAGGACTCCTCACTGGTATCCGTTATCGGCTTCGAGGAGCTGACCCGCCGTGGACAGCTTATTATCGCGCGGACATACGCATCCTTTGAGATATGGACCTGCGTTGCGCTGATTTATCTGGCTATGACCATGCTGATTTCTCAGCTTGTAGCTTATCTGGAGAGGAGGTACGCTCTCGATGATACACATTGAGAAGCTGTCCAAATCCTTCGGTTCGCTGGAAGTTTTGAAGGATATAGACCTTCATATCAACAAGGGCGAGGTCGTAGTATTCATCGGCCCCTCCGGCTGCGGCAAGTCTACCTTCCTCCGCTGCATGAACTATCTGGAGACACCTACCTCCGGAAAAGTGACGGTGGACGGCTGCGAGCTGTCCGATAAGGACGAGGTGCTGAACAAGGCCCGGATTAATATCGGTATGGTATTCCAGAGGTTCAACCTCTTCCCGCATCTCACGGTGCTGGAGAATATAACACTCGGCCCCATCAAGCTCCTCAAGATGGAGAAGGATGCTGCCGAGGCGAAGGCCATGAAACTGCTGGAAAGAGTCGGACTGGCCGACAAGCGTGACGCTTATCCGAAACAGCTCTCCGGCGGTCAGCAGCAGCGTGTCGCTATTGCCCGCTCACTGGCCATGAATCCCAAGGTAATGCTTTTCGACGAGCCTACTTCCGCCCTTGACCCGGAAATGGTCGGCGAGGTACTGGATGTAATGAAGGGCCTGGCAGCCGAGGGCATGACCATGGTCATCGTCACTCACCAGATGGAGTTTGCCAGAGAGGTTGCCGACCGGGTACTCTTTATCGCAGACAAGAAAATCTGTGAAGAGGGAACGCCGGAGCAGATTTTTGACCACCCGAGGGAAGCCCGTACTCAGGATTTTCTTTCCAAGATTATGTAATTCAATCTCCATCGCCTTCGGGCGGTGGAGATTTTTTACATTCACTCATTTTCCACGAATTTAGAATAAAATGGCGGCAGTGACATAGTAACCAAAAACAAACCGACAGGAGGCAGACTATGCGAGTTCTATTGGCAGAAGATGATGCCCGTCTGGGCAAACTCATCAACTATATGCTGGAGCAGAATAAAATAAATGTCGACTGGGTACAGGACGGCAGCATGATATACGAGTACGCCATGTATACGGAGTACGACATCCTTATCCTCGACTGGATGATGCCCGGCGAGAGCGGTGTGGATGCCTGCCGCCGCCTGAGAGAGAATGGCTACGAGCGTGCCATTATGATTCTCACAGCCCGTGATGCGGTAGAGGACAGAGTAAAGGGACTTGATGCCGGAGCTGATGACTATCTGGTGAAGCCCTTTGAGTTCGCCGAGCTGCTGGCCAGACTGAGAGCGCTGTCCCGCCGCAGCAGTCAGAAGCTGCAGCAGGATGTGATGGAGGTCGGAGAGTTCACCTTGAATCGTACCGTGAAGGTGCTGAAGAAAGGCGACATGGATGTACAGCTCTCTCCCAGAGAGTTCCAGATATTCGACCTTCTGGCTCAGAACCTTGGCTTTGCAGTACCCCGCGAAGTCATTCTCGACCGTATCTGGGGACTGGAGTCCGATGTCAGCTCCAACAACATCGACTCCTATGTGAAGCTGCTGCGCAAGAAGCTGGACAGCGTAGGCGGCGGATCCCTCATTCAGACTATTCGCGGTGTCGGCTACAAACTGGAAACGGAGTGAGAAAGTGTCTCCAACGGAAAGCCTGAAAAAAGCGGACGACAATGTATTCGGCCGCAGCCGTCGGCAGCTGACCTTCTACTACTCGGCACTGATGGCCGCCTTCCTCATTGTACTGGTCTTTATTGTACACCGGAGTATGAACTGGGCGATAACCTCAGAGGAAGCAAATGAGCTGATTGACACCGCCAACAATCTATCCTACTCCCAGAGCCGGATTATCCAGCATCGGGCAGGGGAGGACAGTGACGATGCCTTCGATATCAAGAGCATGAGCGACAGGATATTTTTCTATGCATTCGACAGGAAAGGCACCATGCTCAGCTTTGCCCGTCCGACTCTCGACCTTGAGGACTTTGTCCTCAATACCATCATGGAGCGGAAGGAAGGCCCGGACGAAGTAACTCTCTACATCCGGCAGATTAACGGCCGTGAGCGGCATATAATGATGACCTCCCACCCAATCATGGTAGGAGCAAACCCAATGGGCATGGTCTATGTGGGCAAGGATGTTACCACTATATACGCCGGCATGCGCAAGGCCACCTATACGCTGACCTTTGTCGCCTTCCTTGCGCTCCTTATTGCCACCGTCACCGGCTACCTCATGGCCGGCAAAGCCATGGAGCCGCTGCAGGAGGCCTACGCCACCCAGCGGAGATTTGCCGCTGACGCCTCCCATGAGCTGCGGACGCCGCTGGCAGTCGTCATGGCCTCCTGCGACATACTGGAGAACGACCCGAACTTCAAGGAGCCGTTCCTCAGACAGATAGTCGCGGATGTAAGAGATGAGGTCAAGAAGATGACCCGCCTGGTAGGCGACCTGCTGTTCGTAGCCAGAAGTGACAATCAGGCAATCAAGCTGATGCCCCGTGACTTTGACCTGGCGGCGGTAGCAGCTCAGACCATGCGCATGATGCAGCCGCTGGCGGAGGAGAAAAATATCACCCTGAAGCTGGAGGGCGCCGAAACTGTTCCGGTCAGAGCCGATGAGGAGAAGATCGGACAGCTGATGCTCATCTTCGTGGACAACGCCATCAAGTACACCAACCCCGGCGGCTCGGTCACTGTGACCTTGCCGGAGCCGGTGAAGGGCAAGATAAACTTCTCCGTCACCGACACCGGTATCGGCATTGCCCCTGCCGACCTCAACAGGATATTCGACCGCTTCTACCGGGTAGATAAAGCCCGCTCCCGTGAGATGGGCGGCAACGGTCTCGGCCTCGCTATCGCTCACGAGCTGGCAGAGCTGTACCACGGAACGATAAAGGTCAAGAGCAATCTGGGACAGGGAACGACCTTCACTGTTTCCCTCAAGGACAACAGCCGCAACCGCAACATAATTGATGTCAACCAGATAAACAAAAACGGTTGACTATGAGCCTTCAGGAGTCTATACTTTCTTTATTGCTTAGAAAGTACAGAAACCGGAGGCCATATAATGGGAACAAGAAATACTGTTAAAGACATGACAAGGATGTCAATCTGCCTGGCGCTTATCTGCGTATCGGCATATATTGCCGTCCCTGTTCCTTTTGCGGCGGTTGTTGTTACTGCCGTGACCATGACTATGAATTTGGCGGCCTTTCTCCTGACGCCCATGCAGACATTTATAGTCCTCGTCTCCTACATATTGCTGGGAGTTGCGGGACTGCCTGTATTCGCCAACGGCAGTGCCGGTATCGGTCAGCTTTTCGGCCCCTCCGGCGGATTTCTCATCAGCTTCTGCGTTGCTTATCCCGTGGTCAGTATGCTGAAGGGGGACAAGCCGAACTTCAGACGGTATATGCTGGCAGCACTGTTGGGCATTCCCATCAGCTACATCGGCGGCATCTACACCGTCATGACCGTATTGAAGCTGACACTCAATCAGACCTTGCTTGTGGCCGCTCTGCCGTATATCCCCTTTGATATAATGAAGGGAGCAATGGCGGCGGTAATCGGAATACGGCTTCAGAAAGCACTCCATTGATAATTGAAAGGTGACAAAATGACAAAACGACTTCTCACACTCCTTACGCTGGCAATAATGACGATATGCCTGGCCGCAGGCTGCGGCAGTGAAAAGAAAACCGACAGCAAGCCGGCAGCAAAGCCGTTGCCTCCGCTGGTCATCGGTGTCCTGCCGGATGTGGACTCCCTGCCGCTGATATTCGCCAGAGAACTTGGTTACTTCAAAGCCGAGGGCGTTGAAGTAAAGATTGAGCAGTTCAAGAGCGCTATGGACAGAGACGCCGCCATTCAGGCCGGTGCCGTGGACGGAGCCGTCTCCGATATGCTGGCTGTTGCCTTCTTCCGGGAGGGCGGCATAGATGCCAGGATTACCTCCCTCACCGACGGAAGCTACAAGGTCATCGGCGCGGCCAATGAGCCGGCAAAGACCATGAAGGAGCTGGCCGGCAAGGACATCGCTGTCTCCCGCAACACCATCATCGAGTTTATTACTGACAGCACACTGGCAGCCGAAGGTCTCAGCGGCGATGCCGTGAACAAGAAGGCTGTCCCCAAGATTCCCGCCCGGCTGGAAATGCTGGCGGCAGGACAGCTGCCGGCGGCTACTCTGCCTGAGCCGATTGCCTCCCTTGCCCTGAAGGACGGCGGTCATATCATCGTGGATTCTGCCAAGCTTGGCACGAACCCCGGCATACTGATGTTCACCGGCAAGGCTCTGAAGGAAAAGAAGGATGCTGTCGCCGCCATGTACCGGGCATACGACCGGGCAGCGAAATATCTGAACGAAACACCGCAGAAGGAATACATTCAGACTCTCATAGAGAAGGGCGGCTTCCCCCCTGCCGTGAAGGACGGAATCGTCCTGCCGAAGTATCATCCGGCAGCTCTCCCGGCGGAGAAGGACTGGCAGCTCTGCCAGAAATGGCTGCTGGACAAGAAGCTCACTACCAAAAAGCTGGAATTCAAGGAAGTAACAGAGAGTATTGCAGCGAAGTAAGCTATGATAACCATTAAAAATCTTTCGGTGGCCTACACCACGGATGACAAAGCAAGACAAAATAAAACCGTCCTCGCCGACATCGGACTATCCCTGTCGGCGGGGACGGTTAATATTGTCATTGGACCCTCCGGCGGCGGCAAGTCCACTCTGCTGAAGGTCATCGCCGGACTGCTGCGGCCCACCGCCGGCAGCCTTGAGTTGACGGCAGCTGACGGCCGTCAGCCGGTAATCGGCTTCATGCCTCAGAGCTGCGGACTGCTGCCCTGGGAGACTATCGAAGAAAATGTCGAGCTGGCAGCGAAGCTAAGGCTGAAGAAATCAGGAGCCTCTGCCGCTGACTGCGGCACGATGAAGGCGCAGGCCCGGGAGCTGATGAAGCAGCTGGGTATTGATGCTCTTGCCGGCTGCTATCCGTCAGAGGTATCCGGCGGGCAGCAGCAGCGGGCCGCCTTGGGGAGAATGTTCCTTCTCAACCCCGACATTCTGCTGATGGATGAGCCTTTCTCCGCACTCGATGAGCTGACCCGGAGCGAGGTGCGGCAGCTTTTTGCCCAGCTCATTGTCAGCCGTCGGCAGGATGAGGCCCGTCCCATGACGGTGTTGCTGGTGACTCATCAGGTAGAGGAAGCGGTGCTGCTGGGAGAGAAGATAATCGTTCTGGACGGCAGGGTAAAGGCAGTCCTGGATAACCCCTACAGGGGCCAGGGGCAAGCCTCCTGTTCCGGTGAGCGGTCGGAGTTCGTCCACCGGCTTCGGCGGCTGCTGGATAGGGAAGGGGGCAGCGAGCCGTGAGGAAAGGGAACAGATTCGCTCCTCTCGCCGGGGCAGTAGTGAGCCTCCTGTTCCTGTGGCATCTGGCGGCTGTTATTATGGCGAGACCTATTGTCCCCAGTCCGGGAGAAGTACTTCCGGTACTGGCTGCCATATTTGCAGATAAGCTCGTCATCCATCTTGGCTACAGCCTCTGGCGGATAGTCGGAGGCGTCCTGCTGGCGGTAGTCATCGGCTACCCGCTCGGCATCTATCTGGGCTACAGCCCGAGGGTAGCCCGGCTCCTGTCACCGGTGATTTATCTTACCTACCCCACGCCGAAGATTGCCCTGCTGCCCATTGTCATGCTGCTTTTCGGACTTGGTGAGATGTCCAAGCTGCTGCTTATCTTTCTCATCGTTGTCTATCAGGTGGTCATTGCCATCAGGGATGCTGCCGGGGACATACCGGCCGAGTACTATTACCCGCTGACCACTCTTGGGGCAGACTTCACAGACATTTTCCGTCATGTGCTGGCTCCGGCTACTTTGCCGGCCTTCTTCACCGCTCTCAGGGTGGCGATGGCGACAGCCGTCTCGGTATTGTTCTTCACCGAGACCTTCGGTACGGAGTACGGCCTCGGGTACTTCATCATGGACGCCTGGCTCCGGATAAGCTACCGGGAGATGTACGCCGGCATCATCGTTTTGGCCGTATTGGGCATTGCTCTCTTCATGCTGCTGGACTGGCTGGACAGCCGCTTCAATCGCTGGCAGAAGTAAAATAATAGAAAAAGTGACTTCCCTGACTGGACATATCAGCCGGTCGGAGAAGTCACTTTTTTATTTTTAGCGGGAATTTTTATTGTTTTCCCTCGTTAATCATGCTATTCACACCCTAAAACTGCTTTTCGCGAACAAAGTCTTGACTTGTTTGCCCTGCTGTGGTAAAATCCCCGCGACTTTGAAGGAAACTGAATGTCTGCTGTATACGGACACACCCGGCTGCCCGCACCCAATGACCTTCTCCTATGAAGATGGTCACGCACCGCCCACACCAAAAGGCTCCCCTATAGGGGAGCTGTCGGCGCAGCCGACTGAGGGGTAACCAATAATCAATCTCGTAGGCTCCCCTGTAGGGGAGCTGTCGGCGCAGCCGACTGAGGGGTAACAGACAGACGAAACCGTTTACTTTTTCACCCCTCCGACCTGCTTCGCAGGCCACCTCCTACAAACATGCTAAGTTCATCCGTCGCTTCGCTCGGATATCATTAAGCAGTTTGCCTGGCTCGCACTAAATTCGCAAGCTCATTAAGTGCTCATGCACACCTGGAGGGGAGGCTCCCCCAAAATACCTTCCCCTTTGGGGAAGGTGGCCGAGCGCAGCGAGGTCGGATGAGGTAACACAACCAACAACTGCAATTTACATAGACAACTGGAGGAACGACCATGAAATTAATGACCGGCCTGAAGAAAAAACAAATCTGTGCAGCCATTGCTTTTGGACTGATTTTCACTATGGGAGGACAAAAGGCGGAGGCTACGGCGACCACTGGACTGCATGGTGCAACAGTCGGTAAGAAAGAAATTAAAGACGGTTCTAATACATTGGCAAAGGCGGATAATGAAACTACGCATATTGCTGAGTCTAATGACGCATCGAATAGTCTTGAATCAGGTGCCGAGTTTACCGTTTTGGGCGGAGAGTGGAAAAATGTATACGGCGGCATCGGAAATAGTACTGACGCTACTGCAAACAATAAAATAACTATTTCCGGCGGTACTGTAGAACTTGTTGTTGTTGGCGGCGATGCAGGCACTAGTACCTCTGCTGTTACCAAAAATATAGTAAATATTGGAGGCAGTGCCAGTGTAAACTACGCTGTTTACGGTGGCCGTGACAACTGTGAAGGCGAATGCTCCAACGCAGAGGTCAAAAGCAATGAAGTAAATATCAATGGCGGTACAGTTAAAGGAAACATTTATGGTGGCTTTGCTAAAGGAGGTAATGCTACTGATAATGAGGTAGTTATTGCTAATATTAAGTGCGAGAGTGTGGATGTTTATGGGGCGCTTTATATTGTGGGTGGTCTTTCGGATAAATATGCTAAAGGCAATAGCGTAACAATTAAAGGCGGTACCTTTACATCCACCAAGAATGGTCATACGATTCAGGGCGGTAGTGCTGGTGCCGGTACCGCAACAGAAAACACCGTAACCATCGAGGGCGGTACCTTTGACTCCTATGTAAATATTTATGGTGGTAAAGGCAAAACCGGTGCTTCTGGCAATATAGTAAATATCAGTAGGGATGTTAAATTTGATGCCCAAAATGAAGCTAGCAGTAAGAATGGAGTGCTTCAGGCACTTCATGGCGGTCATTCCGTAAGCGGCGCGGCTTCCAACAATGTGATAAATATCAGCGGTGGCTCTATTACAGGTACAGGCACTGGGTTAAGCACGTCTTTTGATTACGGAATTGCTGGCGGCTTTGTCTCCGGCGGTGTCGGCATGGCTGAAAACAATGTGGTAAATATTAGCGGTGGTGAGTTTAAGGATATTAGGATTTTTGGCGCTTGGGGTCAGGTTGGCACCAATAATAATACCGTAAATATCAGCGGCGGCAGCTTTGACAACGTGAGTGTCTTCGCTGTTGGCGCCGCTACTACCGCTACCTGTGCTGGCAGCAATAACAACGTTAACCTGATTGGTGTAGGCGGCAAGCTAAATGGGATTTCCCATAGCGGCGCGGCATTCTCGCTGGGGACTGTCGGCAGCGGCAGCGGCTCAGGCAATATCTTGAATATAACCGGTACGGATACAACGGTTACTAATGTCACAGGCTTTGCAAATGTCAATTTCGTTATCACCAGCGCCATGGCGAATGGCGCTACTATGCTCACAATTGATGAAGATGCTGCTACTGACTTAAGTGGTGCTGCCGTTAGTGTCAAGGCCGAAGCCGGTGCCAATCTGCAGGCTGATACGAAAATAAACCTTGTGCATAAAACGAAGGGGGGAGCTTTGGAACTGCCGGCCGCAGACAAAATAACCATCCAAAAGAGCGGTGTCAGCGCCAGCTATGCAGAGGTACTTAAGACGGCATTAGAAGGTACAGAAGAAAACGACCTCGTTCTGAATGTCAAGGAAAGCATCAGCATCGCCGAGAACGGAGAGCTGGGCGCCAACGCCAAAAACATGGTGGAGACAAGAGCGGCCGGCATGGCGGTAGTCAATGAGGCCGTGGACTTCGTAACCGGACAGGGCATGGGTCAGGCGAAGCTGGCCGCCAAAGCAGCGACTAAGGAAGGCAGCCGCTCGCTGGCTCCCTTCGCCTCCGTCGGCGGCGGCAATATGCGCTACAACTCCGGCTCTCATGTAGACAGCAAGAGCTGGCACGGTACCGTGGGTCTCGCCAAGGAAATCGGCGACCTGACTGTCGGTCTCGCCATCAACCACGGCAGCTCCAGCTATGACTCCTACAATGCCGGCGGAGTCCACGGCAGCGGCAGCAGCAAGTCTACCGGTGTCACCGTCATGGCAGAGGTCAGCCGGGAAAACGGCGTCCACTACGATGCCGCCCTGCAGGCCGGGCGACTGAAGAACGACTACAGCGCCAACCTCTCCGGCTACGACACCAGCTATGATGAAAGTTCCAACTACTACGGTCTGAGTCTCGGCGGCGGCAAGGAATTCACCATCAGCGACAAGGAAAAGGTAGATGTCTACGGCCGCTACTACTGGAGCCATACCAACAGCTCCGATACGACGACCAATACCGGTGACCGGCTGAGCTTTGATGCGGTGAATTCACACCGCCTCCGTCTCGGCGGCCGCTACACCCGTACTGTCAATGATATGAGCCGCCTCTATGCCGGTCTCGCCTGGCAGTATGAGTTCAACGGAGATGCCCGGGCTGTCATCAATGGACAGGGTGCGCCCAGTCCGTCTCTGAAGGGTCACAGCGCTATGCTGGAGCTGGGCTGGAAGGCCGATGTGGCGAAGAATCTTGCCATCGATCTCAATGTCAGCGGCTGGACAGGTAAGCAGCGAGGCGTCACCGGCTCTCTGGGACTCAAGTGGATGTTCTGAGACCTTCAGAGGCCCCCATTGAGGGGGGCTGTCAGCGCAGCTGACTGGGGGGTGTAAGCAGACTCACGAATTTATCTTCACCCCTCCGGCACTTCGTGCCACCTCCCCTAGAGGGGAGGCTTACCCCAAATACCTTCCCTATTGGGTGTGCATGAGCACTTAATGAGCTTGCGAATTTAGTGCGAGCCATGCAAACTACTTAGTGATATCCGAGCGCAGCGAAGGATGAACTTAGTATGTTTGTAGAAGGTGGCAGCCGAAGGCTGACGGATGAGGTAATATAACCTCAACCACCGGCTTCGCCGGTCCCCCCCTCTCCAGAGGAGATGGTCACGCACCGCCGACACCCAAAGGCCCCCATTGAGGGGGGCTGTCGCCGTAGGCGACTGGGGGGTGTCGGATATACTCAAGAAAATACGGCAGAGGACTAGACTTGTCCTCTGCCGTATTTTATTTCTCAGCTATTCAATTCTCAAATCAGCAAGCCCAAAATCTCACCGGAAGTATACGATGGTATCCTCCGGCTCCTTTTCCGGTGTGAAGCTCTCAATCTGCAGGCGGAAGTCATTCGGCTCTCCGCTGGGTGCGTAGCCGACATACATGGTGGCCTCGACGGTACCCCAGCGCTTCTCGCCGGTCTTGATATCGTCGTAGACACTGCCTACACCGCCAAGACCGAGGAAGGTGAGGTCGTCGGCACAGCAGGACATACCGCTGCGGCCGAATACAGAGAAGACCCGGTTGTTCTGCGTAATCTTGCCCACGAAGCCGGCAATCTTTATCTTCTTGCCTTCGTAGCGCTTCGGGTGGTCCTGCATATCGATGAACCATGCGCCGAAGTCGTCGAAGCCTACCTCGATGGGATTGGCCTCAAAATTGTACGGCAGCTCCGGCTCTTCCTCGAAGAAATCCGGGTCCTCAGACTCGAAGTAGACCTGAGCCCGACGGTTGACGGCCCGGACATTGCGGCGGATATCCTGCTGTCGGGTGCCGCTGTCACAGCGGTTGAAGACGATGACATCAGCGTAGCGGTAGCAGTCAACGAATTTGTCCTTCATATTCTGCTGGTAGATTTCAAAGGTCTCGGCGTTGACGGTGGCCACCACCTGGAATACGAACCAGCCGGGGGGCAGGTCGATGTCGTCAAGGTCGGTGATTTTCCACATGCCGTTGTATTCCATGATGACGGCGGTGGGCTTATGCCGGTCGTTCAGCTCTATCAGCTTTTCGGCGGTGAAGTCCTCCGGCTCTTCGATGACTTCGGTGACGGCACGGCTTCGCTTGATGAGGGCGCCGGGCAGCTCTTCCTCGCCCTCTTCGCAGAGGATGATGAGGTTTTTATCCCGGCCGGAGAATTTGTTGCTGGAGAGAAAATCTTTTATAACGCTGGTCTTGCCGCTTTCAAGAAGTCCGAGAAAGAGGTAGACGGGAACTTGTTTTGCTTCTTTTGGCATGGTGCTGTCCTCTTATTTAACCGCAAAAAGTTTTTCCAAAGCTTCTTCTTTCAGACCGCTGCCGATGACGCAGAAGCGGCCGGTGTAGTCGGCAGGGCCTTCCTCTACGCTGCCCTCGCCGGGGACATAGTTGAAGCAGAGCCATTTGCTGCCTTCGGCATTGGCAAGGATGCCTTTGGCCCGGAGAATGATGCCGTAGGTCTTTTCGTCTTCCAGCTCCTCGATGATTTCTTCAAGCTGGGCTTTGGTGTATTTGTCGGCAGTCTCACGCCCCCAGCTGATGAAGACTTCATCGGCATGATGGTGGTCGTGGCAGGAGCAGTTCGGGTCATGGCACTCATGGTCATGATGGTGGTGATGCTCATGCTCGTGGTCATGGTCATGGTGGCAGCACTCGCCGTCGTGGTGATTATGCTCATGCTCGTGGTCATGGTCGTGATGGCAGCACTCACCATCGTGATGATGATGCTCGTGAGCGACTTCCTCCACCGTGAGCAGTTCGCTGTGGGCGAGGGCCTCCATTATCTTTTCGCCGCTGATGTCATCCCAGGGAGTAGTGACTACCGGGGCTTTTTCGTTGAGGTCACGGATGTAGTCCATGGCTTCGTCCAGCTTCTTCTCGCTGACATCCTGAGTGCGGCTGAGGACTATGCAGTCAGCACTGGCTACCTGATCGGAGAAGAATTCGCCGAAGTTGCGGGCGTACATCTTGGCTTTGCCGGCGTGAACGACGGTGATGCTGCCCTCGATGACGATTTCATCATTGCAGACGGCAGAGACTGCCTTCTTTACATCGGAGAGCTTGCCGACACCTGACGGCTCGATGATAATGCGGTCAGGATGATAGGTGTCGATGACCTGATGAAGAGCAGCCTCAAAGTCGCCGACCAGAGAGCAGCAGATGCAGCCGGAGTTTATCTCCCGCATCTCGACACCGGCTTCCTTCAGGAAGCCGCCGTCGACGCTGATGTCGCCGAATTCGTTTTCAATGAGAACGATTTTATCATGGAATGCTTCGGCAATGAGCTTCTTGATGAGAGTTGTTTTGCCGGCACCGAGAAAACCGGAGAAAATATTGATTTTTGTCATTTGATAGCCTCGCTTTCAAAAGGGAACTACATTGGAAATACAGCACCTTTCATTATATTATCTGAGTCAATGTCTGTCAATTTGACTTATTGAGAGAGGCGGCTTCTCTCGTCATTTTTCAGAAATGGTTGGTATCATCTATTATTATGGAAAAGACTGTAAATTTATTTATGGATACGCCGGTGGGAGGGCTGACTCTCACGGCGGACGATAAGGCGCTGACAGGAGTGACCTTCGGCGGTGAGGAAATCTCCGGGGCAGAGCAAGAGCTGACCGGGCCGGCAGGTGACATCTTGCGGGAGGCAAGAAGGCAGCTGACAGAATACTTTGCCGGAGAGCGACGGGAGTTTGAACTCTGCCGTCTGCCTATCCGCCTGTCGGGGACAGAGTTTACTCAGCAGGTAGGGCGGGCAATGCTGTCGATACCCTACGGCGAGGTGAGAACCTACGGCGAGACGGCGGCAGCTATCGGCCGTCCGGAAGCGGTGCGGGCGGTAGGCGGCGCCTGCCATCGCAATCCTATCTGCATTATCGTGCCATGCCATCGGGTCGTGGGAGCAGGCGGGAAGCTCACCGGCTTCGGCGGCGGCCTGGCCGTGAAGGAGTGGCTGCTGCGTCACGAGGGTGTCCGATGTGTCATGCAACGATAATTTTGAAATATATTTATTTGAAAAATGTTTCTGTTTCTTTTGACTAACGCTCTTACCTTTGGTAAAATGATATGCTGAATTGGTTTTTGTAATTGAGGGGTGAATTATTTGTTTGATTTTCTAAAAAGATTTCTCGGGGACAACAACGAGAAGGAAATTAAACGCTACCGGGCTATTGTGGACAAGATAAACGGCTACGAAGCAAAGCTGCAGAATCTGTCTGACTCCACGCTGGCCGGTCATACCGATAAATTCAAGGAGAGACTGGCAGCCGGCGAAACTCTCGATCAGATTTTGCCGGAGGCTTTTGCTGTCACTCGTGAAGCGAGCCGCCGCGTGCTGGGTATGCGCCATTTCGATGTGCAGATGATTGGCGGTATGTGTCTCCATGAGGGCAAGATCGCCGAGATGAAGACCGGTGAAGGTAAGACTCTCGTAGCTACTCTGCCTGTTTACCTGAATGCACTTACCGGCAAGGGCGTCCACATGGTCACTGTCAATGACTATCTGGCTCGCCGCGACAGCGAGTGGATGGGTCATCTCTACAACTTCCTCGGCCTGTCTGTCGGTCTTATCGCTCACGATATGGATTTCCCGGAGCGCAAGTATGCTTATGGCTGCGATGTTACCTTTGGCACCAACAATGAGTACGGATTCGACTATCTCCGCGACAACATGGTCGTTTCCGCCGACCAGATGGTACAGCGTGAGCTGAACTATGCCATCGTCGACGAGGTAGACAGTATCCTCATTGATGAAGCCCGTACACCGCTCATCATTTCCGGCCCCGGACAGAAGTCTACCGATACCTATGCCATCATGGCAAAGGCCGTAGCTACCCTGAAGGAAGGCGTAGACTACAAGGTAGACGAGAAGGCAAAGACCGTCGCTCCCAGCGACGAGGCTGTGCTGAAGATTGAAAAACTCGTCGGAGTAAAGAACCTCTATGCTCCGGAAAACATTGAAATGTCCCATTGCTTCACCGCTGCTCTCCGGGCCCGTTCCCTCATGATCAGGGACCGTGACTATGTGGTGAAGGATGATGAGGTAATCATCGTCGATGAGTTCACCGGCCGTATCATGCCGGGCCGCCGCTATTCCGACGGTCTCCATCAGGCAATAGAGGCAAAGGAAGGGGTAAAGATTCAGCGTGAGTCCCAGACTCTGGCTACCATCACCTTCCAGAATTACTTCCGTATGTATGACAAGCTGTCCGGTATGACCGGTACGGCCAAGACTGAGGAAGATGAGTTCCTGAAGATTTACAAGCTGCCGGTAGTGGTAGTTCCTACCAATCGTCCGGTACAGCGTAAGGATATGCCCGATGTAATCTACAAGACCAAGCGGGCCAAGTACAAGGCTGTTGCCAATGCTGTCGAGGAGATACACGCTACCGGTCGTCCGGTGCTTATCGGTACTACCTCCATTACTCAGTCTGAGGAGCTGAGCCAGCTCCTGCAGCAGCGCAATGTACCCCATAGCGTCCTCAATGCGAAGTTCCACGAGCAGGAGGCTGACATCATCAAGGATGCCGGTCAGCTGAATGCCGTTACCATCGCCACCAACATGGCCGGCCGTGGTACCGATATTATGCTGGGCGAGGGTATCAAGGAGATGGGCGGTCTGGCCATCATCGGTACCGAGCGCCATGAGTCCCGCCGTATCGACAATCAGCTCCGCGGCCGTGCCGGTCGTCAGGGTGACCCCGGCTCCTCCCGGTTCTATCTGTCCCTTGAGGATGATTTGCTCCGCCTCTTCGGCGCCGATAATATTTCCAAGGTCATGGACAAGCTGGGTCTGGAGGAAGACGAGCCTATCGAGCATTCCATGATTACTTCTTCCATCGAGCATGCTCAGAAGAAGGTCGAGGCACGCAACTTTGATATTCGTAAGAATGTCCTTGAGTACGACGATGTTATGAACCAGCAGCGTGAGGTTATTTACTCTCAGCGCCGCAAGGTCTTGAACGGTGAGGACCTTAAGGACAACATCATCTACATGATTGATGCCATTATTGATTCTCAGATGAATCAGTATGCAAACGAGAAGCTCTATCCGGAGCAGTGGTCTCTCGATGAGCTTATTGCCGATGCTGAGAGCATCTACTGTCCGAAGGATGAGCTGGATGCAGAGGAGCTTATGGATCTCAGCCGCGACGAGTTGCGTGAGACTCTCCATGATATCGCGGTAGAGGCTTACGAGCAGCGCGAGGAGATGCTTGGCGAAGAAGTAATGCGCGAGCTGGAAAAGGTCGTCATGCTTCGGGTAGTCGACAACAAGTGGATGGAGCATCTCGACCACATGGATATGCTCCGCGAGGGTATCGGCCTGCGTTCCTACGGTCAGAAGAACCCCATCGTAGAGTACAAGATCGAAGGCTTCAATATGTTTGAGGAGATGATTAACTCCATTCAGACTACCATCGCCCGGATGATTTTCCAGGTGCAGATAGTCTCTGAGGAGCAGCAGGAGCTGGAGGACAGACTGGCTACGGCCCAGGCTTCCCACGGTGCCGATGTGTCCTCGGCGGAGGCTCATCCCACTCCGAAGAAGCCGGTAAGCAGCGTAAAGATAGGGCGCAATGAGCCTTGTCCCTGCGGCAGCGGTAAGAAGTATAAGGACTGCTGCATGAAGAAGAAGCGTAAGTAAAAATATCCTTTTCCGGAGGGGACACCAAATAAGCCTCCCCTCTAGGGGAGGTGCCCGAAGGGCGGAGGGGTTAGATGTCTATTGATTACCCCTCAGTCAGCTATGCTGACAGCTCCCCTGAAGGGGAGCCTTTTGGACGGAGAATATAGTAAAGACATATTTGATAGGATGTGAATAGTTCATGCTGGAAGATTTGAAAGGACCAATAACAGCTCTTAAAGAGAAGCTGAACGAAATGGGGAACTCTCTTTGACGTCGCTCGCAAAGAGCAAATAATCGCCGAGCTGGAGTTCAAGATGGGCGCCCCGGATTTCTGGGATGACGCCGAGAAGGCTCAAAAAATCAATCAGGAGCTTGCCGATGTCAAAGGTGATGTAGACAAGTACAAGGCCCTGCTTGGCAAGGTAGACGATGTGGAGACCTTGCTGGAAATGGCATTTGAGGAAGAAGACCCCTCTATGGAGGAGGATATAAAGGCTGAGCTGGAGGCTCTGAAGGAGACCGTACACGAGTTGGAGCGCTCTGTACTGCTCTCCGGTGAGTACGACAGCCGTGACGCCATCCTCACTCTCCACGCCGGTGCCGGCGGTACCGAGGCGCAGGACTGGACTCAGATGCTGCTGCGTATGTACACCCGCTGGGCAGAGCACCACGGCTTCACCGTGGATATGGCTGACCTTCTCCCCGGTGATGAAGCCGGTGTCAAGTCCGCTACAATTTTCATCAAGGGTCACAATGCCTATGGCCTGTTGAAGTCGGAGAACGGTGTTCACCGTCTCGTCCGCATTTCACCCTTTGATGCCAATAAGCGCCGCCATACTTCCTTCTCCGCCTGCGAAATCATGCCGGAGATTGATGACGCGCAGGAAGTGGAAATCAACATGGAGGAAGTCCGTGTCGATGTATTCCGCTCCAGCGGTGCCGGCGGTCAGCATGTCAATAAGACCAGCTCCGCTATCCGCATGACCCATATACCCACCGGTATCGTGGTTCAGTGCCAGAACGAGCGCAGTCAGCTGCAGAACAAGGCACAGTGCCTTTCCATGCTGCGAGCCAAGCTGTTCCAGGTAGAGCTGAAGAAGAAGGAAGAGGAGAGGGCGAAGCTGCAGGGTGTCCAGAACAAGATTGAGTGGGGCAGCCAGATTCGTTCCTATGTATTCCAGCCTTATACACTTGTCAAGGATGTCCGCACCGGCTGTGAGACCGGCAACATTCAGGCAGTAATGGACGGCGAACTGGACAATTTTATCGAGGCATATTTGGCTGCTTTGGCAAACGGAGAGCTTTAATAATTATCGGAGGTAGATTCCTATGAAAAAACCTTCCGTCGGGATAGTAGCGATTATCGCCATCCTTGCCATATTCAGTGAATTTGTTGTTCCTATGGTCATGTCCTCGGCTGCTCAGAGTCAGATGAGGAAGGTAACGAAGTCAGACAACCTTACCGTATCTCTCAAGTCTTTCCCCGGCCTGCTGATGCTGACCGGTTTGGTTAATAACGTTGAGATTAAGGCGAAGGAAGCTTATCTTGGTGATGTCCGCTCAAACGATATTGAGATGCAGGGCAAGCATGTCCGTGTAAATGTTGAGCGGCTGTTCCGCGGCAACGGCTTCAGAATTGACGCGGCCGAGCGCATCGACTTCAAGGGCGATGTGACGGCTAAGGCTCTGGAGGAGCTTATCAACACCAAGGTAAAAAATGTGGAGGCGGAGAGCGTCGAAGTAACCCCGGAGAATGTCAAGGTGAAGGCCAAGGCAACATTGCTGGGCAAGGACCTGAAGATTGACTTCGAGGGAAATATTCTTCACGACGGCAACAAGCTTTTCCTCCGGGCAAAAAATGTGAGTGTCAAGGGTGTCAGTGTCAGGGACAGGATTGCTACCCGTATCTTCGGCGATGTGGTGCTGTACGATTTCGACAGGCTGAAGTTCCCTGTACGGCTTCAGTCTGTGGAGCATCAGGCCGGAAAGATGCACCTGACCTTTACAAATTGAATACACACAATCCCCGCAGGGGGTTGTCTTTTAGCTGGGAGCCTTTCATTTAATGAAAAAATTCCTTTATAATAAGGTACTGCTGGCAGTTATGGTGCTGGGGCTTGCCGCCTCGGTAGTCATCAATATGGCCCGCATTGCCGATGAAAGGGCGAATAATTCCATCAATCTGGTGGTTGATTACGAAGCCCTTGTAGAGCTGGCAGAGAAGGAAGGTCTGCCGGTAAATGAGGTAATGGCAAAGGCCCGGGAGGCAGGCATTACCTCTCTCGCTGTTTACGACCGTACCTTCAAGAAGCTTAATAAATCCGGCAAGTGTACGGCGACCCGCGGCGCAGATATAATGGAGCGGTATCGTACCGGCTCGCTGGTCAGCCCCGGCTGGCAGCAGCTGGCGGCCACCGGCAAGATAGTGGACGCCGAGATGTATGTCACCAACGGTGATGATATCACTTACCGGGAGACGAAAGAGAACCTGATTCGCCGATTGGGCAAGAACAGAGTCCGGGCTTTCGTGGTAGACGGCAAAGAAGTGTTGGCAGTAAAAGCCAATGGTGACGATTTCATAAAGATGGACCTCGGTCTGGCTACCGATGAGATGAAAGCGGTAAATGATGCCGGTTTCTATGTAGTGGCCCGTCCTACCAACTATGTTCACCCGACTGTGGACGATGTCAAGGCCGTTTTCCGCCGCCTCGACGGGATAAAGGTCTCTGAGATGGTTTTCTCCGGCAGTCAGTGCCTCGGTGCCTTCGGTGAAGAAGGTACTCTGGAGACTGTTGCTCAGGAGCTGAAGACCCGTAATATCACCCTCGGTCTGATTGAGGCTGTCACTCAGCTGCAGTTCTTCCCGCAGGAAGGTCTGGAGAAGATAGCGGCAGACCTTGATTGGAAAGCAGCTCGTTCTTACTATATCGGTAAGGAAGAGATGAAAAAGATGAAGGTTCAGCAGGCCGTCGACCGCTGGAAGAATACTGATGAGGAACGCAATATCCGCATCAGTCTGCTGATGCCTTTTGAGAAACCGCAGGAGGGCATGACTCTTCTGGAAACAAACCTGAAGTATTTCTCTGAGGTAAAGGCCGCCCTCACCACCAGAAACTTTGTTTTTGGTCCGGCAGGTACCTTCTATCAGCTCCATGTTGCTCCCTGGCTGCGGGCGCTGGTTGTCCTGGGTGCCGTTGCCGCCGGTGTGCTGTATCTTTCCCTCGTTATTCCGGCGCTGAATGTTCGCAGCAGGCTGCAGCTTGTGATTTTTGCGGTCATTGGCGTGGTTTTCTGTGTTCCGGTTCTCATGGGAAGCGGAAATGCTGTTCGTTTGGCGGTGGCTTTGGCCGGAGCCAATATCTTCCCTTCATTGGCAATGATCGGCCTTCTTGACTACATTCGCAGTCACAAGGATACCGGCTGCAGTTCAGTGCTGGGCGGTATTATCTTTGGTTTTGCCGCACTGGCTGTCACCGGTGCGCTGTCCTTCGTGGGAGCTTCCTATCTGTCGGCTTCTCTCAGTGATGTGGAGTTCTTCCTTGAGGCAAAGATTTTCCGCGGGATAAAGCTCACCTTTATCCTGCCGCTGATTTTGGTGGCGGTTGCTTTCCTCCAGCGCTTTAATGTTTTCGGAGCCTTTGAGGATGAGGCTGAGAGCTTCGTTGCACAGGTGAAGGAGATAATGGATGCCCCCGTTACAGTCCGTCTGCTGGCGGCGCTGGGTCTGGTGGGCGTTGCTCTTATCGTATTCATCGCCCGCTCCGGTCATACCATGGGTATGCCGGTACCGGGTATTGAGCTGAAGCTTCGCGCCTTCCTGGAGCAGAGCCTCTACGCTCGTCCCCGTACAAAGGAAATGTTCATCGGTCATCCTGCCTTCATGCTGATGGTGATGGCCTGGCTTAAAAAGTGGCCGACTGTAGTATTATTTGCTCTTGTAATGGGAGCAACTATTGCCCAGGGTTCAATGGTTGAAACCTTTGCCCATATGCGTACACCGTTCATGATGAGTGCTGTTCGCGGCGTCGGTGGTCTGATTTTTGGCGGAATTATCGGCGGGGGTTTGATGTTGGTGGTCACTTTGTGGTATAATATTTTGGATAAGGCTCGGGCAAGAATGGCTCGGGATTGATTTGTTGTCTCTTCTTATCCAATAAGCTTACTTAAAGGAGCTTTTTTATCTGATGTCAAATGTTGTGGTATCGGGATACTACGGCTCAAAGAATGCCGGCGATGAAGCAATGCTGGCAGCAATGATTGAAGTATTGACCGATGTGAATCCACAAGTAAATATAACGGTTATATCCGCAAACCCGGAAGATACGGCGCGGCGTCATGGCGTGAAAGCAATTTCATGGCTTGATGTCTCGTCTATTTGGGGTGCTTTGCGCCGGGCTGACCTTCTGATTTCCGGCGGCGGCAGTCTGCTGCAGAATGTTACCAGTGGTCGGAGTCTGTACTATTACCTCAGTGTCATTGCGCTGGCCCGCTTTATTGGTACGCCGGTCATGCTTTACGCACAGGGCATCGGCCCTGTCTGCGGCTCGTTTGCCAGAGCGTTCATGCGCCGTCAGGCGAATGGGGCAGCTCTCATCACTGTCCGTGATAAGGGCTCACTGGAAGAACTGAATGACCTGAAGGTGACGAAGCCGCCGATGGAAGTGACGGCTGACCCTGTACTGGCCATCCATCCGGTAGAGCTGGCCATCGGACGAAAGATACTGAAGGATCACCAGATAGGCGGAGTTCGCCCGATAGTGGGAATTTCTGTCCGTGAGTGGCGCGGCTGGACGGAGTATAAGACGGTCATCGCAAAGGCCGCTGATGATATTGTCAGCAAATACAATGCTCAGGTGGTATTCCTGCCCATGCAGGTGCCCGAAGATGTGGTGACATCCAAAGCGATTGCCCGGATGATGAAGAAGGAGTCCGTTGTCTTAACGGAGGAATACACTACCAACGAGCTGCTGAGTCTGGTAGGCTGTATGGATTTGCTGATTTCCATCCGTCTGCATGCTCTCATCTTTGCCGGAGTTATGGGCGTGCCGATGATAGGTCTGTCCTATGACCCGAAGATTGAGCGCTTCCTGGCTTCTATCGATGAGAAGCCGGCGGGAGACCTCTCCACGCTCACCTACAAGCAGCTCAGCGGAGCTATCGCTCACAGCTGGAAAAATCTTGACAAGATAAAGAAGAAGAACATCGAGCTGGTGACTGGACTAAGGCATCTGGCAATCAAGAATGCCGAGGAAGCTGTCCGGCTCATGGAGCAGGGGAAAAAATAATTGTAAAATAAAGAAGCGGAGCTGCAGCGCAGCTCCGCTTTTTCGTGTAAAAATTTTGAGTAGGGACGATTATTCCGGGAGGCTGAACATATCGTTGAGAATTTTCAGACCGGCCTTCGTCCTGAAGATATGCTCTCTGGCTCCGAGAATATATTCTTTTTCTTCCTGCTTCTCATAGAGATTTACAAGGAAGTCGGCTTCGATGAGTATCTGATAGTCCATGCCGTCGATTTCCTTGTAGGTGTGATGATGGCCGATGAGGTACTTGACCCGCTCTATCTGTTCTTCGGTGTAGCCGCCGAGACGACGGAGCATTTTGTCAGCCTCCGGGGGGCCTTCCTTCTCCTGCAGTTTGCCGCCGGATGAGCCGTATTTCTTCTCGGCGGGATGGATACCGATGTCGTGGAGGATGGAGGCAGTCTCCAGAGTAAAGTATTCCTCAGGGGAAATGTTTTCCATCTGAGCGATTGTTACTGCGAAGTCATGTACCTTCATGAAGTGCTGGATTCGTCTTGCATCGCCGGCGTCATATTCGACCATGGCCATGACAAGCTCTGCGGTTTTTTTGTCCATGATAACTCTCCTTGCAGTCAAGGTTATTGTCTTTCTCTGTTTTATTCTACGGCGAAATGAAAAGTCCTGTCAATATATTTAAAGATAATAGAATTGGCGGGGCAATGGAAAATCTCACCGGATTATGATAGAATGGTATCAAGAAAAAATGGGGGTATTGTACACTTATGGCAATTCTTGAAGTAGTAAAGGCAGGCAATCCGGTACTGAAGCAGATTGCACAGCCGATTAAAAAGATTGATTCCCGTCTGCGTCATCTGATGGATGACATGGCAGAGACGATGTATAAATGTGACGGCGTTGGATTGGCGGCTCCGCAGGTAGGACAGTCAATCCGGCTGGTGGTCATTGATGTGGGCGAGGGAATCATCGAGCTGATAAATCCGGTGATTACTCACCGTGAAGGTAAAGTGACTGACTCGGAGGGTTGCCTCTCTGTGCCGGGTATCTTCGGTGATGTGGAGAGAGCCGAGCGGGTTACGGTGGAGTATACCACCCGCTTCAACAAGCGCCGCACTCTGAAGGCAGACGGACTGCTGGCCCGCTGCATTCAGCATGAGTGCGACCATCTTGACGGTACGCTTTTCATTGATATAGCGACCAGTCTGCGGCAGGAAACGCCGGAGGACAACGAAAATGGCTGAGACGATGAATAAGGTTCGCACCCTGTTCATGGGGACGCCTGATTTCTCTGTGCCTTGTCTGGAGAAGCTGCTGACTATGGAGCAGCTTACGGTGGTGGGTGCGGTGACTCAGCCGGACAAGCCGAGGGGCAGGGGCAAGAAGCTCACCCCTTCACCGGTGAAGGTCTGTGCAGAGAAGAATAATCTGCCGGTGTATCAGCCGGTACGGATAAAGAGTGACGAGGAGTTCCTTCGCCAGCTTAGCGAGGAAATAAGACCGGAGCTTATCATCGTGGTAGCTTTCGGGCAGATTTTGCCGGCAGAGGTTATTGACCTGCCGCGGTACGGCTGCATCAATGTCCATGCATCTCTGCTGCCAAAGTATCGTGGGGCAGCTCCGATGCAGCGTGTCATTATGGACGGAGAGACCGTTACCGGCGTGACCACCATGCTCATGGACATCGGTCTTGATACCGGCGATATGCTGGAGAAATCCCAGCTGGCTATCGGACCGGATATGACTTTGGAGGAGCTGCATGATGCTCTGTCCCTTCAGGGCGCGGAGCTGATGAAGACTACCATTGAGAAGGTCTTAGCCGGTACTGTGGTGCGGACGAAGCAGGATGACAGCCTCAGCTGCTATGCCAAAATGATTGAGAAGGATACCGGGGCTATCGACTGGAGCCGTACTACTGCCGAGATTCACAATCTTGTCCGGGCGCTGGATTCAGCTCCGGGGGCATTTACTTCTCTCGGTGAAGGAAAGTATAAAATCTGGCGGACGAAGCCTGCCGACATGTCGGCTGACGGCAAAGAGCCGGGAGATATTCTCCGGGCCGACGGCAAGGGTCTGCTGGTAAAGACCGGCAGCGGTGTCATTGAGGTTTTGGAGCTTCAGGCACCGGCCAAGAAGCGGATGAAGGCCGCTGATTACCTCCGGGGGCATGCTATGGAGCTTCCGGCGAAATTTGAGTAATGCAAATGGATAATAGTAAAATCGTAACTTCAAACTACAACAAGAAGCGGCTCTTTATTGGGCTGCTGACCGGTTCATATCTGACTCTTGCTCTGCTTGCTGCCGGGATGTGGCGCATCAGTGCGCCGGGTTTGCGGGAGATGGCGGATATACTGCCTCTACTGTCGGGAATAGTGCTGGCAATTTTCTTCTGCGTTGTCGGTCTGGGGATTGCTGGGCTTGTGGCGGCGGCGGCAGGGCTGCCGTTTTTTCCCTTTGTGCTGCGGCGGACTACCGGAATGGTCAATCTGTTGTTTCCGCTGGTGGTATTCTTCGGCGGACTGTTGGGCTTTAAGCGGCGGCAGATTGAAAGCTCCTTCGTTTCTGTGAGCAACAAGATTTTCCATCGAATGAATATCAGGGTGCCGGCGGACAGACTGCTGGTGGTGACGCCTCATTGTCTGCAGCTTGACACCTGTCCTCATAAGATTACCCGTGACCCAATGAACTGCAAGCGCTGCGGCCGGTGTGATATCGCGGCGCTGGTGACTATGGCGGAGGAGATGGGCTTTCATTTCTTCGTAGTTACCGGCGGTACTCTGGCCCGTCAGACCGTCAAGAGAATAAGGCCGAAGGCGGTGGTGGCCATCGCCTGTGAGCGTGACCTTACCAGCGGCATTCAGGATGTTTACCCACTGCCGGCAGTGGGAGTAATGAATCTCCGTCCCAATGGGCCCTGCTTCAATACCCATGTGGACTTGGACGAGTTCCGTCGGGAGCTGGAAAATATCATAATCCTGCCGGAGAAGAAAAAGGATGAGGGAGCCGGTCAAAATGGATAAAGCAAGAGAAACAGCTCTCCGGGTCATCCATGCTGTCAGCGAGAACGGAGGCTATGCCAATATATTGCTGGCAGAGGAACTGAAAAAGGGCGATTTAAGCGAGCTTGACCGCCGCTTTGCCACGGAGCTTGTCTACGGCGTGGTGAAGGCGGGGGATACGTTGGACTGGATTATCGGCCGCTATGTGAATAAGCCCGTGAAGAAGATGGAGCCGTGGGCAAGATGTATTCTGCGCCTTGGGATGTATCAGCTGTTTTATCTGACGAAGATTCCCGGGTCAGCGGCTGTCAATGAGTCGGTAAATCTGGCTCGCCGTTACGGTACAAAGCTTAACAGCAGCGCAGGCTTTATAAACGCAGTTCTCAGACGGGCTTCAAGGGAGCCTGAGGCGGCGGCTTTCCCACAGGGAACAGGAAAGGCTACCGAGTATCTTTCGCTGAAGGAAATGCACCCCCGCTGGCTGGTGAAGCACTGGATAGGATTGCTTGGCTACGAGGCAGCGGAGAAAATCTGCCGCTTCGATAATGAGCCGGCGGTGCTGTCGGTACGGACAAATACAATAAAAACTAACCGGGATGAGCTGATGGCTCGTCTGACTGATGAAGGCTGTATTGTTGAGAAGTCTGCCCTCGTACCGGAAGGAATAAAGATAACCGCCCACGGAGCGATGAAGGATATTGCCTCTCTGGCAGAGGGCTTGTGGCAGGTGCAGGATGAAAGCTCCATGCTGGTTGCTCATGTCCTTGACCCGCAGCCGGGGGATTTCGTCCTTGATGTCTGCAGTGCCCCCGGCGGCAAGACGACTCATCTGGCGCAGCTGATGAAAAATAAGGGGCGGATAATCGCCGGTGACCTGTACCCGGCCCGTCTTGAGAAAGTGGCAGAGAATGCCCGGCGGCTGGGAATAACCATCATCGAAACGGCGGCGGGAGATGCCCGCTGTATCGGTGAGCGGTATTTGCGGCAGGCTGACCGGGTGCTGGTAGATGCTCCCTGCTCGGGACTGGGTGTCCTTCGCCGTCGCCCTGATGCCCGCTGGCGGGTAACGGCAGATGATATGAAGGGTCTGCCGCCCTTGCAGCTTGAGATTTTGGAGAGTGCGGCTCAGTGCGTGAAGCAGGGGGGCGTACTCGTCTACAGTACCTGCACCATGGAGCCGGCGGAGAATGCTGGAGTGGTGGAGAAATTCCTGGCGGCCAACAAGGACTTCACGCTGGTGGAGACCGGTCAATACCTGCCGGAACAAAAAAGGAGCAGCCGGATGGTACAGCTGCTGCCTCATGTCGATGGGACGGATGGTTTCTTCATCGCCCGGATGGAAAGAAAAGCGAAATGAAAAAGAATCTTTTCGGTCTCATGGAGGAGGCCATAAGGGAGGAAATGGCTCCCTTCGATATAAAGCCCTTCCGGGCGCGTCAACTCGTGGACTGGATGTACGGTAAGAGTGCAGTGTCCTTCGATGAGATGACAAACCTCGGACAGGACTTGCGTTACAAGCTGGCCCGGGAGTTTTCCATTGACCGGGCAAAGCAGGTGGAGCGCTGGGATTCCGCAGATGGGAAAACAACCAAGTTCCTGCTGGGATTTCCCGATGAGGTGGCAGTGGAGTCCGTCCTCATGCGGCAGCCCTACGGCAACAGTATCTGCATATCAACTCAGGCCGGCTGTGCTATGGGCTGCGCCTTCTGTGCTTCCACGCTGAAGGGACTAACCAGAGACCTGGTAGCCGGTGAGATGCTGGCACAGGTATTCTTCATCAACGATTATCTGAATAAGGCCGGGGAAAAGGTAGATACCATGGTCCTCATGGGCTCCGGTGAGCCGCTGTACAACTATGCTAATGTCCTCAGCTTCCTGCGGCTCATTCATGAGTCATACTGTCTGAACTTCGGCTACAGGAATGTTACTCTTTCCACCTGCGGTATCGTGGAGCGGATATACGACCTTGCCCATGAGAAGCTGCCGGTTGGTCTGGCTATTTCGCTGCACGCACCAAACGATGAGATACGCCGCCGCATCATGCCGATAGCGAGAAAGTATCCTATCAAGGATGTGGTGAAGGCAGGAGAGGCGTACTTCAATGCAACAGGTCGTCGAGTGACCTACGAGTACATCCTGATTGACGGGGTAAATGACAGCCGGGAGAATGCCCGGGAGCTGGGACATCTGCTGGCAGGGCAGAATGCTTCCGTAAATCTGATACCGATAAATCCGGTGGTGGAGCGTTGCCTCCGTCGTCCCAGTGATGACAGAGTGACCGCCTTTGCAAATATCCTGCACAGTATGCACATAACGGCGACGGTCCGAAAGGAAATGGGTACCGATATTAACGCTGCCTGCGGTCAGCTGAGAAATCGGCATCTGGAAGGAAATGCCTGATAAATCACAAATAAAAACGGCATGACTGTCTGACAGAAACTTGCTTTATAACAGTTTCTTAACAGACAGCTATGCCGCATTTTACATTAAGGAGAAGACGGTTTACCCGTCTTTTTTTATGCGTTGTGTTTCTTTACAGCTTCGGCTATTCGTTCCATACCGGTCTTGATAATGCTCCTCGGCATGGCGAGATTTAAGCGGACGAAGCCTTCGGCATTTCCGACGAAGAGATCATTGCCGCCTTCGAGCAGGACGCCGGCATTGTTGGCGAAGAAGTCGGAGAGATCCTTCACATCCGGCAGGGTGGCGCGGAAGTCGACCCAGGCAAGATATGTCGACTCAGGAATCCGGCAGACTGCAGAGGGAATATTCTCGCGGAGAAAATCGACAACGAAGGCGAAGTTGTCATCCAAATACAGCTTCAATTCTTCCAGCCAATCGCCGCAGCTGCCGTAGGCAGCCTGAGCAGCGGCCAGAGACAGGGGATTGACCTCCTGCCCGATGCGGTCGTTCTTCCGATAGGTGCAGCGTAGCTCTTCGCTGCGGATGATTATGTTTGAGAACTGCAGGCCGGCAATGTTAAAGGTCTTGCTGGGAGCCGTGCAGGTGACCAGCCGGTCGTAGTCAGGCATTGCCTTTGCCAGAGGTATGTGCTTTCGGCCGCTTCTGATGAGGTCGCAGTGTATCTCATCAGATACTATCCAAAGGTTGTTTTTGCGGACGATGTCGGCAACCTTTTTGAGCTCTTCCTCTGTCCACATATGGCCGGTAGGGTTGTGAGGATTGCACCAGATGATGAGGCGGACAGCCGGGTCGGCAGCCTTGGCGGCGAAGTCATCGAAGTCGAGAGAGAAGACACCGTCAGTACATTTCAGCTCGGTGGTCACCAGAGTGCGCTTGTTGTCCAATGTGACGTGCTTGAAGCTGCCGTAGGATGGGGTGGTGATGAGAACTTTGTCATCAGGGCCGGTGACATCAGCGACTATCTCGTATAGGGCAGGGACGATGCCCGGGGACGTACAGAGCTGCTCTCTGGGGAAGTCCCAGTCATAGCGGTCGCGGCACCATTTGGAAAAGACCTGATAGTAGTCGTCGGTAAAGATGGAAGTGTAGCCGAAGATGCGGCGGTCAACTCTGGCTTTGATGGCATCGAGAATGGCCGAAGGAGCAGAGAACTCCATGTCGGCAATCCACATACGCACGAATTCATCATCTGCGTAGGGGAATTTTTTCTCCGGACCGGCGTGGAAGATATAGCCGCGGAAACCGTCGGTGTTCAGAGCATTTGTCCCGCGGCGGTCAATAATTTCATCAAAATCGTATTTCATAGATGAATTCCTTTCATTTACAGAAAAGCCGCCCGATGGGCGGCTTCGTTTTATTTGGGATTATACTCGATGACTGAGAGGTTTCTGTATTCATTCAGGTCAATGATTGTCGCCTCGTTGATACGGATTAGAGGCTGGGCATCTATTCCGTTGGCATAGCGGACGACGGTGCCGATCATTCCGTTGGAGAGGAGCACCCGGGAGCCAAGGAAGGTCATCTTTATCTTCGTGATGAAGGGGATGCAGACATTGGGGTCGAGCTTTGAGTACATGAGTCTGGCGATTTCCTCGATAGCAGCGAAGGGAGTAGCCCGGCGCTCGCCTTCAACCTCGGTGGTGAGGTTGTCGTAGAAATCCGCCAGAGCAATGATTCTGGCGTAGCGGTGAATTCTCTCGCCCTTCAGGCCGAGGGGATAGCCGGAGCCGTCCATACACTCATGGTGCTGCGCGGCCGCTTCGATGGTGCCGGCCGGGAGATTCGGACAGTCGCGGAGTATTCTGGAGGCCTCAAGAGTGTGAACCATGTAGTCGTCAAGCTTATCCTCGGGAACTGCACTGCTCCGCATGGAGCTGAGCTCCGGCGGGAGCTTGGACTTGCCGATGTCGTGAAGGAAGCCGGCGAGGATTACATCCTGCACCTCTGCCGGTTTGAATTCCATCCATTTGGCGATTACACCGGAGAGGATGGCGACTCGGAGAGAATGGTTGTACACATCGCTGGCCAGATGATTCAGCTCAAAGATGTGGTCGATGACGCCGCTGTCATGAGCAAGGGGATAGAGAGATTCGTGGACGAGGCACTTGGTCTCGTATACGGATTGCTCATCACCGCCGTTTGTCAGAGTGTCAATCAGTCCCTTGGCAGTGTCCACAACTTCCTTGTACTCGCTGATGAAGGCATCGGCGGGGTTGAAGAGGGCAGCGACGCTGAGGAAGTTGCTGCTGAGTTCATATTCGTCCTTGATGTAGATAAAGGGGACATCAAGTGAGTTCAATCGTTTGATATGTGAAGGGGTCAGCTCGGTGTTCTCGGAAAGCACTACAATGAGGTCATCATTAACGATGGTGCGGGCCAGAATCATACCGGGCTTCAGGTCTGTAACTGATACGGAACGCAATGCGATTCCTCCTTGCTGATAAAAGGGTTATGCCCTTAAATTTGCCGTACATTTATCTAATTTATTCTATATTATATAACATTTTTCTGTCAATCGGGAGAATTATTTTATTTTGCTGAAGAAATGAGCCATATTTCCCTAAGGGGAAAGACCTTTGGACTTGACATCTTCGGCTACATGCTTACAATAAGAAGATAGAGAAGTGTTTTTTCTAGGATGTTAATAATTATCTGTGGCTGTATCAGCAGGATTTTTAGGAGGAAGAAAAATGAAAGAAGCATTGATGAACAATGAGACTGTCAAGGTACTCATCGAGCGCCGCAGCGTAAAAAAATACAAGAGTGAGCAGATAAAGGACGAGGAGCTGGAGACCATCATCGAGGCAGCCCGCTACACTGCCAGCGGTCATAATTATCAGCCGGTTAAGGTGGTCGTCGTTCAGGATAAGGCTACCCGTGACCTGCTCTCGCAGATGAATGCGAAGATTCTCGGTGCATCCATTGACCCCTTCTACAATGCGCCTACCGTTATTGTTGTCATTGCCGACAAGTCCAGCCCCACCTATGTGGAGGACGGTGCCCTCGTATTGGGCAACCTGATGAACGCCGCGAAGGCTATCGGGGTTGATTCCTGCTGGATTAACCGGGCGAAAGAGACTTTTGAGACTGAGGAAGGAAAGGCTCTTCTGAAGAAGTGGGGCATTGAGGGCGACTATGCCGGTATCGGCAACTGCATCCTCGGCTATCGTGACGGTGAATATCCCAAGGCTCCGGCTCGCCGCGGTGAGTATGCAGTCTATGTGAAGTAATATGGCAGATGTGAAAGAAGCAGCCGATGCGCTTTCCGTCACGGCGGAGGGCTTGCCGACAATTGTCTGGTATCCCGGCCACATGGCGAAGGCAAAGCGGCTAATATCCGATAACCTGAAGCTGGTTGATGTGGTAATCGAGCTGGTAGATGCCCGTATTCCCGTTGCCAGTGCCAATCCCATGCTGAAGGAGCTTATCGGCAGAAAGCCCCGTTTGATTGTTCTCAACAAGATGGATTTGGCTTCTCCGGCCGTAACGAAGGCCTGGGTCAGCTATTACCGGAGTCAAGGTATCGCGGCCGTAGCGGTTGATGCAGCACAGGGCCGCGGCATTAAAGAACTGGTGAAGCTGACGGCCAAGCTGGCTGCCGGCAAAACGAAGCGGCTGGAAAGCAAGGGCGCAAAGGCAAGAGCACCAAGAGCAATGGTTTTGGGAATACCGAATGTAGGAAAGTCCTCTCTTATCAATCGACTGGCCGGTAAGGTGAAGGCAAAGGCGGAAAATCGTCCGGGCGTCACCAGAGCCAAGCAGTGGATTCATATTGAAGGCGGTTTTGACCTGCTGGATATGCCCGGTATTCTTTGGCCGAAGTTTGATGACCCCATGGTAGGACTTCACTTGTCTTATACCGGTGCCATCAGCGACGAGGCCATCGACACTGAGCCAGTGGTACTGCGTCTTCTCGGCTGGCTGCGGGAGAATTTTTCCCGGGATCTGATAAACCGTTACAAGCTGGAGATTGCCGAAGGCGAGTCGCTGCCGGAGGATAATGTGGCTTTGCTGGAGCTTATCGGCCGCAAGCGCGGCCATCTGGAAAAGGGTGGCATCGTCAACCATGATAAGACGAAAAAGCTGCTGCTGAAGGAATTCCGAGCCGGTCTCATCGGTAAATATACCCTTGATTTGCCGCCGGAGAAGTCAGAAGCACAGGAAGCCGAGGCGGATGAAAATGGCACAGTCATCAAGGAAGACAGCAGAGATTGAGGCTCTGCTGCAGGATGCTCTTGACAGCGGTCGTACTCTGGAGGCTGGCCTGCTGGCAGAGCTGGCTGCCGTCAGCAGGGCTGCTGTCCAGCGGCTTGTCCGCCGCTATGACAGAGAGCTGGCGGAGCGTCAGCGCCTGAAGGAGTTGTACTGCTATGAGTATGAAGCTCAGCAGGAGGGAGCGGCTTACATCGCGGGAGTAGATGAGGCCGGGCGCGGTCCGTTGGCCGGGCCGGTGGTTGTAGCTGCGGCGATTCTTCCTGTGGGGCTGTACATACCGAAGCTGAATGATTCAAAAAAGCTTTCGGCGAAGGTTCGGGACGAACTTTTCGATATAATAAAGGAACAGGCCATTGCCTACAGCGTGGCGATAATCGATGAGAAAACCATTGACCGGGACAATATATACCGGGCTACGGTAAGCGGAATGTATCAGGTAATAGAGAAGCTGAAGCCACAGCCTCAGAAGGTACTGGTGGATGCGGTGCCGTTGGATAAGCTTACTATGCCTTCGCTGTCCCTGATAAAGGGTGATGCCAAGTCCGCATCTATCGCTGCCGCTTCCGTGCTGGCAAAGGTGACTCGTGACCGTCTCATGGAGGAGTACGATCGGGAGTATCCGGAGTATGGTTTTGCCAAGCACAAGGGCTATGGTACCGCAGAGCACATGGCGGCTCTTAGAAAATACGGCCCATGTCCCATACACCGTCGGTCGTTTGCTCCCGTTTCAGAATATGAGGGAGCGGGACAGAGCTGAAACTGGAAGACAGAGGAAATCTCAGGGATTAAGCAATTTCCCCGTAAAAAAAGACAAGGATTGTCAGGAGTATTATCATGCCATTGGAAACAAGCGCCGCCACACAAGCAGGCGGCATACGCCCCATAGAGCGCCCCAGCGGTTCACAACCGACATCTCGTGCTGCCGCTGTCCGTTCGCCCTTTGCTCCGGAGACGAATGTCAGTATCCGCAACTCTATTTCGGATATGGCCGGGGTTTTGCTGCGTATTTCCGGCGAGGCTGAGGATGTAGCCGAGGGCATGACACCGGATGTTCAGCGTCTGGTGAATAACATAATGAAGAATTCCTTTTCTCTGGGGGAGACTCTGGGGAAAAATCTTGGCAGTACGGTAGAGAGCCAGCGGTTCGCGATGGATCAGCTGAATACACTGTCCCGTTTGCTGACGCAGATGGGCAATCTGGCCCGTCAGACCTCATTCGGTGAGATGTCACAGCCTCTGGCAACGATTTTGTCTCAGCTTAAGACTGCGGTTACGCAGGAGAATGGGAATCTTGAGCCTGTGCTGCTGCACAAGCTGGCCTATGAGCTGCTTGACCGGAAAGAGCCGGAAGTCATACCGGCTGAACTGCTGGAGCTTCTCAGCCAGCAGCCTATGGTCAGCGGCGGTGAGGTGCCGGTTGCCGGTGATTCTAATTTGGATTTTCTGAAGCAGCTGGTGGCTTACTTTATGCCGGCGACTCCTCGGGAGGAGGCACAGCTGCAGGGTGAGAATAATGCTGCGCCTCAGCCGCAGGACAATCAGCTTCCCGGGAATAACGGGGAGTCCGTCGGTCAGCAGCCGGTCCCGACAGGGGAGAGCAGCATACAGGAGCCTGCTCAGAACCGGGAGCAGCCGCTGCCGGCAACCGGACAGACCATGGCCAGGGAGGCAGAGAATACTTTATCGGGGCAGAGCAGTCAGCCGCCAGCGCAGACTGCGGCACCGCAGGGGGATTCTTTCAGCAGAACTGCACAGCCGGAGGCACAGACTGAAAGCTACGGCACCGGCCCCGAAGCGCAGGAGGAAGCGAAGCCCCTCGACAGAAGTCAGCAGATGCTGAATGACCTTGGACGACCATTCCGACCGTCGTCCAATACAGGATTGCAAAATCTTAATGCCGGGCGATTTGCCAAGAGCTTTGACGGCATTCTGAGAGATATTACCGGGCGGCCTATTGAGGCGAATGAAAACCCGGCGGCTCGGCTGGCCAGACTGTCAGCCGAGAGCATGGCCGAGCGGCGCAGCAACAGCCCGGCGGCCAATCGGCCTTCTTCTGCCATGAACAGCCATGTTTTCTTCCGTCAGCCGGCAATAGAGAACTCTGTCAGAACTATGGAAGCCATGAAGGGCTTGGCCAGACTGCTGTCAGAGAGCGAGAAGGTCAGCGAAAGCGACCGCCAGCTTCTGCTGGATTTCGTAAACGGCGAAGAAGAAATAATCAATGAAAAGGATGCCCGTCAGCTTAATCTCCTGCTGAGGCTTTGCCAGAAAAATCTGCCGGCTTCAGTCCAACAGGCAGCAATTCAGCAGAATTTGCCGGCACTGCCAAGGCTGTGGGCGTTTATGCAGCTTTGTGATTTGGCGACACTGAAAGATACGAAGCCGCGGCGCCTCCGCAACGCAGGCCGGGATATTGCCGAATTTGCCGGTACGGTGAAGGAGTCTATGGCGGGAACGGCCCGAATGACCCAGAGCGGTCAGCGCACGATGTCCTTTATGCTGCCGCTGTATATGGGAGAGGAAGGTCAGAGCTATCCCTGCTATGTTTCCGTTTTTGATGAGGAAAAGTACCCGGAGGACGAATACGGGGAAGAAGACAAGAGCGGAGAAAAGCAGAGGGAGACATGGCTGCGCTTCTGCGTACTTACCGAGAATATCGGCGCGGTGGAGATAACCTGCCGCCTTTATGAGTCAACGAAAATTGATGTGAGAGTATTCTTCTCATCGTCGGCTGCCGTCGGAGAATTCCGCGATTACATTCCAGAATTTGTCCACTCCTTTGATGAGTCGCCGCTGGAACTGGTAGGATTGAAGCTGGGGGTGGCAAAGGCTAAATGATGGAGGACAATATCAGAAGACGGATGGATAATACGCCGGCAGAGGAGCCGGAAACGGATGAAACCGTCCCGAAAAAGGCTGTCGCCTTGAAGTATGACCCAGGGGCGAATGTGGCCCCGAAAATAGTGGCAAAGGGTCAGGGCTATGTGGCGGAGAACATACTGAACCTCGCGCAGCAGAATGCCCTGCCTGTATATCAGAACAAGACGCTGGTCAATATGCTTATGGCACTTGACATTGATAAAGAGATTCCGCCGGAGCTTTATACTACGGTGGCGGAGGTACTGGCCTATGTCTATCGCATAGATTCCCGGGCCGGTAAAAATAAGAAGAGAGATTTTGGTAATTTATAAATGAAGAAAAACACTGTAGATATTCTTGGTGTTCCGGTAGCTACCTACACGATGAGAGAAGCCCGGGATACTATTGCCCGGCAGCTTAAAGAGGGACGGGAGTCCGGAGAAAAGAAAAATCCCTGGCTCATAGCTACCGCAAATGCGGAAATGATAATGATGGCAACAGTGAACAGGGCACTGATGGATGTGCTGAATAGTGCAGACCTTGTTGTGCCGGACGGTGCCGGTACAGTTTGGGCGGCTCACGAGCTTGGCTATGAAATGCCGGAGAGGGTTGCCGGATATGATCTTGTTCAGGAATTGCTGAAAATTGCCCCGGAAGAGGAAAACGGATTTAAGGTGTTTTTCTTCGGGTCGGCTCCCGGAGTGGCTGACGCAGCAAAAGCAAAAGCTGAAAGTCTCTATCCCGGTGTTCAGGTGGTAGGCTGCCGCAACGGTTTTTTTACCGAAGCCGATGAGCCGGAGATAGTCAAGGAAATAAACGAGTCCGGGGCAGACCTGCTGCTCTGTGCGCTGGGTGTACCGAAGCAGGAAATATGGCTGCAGAAACACCTGCCCCAACTGAAGATTTCCGCGGCAATAGGCGTAGGCGGAACTCTGGATGTAATGGCAGGGACTGTTAAGCGTGCGCCGCTCTGGATGCAGAAGGCAAAGCTGGAATGGGCATACCGCGGTATCCTGCAGCCAAGCCGCATCGGCCGACTGATGGCACTGCCTAAGTTCGTGCTGGCGGTGAAGAAGGCAAAACACTGATAACTGGACAAAGTGGCCTGTGTGGCGTATAATGCTATGGTTAGTGTAGTTTAGTATGAAGTTATTTTAGAAAGGAATTTTTAGGAATGATAGTCCGTGAAGGATATCCTTTCGTCTTAGGGAGCTTTGCTGCCGCTGCCGGCTTGGGAGCGTGGCTGGGACCTGCCTGGGCGATTTTTCCGGCGGTGCTGGGTTCATATTTTGTTTATTTTTTCCGCAATCCGGAGAGGGAGATACCGGCTGATGATTCAGTGCTGGTGGCTCCGGCAGATGGAAAGGTAATGGATATAGTTCCGGTAGAGGATGACGATTTCGTCAAGGAGCCGGCCAACAAGGTTATTATTTTCCTGTCCGTGTTCGATGTTCATGTTAATCGCAGCCCCATGGCGGGTGAGATTAAGTGCCAGCGGTATTCCTGCGGTCAGTTCCACCCGGCATTTGACGATAATGTCGGTGCTGTAAATGAGCGTCACTTATTGGGTATAGCCAATGACCGCCTTCGTATCACCGTTACCCAGATTGCCGGTCTTTTGGCCCGGAGAATCGTTTCGTGGGTAACTCTTGATGACCATCTGGAGAAGGGTGAGCGATACGGTCTTATTAAGTTTGGCTCATGTACAGAGGTCGTGATGCCAAAGTCCGTAGAGGTTACTGTAAAAAAGGGTGACAAGGTTGTAGGCGGCGTCACTGTCATCGGGAGGATTAAAGAATGAACTGGAGACCATTAATCCCCAACGGATTAACAAGTATGAATCTCATCATGGGCGTCTGCTCTATCATGTTCAGCATGAAGGGCGATCTCTTTTGGGCGGCCACCTGCATTCTTTTGGCGCTCGTTGCTGACGGACTCGATGGTCGAGCTGCCCGCGCACTCGGTGTCTCCGGTGAGCTTGGCAAGGAGCTGGATTCTCTGTGTGATCTCGTTTCCTTCGGTGTTGCCCCCGGTGTACTGGCTCATCAGTTTGTCCTGATTGATTACGGTTGGGTCGGCTGGTTTGTTCCGCTCCTTTTTGCAGTGTGCGGATGCTTCCGATTGGCTCGATTCAATGTCATGGCGTCTGAAGTCCATGGCTATTTCATGGGCGTAGCGATTCCTGCCGGAGCCTGCTTCATGGCAACTTCTACGCTGCTTATGCTTGGTATGGGCTATGATCCCCATAACCTTGGATATATATATCCCATCGTTATGAGTATTGTTGCGTTGCTGAAGGTCAGCACTATTCATTATCCGGATTTCAAGGGAGCAGACAGCGAGGGATTGTGCGGTCCGGCAAAGGCCTACTTTGCGGTCGTGTTTGCAGCGGTGGTATATATTGGCCGTGATGCGCTTATTCCTGCAGTTCTGTTTGCTTTCTTTGCAGCTTATGAATTTGTCGGCATTGTAAATACCATTTTCGGTGGCTGCAGGAAATAAGTCGGCTGTCGATTAAAAATTGGAGAATTCTTCAAATGAATTATACCCTTGACATTGTGATGGTGCCCCTGCAGGGATTTATTCTCCTGTTTACCATCTATTATTTTGTCATTGGCTTCTGCGGTCTGTGGCGGCGGCATGAGGATAAGATACTCACACCATCAAAGACTTTTGCCCTTATCGTGGCAGCCCACAATGAGCACGCGGTCATTGCTCAGCTCATCGACAATCTGACTGAGCTGAAGTATCCCCGGGAGCTGTATGACATTTTTGTTATTGCGGATAACTGCAGTGATGATACGGCGGAGATTGCCAGAGCTCACGGGGCCATTGTCCACGAGCGCTTCAGCGATGTAGGCAAGGGCAAGGGCTTTGCCATGGAGTGGATGTTTGACCGTCTCTTTAAGATGGAGCGTCAGTATGATGCTATTGCTGTCTTCGATGCGGACAATCTCGTTCATCCCAACTTCCTGCTGGAAATGAATAACCGGCTGCTGAAGGGCGATAAGGTCATTCAGGGTTATCTCGATGCGAAGAATCCTTACGATACATGGGTGGCCGGTACCTTTGCCATCGCCTTCTGGGTTATTGACCATGTTTGGCATCTGGCAAAGACCAATATCGGTCTGTCCTCTGTCCTTGGCGGTACCGGTATGGTAATCACCACCGATGTGCTGAAGAAGAACGGTTGGGGAGCAACCTGTCTTACGGAGGACATGGAGTTCACCATGAAGTCCCTCTGTGATGGCATCAAGACCACCTGGGCTCACGATGCAATTGTCTGGGACGAGAAACCGCTGACCTTCAAGGCCTCCTGGAATCAGCGCAAGCGCTGGGCACAGGGTCAGTTCGATGTAGCCCATCGCTATATCCCCCGGATGCTGAAAGAGGGTATCCGCCGTCGTGACATTCGTATTCTTGACGGCTGCCTCCATTTAATTCAGCCCCACTTCATGATGATATCAACTGTCTTCGTCATCCTGTCTTATATACAGATGGGATTGGGGCAGCAGTTCTTTACGAATATTTATCACTTCCTGCCGTCGGAGCTGTTCTCCGTAATTACCCTTGGACAGTATCTGCTGCCGGTTATTATTCTGCTGAAGATTAATGTTAAGCCGAAGGCATGGCTCTACCTGCTTCTTTATCCGGTGTTCATTTATTCCTGGATACCGATTATTTTCCTTGGTTTCATCCATCGCAACGAGCATGAGTGGAGTCACACTCAGCATACCAGAGCCATTGGCTTTAATGATTTCGTAGGCGCAAACAAATAGTTCGGAGACGACTGCTCATGGCGGTCGTCTTCTTTCCGCAAGGAGATTTTCTCATGTATTTACTCACCGTAAAAGAAGATTTTGATGCTGCTCATCGCGTTGTCGGTTATCCCGGGAAGTGCGACAAGCTTCACGGCCACTGCTGGACTGTGGAAGTGTCTGTCGTGGGGGACCAGCTTGATGAGCTTGGCATGGTGGTGGATTTCAAGTACCTGAAATCATTAGTCAGGGATGTATTGAATATATATGATCATCAATATTTGAATGAGCTGCCGGACTTTTCCGGCAAGAATCCCACAGCAGAGAATATTGCCTCCGTAATATATCGACGGGTTTCCGACGGACTGGAGGGTAAGGCTGCGGTGAAACAGGTGACTGTTTGGGAGTCCCCAGGCTCCAGCGTGACATATAGCGAGGAATAGTCATGAATATGATAAGCGATAGAATAAATACGCTGCTTAACGGACAGAAGCTTGCTACGGAATCTATCATCGAGATTTTTTCTTCCATTCAGGGCGAGGGAAAATATGTCGGCTATCGTCAGGCATTTCTTCGCTTTGAAGGCTGTAATCTGTCCTGCGATTACTGTGATACCGAGCATCGGGTGGGCAGTCATCGCTACTGCCGGATAGAGCTGAATCCCGGCAGCCACCGTCAGCTGGAGATTCCAAATCCGCTGACTCCGGCCGCTGCGGCAGAGTATGTGAACAATTTTGCCGATATTACGCCCCATCAAGCACTGTCTCTGACCGGCGGTGAGCCGCTTCTTCATACGAAATTTATCACAGAGCTGGCTCCGCTTGTAAGGCTGCCGCTGCTGTTGGAAACTAACGGCACATTGGGGCCGCGCCTGAAAAGAGTGCTGCCTTTTATCTCTATCATCTCAATGGATATCAAGCTCCCCAGTATGGTGGGGCAGGAGCTGTGGGGTGAGCATGGAGTCTTCATGGAGATTGCCAGAGAGAAGGATCTCTATGTGAAGCTGGTTATCGAGCGGGAGTCCTCTACTGCGGAAATAAGCAAAGCAATAAGTCTTATAGCTTCTGTTGACCGCTCCATTCCGCTTATTCTTCAGCCGGTGACTCCTCACGGTCACTGCAAGGCACCGTCTCCGGATTTGATGCTGAAAGCGCAGGAGATGGCCCTGGGGCCTCTTTGCGATGTTCGTGTTATTCCGCAGACTCATGTAATGCTGGGTCAGAGGTAACGATAAAGGCAATAGACTGCCAATAAACGGATTGCCTTGCAATTCAATGATTGTCTCAATACGATGAAGAAATTTTTATATTACACAGCTGCCACCCATAGATTCTTGAGGCGAAACCTCGCCTTTATCACCGAACTGTTCCTGGCATCGTTCCTTTCCTTTGCCTGGTATCTGGTGAATGGTGACAGAACCGATGTGATGATTTGCTACGGCTTCACCTTGTTCCTGTCCGTCATGCTTATCACCCGGCTTATCAACTGCATAGACAGCGATTGGAAACGCACAGCGCTGAAGGGAATGCTCCTTATTGTCACCGTTCCGGTGGGGATTTTGGAGCTTTTTGTCGTATACAATTATGGGGCTATTCTTGGTGCCGGAGTAGTAGGCGCACTGCTGGAAACAAATCTTAATGAGTCGGTCGAATTCTTACGGATGTATGTTGGTCCGCTTGAGATTGCTTGTGCGACTGCACTGCTGGTCATTGTATATCTGTTCCATCGGAAAAAGCTGTGGCTGAGAGTCCCCTGGAGCGGCCGGACAGCGGCAAAACTGACAGCGGTATTTCTGCTGATTGCTTCTGTCTACACCATCCGCATGATTGCGGAGTACAATGAAATATTCTACCGGCCGTTTCTGCCTGTCCATCGCTTTGCCTTGGCGCTGGATGTGGCAGTGGAAAATATGCTGGCCTACAATGAGCTGCGGAAAGAAGCGGTAACTGAGATAAAGCTCACCCGCAATGACAGCAGAATTCAGAATGTGGTGTTTATTCTCGGAGAGTCAACCAATCGAAATCACATGGCTCTCTATGGCTATTATTTGGCTAATACCCCAAAGCTCATAGAACTGAAGGAGAAGGGAGAAATTGCAGTCTACACGGATGTGGTCAGTCCCCATTCCAATACCATTCCCGTACTGCAGAAGCTTTTTACCTTCAGCCATAACGAGTCCGAGCAGCCATGGTACAAGTACAATAACCTCATTGATATAATGAATGCGGCCGGCTACAAGACCCACTGGCTCTCCAATCAGGAAAGCTCCGGTATTTGGGGAAATGTCGCCCAGTATTACGGAGAGCGCAGTGATGTACACCGCTACACAAGACTGCGTGAGTCACGGGAAGATGAAGGCATTCTGGATGAAGAGCTGTTCCCGCTTATTGACGAAGCCGTTGCCAATCGCGGGCCGGAGAAGAATTTCTTCGTCACTCATTTGATGGGCGGTCACGGTCTTTACTACAACCGCTATCCCTATTCCTATCACAAGTTTCAGGAGAAGGATATTAAGCTGAATGTCAATGAGGCAAATAAGCTCATTGTTGCAGAATATGACAATGCCCTTTACTATAATGACTTCGTTGTTACCGAAATCATAAACAGATTCCGGGATATGGAGGCAATTGTCATTTATCTGCCTGACCATGGCGAGGCGGTATATGATGAAGGGGCGGGTTTTGCCGGACATATTGAGGAGAATGCAAACCGTCACATGATAGAGGTGCCGCTTATCTTCTGGGCGTCAGAAAAGTTCAGGGAAAAGTATCCGGAGAAGTGGGCGAAGATTTTAAGCTGCACCGAAAGACCGTACATGACGGATGATATGATTCACACGGTGCTGGATCTGGTGGATGTGGCTACCGGTGACTACGAGCCGGAGCGCTCTATTATAAATCGAGATTTTGATAATCAGCGAGTCAGAATGTTTGACGGTGCGGATTATGACCGGGAAATTAAAGAAGACCACGAATGAGCGTAGTCGAATTTCCCAAAAGAAAATCATTATTTATTCCCCCGGCAGGGGAAAACTGATATAATAAACTTTTAGTAATAATGAAAAATTGGCCGAAAGGAGGGGATACAGGTGTCGGAAAAAGAAGTGACCAAAACGGAAGAGAAAAGCGGTATAGGAGCCGAGTCATTGATGAAGGGTACCTTTATCCTCACCTTGGCCGGCATAGTGGTGAAGGTCATCGGTGCCCTTAACTGGATGTTTGTTTCCAGAGTTCTGGGCGGCGAGGGTATCGGACTGTACCAGATGGCATTCCCTATATACTTTTTTGCTCTGTCTGTGTCTACTGCCGGTGTGCCGGTAGCTATTTCCATCATTACCGCAGAGCGAGTGGCAGTACGGGATATATTCGGAGCGAAGCGGGTATTCAGGCTGTCCATGTGGATGATGGTGATAACCGGCCTCATATTCTCCGCTTTGACCTATTTCGGTGCTGAAAGGCTGATAGAATGGCGGTTTATCCGTGACCCGCGTGCTTACAGTGCGGTTGTTGCATTGGCACCGGCGGTCTTCTTTGTAACGATTATTGCCAGCTCCCGAGGCTATCTCCAGGGCTGGCAATGGATGACACCTACCGCGGTGTCCCAGATATATGAGCAGATTTTCCGTGTCGTGACAATGGTTCTGCTGGCAGAGCTGTTCCTTCCTTACGGATTGGAATATGCGGCTGCCGGTGCCAGCCTCGGTGCTTTGGCCGGAGCGGTCGTTGCCGTTATCGTCCTCGTCTGGTATCACATCAAGCTGAACCGCAACATAGAACGGGAATTCACTCCGCAGGAGCTTCTGCCCCGGGAGGATGAATACGAGACTTCGGCTCTGAAAATCCTCAAGCGTATTTTTGATTTGGCACTGCCGGTTTCCGTTACCAGCATTATGCTGCCGGTTGTATCAAATCTCGATCTGGTTATTGTTCCGCAGCGCCTTGAGGTGGCCGGCTACACCGTCGCCGAGTCAACTGAGCTTTTTGGCTACCTGACAGGCATGGCTGTCCCGCTGATTAATCTGGCGACAATTATGACAGCTTCGTTGGCGGTAAGTATTATACCGGTACTGTCGGAAGCAAAGGCTCTCGGCAATGTGGCAAAGGTCTATGAGAGTACGGCCAGCTCCATGCGTATATCGAACTTTGTCTGCTTCCCGGCTTTTGTGGTGGTACTTGTGCTGGCCGAGCCAATCGCCACTCTTTTCTACAATGCGCCTTCTGCCGGCCCGGCGGTAGCCTCCTGCTCCATCAGTATTGTTCTGCTTGGTCTGCATCAGGTTTCCACCGGTATACTTCAGGGTCTTGGTCATACGAATATTCCCATGATCAACATGATTATCGCTGCGGCGGTAAAGGTGATGCTGAACTGGGTGCTGACAGCTGACCCGCGGCTTGGTATCATGGGTGCCGCTTATGCTACGGCGGCGGATATGGGAGTAGCAGCGTTTATTAATATTTACTTCATAAACAAGTACATCGGCTACAAGATGGAAATGGGCAAGCTGATGAAAACCATAGCGGCCTCCGTAGTAATGGCGGGAGCAACCTGGTGGAGCTTCCAGCAGCTTTTTGCGGCAATGCCATCCAATACGATAGCCACCTTCGGAGCTGTGTTCTTTGGCTGTGCCATTTACATCGCCGTAATGATTATTATCGGCGGTATTGATGAGGAGGATATGGAGCAGGTGCCTATTCTTGGCCGCCATACCATAAAGCTCCTCCGCCGAATCGGCGTGTTCAAGGAGAAGACGGCTGATATAGCGGAAGACAATAGCGGGGAGGGGCGGAAATGAACAGACGAAAAATAGTTCTTATGTATAATCCCGTCTCCGGTCACGCAAGGTTCAAGTATAAGCTCGACGAGATAACAGAAATCTGTCAGAAGAATGGGGCCGTTCTCATTCCTTACCGCACGGAAAAAGAGAATCCGGAGCTGCCGGATTTCCTCCGGGATGTAGACCCGGACGGCGTGATTGCTGCCGGCGGCGACGGTACCCTGCACCATGCCGTTGACCTGCTGCTGAAGAATGACATCAACAAGCCAGTGGGCATAATCGGCAGCGGGACATCCAATGACTTCGCTACTTATCTGGGCGTTCATAATCGCCTGAAGGAGTATGTGGGCAAAATTGCTGCCGGAACGGCCAGTATAAGAACGGTCGATGCCGGCTGCGCAAACGGCCACCACTTCATCAATGTGGCTTCTGCCGGAATGCTTACCGGTGTACCCCACAAGGTCAATACGAAGCTGAAAAATACCTTCGGCAAGCTGGCCTACTATGTCGGCGGACTGAAGGAAGTAACGAAGTTTAAGCCCCTGCCGTTGACTATTGAGGCAGGGGGGCAGGTATATCACGAGGACACTTTCCTTGTGGTGTTAATCAACAGCGATGCTGTTGGGAGCTTCCGTCATGTAGTGGGCGGTGTGGCTGTTGATGACGGACTACTCGATATGCTCCTTGTCCGCTGGAGCAGCCCGTCAGAGCTTATGGGACTGACGGCATCTTTGGCCGGCGGCAAGGGCATCGGCGGGGCAAAGAATGTTATGCATATTCAGTCGGATAAATTTGTCATCACGGCGGACAGCGGCGAAGTCATAGAAAGTGACCTGGACGGGGAAGCTGGGCCAAAGCTGCCCTTGACAATTACTGCGAAGCAGGGAGCCTTAAAGTTCTTTTGTCTGTAATTATCTCTAGCAGGAGATTGAAAAGATGGAAAAGACAATTTTCGATGTACCGACAGTTACGCTGGATGATGACAGCAGTTCACTGCTGATTATTGATCAGACGCTGCTGCCGGGAGAGCTGAAGCAGATAGCGCTGAAGGAACAGCCGGCTATCCATGAGGCCATCTATAAGCTGCGCGTCAGAGGGGCTCCGGCTATCGGCGTAGCGGCGGCTCATGGTATTTATCTGGCGGCAAAGGCATTGGATATGGATGATACCGCTGATTTTGCCGCTGAATTTCTGAAGGCAAGGGATTATCTGAAAAGTTCCCGTCCTACTGCGGTAAATCTTGCCTGGGCGCTGGAGCGGATGACGAGAGTCATGCTGGAGAAACTTGATGAGGGTGTGCCGGCGGTAAAGGCGGCACTTCTGAAGGAGACTCTGGAAATTCAGCGTGAGGATGAGGAAACCTGCCGGGCTATCGGTGAATATGGTCTCAGCCTACTGAAGCCCGGAGACGGACTGCTCACCCACTGCAATGCAGGTCAGCTGGCCACCAGCCGTTACGGTACTGCCACGGCACCTATGTACTTGGGGCATGAGCGGGGATACGGCTTCCATATTTTCTGCGATGAGACGAGACCGCTGCTTCAGGGAGCAAGGCTCACTGCTACTGAGCTTAGCAGTGCCGGAATGGATGTCACTCTTATCTGCGACAACATGGCGGCCACTGTTTTGAAAAAAGGTCTGGTAGATGCCATATTTGTCGGCTGCGACCGGGTGGCAATGAACGGTGACACTGCCAATAAGATAGGTACGATGCCGCTGGCTATAGCGGCCAAACGATTCGGTGTGCCGTTCTATGTCTGCGCCCCCACATCAACGATTGACCCCGATACGGCGACCGGTGACGGTATCGTCATCGAGGAGCGGCCGGCTGAAGAAGTAAGTGATATGTGGTATCGCGAACGGATGACAGGGGACAGGGTAAAGGTCTTTAATCCGGCCTTTGATGTTACGGATGCAGAGCTTATTACGGCTTTCGTAACCGAAAAAGGTATACTGAAGCCGCCCTTTGATATATCTCTTGCGACAGTCAAATAACAAGTTCTTGACCGTTTTCTGCAGGCAGAGTATAATGAATTAGCGATTTTCGAACATTATGCGGGCTTCCAGTTCCGCTGCAAAGGAGAGTTTCTTTCATGTCAGGACATTCTAAATGGGCAAACATTAAGCGCAAAAAAGGTGCAAACGATGCCATTCGCGGTAAGATTACCACTAAGATTGGCCGTGAAATAACTATCGCTGTTCGCATGGGCGGCCCGGATCCCATCGGTAATATGCGCCTGAAGCTTGCTCTTTCCAAAGCAAAGGCAAACAACATTCCTAAGGAAAACATTCAGCGTGCAATCGCTAAAGGTCAGGGCGCAGCTGACGGCAGCAATTACGAAGAGTTCACCTATGAGGGCTACGGCCCCGGCGGCATTGCCGTACTGCTTGATATCATGACCGACAACCGCAACCGTACTGCGGCCGATGTTCGTCACCTCTTCTCCAAGCATGGCGGCAACATGGGTCAGGATGGCTGCGTAGCATGGATGTTCCAGAAGAAAGCTGTTTTCGTCGTTGAGCGTGAGACCTTTGATGACGAAGATGAGCTGATGAATCTTGTTCTTGAGGCCGGTGCCGAAGACTTCGAGGCAATGGATGATGTCTTTGAGATTACCGCTGCTCCAGAGGACTTTGAAGCTGTTGCCAATGCTCTGGAAGAGAAGGGTATTGAGACCGCTTCTGCAGAAGTCACCATGGTGCCGGACAACACCGTTCACCTCGAGGGCAAGGACGCCGAGAAGATGCTGGCTCTGGTAGATGCTCTGGAAGAGAATGATGATGTCCAGAATGTCTACGCCAACTACGAAATTGACGGCGAGTGATTTACAGGAAAATTTAACGCCCCCGCCATCGGGGGCGTTTTTCAATGACAAATGTGACCAACTACGATGGCTGCAAAGGAGCCAAAGATGAAGCAGCGTAACTCATGGCGGAAAAATGTATATATTTTGGCGGTCTGCAACTCGTTTACTGCGGCCAGCTATACCATGATTGTACCGTTTCTGCCGCTGTATCTCATGGAGCTCGGGGCGGATGAATCGGATGTTGCTGTCTACTCCGGCTTTGTTTATGCCGTGACCTTTCTCATCGCTGCCATCATGGCTCCCATCTGGGGGAAGCTGGCCGATTCCAAGGGTAAGAAAATCATGGGAATGCGGGCGGTTGTCATGTTGGCAATAACTTATCTGGTGGGCGGCTTCGTGTCATCGCCGGAAGGACTGTTCGGCATGAGAATCATTCAGGGCTTTGCCAACGGTTTCATGCCGATGGCAATGACCATGGGTTCCTGCTTTTCCCCGCAGTCGGAGATTGGATACGGTCTGGGCATAATTCATTCCGGCATGATTTTCGGCTCGGTTGTCGGGCCTCTTATCGGAGGACTTGTATCTTATCTGGTAGGAATGCGCAACAGCTTCTATGTAGCCGGAGGTGCGCTGGTTTTTCTCAGCTTCCTGTACTGGTTCCTTATGGACGAGCCACCCACTGCCGAGGAGCGTGCTCTGAGAGACGGAGAGCCGCTGCCGAAACCGACTCCGGCGAGTGAAAAAACGGCGGCAAAGAAGACAAGCATCATTGATGACCTTGTCTATGCCTTTGGCAATAAAAAACTTTTGGCAATCCTCTTTATCATATTCAGTACTAATCTGGCAAATTATACCCTTCAGCCGGTAATTGCCCTTCATGTGGGTGCGCTGGTTGGTTCTGCCGGAAATGTTTCACTCATTTCCGGCATCGTCTTTGGACTCGGCGGAATATCCGGGGCCATTGCTGCAGCGAAGTGGGGGAAGTTCGGACAGAGCAGAGGATTCTTCCGGGCGCTTGCTTATGCTTTCGCGGGAGCCGGTGCATTTGTCGTGGCTCAGTACTTTGCCCCTGATGTTTATGTATTTGGCGCCCTGCAGTTTATGTTCGGGCTGTTCTTCATGGGGGCAAATCCGGCAGCGGCAGCTCTCTTAGCTAAGTCAGCTCCGGCAGAATTCCAGGGCAGAGCCTTCGGCCTGTCTTCTACCGCCAATCAGCTTGGCGGTATGGTCGGCCCGCTTTTTGCCGGCTTTGTGGCAGCGGCTGTTGGTGTGGCTCCGCTGTTTGTTATCACCGGCGTCACTCTCCTGATTTACGGAGCGGTTATGTGGAGTTATAGAGAGAAGGAGCAATGAAAATGAACGAGACAATGATTCTTTACTGTGTTGCGGCGGTCATGTCTACCCTCGGCGGTATCGTGCTGTTCAAGGAAGCCCGTAAGCGGAAGAAGGCAATCGCCGAGGCGGAGGCAGAATTCAAGGCTGAGGATGAAGCAGCCAAGCTGGCCAAGGAACAGCCGAGGGAGAAGAAGCAGCGGTCAAAGAGTCACGGCAAGCGCCACTGAGGAACCACTACTCTATAAGAAAAATAAATGACAGATGGCGTGCAATTTATTTTATAAAAAATCTTTATGATTGCTATTGACAATAATTAACGCGTGTGTTACTATGAGCGTGTTGCAGGGAGATGCAACAAAAACTGAATAATGAGGGCTAGGTGTCGTAGACTTAATAGATAAGCCGGTGAAGCCGGCACGGTCCCGCCACTGTAACGAGGAGCGAATCTGCACAGCGAAAGCAAGCCACTGTATATCGGGAAGGCGCAGACGAGCGATGAATCGAAGTCAGGAGAACTGCCTAGCTGACATCGTCGATTGACCTGCGAGTGATAGGAAGAGGATGTATTGATACGGAGCTGTATAGCTGCAGTCATCCGTTTAGACAGCTCTTTCACCGGGTCAGCGGCCGGGAAGGGGCCTTTTTATTTGTCGGAGAATTTCTCCATGGGTCAGCTTCTATGGAGAAGTTATTGCTCATACATTTCATTCAGTCCTGTGTATTGCTGCAATGCAGCTCTCCCCGGGATTACCCCCGGGGAGCCCTCCTCTTTTTGTCATAAAGTTTCTCCATGGTTCAGCTTCTGTGGAGAAGCATTGCTCATATTTATTTTCCTAGTGGCTACTGTGTAGCAGCTTTCGAGTCCTTCTCGGGGGCAAAGGAATCGTCCCTTTGGCGCTTCCTTAATTTTTTCCAACAAACGCTGAAAAGCGTGATATAATAGACGAAGAACTGAAAAGCAGCCGTTCATGATTATCGGCTGTTTTTTTGCAGATTAAAAAAGTTGAAGGGTGGAACCAAGGTGGATAATAACAAGCAGCAGACCGCTAAGCCGGTAATAAATAATGCGACCGGGGATTGGGCACCGAATCCCCATACTACTATGGTGCAGCTTACTCCCATTGAGGAGCGTATCAGGGCAGAACGGCCTGAGCTGGCCGAGGGCTTGACAAAACTGCGGGAAATCCTTGGAGAAGATGTATATCAGAAGCGGATTTCATCTTTAGTGAATATTACCCGCAGCGGTGAAACCATGATGGTTGTTACCAGTTCCTTCATGGAGCGGTCCATGCTGGAGCGTGACTGCATCCCGGCTTTCAAAGAGGCATTTGGGGTAAGCAAGGTAAGAGTTGTAGTGTAAGTCACGCATTTTTCGTAAACGATTTTGAGAGGTTATTGAGTCATGGAGAAGACTACTGATAGATTTACCGGAGAAGACAGCATAGTTCGGGCAGAAGTTCCGGTCACAGCAGTTCTGCCGCAGGAGTTTAATGTTCAGGCGATTTGGGATCGTGAGCGGGGAGCTGCGATGATAAATTTCCGCCTGGACAGAGCCACCCGTCATGGGCAGGATGCCGAGGCACTGGACACAGATGATGTCCGGCACGGAGGACTTTCCCTTTCCACTCTTGCAGATTTGCACAAGGCGTTTACTGCTCTGCGTCCGGAGGAACGGCCTGTATTCGTAGCGTCCGGAGCGGAGGGAGCGCCGATTCTCGGTATGTTTTCGGCACTGCTGTCAGCCAACGGTCAGGCTGACTCTGCCCTTAGAGGTACAATCGGTGCGGATCCGCTGGGTGTTCTGGCGTCTGAGGGAACGCTTCCCATGGACATAGATTCTCTCTATGATGAAATGGCGGCTACAGTGCTTTGGGCAGATAAGCATATGCCGGAGCTGAGAACCGTACTGGTAGACATGGTACCTTATCATGCGGCAGGAGCGGCTGCGGCTCGTGAGATTGGCTATGCTGCCGCAACTGTAGAAGAGTACATGAAGGAACTGGGCAAACGCGGCGTACCGGTGGATATGCTGGTACGGCATTTGACGGTGTCCTTTGCCGAGGGAATAGATGCTGGACTGGACAAGGCGAAGATTGATGCAGCCGCAGTGACTATCAGTAAAGTGGTGGATGGCTGTCCGGGCATTCAGTTTGTTATCCTGCCCCGACAGAAAGCGATGTATCCGGCCTCGATGGTTTTGGGTACGATTCGCGAGCGCGTGGTTGACGAGTATATTCTCAGCGGCATGAATGATATTTCCCGGACGGCAGATGTTACCGGAAGTTTGGCCGAAATCGGCATGGCAAATCTTGAGGCAGTAAGGGAGAGCGGCGGACTGCTCCGCCTGCTGTCCGATGGTGTCGTGCAGCAGTGTATAGCTGATGATTTGAATGAGCGACTTGGCCGTTGGGCTGAGCGGCTGGATAATGCCGAAACTCAGCTGGCACCGCGTCGCCGCTCTGTGCTTTACGGTGTGGATACTCAGCGAATCCTGTGGCAGAGAGACAGGGATATCAGCGAGTATCGGGCAGATATTGATGAGGCGGCAAGAGCAGCCAGTATCCTTGAGCTGGAGCATACAGAGCAGAACAGCGTAGAATTGATGACAGCTGTAAAGAACGCTTATCTTTCCGGTGCTACTATCGGTGATGTCGTTATAGCTCTTCATCGTGGAGAGGATGATTTCTTTATTGACTCCACGCTGCCCCGTCACAAAGCTTCGGCTGAGTTCCTGAAGCTCCGTCGGTTTGTTTCCGGCTTCGTGAAGGATTATCAGGAGAAGCCTCTTATCTATCTGGCTCGTCTCTCAGCCGAGCTGAGCCGCTGCGATAAAGCTGTGGAGACACAGCTGCAGCGAATAATGGCTCCTGCCGGCCTGGCCTTTGTCGGTGAAGAATTCTTCTCGGCCAAGGACGCCGCTGAGCATGCTTTGAGGAGCGGAGCGCAGGTAATCGCCTTTGCTGCCTCCCCTGAGATGGAGTATGCAATAGAGGAAGCTGCCGACGAAGTGCGAAATCAGGGAGCGGATATGTTCATTATCGGTGTGGGCAATATCGAGCGCACTGACAGCATTGACTGCGTGTTTAGTTCCACCTCATCCTGCCTTACGCTTTTGGGCTGGACGGAGCGGGACGAATACTGAGCCGCTTCCGTTGATTGACAACGGTCATTGGAAAAATGAATATAGAAGGTGAATTGGAATAATAAATTGTCTGATTCACCTTTTTTATTAGTTGACATTTATAGCAATCTAGTATACTATTTATGTATAGATTTTGGTGCATGCAATCATAAATGCTTTGCATTGGTTGCAGGCGACAGGCCGAACTGTTTCGGCCTGAGTTGTAAGTAAAAGGAGCGAAAATCTAAATGAAGAGTTTGAAAAAAGCACTGGCAGTTACTCTGGCATCTATGGCGATTGGTGGTTTTGGTACAGTGGCACAGGCAGCAGGTTATGAACTTAATTCCGAAGTAAAGACAGCAACCCCGGCACTGCAGCAGGCAGCTCAGATCGGTGTTCTCAAATACACCAATCCCGACGAGGAAATGCAGGCAAAAGCCAATAAGGATGCCATCATCGTTATGAGCTTTGGTACCACCTACGCTGATACCCGTGAGAAGACCATCAACGCTACCGTTGAGGCTATCAAGGCTGCTAACCCGGGCAAGAAAGTCGTTACCGCTTTCACCTCCCACATCATCATTGACCGTGTAGCCAAGAATGAAGGCATCAAGTATCCGACTCCGGAAGAGGCTTGCGAGCAGCTGGCTGCTGAGGGTTATACCCGCGTTGCTATGTGCTCCCTCGATACCTTCCCGGGCATGGAGTACGCTTACAAAGTAGCCGTATTCAATCAGTACAAGAGCCTCTTTAAAAAGGCTTCCATGGCTACCCCGCTCATGTACTGGATGGGTCAGGAAGAGCAGACCGATGAAGTAGCTGAGTTCGCTGAGGCTCTCAAGACTCAGTTCCCGACTCTCGGCAAGAAGGATGCTGTCCTTGTACTGGCTCATGGTACCGTTCATCCGTCCAATGCATACTACTCTGTCCTCCAGTATCGTCTCAATGACCTGAAGGTCGGCAATGCATATGTCTACACTGTAGAGGGCTGGCCGAACCTCGAGACCGTTATCGAAGAGCTCAAGGCTAAGAAGGTACAGAATGTTACACTCATGCCGATGATGATGGTTGCCGGCGACCATGCCAACAACGATATGGCTGGCGATGAGGATGATTCCCATAAGGTTATCCTCCAGAAGGAAGGCTTCAAGGTCAGCACCTACATCCATGGTCTTGGCGAGAACGAAGCTGTCCGCAACCTCTATGTAAAGCATGCTGTTGAGGCTGTTGAAGCTCTGAAGTAATTTAAGATTATGGTGTCGGGATTACCGACATATGAAAAGGGCCTGTGAAAAATGAGTATTCATTTTTTCACAGGCCTTTTCCTCTGTAAGAGTTGCGAAGAAAAATGTCTGTAAGAAAACCGTTTATCTGCGTCGGTACTTTGCGACCTGCAAGTAAGCATACGAAGCAGGAGCTTAGTACCGCTACGCAGATAACCGAGCGAGAGCGTGTTTTCGTCAGACTTTTTTCGCAGCTCCTTTTTGCTTGCAGAAGAGTTTAAATTAATGAGAAATTAATCGATACTCCTGCAATAAGTTTTGTATCATAATTGGCAGGACTTTCTGTAAATTATGTAGAATGATAATACTATATCGATGGATGTGATGAGTGGAAGGGTGTGAAGATATGGAAGAGAAAGAGCAAAAGAAGAGCTACATGGAGCCGGATAAGGAGTACAACGAAATAAACGGCTATGTTATTGGATGGGGATTTTTCTATGCCTTGGTGTTTACTTTGTCTATGGAGTATCTGGCCCTGAAGGTGGGGCAGACGGTGGACGCCTGTATGCCGGTATCTATTCTGGCTATGAGTATGGGCATACTGCTGAAGCGTCTCGACCCGTTCCCCGAGGCGGTGCATATCCAGGCGATAGCCAGCTCGGGAACTAATGTTATTGTAGGAGCAATATTTGTCCTGCCGGCATTTTTTATTCTCGGTCTGCCGGAGATGTCCTTTGCGGCTTTGGTAATTCCATTGATTTTGGGCAGTATCATGGGTGTCCTTGTGGCGTCTGTTTTCCGTCGTTATTTCTGTGTGGAGAAGGACGCGGAGTTTCCTTTCCCAAACGGACGGGCGGGAGCAAGTCTCCTGTCAACAAATGACAGTGCCGGAGGCAAGCTGATTGCCATCAGCGGCGGTGTCGGGCTCATCTATGACTATATATTGGACAGCCTTGGTCTGTGGAGCGAGACAGTCAGTACTCTGGCTTTTGGCTGGGGGCAGACACTCATGAACAAGGCCCGGCTGCATCTGTCTATCGGCCTTGATATAGCAATGCTGGGCATTGGCTACTTCACAGGCATCAGATATGCGGCGATAATCGTGGCCGGTACATTTATGGCGGATCTGGCGCTGACGCCTCTCATCTATTATGTGGGAGGAGAGTATGAGCTGACGGTAAACGGTGAGCTGGTAAAGCTGGCATCCGTCTCTGCCGATGTGATTTATTCGCAGTTTACGAGACCGCTTGGTATAGGCATGATGGCTATGGCCGGCATTATCGGACTTCTTTCTATGGGCAAGGCGGTTGTGGTCATCGCCAAACAGACATTGAATAATCTCTCCGGCATTACAAAGGAGCAGGGGAAGGTTATCCGGTCGGAGCAGGATTTGCCGGCAGGTCCTGTATGTATCGGTATCGCAGCGTGCTGTCTGCTGTTCGGCGTCTACTATCAGATATTTCTCTCCGGCAGCCTGCTGGAAACGGCAATCGTGGTACCGGCTGTCTGCATCGGCTCGATTCTCTTGTCGATTGTGGGCATCAGCTCTATTGCCTTCACGGGAAATGAACCGGTGTCCGGTATCACCCTTTTCCTGATGCTGGTGATGGGAGCTATTCTGAATATGCTTGGGGTTGTCGGCAATCAGGGGACAGCGACGCTTCTGATTTTGGCCGCTTTTGGGGCATCGGTTATCTGTTTGGCCGGAAACTTTTCCTCCGAACTGAAAATCGCCTATCTTACCGGGGCGACGCCAAGACTTATGGAAAAGTGGCAGATTATAAGCGGTGTGGTGATAGCCGTCGTTTCCATCGGCGCTCTGTATCTCCTGAACAGTGTTTACGGCTTCGGGGGTCAGAGTCCCCTTCATGCGCCGCAGGCAAATGCCATGGCGGCGGTGGCGAATTCCATTCTCGGCAGCGGCGATGCTCCCTGGGCATTGTACATGGTTGGAGCGGTAGGAGCTGTCGTTGTCTGGATGCTGGGAGTACCGGCGCTGCCCTTTGCTCTCGGCGTTTATTTGCCTACGGAGATAAACCTGCCGATTTTAGTGGGTGGCCTCCTGTCCTACTTCGTAGGGAAGTCCGGGGATAGTCCGGAGGAGTGTGAGGAAAACCTGGGCCGCGGCACGACGATGGCTGCCGGTCTGGTGGCCGGCGGAGCTATCGGCGGGCTAATAAATGCCCTGCAGCAGATAGCCGGTATAAATTTCTTTATGACTGAGTGGAGTAAGACTCCAGAAGCAGGGGGCATCGGAATCCTATTGTACGGAATCGTAGTTTTCGGTGTATATAAGCTGGCTAAGCAGAAATAAAGAGCCGTGAACAAGACATCAAAAAGGCTGTGAAAAATGATTGCTCATTTCTCACAGCCTTTTGATGTCTTATTTAGTTTTCAGTATAATCACCGCACATGATTCTTCAGGAAGTTCTCAATGCGGTTCAGTGCCTCGGCAATCTGGTCGAGGCTGGTGGCGTAGGAGCAGCGGATGTATCCTTCGCCGCAGGATCCGAAAGCGGTACCCGGTACGAGGGCTACATGCTCGGAGGTGAGGAGCTTCTCGGCAAAGTCATTGCTGGAGAGGCCGGTAGAGCGGATGTCCGGGAAGATGTAGAAGGCACCTTTCGGCTCGAAGGCCGGGAGTCCCAGCTTGTTGAAGCCGTCGTAGATGAATTTGCGGCGGCGGTCGTATTCAGCCAGCATCTTCAGCCGATATTTTTCGCCGCGGCGAAGTGCCTCTATAGCAGCAACCTGTGCCGTGATGGGTGCACAGAGAATTGTGTACTGATGAATTTTGGTCATGGCGGCGATGATGGCCGGATTGGCAATGGCGTAGCCGATGCGCCAGCCGGTCATGGCGTAGGCTTTAGAGAAGCCGTTCAACAGGATGGTACGCTCGGCCATGCCGGGGAGGGCAGCGAAGGAAACATGAGGCTCGCTTCCATAGGTGAGGTCGCCGTAAATTTCATCGCTGATGACAATCAGGTCGTGACGCTCGGCGAAGTCGGCAATCTGCTGGAGCTGTGCCCGGGGCATTATGGCACCGGTGGGGTTGTTGGGGTAGCCGATGAGGAGGGCCTTCGTCTTATCGGTGACATGAGCCTCAAGGTCTTCTACCGTGACTCGGAATTCATTCTCGATGCGGGAGGGGACTGCTACCGGTACACCGCCGGCCAGAGTGGCACAGGCTCCGTAGGATACATAGCAGGGCTCGGGGATGAGGATTTCATCGCCGGGGCCGAGGATGGAGCGCATGGCGATATCGAGGGCTTCACTGACACCGACAGTGACGAGGACATCATCGGGAGTTGGGCCGACGAGTCCGTCCACCTCGGCGTGGTGGCGGATGATTTCTTCCCGCAGCTCCAAAAGACCTTTGTTGGAGGTGTAGGAGGTGTAGCCCTGCTCCAGACCGTAGACACAGCTCTCACGGATGGTCCAGGGGGTAACGAAGTCAGGCTCGCCTACACCAAGAGAGATAACATCGTCCATGGTGGCAGCGATGTCGAAGAATTTACGGATGCCGGAAGGGGCGATGGAGCAGACGGCAGGGGAGAGACGCTCTTCCCATTTCTTCATGTCACTCATCAGGGAGTCACCACCAGTCTGCGGTCTTTTTCTTTATTGCCGAGGATGATATGGTCTTTCTTGTAGGTTTTCAGCATGAAGTGAGTGCGGGTACCGGTTACGCCGTCAATAGTAGCAAGGCGGGTAGCGATGAAGTTCGATACATCCTTCAGGGAGCTGCCCTCGATGATAACAAGCAGGTCGAAGCTGCCGCTCATCAGGTAGACGGTGCGGACCTCCTCAAAGCGGTAGATGCGCTCGGCGATGGCGTCGAAGCCTACCTCGCGTTCCGGGGTGAGGTTTACTTCGATGATGGCGGTTACTCCGTCATCACCGACCTTCTCCCGGTCGATGATAGTATTGTAGCCCAGAATGACCTGGTCCCTTTCCAGCTGGGCGATTTCTTTTTCTACCTCATATTCGCTGCGCTTCAGGATGGAAGCCAGCTCGCTTACCGGACGGCGTGCGTCCGTTTCAAGAAGTTCAAGTAGTTCTGTCATGATTTTTCCTCCCAAATAAAAAATCCCCGTCCGATAAAGGACGAGGTTAACCCGCGGTACCACCTTTGTTGGATGTCTCTCAAAAAGCGAGCATCCGCTCAACAGCCTCAGCGCGGCCAACGGTGAGATTTCTCCCACATGCTCCCGAGGGGCCCGCATTTTCGCGTTTAACGATTCGCACCAAACATCGTCTCTCTGAAAAAGTTGTAAAATGCTTCTTTCGGTCATTGCATATCCGATGTATTTTGGATAAAATATAACATAAGCAATGCCGTGAATGCAAGAGGATTTTTTCTCAAAAAGTGAGGAGTGCTGTGTCATGTATGTTACGACCATAAAGACAATTAATGAGAATATGTTGCCGAAGACTCCGGCAATGGAGAAGATTGTCAAGTTCCTTGAGACCTTTGACTTCAAGAAGCTGGTAGAGGGTGAGGACTATCCCATCGATGGCGATAACATTTTTGCCCGCATTCAGTATTATGATTCCAAGCCGGCGGAGGAGTGCAAGGCTGAGAAGCACGAACGCTATATGGATATAGTTTACATGGTGGAAGGCGTTGAGCAGATTGGCTGGTGCGCTTACTGCCCCAATATTAAAGTTACCGAGGAATACAACAAGGATAACGATGTTACCTTCTACGAGGGACTGGTACCGGAGAGCTATGTAGTTGTGGAGGCTGGCACTATTGTCGTCATTTCTACCAACGATGTTCATCGGCCCTGCGTCCGGTACGGTAATACGCCGTCCAAGGTAATGAAGGTAGTAATCAAGGCCGATGCTAAATATTTGGTGGAAGGCTAATAGGGAGGCAATCCAGGGAATGTCAGTCAGAAGACTATTTGTAGAAAAGCGCCAGGGATTTTTTGATATCCCGGCCCAGCAGCTTTGTGCCGATCTTATCGAGACTTTCCGTATTCTCGATTTGAAGGCGGTACGCATTTTTCAGCGGTATGATGTTGAAGGGCTGTCCGATGATGAGTACGCAGCAGTAAAGAATGTAGTATTCGCTGAGGCTCCTGTAGATGTAGTCTATGAGGAAGAGCTGCCGGCCATCAGCAAAGGCCGGGTCTTTGCTGTGGAGTATCTGCCGGGTCAGTACGACCAGCGGGCAGACTCTGCCGCTCAGTGCATCCAGCTCATCACTCAGGGTGAGCGGCCGGAAATTCGTACGGCTCGTGTCTATGCACTGGTGGGTACGGTGGATGATGAAACCCTCGAAAAGGTAAAGGGCTACCTAATCAACAAGATTGAGAGCCGGGAGGCTGCCCTGAAGAAGCCGGAGACCCTGCTGATGGAGGCTGTGGAGCCGGCAGATGTAGAGGTGCTGGATGGCTTTACCTCCTTCACCGAGGAGCAGCTCCGCGATTTCGTGAGTGACCGTGGTCTGGCTATGAGTTACGAGGACCTGGCCTTCTGCCAGAAGTATTTCCGTGACGATGAGAAGCGTCAGCCGACTATCACCGAAATAAAGGTGCTTGATACATACTGGTCAGACCACTGCCGTCATACCACTTTCACTACCGCTATCGACAAGGTGGAGGTAGAGGAGGGCTTTGCTTCCGGAGCCATCGCCCGGGCCTATGAGAAGTACCTCGAGGACCGCAAAAATGTATACGGAGACAAGCAGCGCGATGTGACCCTCATGGACATTGCCGTAATGGGCATGAAGGAGCTGAAGCGCGAGGGCCTGCTGGATGACCTTGATTCCTCTGATGAAATTAATGCCTGCAGTATTGTTGTGCCGGCTGAGATAAACGGCAATATTGAAGAGTGGCTCGTAATGTTCAAGAACGAGACCCACAACCATCCCACTGAGATTGAGCCTTTCGGCGGTGCCGCCACCTGCCTTGGCGGTGCTATCCGCGATCCGCTGTCCGGCCGTACCTATGTATATCAGGCTATGCGCGTTACCGGTGCGGCTGATCCCCGCACTGCCATAAAGGATACCCTGCCGGGCAAGCTGCCCCAGAAGAAGATTACTCAGGGCGCAGCCGCCGGCTACAGCTCTTACGGCAATCAGGTTGGTCTGGCTACCGGTCAGGTAGCGGAGGTCTATCATCCGGGCTTCGTGGCCAAGCGTCTTGAGATTGGCGCGGTAATCGCTGCAGCCCCCCGGTTTAATGTTGTTCGCGAGGCTCCAAAGGCAGGAGACATTGTCATCCTGGTAGGCGGCCGTACCGGCCGTGACGGTATCGGCGGTGCTACCGGCTCCTCCAAGGGGCATACCGAGGCATCCCTCACCGAGGCCGGTGCTGAGGTACAGAAGGGCAATCCGCCGACAGAGCGTAAGATTCAGCGCCTGTTCCGAAATCCGAAGGCCAGCCGTCTCATCAAGCGCTGCAATGATTTCGGCGCCGGCGGCGTGGCTGTTGCCATCGGCGAGCTGACAGATGGCCTGATGATAAATCTTGATACTGTTCCGAAAAAATACGCCGGTCTCGACGGCACTGAGCTTGCTATTTCCGAGTCTCAGGAGCGTATGGCAGTCGTTGTTGCCGCTGACGACAAAGATGTGTTCATCGCTTTCGCCGATGAGGAGAATCTGGAAGCTACTGTTGTTGCGGTAGTCACAGAGACTCCCAGACTCGTGATGCGCTGGAGAGGAAAATATATCGTCAACCTGAGCCGCGCATTCCTCGATACCAACGGTGTTCGCCAGCATGTCAGCGTGCGGGTAAGTGCCGTTTCTGAGAGAGACCGCTATCTGAACAAGCTGCCGAAGGCTGTGGAGAATGAGTCTAAGGCTGATGAGGCATGGCTGAAGAATATGGCAGACCTTAATGTCTGCAGTCAGAAGGGTCTTGTAGAGCGGTTTGACTCCTCCATCGGTGCTGCTACTGTTACTATGCCCTTCGGCGGGAAGAAGCAGCTGTCTCCAGCAGAGGGCATGGTTGCCAAGCTGCCGGTGACCTACGGAGAAACCGGCACTGCTACGGCTATGGCTTATGGCTTCAATCCCTATCTTATGAGCTGGAGTCCCTTCCACGGTGCAGTATATGCAATCGTAGAGGCTACGGCAAAGATGGTTGCTATGGGTGCTCCGGCCGATAAGCTCCGTCTTACCCTTCAGGAGTTCTTTGAGAGCATGGGCAAGGAGCCTTCCGTCTGGGGCAAGCCTTTCTCGGCACTTCTCGGTGCTCTTTGGGCGCAGCATGAGCTGGGCATCCCTGCTATCGGCGGTAAGGACTCCATGTCCGGAACCTTTATGGATTTGAAAGTTCCGCCTTCTCTGGCTGCCTTTGCTGTCGGTGTCCTTCCGGCAGATCAGGCGGTGTCCTCCGAGTTCAAGTACGCCGGCAGCACCGTCTATATGTTTACGGCGCCGAAGGATTCCAACGATTTGCCGCTGTTTGGCCGCTTCCGCAAGGCCTACGCGAAGATAAACGAGCTGATGAGAGACCACAAGATTCTCTCGGCAGCCACCGTCAAGATGGGCGGTCTGGCAGCTACCGTTTCCAAGATGTGCCTTGGCAACGGCATCGGCTTCCGCTTCAATGAGTTCATGGGTGACAGTGACCTGTATCTGCCCAACTACGGCGCTGTAGTATTCGAGGCAGGTGCCGGAAGCAATCTGGCCAAGGAGTTGGTAGGCTTCGACTGCAAGGTTATCGGTGAGACTACTGTTGTTCCCAGTGTTGTAAACGGCAGCATGGCTGTCAGCCTGCAGGAAATTCAGGAGGCCTGGACAGCTCCGCTGGAGAATATATTCCCCACTCAGGCAAGGGCCAACGGTACAATCCGTCCCTCCGTACTCTATACATCCGGCAACCGTATTACCCGCTATGCTCCGATTGCAAAGCCGCGGGTCGTAATCCCGGTATTCCCCGGAACAAACTGCGAGTATGATACTGCCCGTGCCTTTGCTCGTGCCGGTGCTGATCCTCATACCGTGATTATTCGCAACCTTACTCCGGCTGCTATTGAAGAAACAGTAGAGACTCTGGAGAAGGAAATCCGCAAGGCGCAGATGCTCATGTTCCCCGGAGGCTTCTCCGGCGGTGATGAGCCGGACGGCTCCGGTAAATTCATCGTGGCCATGTTCCGCAATCCTCGTCTTTCCGAGGCGGTTATGCGGCTGCTCAACCGTCAGGACGGTCTTATCCTCGGTATCTGCAACGGCTTCCAGGCTCTTATCAAGCTGGGGCTTGTTCCCTACGGCGAGATTCGTGATTTGGCACCGAATTCTCCCACTCTGACCACCAATCAGATTGGCCGCCATGTTTCCACTATGGTTCAGACCAAGGTCGTCTCCAATCTGTCGCCGTGGCTCAATAATGTCAATGTTGGTGAGCTTCATACTATCGCCGTTTCCCATGGTGAAGGCCGCTTCTTTGCGGATCAGGAGGTCATCGCTCAGCTCCGTATTCGCGGACAGATTGCCACCCAGTATGTCAACGAGGTCGGTGATCCGTCGCTGGATATTGCCTTCAATCCCAACGGATCTGTAAATGCCATTGAAGGTATCACCAGTCCGGACGGCCGCGTTCTTGGCAAGATGGGTCATTCCGAGCGTATCGGTGAGCATGTGGCTATGAATGTACCCGGCGTCAAGGATCAGCAGCTCTTTGAAGCCGGCGTGAAGTATTATGCCTAAGTAATTAATCAGGTGAGCTGTGAACAAGGTCTGACGAGAACACGCCTGCACGCGGTAATCAGTACAGCGGTTTTCGGACAGACCTGTTCACAGCCTTTTACATTAGCGAACAGACGGCTTTGTCGTCTGTTGTTCCGCTGTAGAAAAACACTTAAACAGGATGGTAATATGCGTGCTATTGTAACTCGTGTGTCCTCCGCCTCAGTAACCATCGAGGGGAAGGTTGCCGGTGCTATTGAAAAGGGATTTCTGGTACTTCTTGGAGTTGGCCCGGAAGATACCCAGAAGGAAGCTGACCGGCTGGTAGATAAGATAACCCATCTTCGGGTTTTTACCGATGAGAACGACAAGATGAATCTTGCCTTGGAGCAGGTGGGGGGACAGCTGTTGGTGGTATCGCAGTTTACCCTTTACGCCGACCTGAAGAGCCGCCGTCCGGGCTTCTCTCATGCAGCGCCGCCTTCATTGGCTGAGCCTCTCTATGAATACTTCCTCAGTGCCTGTGAGAAGGCCGGCTTCAAGCCGGAGCATGGGGAGTTCGGAGCGGATATGCAGGTGGCTTCCGTAAACGACGGACCGGTTACGCTCATATTTGACACTGATACCCTATAAATATTGCAAAAATACGGAAAAGCATTATAATGAGTGTAGGATAAACTGTATTTAGAACTTGGAGGAATACCAATGCCGGAAAAGAAACCTATTTATGTCATCGGTCACCGCAATCCGGATACCGATTCCATTTGCTCCGCTATTGCTTACGCCCGTCTGAAGCAGGCTCTGGGCGTAGAAAATGTTGTTGCAGCCCGTGCTGGCGAGATTAACGCCGAAACCAAGTATGCCCTTGAGACATTCCGGGTTGATTTGCCGTACCTTCTGCAGGATATATATCCCCGTGTCAAAGATGTAATGCTGCCCATCAGCGCTACCGTATATGAGCAGGACAGCCTTCGCCGTCTTGGCAAGGTAATGACCAGCAAAAATCTTCGCTCTGTTGTTGTAGTAAACAATCAGGAGAAGCTGGCCGGTATCGTTTCCGTAAGTGACTTGGCCAAGCGCTATTTCCAGGAGCTGAGCCTCGTTGACCTCTCCGATATTGATGTCACCTTCGGAGCTATTGTACAGGCTACCGACGGTACTGTTCTGGTAGGCCGTGACTCCGGCCTCATTATCAAAGGCCGCATCATCATTACCTCCAGCTCTCAGGCTGTTCTGAAGTTCGGTGTCAAGGAAGGCGATATCATCATCGTCGGTGACGGCCGTGACCAGGTAATGAAGGATGCTATTGCCAACAAGGTTGCCTGCATCGTCATGACCGGCAACGGTCATGTATCTCCGGGCATTCAGGAGGAGGCTCGTCAGGCCGGTATCTGCATTGTCACCACTGAGCATGACACCTACACCACTGCCCGTATTATCAATCAGTGCATGCCGGTCAGCCGTATCATGCAGAAGTCCCCGCTGTGCTTCAGCTCCGATGAACTGGTAACAAATATTACCGGCACCATGGAGGAGAAGCGCTTCCGCAATTACCCGGTTCTCGACGGTGACAATCTGGTTGGTATCATCAACCGTGACCAGTTCCTTGTCCCGGAGAAGACCCGTCTCATCCTCGTTGACCACAATGAGACTGCACAGGCTGTGGAGGGCATTGACAACGGTCAGATTATAGAAATCGTCGACCATCACCGCCTCGGTGGCATTACCACTGCTGATCCTATCTATACCCGCGAAGAACCGGTAGGCTGCACTGCCACCATCATTGCCGGCATGTACATGGAGAACGCTGTGGACATTCCTGAGGATACCGCCGGTATTCTCCTGTCCGCTATCATCAGCGATACCGTTCTCTTCAAGTCTCCCACCACCACCGACCGTGACCGCCGCATGGCTGAGAAGCTGGCTGCCATTGCCGGTGTGGATATTAATGAATACGGTATGAATATGCTGAAGGCCGGCTCCTCTGTTTCCGATATGCCGGCTTCCGACATCGCAAAGAATGACAGCAAGGAGTTCAGCATCGGTGACCGCCGTATGCTCATCGGTCAGATTTCCGTAATGGATACTGCCGAAGTCCTGGCAAAGAAGGATGAAATCCTTGCCGCAATGACTGCACTGACTGAGAACGACGGCTACAGCATGGTCATTCTGATGGTCACCGACATCATCAAGGAAGGCACTGAGCTGCTTTATGTGGGCGAGCCCAAGGATCTCATCGGCATGGCCTTCAAGAAGGATGCCAGCGGAGATTCCATCTATCTGCCGGGCGTCATGAGCCGCAAGAAGCAGATTGTTCCGCCTCTTACCGAGGCCGGCAAGATGCTGAAGGCATAATAAGCCTTAAATTTATCAGACACGCCGCCGGGCGCCCGTGATTTGCTCGGGCGCCCGGTTTTAATATCGGACTTTTTGAAAAGCCGGGTATCAGAGCCGGAGAAGGAGACATAGCTTATGAGCATGGTTGTCATTGGAACAATCTTTGTAGATGTGAAGGGATTCCCTGCGGATGTTTATATTCCCGGCGGAAGAAATGCCGGACGGATTGAAGAAGTACACGGCGGCGTTTCCCGCAATGTGGCGGAGAATATTGCAAAATGCGGATTCAATCCGACCTTCCTGAGTCTGGTAGACGGCAGCGGAGCGGCCAAAGCTGTCATGTCGCGGCTGGATAAAGTTGGAGTAGATACAAAATATATAAAGACTACTTCCAATGGCATGGGTACCTGGCTGGCAATCTTTGACCACACCGGTGAGGTGGTAGCCAGTCTGTCCAAGCGGCCGGATTTCATGCCGCTGGCTGAGGTTATCCGTCAGCAGGGTGATGAGATTTTCGGCGGTTGTGACAGCATTCTGCTGGAAATCGACATTGAGGAAGCTGTGGTAGCAGAAACCTTCAAGTATGCCAGAAAGTACAACAAAAAGGTTTACGCACTCATTTCCAATATGACGATAGCTCTTGAGCGAATGGAATATATCAAAGAGTGCGAGTGCTTTGTCTGCAATCAGCAGGAGGCGGGAATATTCTTCGATGCAAATCTGGAGTCCGCCGAACCGACGGAAATGGCCGCTATCCTCAGTGAGAAGGTCAAGGCTGCCGGCATGAAATCCATGATTGTTACCATGGCCGACAAGGGTGCGGCCTATGCCGACAGTAAAGGAAATCATGGGGTATGCTCGGCAGAGAAGGTAAATGTGGTGGATACCACCGGGGCAGGGGATGCCTTCTTCTCCGGGATGGCAATGGGCCTCACCTGCGGAAAGACAATGGCCGAGTCCTGTGTAATCGGTACGAAGATTGCCGCCGCTGTCATCTGCACAACGGAAAATACCTGCCCGCAGTTTACGAAGGCAGAGCTTGGCTTGGAATAAAAGGAAATAACATGATAGATAACATTGAACAGATAGTCCGCGGGTTGAATCCCCGGCAGAGAGAAGCGGTAGAGTGCCTTGAAGGGCCGCTGCTTATCATGGCCGGTGCCGGCAGCGGCAAGACGAAGGTGCTGGTATCGAGAATTGCCAACCTGCTGGCTCATGGTGTGCCGCCGTATCGCATACTGGCCATCACCTTTACAAACAAGGCCGCGGCGGAAATGAAGGAACGAACAGAAAGGCTTATCGGACCACTGGCCAAGAATGTGTGGCTGGGAACATTCCATTCCTTCTGCGCCCGCCTGCTGCGCTTCGAGGCGGACAATCTTACAGGCTACCAGCGGAATTTCGTTATTTATGACGAAACCGATGCTGCGACACTCATCAAGCAGTGCCTGAAGGAAATGAATCTGGATGACAAGCAGTACCGGCCGCGGGATGTGAAAAGTGCCATCTCCGGAGCAAAGAACCGGCTGATGAGTCCCGGTGCGATGGGAGATGCGGCGGTAAATTTCCATCAGAAAAAAATCTCCGAGATATACGAGCTGTATCAGGAGAAGCTGAAGAAGAACAACGCTATGGACTTCGATGACCTTCTGATGGTTACGGTTGACCTGCTGAAGAATAATAAGGAAGTGCGGGAGCGTTATCAGGAGCGCTATCAGTACATCCTTATCGATGAGTATCAGGATACCAACGGCGCCCAGTACAGAATAACCAGGAGTCTTGTTGGCCCTGACCATAATATCTGTGTCGTCGGCGATTCCGACCAGTCCATTTACGGCTGGCGCGGAGCCGATATGCAGAACATCCTCGGCTTCGAGAAGGATTACCGGGAGGCAAGGGTCATCCTGCTGGAACAGAATTACCGCTCCACCAAGACTATCCTTGAAGCGGCCAACGCAGTTATTGCAAACAATGAAGCGAGAAAGCCAAAGAAGCTGTGGACGGAAAACTCCGGCGGCGAAAAAATAACCGCCTACAAGGCGGTGGATGAGCGGGACGAGGCCAGCTTCATCACCCGTGAGGTGACCCGCCAGCATTCCATGTTCCGGGTACCTTACGGTCAGATGGCGGTACTCTATCGCACCAATGCCCAGTCCCGTGTCATTGAAGAAGGCTTCCTGAAGGCAGGGATTGCCTATGCCATGGTTGGCGGTCTGCGCTTCTATGACCGGAAGGAAATAAAGGATTTACTGGCTTATCTCAGGGTGGTGTTCAACCCGGCTGACGATGTGAGCCTCCGGCGGATAATCAATGTGCCGCGGCGGGGCATCGGTGAGACGACGATGGCGAAGGTGGCTGAGTACGCTGTCAGCGAAGGGATGACCATATTTGATGTTATCAGCAGTGAAGAATATCTGACGGAAGCAGGAGTTGCTGCAAAAGCCCGAAAGACCTTTGACGATTTTGCGGGCAAGATATTTGACCTTATTGGAGCCATGAATGAGCTGCCTCTGTCGGAATTTATCCGGGAGGTACTTGATTCCTCCGGCTATATAGAGGCTCTTGAGGAAGAAGAATCGGTGGAAAACCAAGCCCGTATCGAGAACCTGCAGGAATTTATTTCCGTTGCCAAGGACTACGAGGCTCAGATGGAGGACAGCGACGAGCCGGAGCTGGAAGGCTTCCTCAGTCATGTGTCCCTGATTTCCGACCTTGATACGGCGAATATGGAGGAGGACAGAGTTACCCTTATGACTCTCCATGCAGCCAAGGGTCTGGAGTTCCCTGTCGTCTTTATGGCCGGGATGGAGGAGGGAATATTCCCTCATGCCAACTCCCTGCTTGAGGAGGACAAGCTGGAGGAGGAGCGCCGGGCCTGCTATGTAGGCATTACGAGGGCAAAGAAGAAGCTGTACCTGACTCATGCGGGACAGCGTATGCTCTTCGGCCGTACTTCCTACAATCCGCCGTCACGATTCATGGGAGAGATTCCCGATAGCTGCGTAGAGTCTATCAGCGCCAGACGGGTAGGTGCTTTCAACCGCCGTGAGCCTTACGGCGGAGGAAGGTTCGGTCAGAATATGCCTTCCCGGGGAGAGTACGGTCAGTCTTCCTACGGCAGTCAGAGCCAGCCGCGGCCTCAGAGCCGTCCCGGCTCTATGACCGGCAGTGCAAACAGTATTCTAAGCGCGATGAACCGCGGCAATAAGACGGAGTATCACACCGGCGGCAATCACGGAAGCAATTTTATCAGCAGTGAATTTGCCGGTCGCCGTCCCGGTATGCCGGGAGTACCGAATGTTTCCGCACCGAAGCCTCTGATTAAGCCGGATGCCGGGCAGACCTGGCAGGCGGGAGACAAGGCAAAGCACAATCTGTGGGGTGTCGGTACTGTGGTCGGCGTGAAGGGCAGCGGTCAGGATGCAGAGCTGTCGGTAGCGTTTCCAGACATGGGAATAAAGAAGCTGATGGTAAAGTATGCACCGATACAGAAGGTTTGAGCCGATGGAAGCTATGAAGGACATAAAAGAAATAAAGTCGGAGCTGGCGGCTCTCCGGAAGGAGATACGCTACCATAACAATCGCTACTACAATATGGACGAGCCGGAAATCAGCGACTATGAGTACGACCAGCTGATGCTCCGGCTGAAGGCCATTGAGAAGGAGTACCCTGAGCTGATAACCGATGACTCCCCCACACAAAAGGTGGGAGGAACAGCCAAACGGGAAGCCGGGGTACTGGTAGCCCATGATGTCCCCATGCTGTCCCTTGAGGATGTGTTCTCCGAGGGAGAGGTCAGGGATTTCGTTGCCCGTATTGAAGGCTATGTTGCCGAGCTGGGCATAAGTCAGCCGGAATTCGTGGTGGAGGAGAAGATAGACGGTCTGTCTTTGGCTCTCCGCTATGAAAACGGCGAACTGGTCACTGCCGTTACCCGTGGAGACGGAGTTACCATGGGGGAGGATGTCACCGGCAATGCCCGGGTGATAGACGATGTAGTGGCGTCGCTGAAAGAGAAGCCGGAGTATCTGGAAATCAGAGGCGAAGTCTACATGACGAGATCTGCCTTTGAGCGGACCAATGACCGTCAGGAGCTGCTGGGCTTGAAGCAGTTTGCCAATCCCCGAAACTGTGCGGCCGGCACACTGCGGCAGCTTGACAGCCGGGTGACGGCAGAGCGGCATCTGTCCTTGTTCATTTTCAACCTTCAGGCTGTGCGCGGCAGGGAATTTTCCACTCATACCGAGGCTTATGAGTTCATGAAGCAGCAGGGAATAACCGTCATTCACGGATACCGAATCTGCCGGACGGCTGATGAGGTATGGGAGGCCATTCAGGCGATAGGAGCGTCCCGGTCTGAGCTGCCCTATGATATTGACGGAGCAGTTGTGAAGCTGAACAATCTGGCTGACCGGGAGATAATCGGGGCCACCGCCAAGGTGCCTCGCTGGGCGGTAGCCTACAAGTATCCGCCGGAGGAAAAGGAAACTGTTGTCAGGGAGATTGAACTGTCGGTAGGCCGTACCGGAAGGATTGCCCCTACGGCTGTATTCGATACGATACAGCTCTGCGGCACAAAGGTGAACAGAGCCACTCTCCACAATCAGGACTTCATTGACCAGCTTGACATCCGTATCGGTGACACGGTACGGGTCTACAAGTCGGGAGAGATAATTCCCAAAATCCGTTCTGTGGCAAAGGAAAAGCGGCCGGCAGGAGCAGTACCCTTCCGCATCAGCGGCACCTGTCCTGCCTGCGGCAGTCCGGTGAGCCGTGAGCCGGGGACGGCAGATATCCGCTGTGCCAATCCGGTTTGTCCTGCCCAACGGGAGCGGCATATCATGTATTTCTGCAGCCGTGAGGCGATGGATATCAAAGGCATCGGCGAAAGCGCGGTTGTCGGTCTGGTAAGCGGCGGATATGTGAATACTGTTGCCGACCTTTTCCGACTGAATGAGAAGCGGGAGGAACTGATAGAGCGGGGAATTCTCGGCAAGGAGAAGGGAACCGACAAGGCGCTGGCGGCTATCGAGAAGGCCAAGGACAATGAGCCGTGGCGGCTTCTCACCGGTCTGGGAATAACCGGAATAGGCAAGACGACGGCCAAATCGGTAATGAAGCATTTCGGCGATATCCGCAGTCTGATGGATGCAACTGAGGAAACGCTGGCTGAGGTAAAGGACATCGGAGAGATAACTGCGGCAGCGATGGCAGAGTATTTCCGTCGTCCTGAGAGCCGCAGGTTGGTGGACGAGCTTGGAGAGCTTGGCTTGAAGCTGGAGGGCGAGAAAAAGGCAGCTGCCGCTGACGGAGATTCTTCTCTGCCTCTCAGCGGAATGACCTTTGTCATCACCGGCAAGCTCCCCACCATGTCCCGTGATGAAGCTGCTGATTACATTGAGGCAAATGGAGGAAAGGTCTCAGGCTCCGTTTCCAAGAAGACGAGCATTCTGCTGGCCGGTGAAGATGCCGGCAGCAAGCTGACCAAGGCGCAGACTCTTGGTGTAAAAATAATTGATGAAGCCGAGCTGCGCTCGATGTGTGAGCAGTGATTTTTATATCAAATGGGACAGGGGCTGTGAAAAATGAGCATTCATTTTTTCACAGCCCCTTCCTCTATGTAAGTTGCGAAGAAAAATGTCTGTAAGAAAACCGTTTATCTGCGTCGGTACCTGGCGACCTGCAAGTAAGCATACGAAGCAGGAGCCTAGTACTGTTACGCAGATAACCCAGACTAACTCACTTAATGAATCCGAGTGAAACGATGGATGAATTTAGTGAGTGTCATGCATGCGACCTTAGCGATTGCCGAGTGTAACGACGGCAGAGCTTAGGGAGTCGCAGTGCGAGAGCGTGTTTTCGTCAGACTTTTTTCAAAGCCCCTGTTATTTTTATTTCTCCAATGAAAATACTTGAAAAATTTATTGACAGGGGGCATAATTACAAGTTGAAGGACTAGCAGTTTTTTCAGATTTTTCTGTTTAGATAAGGAGGTTGAAGCACCATGTTCAAGCTATCTACGGCAACGAAAATCAAGCTCGCTGCCTTTGGTGTTTTTTTGCTGGCTGTCGCAGCTGGAGGCGTGTACTGGTATTTCGGCTATCACATAAAGACGGCTGACTATGCGATGAAGAAGATAGAGTCATCGCTGAAAGCTCACGATGCAAATGACTTCAATCATTACTATGATAAGGCTGCCTTTGTGGATAAAGTAACGGATGATGTATCAGCGGGAATGCTTGATGACGGCAGCTCTCTCAAGGGCGATATGAGGTCGGCTGTCCTCGAGTTTGTAAAGATTTTCCGCGCACCTTTGAAGCAGAGCGTCGAGGGAATGACGAACCGCTTTATCCGTACCGGCAGCTTCTCCGGTGATGATGCGGCAGACAATATCCACATTGATTCCGCCATGCTCATTCGTCGTCTGGGGCTTGATACGGTGGAGTACAGAGGGATTAAGTCTGTAGTAAACCGGGAGGAGAACGGCGAGAAGTATGCCGTCGCCAAGGTAGAGGTCTATCAGAAGGCGGTCGAGGCAGAGTTTCAGCTTGAGCTGGTACTGGTACCTGACAAGGAAGGAACTTATCGCCTGAATCATATCAGCAATTTGGCAGAGTTCTTCTCTCTGACAGCAGCAAAGCGTCATGAGAGAATAGACAATTACCTCAAGCAGATTGATACTTTGAACGAAGCCCACGATAAAAAGGTGGCAGCTATCGAGCAGCAGATGTCACTGACCCTTGCCTCCGGCAATCTGGGGACACCGGCTACCCGCGAAAAGCTCCGCCTCATGGCTGAAAACGATCTGCTGAAGGATTGGCAGGTGCGTCTGGCTGCTTTGGAGGCACTCAATGTCCCCGATGAGGTTCAGACACTTCACAATCTCTATGTGAAGATTGCCAAGGAAAATATCGAGTATGCAAAAGAGTATGCAGCCTGGCTGGTAGACAAAAAGGGCACCACTATCAGCAGTGCCCTGAACCGCCAGCGGGAGGCAAAGACCCTGACCGGAGAAGCGGCAAAAATCAGAAAGCAGATAAAGAGCAATGAGGGGTTCTGATTTGTGAGAGGATGTAAGCAATGATAATACTGGCCTCATCTTCACCCCGACGGACCGAGCTGCTGACGGCAGCCGGCATAGAGCATCGGGTAATAACAGAGGACACCTCGGAAATCAGCAGCGGCTCGCCGGCGGTTGTCGTTCGGGAGAATGCCCGTCTGAAAGCCGGGGCCGTGGCAGAGGCAATCGCCCATGGCAAATACAGCGATGATACAGGAAACTTGAAAGAGCTGCCTGTATTGGGTGCGGATACAATCGTTGCTCTGGAGCAGTCCGGCGGAAAAGGCTCACCGCGTATTTTCGGTAAGCCGAAGGACGAGGAGGAAGCCCGGGAAATGCTGATGTCCCTGTCGGGACGCAGCCACTCTGTGTATACCGGTATCTGTATTATTCAGGATGGCCGCGAATATTCATCGGTAGATAAGACGCTGGTTCACTTTTTGGAGATTACTCCTGAGGCACTGGAAAGATACATTTCCAGCGGAGAGTGGCAGGGCAAGGCCGGTGCTTACGCCGTACAGGGCAGAGCAATGGCATTTGTAGACAGACTGGAAGGCTCCGCCGCCAATGTTATCGGTCTGCCGGTTCATGCTGTGGTTGCCTTGGCAGAAGAAAATGGGATAAAGCTCTATGGGGATTAAAATATCCGATATGCCTCTTCAGGATATGCCTCGGGAGAAGCTCATACGCCGCGGCCCGGAAGCTCTGACGGATGCAGAGCTGCTGGCTATCCTGCTTGGGTCCGGTACCAGCAGTCACTCCGTGCCGGAGCTGGCACAGATGATTATCAATGAACAGGGAAGTGACGGACTTACCGGCTTGGCAAGACTGGGCTACTGGGAGCTGAAGAAGCTCCACGGACTGGGAGAAGCAAAGGCGACGAAGCTGCTGGCGGCTCTTGAGCTGGGCAAACGCTCAACCCGGCCGACAAATCTTCCGGTGAAGATACAATCATCTGCAGATGCGGTAGGATATTTCCGACAGCGATTTGCAGAGCTTGATTTAACGGTGGAGAATTTCCTGGTGCTGTCACTCGATTCACAGCTTCATCCCTTGAGCTGCCGCCGTATCAGCAGCGGTACGGTGAATATGACTGTTGCTCATCCCAGAGAAGTGATGCGTGAGGTTGTCAGAGCCGCAGCAACATCTTTCCTGGTGGCGCACAATCATCCGTCGGGCGATATGAGACCGAGCGGCGAAGATCTGACTTTAACCAAGCGGCTGGTGAAGGCAGGGGAAACGCTGATGATTCCATTGGTTGACCACATAATCGTTTCCGGAGAGGAATATGTATCTCTGCGGGACGAGGGAATAATCGAAAACTAGAGGTACAAAATCACCGAAGTTCAATGTGATTTTCCATTGCAGAGAGATAAAAAAAATAGTAAAATATATGGGAATTTTTTGTAAACAGGAAGGAGAATATTGAAATGTGGAGTCTTTTTGACGCACTTTCTCGCGATATGGGTATAGATTTGGGCACAGCAAATACGCTGGTCCATGTAAAGGGCAAGGGTATTGTCCTCCGCGAGCCCTCTGTCGTAGCGATTAAAAGTGAAAACGGTGAGGTGCTGGCAGTAGGCGAGGAGGCTAAGCGGATGATTGGCCGTACCCCCGGCAGCATCCGGGCTATCCGCCCCATGAAGGACGGCGTTATTGCTGACTTCGATGTTACTCAGGCAATGCTCAAATATTTCATCCGCAAGGCTATGAATACCCGCTCCTTTGTCCGTCCCCGGGTCGTTGTAGGTGTTCCCTCCGGCGTTACCGAGGTAGAGAAGAGAGCTGTTATTGATGCTGCCCAGCAGGCAGGCGCCCGTGAAGCGTATCTCATTGAGGAGCCTATGGCTGCCGCTATCGGTGCCGGTCTCCCGGTAGAGGATGCTACCGGCAGCATGGTTGTAGACATCGGCGGCGGTACCACTGAAATCGCTGTTATCTCCCTCGGCGGTATCGTTACCAGCCGTTCTATCCGTATCGGCGGTGACGAGCTTGACTCCTCCATCGTTCAGTACATCAAGCGCAAATACAATCTGATGATTGGTGACCGTACCGCAGAGGAAATAAAGGTAACTATCGGTGCGGCAATCGTTGATCCCAATAATGATAAGACAATGGATATCCGCGGCCGTGATCTGGTAACCGGTCTGCCGAAGAACCTCAATATCCACGCCAGCGAAATTCGCGAAGCCCTTGATGAGCCTATCTACAAGATTATCGATGCAGTTAAGGGTACCTTGGAGAAGACTCCCCCTGAGCTGGCAGCGGATGTTATGGATCACGGCATCATGATGACCGGCGGCGGCGCACTCCTGACGAACTTTGACCGTCTCCTGAGCCATGAGACCGGAATGCCGGTACTGGTTTCTGAGGATGCACTTTCCTGTGTCGGTCAGGGTACCGGTCGGGCACTGGAGAACATTGACCTTCTGAAGCGGGTCGTCATGACCGCCAAGAAGATGCGTCCGTAATTTACAGATAATTTGAAGTCATGAGTAAAATCAAAAATGACGGCCACAGCGGTCGGGCGGCACTGCTTTTGGCAGTGGTTTTTGTCGGTGTCTTTTGCAGCGTGTTTTTTGCTGACAGAGGCCGCTTTGAGTTGCCCTTTTCCACTCCCTCGCTGATGACTGTGTTTGCCCCTTTTCAGCGGGCAGTTTCATGGGTGGGCGGTAAGTACCGTGAGATAACCTCGGATGTCTGGGATATCTTTACTATCCACGAGCAGAACAAGATGCTCCGCAACGAGGTGCGGGAGCTTCGTGAGCAGAACCGCAAAGCGGCAGAGTATGCTGCCGAAAACAACCGGCTGAGAGAATTGCTCGGCTACAAGAATGCAGCCGGTCAGTTTGATTTGATGGTGTGCAGTGTAATCGGTCGTGAGGCGGCTACCTGGACAAGTGTCATTACTGTCAATAAGGGCAGCAATGACGGAATAAAGAAGAATATGTCGGCGGTGACAAATCACGGCCTCATTGGTCATGTTACCGAGGTCGGGCCGATTTCCAGCCGCATTGAGCTGGTGACTGACCCCAGAGCGGCAGTAGCCGTACTGGACCAGCGGTCAAGGATTGCCGGAATAGTACAGGGCGATATATCTGATATATACCGGGCCAGAATGGTAAACATTCCCCGCAGTGCTGATGTTCAGGTGGGCGATACTATCGTAACCAGCGGCTTCGGCGGCATTTACCCTAAAGGGCTGGTAGTAGGTACCGTCTCTGAGGTGAAGAATGACGCCGGCGGGCTTTTGAAGTTTGCCGTTCTGGAATCATCCGCAGACCTTCAAAAGCTGGAAGATGTAGCTATTATTACCGCTTCTCGGGAGTCTGAGGCACAGGCTCTTACGCCTCCGCCTGTCACCCCAGGCACGGAGAGCATTGATGTCTACGGCGGTGGACGGCCATGAGGCAGCTGGGAGTATGGGCTGCGGTAATCGGCAGTCTCTTTGTTTTGGAAACCTCCCTTATGCCTTACTTTGCTTTTCGGGGAGTGGGGCCTGACTTCCTGCTGCTCTTTGCAGTGTCCTTTACGATATTGCAGGGAAGCCGTCTCGGTGTTTTTTCCGCATTTTGCTTTGGCCTTATAGAGGATATTGTTACCGGCAGCTTCTTTGGTGTGCATACACTGGCGAAGATGGCGGCAGCCTTCGTTTGCGGTTCTCTGAGCAACCGGGTATTCAAGGAACAGACCATCATGCCGCTGATGAGCTCGCTGGGTGCAACGGCAATCCAGTACGGCGTGATTTTTGGTATGGTCTATCTGCTGGGCTACAAGCCCAGCTTCTCAACCACTGTAAGCGACATTCTTTTGCCGTGGCTGTTTTATAACTTCGTTTTTGCTCTGCCGATACATCGGCTGGTAATAAAGCTCTGTGAAAGCTATTGGCCGGAACAGCGCTCAAAGGAATCGTAAGGAGCATCGGTCTGTAATCAGGGCCGGTCAATTATTCCGCAATACACAGTATATGATAGGACACCTGCGGGTGTCCTAATTTCTACATAAGGAGCAAGGTCGTGAACAACGAATACGAGGGCCGTCTTCGGGTACTCGGTATCGTCGTTATCCTGATTATTTCGGCCCTTATTCTCAGGGCCGGTTATTTGCAGGTATACAACGGTGAATACTATTCCCGTTTGGCAGACGGCAATAGAATACGCGTTATTCCGTACACTGCCCCCCGGGGACTTTTCTATGATCGTCATGGGGAAAGTCTCGTCTCCAATCGGCCGGGTTTCACGGTCAGCCTTCTGCCTTTGAATTCCCCTGTCAGTGATGATGTGGTGAATCGTCTGGCAAAGCTGCTGAATGTCCCGGCACAGGACATCAAGGAAAGAGTGGGAGACGCCGAGGGTGTAGACCCCATACGCATTAAATACGATGTGAGCCTCGAGATAATTTCTATTATCGAGGAACAGAAGGATTTGTTCCCCGGTGTCATCATCGAGGTTCAGCCCATAAGAAAATATATCAACAATCAGCTTGCCGCCCATGCAATCGGCTATGTGGCGGAGATTTCTGATGAAGAGCTGGAGAACAGGAAGGGTCAGGATTACCGTATCGGCGATATTATCGGCAAATACGGTCTGGAACGATTCTATGACAAGGAGCTGCGAGGAAATCGCGGCGGCCGTCAGGTCGAGGTCGATGTAGCCGGTACACCGGTACAGATTCTCGGCAGCAAGGATGCTGTTCCGGGCAACGATATTTACCTGACTTTGGATAAGCGTATACAGGAAGCAGCCGAAAGGGCTGTAGACGGTGTGCTGGCTAATCTCGATACCCAGGGTGCGGCAGCCGTGGTCATGAATCCGCAGACCGGTGAAGTGCTGGCCATGGTAAGCCGGCCGACCTTTGACCCCAATAAATTTATAAACGGCATCAGTCAGAAGGATTGGCAGGAGATTATTGAAAATCCTTTCTACACGATGGACAACAAGGTAATCAGCGGCGAATATCCGCCGGGATCTACCTTCAAGATTGTTACTGGTACCGCGGCTCTTACCGAGGGAAAGGTTACTCCTGAGGAAAAAATCCTCGACAGCGGTGTGTACTGGATTGACGAAAAGACAAATGCCGCCGGTGAGGTTCTCGGCTGGATAAACTTTGCGGAGGCTATGGCTCACTCTGATAATATTTATTTCTACGAGATGGGCTATCGTCTTGGCATTGATAAGCTGGAGGAATACTCCCGGATGTTCGGTCTCGGCCGCAAGACCGGGATAAATCTGCCCTTTGAAAGTGAGGGTCTGGTGGCGAACCGGAAGTATAAGAAAGAGGTCTTTGACGACGAATGGTATATTTCCGAGACATTGGATGCGGCCATCGGACAGGGCTTTAATCTTGTGACTCCGCTGCAGGCAGCCATGGTTATGAGCCAGATGGCTGCCGGCGGCAAATGCTACCGTCCCTATTTGGTAGACAAAATTGTTGCCCCGGACGGTACCCTCGTAAAGAAATATGAGCCGACCTTGGATCATGAGCTTGCGGTACCGGAAAATGTTATCAGACTAGTGCAGAACAGTCTTAACGATGTTACGAACTATGGTACTGCGGCTTCCTTCTTCGGTTCCGGATTCCCGGTAAATATAGCCGGTAAGACCGGTACGGCGGAGAATCCCCACGGCCGTGACCACGGTTGGTTTGTCGCCTACGGACCTTTTGAAAATCCGAATGTGGCAGTGGCGGTAATTGTTGAGCAGGGCGGCTTCGGTGCCAGCTCGGCAGTACCTATCGGTCGGGAAATCCTCTCGGCGATATTCAACCCGCCGCAGCCGGTTCAGAATGATAAGAAGACAAACGACAAGCCGGGAACAGCCGGCAAAGCCGATAAGCAGCCTGCGGCAGTCCAGGGAGGCAGCTACGCGGCCGAGCAGGGAATCGCTGCCGGAGAAAATCGTGAGTCTGCCAAGGTGAACGGCGGTCAGCCTGCTGTCGGAAACTCTCAGACTGACGTGAATACCGGTAAGAAGGGCGAACATGAGCCGCAGCATCTGCCGAAGCCCCATTCCGCTCCGGAGCCGAGACAGAAGCCTGCTCCTGCGCCGAAGCCTCCGTCTGCGCCCAAGACCACTGCTTCAGCAGGAAAAGGAAACTAAAACGGCACGATATTTATATTGATATTTGGTGTACTTGTTACCCTTTTGCTATTTTGATATAATGTAAGAAGTAAAAAAGACAGCGCTTACTTTCATATTTCTCAAAGGATATAGTATTATGAGTGAAGAGCTTGTAAAATTTAAGGGCAACGCTGCCGGTCTTCAGTTGATGATTGCGGCAGGAGCCGATACAGAGTCTGTTCTCAATGAGCTTCGGGACAAGCTGGAGTCGGAGTGGGGCAGCAGATTTTTCCGGCGGGGGACACTGGTTCTTCTCATGCCGGGAGTGATATCTCCCGAGGACGAGGAGAGATTCACTAAGCTGTTCCGTCAGCATGGTGTATTTTTCCGGGTGGAGGATGCCGAGGCAGAGCTTCGGGAGGCGAGAGCAAGACAGGCGGCTTATGCCCAGGCTGTTGCTGTGCCGCAGCCTCCGGTGGAAAGTGTGCCTGTGGCAGCGCCTGAGCCGGTTAATGTACCGGCTGCACAGGCGCCGACGGCAGTGCCATTCAATGCCAATGAAGTTCCGCAGCCATTAGCCACCGCAGCCGAGCCGGGTACCGTTCCCATGAAGGTAATCAACCGCACAGTTCGGAGCGGTGAGAGTATTTCATCCCGGGGCGGCGTCCTCATCGTCGGCAATGTAAATGCCGGGGCAGAGATTGTAGCCGGAGGCTCTATCGATATCAGAGGCGTCTGCAAGGGCCTTGTTCATGCCGGAGCGTATGGCGACAGGAATGCTGTCATCGTGGCTGACTGCCTTATGCCGGTGCAGATAAGAATTGCTGATATAATCGCCCAGTCCCCCGAGGGGATGGCCAGACCTACGAAGGCCGAGCGGGCGCAGATAAAGGATAACGCAATCGTCATTGAGACCATAGAAAGGTAGGAGTATAAATGAGTGAAGTAATCGTCGTAACCTCAGGAAAGGGCGGCGTTGGCAAGACTACCACCACTGCCAATATCGGTATGGGACTGGCAGCCAGAGGCAAGAAGGTCGTATTGGTGGATACCGATACCGGCCTCCGCAATCTCGATTTGCTGCTTGGGCTGGAGCGTCGTATTGTATATACTCTGGTGGATGTTATTCAGCAGCGTGTAGGCTATCGTCAGGCGCTGGTCCGTCACAAGAAGTATGAAAATCTCTACCTGCTGGCCACCAGTCAGGTGGCGGACAAAACTGCCATCACTCCGTCTCAGATGGCAGAGCTTGTAAAGAACATGCGGGATGATTTTGACTATATCCTTATTGACTGTCCTGCCGGCATTGAGCAGGGCTTCCAGACCGCTGTAGTCGGTGCAGACTGGGCTATCGTCGTCACTATGCCGGAAGTAGCCGCAGTCCGTGATGCCGATAAGATTATCGGCAAGTTGCTGGCTGACGAAAAGAAGGTAAAGCTGGTAGTAAACCGTATCCGTCCGGAGATTGTCGCCAGAGGCGATATGCTCACGATGGAAGATATTGACGATACTCTTGGGGTAGAGCGTATCGGCCACATTCCCGATGACGCAACTGTAATTGATGCTGCCAACATCGGTGTCCCGGTAGTAGAGAATGAAAATTCTCAGGCCGGTAAGGCATACCGCAATCTGGTGGGCCGAATTATGGGTGAGTCCATTCCTTTCATGGAGTTCTCCGGCCCCAGCTTCTTCGATCGTCTCAAGGCACTTTTCGGCCGCTGATAAGGAGGAATATTAATGTTTGATTCTCTTTTCGGCTTGTTCGGCGGCAAATCAAAGTCCTCACACGAAATTGCCAGAGACAGACTGAAGGTTGTCCTCGTTCACGATCGCGCCAGCATCAGCCCTGAGGTAATGGAGCGGATGCGGGAGGAAATTCTTCAGGTTATTTCAAAATATATGGATGTTGACAGGAAGTCCATGGACATCGGTCTGGAAACACAGGACGATGCGGTAGCGGTTGTAGCCAACATTCCTATTCGCAACTACAAGCATCCGGGAAATCGCCGGAACTAAAAATTAAACTTTCAAGAGGGCGAAGGAATGGTCACTGTTAGAAGTAACAGATTGACACAAGACAAATATTTCAACAGCAAGCAGGCGGCGGTCCGTCTGTTTGCTGTTGTTTTATTTATGTTAGCTTTTTTTACCGGTTTCCTCGGTTCTGCGGAAGCTGAAGCAGAAGAAAAAATTGTGCGGGTCGGTTATTTCACCGATAATGATGCCTACGAGTCCGGATACGATGACGATACTCCAAAGAATGGCTACGCCTATGCTTACATTCAGGAGGTAGCCAAGTATACCGGCTGGAAGTATAAGTATGTGTACGGCAAACATGATGAATTGCTGGCGAAGCTCAACAGTGGAGAAATTGATATAATGGGAGGTATTTCCCCGCGAAATGGAAATATATCTCATGTATTGTTCCCCGGAATACCTATGGGACGAGAGGATTACCATGTGCTGGTTCATGATGACAGACCGGTCGAAAACATGGGAAGTCCGCAGTCACTGGAGGGTCTGCGCATCGGCGTGCAGTCAAACAGCACTATAGAGATTATGCTGCGGGATTTTGTGAAGCAGCATAATATAAACTGCGAAATTATTTCTTTGAGAAATTCCTTTTCCCGCATGGAGATGTTCCGTCATCGGCGATTGGATGCAGTTGCTGTGGTGGAGTACAACATGATGGAGGGTGTCAAGAGCGTTATAAACTTCGGCGGCACCCGTCTGTTCCTTTGCGTTGCCGGGAACAGACCGGATCTGCTGGCGGAGCTGAACAAGGCGCAGGAGGAAATATTTACCCGCCAGCCTTCTTTCGACAAGAGTCTACATGAACACTACCTGAGCAAGCAGTATGTCCGGCATGGCCTTAATCAGCAGGAGAAGGACTGGCTGCGCAGCCGTCATATCAGAATCGGCTGCCTGAAGGATTTCCTTCCCTACAGCGGCTACGACAAACGCAGCGGTCAATGGGCGGGCGTTGTCGTCATTGCGGCCGAGCGGGTGAGAGATTTCACCGGATGTGAAGTCAGTCTGATGCCCTTTGATAATCAGCCGGAGCTGATTGAGGCATTGAAGCAGGGGTATGTAGAGGCTGCCTTCCCAATCTACGACAGCCTGTGGTATGCGGAGCAGGATGATGTTTTCAGCACAGGAAAATTGGCTCCAGACCGGACGGCAATAGTTTACCGGGGTGACTTCAAGGGAGATATCTACAAGAAAATCGGTATTGTTAAGCTGACTGCTCCGGCAATGGGCATTATGCGGGATATGTTTCCCAAGTCTGAGTTTCAGGGATACGACACATTGGCGGATTGCCTGGAGGCGGTAGAGAGTGGGGAGGTAAGCTCCGCTATTGCCAGCGGCGGCGTCCTGTACCGCTATCTTGATCAGGTCGATGAGTTCAGCAATCTTCATATAATCAATGTTGGAAACATAGACTACGGTTTTGTCACCAGACGGGAGAACAGAATTTTCTACGGAGTCCTTAGCCGTTGTCTTTTAGAGATAAGCCCCAATGATATAAATGATTCCATCATCAGCAGTACCTATGTTGCTTCCGATTATTCTGTTGCCAGCTTTATCAGGCACAACAGCGGCAAGGTGACGATTGGCTTCTGTATTTTCATTCTGCTGCTTATTGTAAATTTCTATGTGTATTGGCGCCGTACCAAGCGGTACAATAATGAGATGTCTGCCTCACTGGCAAGAGAAGCCAGCTACAGCAGTCAGCTTAAATCGGCCAACGAGGATCTTCAGCGGCAGATGGATATCATCAGAGAGCAGGAGGGCATCATTACAATAGATGCTCTCACGCAGGTAAACAATCGCTATCAGCTTGAGAAATATATCAAGGCGCTGTTTGCGGAGTACGACCCGTCTGACGGTGAGAAGATTTATCTGGCAATCAGTGACCTGAATAAATTCAAGAGCATCAATGATACCTTTGGTCACAAGGAAGGCGACAAGGCGCTGGTAATCGTTGCCAATGCGATGAAGACCGCCTGCGGATGGACGCAGGCATTCCTGGCCCGTTACGGCGGTGATGAGTTCGTCATTATCGTGAAGTCTGAGGCGGACGGTACCATACGGGATATATGCCGCAGGGTTGATGAGATATTGGCTAAGGCCAGTGAGGAACTTCCTTATGTGTTGTCCACGAGCTTCGGAATAGCTGAGTACGATGACCCGTCCGAGTCATTTGAGAAGCTGTTCCGCCGTGCGGACGATGAGCTGTATAAGGTGAAAAATTCGGGAAAAAGATAAGACAACGGAGCTGTGAAAGATGAGCAGTCATTTTTCACAGCTCTTTTGTTAATGAATTTTTATTAAACGACTTGTTTGTAGAGAACAATTTGGCTATAATATATTTTTGATATTTTGTAAATTTTCGGCGATATGCCACTTGAGGAGGATATACATGGAAGAGAAAATCGCGCAGCTTACCCAAGAAGCTGCGGAGCTCATCAAGAACAAAGCTCAGACTCTGCCGGAACTCAATGACATCCGGGTTCGTTTCCTGGGTAAAAAGGGTGAAATCACCGGTATGCTGAAGAGCCTCGGCCAGCTGGCACCGGAGGAGCGTCCAAAGTTCGGTCAGGTAGTAAATCAGGCTCGGGCCCAGCTGGAGGAAATGATTGCGGACAGAACAGCAGAACTGAAGGCTGAAGAGCTGAAGCAGAAGCTGGCTGATGAGCGCATTGATGTTACTCTGCCGGGACGCCCCCTGTGGACCGGTCATTTCCATCCGCTGACTCAGACCTTGAACCGCATCAAGTCCATCTTCATGGATATGGGCTTTACTATCGAGGACGGTCCCGAGGTTGAGTCCGATTACTATAACTTCGAGGCACTTAATCTGCCCAAGGATCATCCCGCCCGCGATATGCAGGATTCCTTCTATATCACTGAGGACATCCTCATGCGCACTCAGACCTCCCCGGTACAGGCTCGTACCATGGAGGCTCACGAGCCCAACAGCCCCATCCGCATGATTGCCCCGGGCCGGGTTTATCGCCGTGATGATTACGATGCTACCCATTCTCCCATGTTCACTCAGGTAGAGGGTCTTGTTATTGACGAGGGCATTACCTTTGCAGATTTGAAGGGTACTCTGGAGTTGTTCCTCCACAAGATTTTCAGCGAGGATGTAGGCGTTCGCTTCCGTCCCAGCTTCTTCCCCTTTACCGAGCCCAGTGCTGAGGTAGATATTTCCTGCGTTATGTGTCACGGCAAGGGCTGCCGGGTCTGCAAGGGTACCGGCTGGCTGGAAATTCTCGGTGCCGGCATGGTTCATCCCCATGTACTGGAGATGAGCGGCTACGACCCGAAGAAAGTCTCCGGCTTTGCCTTTGGTCTCGGCGTTGAGCGTATTGCAATGCTTTCCTACGGCATTGATGACCTCCGCCTTTTCTATGACAATGATGTTCGCTTCCTGTCCCAGTTCTGAGAGGTGATATAGATGCAGGTTTCTATTAAATGGCTTAAAGATTATATAGATTTCACCGAGACCGCCGAGGAGCTGGCTGAGAAGCTGACTCGTGCCGGTGTTCCGGTAGAGAATGTTATTCGGGCAGATAAGGGTCTGGAGAAGGTTGTTACCGGCCGTGTAGACGAAATCGTTCGTCACCCGGACTCTGACCACATGTTCATCTGCACCATGAATGTGGGAGAAGACAAGCCTCTCACCATCGTTACCGGTGCTCAGAATGTCCATCAGGGTGATGTCGTGCCGGTAGCTCTTGTAGGTGCCGACCTTCCCTGTGGCAAGAAGATTGCCAAGTCCAAGCTCCGCGGCGTAGCCTCTGCCGGTATGCTCTGCTCCGCAGATGAAATCAAGATTGATACTACCGGTCTCACCGAGGCACAGCTGAACGGTATTTATATTCTGGACGCCGATACTCCTATCGGCCGTCCCATTGCTGAGGTTCTTGGCCTCGATGATGCTGTATTGGAGTTCGAGCTCACGGCAAACCGTGCCGACTGCTTCAGCGTAATCGGTATCGTCCGTGAGATAGCAGCTCTTACCGGCAATCAGCCCAAGTGGCCGGATATAAAGGTCACTGAGGATGATGCGGCAAAGGCTGCCGATATGATTAAGATTGCTATCGACGATCCGGACCTTTGCTCCCGCTTCTCCGCCCGTGTGCTGAAGAATGTAAAAATCGGTCCCTCTCCGGCGTGGATGCGTACCCGTCTCGAAGGTGCAGGAATCCGCTCCATCAGCAATGTAGTCGATGTAACCAACTTTGTAATGGTTGAGCTTGGTCAGCCTATGCACGCTTACGACTACGATGAGATTGCCGGTCAGTCTCTCACTGCCCGCCGGGCCAATGCCGGCGAGGAGCTGCATACTCTTGATGATTCTTCCCGTCTTGCCAAGGGCGGCGAGCTGGTTATTGCCGATGCCGTAAAGGCAGCCGGTCTTGCCGGTGTAATGGGCGGATTGGAAACCGAAATCACCGAGAAGACTACTACCGTCGTATTGGAAGCAGCTTCCTTCTTTGGACCTTCCATCCGTCGTACCTCCCGCTCCATCGGTCTTCATTCCGAGGCCTCCGGCCGTTTTGAGCGCGGTATAGATGTAGAGCATACCATCCGTGCCCTTGATCGTGCAGCCCAGCTCCTTCAGGATATGGGTGCCTGCACCGTTGCTCAGGGTGTTATCGATGTATATCCGGCTCCGAAGGAGCAGCCGGTTGTTCCGTTCACTGCCGAGCAGATTAATAAGCGTCTCGGCACCGATATCCCGGCAGAAGAAATCCTCCGCATCCTTGCTTCCCTCGATATCGAGGTTAAGGATCTTGGCGGCGGCAATTACGAGGCTGTTTCTCCCACCTGGAGAAAAGATATCGCCCTCATGGAAGACATCTCCGAGGAAATTGCCCGCATCTACAGCTATGACAATATTCGGGCTACTCTTCCCAGAGGCGGCGTAATGCTGGCCCGTCAGAGCGAGGATCAGAACCTTGTAGACAAGATTACGGAAACTCTCGTGGCCCAGGGTATGCTGGAGACCCGTTCCTTCAGCTTCCAGCATCCGGATATGTGCGACAAGCTGAATGTTCCGGCTGACAGCATTCTCCGCACCATGATTCCTATCATGAATCCGCTGTCCGACGATTATCCCAATGTCCGCACCTGCATTCTCACCACTCTCTTTGAGACTGTTCTGCGGAACTTCGCCCGTAAGAACGAAGATGTCCGTGTATTTGAAATCGGCCCTGTTTTCTTCCCGAAGGCTCTGCCGGTAACCGAGCTGCCTGACCAGAAGCTGAAGCTGGCCGGCGTAATCTCCGGTCGCCGCTATCCCCAGAACTGGACCGACAGCAATGAGATGGTTGACTTCTACGATGCCAAGGGTATCGTTGAGAGTCTCCTTGATGCCATCGGCATTCGTGACTGTGCTGTCGAGGCCGGTGAGCATTTCTGCCTCCATCCGGGCAAGACTGCCGTATTCAAGAAGGGCCGTGAGGTTATCGCTACCGTGGGTGAAGTTCATCCGCAGGTCATGGAAAACCTTGGCACCAAAAAGAAGATGTATATGTTTGTCCTGACTGACATCAAGACTCTTCTGAAATATACCGGCAAGAAGGCGAAGTTCACTCAGCTGCCGAAATATCCGGCTGTTGAGCGTGACCTGGCTCTTACTGTTGCCGATGATGTGTCTGCCGGACTTATTGCCCGCACCATCACCAAGCAGGGCGGCAAGTATCTCCAGAGCGTAAATCTCTTTGACCTGTACACCGGCAAGCAGCTGGGCGAGGGTAAGAAGAGTCTGGCGTTCTCCCTGAAGTTCCGGGCGGCTGACCGTACCCTTACCGATGAGGAAGTTGATGTAGCATTCAATGCTATTGTCGAGGCAGTGGCAAAGAACTTCGGCGCTGAGCTTCGTAAATAAAGCAGCGTGAATAAGGTCTGACGAAAACACGCTCTCGCTCGGCAATCAACATAGCGGCACTAGGCTCCTGCGTCGCATGCTTGCTCGCAGGTCGCCAAGTACCGATGTTGATTAACGGTTTTCTTACAGACATTATTCACTTGGATATCACATTAAGGTAGAGACGGTTACACCGTCTCTATTTTTGACTGGGTGACTTTCTTTATGAACAACAAAGAACTGGGCAACCTCGGTGAGGCGGCAGCAGCTGACTACCTGATGAAAAAAGGCTATCGTATTCTGGAGAAGCAGTATCGGATAAGAGAAGCCGAGGTAGACATCATCGCGGAGAAGGACGGAGTTATCGTCTTTGTCGAAGTGAAGACCCGGCGCAGTATCCGCTGCGGCTCCCCGGCCATGGCAGTGACACCGGCCAAGCAGCGGAAGATAATCCGGGGAGCGACCTGGTATATCATGGCAAAGAAGCTGCAAGAATGCCTGTGCCGCTTCGATGTGATTGAAGTAATTGCGGCAGATGATGGCCAGCTGTTCATCAATCAGCTTGAGAATGCCTTTGAGGTCAACTGAGGCGTCGGTTTCCGTAAAGAAAAAGAGCTGTTTGCAATACAAGGGAAAAACCTTTGTCTTTGCGAACAGCTCTTGTTTATTTGTTTTCACTGCATTATAATAAAACGATAAACTGTAATCGGAGGCGGGCAGGATGAGTGAAGCTTATAACGAGCCGGTAACAATAGATTTTATACTGGACATCGTCAGGAAATCTCAGCCGGATGCCAATTTTGATATTATAAGGAAAGCCTATGAGCTGGCGGCCGAAGCCCATAAGGGACAGAAGAGGGCTTCCGGGGAAGAATATATTATTCATCCCCTTAATGTTGCTGCAATCATTGCCGACCTGCACATGGACGAGTCCACCATAAGCGCGGCGCTCCTTCACGATGTAGTAGAGGACACTACCTTTACCATCGAGCAGATGGAGGAGATGTTCTCGCCGGAGATTGCCATGCTCATTGACGGCGTGACAAAGCTGGGCAAGATTGAATACAAGTCCAAGGAAGAGCAGCAGCTGGAAAACTATCGCAAGATGTTCCTGGCCATGGCTAAGGATATCCGCGTTATCCTCATTAAGCTGGCAGACCGTCTGCACAATATGCGGACGCTGAAGTACATGCGGGAGGACAAGCAGCAGCGTATCGCTCAGGAGACGAAGGAAATATATGCCCCGCTGGCCAACCGCATGGGTATATCCAATATCAAGTGCGAGCTGGAAGACCTATGCCTTCGTTATCTCCATGCCGATGTGTACTATGACCTGGTAGAAAGCGTCAAGCAGAAGCGCACCGAGCGAATGGAGTTCATCGACAACGCCATAGAGCAGATGCGCAAACAGTTCGTTGAGGACGGCATCAAGTGCGAAATACACGGCCGAGCCAAGCACTTCTACAGTATCTACAAGAAGATGCGCCGCGACAACAAGAGCATCAACGAGATATATGACCTCTCAGCCGTCAGGGTGCTGGTTCACTCTGTCCGCGACTGCTATGCTGTACTGGGAACTCTCCATGAGATGTGGAAGCCGATACCCGGCCGCTTCAAAGATTACATCTCTATGCCGAAATCAAACGGCTATCAGTCCCTACATACTACGGTAATGACTAAGGGCTATCCGCTGGAGATTCAGATTCGCACCTTCAAGATGCATCAGGTCTCCGAGTACGGTGTTGCCGCACATTGGAAATACAAGGAAGCCGGAGCCTCGGTCGGAGCGACAGGCGAACTGGATCAGAAGATGAGCTGGCTCCGTCAGATGGTAAACCTGCAGCAGGAACTCAGCGACCCGAAGGAATATGTAGAAGCCTTGAAGGTCGATGTATTCTCGGATGAAGTATTCGTCTTCACCCCGAAGGGCGAGATAATCAATCTGCCGAAGGGCTCTGTCCCACTGGACTTTGCCTATCGCATCCATACGGAGGTCGGCCATCACTGCGTCGGCGCCAAGGTAAACGGCAAGTTGGTTCCTCTTGAGCATAAGCTGAAGAACGGCGACATTGTATCAATAATCACCAATAAGGCCAACGGCGGCCCAAGCCGCGACTGGCTGAACATCGTCGGCTCTCCCGACAGCCGCAACAAGATTCGCAGCTGGTTCAAGAAGGCAAAGAGGGAAGAGAATATCGAGCGGGCTAAGGAAATGCTTCATGAAGAATTGAAGCACCTCAGCTACGACCCAAAGGATTTGCTGCAGAAGGATAAGATGCAGCAGGTGGCCGACCGCTTCAATTTGGCAACAGAGGATGACCTGCTGGCTGCTATCGGCTATGGCGGCGTTTCTCTGAAGACTGTCGTGACCAAGCTGGTAGAGATGCACAAGAAGGAAGTGCAGAAAGCTGCCAGTGCGGATATGTCGAAGATACTGGAGGAGCTGAAGCCTCACAACGCAGGCTCCAGGAAGGCCGGTCACGGTGTCCTTGTTCAGGGTGAGGGCGGTCTGATGGTCCGTCTGGCTCACTGCTGCAATCCGATACCCGGTGACCCCATCGTTGGCTTTATTACACGAGGCAGAGGCGTATCTGTTCATCGTTCCGACTGCCCGAATATTTCTTCCGGTCTCAGCGACATTGAGCGAGTCATGGAGGTCAGCTGGGATATCGGTATCGATAAGTTCTATACGGTCAAGCTGGAAATCACCTGCAACGACAGGCAGGGTGTACTCACTCAGCTGCTGGCCGTACCGAGTGAACTGAAGCTGAACATCAGCTCTATCAATGCGAGGGCAAACCGCAAGAACCGCACTTCTGTGGTTGAGATGGGTCTGGAGGTTACCAGCTCGTCGCAGGTAACACAGGTTATTAACAAGCTGCGTCAGCTGAAGGATGTCTATAGCGCCAGCCGTAAGATGACTTCCTCCGGCAGCAAAGGAGATGACGGAAATGAGGATTAAGACTCTGGTTGTTGGCCCCATTGATGTAAACTGCCACATCCTTTGGGATGCAGATACGAAAGAAGCTATCGTGGTGGATCCGGGCGGAAACCCCGAGCGGATTATGGCGGAGATAAAGAAGGACGGACTGACCGTAAAGGCTGTAGTCAATACCCATGGCCACAGTGACCATATCGGCGCAAACGACGCCATCTGTGAAGAGACCGGCGCCAAACTGATGATACACAAGGATGACTCTCCCATGCTGGGAGATCCTCGTGCCAATCTCTCCGCCTACATGGGCCTGAAGATAACTTCACGCCCGGCGGATGAATATCTGGCTGACGGTGACGAGGTGAAGTTCGGAAATATCTCCCTGAAGGTACTTCATACTCCCGGCCATTCTGCCGGCGGTATCTGCCTCTATGGAGCGGGGGCGCTCATCAGCGGTGACACGCTGTTTTACGGTTCCATCGGCCGTACCGATTTCCCCGGCGGCTCGCTGACGAAGCTGGTAGGGGGCATTAAGGAGAAGCTCCTCTGTCTGCCCGATGATACCAGGGTATTCACCGGTCACGGACCCGGCACCACCATCGGTGATGAAAAGATGATAAATCCATATTTGGGATAAGCTTCAGACGCAAATTTCTTTTGAAATTTGCGTCCTTTTATGTTAAGATAGATTGATGATTTTTGCATTACCGTAAATTGATTTCCGGAGGGATAGCATGAGCAGCAGATTTACAATGCAAGACCTTGAGACTCGTTTGAAGGCCCGGAGGCATAAGCTTACCAGCCAGCGGCGGACTGTTTTGGAGATTTTCCTTGAAAATCCGGGCGAGCATCTCAGTGCTGAAGATGTATACGGTCTGCTCCGGGACAAGGGACTTGATGTGGGTCTTGCTACTGTATACCGCTCTCTTGAGCTTCTGGCTGAGTTGGGAATCCTTCAGCGGATGGAGTTCGGTGACGGCTGCAGCCGCTATGAGATAGGCGACAATGACCCGCTGGCCCATCAGCATCATCATCTGATTTGCCTGAAGTGCGGTAAAGTAAGAGAGTTTCCGGATGATATGCTGGACGAGCTGGAAAAAGAAATTTCCGAGAAGTCCGGTTTCCAGATTGATGACCATCAGGTTATGTTTTTCGGTTGCTGCAAGGAGTGCCAGTAAGCTTTGCTGATAAAAAAGCTGATAATTCGGGAAGATGAAAAGGGGAATTTCCACGGTCATCGTCCCGAGGTTGTAGAAAAGGTTATAAAGGAAGTCCTCAATCTCTTTCGTCTGCCCCTCTACGATGAGGCCGCAGAGAAGGCGAAGCAGTGGGCGCTCTACACCAGCCGGGCTCCTTTGCCGGAGCCGGTGGGAGAGGTCTGGGAGGTCTGCCATACTATTACGGCAGATGGGCCGGACAATCCGGATACACGGATTACCGTTACCACTACCTTCATCCGTGATGGCAGGGAAAGCCGCCCGGTAATGGGAGAGTCGGTAGGGGACGAGGCACCGAAGGCGGCGGTTCACCGATTGGTGAAGCTGAATTTCTACAACATACTGATTAATGACAGTATCGCAAAAGATTTGAATATAGAGGAAGCACCATGGGGAATACTCCACGGTGTCCGGCCTACGAAGATTGTTCATCATGCCCTTGACAGAGGGGACAGCCGGGAGTCTGTCATCGATATGCTTCGCCGTGATTACGGTGCAGGGGAAGAAAAATCGGTGATGATAACCGATTTGGCTATCCGCCAGAGACCTTTCCTGGCGCAGACGGATGAAAAGACCGTAAGCATTTATGTAGGCATTCCTTTCTGTCTGACCCGCTGTCTGTACTGTTCTTTCCCTGCTTATATACTGCCGGGAAGAGATGGGCTGCGGAAATTCTGGCAGGCAATGACCGCCGATATGAAGGCGGCAAAGGAAGCCGTGGAGAAGTACGGCTTTACTGTTCAGAATGTATATATCGGCGGTGGTACGCCTACGGCCCTGCCCAATGATATGTTTGAGCAGCTTTTGGCGGCGGTGGAGACAAACTTCATTACCGATAAAACCATTGAGTTTACGGTGGAGGCCGGCAGGCCCGACAGCATGAGCCTGGAAAAGATTGGCTCTATGAGCCGTCACGGGGTCAACCGGGTAAGCGTAAACCCGCAGACAATGCAGATAAAGACTCTGCGGCGAATCGGGCGCCGTCATACTCCCAAGGACATTGCGGCTATGTACCATCTGCTGAGAGGCTTGGGAGATTTCTCCATCAATATGGACTTGATTATCGGCCTGCCGGGGGAAACTGCGGCAGAGGTAACAGATACAATGGCTCAGCTTGAGCCGCTGAAGCCTGACGACATCACTGTTCATGCCTTAGCATTGAAGCGCGGCTCCCGTTTGGCCATGCACATAGAGGACTATGAGCTGCCGGATGACGAAGAGGCACAGAAGATGTTCGCCGTGGCCAGAGATACCATTGAGGGCTGGGGACTCCGCCCCTACTATCTGTATCGTCAGGGCTACCAGAGAGGCGAGCTGGAGAATGTAGGCTTCTGCCGTCCTGGAGCCGAGAGTATGTACAATATCCAGATAATGGAGGAGCGGCAGACTATCATCGGCATCGGCGGAGCGGCAACTACCAAGGTGGTTGACCCGGCGACCGGAGTCATGAAGGCCTGCTTCAATGCAAAGGAGCTTTCGGTCTATCTGGAAAGAATAGAAGGATATACTCAGCGGCGGGCTGATTTTCTGGCTGCCGCCTACAATATATAACAAGATGTATATGGACTGTCTGATGACAGTCCGCAACTTATCATACTGGAGGAGTAAGCATGTTGATAGAACGCCCCCGCGGTACGAAGGATATACTTCCCGATACTGTGGGCAACTGGCGCTATGCCGAGGGAAAGGTACGGGATATCTGCAAAAAATACGGCTTTCGGGAAATCAGAACGCCGCTGTTTGAGCATACCGAGCTGTTCCAGCGAGGCATTGGTGACACCACTGATGTAGTTGAGAAGGAAATGTACAGCTTCACGGACAGAGGCGGCCGCAGCGTCACCCTTCGTCCGGAGAACACAGCAGCAGCAGTCAGAGCCTACCTGCAGAATAAGCTTTATGCCGATAATCAGCTTACCAAGCTGTTCTACATCGGCTCCATGTTCCGCTATGACCGTCCGCAGGCCGGCCGCCAGAGAGAGTTCCATCAGTTCGGCGTTGAAGCTCTTGGCGTAGCTTCCCCGGCAGTGGATGCCGAGGTCATCCTGCTGGCTACCCGCTTCCTCCAGTCGCTGGGATTGAAGAACCTTACTCTCTCCATCAACTCCGTAGGCTGCCCCAAGTGCCGCCCGGTATACCGCAAGGCTCTGCAGGACTTCCTGGCCCCGAAGCTGGACGGTATGTGCGACAACTGCAAGTCACGCTTCGACCGCAATCCTCTTCGTCTGCTGGACTGCAAGGAGGAAAAATGCCATCAGCTAAATGCCGGCGCTCCGGAAATCGCTGATTGCCTCTGCGATGAATGCCGTGACCATTTTGAGAAGCTCAAGAGCTACCTTACAGCTCTCGGCCTGAAATATGAGCTTGATTCCCGCCTCGTCCGCGGCCTTGACTATTACACCAAGACTGCTTTTGAGATTAAGTATGACAACCTTGGCGCCCAGAGCGCTGTCTGCGGCGGCGGCCGCTACGACGGTCTCGTAGAGGAAATCGGCGGCCCGGCCACTCCGGCTGTAGGCTTTGCCGTAGGCCTCGAGAGAGTGCTTCTGGTTCTGGAGGAGCAGGGGCTTCTGCCTGATGCTCAAGAAAATCTGGATGTCTATATGGTCTCTCTCGGTGAGGAAGCCAAGCAGGTGGCCTTTGCTGTTACAGATGAGCTTCGTCAGGCAGGACTGGTTGTCGAGGCTGATTTGGCCGGCCGCAGCATGAAGGCTCAGATGAAATCTGCCGACAAGAGCGGCGCTCACTTCGCCGTTCTGATTGGAGAGGAAGAAGTGAAGAGCGGAATCGTTCAGTTCAGAAATCTGAAGGAAGGCACGCAGGAGCCGGTGGCTCGCAAGGACCTTCTGGCCAAGATTGAATCACTGAAGTGAAAAGAAGCTCTAACATAGGAAACTAATACCTCATCCGTCAGCCGATGTGTGAGGTTGATAATAAAGAAATTACATTATAATTCTATATGAGGTGAAAGAATAATGGAAACTTTGGAAGGTCTTAAACGCACCCATCACTGCGGCCAGCTTCGCGACAGTGAAGTAGGGCAGAGCGTAGTTCTCTGCGGCTGGGTATCCCGTCGCCGTGACCATGGCGGTCTGATTTTCGTTGATCTCCGCGACCGTTCCGGCTATGTTCAGGTTGTTTATGATGAAGCTCAGCTTGGCGAGAATTTCCACAAGGCTGAGACTCTCCGCAACGAGTTCGTTATCGCCGTTGTTGGTAATGTCCGGGCTCGTTCCGCCGATACTGTTAATCCGAAGATGGATACCGGTACTATTGAGGTAGTCTGCACTGAGCTGCGTATTCTCAACAAGGCCAAGACTCCTCCCTTCTACATTCAGGATGACCTCGATGTTGATGAGATGCTTCGCCTGAAGTACCGTTACCTCGACCTCCGTCGTCCGGAGATGCAGAAGAACCTCATTCTCCGCCATCGCGTAACCAAACTCATGCGTGACTACTTCGACCGCAACGGCTTCCTTGAGATTGAGACTCCGATGCTCTGCAAGTCTACCCCTGAGGGTGCCCGTGACTTCCTCGTTCCCAGCCGTCTGAACCCCTGCAAGTGGTATGCTCTTCCCCAGAGTCCGCAGATCTTCAAGCAGATTCTCATGGTTGCCGGCATGGAGCGTTATTTCCAGATTGTTCGCTGCTTCCGCGATGAAGACCTTCGTGCAGACCGTCAGCCGGAGTTCACTCAGCTGGATGTTGAGATGAGCTTCATCGATCAGGAGACCATTCTCAATATTATGGAAGACCTCGTTACCGAGCTCTTCGATAAGGCCTGCAATGACCGTCCGCAGCAGCCGTTCCTCCGCATGACCTGGGATGAGGCCATGGAGCGCTACGGCTCCGACAAGCCGGATATCCGCTTCGGCATGGAGCTGCAGAACATTTCCGAGTTCCTCAAGGGATCTGACTATAAGGTATTCACCTCCGTCATCGAGAACGGCGGTCAGGTAAAGTGCATCAAGGTTGACGACTATGCAGACATTCCCCGCCGTGAGCTGGACGGCCTCGTAGAGTATGTCAAGCAGTACGGCGGCAAGGGCATGGCCTGGATTCAGTACAGTGCCGAAGGCATCAAGTCCCCCTTCAAGAAGTTCTACAGCGATGAGACCTTTGAGGCCATCAAGCAGGCTACCGGCGCAAAGACCGGCGACCTCCTGCTCATCGTCGGTGACAAGCCGCTGGTCGTTGCTCAGGCTCTCGGCGCTCTCCGTCTGGAGATGGGCCGTCGCCGCGGTCTCATTGATCCGGACAAGCGCTGCTTCCTCTGGGTCATCGACTTCCCGATGTTCGAGTACAGCGAAGAGGACAAGCGCTGGAAGGCTATGCATCATCCCTTCACCGCTCCGAGAGAAGAGGATATCCAGTATCTTCAGTCCGACCCGGGCCGCGTAAAGGCAAACGCCTACGATATGGTTCTCAACGGCGTAGAAATCGGCGGCGGCAGCCTCCGTATCTACAACAGCGAGCTGCAGGAGAAGGTATTCGAGGCTATCGGCCTGACCAAGGAAGAAGCCCGTGCCAAGTTCGGCTTCATGATGGATGCGTTCGAGTACGGCACTCCTCCTCACGGCGGTATTGCCTTCGGTCTCGACCGTCTCGTCATGCTCATGGCAAAGCGCAGCTCTATCCGCGATGTAATCGCTTTCCCGAAGACCCAGAGTGCTTCCGATGTTATGAGCCAGGCTCCCAGCGAGGTTGAGGAGAAGCAGCTTGATGAGCTGTATGTCCGCAACCGTGCTATCGTCAAGAAGGCAGATAAGGAATAATCTCCGCTTTCTTCGTGAGACTGCTCAAATATGATAAATGCAAAACCTCGGCATCAGCCGGGGTTTTGTTTTTATGCGGATAAAACTTATAATTCAACTACTGTCGAAATATCATCTAACGGAAACTTGCTTTTGCTCTGTTGTTCACGCAGCGGTACTAAGCTCTGACTGCACCGGCCGGTTTGTCAGTCGCTAAGTACCGGCGTTCACAAAGGCTTCCTTATAGATGATATTTCGTCAGCACAACACTAGTGAAGAAAAAATCTTAAATTTTTAGACCTTGACTTATTGACTTTTTGACGAATTAGTTGTACTATCATGTCAGCGGATTAGCACTCAACAAAAAGGAGTGCTAACAACGAGGCTTCAGGAAGCAGGTGAGAGTTGATGCTCGATGAGCGAAAGCGCAAGGTATTAAGCGCAGTAGTCACTGACTACATTGCCTCGGCTGAGCCGGTTGGCTCTCGCACCATTGCTCGGAAGTATGACCTGGGTGTAAGCCCGGCAACCATCCGCAACGAAATGGCCGACCTGGAAATGCTCGGCTATCTGGAGCACATTCACACATCATCCGGCCGGGTACCGTCCTCGAAGGGCTATCGCCTCTATGTTGACAATCTGCTGCCGCCTCAGGAAATGAGGCTCAGCGATGAGGATAAGAAGCTGATTGACAGCTGGTACAAGGCAAAGGTCAAACGGGTAGATGAGGTCTTTAAGGAAACAGCGAGAATAATCTCCAAGGTAACAAATAATGTTTCCCTGCTGCTGGCTCCTCAGATGAGTCAGGCCGCATACCGGTGCCTGCAGTTCCTGCCCCTTGATGACAGCAGAGCCATCGCCGTGCTGATGACGGATGCGGGCTTTGTTGAAAACAGGATTATCGATATACCGGCAGGAGCCACCTTTGATGACCTGCGGCGGGTAGCCGGAGTTTTCAACGATGAATGTGCCGGCTATGCAATAGATGCCATTCATCCCCAGAGTCTGGCGAAAATTCGTCAGGATGTAGGAGACGAAAGCCTGTATGAAGCGGCTCTCGATGTAATAAACCGCTCGCTGGAGGGCGAGAAAAAGGAGCGGCTGTACCTGGGGGGAACAACTCAGATGCTGGCTCAGCCGGAATTTCAGGATGTTGAGAAGGTCAAGGAAACCCTCATCATGCTGGAGGAGGAGCAGCTCCTGAAGGACATCCTCCACGCTCACAGAGGCGAAGGCCTGTCGGTGACAATCGGCAGTGAGAATAAATACGACGGTGTCAAGGATATGAGCATTATCACCGCCACTTACCATCTGGGCGGTGAGCTGCTGGGAACGCTGGCGGTCATGGGCCCCACCAGAATGGAGTACGGCAAGGCCATATCGATGCTCAACTATATGAATGACCACATTGCCGAAATAATCAAACAATTCCGCTGGTGACAGCGAGAGGAGATAAGACATGGGAATCAATCAGGAAGACATTAAGCTGGAAACCGAGCAGGAAAAAGGCACGGTTGATCCGGCTGCCGCTGCGGCCGCCTACGAGAAGCAGGCACAGGCAGCAGAGAACGCAGGGGAAGGAATGGCGGGAGAGAATGCCGCCGAGGAAGCCCCGGCAGAAAATGAAGTGGATAAGCTGAAAGCCGAGCTGGCGGAAAAGGATGACAGAATCCTTCGTCAGCAGGCCGAGTTCCAGAACTTCCGCCGCCGCACCCAGAAGGAAAAGGAAGAGCTGGGAAATATCATCAGACAGGATGTGCTGAAGGCACTGCTCCCCATTGTTGACAATTTCGAGCGGGCGCTGGCTGCCGAAGCATCCGATGCCGAAAACCTTAAAAAAGGCGTAGAAATGGTCTACGGTCAGATGATGCAGGCTCTGAAAGACAAGGGGCTGAAGGTCATTGAGACCGAAGGTCAGAAGTTCGACCCCAACTTCCATCAGGCAGTTATGCGGGTACAGAATCCTGATCTGGAGGATGACACCATCGCTGCCGAGCTTCAGAAGGGCTATATGGTAGGCGAGGCGGTAATTCGTCCCAGCATGGTTCAGGTCGTTGCAAACTAGCCGCAATAAACCGATGTAACGCCGCATAGCGGCATTATCATAAATAAGTAATCTCTTTCTTTGTTAGAAATTGGAGGAATAAAAAATGGCAAAAGTAATCGGTATTGATTTAGGTACCACCAACTCCGTCGTCTCCGTAATGGAAGGCGGCGAGCCCACAGTAATCACCAACCCGGAAGGCAGCCGTATCACTCCGTCTGTCGTAGGCTTCACCAAGGACGGTCAGCGCCTCATCGGTCAGCTGGCCCGCCGTCAGGCCGTATCCAATCCGGATCGCACCATCGCTTCCATCAAGCGTCACATGGGTGAGAAGGACTACAAAGTCACTGTTGATGACAAGTCCTACACCCCGCAGGAAATCTCCGCTATGGTTCTTCAGAAGCTGAAGAGCGATGCTGAGGCATATCTCGGCGAGACTGTCAGCCAGGCAGTTATCACTGTTCCGGCTTACTTCAATGACAGCCAGCGTCAGGCTACCAAGGATGCCGGTAAGATTGCCGGTCTCGAAGTTCTCCGTATCATCAACGAGCCTACCGCTGCAGCTCTTGCTTACGGTCTTGACAAGGTCGATGAAGAGCAGACCATCCTCGTATTCGACCTGGGCGGCGGTACCTTCGATGTCTCCATCCTCGAGCTGGGTGACGGCGTATTCGAAGTAAAGGCTACCAACGGTGATACCCACCTCGGCGGCGATGACTTCGACAAGCGTATCGTTGACTGGATGGTTGCCGAATTCAAGCGCGAGAACGGCATTGACCTCTCCGCTGACAAGATGAGCGCCCAGCGTCTCGTTGAGGCTGCCGAGAAAGCCAAGATTGAGCTTTCCAGCATGCTCTCTACCAGCATCAACCTTCCGTTCATTTCTGCCGGCCCTGCAGGCCCGCTCCATCTGGACATGACCCTCTCCCGGGCTAAGTTCGATGAGCTGACCGCTGATCTGGTAGAGCGTACCATGGGACCCACCCGCAAGGCAATGGCTGACGCAGACCTTCAGCCTTCCGATATTCAGAAGATTATTCTCGTCGGCGGCTCCAGCCGTATCCCGGCTGTCCAGAACGCCATCAAGACTTACCTCGGCAAAGAGCCGAACAAGGGCGTTAACCCGGATGAGTGCGTATCCGTCGGCGCTGCCATTCAGGGCGGTGTCCTCGCCGGTGATGTCAAGGATGTACTCCTTCTCGATGTAACTCCGCTGTCCCTCGGTATCGAGACTCTCGGCGGCGTATGCACCAAGATTATCGAGCGCAATACCACCATCCCGACTTCCAAGAGCCAGGTATTCTCCACCGCTGCCGACAATCAGCCCTCTGTTGACATTCATGTTCTTCAGGGTGAGCGTGAGATGGCAGCCGGCAACAAGACCCTCGGCCGCTTTGAGCTTTCCGACATTCCGCCTGCTCCGCGCGGAGTACCCCGTATCGAGGTTAAGTTCGACATCGATGCCAACGGTATCGTCCATGTATCCGCAAAGGATCTCGGCACCGGCAAGGAGCAGAAGATTACCATTCAGTCCGACAGCAACATGAGCAAGGACGACATCGACCGCATGGTCAAGGAAGCTGAGGCTCATGCAGCAGAGGACAAGAAGCAGAAGGAAAAGATTGAAATCCGCAACAACGCCGATGCTCTTGTATATCAGGCAGAGAAGGCTCTCACCGATATCGGTGACAAGGCTGATAAGGCTCAGACCGACAAGATTCGTGCTTCTGTCGACAACCTGAAGGAGAAGCTGAAGGGTACCGACGATGAGGCTATCAAGCAGGCTACCGAAGACCTCCAGAAACTCGTCTATGAGATGAGTGCTGCTGCATATCATGCTGCTCAGGCTGCCGGCGGCGCACAGCCGGGTCAGGAAGCCCCGCAGGGTCAGAAGCCGGCTGATGACAATGTAGTCGATGCCGAGTACAAGGTCATGGATGACGACAAGAAATAATATTTTCCCGACAGAATAACTGATAGGGGCGGGTTTGTCCCGCCCCTATTTTTACAAAGGATTGGAACAATGAGCGAAAAACGCGATTATTATGAAGTCCTTGGCGTCGCAAAAGGCGCTTCGGAAGCAGAGATAAAGAAAGCGCACAAAAAGCTCGCCCGCAAGTATCATCCTGACCTCAACCCCGACGACCCGAAGGGTGCCGAGGAAAAGATGAAGGAAATCAACGAGGCAAAGGATGTCCTGCTGGACCCCAACAAGCGTGCCCAGTATGACCAGTTCGGTCATGCCGCCTTTGAGAACGGCATGGGCGGTGGCGGAGGTGCCGGCTTTGGCGGCTTCAGCTCCGGCGGCTTCGGTGACATGGGCGACATATTTGATATGTTCTTCAACGGCGGACGCGGCGGCTCCCGTCGTCAGGGCCCCCAGCGAGGCGATGACCTGCGCTTTGACCTGGAGATTTCCTTTGAGGAAGCAGCCTTTGGCGTTGAGAAGGAAATCAGCATCCCCCGTACCGAGAACTGCAAAAAGTGCGGCGGCACCGGTGCGGCCCCGGGAACATCCCCGGAGACCTGTCCGGACTGCCACGGTCAGGGTCAGCAGCAGGTAGTACAGAATACTCCCTTCGGCCGCATGGTGAACTCCCGTACCTGCGGACGCTGCAGCGGCTCCGGCAAGATAGTCAAGACTCCCTGCCCGGACTGTCATGGCTCCGGCCATCAGCGGGTCACCCGGAAGATAAAGGTAAAGATTCCGGCCGGTGTGGACGACGGAGCCCGCATCAGAGTCAGCGGCGAGGGCGGAGCCGGTACCCGCGGCGGCGGCTACGGCGACCTCTATGTATATACCTTTGTGAAGCCGCACAAGCTCTTCAAGCGTGACGGCGACGATGTCTTCTGTGAAGTTCCTGTTACCTTCGTTCAGGCTACACTGGGCGACAAGGTGGCAGTGCCTACTCTTGACGGCAAGGTAGAGCTGACCGTACCGGCCGCTACTCAGTCCGGCACCATCCTCCGCATGAAGGGGAAGGGCGTACCGCACCTTCGCGGCGGCGGACGCGGCGACCAGCACGTCCGTATCAAGGTTCTCACTCCGCAGAACCTCAACACCAGACAGAAGGAGCTGCTGAAGGAGTTTGCCGAAATATCCGGCGACAAGGTGAATCCGGAGCAGAAGAGCTTCATGGACCAGTTGAAAAAATTCTTCAGCTGATGAATGCACCAATGACAAAATCCCATCGGTTCAATTTGAGCCGATGGGATTTTTTTCGATTAAATCTCAAATAATGATGTATTTTTTTCCGGAATGTGGTAGACTATAACAAAATAAAATGTTGTAGAAAATCTGTGGAAACTTGACTGATATTATTAGAATTTAGGAGGCAAATCAATGGAAGCAACAACTATTGTTAAGGTCGTAGGTCGTCAGATTGTGGACTCCCGTGCTAACCCCACCGTCGAAGCAGAGGTATATCTCGCTGATGGCAGCATGGGCCGTGCCGCATCTCCTTCCGGTGCATCCACCGGTCAGTTCGAGGCTCTCGAGCTTCGTGACGGTGACAAGTCCCGCTACATGGGCAAGGGTGTCAAGAAGGCTGTGGCCAATGTAAATGGCCCCATCGCTGAGGCTATCGTCGGCATGGATGCTACGGATGTATATGCTGTAGATCAGGCTATGATTGCTCTTGACGGCACCGAGGACAAGTCCAAGCTGGGTGCCAATGCTATTCTGGCAGTTTCCCTGGCTACCGCCAAGGCTGCCGCTCAGTCTGCCGGTCTGACCCTCTATCGTTTCCTTGGCGGTACCGCAGCCAATGTTCTCCCTGTTCCCATGATGAACATCCTCAACGGCGGCGCTCATGCAGCCAATACCGTTGATACTCAGGAATTTATGATTATGCCGGCCGGCGCTCCGAACTTCGCTGAGGGTCTCCGCTGGTGCACCGAGGTCTTCCATGCTCTCCAGAGCCTGCTGAAGGCCGAAGGTCTTGCTACCTCCGTCGGTGATGAGGGCGGCTTCGCTCCGAATCTCAAGACCGATGAGGAGTGCATCGAGTACATCATGAAGGCCATTGAGAAGGCCGGCTATGTACCGGGCAAGGATTTCGTTCTGGCTATCGACGCTGCTGCCAGCGAGTGGAAGGGTGAGAAGCCGGGTACCTACAAGCTGCCGAAGCAGGGTACCGAGTTCACCACCGATGAGCTTATTGAGCATTGGGCAAAGCTGGCTGATAAGTATCCTATCGCTTCTCTCGAGGACGGCCTGGATGAAGAGGACTGGGAAGGCTGGCAGAAGCTCACCGCTAAGCTGGGCAAGCGTCTCCAGCTGGTAGGCGATGACCTCTTTGTTACCAACACCAAGCGTCTGACTAAGGGCATCGAGATGACTGCCGGCAACGCTATCCTCATTAAGCTCAATCAGATTGGCTCTCTCTCCGAGACCATTGCTGCTATGCAGCTGGCTGCCAACAACGGCTTCCGGGCTGTCGTCAGCCACCGCAGCGGTGAGACCGAGGATGTCACCATTGCTGACCTCGTTGTAGCAATGAACGCCGGCCAGATTAAGACCGGTGCGCCCAACCGCTCCGAGCGTGTTGCCAAGTACAATCAGCTCCTTCGTATCGAGGAAGAGCTGGGCGGCAAGGCAACCTACAACGGTGCAGAGCTGCTGGCTCGTCTGAAATAAAAAGAAACAGCTGTGAAATAATATGCTCCCTTTCGACAGACAGGAAAACCCTGTTGGTCGGAAGGGAGCCTTTTGCTTTGAGGGACGGCGGATTTTTCGTTTTTTTCAGATTGCACTGCTATACTGAAGCCGAAGAGATTATATAGTCAGGGAACGGCTCGGCTTTTGATAAGCGGCAGAGTGTCTTTGATGTATGGGAGTCAATAGTTTGGAAGAAAGAAAAAATTTCCGTCTGACGGTTTTCCTGGGGATTCTGGCGGCGATGGCCCCGCTGGCAACAGATATGTACCTGCCGGCACTGCCTTCGATGCTGAAGACCTTTGGGATAAATGCCTCTATGGTACAGCTTACGCTGACCATGACAATGGCCGGAATGGCTGTCGGCCAGCTTCTTGCCGGGCCGGTAAGTGATATGCTGGGAAGAAGGCTGCCGCTGATTGCGGGCATGGCGGTGTTCGGACTTTCCTCGGCGGGCTGTGCTTTTTCCGAAGGTATCGGTATGTTTCTCGTCTGCCGGTTTCTGCAGGGTTTGTCGGGGGCTGTAGGCATCGTCAATGCCAGGGCGATAGCCCGTGACCTCTGTACAGGCAGGGAGCTGACACGGTTCTTCTCCATGCTCATGCTGGTAAATGGTATAGCGCCGGTTATTTCACCGGTTATCGGTGGTCAGATGCTGAGATTTGCCTCGTGGCGGGGGATATTCCTGCTGCTGACGGTGATAGGCGTGCTGCTGTCCGTATCTTCGTTTTTCTTCAGGGAAACCTTGCCGAAGGAGCGGAGAATAGACAGCCTGAAGGCTTCTTTCCACACTTTCGGCGTGCTGCTCCGTGACAAGTATTTTATGGGCAACTGCCTTGTGCAGTGGTTTTTCTTCGGCGGCTTCTTTGCCTACATATCCGGCTCGTCATTCCTGTTTCAGAATATTTATCATGTGACCCCACAGGAGTTCAGCCTTATATTCGGCAGCATCGGCATAGTAGTTGCCGTTACCGGCGGCATTGCCGGGCGGATGAGCAACAGGTTTTCGGAAGTAACAATGCTGAAAGCCGCTCTTCGGGTGGCAAATTTCGGGGCATGGTTCTTCCTTGCCTGCGTATTGGTGAAGGCCCCTCTCTTGGCGGTGATGGCTGCACTGCTGTCGATTGTGCCGATGGTTACGGTCATCGGGGCCATGACCTTTTCACTGGCCATGCGGTCACAGGGGAAGAATGCCGGCGGTGCGGCGGCCTTGCTGGGCTTTTTCTCGATGCTGTCCGGTGGCATGACGGCGCCGCTGGTAGGAATCATGGGGGAGGCCAATGCATTGCCTATGGCGGCCATGATGATTTTCGGCTCGGCCGGGTCAATGACGTGCTATTACAAAATGATTCTGCCCGCTCATTCCAATGAGAGATAAGCCGTGTCATAAGTAATAATCGATGCTGCGGGGAAATTTATTTTCCTGCCGGTAACGATTGTGATATAATCTTCGTATTTGAATCTGAAAGGAGTCTTGTTTTATGAGTTTGTTCGGCGGAGGAGTTTTTTCTATAGTCCTCATTATTGTCGGCGTTGTCCTGTTTCTGCATTTCGTTCCTATCGGTCTGTGGATTTCTGCCATTGCGGCGGGCGTGCGGATCAGCATTTTCAATCTGGTAGGCATGAGGCTTCGCCGGGTCGTACCGGAGAAGATAGTCCTGCCGCTTATCAAGGCAAATAAGGCCGGTCTTGATGTAAATGTCAATCAGCTGGAGGCACACTATCTGGCCGGCGGTGATGTCGACAATGTAGTCGATGCACTCATTGCCGCTCATCGTGCAGAAATTCCTCTGCCCTTTGCCCGCACTGCTGCCATTGACCTGGCCGGCCGCGATGTTCTGGAGGCAGTTCAGATGAGCGTAAATCCGAAGGTCATCGAGACCCCGGTCATCTCCGCTGTAGCCAAGAACGGTATCGAGCTGAAAATCGTGGCTCGCGTAACTGTAAGAGCAAATATCGACCGCCTCGTCGGCGGTGCCGGTGAGGCGACTGTTATCGCCCGTGTCGGCGAAGGTATCGTTACCACTGTCGGCTCTGCCGAGAGCCATACCGCCGTGCTGGAGAGCCCGGATGATATTTCCAAGGTCGTTCTCGGCAAGGGACTGGATGCCGGTACGGCCTTCCAGATCCTCTCTATCGACATTGCCGATGTGGATGTAGGACGAAACATCGGTGCCGCCCTTATGACCGATCAGGCAGAGGCTGACAAGCGAATCGCTCAGGCCAAGGCCGAGGAGCGCCGCGCTATGGCGGTGGCCAAGGAGCAGGAAATGAAGGCCTACACTCAGGAGATGGAGGCAAAGGTAGTAGAGGCTCAGGCTGAGGTACCGCACGCAATGGCGCAGGCTCTCCGTGAGGGTAAAATGGGCGTAATGGACTACTACAACATGAACAACATCAAGGCTGATACGGCGATGAGAGATGCAATCGCCGGTGGTAAGCAGTGATGGAGGAGAGCTTCAACAGCATCGCTTTTCATGGCCTCATGGGGATAGTTGACAATCTGCTTCCGATGGTCTTCATGTACCTTGTGTTCCGCCTTATTACAAGGTCTATGAAGAAATATCAGCAGGATAGGGAACAGGAAACTCCGGGGACATGGGAAGCCGAGCCGCCAGTTGACGAGCCGGCGGAGGAGCTGGGCTTCGAGGTGCCGCAGATGCGCAGAGCGCCGCGAATCGAGCGGCGGAGCGGTGTCTATCAGGATGGCGTGTACCATGAGACAAAGCCTCTTGGGGAAAGTGAGTCACCGGAAATTCGGCAGAATTGCAGTGCTTCGACAAAAGGCAGCTCCATAACGGAAGGAAGACACTCCTGCGAAGCCAGCGAAGCACCATCGGAGTACAAAGGCGAGCGGCCCTCCCACCTGCATGAGGAAAAGCCCCAGCCAGCTGACCGAAAAGGCCCTGTGCTGAATGCCAGAGACCTGATGGCAGTAGTGGTAATGACAGAGGTGCTGGGAAAGCCGAAGGCTCTGAGGAGAAGATGACTGCCATTTAGTGTGCCTGTAGGGGTGGAAATCAAAGAGCGGGCTTGCTGCGGCAAGCCCCTACAACGGCGAGTCTTTACGGGGATAATGAAAAAAATATTCCCGTAAGTCAATAAACACTGTGTCCTTTGGGATAACGCCTGTAGGGGTCGCCCGCAGGCGACCCGAAAATGATGGAAACCAAAGAACGGGCTTGCTGCGGCAAGCCCCTACAACGGCGAGTCTTTACGGGGATAATGAAAAAAATATTCCCGTAAGTCAATAAACACTGTGTCCTTTGGGATAACGCCTGTAGGGGTCGCCCGCAGGCGACCCGAAAATGATGGAAACCAAAGAACGGGCTTGCTGCGGCAAGCCCCTACAACGGCGAGTCTTTACGGGGATAATGAAAAAAATATTCCCGTAAGTCAATAAACACTGTGTCCTTTGGGATAACGCCTGTAGGGGTCGCCCGCAGGCGACCCGAAAATGATGGAAACCAAAGAACGGGCTTGCTGCGGCAAGCCCCTACAACGGCGAGTCTTTACGGGGATAATGCAAAAAATATTCCCGTAAATCAATAAATCCTGTGTCCTATGGGATAACGCCTGTGGGGGTCGCCCGCAGGCGACCCGAAAATGGTGGAGCCTGAAGAACGGGCTTGCTGCGGCAAGCCCCTACAACGGCGAGTCTTTATGGGGATAATGAAAAAATATTCCTGTAAATCAATAAACACCGTGTCCTTTGGGATACCGCCTGTAGGGGTCGCCCGCAGGCGACCCGAAATATCCATTGTCGAGGGCGTAACATCAGAGGTGGCAACAATGACTGAACTGCCAAAACGAAAAAATATCCGCCTAAATGCAGAGAACTATGCAATGGGTGGATATTTTTTCATTACTGTTTGTGTCCGTGATAGAAAACAAATTTTAGGGACGATAAGAAATGGAACGACAGAATTAACCGACATAGGAAAGTTAATCGAGGAAGAAATTAATCTGATGTCATCCTATCACGACTCTACAGAAATAGTTGATGTGGTTATTATGCCGGACCATGTTCATTTTATTATGCGTTATGAAGGAGCGAAAACACATTTCGGTCGGATTGTTGGCAATATGAAATCTGCCGTTACGAGAAGGTTGGGATATAGTATTTGGCAGAGAAATTATTATGAACACATTATCCGCAACGAGACAGAATTATTGGAGACTCAGCGTTATATGCAGGATAATCCTTTGCGTTGGGAATTAAGGTGCAAGGGGTTGGTTTAAGTTTAAGCATTTGAGGAGTAGGCTGTAGTGGTTGTAGGGGTCACCTGCAGGCGATCCGAAAGGGTGAAAACCGAAGCGCGGGCTTGCTGCGGCAAGCCCCTACAACTATAACGGCAAGTCGCTGCAGGATGCCAACATAAAATCTATTTGACATAAAAACGGCTGTGAAAAAATGATTGCTCATTTTTTCACAGCCGTTTTTTACGGGTTGAAGAATTTATGGACGGTGGTTTTTACGGCTTCGACACCGTTTGATTTAAGGATGTAGCCGGCGGGATGGAGGCTCATTACCTGAGTGATGGAGTCACGGTCATTTTTTCCGGTGAGGAAGATGATGGGAAGGTCCGCATAGGTCGGGTCGGCTCTGAGCATTCTCAGGAGCTGCGGGCCGTCACAGATAGGCATTTCATAGTCCAGGAGGACGAGGTCGGGCTGATCAAGGCAGATATGCTTGATGGCCACGAGGCTGGAATTGGCTATGTTGACATCATATTCACTGCCCAGCCATGTCTTGATGTTGCGGAGCATGGCACCGGAGTCATCTACCGCCAATATTTTGCGGCGGCGGCGGTTATTGAGGCTGCCGAGAGCTTCGCACATGCCGGTGACCATTTCGGAGAAGTCGATGGGGCGGGTGAATTCCCGGAGTATAAACTGCTTTGGAATTATCTGCTCCAGCTGATAAAGCTCGTCATGCTGATTGGCAAGGACGAAAATACTCAGTCGCCTTTCTGCGGCCTGTTTGCGGAAGGCCTGAAGAGCTTCCGGCTTGGCCAGCATAGCCGGACTGAGATAAAGGAACAGCACCCGTACATCGGAGCCGGCACGGCGCAGAGCGTCCGGACTGGCAGAGCTGCTTATTACATGGAATCCGGCCTCCAGAATTTTTTCTCTGATGGTGATGTTGAGATAGCCCGTACCCTCGGATACGAATAGGACGAGGTAATTGCCGGGGTAGATTTTTTTGACCGGCGCGCTTGTGCTCATAGGAATTTGCTCCTTTCAGTTTCTTCTTTATTGCAGCTTTTCCAGCAGGCTGTTGACGATATTGGCGGTGCCGTTGGCATCCATGTCCGTTACATAGCCTTCCAGTCTGGCGATATCCTTGGCCCAGTCATCCGGCAGTCTGGCACCGGCGATTTGAGCCATTGCATCGTCCATGGCATCCATATCAAGTGCGGAGACTGCGTTCCTGAGAGTAATCAGAAGCTCCCGGATGGTCTCGTTGTCCAGATTTTCCTTGGGAATCTCATCGTCCTTCTTCAGAGTGGCCGCTATACGCTCCTTGTAGGAATAGAACTCAGCTAAAAGAGGCGGAGTTTTCTCCTGTATCAGGTCGGTCTGGAAATTCTTGCCGGCCATCTCCATCTCGAAGAATTTCTCACCCAAATCCATGGCACCGATTAGGCGTGCGACGCTCTTCATGGCGTGAACCTCAATGGTGTAGCGTGGGATATCTCCCGACTGCAGGTAGCCTTCTATTTCTTCGCACTTCAGCTCTGCCATTTTCACGAAGTCTTCCAGAAGACCAAGGAAGTTTTTGGCAGTGCCGCAGTTCTTGATACCGATAGCGTTGTCTATGCCTTCAATCTTCGGCAGTCCTGCCAGCTCATTGGAAGCAGGCGGCTGGTCCGCTGTCTCCTCATAGCCGCAGTCCGGCTCCTCGCTGCCGATTGACTGTACATCCTCTTTGGTGGGACGGAGCAGCTTCTCCGGCGGCAGCCAGTTCCGGAGGACGGCGGTTATTTCCTTGCTGTCGATAGGCTTGGCGACGAAGCCGACCATGCCGGCGGCCATGAACAGGGCTCGGCTCTCGGCAAAGACATTGGCTGTGAGGGCGATGATAGGAACGGTCTTGAAGTACGGCTCGTCATGGCTCCTGATGATGGAGGTGGTCTCGCAGCCGTCCATGCCCGGCATCATGTGATCCATGAAGATGATGTCGAAGGGCTCGGAGGTTTCCACCAGACGGATGGCCTCCGGGCCGCTGTTGGCGGTGGTTATCTGCATACCCAGCGGCTTCAGGAGGCCGCTTGCGACCCGCAGATTCATATCGTTGTCATCGACGATGAGAACTCTGACATCGGGGGCAATGAAGGTGAAGGATTCATCCCGCATGACTTCCGCAGTCTCGACAGTCTCCCTGTTCAGCACCTGACAGAAGTTCATGGAGTAAAGGGGCTGATTTATAACAATAGCTGCGGGGTCCTGTATGCTGCTGATGAGAGCATTCTGGACGATTACCAGCTGGGTGTGTGCTTTCAGCTCATTGCAGAGTTTGCTCTTGCTCTGATAGATGGCGCTGTCCACGAATAGGAAGTCGGGGAAGCGGCCATGGATAGAGAGCTGCCGGATATCTACGAAGCGGATGCCGAAGTCACTGGCCAGCTCCCGGAGGAGATTGGTATTGTCGGTAGATGAGAATATTGCGCCGATGGAGGGAGATTTCTCCTTGACGCACTCATTCAGCGAGGCGGCGGGGGTATCGTCGGCTACGCCCTGAGGGACTGTAAAGTAGAACTCACTGCCCAGACCCTCTTCGCTGCGGACTCCGATAGTACCGCCCATCAGCTCGACGAGGCGCTTGGAGAGGGCGAGACCGAGGCCGGTGCCTTCCTTGTCGCGGTTCTTGAGATTGTCTACCTGCTGGAAGTCGCTGAAGAGCTTTTTCAGGTTTTCCTTGCTGATGCCCTGTCCCGTATCAGAGACAGCGGCGTGGAGCAGTATGCCGTTTTCTCCGTTTGGCTCTACCCGGACGGATATCCGGACATAGCCCTTCGCGGTGAACTTGATGGCGTTGTTGGCCAGATTTATCAGTACCTGACGCAGGCGTACTCTGTCGCCTATCAAAACCTGAGGCAGATCCTTGGCCAGTGAATACTGGAGCTCCACCGGCTTCTCGCCGATACGGCTCAGCAGTATCATGCTCATATCGTTCAGAAGAGACAGGGGCTCATATCGGTCGTTTACCAGCTCCATTTTGCCGGACTCTACTTTGGAGAAGTCCAATATCTCGTTGATGATAGCCAGCAGGGAGGTGCCGGCGGTACGGATATTGCCCAGATACTCCAGCTGCCTTGACAGGGGCTTGTCCCGGAGAAGTATCTCTGTGATGCCGACGATGGCATTCATCGGGGTGCGTATCTCATGGCTCATGTTGGCCAGAAAGATGGATTTCGCCCGATTGGCCTGCTCGGCGCGTTCTTTCAGCTGCCTCATCTGCTCGGCCTTCGTTACCATGTCGGTGATGTCCACCAGCGTGATGAAGTAGCCTTTGTCCACCTGCTCATGGGAGAGATTCTGGAGGCGGGCGCTGTAGGTGCGGCCGGCGATGTTCAGATTGGTGGAGCCGCCGGTGTCATCTATGGCACCCTCGGCCAGTATCCATGAGGCCAGCTGCTCCGGCTTCATGTGAGGCAGCAGGATGTCGGCGGCCTTGTTTGAATAGGAGACCCGCATATCCTTGTCCAGAACTATTACACCTTCGGCAGTGTTTTCGATAACACTGTCCTTCGCGGCCCGGACGATATCATACAGACCGTAGTGAGCGAAGAAAAGGTATTGGATGAGGCAGTTGGTGAATATTCCTACCGGTACCAGATCATCGGTGATGAGTCGGCTGTTGGTAATGATGACGGGAATGATGACGGTGAACTGAGCCAGCAGGATGTGCTTGCAGAGGGTGGCCCGGCTTGGATTGCTGCAGGCCAGATTCTCCCTGTAGCTGATGTAGAGAACATAGAGGGCAGTACACAGCTCCGTGATGAGGGTGGCGGCTATCAGCAGGTAGCCGATGCCCTTGCCGGTGAGTACGACCTTGGCACCGGGTATCAGTACGGAGTCTGCCAGCCGATAGCCGGTGTAGACAAGGCTGTGATAGTTGGAGGACAGGATGAGTATCGTGCCGATGAAGGAACCGCCTACCATGAACAGCATCAGCCAGCGGGGCAGCTTATAGGCCAGAAAGCGGCAGATGAAAAGAACGCCGAACAGGGCGTACAGGTCTTTGGCCGAGGCCGACAGCTTGCCCAGTGCGTGCATCTCGTGGAGAGTTAGAGCCGTATAGCTGGAGTTGGTAGCCCAGATTGCTATCGCGCTGAATATCATCAGGATTAGCATGGTACTCTTGAATCCTGAGTCCTCACGGCGGTAAAGGTCAATGAAAACAACGGCTGCAATGAGGAGGCAGAGAATGTTGAGGTCGTACCACCAGTTCGTTATCATGCTGTCACCTCCTCATGGATGGGGTTTTCCTCTCCGGCCAGTTCCAGAGGCAGTATGATGGTGAAATAGGTGCCTTCTCCTTTTTCACTGGTGACGGAGATGGTGCCGTTCATACTCTCCACCAGCTTCTTGGCGATGACATTGGAGAGCCGTGAGGTGTAGGTCAGGTCATCGGTGCGTATGGCCAGAGGATAATGGGGGGTGAATATCTGCCGCAGCTGAGCCTCGGTCATACCGATACCGCTGTCCGCGATGATGAAGCGAAAGAAGGCAAAATTCTTGTTCGCAGCTAGGTCGTCGATAAGCTCGGTGACATTGAGGCTGGCGGTATGGCCGTCGCAGGAGTAGATGACAGCCAGCGTCATCAGCTGCCGGATGATGTACTCCAGCTGCCGGGGGGATGTATATACTTCCTTGTGGAGGAGGTAGATGTTGGAGTCAATTGATACCTGCCGATGAGCGCCCAGCTGTTCACCGTCCTCGACAATCCGGCGGAGGAGCCTGTCGAGGTCCAGCTTCTCTCTGGTGTACGGTACCTCGCCTATCTCGATGCGGCTGATGTCAAGGACATCGTTCATGATGGTGTCAAGCCCTTGGCCGATAGTCCGGATATTGGTAATTGCTCTAAAATTTTCGGCGGGCTTGGCTGATTTCAGGCCGATGGCATTGGTCTCTATATCGTCCAGGAAATTGCGGACGGTGCGGCAGAGCGCCTCGTAGACGGTGGCTCTTTCCAGAGAACCGCGGTTTACCTGCTCCAGCAGCTCGGACATGAGCTGCGTTTCCTGTTGACTCTTTTGGAGCTTTCGGTATATCCAGGTGATAACTATTAAGAGCAGCAGGACGATTAAAGCGGCGGTGATGACAGCGGATGTCCACATGAAGGAAGAATCGCCGGATGTATCATTTTTGCTCATTGCCTTGATACGGGCGTCATTGACGATGCCCGCGGGCAGGGAAGAGATTCCGCGGTTCAGCAGAGCCTGAAGGGTGCTGTTGCCGGCGGCTACCGCCATTGATACGCCGTAGACCTCCGGCAGGGGGAATTCCCGATAGGCAGCGTTTATCGCCCGGCGCTGGGCATTCTGATTGTTGAATACATCGGAGTCGATGACGACGCTGTCTGCTTTGCCGCTGCGGACGGCGATAAGGCATTCCTGCATATTGGCGTAGTAGTCTATCTGTGCCTGAGGGTAGTGGCACCTGATGAAGTAGGCGTGGGATTCGTTCTGTATCGGAACGGCTACGCGCTTTAGCAGTTCTCTGTAGCTGGTCGTGCCTTCCCGCTGGTAGGCCAGAGCCATTTTCGCCTGAGTGACCGGCTTCGTGATGATGATGTTCTGCTCTTCGGCTGCCCAGGGGTCGCCGCCTACCGGCAGAGCGATATTTATCTTTCCTTCCTTCAGGGCGTAAATCATCTGACCGGTGGTCTCGAAGGGGACATAGCGGAAGTTGAGACCGGTGACGGAGGAAATGTGGCGAAGGGCTTCCGGCAGGATTCCCGACACGGAGGTAGAGGAATTGAGTTCGGTATCGCAGTAGGGGATGACGCCCTGCACATAGCCGACGGTAAGTATCGGATTTTTCTCGATGAAGTATTTTTCGTCGTCGGCTCTGACGGCAGATACGATGGTGCCGCTGTTTACATATTTCAGGTAGTTTTCTTCGTTGTACAGGGGATTTTTGCCGTTTATTTGCCGAATGGCGTAGTTCAGCTCGTCCAGTATGTCGGGGTTTTTCCGGGTGACCGCGAAGTAGGTGTCTGTTCGGCCGACCCGGGAGCCCATGACGAAGCGGTTGTCCTGAGTGGACAGGCGGGTGATTGGGGTGGAGATGATGGCGTCGACGAGTCCGTTGCTGAGGGCCAGCTCACGGGCGGACTGAGATTCGATTGGTACAGTCATGCACTGAAGGTTGTTTTTGACACAGTACTTGTTGAACAGCTCGGTCTGATAGCGGCCGGGGGCAATGCCAACTGTCTTGTAGCTGAGAGAGCTTGGCTGGCCGATAGTGATGCCGGAGCGTCCGGCGACAAAGTAGATGTAGTAGTCTTCGATACCGCAGGGAAGAATGCTGAAGAGCAGCTGGCTCTCTCGCTCCGGGGTCTTGACCACGCCGCCCATCAGGTCTATCTCACCGCGGCGGAGCTTATCCATAAGGGCGTCGAAACGGTCGTAGACATACTCGTACTGCCAATTGGTGTAGTAGGATATCTCTTGGAGGTATTCGTAGCCGTAGCCTGATTTCGCCTCACCGGCAGCGCCCTCCTGAAAGCCGGCCTCCAGCAGGTAGCCTACCCGCACGATGCGGCTGGCTGCCAGGGCGGTGCTGTTGTCAGAGCCGATACCGCCCAGTATAAGGGAGAGGAATAGAAGAAATGCCGCTGTAATTTTTCCCAGCATACAATCACCGACCTTGTTGCTCTTGAGAGCATATATCAATAAAGTATATGTACAAGTTGTAGTATATTATAGAAATGCTATCGTAATTGTACTTTAATTGGGAGGATAATGCAATAAATTTAGTCGGTGGCGAATGAAAAATGAAGGGGTTTCTTTACAGACGGCAATGCCGCTGATTTGTGCATAAAAAAGGCTGTGCAAAAATGATTGCTCATTCTTGCACAGCCATTTTTTAAGTCTTTTGCGGCGGGCGATTCATGATGGTAATTCGTCCGTCCACACTTGCCGTCAGGTTGTGGTGGTTGGCGAAGTATTCCTGAATCAGGTCGTTGTCGCTGGTGGCGTAGATTTCATTGCTGTAGTAGTTTGGTATTTTTTCCGGGTCGATGTTCAGGCACATTTTGATGTTGTCAAAGTGGAAGCCCTGCATGGCCACATGATAGAGCCTGTTTGGCTCCACCGGCTTTCCCTTGATGGTGAAGGTCAGCAGCTCCTTCGTCTTGAAGTCATAGACGATGCGGACATAGTGGGGAACCTGATAAAACTCCGTATGTCCCAGCAGGATTTCATCCCGGCACATATACTTTATTCCGTCGATAAGGTCCCTTCCGTAGATGTGGGCGACGACCATCCGGTCGGAGAAGGGGAATGTCTCGGTGAGTACCCGGAGGGAGAGGACAGGGCCGACCTTGGTCTTGCGGATGCTGCCGGAGCCTATGAGGGCAAGGTCACAGCCCCCCTTGGTGTCAATCATGGCGCTGAGGGCATCGGCGAAGAGGTTGCCCAGCTCCGTCTCCATCTGCCGGAGGGGATGGGTGAGAGGCCGGTCGAGATTGGTGATTACCTGATCGTATTTCGCACTTACCTGCTCCTGATAGTGCTTCAGGAGATGGTCTACCACCGGGTCTTTCTCGCAGAGTTTATCATTTATCTCCAGCAGCTGCCACTTATAGTCCAGTATGCTGTTTCTGTCCAGATTGACGGTGAGGTCAAGCCTGCCGATGGCCCGGCACTCGCAGCCGGCCTGCACGATAAGGACGCCGTTCACGAAGGCCGGAGCCTGAGGGAAGGTGTGGGAGTGACCGCCGATGATAATATCAATCCCCCAGGTGGGGTCAAGGCGGGAGGCCAGCTCCTGATCCTCAAGGAAGCCGATATGGGTGATGAGGACAGTGCAGTCAATATCGGAGCCGCGATAGCTATTGACGATGCGGCCGATTTCCGTGATGGCATCCTCTACTCTGATGAATTTTGCCAGCAGAGGGTCTTTCTTGGCATTGGCCATTATTTCATCGGTAATGATGCCGATGAACAGCACCTTGATACCGTTGACATTGCTTATTTTGTGGGAGTGGAAAAGACGAAGCCCGTTGACGGTGATATACAGGTTGGCGGTAATGATGGGGAAGGTGGCACACTTCTCCAGGAAGAGCAGGTGGGCAAGACCGTAATCCATCTCGTGATTGCCGAGAGAGGCGATATCCGGGTCAAGATGGTTGATGATTTCCATGGTGGAAATGCCCTGATACTCCTCGTCGATGATGGAGCCTCGCAACATATCGCCGGCGATTACATACAGTACATTGTTTTCTGACTCGCGCTGCTCTTTCACATAGCCGGACATTCTGGCTATGCCGCCTACGGAGTGACCGTCCTTCATTTCCGACAGGAAGTCTCCGTGAATGTCATTTGAGTGCAATATAGTAAGCTTTTTTAGTTTCATCATGGGATTCCTCTGCTGAATACTATTGCGTCAGGCCTCGTATGAGGTTAGTTTATTCTATTATAATGCCTTTGTTTGAGAAATTGCAAGGTAATATATTTGACACACGCTGCGTTGATGCCTGTAGGGGGCGCCTGCAGGCGCCCCGAAATAAAGGGTGTCCTTTGTCCGACAGCGGGGCGGCTGCGGCCGCCCCCTACAACAGCAAGTCCGTACAAAGATTTCACCCCTCAGTCAGCTTCGCTGACAGCTCCCCTAAATGGGAGCCTTTTGGGGACACGGCGACGCCTAAAAGCCTCCCTTCTAGGGGAGGTGCCCGAAGGGCGGAGGGGTGAGTGTCCGCCCTGGCATTCAGGGAGGACGCATAAGTAATAAGAACGCTGGACAAATACCGATGCACAGGGTACAATTCACTTGTAAAGACCGGAATCAATCTGGATACTTCCATAATAAAGATGATACATTTAAAGAGAGAAAAGAGGATAGCTATGAGCAATACAGGCAATCAGTCGCCGCGGATGTTTTCACCGGCCCAGATAGCCGAGAACTATCTGAATATCGGCGTGAACAAGGTGAGGCAAAATCCCCTGTCAGCCTTCCTGCTGGCCGTGATGGCCGGCATGATGATTGCGCTGGCGGGAGCGGCGGCAACCGTCGGCTCGGCGGCCATAGAGAATCCATCGGCAGCGAAGCTGATAAGTGCCGCAATATTCCCGGCAGGACTGGTGATGGTGCTTATCGGCGGCAGCGAGCTTTTCACCGGCAACTGTATGCTGGTGATACCGCTGGGCAAGAACAGGATAACCTTCGGTGAAATGATGAAGAGCTGGGCCATCGTGTACGGCGGAAATCTGGTGGGGGGACTGCTGGTGTCGGCTCTCTTTGTCTACAGTCACACTCCGTCACTCTTCGGCGGCAAGCTGGCGGCGGTGATAACGGCTACCGCCGCCGCGAAATGCACCCTGTCCTTCGGCGATGCCCTGATGCGGGGCATTCTCTGCAACCTGCTCGTCTGTCTCGGCGTATGGCTGAGTTTTGCGGCCACGGATATTGCCGGTAAGGTCATCGGCTGCTATCTGCCGGTGTTTGCATTCGTAGTAGCCGGGTATGAGCATTGCATTGCCAATATGTACTATATACCGGCAGGAATATTTACTGCCGGTGAGTACGGACTGACGGCTCCCGGTCTCAGCTTCGGAGCTATGGCGGTGAACAATCTTATACCTGTCACCATCGGCAACATTATCGGCGGTTCTCTGCTGGTAGGCGGCATATACGGGCTTGCGTACCTGCGGAAATAAATTTGAAGCATAAAAACAAATAGGTACAATGTCTTAATTTATAGTAAAAGATTTGATTTATAAATGAGTTCCGTAGTATAATCGTAAAAAATAAGGATATTAAACATATCCAATGGGTGAAAGGTATGAACTTGGGGGAAAAGCTGATGAAAAAGAAAGAGCAAAAAACTCCGGAAAGGGTAGATGCAATCGTTAGTATCATCGAGCGTGTCGCTGAGGAGCTGAGGCAGAGCCTGCGTCAGTATAAGGCGGAACAGGCAACCGGAGAGGCGAAGGCGTTGCTGCATCTTACTCTGACGCAGCTTCACTACATACATGCTATCTACGCCAGAGACGGCGTGACAGCCAGTGAGCTTTCGAACATATTCCATGTTCAGAAGCCGACTGTTACCAACATCATCAACCGTCTGCAGAATCAGGGACTGGTGGAGAAGGAGCAGTCTGCCAGAGACCGCCGCATATTCCATCTGGCTCTTACCGATGCCGGCAAGAACCTCGTCTATGTGGAGCGCCGCGGCTATCAGGCCTTCGCAGAGCGGGCAGAGAAGCTGCTGACTGTTGAGGAGCATGACCAGCTGTACAGGCTGCTGGAAAAGCTTCTGATGAAGAAGTAAAATCAGATTTTGTGGGGATTGTGAAAAATGAGTACTCATTTTTCACAGTCATTTTTTGTTGCAAATAAATGCAGTCTGAATTATAATTAAAAATCATTATGGTAATATATTTATGTAGAATCTGACGGAGAATTGATATGTTCGGTGTGAGAAGAAAGGATAACATAGTCACATCAACCCGGCGCAGGAAAAATGCGATGGGTTGGTTTGGTATTGCCGTTATCGTTGTTCTCACCATGCTCTGCACCGGTATAGCCGGTATGTGGATGCTGGAGCAGGCTGAGAGAAATCTCTACAGCCAGTCGTCGGCCAATGCGGAGAAGTTTAATACATGGTATCGTCAGATTATCGGTGAACTGCGTATCTACAAGAACTATATAGAGAAGTCATCCCGTGACGGCACGCCGACGGAAAACCATATCCAGCAGTCCGCCTACGAAAATTTTGTCTATCCGGACGGTGTGTATCTGGGAACTATTTCCGGCAAGTATGTGGATGCCATCGGCTGGAAGCCGCCGGCGGGATATCGGGTGACTGAGCGTCCTTGGTTTGCTGATGCACTGAAGACTGTTGACTTTGCCATCACAGAGCCTTATATAGATGCCTTTACCGGTGCGCCTTGCGTGACCATATCCACCCGTCTCAGCGATATGCAGGAGACTACGGTCATGGCGGCGGATGTGTTCCTTGACTATGCCCGGGAGCTGGTAAATCACATTTCCGGACGGAAAATGGTTGACGGTGCGGTATTTATCACCGGGGCAAATAGGCTGATTGTCGCCGATTCAGAGGTGAAGGGCGAGCGGAAGGATTTCACTCCCCAGACAGAGCTGCACAGGAAACTGGCCGAGCTGATAGAGGAACGGGACATCGAGCAGACGACGGTGACAGCCGATGGGGAAACCTTCTACATAAACATCCACCACATCATAGGAATAAACTGGTATCTTATTACTTATGTCAGAGCCAGTACGGTATGGATGGAAGTGGGCAAGAGTTTTGCGGTCATCTTTGGCCTGCAGCTTATGATTCTCCTGCTGATAACAGTCACCTTCCGGCAGAAGGAAGATGAGCTGGATGAATCGAAGGATGAAGCCGAGCTTCGCGCCAGGGTTAATGATGCTCTGAATAAAGACTTTTTCATCCATGCGATTATTGATTTGAAAAATGACGGCTATCGGGTATTCTATCAGGCGGACTTTGTTCGTGACCAGGTTACTTCCTTGTCGGCTAAGGCGGGGGAGACATTGATAAAGTCGGTTGAGGCCTTTGTCGAAGAACCCTTTAAGCCTATGATGCTGGGGTTCGTGGACTTGAATACTCTGCCGGAGCGGATAAAGGACAAGCCCCGTCTCACGGCGGAATATTGCAGCCGTATCACCGGCAGCTGGTGCCGCTGCAGCTTCCTGCCCATATTCTTCGACGATGAGGGCAATGTCACCCATGTGCTTTATTCTGTCCAGTCTACGGAGGGCGAAATTCTCTACCTGCGGGACAAGCTGCGGATAGAGGAAACAATCGTAGAGTGTATCCGTACCCTCACGGCATCTACGGGCTTCAATGATTCTATTCAGCGAATGCTGAGGATACTGGGCGAATACTACAAGGCTGACCGGGCCTATATGTATTCCGTGGACAGAGAAGCAAATGTGGCCAACATGGAGCAGGAGTGGTGCGCCGAGGGCGTGGCCCCGACCTTCGCAGACCGCAATCAGGTATCTCTCAGCAAGGTGGATGCCTGGGTCAGTGAGATGGACGGTGAGGGCAAGCGGGTTATTGAAAACATTGACGAGCTTGAGGCTTCCCGTGAAGATTATGTCACCGTGCTCAGAAAGAAGGGCGTCAGCAATCTCTGCCATGTCCGTGTCGGCTCCGACTCTCGGGAATATCGTGGCCTGCTGGGCATCGAAAACCGCAAAGACAATCTGTCTGCGGATGTACTGCTGACCTCTGTGGCCTCCTTCATGTCTGAGGAGCTGATAAAGAAGGAATATACTGAGACCCTGTACGAACTCAGCTACAAGGACATGCTGACGGATGTAATGAATCGCCATGCTTTCATGCGTGATGTCAAAGCCATGAATGAAGACAAGAGTAAAAATGTCGGTGTCATCTTCGTGGATGTGAACGGACTGAAGCAGACAAATGACCAGCTGGGTCATGAGATGGGCGATGAGATAATCAAGCGGACAGCCGCAATCCTGAAGGACCGGTTCGGCAGGCGTTCTGTCTACCGACTGGGCGGCGACGAATTCGTGACTATCTGTCAGACTGCCGATGAAGAGGGCTTTAACGCTGTAGTAGGGGAAGTTTCTGCTGAGGGCTATGGCCTCTTCTCAGTGGGCGAGGCCTGGATAGATGTCTGCACAGACATCGAGCATCAGGTGAAGATTGCCGACAAGCGGATGTATAAGCGGAAGCGTGAATACTACGAAACACAAGGCAATGACAGACGCCGCATGACTTGACAAGAGGGCGAAAACGCAATAAAATGGCGAGTGTGAATTCCTACTGTTTTACTAGGAATTAACACTCGCTTTTGATTTTACATGATTTTCACGATTAAAATAGATTTGTGCAGCAGCAGGGAGAGAAGAAAATGGCAGATATGTTGACAGTAAAAGACCTCCACGCAGCCGTGGACGGCAAAGAGATATTGAAGGGTCTGAACCTGACCGTAGGCAAGGGCGAAGTCCATGTCCTGCTGGGGCCAAACGGCTCCGGCAAGTCCACCCTCATGAATGTGCTGATGGGTCATCCACGCTATCAGGTCACCGGCGGTGAGATTTCCTTCGATGAAGAAGACCTGCTGGCCATGAAGACTTTTGAACGCGCCCGGAAGGGTCTTTTCCTGTCCTTCCAGACCCCGGAGGAGATTCCCGGCATCACCGTAGAGAATATGATTCGCACTGCTAAGCAGGCTGTCACCGGTGAGAAAATAAAGATAATGGCCTTCAAGAAGGAACTGAAGGCAGCAATGGCCGAGCTGGAGATAAATGAGAGTTACGCCGGCCGCTATATGAATGTAGGCTTTTCCGGCGGCGAGAAGAAGCGCAATGAAATCCTGCAGCTGATGATGCTCCAGCCGAAGCTGGCTCTTCTCGACGAGACTGACTCCGGCCTTGATGTAGACGCTGTTCAGATTGTTTCCAAGGGTGTAGCAGCCTTCCACAACGAAAACAACTCCTGCCTCATCATCACTCACAATGCCCGTATCCTTGACCGTCTTACCGTAGACAGGGTTCATGTAATGAAGGAAGGCCGCATTATTCAGGAGGGCGGCGCCGAGCTTATCGACGAGATTAACCGCTCCGGTTTTGCACATCTGCTGGAGGAGAAGTGAGGCAGTCTATGGCAAAGCAGAAAACCTTTATCGACGACATTGAGCGCACGCTCTATGACATAAAGAATGAAGACAAGGCCCTCTATAAGAGTCAGGCCGGTCTCACGGAAGATATAGTCCGTGACATATCCGCCAAGAAGCATGACCCGGAGTGGATGCTGGAATTCCGCCTGAAATCCCTTGAGGTATACAATCAGCTCTCCCTGCCCACCTGGGGCCCCGACCTCTCCGAGCTGGACATGGACAACATCGTCACCTATGTCAAGCCGGATGCCAAGATGGTAGGCAACTGGGACGAGGTGCCGGAGGACATCAAGGACACCTTCGACAGACTTGGCATCCCCGATGCGGAGAAGACCTCTCTGGCCGGTGTCGGCGCTCAGTACGACTCTGAGGTAGTCTACCACAGCGTACAGGAGAGCCTCACGAAGCAGGGCGTAGTCTACACCGATATGGAGACGGCTCTCCGGGAATATGAGGACATCGTGAAGGAATACTTCATGAAGCTGGTTCCACCGAAGGATCATAAGTTTGCCGCCCTTCACGGGGCAGTCTGGTCCGGCGGCTCCTTCGTATATGTCCCGGCGGGTATAGATGTGAAGATTCCGCTGCAGTCCTATTTCCGTCTCAATGCGCCGGGAGCAGGACAGTTTGAGCATACTCTGATTATTCTTGAAAAGGGTGCAAAGCTCCACTTCATCGAGGGCTGCTCAGCACCGAAATACAATGTGACGAACCTTCACGCCGGCTGTGTTGAGCTGTTTGTGAAGGAAGGCGCCCGCCTCCGCTACTCCACCATTGAGAACTGGTCCAGGAACATGATGAACCTGAACACCAAGCGTGCATACGTGGAGAAGGACGGCATCATCGAGTGGGTGTCCGGCTCCTTCGGCTCCCATATTTCCATGCTTTATCCTACCAGTGTTCTGGCCGGCGACAGCGCCCGCTGCGAATTTACCGGTGTCACCTTTGCGGCCAAGGGGCAGAATCTGGATACCGGCTGCAGCGTAATCTGCACGGCACCCAATACTTCGGCCACCGTCAACACCCGCACCATATCGAAGGCCGGCGGTCAGGCAACCTATCGCAGTGCCGTGAAGGTCACGAAGAAGGCAGACAATGTAAAATGCTCCGTGAACTGTGAATCCCTCATGCTGGACAATATCTCCCGCTCGGATACACTGCCCACTATGGATATTGAAAATGCCACCGCTGACATCGGCCATGAGGCAAAAATCGGCCGTATCAGCGATGATGCGGTATTCTACCTCATGAGCCGCGGCATCAGCGAGGAAGAGGCGCGGGCCATGATAGTCCGCGGCTTCGTCGAGCCGATAGCCAAGGAGCTGCCGCTGGAATATGCCGTAGAGATGAACAATCTTGTTACGATAGAACTGGAAGGGACGATGGGCTGATGGAACAAAAGAATAACAGCATCGTCTATACTGAAATACCGATGCGCACCTGGCGGTGGCTGGGTGTCAACGAAGGCAGAATAAGTGCCGACCTTCTCTCACGGCTCCCCATGAGAGGCAGAATATATGTGAAGCCGGGAATGACTGATTCTCAGGTTCATGTCTGCCGCAAAAGTGACAGAGAGATATGTCAGGTTGCGGTAGGGGCGAATGCGAACTGCACCGTTACCAATATAGTGCTGGCTCCCGATGATGCCGATTGGGCAGGGGCTATGAAGATACGAGTGGATGCCGGCGGTCATGTTCAGGCCAATGTCATCCATCTGGGGGGTAAGAACACTCTCTGCTCGGTGGAGATAGAGCTGGTAGGCGACGACAGTTCGGCTGAGCTGAATGCCCTCTACTTCGCTGCCGATGAAGAAAAGTATGATATGAATTTCATCATCCGGCAGATGGGCAAGCGTACCGATGCCAAGATGAATGTCTACGGTGCTCTGGGCGGCAATGCGGATAAGATTTTCCGCGGCACCCTTGACTTCGTACAGGGCTGCTCCGGCTCCGTGGGCAACGAAAAGGAAGAAATAATTCTCCTGTCCGATGGCGTCCGCAACCGTACTGTACCCCTCATGCTGTCCGGAGAGGACGATGTGGACGGCCATCATGCCGCCAGCATCGGCCGTATGGACGAGGAGAAGCTCTTCTACCTCATGAGCCGCGGTCTTGATGAAGAGGAGGCAAAGCGCCTTGTGCTGGAGGCCACCTTTGCTCCTGTAGTGAGCCTCATCGAGGATGAAGAATTGAAATCTGAGGTCGAGGAGGCTATCAACCGTAAGGTAGCCAAGTGCCTCGGCAACATATAATCCGTCTAATAACCCTCTCCTATGGAGAGGGGGGACCGGCGAAGCCGGTGGGTGAGGTTAGCGTATACAACCTCCTGCTGGATTGCCAGCGGCTGTGTCCTCCCTGCTTGCAGGGAGGGGGACCATGCGCAGCATGGTGGAGGGTAAGAGAAAAAGACAAACTTAATTAACCCACCACCGCCTAGCGGCGGTCCCCCGCCCTTGAAAAGGGCGGACTGTAAAAAATACTATAATCCATCCAGGGTCGCCTGCGGGCGACCCCTACCGTCAATAACCTCAAGGCCCCCATTCAGGGGGGCTGTCGCCGTAGGCGACTGAGGGGTAATAGCTAAAAGAAGCCTGTATTTACCCCTCCGCCCTTCGGGCACCTCCCCTGGAGGGGAGGCTTTCAGGTAACGACGCTCTTAACCGTCCCCAGAGGGGAAGGTATTTATAACATACAAGTGAAGTGATAACATGTCAGACAACTATCGTGCCGACTTTCCTCTCCTTTCAGAGAAAATGAACGGCCTTCCCATTGCCTACCTTGACAACGGCGCCACTACCCAAAAGCCGGAAAGCGTCATTGAGGCAATCACCGAATACTATCGCAGACAGAACGCAAACCCCCATCGCGGCGCTTACGCTCTGTCCGTCACCGCCACCGATGTTTACGAAAACTGCCGTGAGCGGGTGGCGAAATTCATCAACGCCAAGCGGGCAAGGGAAATAATTTTCACAAAGAATGCCACCGAATCTCTCAATCTGGTGGCCTACAGCTACGGCCTGTCCGTGCTGAAGCCGGGAGACGAAATCCTTATCTCCGTCGCCGAGCATCATTCCAATCTGGTGCCTTGGCAGATGGTGGCTGCCCGCACCGGAGCAAAGCTGAACTACATCTATCTGGAAGAGGACGGCAATCTCCGGGAGCAGGATATACAGGAAAAGATTACCGAAAAGACGAAAATTGTCGCCGTCACTCAGGTTTCCAATGTCCTTGGTCTTATCAACGATGTGAAGACTATCGGGGAGAAGGCTCATGCCGTCGGCGCAGTCATCCTCGTGGACGGCTCCCAGAGCGTACCGCACATTGCTGTAGATGTACGGGAGCTGGACTGCGACTTCCTGGCATTCTCCGGTCATAAGCTGCTTTCCCCTATGGGCATCGGCGTCCTCTACGGCAAGGAAAAGCTCCTGAACGAAATGCCGCCGTTCCTCATGGGCGGCGACATGATAGAGTATGTCACCGAGCAGCATACCGACTACGCAGAGCTTCCGGCCAAGTTCGAGGCCGGCACTCAGAATGTGGGCGGAGCCGCCGGACTCACTGCCGCTATCGACTATCTGGAAAAGGTGGGCTTTGACTACATTACTGCCCGGGAGAAAGAGCTTATTGACTACGCACTGCCGCAGCTGAAGGAGCTTGACTTCATCGAACTGTACGGCTGTGACTCTCAGCGGGACAATAAGACCGGACTCATCACCTTCAATGTGAAGGATGTTCATCCCCATGATGTATCTACCATCCTCGATGCTGAAGGCGTAGCTATCCGGGCCGGTCATCACTGCGCTCAGCCCCTGATGATATATCTGGGACAGAACGCTACCTGTCGGGCCAGCTTCTACTTCTACAACACAAAGGAAGATGTTGACCGCTTTATTGCCGGTCTGAAAAAGGTAAGGGAGGTAATGCACCTTGGGTCTTGATGACATCTACACAGAGCTGATAGCCGAGGAAAGCCGCAACAGCGAGCATAAGCATCACCTTGCCGCTCCTACGGCCACGCTGAAGGGCCGCAACCCATCCTGCGGCGATGAGATAACCATCGAGCTGGAGATAGCTGACGGTATCGTGAAGGACGCATCCTTCACCGGTGTCGGCTGTGCTATATCTCAGGCATCCGCCTCCATGATGATAAGTCTCATAAAGGGTAAGTCCGTAGAGGAAGCAAAACGGTTGGCCGGACTCTTCATGGGAATGATTAAGGGTGATGTCACCGACGAGGAACAGCTTGAGGAGTTGGGAGATGCTGCCGCACTGGAGAGTGTATCTCATCTGCCGGCGCGGGTAAAATGCGCCGTCCTTGGCTGGCATACGCTGGACGAAGCACTGGAAGAATAAAAAAGGGGCTGTGAAAAAAGTCTGACACCGACCTCATCCGTCTCGCTTCGCGAGCCACCTTCCCCAAAGGGGAAGGTCTTTACCCTCTCCTTTGGAGAGGGGGGACCGGCGCAGCCGGTGGGTGAGGTAGATAAACGGTTTTCTTACAGACATTTTTCTTCGCAACTACATAGAGGAAGGGACTGTGAAAAATGATTGCTCATTTTTTCACAGTCCCTTTTTATACCTGATTACATTTGCGAAGTAAATTTGATAAGGGAATTATTACTTATCAATAGTGAGCAGCAGCTTCTTATTCTCGTCCTCAAAGAAACGAACGAGGAGAGTCCGCTTGTTGCAGTTTACTACATTGGTAAAGGTGGAATTCCAATACTTGCCTTCATTGCGAATTGCCTGTCTGGTCATGTTGCTGAGCTTTTCTGCAGTTGCGTTCATTTTGGCTCTGACAGCAGGCTGATTTTCTTCAGCCAGCACATACGCGGTGGTGACTCCTGCCACATCATCGACGATTTCGGTTCTGGCATCAAAGCGGCACCGTTCCGGGAAATTGGCCTGATAATAGCTGACGGAATCAATGAGCTTGTACATATCCTCCTCAGTCTTTACCTCATCACGCCCACGCGTCAGTACATCATACCGGCCAAGTCCGCACTTGTAAATCTGATCCTTGCCAAATTCCTCTGCTACATAGAAATTCGTCTGAATCGGCTGCTTCTCCAGGAAGACCACCTTGTTTTTCGCTATCTCCAGCAAGCCGTAATTACCCTCCGCGTCAGCCAGGATAAAGGTCAGATTCCAACCCTTGTCGTCCGACTTCATGGTGTATATATCAAGGTTCTTGGCGTACTCAACGACTTCCTTGACATTTGCACAATGTTCGCCGAAATAACGGGTCAGCTGTGCTGCCAGAACACGCTGCTCGGCTCCCGGATTGGTCCCGGAGCAGCCGTAGTAGCTGTTGCCGTTCTCATCCTTCTGACCGAAGCGCATATTGACCTCTACATAGAGACCGGCAGAGTTCAGCACGTCGGTGCTGAAAAAGGGTATCAGCTCATAAAGCTGCGAAGGGATTCCGTTCATCACGGCCATGCTGTGATCGGGGATCATTGTATCCATGTAGGAGAGACCCACCGTCTCATAGCAGCCCGGTACCTTTGTCCGGACGACAAAGGCCGGCTTGTTCGTGATAAAGAAGTCCATATTGCGGCCTACGACGGTATCACCGTTTGGCAGTGTTTTAACAACGGCGCTGCACCGGCCCCAATTGTCAAAGAGTTTAGCTGCCATCCCACTGGCAACAGGGTAATTAAGTTCCGTGAAGGTGCCGGCGTCCAATACATGGTCCATCAGCTCCGGCAGCAGCACATTGCCGTTGGGCAGCTTTTTCGCCCCTGACCCTGCCGAAGCACAGACCGCAAAGCTGCACACCATAAGGCATAGCAGCAGTGAAATAATTTTTTTCATTTAAGATCCCCCCAGTTGATACATTGTGATTGCACCATGCAATCATGTTTTATAATTAAATAATACGCCTTTAATATCAATAATGCAAACTTTTAGAACTTTTTCTTTTTTGTAACCATATTTTCCAGCCGGCAGCTTTGTTGTATATGTCCTGTGTCCTCCCTGCTTGCAGGGAGGGGGACCATGCGAAGCATGGTGGAGGGTAAGAGAAAAAAGACTAACCATATCAACCCACCACCGCCTAACGGCGGTCCCCCGCCCTTGAAAAGGGCGGACTATAAAAAATATTGAAAATCAATTATTGGTGTGATAACATTAAAAATAATAATATGACAATTAGTCTGTTTATATAGGCTGTTAATCCCTGACAGCCTGCGAAAAGAAGGATCGCACTATGAACAAGAAACTTTTGACCGGGGCCGTGCTCACCGGCTGGATGCTTGGCATTACCCCAGCTATGGCAGCACCCCCTACACCAACCCCGGCAGAGCTGGAGGCTGCTCGCAGCGCCAACCCGGGCGTCCAGCTCAATCAGACCATGGACTATCTGGAGCGTATGCGGGTAGAGCAGCAGATAGAGGAGGACAAAGCCAGAGCCAGAGCGCAGGTGGAGGGAGCAGAAACCACTAAGCCGGCAGAGCAGGATATCGCCATCTCCTTCAAGCTGAACAAGCTGGAGACCGACCCATCTCAGGTTCTGACAGATCAGGAGCTTGATGCCGTTACCGCCGAATACATCGGCAAGGAAGTATCTGTCCCTGATCTCTACAAAATCGTTGAGAAGATAAACGAGCTCTATACCCAGAAGGGCTACCTGACCTGTCGGGCATTTCTGCAGCCCCAGACTATTCAGGAAGGCCGGGTGAAGATTACCCTCATAGAGGGCAAGACCGGCGACACCTTCGTCACCGGCAATAAATCCACCAAGGAAAAATACATCACCAACCGTCTCCATCTGCGGGAGGGAGAAGTTGCAAATATCAACACCCTGAACAAAGACCTGTTGATATTCAACGCCACCAACGATGTACAGCTCCGCCTGGTCATGCAGCCGGGAAAGGCACCCGGTACCACTGATTATGTTATCGAAGCCTACGAGCCAAAGAAGCAGAACTGGACGGTTTTTACTGATAATGCCGGCAGCTACTCTACCGGCGAATGGCGCGGCGGTCTTTTCTACAATCAGCGCAGCCTCACCGGAGTCCGGGACAGCCTCTCTGTAGGCTTTATCGGCAGTCAGGGTACCAAGGCCGGCAGCCTCCAGTACAGCCGTCCTGTGGGTCGTAGCGGCTCGAAGCTGAACTTCAGTTACAGCCTCAACAGCGTAAAGCAGACGAAAAACACCCGCCTGTCGGAAGTAAAGGGTCACGCCAGTTCCTTCAATGTAGGCTTCGTTCAGCCGCTGGTGATAAATGCCAAGACCCGCAGCGAAATGAGCCTGGAATACAATCACCAGAAATCAGCTTCGGACTTCCTGGCCCACACTGCCAATGCCCGCTTTAATATCGCCGACGACACCATTGACGATGTGAGCCTTGCCTTTGCCATGACCAATTACGGCAAGTCCCATGTCTTCTATCAGAAGCATGCCGCTGTCTTTGGTCGCAGCAAAAGCACTCCGGCGGCATTCACAAGCTCGTCTAAGAACTACGGCTACTACAAGTTCACCGGCCTCTATCAGAAAGCCTACAAGCACGGCCAGATGATTTCTTCCCGCCTTGATGCCCAGTGGAGCGGCAGTGACAACATCGTCAGCGCCCGTCAGTTCTACATCGGCGGCATGAACAGCGTCCGCGGCTACAAGGAAAACTACATGGGCGGAGACAGCGGTGTATTCTGGAACATGGAATACTCGGTGCCGCTGAGCAAAGACCGGAAGACAAACGGCTTCGTATTCTTCGATGTTGGCAGGATATTCGGTGAGAGCGCCGAATCAAACGGTGATGACCGTGACCTGAGCAGCATCGGCTTCGGTGTGAAATCCACCGCTCTGAAAAACACCTATGCAAATCTGCTGCTTGGTATACCCCTTCGCCGCACCTTCAATGCGAAGGCCGAGCGGGTATCGGCAGTCAGAGTTAATTTCTTAGTTAGTTACCAGTTCTGATAAAAGAAAAGGAGATTAAAGTCATGAACGCAAAAGCAGAGAAATTTCAGGAATACCTTCAGGAAAAGAACATCACCTGTTTTCAGGTAGAAGAGCTGCCGGAGGATACGCTGAACACCGTCATCTTCCGCTCCGTCATCGCCGTGGAGGGTCAGGAGCTGCCCACTCTCGTCATCCTTGATGACAGCATCTACAGCATGATTCGCGTCCGGGTCGTCGGCAGTGCCTTGAAGGAAGAGAATGAAACCCAGCTTGTAAAGGCTATCAACAAGCTGAATGCTCAGTACAAGGTCTTTAAGTATTACTTCGCTGAGGACGGCGCCCTTATTCTGGACTGCTGCCTCTCCGGCAAGCCGGGTGAGCTGGACGGTGACCTTGTATACACTATCTTTGATGTTATTATCAAGCATCTGCAGGCTGAATTCAAAAACATCATGAAGCTTGTCTGGGCATAAGCTATGCTCTTTGACAACGGAGCCGCCTGCCGGTACTGGCTGGATAGGCTGGCGGAGCAGGAGGGAGCGGACAGACTGCTGGGGGAGAATTCCTCCACCGTCGTTGACATGGCCCGGATATACGAGACCGGACTCGGCCCTGTTGACTTCGGCGCCGAGATACAGCTGACCGGCGAGAGCGGCATCGACCTGTCCGTTCAGTACGCCCTCAGTGATTTTGACCGGGCAAATCCCCTGAGCCATCCTCTTGTCATTCCGGCCGGAGATTTTCTGCTGGACTACAACCGTCAGCTGACAGAAAAGGGCTTTGCCCACCTGATAGCTGATAGATACGCCTATCTGGAAGCCGATACCTCCAAGGGAGAGGCCGGAGCGGTAGCTATGTTCCTGAATCTCTCCGGGACAGCGGCTCGGGAGATGCTGCCCTTCATCCTGCAGGAGCAGCGGCAAAGCGAAAGATTGACAGCGGTACAGGACATATTGCAGAGGGTGAACCCTGAGTTGCCTCCCTGGTACTTCGGCTTCATGCACTCCCGGGAGGAGTTGCCCCTGCGTTTGTCCTTCTATGTTCGCGAGGAAGCCGGACTGTCGGGAATGCTGTCAGCCCTGAGACGGCTCGGCATCGAGCCGGGTGAGGGGGCAGAGCAGCTGGCGGCGGTTGACGAGCTGGGGCTCTTCACCTATATGCTGGATGTGGATGTCATGGCCGACGGCAGCCTTGGCGACACCTGGGGCGTAGAGCTGACGCCGAGGGCAGTGCTGCCTGTGCAGCAGCAGAAGATGCTGGGCGGTGACAGCTTCGCTCGGTTTACCGAGCTGCTTGTCCGGTGGGGCATGGCTGATGACCGCAGCACTGTACTGCCCCGGTGCTTTTGGAGCTGTGACTATCGCGACGGCAGCAGCGGCAGAGCCTATGTGATGTACTCCTATCTCTCGCATCTGAAGCTGCGCTGGCAGACGGGGAAACTCTATCCGGCCAAGGTGTATATTCAGCTGAGAAACATACCGAAACAGACAACGATAAATGAATATCTGTACGGGTGATTAATAAAAGGCTCCCCTATAGGGGAGCCTTTTAGGTGTCGGCGATTTCCCAAAGGCTCCCCTCTAGGGGAGCTGTCAGCGGAGCAGACTGAGGGGTGAACAACCTCATCCGTCTCGCTTCGCGAGCCACCTTCTCCATAGGGGAAGGTAGTCACCCCTCCGACCTCGCTGCGCTCGGCCACCTCCCCTAAATGGGAGGCTTTTAGGCAATGGCGATGCCCCAAACCCTCTCCTATGGAGAGGGGGGACCGGCGAAGCCGGTGGGTGAGGTTTATAAGACGATGCCTGTGATATTGCTTGTAGGGGGCGGCCGCAGCCGCCCCGCTGTAAGCAAAACGACAACCTTTATTTCGGGTCGCCTGCAGGCGACCCCTACAGGACTCTTGGCTGTCAGACAAATTAACATCATATCAAACACCAAAACCCGCGGACGATTTAGTCGCCCGCGGGTCTTTTGTGACTATACCACTTTTCACAAACAAAAAATAATTTGCGATTCGTGAAAGCAGACTTTCATAAATTCATAAAAATTCGTCATTTGTGAAAGATAGCTTGCACAAACGCGAAAACGATGTTACCATGTGAACGGAGGTGTTTGTCCTATGCGCTTGAAAAGAGAAAGCTATTTGGCTAAAATACGACCCTATTATGATATAGATTTGATAAAGGTGATTACCGGAATACGGAGAGCAGGGAAATCCATCCTGATGGAAACGATTAGAGATGAATTGACTGAGAGGGGCGTGAAAGGCGATCACATAATTTACATGAATTTAGAAGAGATGGACTACGATTATATAAGCAACGCTCGTGATTTACATGAGGATGTAAAGACCAGGGTGAGAGATGGAGAGAGATATTATGTTTTCCTTGATGAGGTTCAGCATGTAAAAGATTTTGAAAAGGCTTTGGCCTCATTTCGTGCCAGTATGAATGTTTCGCTTTTTGTTACCGGGAGCAATTCGACTTTGCTTTCCGGAGAGCTGGCAAGCCTGCTGACGGGAAGAACGGTGGAATTTGAGGTGCTGCCCTTTTCCTTTTCGGAGATGAAGGAATACTATGAGTTGAATAACAGACCCTTTGAAGATGATATGATTTATGATTATCTAAAATGGGGCGGCTTTCCTTTGCGCTTTGAATTTGGCGACGAAGCAAATACTATGAGGTATATAAAAGGGTTGTATGATAGTATCGTCACAAGGGATATAGTGCCGAAAAATTCGCGAATAGATAGAGCGGTATTTAAGGCCATATCGCTTTATATTCTGGCAAATGCAGGAAAAGAATTTTCCGGAGAAAATATTGCGGCGTACTATAACAAGAACTCGGAAAAGAGTGTGTCAGCCAGAACGATATATAATTATTTGGATAAGATGAAAAAAGCATTTCTTTTGCATAGTGTTGGGCAATATCATCTTTCAGGAAAGGCTTCGCTGAAGGGCAGAGAAAAATACTATGCTACGGACATGGGATTGAGAACTATAAATACCAATACTATGAGCTATGAGGATACCTTCTTTTTGGAGAATGTTGTCTATAATGAATTGCTTTGTCAAGGGTTTACGGTTTTTACCGGAAAGACTTATAAATCCGAGGTCGATTTTGTTGCTGTGAAGGATGGAAAAAAATGCTTTATACAGGTGTCATATCTGTTGGCATCAGAGGATACTATTCGCCGGGAGTTTGAGGCTTTTTCACCGATAACGGACGCATCGCCAAAATATGTGATTTCTTTAGATAAGGTGGATATGAGCCGTCAGGGAATAACACATCTGAATGTTACGGATTTTTTGCTGCATAGGAAGGAACTTATGCTTAGCTGAGTCGGAGAAACGACACCTTTATTTCGGGTCGCCTGCGGGCGACCCCTACCATTACCCCTCCGACCTCGCTCCGCTCGGATATTACTAAGCAGTTTGCATGGCTCGCACTAAATTCGCAAGCTCATTAAGTGCTCATGCGCACCTGAATGGGAGGCTTTAGGGCGTTGGCGAAGCCAAAAGGCTCCCATTGAGGGGAGCTGTCAGCGAAGCTGACTGAGGGGTGAGTGTCCTCCCTGATTGCAGGGACGCGGCCGCCGTTGGTGACCTCTACGCCGTCCTGTGTCCTCCCTGCTTGCAGGGAGGGGGACCATGCGAAGCATGGTGGAGGGTACGAGAAAAGGACGAATCCAATTAACCCACCACCGCCTTACGGCGGTCCCCCGCCCTTAAAAAGGGCGGACAAAACCTCATCCGTCTCGCTTCGCGAGCCACCTTCCCCAGAGGGGAAGGTCTTAGGTGTCGGCGAAGCTATCAAAGCCTCCCCTCTAGGGGAGGTGCCCGAAGGGCAGAGGGGTAAATAAACAGTTTTGTCTGTCTGTTACCCCTCAGACGGCTGTGCCGCCACCTCCAGCAAACATGCTAAGTTCATCCTTCGCTACGCTCGGATATTACTAAGCAGTTTGCATGGCTCGCACTAAATTCGCAAGCTCATTAAGTGCTCATGCGCACCTAAATGGGAGCCTTCTTCGTAGGATTTTAGCCCCAATACATCTCAACGCCTTTTTCGGCGTTGGGATGTATTTTTTGCTTTTCTGTGTGTGATATCAACGGGTTTCATTAAAATTTCATTAAGATTTTGAAAATAACCGAAATACTTGCAAATTGACAGAAAAGATAGGAGAAAAGTCGCATTGAATGACTACAATAATTATTGTAAATGAATGAATCCTATAATATAATAAAGAAGTAAAAGTGCGTTTATCGCTCAAAAATGAGTGTGAAGTTCAAGCGAGGATACCCTATGACTATCATGAAAAGAAGTATGCGGAAGGCAGCCCAGAAAAAACAATTGAGAACGGAACAGATTAAAAAATCTCTGAAGCTTGTCAGCTCAATGCTGGCGGCTGGCTTCTTTGTGTCCGGATTCGGCTCCGGCAGCCGGATGATGCGCCGGGCTGAGGCAGAAGAAAGTAATATCGTGCGTATAAACGGCACGAAGATAAACTTTGAAAATAATACTGCCAACATCTACGCCGAGAAGATTTCCGCAGACGGCAGCGTGGGCTTGAACCGCTTCGAATATTTTGACGTAGCCAGTGGGCAGGTTGCTAACCTGTTCTTCCAGAACAAGCCCGAAAACCCGGCTGACACGCGGACTGTCAACACACTCGTGAACATGGTTCAGAATCAAATAAATATCGCAGGTACTGTCAACGCTGTGCGCGATAACAAGATTGGCGGGCACCTGTTCTTCCTCAGTCCGGGGGGGATGGTAGTCAGTGCGACCGGCGTCATCAACGCCGGTGCTTTGACTGTCATGACGCCGCCGGCTGATTTCTTCGAGAATGCCGGCTATGAAAAAGGTGGCCTCTCATCCGACGGCAAAGAGATATTATTTTAGACCATGAACCTTTGGAACAAAGACGATGCAGCTGCTCCCGTTAAAGATGCTTCCGGTAACGATACTACCAAGCTGCAAATGTACCTTGACTTGCAGGGGAGATATCTGGACCAGGGTAAAATGGCCGGCATTATCAATACCGGAGCTGATATCGGGAAGCTTAAAGCAGTTGATATCCCCATCAACGGCAGCGGTACTATCGCTGTCCACGGCACGATGAATGCGGCAACGGCGATTACTTTGTCGGCGGCGAATATTGATGTAAGTAAATCTGGTGCAACCAATGCGCCGTTGCTGCAAACCGGCGTTATCTTTAATAATACCGTTAATACCGGCGATAACAAATTCATCAGTGCTACGGCGAAAGATTGGGCAACGAATAGGCTGAAGGCAACCGCTGACGCAAAGGGGAATATTATCCTTACAGACCCCAACAGTTCTTTAACCGGTGATGGCAGCATTAACCTTAGAGCAACAACGGATGAAGTGAACTATAACTCCATGCCTGAAAAAGCCCCCGATTACAATACCAAGAAGGCGGAGGTCACAGTCGGTGAAGGAGCGGTCATCAATGCAGCAGGCAATGTAGAGATCAGCTCCCAGGCCGTTGCGGAGTACGACCTGAAGGATTTTCACTTCATGCTGGAAGACAAGGATATTATTGGCTTTAAAAATCAGCTTGCCCAGACGTTGGCTAAGACAACTGTCAATGGCAAGGTGACCGGTGCGGATGTGAATATTTCGGCCAAGGCTGAGTCGACTATTACATCGACCGGCTCAGCTGTTGGGGCGAGGTATGTCTCAGAACTCATGGGACAGCTGCCCCAAGAAGAGAGCGTTAGAGAAGATGTTGAAAAGGCTCGGGCGTTCTTAGACCAGCTAAATGGGTTGAATACATCCATTGGTATTGCCGATAGCGATGCACAGGTAACCATCGGGGAAAAGGCAGAGCTAAAGGCAAATTTTGTAAATAACCCGGCGACCGGAAAGCCCTATACCTACGAGAAGCCCAATGAAGAAGATAAAACGAAGAAAGATACTGTCAATGTCGGCGGCAATGTGAATATCAACGCCATCGGCAAGACTGCCACCGATAATGAGTTCACCGTTGATCCCAACAAGGAAAAAACAAAAAAGGAAAAACAGGGTGAAAGCAACCCAATCACTGTTCTTATCAATGGCGGTTTTGTCTGGGAGAAGACCGGAGCCAATGCAGTCACAACTGTAGACGGAAAGGCAAATATCACATCTAAGGGTAATATTGTCATTGGCGCAAACTCAACTAACTCAGTTACTGCCGAAGTGGGAATTGAGGAGGCCGATGATGAGAAGACGCATGTTCCGGCTTATTTAGTTGCGACGGTAGGTCTTGTTAATCAGAACAATAATGCCAAGGTTGTTCTCAGCGGAAGTAATGATACTGCTTCTATCAATGCAGGAGGCGGCCTGATTGTCTCCGCTGTCACCGACACATCTACCTCCAGTACCATTGGGTCACATACCAATGACGTTTCTTTTGTCGGCACGGCGGTAAATATCGTCAAAGTTGACAGTAAGGCAACAGTTGAGAATAATGCAAAGCTCTCCGGCGGCTTTGTTTCTGTATCGGCAAATGATGTAATCAATAAATTCAAGGTCGCTACCTCCAATTTTTACGGACCTGAATATAACCTCGTTGACGATGCCATGGGGGCAATGGCTACGGCAGCAAAAAAACTTGTCGGCGGTGCGGCGGCAGCGCAGCGGGGTGACGATGTTGTGCCTACGGCTGGCAGCTGGAATGAGTACATCAATGTAGGCTCGGCTGTTGCTGTAGTGAACGCCAATAACCAGGCAAAGGTTGACTTGCAGGCCGGCTCTGTTCTTAATGCCCTTGGCGGTGTGAATGTAAACTCCGGTGTTACGCTGGTTGATTCCTCGGTAAATACCTCCAGCATTCTCGCCACCGAAATGCAGGGGGTGAAGGCGGGAGTCAGTGCGGCTGTAGCGGTAGAGAACATGACCAATACAGCTGAGACCGTAGTGGCTGATGGCGTACAGCTCACTACTGCCACCGGTGATGTAAGCGTGACTGCCGGAGTTGAGGCCGGCTATAATCGCCCCACCATCAAGGCAGAAACCTTGAAGGCCTGCGTGGAATTGGCAAGGAAAGATTGGGAAAAATTACCGGCGGATACTAAAAAGATTTTTCAAACCCAATGGGAGTCGCTGGTAACAGCCTTGGATGCCTTGGCGACTGGCAAGATTCCTGCTGACTCACCTGATTTTGCTCAGAAGGTTTTTGAGGCTCAGGACGCCATTGAAAAAATGGAGGGGCGAATAGAAGACAAGCTTAAAGGTATATTTGGCGTCATCGATACCCTGAAATCCTATGTTGATGCTTCCGGCTGGGCAAATATGTACACGGCTGCGGTCACCAGCTCTAAGGTTAAAGAAAATACTCCTAAAGCTATGGTTACCGGTACTGTGGGCATCCAGAATGTCACCAACAAGGCCAATGTCACCATCGGCAGCAATGCAAAGCTGTCATCAGGAACGACAGACGCACCCGGCAATACTCCTAAGGGAAAAATAAAGACTGCCGCCAATACCAATACCGCTGATGTACAGGTTTCCGGTAAATGGTTCGTCTTTAAGCCCATTGGCGTTACCGCAGGCGGTGAAGCCAGTATCGGCGCTACTGTCGGAATCCAGAAGGTCAACAGCGAGAGCGAAGTCATCGTCAAGAACGGTGCTGTCCTTAGCGGCGGCGAGGTAGATGTCACTGCCGACAACAAGGTGATGAATGTAGGGGGGGCTGTTGGCGGCGCTAAGGCCGGTACCCTCGGAGTCACCGGTATGACCACTTACCTGAGCGGAAACTCAAAGAGTATCGTTAATGTAGATGACGATGCGGTACTCTCGGCGTCGCGTGCCTATGGCATGGTGGACAAGACTGACGGGACGACAGGCAAGGAACCCGGCGACCAGGCAACGGGCAAAATCAATATTACCGCCGACAACAATACCATTCTGAGCAGTTTGGTCGGCGAGACCACCGCCGCCGAGGCCGCAGCTATCGGAGCCAGCGTCGGTGTCATCAACTATGACATCTACAGCAAGGCGCTGGTGGCCAATATCGAAGAAGTCGATACCGCCGGTGCGGCTGCGTGGTCTGCCAACGGTGTAGACACCACCGCGAAGAACAACGGTGTCATCAATACCCTCACGGTGGCAGGTGTATCTGCAGCGGGTCAAAAGAGTGCAGCCGGAGCAGAACGCGGCGGCGTAAATGTGAATGTTCCAAACGACCCGGCCAATCAAGTAAATCTTAATAATGCTGGCGTTAATGCCGGGGGTATCGACCCTAATGGGGCAGGAAATCCCCAAGCAGATCCCCCAGTCCCGGCAAATCCTCCCCAAGCAGTTCCGGATCCTGACCCGGCTCCCGACCCTGACAATGGCAATGGTGCTGCCGGTAACGAGGCTGACAACAATGCGCATGAGGCCTCAAAGGTCAATATCGCCGTAGCCGGCTCTGTCTCCTGGAACAGCATTGATGAGCGCACCGAGGCGAAGCTGTCTCAGGTCACGGTCAATATGACTCCGACTGTCAAGGCGGCAGACTATAAAGGTGCCAATCCTGCGGAGAACAAGAAAATTAATGTAGCCGCAACGGACAGCACCTTCATTGGTGCCTACAGCGGCGCATCGGCTCTCACCAAGGCCGGAAACACAGCCGGAAACGCAGCAGCAGGCAATGAAGGCAGCGGCGGTGGATTCGCTGGCTCTCTTTCCGGTGCCGTAGCGGTAAACAATATTTACAAAAACACCTCTGCCGTAATCGACAGCGCCACTATCAACGATGAACTGGAAGTAAACAACAAGGCGGAAAACAGCGGAGCGCAGGTAGCCGCCGGTATTGCTCTGGGCAGAACCCTTGGCGACCGGACAAAGGGTGCCGGCTTTAATGTGGATGCCTCCGGCTCCTTCAACTTCATAAAAAGCACTGTAAATTCCCAGGTGAAGGACAGCAGAATCAACTCTGCCGCTGCTGCAAATCTCAACAATACAGCCTACGACAAGGATGTGCAGGTTGCCGGCGGCCTCAGCTTCAACTACACCAAGACCTCGGCCGGAGTCGGTGCTGCCATCGCCGTAAATATGATAACGAACACCATCACCGCCGACCTGACTGGCAACACCCTCGGTGCTACCGGCAGCAGCCTCGGCGCAGTAAACAACCTTGCCGTCAGTAAGCTGACCCAGGTAGGCGGCGCAACCTCTCTGGGCATCGTTCCCCGCGACGGCTCCAGAACCTATGTCACTGCCAACGCTGCCGTAGCTGTCAATACGCTCACAAACACGCTCAACGCCACCGGCAGCGACAATACCATCTATGCCCAAAAGCTGGATGTCGAGGTGCGGGACGGCAAGCTCAGCACCAGCGAAGCAGACAATGAATACATCGCCCAGCTGAAGAAGGAAGGCTTCGATGTAGACAACGATGCCGGTAAAATTGAAGCTGTCAGGAATGCTACCGAGGGTAAGGATATCGGAGTCGAGACAAATGAAGACGGCAGCCTGAAAACAAATAAAGAAACCGTAGATACCGAAAAGGATAAGGGCGACAAGGAAACTGTCAAATATAGTCAGACTAATGCATCTGTCTCCAACGGCGGAAATACCATCGTTGGCAGTGCCCTGAATCTGACCTTTAAGAATGACGATACTTCCGGCGCCTCCATTGGTGCGGCAGTTGCTCACAACAAAATAGACAATGATTTCATGGCGAAGCTCTCCGGCGGCAGTGTAAACATCACCGCTGCTGATACGGAAAAAGCGCCCTCTGTTAAGGTCGCCGCAAATTCCGACACCTTGCAGGTAGGCGTCAGCGCCGGTGTTGCCGTACAGGCAAGCGGCAAAGGCGTTAAGGGTGCCGCTGCTGCCGGCTCCGTCACCATCCAGCGGGCAGAGAACGGCACCACGGCTACCCTTGAAAATGTCAACATCACGGCAGACCACACAGAGGTCACCGCTCTGAATAAATCCACTCAGACCACCGTGGCCGGTCTTGCCAGTGTCTCCGGAGCAAATGCGGCCCTCGGTATGACTTGGGCACAGAACAATCTTAATAACATTACCGGTGCCTATGTCAAAGGCATTACCCTCGACAAATTCAGTGCAGATGCTGCCAAGACTGCCAACCTGAAGGTAGACAGCCAAAACACCTCCAAGACTCTGGCTGTTGGTGCCAGTGTGGGCACGGCCTTTAACACAACCGGCAGTGGCTTCAGTGCCAATGCAAACGGTGCCTATGCCGCCAACAAGGGCGTCAACAGCACCGAAGCCGTCATTGATAAGTATGAGAAAGATTCCACAACGAAGCGTAATACCATCACCAACGCCGGAAATGTCAGTGCTACCGCCATCGATACAAGTAACCTGAAGGGTATTGCCGGCAGCATCAGCGTCACCGCCGGTAAAGCAGAGGTGGGCGTAGCTGTCGGCGGTGCTGTCGTCAACAACGACATCGGCACTGCTGGCGCTAAGCAGAAAATCCGGGCAGAAATCAACGAAGCGGATATCACTACCGCCGCGGCTGGTACTGTGAAAGCCAATGCCACCAACAATGCCAGCATCCTCGCCGTAGGAGCCGGCGGTGCAGTAGCGGGAGGAGACGGAGCTATAGAGGTCAGTGCTATGGGCAGCGTGGCCACTTCCGCCATTTATACCGACACCGTTGCCGGTATGACGAATACCAGCATCGACAAAGATGACAGCAGCAAGCACAACGCCGCAGTAAATGTGACGGCTACTTCCAATAACAGGATAATCAGCACTGCCGACGGTCTCTCCGTATCGGTAAATACCGGTTTGGTAAGTGGAGCTACCAGCGTGGCGGTTTCCAAGGTCACCAGCAAGGCTGATACAAAAGCCATAATCAGCGGCGGCACGCAGAATGTGCAGTCTGAACTGGTGAAAGCTGCCTCCGACGCCAAGATTACCGATGTTGCTACTGCCATCTCCACCGCTGTTGCGGTCGGATTTGTCGGAGCAGATGCCTCGGCGAATGTCGCCATCAATAACATAGGCAATGATGTCATCGCCAAAATCATGGACGGTGCTGTTGTCAATGCCTACGACAATCTCGGCGTGCTGGCTGAAAGCAGCGATACCCTGAGAAACTACGGCGGCGCCGTCTCCGTCGGTGTCAGTGCCAAGGCCGGTGTGTCTCTGGGCGCTACCGTCGTCGTCAACAAGATTACCGGCGATACGGATGCCACCATCGATGGCAGCAGCGTTTCCGCCAAAGGAGCTGACGGCGGTACCATCAGCGTAAAGGAATACGAGGCTACGGAAGAAAAAGCCGGTGCGGACAACGAGCTTTCCAGTGTCGGCACAAGGTCGAAGACTGTTGCCAAGAAGGGCGTCGTAGTCAACGCCGATGCCCAGCACACCCTCAACGATATTTCCGTTACCGCCGGTGTGGGCGCTTCCGCCTTTGCTGGTGTAGGCTTTAACGCCACTGTCATCAACAATACCATCGGTGGCCATACCACGGCAGAAATTACAAAGACTAATGTAAACAATACTCTTGCCGACCTTACGGACAATTCCAATGTAGCAGTACAGGCCAACGACCGCCTGAAGGTCTCTTCCCATGCCGGTAACCTGTCTGTCGGCGCAGCCGGTGTCGGCGGCGTAAGTGCCTCTGCCGCCGTGGATGTGAATAACTTCAACCGGACAACTACGGCTGCCATCACCGGAACGGCAGCAGATAACCGGAACACCGTCAACGCCAATGCCGCGTCTGTAAAGGCCTTTGGCAGCACCGACCTGCTCATTACCGAGAGCGGTCTCGGTGTCGGTGCCGGTTATAAGGTGGGCGTCGGTGCCACCGGCGTCGTCTCCAAGAATAAGTTCACCAACGATGTCACTGCTGCCATGAGCAATGTCAACGGTCAGCAGAATCAGGTGGACATCGACGCTGACAGCGTAAAGCTCCTCAGGGCTTACACCAATGGTGTTTCCCTCTCCGGCGGTATCGGTACGCTGGGCGCGGCTGCCTCCGTCATCAATACCACCGATACCTCCACCACGCAGGCCGAGCTGAAGGACAGCAAGCTTACAACAAATGAGAGCAAGAAAGACAGCACCGCTGAAGCAGATAAGAGTAGGGTAAATGTGGCGGCAAATAATCACGCCGTTCTCGGCAGTCAGACTGCCGGCGGCGCTCTTGCCATCGGCCTTGGTGCCGCAGTAGGCGTCACTGTTGCCAACAACAACCTTACCAATACCGTTGCCACTTATGTTACAAACGCTGAGCTGGGCAGGTCAGCCGATGCCTATAAGGAATTTTCTGCGAAAGCCGACAACACCTTTACCGACAAGTTCCTGAATGTTTCCGTCGGTGGCGGTGTGCTGTCTGTGGGCGTCGGCGTTGCCAACAATATCATCAACTCCTCCGCCCTCACTAATATTACCGGCGGCACTGTCTACGCAGACGGGATTGATATCTCCGCCAAGGAAAATCGCACCATAAGGGAAAAGATGGTAGGCGTCACCATAGGAGGCGGAGCCATCAATACCAATGTCAGCACCACCACCATCGGCGGAGCGCTGCTGGATACCTATGAGGATAAGACTGCCGATGGCAAGGATGCCAACTACAGCACGGCAGACATTCAGAATCTGTCCCTTGAAGCGGATATGAAAGCTCAGGATCTTGATAATCTGTTGGCTGTCATGAAGCAGACTGAGGGTATGTTCACTGCCAAGGATGAAACTGAACTGACCTACGACAAGGGAGCCAAGAGCCAAGGCATCCAGACAATCCTCAACGGAGCCGTTCTGAAGTCCTCGGGAAATGTGAACATCGAGAGCTATGCCACCACCAATACAAATGTTCAAGTTGACCAGGCTGCCGTCGGCGGACTGGCCGTAGGCGTAGCTAGCTTGAATACCACCGTGGGAACTGATAACGGCGTTACCGTCAAGGGCGGCGATCTGCAGGGACAGAATGTCAGCATCCAAGCCCTTTCCGGCGGAACCCTAAAGCAGGAGACTACTCAGGTGGGTGCCGGCGGCGTAGAGGTCAAGGTGTCCGTCTCCAAGGTTACCAGAGAGGGTCAGAACCTCATTACCATTGGCGACAACGCGAATGATACGATAATCCGTGCCGGCATTGATAAGAGTGCCGTTGGCACTACTGCGCCCACTTTGACTATTCTCGCCCAGGATAGCACTGTCCTGGATAATTACGGAGTAACCGGCAGTGCCAGTGCTGTAAGCGGTACGGCACAGGTTATCAAGGCCTTTGACCACAGTGATAACAAGGTGGAAATCAAGGGCAAGGCTGACCTTGCGGCCTATGACTACATCGTCAAGGATGAAGTCTTCCAGTGGGAGCCGGGCAGGGCAGGAAGCCTGAAGGATGCAGACGGCAATGTTCTGTATAACATTATCAACACAACTAACGACGGTAAGGATGTAGCTACCATCAGGGACGGAGCGGGAAATCCTGTCAGGATTATCGAGTATAGCAAAGTTAGTGATACTACAGACAAATATGTCGTCAAGGATGGCGCGGGAGTTGTCCAGTATACTGCAGAGTATACAAAACCCACCACTGAGGGAGGCACGGGCACAACCGTATTCAAGGATAAAGACGGCAATGAAATAAGCGATACTTCAAACATTAAGTCTCCCTGGGACCTCACCTACACCAGCCAAAAGCTTGAGCTGGGCACGGTAGACATAAAGGCCGTCAACAGCAACAGAATAAATGCGGAGCTACGGGGCGGCAGCCTCAGCGGCGTCGGCGGCTCCGGTATAGTGGTGCTGGCAGAGGAAGGCAAGCGAGCTGCCGACGGCACATTGGAGAAGGGAACTACCGGCATCAAGGTTGAAGGTGCCAATACCTTCGTCGGCAAGGATGTAACCTTGGCCTCCGAGAACGAGGCCATGGCCTATGCTAAGGAGGATGGCGGCGGTCTGTCCATTTTAAGTGCCTCCGTCATCAAGACCACTGCCAATCTGCAGGGTGCTGTCAACACTATCGTGGGAGACGGCCAGACCTTCGGGGTCGAAAATCTCCACCTGTCCGCCGAGGCAAGTCAGCCCGTGGGCAGCGGCAAGTACAGCGCCGAGGCTTATACTAAGGCCGTTGGCACCGGCGGCGTCAATGTGGCAGTAAACCACGCCTATGCTCAGACCGGTCTCGATACGAAGCTCAGTGTCGGTGCGAAAACCTATAAGACTGTAAAGCGGCAGGAAGCCAAGACTGATGACACCTATGGTTATGTGACCGATGCAGATGGTAAGACGGTCAAGGATAAAGATGGCAATCCAATCAGTGAACTGAAAAATACGGTCGTCACCCTCGCCGGTGATAAGCTGGTGGAGGGCGGCACGAACCTTGACCTGAAGGCTCAGTCCACTGTCATCACCAAGTCCAACGTCACCGGTATCAACGGCAATATTGTCGCTGTCGGCAGCAATAATGCCTATACGGAGAACAAGAACACCGTTACTTTGGACTTTAACCCCGGCACCTACAAGGCAGGTTCCCTGACCTTGGAGGCTGGTGTCACGGACAATATTAGCACCACCGCCAACGGCGACGGCGGCAGCGTAGTCGGTGTCAGCCCCTATGCGGCTCGCACCGTTCATACGAATGCTTCTGCCACCACCATCAATCTCTCCGGCAGCTATGAGCTGGAGGGTGACATGAATGTCAAGGCCACCACCGGAGTCGTTCAGGATATGCTGGCCTCCGCTGTGCAGGCCACCATTGCTGGCGGCAGTGGCACCATCGGAGAGTCAAATACAAACAACCGGGCACAGGTAAATCTGGCTGCCGGTACCAGCATCAAGGCCGGTGGCAAGGTGGACATCGGCGCCTTCAACAAGGTGGACTTCAACACTATCAGGGAGTACGCCGTCAAGGGTAACGGCTTCGGTGGTGTCGAGATGGCTGTGGCGAAGATGAAGAATGAAGTCACCACCAACTCGCAGGTAAATCTCAACAATGCTCAGATTGTCAGCGATGGCGCCCAGACCTACAGTGCTGAAACAAATAATAATATAAAGTCTCAGGTCTATGTTCTCTCCGCCGGCGTCATTGCCGGTGCGCACGGTGAGAACACCATCGATGTAAAGGCCAACGACTCAATAAGCCAGCTGACCGGTGGCTTGCTTAAGGTGTCCGGAAAAGATGCGGATATCGCCATCGGCGCGGTGGACAATCAGATTCTCAATACCAGAGCCATGGCGGATAATGTAGGCGGCGCCGTAGCCGGCAGCTCGGCCATTTCCAATAACAATGTAACCCGGACAAATACCGTCAACATCGACGGCAAGATATTCAGCCGCCACGATGTGAAGCTCTATGCCGGTCAGGGGGCTGACGGAGCCATGGGGGAGATGAAACTGGTATCCTCCGCCGAGGCCATGACCATTGGTCTTATCCCCGTAGCCTTGCCGCCTCGGAATGAGAATAAATTCATTCAGACAAACACGGTAAATGTAAATACCGGCGGCGAAGTGCAGGCCATCCGCAATGTGTATCTCTATGCCGATGCCGGCAAGGAAAACACCGACCTCTTCACCGGCCGCTACACCATGTACGCCGGCAAGGGCAAGAGCACCTATGCTGCTACCACCAACGGCATAACCAATGTGAAAGGTCAGGACGGCGTCAAGGACAAGACGGCAGATAATGTCATCACCGTAAACGGCATGGTATTGGCCGGTGCCGGCAATGTCCAGAACTACACCATCGGTACCGCTGGTATGCTGGTGGTCACTAGCAAGGACCAGTATGATGTAGTAAAGGCGTACTATGATACTCATGGTGGCTTTGCTGAGAAGACTCTGGTGCTTGTGCTTTCCGATGCTGACTACGCTGAGGTTAAAGAGGGAAGTAGCACCAGTGTGGGAGATACCCTCAAAACCGCTGGATATAATATCAAGAAGCTCAGCGAAATTATTACTATGGACGATGGCGCGGCGAATTACTCCGGCCTCACTGCTGCCGACTTCAAGCTGGGAGCAGAGGGATATGCTGTAGCCAAGCTCGCCCGCCTGCGTGAGCTGGAGTGCCTGATGAGCGATAATCAGGATAGTGACCGTACTGCTTATGCAGGCTACAAGGCTGACTATGAGCGTATCATCAGCGAGCTGCAGAAGGAAAAACTGGTTCAAGTTGATGCGGCCGGCAAAATCGTCAAAATCCTGGATGACTACACGGTGAACTATATTGAGATTCCCGACCTGGCAGCCTCCGGCGGCAATGTCATCGCGCAGTCCCGTAGCTTCACCGGCGACGGCTCTGTCGAGGCCAAGGGTAATCCAGTAGTCAACCTGACGAACAACACAACTCTGGCTACCAAGGTCAACAACATCACTGTCTACGAGCCGGGCGGCGATATTTATTACAATAATGCGCTCCTTGATACTACAGCCTCAAAAGACGAGCTAAAGAAAAAAGGCGTCACCGTAAATGAGCTGAATTCTGCTCACGGCTTTACCAGTACTGTCAGCATCTATGGCAATAACAGTATTACAGAACCGGTAAATTACCGGGTGAAACTGTCGGAGACCGATGTGAGGGATGAAATGATTCCCGTCAAGGCGGACATCTTCCTACAGGGTCAGGTAGTAGCCGAGGGTGGTACAGTCACGGTAAAAAGCGAGAACGACAGCATCATCCTGGAGGGCAAGGATGCCAAGGATGTGGCCGCCGTTGTCGGTAAGACTGTATCTCTGACAGCTGGGGGCAGCATTCAACAGGGCTACAAGGACGATATCGAAAATATCGGCGGCGACCCCCAGGAACAGTACGGAAATAACTACAACAATTATAAATATACAAACGGAACTAGCGGCGTATACAACCAGAATAAGGGAGTAGTCGCCGCCTCCAAGAGCCGTCTCAGCGGAGATGATATTTATATCAATGCCTCCGATGTCAATATCAACGGCACTGTCCAGAGCGGCTATGAGAAATACTATGTAGAGCTAAACGCTTATACTCGTCTTGATGCGAATAACAATGTGGTCAAGATAGGTACCCCCGGAGCTATCACCCTGGAGCAGCGCATTGCTCAGATTACTGAGGCCAACGGCGGCAAAATCGTCACCGATGAATCGGTAGTCGGCAATCCCCTCTATCAGGTAGTCAAAGGCGGCGAGGTGAAGAATGCCAATGGCTACTACGACTACAGGATAAACGTCTACTACAACCCCAGCGGCAATGACGGCAAGGGCAAGCTGCTGACGGAGAATGTTGACAGCAAGGGCGGCAAGGTCTACATCACCGGCCGGGTTTCCAGTACCGGCAGCGGCGAGATTTTCTGCCTGGACGGCACCTATAATATCGATGTCAAAAACGATAGCAATTATCTCCTCCAGACCGGTAAGCTGGTGGTAAACGATGTGGCCGGTCAGGTGAAGATTACCGACACCAATCAGAATACCGTCACCACCATCACCAGAAATGATGATGGTACTCTGAATACGAAATTTCAGAAGATATACAAGGATGAACCTTCTGCTGAGAGAAATGTTCTGGATATCGCTCATGGTGGATATTATGGTTGGCAGGACATAGCTGAAGAAGATGGTGGTGGTACTGTTGGCTTGTTAAAGCCCCATGCTGTAGATAAGTATGATGTAAGCTACAAGCCTCAGTCCGGACTCCGCTACAACTGGACCAACGGCTATTACGAGACCCGGAAAAATACCTATCGTAAGACCTGGTACAATGCCCGTTGGGGTGCGGACAAGGACGAAGACGGTAAGAAGCAGGCTCAGATCAATGCGGAAAAGGAGCTGGCTCCCATTGCGACTGCTCCTGCCTCCACTCAGGCCAAGCGCAACGGCGCCTATATTGGAGCAAATTCTCAGGCTAGACCCGGAGACACCTTCGATGTTATCTACACAAAACAAACCCTCGTGAATGCGCGCAGAGATATAAGTCGCAGAACCTGGAAGCAGGGTGTTTACGGCATCCACCATTACACTGAATTAACCTGGGAAACCATGACCGGCACAGCCAATAGCTTTATTGCCAGCGTCAAGGCGGATAATCCGGTAGGCATCAAGTTCATCGGTGACAGCAGAGCCAACAGCGCCGTCAGGGTCTACTCTGAAGCGGGGATTATCGTCGGAGGCGATATCGGCAACCGGCAGCTCTATGAGACGGTCACTGCCGACAACATTGCCAGAGACGAAAAGGGTACTGTCAGCTTGTCAGCAGGCAGCGGCGCAATCAGTCAAATCGGCGGTAACCTCTATGGCCAATCGGTAGAACTCCTGGCCAGGGGCAGTATGGAGAACATCAGCATTACCGCCGGTGACACTGTAAAACTGGCGGCAGATATGCTGGCCAAACCTGATAAACAAGATATTTCCATTTTTGTGAACAGCAACAAGGAAGCTAAGGGCGATGTGCTGGTAAGTCGTCTCAACGGCTCTGCCTATACCGAAAAGGTTCTGTTGCAAAACTCCGGCAACAGCGGCAATATCAATACCAAAGCCGGAACTGTAATCAAGGGAAAACGCATCGACCTCGTATCCGACAATGGCAGTATCAATGCGCTTGTGAATGCGGGACAGACCTTTGTGGGTACTGACCCGCTGGCCGCCAGCGTGAATGCAACGGCCAAGGGGGACATCACCCTCACTCAGCAGAGCGGCGATATGCGCATCGGTCGCATCTACTCCACGGACGGCGATGTGACTCTCAATACGACCGGCAGCTTCGTAGACGCTCTGCCATACGCAAGTAACAATGCGGGCACCGAAGAGGAGCTGGTGGAGAAGTGGCTGAGGGCCGGTATCATTTCCGACAGCACCGCCTCCAAGGAGCTGCAGGATGCCTCCAAGGAAATGATTGCCGAGAAGGATGCCGCGCTGAGTAAGATTTCCAAGGAATACAAGGAAGGTGTGAAGGCTGGTTTTGACCGCTATAAAGAACTGAAAGGCAAGAGCGACCGCAGCACAGATGAGACAAAGGAGTTAGAGTTCTGGGATGTAGTATTCAAAGGCTGCAGCAGCGCTGACGACTATTTCTCGGCTGATAAATACAGTCAAGGCGTGAGAGATGCCTTTGCCCGCTATGAAGATTTGAAGGGAAAGGCCAGCCCCAGCGAAGCCGAGAATATGGAGTTAGGCTACTGGCAGGAGATATTTACCAACTGTGCCAGTGCCGACGACTATCTTAGCAAGTATGGGACTGCTCCGCAGCTTGACAGCAAGTATCAGGTGTGGGACAAGAACGCCCTGCTGTACTCCATCCAGCAGAGCATCATCAACCAGACGGCAGATACTTTGCCCACGACCAGCAGCAAGGACCCGAATGTCAAGGGCAACAACATCACCCTTAACGCTACGAACAATGCCGGCATTCTCAGTGATACTGTCACTAAGATGCACGTGGACACTCTGGGCGACAGCACCGTTACCGATAACCTGAGCAAGCAGAACGGTCTGGAAAACCTCAAGACTCTGGCCAGAGCCGATGCCTCCACCGTCACCTGGGACAGCGCGGCGGACAATGGCCGCGGCGTCATCACCATCACGCAGAAGCTGCCTATCGGCGTACAGACCAACAAGGCCGAGGGTAAGCTTACTGTGGGCAAATACGAAGGCGGCACGCTGAAAAATCTGGCCGGCAACGCCTTTCTTGAAGGCCGCACCGTTAAGGATGCCACAATTGAGGGCAATAAGGATTTGACTATTGATGCAATCCGTGCCACCGGAAATGTTTCCGTTACCTCTCTTGGTGCCATTATCAACGGAGCAACGACCGGTGCGGCTATCACTGCTAAGGATTTGAACATTACGGCAGTAGGCTCTATCGGTGCTGCCGATAACCTGATTACCACCGACCTGACAGGCACTCTCCGGGCTATCGGTCAGAGCGTTGCCCCGGGAGACGGTGAATCGGGCGGTATCTATCTGGCTAATATCGGCAACGGCAAGCTGACGATTTCTGCCGTTTCCACCGGCGGCGAGCTGAAGCTTCATGCCAAGAATGATATCCTCATGGGCGACAACACCGCCGATGTGAAGGGCGTAATCCAGACGGAGCACGACGGCGATATCGAGCTGATTTCCCGCGAGGGCAGCATCGGCTCCGAAGACAAGCTCATGCTGGTGAAGAACTCCAAGGACGGCGAGGATGATAAACGCAAGGTCACTGTCGGGGCAAAGAACAGCATTTACCTCGAGGGTGTTTCTGACGCTGCGGACCAAAAGACTGCCGGCGGGCAGCTCAATCTGAAGGTAGAGGATGTAAACGGGACACCTGCAGAAAATGTGCAGGTAAATGTCAACGGTACGCTGAAGCTGCTTGACGATGTGACGGCAAAAGAAAACCTTGAGCTGAACACAGTCAATACGCTGAACATTGACAAGAATTTGAAGGCAGAAAATATCACACTGCAGGCAGGCGAAGTCACTACTGTTAATGGCGATAAGGTCGTCAACAAAGCGGCAAGCCTGCAGCAGAGCTATACCATCGATGCTGACGGCAAGACTCCGGTGAGCGGAAGCATCATCGAGGCTGATAATCTGACTGCAACCTCCACCGGTAATCTTGACCTGGGCAGCGGCTTCAATAAGCTGAACTATGTCATCCTCGATAACCGGTCAGATGCTACGGCAAACAATAGTGTCGTCCTCGGCAATGCCGGTACCCACGGTTTGACTTTAGAGGTACATAACACCTTGGATGGACAGGATGATACTGTCCACGGCACCCTCGCCATCACCAAGTATGCAATGGCAGCCGGTGCGACCAAGGTCGATGACGATATGCTGCTGCTGAACGGAGCAAAGGCAACCGGAAACATCAGCGTCATCAATAATGAGGATGATATCGTCAATTTCGGTAACTTCTCTGTTGCCGGAAACGGCAATATCAATATGACCGCCGCAAAGGATATCTTCAACGGTGGCGTTGATGCCGGCCGCATTGGCACGATGGAAATCACCGGCGCAGGCAATATCACCCTGGAGGCGAAGACGGGCTCCGTCTACAACTACAAGGGAGCGGATATGCTGGCTCACAACGGTCAGATAAGTCTTAGGGCAACGAATGATACATACAACATATACTATTACGATGAACAGGGTAAGCGGGTGAATATCCCTGAGGAGCTTTATCATAAGGTCAACATTGATGAAGATAGCTGCGCAATGATTGACGGCAAACGACGGGTAATCTATATCGACGGCTCCGTCTTCAATGCCGGCGATACCGTTGCTCTGGGCGATAACGCAAAGATCGAGATGATTGCTGCGTCAGGCGATGTATTCAACTACGATGACTTCAATACGATTGACGATGAGTCAGGTCAGCAGACCGGCATCTTGTCCAACGGTGCTGCTATCTCCACCGGCGATGTGGTAATGAGCGCCGCAAACGGTCTCATATACAACGACAAGGACATTGTGTCCGAGAAGAATGTTACCCTGACGGCCGAGGAAGGTCTGGGCAGCTTCGGTACCTCTATTCAGGCCGGTAAGGATATAACGCTGACGGCGACTGCTGGCGACCTCGTTAATAAGGCGAAGCTGATCTCTGAGAAGGGTAATATTGTGCTGGATGCGGAAAATGGCTCGGTCGTCAATATGCTGGACGGTGATGTCCTCGCCCTCGGCGGCAGCGTCACTATGCATGCAGGGCAGACGGTAACTGATGAAACCGGTGGCAAGCGCCCCATCTACACGGTTGATTCCACCGGCGATATGAAGAAGCTTGATGTCGACCTTGAAGCCGGTAAGATGATTGTCGTTGATAAGTATTATCTTGCTGACGGCAAGTCTGCTTCCACGGCTGTGCTGATTGACGATACAGTGGATACTACTGCACTGACGAAGGAGCAGAGAGACAGCATCTACGGTATCATCAGCTATGTTGATAGTGTTATACCTGGTGAGGGCACTGAAAAGCCAAGAGCAAAAATGGTTGTCCTGCGGGATGAAAAGGGAGCCCCATTGAAGATAATGGGTGACATCGAGGTATTCCGCAAGGGCGATGTCGTAAACCGCGGCGATGTGGTGGCGCTCGGCAAGACCATCGAGCAGCCGGATGGAACGCTGAAGCCTGATGAGTCAAACAAGGGAACAATTACCCTCACCTCTGCCCACAGCAATGTTTCCAATTATGATAACTTTGCCAAGGTTGACGGTAAGGAAGACTATGAATTTGGCAAGAAAAAGTATCTGATTGCTCAGGGCGATATAAAGGTTTCGGCACCGGAAGGATATATTTATAATAGCCTGAACTATATCGGCAACAGCAAGGTTGAGTATGATGCAAAGGATGATATTTCTATCGGTAAGGCTGCAACTGGCGGCTATGCGGCCGGCAGCCTCGTTGTCCGCTCCACAGAGGGTAAGGTTACCGGCACCGGCGACCTGATTGCCGGCGGCGGCATTGTCCTCGATGCAGCTGCAGGCATAATCCTCGACAGCGATAAGCCGACCAAGCTGATAAGCGACGGCGGCATTATCCGTCTGGCAACCGAAAGTGGTGGCATCAGTCTGGGTGCTGGCAGTGAAATCCTCGCCGGTGGCTCCATTGATATCGGTGCCAAGTCAGGTGATGTTGACCTGACGAATGTATCTCGACTCGAAGCCAAGGAAATGCTCGCAGTCGGCACGCAGGACGGTAATGTCAAGGTGAATGAGATAACCGGCAAGGAAGTCATCCTCTACACCAATGGCACTGATAAGAGCGTCACTGCCAACAAGATAAATGTAGAAGACCACCTCCTGCTCCGCGGTGACAACATCAAGCTGGATGATGTGAACCATACCAAGGACGGCTGGCTCCATGTAGATGCCACCGGCGCTGACGGCGAGGCTATCAAGAGTAATATTGCTATGGACATTAGCGGAGATACTCACTTCTCCACGCTCAGTGCCACTACCGCTAATATTAATGTGCTTAACAGCGGACAGTTGGCGATGGACAAGCTGCACATTACCGAAAAGGGCTACTTCAACGCTATGGACTATGTGACTGCCGTATACGGTACCACGGTGTCCAATGATGGCAGCAAGGCAGTCTACTTCGATACCGGTGACGGCAAGGGCAAGACTCTGGCCGATGACCTGAAGCTGGATAAGATGCTCTTTGGTGCCTACGGTGCAGATATTGATGCCGGGGATGCTGCCCCCAGCTATAAGAAGCCCGTTTATGTGGCCGAAGTTCGTGACAGGCTGGCCAGCTTGGGGGCTTATGTGGACGGCTACACCAAGGCTGGCCGCGATGGCTGGATGAATCTCTACATCGATAAGCCGAACTTCCAGCGGAGCAACGGCGTGCTGCTGAACATCAAGGGCTACTACTATGCAAACCATCAGCGCTACGCGGCTAATGACTTCGCTACGATGGTAGCCGATACCAAGGCGGCCAATGTCTATACCAGCTACTATAAGGATTCCATCGGTATGTTCGACCGGTACAACCTGATTGATATGCCGGGACTGGCACTGGTACAGTACGGCGATATGCAGGGCAACGGCCTCATCACCGTGGCATCTCCTGTCTCTGCGTCTCCTGACTCTGAGGAGGAAAACGAAACCTTAATGCAGTAAAATAAAAAGGCTCCCCTATAGGGGAGCTGTCAGCGAAGCTGACTGAGGGGTAATAGTAAAGAAAAACCATTATTTACCCCTCCGACCTCGCTGCGCTCGGGCACCTCCCCTAAATGGGAGGCTTTAGGGCGTCGGCAATGCCATCAAACCCTCTCCTTTGGAGAGGGGGGACCGGCGAAGCCGGTGGGTGAGGTTAGCGGACATAACCTCTCGATACCATGTGAAGCAGCAAGACCCGCGGACGGTGTAGTCGTCCGCGGGTCTTTTGTGACTATACCACCTTTCACAAATTTATAAAAATTCGTCATTTGTGAAAGATAACTTGCACAAATGCAAAAATAAGGCTGTGATGCTTTTATTTATTAATCGTGCGTATTATAATGGAAACAAATCGTAAATTCTAATATGTCCAAGGAGCGGTAAATAATAATGACAGCTACTAAACAACCGGCGGGGGGCAAGGCTAAGAAGGCTCTGCTGGTGCTGATATTCTTCGGCCTTCTTACTGCGGCGGGGCGTGTCCTCACGCTGAATGAGCCGGGTAATTTTTGGTATGGCCTTTTGTATCATGTGGCTTTGGCCGCTACCATCGGCGGTCTGGCCGACTGGTTTGCGGTGACGGCGCTCTTTCGCCGTCCGCTTGGCATCGGCTGGAGAACGGAAATACTGAAGAAAAACCGTCAGCGCATCATGGAAGCACTGGTAGATTTCTGCGGCCGTGACCTGCTGGGTGTAGAGAAGATAAAAGGCATCATCAATCGGGAAAGTATCTCCGATATGATGATTTCCTACATTAATGAAAAGGGCGGCAAGGAGAAGATTTCCGCGGCGGTGGAGGCGGCAGGGGTAAAGACTCTGGCCTCCATCGACATTGACCGGCTGGCGAGAGAGCTGTCGCCTGTCATTACCAATATCATTGCTTCTATCCCCACCGGCAAGCTGGTGCAGCATGGTCTGAATGACATGACCGACCGGGAAATCGGTGGGCCGGATACACTGGCATCATACGCGGCTGGTCTGGGCCGGGAGCTTCTTCATGCCAAGGAGACACAGCAGGTGCTGCTGTCTGAGGCAGAGGGACTTCGCCGGGACTACACTGCCGGGGGGGCTATGAGAGAAATGGCCCTGAGCATGGCCGGGCTGAGTCCTGAGCGAATTCGTGAGCTGATGAATGATGCCGCAGACAAGAAGCTGGCGGAAATGGCTCAGAAGGGAACTGAGGCTCACGAGCAGCTGGCAGGCTGGATAAGTCAGAGAATAACCGCTGCGGAGACAGAGGGGAAGCTCACGGCTATCCTGACGGAAAAGCAGCAGGAACTGGCCACGCCGGAGCTGATTGCCGGACTCTTAGCCTCCATGATGCGTCAGTCCTTTGGCAGCGGCGCAGGGGACTCCGCCGGATCCCTTGCCTGGCGTGAGCATTTCCGCACTCTTACAGCCGAGAAGCTGGCAGAGTTTGCAGGGAACAAGGTTTGGCAGGCAAGGCTGGATGAGTTCGTGAAGGAGTATCTGGCCGGGCAGCTGGAGGCGCATCACGACTTCATCATCGACCTTATCCGGCAGCGGCTGGATGAGCTGTCCGATGAGGAGCTTATCGAGCTGAGTGAGAACTATGTGGCTGATGACCTGCAGATTATCAGGATAAACGGCTCCGTGGTAGGCGGCATGGCCGGTGGTCTGCTCTATGTCATCGTCAGCATGGCAGGAAGGCTGGTGGCAGCATGAAGAAGGGATTTAACGCCGCCGACAAGGTGCTGCTGCTTGCTTTTGCAGTATTCCTGTCAGCTTTGGCCATTGATTTTTCCTGCCGGTCATTGTGGTCGGCCTGGCTGCTCTTTGTGGCGGAGGCATCGCTGGTAGGCGGTATTGCCGACTGGTTTGCGGTGACGGCACTTTTCTCGAAGCCTTTGGGCTTCCCCTGGCACACCGCAATACTGCCTTCCCATCGGCAGGAGTTTACCGAGGCCACCGTCAAGATGATAAAGCGGGAGTTCCTCTCCCGACGCAAGCTCTTTGCCATTATCCGGGAGGAAAGCTGGCAGGGGGCATTGGTGGACCGTCTGTTTAATAAGGAAATGAGGGAGGAGCTGACAGGTACGCTGGTGAAGCTGCTGGGCGGCTTCCTGCGCTCTATGGATTTGGAGGTGGCGGAAAGCGCAGTAGCGCAGTCTATCCGCCGACAGCTTTGGCAGCTTACTCCCCGTCAGGCTGTGGAGCATATAAAGGAGTCTTTGAATAACGGGGGCAATCAGGCGCTCTTTGCCGCACTCGGTCGCTACACCGAGGCGGTGATTGATGATCCCGGCTTCGAGGCCCGTGTATCCGACCAGCTTTGCAAGATGGTGGAAAGAGGGGAGACAAATCCTCTGATGGCAATGATGAAGGGATTTGCCAATATGATGGGTATTGCCAACTACGATGAGGCAGCCCATCTCATCAGAGTGCGTCTGGGTAATATAGCGGCTGCGCTGCAGGATGGGGATTCCAGGCTGCAGCAGGATTTGTCGGCCATCCTTTCCGATGCTTTGGAGAGACTGTCCTTCGACGAACAGTTTTGTCATGACTTCCGCGCCGTCAGCGACGAGGTCATTGCCCGGCTGCCGGTGGAGAAGGCCGTGGAGCAGGTCTTCAGCGATTTCCGGGCGGATGTGTCATCGGTGGCTTCACTGAAGCAGAGTGAGATTATCAGACTGCTGCCCGATTGTGACAGACCTGCGGAGTCATCGGCTGCGGGTGAGCGTTTGCCGGTGCCGACGGCAAATATTGCTGCGATATTGAGTCGTCTGGCCCCGGAGCTGGTAGAGAGCTTCCTTACCGCGCTGCGAAATGAGCCGGCCACAGCTTCACTGCTCTTTGACATGGGAGGCAGGACGGCATTGAAGGCTCGTGAACTGGCCGGGTCAATCGCCCGGGAGGTCATGGGCGGTCTCAGCGATGATGACCTGAATGCCCTTGTGTATGACAAGATAGAGCCTGACCTTCTTTGGATAAGGATGAACGGCTCCATTGTCGGTGCTGTAATAGGCTTCTTTATGTTTATATTATTAGAAGTTATTCCAATGGCTGTGAAATAAAGAATATTTGTAAAAATATCTGTTTTTCCTTCCTGTAATCTTTTGAAAGCAGTTCCTCTGTGGTATACTTTTATCCGGAATAATGTGAGATGTTGTGAGTTTTATCAGGAGGTTCCTATGTTCAGTTTCAAGAAGAAGGACACGGAATTCTATGAGCTCTTCGTAGAGAGTGCCAAGCTCTTCTATCAGGGGGCCCTCATTATGGATGAGGTTATGCTTGATTATCTGAAGGGCGAGGAAAAGATGCAGGAAATCATCAGCCTGGAGCACCATGCGGATGATGTAAACGACAGAATAATAGACAAACTGAATCAGACCTTTATCACCCCAATCGACCGCGAGGATATCTACGCTCTGGCAAACGGACTGGATGACGGCGTTGACATCCTGCAGGATACGCTGCAGCAGATAGTCATTTACAAGGCAGGTGCTGCCGGTGAGGGTGCTGTCATGCTCACGAAGCTGATAATCGAGTCCACGGAGGAGATTATCAAGGCGCTGAGTATGCTGTCCAATATCAAGAAGAACCAGATCGCTATTCTTGATGCCACTCATAAAATCGGGCGGCTGGAGAGTGAGGGCGACCGCATCTATCGTCAGGAACTGGCAATGCTTTTTGACCGGGAGACCGATCCGATAAATCTCATCAAGTGGAAGGATATCCTTGAAAATCTGGAGGAGTCCCTTGACCACTGCGAGAGAATATCCGACATGGTCCGCGGCGTGGTGATGAAGTATGCCTGATCTGAAATACCTGATACTGACGGTTGTGGTTCTGGCTCTGGTATTTGACTACATCAACGGCTTTCATGATACGGCCAACGCCATAGCTACCTCGGTATCCACACGAGCGATAAAACCCAATCACGCCATTATGATGGCGGCGGTGCTGAACTTCCTCGGTGCTATGTACAGTACCGGTGTTGCCAAGACAATCGGTGCGGATATAGTCGTGTCGGCAAGTCACATCGATGAGCGGATAATCATCGCGGCTATCAGCGGTGCGATAATCTGGAATGTGCTGACCTGGTATGTGGCGCTGCCCTCCAGCTCATCTCATGCACTGGTAGGCGGTATCATCGGTGCAATGCTGGTGTCCACCGGTGCGGGCGGTCTGAATTTCATCGGTATCGGTAAGATTATCCTTTCCCTTATCGTCTCTCCGATAGTGGCTATCGCCAGCGGATGTATAGTAATGAATATCCTCTTTATGATATTCGGCAATTCCAGTCCATCTATCATCAATGGGCGCTTCAAGAAGATGCAGATATTATCGGCTGCGATGATGGCATTCTCCCACGGCTCCAACGATGCGCAGAAGTCAATGGGTATCATTACGCTGGCACTGCTGTCCGGCGGCTTCATCAGTGAGTTTGAAGTTCCCTTCGTAGTAAAGATAATGGCAGCTACCGCCATGGCAGTAGGTACGGCCATGGGCGGCTGGCGGATAATCAAGACCATCGGCGGCAAGATATTCAAGCTGGAGCCGATATCCGGCTTCGCTGCTGACCTGAATTCTTCTATCGTCATCTTCTCGGCTACCCTGCTTCATCTGCCGGTTTCCACTACTCATGTAGTCTCCGGCTCCATCATGGGTGTCGGCACTGCCAAGAGATTCAAGGCTGTCCGCTGGGGCGTAGCTCAGCAGATGCTCATGGCGTGGGTACTGACCATTCCCTGTACGGCAGTGATGGGTGCAGTCACTTATTGGTTTGTTCAGCGGATTTTCTGAGCAGAAGAAATTTTCCTTGACAAGCTGTTATTGTTTCCGTATAATACTGCATTGCAGGCGTTAGCCGGCACATATATGATTCACTAGCTCAGCTGGTAGAGCATCTGACTTTTAATCAGGGGGTCCCGGGTTCGAGTCCCGGGTGGATCACCATCTATGGCGCGTTCGTCAAGTGGTTAAGACACCGCCCTTTCACGGCGGGTTCATGGGTTCGAATCCCGTACGCGTCACCATTTGCCTCGGTAGCTCAGTTGGTAGAGCAAAGGACTGAAAATCCTTGTGTCCGCAGTTCGATTCTGCGCTGAGGCACCATAGAACAATCAGGGATGCTTCGGCATCCCTTTTTTGTAACCTTGAGCAATCTTCTACAGGAGAAAGATAAATGGAAGCAATGCTGGCGGCATTCACCATGGTGTTCCTGGCAGAGATGGGTGATAAGACCCAGCTGCTGGTGATGGGCCTGGCTATGAAGTATCCGTGGCAGAAAGTCATGGCCGGTGTGGTGCTGGCTACAATCGGCAATCATCTGCTGGCGGGAATAATCGGAGTTGTCTGCGGCAGCTTTGTGGAAGGGCGAACAATTTCCATTGCTGCCTCTGTCCTGTTTATCATCTTCGGACTCTATGCTCTCAAGGATGCGATATCCGGCGAGGAAGAGGAGGAAGAAGAGGAGACTCATGTATCGGCAGAGCATCCTGTCAGGACGGTGGCTGCAGCCTTTTTCATCGCTGAGATGGGGGATAAGACTCAGTTCGCCACCGCGACGCTGGCGGCGAAGTACGGAGACCTGGCCTGGATACTCTGCGGTACTACAATGGCGATGGCTCTGGCTGACGGTCTTGGTATCCTTGTCGGCACGGCACTGACAAAGGTTCTGCCGAAGGAACGGATAGACCTGATTTCGGCGGTAGTATTTATTGCTTTCGGTGCCTTTGGACTTTATGAGATTTTTGGCTGAATGAAGAAAGAATAGTTGAGGTGTTTTATGGAAGGTTTAACTCAGAGCTTTCTCCAATTCATTGAAGACTGGGGATATATGGCGGTAATAATCCTGATGGCGGCAGAGAATGCCTGCATACCTATTCCCTCTGAGCTGATTCTCGGCTTTGCCGGTTATCTGGTCTTTGCCGGGAAGATGACCCTAGCCGGGGCAACGACAGCCGGTATGATAGGCGGTATGCTTGGCTCAATCTTTGCCTTTTATGTTGGCGTGAAGGGCGGGCGTCCCTTCGTCGACAAATACGGCAAATACTTCTTCGTGAAAAAATCTCATGTTGATCTGGCGCAGGAATGGTTTGACAAGTACGGCTTCAAGGCGGTATTCTTCAGCCGCCTTTTGCCGGTAGTCCGCACCTTTATTTCTCTGCCGGCAGGCTTTGCCCGGATGAATTTTGTGAAGTTCATTGTCCTGACCTTCGTCGGCTCTCTGCCTTGGACGGTGTTCATCATCGGCTGCGGTATGGCTCTCGGTGAGAATTGGGAGCTGCTGATGGCTATCGGCCATCAGGCCAGTCTGATTTTCGTAATAATCTCGGCATTGATTATCGGAGTTATGTACTATCGCTGGAAAAGGAAGCAAAAGAAAAACTGATAAAGCGGTCTGAAATTCTGGATATAAATTAAGCCTGAGATATCACGAGCGAATTGTGATGTCTCAGGCGCTATTCTTATTGACACGGTATGGTTTTGTTTATAAACTATAGCCAGAGTGTAATAATGCGGATGCGAGGTGATTGCTGTGCTGTACGGTGAGTTGTATCGTGAAGATAGTTGGATTGGCTTTTATATCACCAAGCTGGGTGTAAATCGCGATGGGATGGAAGAACTGATTGTTCGGGCGGAAAAAGAAAATGACAGTGAGGCTTTTGCAGAGATGCGTCTGCCGGCACGACGGTTTTTCAAATCTTTTGGCTTTTCCGAGGACGAGCTATTTGATATGGGTGACTATATTATCAGCAATGAGCCCTTGATTTGGGAGATGGCAAAGGAGGCGCAGCACGGTGCCGCAATGTCTGCTTAAATTCCTGGGCTATGTGATTTATTTTTGGATTGGAGATGGGGACGAACCAATCCATGTCCATATCTCAAAAGGTGTGCAGACACCTAATGCAACTAAGGTGTGGCTTACCGAGGACGGAGCCGAAATAGCCAATAACAATAGTCGGATTTCGGATGGCGACTTAAAGAAACTGCTTCGGTATATAACTTATAATCAGAACCGGATTGTTATGGAATGGTTAAGGCGATTTGGAAAGGGAGAATTGAAGCATTGACTGTAAGCCTAAAATGCTTAAAAAATACCAAAAAGACCTTGCACAAACCGATTCTTTGTAGTAGAATAACGAAATGTCGAGAGTTTACATGTTTACAAATTTTTGCAGTGAGGTTTAGCTAATGCGGAATATTTTATCGATTCTGGTAGAAAATCAGCCGGGCGTCCTCGTGCGGATTGCAGGCATGTTTTCCCGGCGAGAGTTCAACATCGACAGTCTGTCGGTAGGTGTCACCCAGTCGCCGGACTATTCCCGTATCACGGTTGTAGTCCACGCTGATGAGGGAGTCATCGACCAGATGATCAAGCAGCTGGAGAAGCTGCCGGATGTGGTGGCTGTCCGTCGTCTTGATGACAGCTCTTCCGTCTTCCGCGGACTCACCATGATAAAGGTGAGAGCAGATGACAAGGATCGTCTTGATGTACTGAAGATGGCCGAACTCTTCCGTGCGCATGTCATCGATGTGCAGCCGGAGACTCTGGTATTTGAGATTACCGGAGAAGATGCGAAGGTAACTGCGTTCCTTGAGCTCTTGAAGCCCTACGGTACCCTTGAGGTAATCCGTACCGGTCTTATCGGGCTGGAGCGCGGCGTCCATACCATTTATGAACATTGTGAGGAGAGAGAGTATTATGGCAAAAACTTACTATGATCAGGATGTTAATTGGGACATCATGAAGGGCAAAAAAGTCGCTATCGTCGGCTACGGCTCCCAGGGTCATGCTCATGCACTGAACCTGAAGGAGTCCGGCGTTGATGTTTGCGTCGGCCTCTATGAGGGTTCCAAGTCCAAGGCTGTTGCTGAGAGCAAGGGCCTCACTGTCAAGACTGTAGCTCAGGCTACCAAAGACAGCGATATCATCATGATTCTTATCCCGGATGAGAAGCAGGCTGATGTTTACAAGAACGAAATCGCTCCGAACCTTACCGCTGGCAAGGCTCTGGCTTTCGCTCACGGCTTCAACATCCACTTCAAGCAGATTGTTCCCCCGGCTGATGTCGATGTATTCATGGTTGCTCCGAAGGGCCCCGGCCATCTCGTTCGTCGTACCTATGTTGAAGGCGGCGGCGTTCCGGATGTATTCGCAGTTTATCAGGATGCTACCGGCAACTGCTTCGATCTTGCTCAGGCTTATGCCCGCGGCATCGGCGGTACCCGCGCTGGTATCATTCAGACCACCTTCCAGGAAGAGACCGAGACCGACCTCTTCGGCGAGCAGGCTGTTCTCTGCGGCGGCGTAACCCACCTCATCCAGAACGGCTTCGAGACCCTCGTTGAAGCTGGCTACCAGCCGGAAATCGCATACTTCGAGTGCTTCCATGAAATGAAGCTCATCGTTGACCTCATGTATGAGGGCGGCATGGCTAAGATGCGTACCTCCGTATCCGATACCGCTGAGTACGGTGACTATGTATCCGGCCCGCGCGTCTGCAATGCTGAGACCAAGAAGATTATGAAGCAGATTCTCACCGAGATTCAGGACGGCACCTTCGCCAAGAACTGGCTCCTCGAGAACCGTGCTGCCGGCCGTGCACACTTCCTCGCACAGCGTCGTCGTCATGCAGAGCATCCCATCGAGAAGGTTGGCGCTCAGCTCCGCAGCATGATGAGCTGGCTGAAGGATGGCAGCGATCTGTCCAAGGACTAATAGCTGACCGCAAAAGCTTATACTGCTTAATGAAGACCGCCCTTTGTGGGCGGTCTTTTTGCAGTGACATAATAAATCTATAACTAAACAAAAAATTTTATTCTCTGGATGTGCAGAACACTTAATGAGCTTGCGAAACGAGACGGATGATGTTTATTGAATTATTATTTTTTCGTTGCTTGTTGACGAAATAACGGCGGTGTGGTATTATTTTCAAGTCGACTTTATATCGATGCCGAAGTGGCGGAATTGGCAGACGCACTTGACTCAAAATCAAGCGACCACAAATCGTGCGGGTTCGAGTCCCGCCTTCGGCACCATAGACAAATCAAGACCTCGCAGATTTCCTGTGAGGCCTTTTCTATATCTTGGATTTTCTTTTGTATAGCAAACAGCCCCAAGGCTCGGATAGAGCCTTGGGGCTGTCTTATGGGGAAACTGTATTGTTTTTGCGGGAAATCGACAATTAGCGTATTTGCCGGCGGATTGAATACACTGCGGAGCCCCGGTTTTGCACATGAGAGGTCTTTGCATAGACATACGAGCAATGCAGCAGGAACACAGTTGTCCTATCGTTTGGCGTTTTACGCTTTTGCTTTCTCTGTCATCCCTGCAGGCACCTCAGTGTCAGGCTGATAGACACTCGGCATCCCTAGCTGCCGAATATCCTCCGAAACATCAGCACCTGCAGGGGAGAGGAGCTCTTCTTCGCTCGCGCCGCATCGGTGAAGCAGCAGAGATGATACCTTCTAGGGCAGACATCATTTCTGCCGCTGCGCTGAGACGATTGCAGCCGATTTGCTCTTCTCACTTCCTATATGTCATAATCACGCCGAATTAAAGGGGTAAAGATAAAATTTTTAATATATTTTTGCTTATTTGGCACCTATGTTGAAAAAGCCGGCACCGATGTAGTATGATGACAATGATTTAGCAGTGTTTAGCGTGATGAGAGGAACGGCAATGATAAAAAGATATCTGGCTTTAGTATTATCAATTCTCTGTCTATTAACATGGTCGGGCGGGACAGCTTTGGCTGCCGGGACAATATTCCTTAGTCAAGGGGACACGACCTTCCTCTATTTGAATAAAAAGGAAGTCCGCTATGTGCATGACGATGAGACGATAAGCTTCCTGCTTCAGAAGGGAGGACGGCTGCTGCTTACTGACGGCAGGGGGAGCAGGGCTTTTCTGGAATTTGCGGCCTACGATGGCACAACGGACGGAGTGGGATATGCCGTAAGAAAACTTTGTTCCGCAAATCCCAACAATACATTTTACGAGATTCTTGCCGATGCCGGAGCTCACGGAGAGAATGTCGGCTATTGGGTGATAGGTAAAAGGGACGGCCGCTGGGTAAAATATGTTACCATCGACAGTCTGGCGGCAATCGGGTACAATGCCCACAGCTGGCACAGAATAAGGAGTGAAATAAAGGCAGGAGAGCTGGTTGTCATCAGCACACGGGAGTATATAGCACCAGGCTCGAAAGATGACAGTAAGACGGAATTGGTAGATGATTGGAAATTCCAACTGAATTGGGACGAGGAAGGCAGCCGGTTTGAGATAAAATGTGTCACCGGGGACGGTTCTCATTGACACATTTTCGCGGTTTCAAAGGAGTTTGCAGTGAATTTATATTTAGCACCCATGGAGGGCGTGACCGGGCATTTATTCAGAAATGCCTTTCATGAATTTTTCGGCACAGGGGTAGACAAATACTATACGCCTTTTCTCACACCCTGTCCCAAAAGAGCAATAAACGATAAAGAAATAGCGGAGGTATTGCCGGAGCATAATAAGAATTATCGCCTTGTGCCTCAGGTCATGACCATCTCGGCGGAGGACTTCAACAGTTTCAAAGAGAAGCTGAGAGCTTTCGGCTATGAGGAAATCAATATCAACCTTGGCTGTCCGTCCCGGACGGTGACTTCCAAAGGGAAGGGGGCCGGTGCTCTTGGTGATTTGCAGAAGCTGGAGCGATTTCTGGACGGCGTATACAGTGATGGGGATAAGAACATTTCCATTAAGACAAGAATCGGAATAGACTACACGGAAGAATTTGACAGACTGCTGGAGATATACAATCAGTATCCGGTGAAGGAGTTGACCATTCATCCCAGACTGCTGAAGGAGCTGTATAAGGGAAATCCTCATCGGGAGGTTTTCATAGAAGCGCTGAAAAAGGCAAAAATGCCTGTCTGCTACAACGGCGACATTAACACAGTCGAAGATTATCTGTCCCTTATGAAGCTCATTGAGGATAGTACCGACTGCAGTATATCCGGTGTCATGATGGGCAGAGGCGTTCTGCGGGATCCGGCTCTCATCCGGAAAGTCAGCGCAGCAGCGAACAATAATACACCGGCTTCGGAGGCATCGGAGAAGTACGGTGCGAAGCCGGAGGAAGTCATGGGACTGCTGTGCAGACTGCAGGAGGTCTATACGGAGAGCTTTTCCGGGGACATACCGGTGCTGTATAAGATGAAAGAACTGTGGGGTCATCTCGGACAGGGACTGTATAAGGGGAATGATAAGCTGCTGAAGAAGATAATGAAAAGCAGGAGCTTGTCAGAGTACGAAAAATATTTTCATCAGATAATGGAGATAACTTGAATAAAATAAGCTGCATTAGGGAAGGGACCGTGAAAAATGAGCAATCATTTTTCACGGTCCCTTTGGTATATACAATTTATTTCATTTTGATTGTTATACGGACACCGGTGAGAACGAGGATGGCACCGATTATTTTAGCAGTGGTCAGTTCATCGCCCATTATGAAGTAGCCGGATACGATTCCGACCAGCGGCAGGATGTTTCCGAACTGTGAGGCGATGGTCGGCCCTACCATATTGACGCCTTTGGCAAAGAATATGTTGGCCAGCAGACCGCCGCAGATAAGGCTGAAAAGGAAGCAGAAAATGCCGGTGAAGGTGAGCGGTACTACATTTATCTGCCCGGCATAGAAATCAAAGAAAAGTACAAGCCAGGCAGCAGCGAAGCCGGTCCAGGCAGTAGTCAGCTCGGCGGATACATACTTCATGGCTCTGGGTGCCAGTATAGCGTAAAATCCCCAAAAGAGTACACCGATATAGGAGACTACATCACCGTAGCCGAAGCGGGCATTGGCAATAATGTCGAAGTTTCCGTTGGAAACTACCGTAAGGACGCCGGAGAATGACATCAGAATACCGAACCAGCCCCAGGGCCGTATTCTCTCCTTCAAAAGAAAGAAGGAAAGAACGGCTGTGTTTACGGGATTGGTGGCAGATATCAGAGTGGCGTTGGTTATTGTGGTGTATTTTACACCGACGGTCTGCATGACTGTGTTAAGAACCAGTATGACACCCATTGCCAGCAGGATTTTCCAAGCGGCCTTTGGGGGGATGATTGTTCCTTCCTTGTGGTATAACCAGACGAAAAGAATACTGCTGAGAAGGAAGTAGCGGACGCAGACAATGGTCTGGGCCGACCATTCGGCCAAAAGAAATTTTAGCGGCACTGACTGAAAGCCCCAAAAGAATGAGGCAAAAAACAGCATTGCGTAGGCGCTGGCCTTCAGATTTGAATTCTGTGCGGTATTATTTTTATCATTTGTTTCCAAGGTTGAGCCTCCAAGAGCTATTGTTAATTCTTTGATTTTGTGACGAAGATAAAGTTTAATCCATAAAGTTCAGTTTTATTTTATTATAACAGAATGAGATTGATTATAAAAGGATACCGGAGAATTTTTTAATATATGCTTAAATAAACATATAATGATGACGGCTGTCAAAAAATTAGGTAAAATTTTTCTTTACAGTTGCAGTACATTTCAGTATAGTAGGCTATAAATGATTTGTTGAAATATTCGCAGCTGAGGGATATATAACAATGCCGCGTGATGGATAAAGACCGGCTCGTCCTCGGGAGCGTTGTTTTGAAAGGAGCAGACAATGAAGAAAGTAGTAAAGTTTGGCGGAAGTTCGCTGGCAAGTGCAGAGCAGTTTAAGAAGGTAGGAGCAATTATAAAGGCTGATGAGTCAAGAGTATTCGTTGTTCCTTCTGCTCCCGGCAAGAGATTCTCTGATGATACCAAGGTTACTGACATGCTGCTGCATGTGTATCAGACTGCAGCAGACGGTAAAGATATCACTGCCGAAATCGAGGCTATCAAGGCAAGATACGACGAAATCATTCAGGGTCTGGGTCTTGACTTCTCTCTTGATAAGGATTTTGAGGAGATTACCAATGCCCTCAAGACTGAGCCGGAGAAGGATTACGCAGCCTCCCGCGGCGAGTTCCTCAACGGAAAAATCATGGCTGCCTACCTTGGCATTCAGTTCATCGATTCTGCCGAGGTTATTTTCTTCAACGATGAAGGCAAGCTCAACACCTACAAGACCGAGAAAACTTTGGCTGCCCGTCTGGCTGAGTGCGGCAAGGCTGTCATCCCGGGCTTCTACGGTCTCGGCAAGAACGGCAAGGTAAAAACCTTCTCCCGCGGAGGTTCCGATGTTACCGGCTCTATCGTTGCTCAGGCAGCCAGAGTCGATGTCTATGAGAACTGGACCGATGTTTCCGGCGTTTTGATTACCGATCCGAGAATCGTTTCCAATCCGGAGCCGATTAAGTTCATCACCTACAGAGAGCTGAGAGAGCTTTCCTATATGGGTGCCTCCGTACTTCATGAGGACGCTATTTTCCCGGTTCGTCAGTGCGGCATTCCCATTAATCTCCGCAACACCAATGCTCCGGCCGATGAGGGTACCTGGATTGTGGAAAGCACCGCTCAGAAGCCGCCTCATGTCATTACCGGTATTGCCGGCAAGAAGAATTTCTGCACCGTATTCATCTCCAAGGCCATGATGAATTCCGAAATCGGCTTCTGCCGCAAGGTACTGCAGGCCTTTGAAGAGAATGAGATTCCTGTCGAGCATGTACCCTCTGGCATCGACACCATGACTGTCGTTGTTCATGAGGATGAGTTCATGAGCAAGGAGCAGAAGGTGCTGTCTGCCATCAATCGTCTGGCGGCTCCTGATTCTATTGAGATTGAAGCCGGCTTGGCCCTTGTGGCAGTTGTAGGCCGCGGCATGAAGTCTGCCAGCGGTACTGCAAGCAAGCTCTTTACCGCTCTTGCAAAGGCCGGCATTAACATTAAGATGATTGACCAGGGTTCCTCCGAGCTGAACATCATAGTCGGCATTAAGAACAGTGATTTCGAGTCTGCCATAAAGGCTGTCTACAACGATTTCGTTGTTGAGTAATCACTGAATCGGATATAACAAAAGGTGCTGTGAAAAATGAGCAATCATTTTTCACAGCACCTTTTTGGTTATTTGGTATCAGCGTTTGAAGACGCCTGCGAGGCTGTCTTTGACTTTGGCCAGAAGGACGGATATGACTATGAGCAGTATGCCGACTGTATTGGACATGGAGGCATCAAAGCCGTTGCTGTCGGTTTGCCACTGATAGTAATACAGAGCGCCGACCAGCAGCCACTGGATTACATAAATAGCAGTGAGATTTTTGCCGATGAACAGGGCAAGACTGTCAATCTGCCCCTCTATGTTCATAGTGAGGAAGTACAGCAGTGACAGCTCAATGAAGATGATGAGGACTGTAAAAAGGAAATGGAATATTTCCTGCTGATAGTATATGTCGTATTGCAGCAGATAAATATATCGGAAGTAGAAGCCGTTTGACTCAGCCAGCGATTTCAGCCAATAAAGCGAGGCGGCAGAGAAAACCAGAAGCAGTCCGTAGAAAACCGTCTTACTGCTGATATGGCGGAGACACTGACCGAATATCATGCCGGCAGCCGGGTATATGAACCACTGGAGCAGGGGGAAAGAGGCGACCTTTGCATAGTAGAAGAGACCGAAGAAATATCGGGAGCGGTCGACGGCAGGGTCCTCCGCCAAAGTGTTTCCGGTATAAAGCATGAAGACGGCAATAACACCTATGAGCAGCGGGGGAATCCTCAGCACTCGGAACAGAGCTATCAGCAGGAAGGCTAGACCGGCGAAATGAAGTATGTCACCATTCAGCAGGTCATACAGAAATTTTCCGTTATTCCATGGATCGGCCGGCTCAAAGACGAGGTAATCCCATATCCAGCGTCTTCCAAAATTCAGCAGATAGGCACCGGCGAAAATCAGCAGTCCCCGTCTGGCAAGCTGTAGAGGAGATCTGTGTCTTGTGTAGCAGATGCCTACACCGAGACAGAACATAAACACCGGGGCGGCCAACGGCCCGGCGCCAAACTGGAGAATGTTTTCCCATAGTCCTTCCGGTGCCTCGGCGACGACATTATACTGGGAAAGATTTTCCCACACATGAATAATTATCATAAAGAAGATGGCAATGACCTTGGCATAGTCCAATTCCCGCTGTCTGCCTGTATTAACCTCATTGGCTGAAAAAGCTCCCAGCATCCTGTATCTCCTTTCTCTGAATTTTACGGTAACAGTGTATCAATATATCAAGGCCCCGCAATGCTTGCGAGGCCTGTTGTCAGCTGTGTGTTTTTGATTGGCGTTATTCTTCCTCAGCCTGGCTGTCCTCATCGGTTTCCTCAGCCTTTGCCGCTTTTTCCTGCTCCTTCAGCTGCTGCTCAGAGAGAAGCTCCCAGGGGATTTGGATGCCGAAGGCAACGGCATCGGCAGGAACATCATGGAATTCCAGCTTTTTATCGGTATTGCTCACGGATATGTGGAAGTTCATCTCGCTCTTTGCCAATACCTTCCGGAGAGCAGACTGCTCTTCGTCGGCAGTCAAGGCCTGGGGATGCTGCTTCAGGTAGTCCTGAACAAGCCAGGTAACATCGGCATTAATGTCGGAGATAATACCGCCGGTATAGTCCTGACGAACATAGATTTCTGTGGGCCGTACCTTACGACGGAAGTCAGGGCCGAAGTCCGGAGCCGGGAAAATATTCGCGGCGGAAACGAGGGAGTAGAACAGCTCGGTCATGGGGAGAGGGTCGGTGTAGAAGACTACTGTCCGGCCTTTTTCCGTTTCGTTGAGACATTCAGCCGTCTTGTTGTCGGCAAACAGCTCCTGAAGGCCGTAGCCCTTTTCGATAAGATTTGTGATGGCAGAGGAAGGAAGCATCTTCCATTCCTCACCATTCTTCATGAAGCAGGAAATATTGCGGCCGTCCCTGAGAATATAGTAGGGGATATTAACGGTTGTTTTCTTTCCGCCGATGATGGTAGTCTTCTCGATATTGCCCTCAAGGAAAGTGCTGCTGCCGCCGTTATGAGCGGCGAGTATGTTATCGGACTGGCAGATGACGCGGTCATCTTTGTTTACTGCGCCGAAGATAATGTGCAGCTTGCCGTGGTCGATGACGGTAGTCTTGGCGGCGTCGTCACGGAGCATCTGGCAGGTGGTGCTGAAGGCTTCCTTCTTCGGCACAGCAGCCTCAGCCGTACCGGTATAGAGCAATCCTGTAAGGGCTGCACCGGCAGAGAGCAGAGCAAAGTATTTATAAATGGTCTTTTTCATAGTCAATCCATCCTTGCAACATTATTGTTCGTTGAAATTATACCTATATCGGTGCGGTAATTCAAGGCATTTTCCAAGGGAATTATTGTATATACCGGGGATTTGGTGCTATAATTCATGGGAAATCTACGGGACCGGGGTATATTCTCCGAGTCCCCTTTTGGCGTTTTCATTGAAGGGATTAAGGTTTGGCATGAAAGCATTTTTTGAAGAGCTTCTGAAGGACAGCTCGGTGGAGCGGGTCAGGGAAGCCTTTTTATCTGCCGGCAAGGCAGGGATGATATATGGTCTGTCCGGGGCAGCGAAGCATGCAATTTTTTCTGCCTGCTATCAGGATGAGCCGCGTCCGGTGGTCATAGTAGTCCATAATCGCGAGTATCTGAAGGCATGGCGGGAGGATTTGCAGTCCCTTATGCCTACGGTGCCTGTCACCGAGCTGCCGGAAACAGATGTGGCAAATATTCATGCGGCAGCTGCCAGCGGTGATACCGGCGCCCGGAGAATGGAGGCGCTTGGTCGTCTGGCCCGCAAGGCTCCGGGCTTCGTGCTGGCAGAAATAACTTCACTGGCTCAGAAGGATATTTCCTGCGCTGATTTTCAAAGACTCAGCGTTTCCCTGCGGCTTGGAGACGAGTTCGGCCGGGAGAAGCTGCTGGAACGGCTGGTGAGTCTCGGCTATGAGCCGGCGGCAGAGGTCGAGCGGATAGGTGATTACAGTATCCGTGGCGGTATAATTGATATTTTTCCCATTAATGCGGCGAATCCTATCCGAGTGGAGTTCTTTGATGATGAGATTGATTCCCTCCGGAGCTTCGATGTGGAGACAAAACGGTCGGTGAAAAATCTGGCCGAAGCCACCATTCTGCCTATTGCGGTAGGAGATAATGATGTGGCTTCTCCGGTGCTGTCATACCTCGGAGAAAAATCGACCGTTATCTTTGATGAGCCGAACCGGCTTATTGAGGAGCTGAAGCGCAGAAAAAAGGAAAACCCGGAGCTGGCTGACCACTATTTCTCGTGGGAAGAGCTGGTAGCTGCCGGAGGAAAAACCTCGGAGATTTTCTCGGCTCTGCTGCCTCAGAAGGTGGCCGGGGTAGAGCCGGATGAGCTTATCAGCGTCACAGTCCGTCAGGTGGCTCCCTATCGTCAGCAGCTTGATATGCTGGCGGAGGATATGGGGGCATGGCGGAAGATTAATGCGTCAGTGGTTTTCTTCTGCGGCAATGATAAAAAAGCAGATTCTTTGGCTGATATTCTGGGGAGCTGCAATCGTCCCTTTGTCCGGGACAACAATCCGGACAGCATCGGCCCGGACAAGGCAATCATCACTACCAGAACAATTTCCGAGGGCTTTGAGCTTTCCGGCGGCCGGCTTATTCTCATTGCTGAGAAGGAGCTGTTCGGACGGAAACGGACTGTCCGGCAGAGGATGAACTCTGCCAATGCCGGTGAGCGCATCCGGCACTTCCGCGACATAAAGGTGGGAGACTACATTGTTCATGTAAACCACGGTATCGGAAGGTATATCGGAGTCAAGACGATGGAGGTCAGCGGGGTAAAGCGTGACTACCTCCATATCCAGTATGCCGGTGAAGATAAGCTTTTCGTTCCGACAGACCAGGTGCAATACCTGCAAAAATATATCGGAGCGGAGGGCGATACGCCGAAGCTGTCGAAGATAAGCTCGCAGGAATGGGCCAGAGCCAAGGCAAAGGCCCGGGCTTCCGTCGAGGATATAGCTGAGGAGCTGCTGAAGCTGTACGCCGAGCGGGAGGCCAGAGGCGGTATTTCTTTCTCGCCGGATACCACCTGGCAGCAGGAGTTTGAAGAGGCTTTCCCCTTCGAGGAAACTCCGGATCAGCTCCGGGCTATTGAAGAAATCAAGGCAGACATGGAGCGGCCGAAGCCGATGGAGCGGCTGCTCTGCGGTGATGTGGGCTTCGGCAAGACCGAGGTGGCAGTCAGAGCGGCCTTTAAGGCTGTTATGAGCGGATATCAGGTTGCTGTTCTTGTACCTACTACGGTATTGGCTCAGCAGCATTATCAGACCTTCAGCGAGCGCTTCGGCAATTTCGGGCCGGTGGTGGACGTTATCTGCCGCTTCCGCACCGCCAAGGAGCAGAAGCAGACAGCCGAGAAAACCGCGGCGGGGCAGGTGGATGTCCTCATCGGTACCCATGCCATACTGAACAAGAGAAAGGTAAACTTCAGCAAGCTGGGACTTCTCATCGTTGACGAGGAGCAGCGCTTCGGGGTCAAGCAGAAGGAGAAGATAAAATCTCTGGCTTCGGGCATTGATGTTTTGACCCTTTCGGCGACTCCTATACCGAGGACTCTCCACATGTCCCTTACCGGTGCCAGAGATATGAGCCTCATTGAGACACCGCCGGCTGACCGCTATCCCATACAGACCTATGTGGTGGAGGACAGCGATGAGCTGCTGGCGACTGCCATACGACGTGAGCTGCAGAGAGGCGGGCAGGTGTATGTGGTCTACAATCGGGTGGCCACTATCGACAGAATGAGGCGCCGTCTGCTGGAGCTGGTACCGGAGGCAAGGATAGAAATCGGTCACGGACAGATGGGCGAGGATCTGCTGGAAGGTGTGATGATGGATTTCTATGAGGGGAAATTCGATGTTCTTCTGGCGACCAGCATTGTAGAGAACGGTCTTGATGTGGCCAATGCCAATACGATGATTGTCTATGATGCGGACAGGTTCGGTCTTTCCCAGCTCTATCAGATGCGGGGGCGGGTAGGCCGTTCATCGCACATGGCTTTTGCATATTTCGTCTACCGTCGGGACAAGGTGCTGACGGAGCAGGCGGAGAAGCGCCTTATGGCTATGAAGGAGTTTGCTGAGCTTGGAGCAGGATTCCGCATTGCTATGAGGGATTTGGAGCTGCGAGGAGCAGGCAACCTCCTTGGAGCCGAGCAGCATGGGCATATTGCCGGTGTCGGCTTCGAGATGTACTGTCAGATGCTGGAGGAGGCTATCAATACTCTGCGTGGCGGCAAGCCCGCTGAGGTACAGCCGGATCCGGTGCTTTCCCTGTCGGTGGAGGCGTACATTGACGGCGGATACATCGATGATGCTATGCACAAGATTGAGATTTATCAGCGAATAGCATCATTGCGGCGGCTTGACCAGATAGATTATCTGCTGGATGAGCTGCTTGACCGCTTCGGCGAGCCTACTGCTCCGGTGATGGAGCTGCTGGAGGTGGCCAGGGTGAAGATCGCAGCCCGGGATTTGAGCATAAAGAACATCATGCAGAAGGAAGACCGGCTGGAAATAATTTTCCTGCCCAATCCTAAATGTGCCGGTGAAAACATTGTGGCACTGGTCAATGAGTTCGGCTATCGGGCAAAGCTGCTGCCGAAGGATATGCTGCTGAGAATAAAGCTGACGGACAATGATAAAAAAGACATTATGAAGTTCCTGAAACGGGTGCTGAATATCCTGTCGGGAAATAAAGCGGAGGTTAAATGATGGGTAGTATTACAATAGTCGGCCTTGGGCCGGGGCGTCCCGGTCTCCTCACCATGGAGGTATGGGAGCTGCTGAAAAGTGCCGGAAAGCTCATCATCCGCACCGGGAAGCATCCCACTGTAGCGGCGGTGGTTGAGCAGGGGATAGAATTCACCACCTACGACGACCTCTATGAAAAGGCAGAGAGCTTTGAGGCTCTTTATGAAGACATTGCCAATGATGTCATTGCCAAGGCACAGGCAGGCGCGGACATCGTCTATGCTGTTCCGGGCAGTCCGCTGGTGGCCGAGAGGACAGTAGTTCTCATAAGGGAAAAGCTGGCCGGTCGGGCAGAGCCGGCCTTGGAAATCATCCCGGGAATGAGCTTTGCCGAGGTCATGTATTCCCGGTTGGGGATAGACCCTATCGACGGACTCACCATTATCGATGCTATGGACTTGAGCCGTCTGCCGGAGGAGTGGCCCACCGGTCTTATCGTAACGCAGATATATGACGGCATGACTGCCTCCGAAGCCAAGCTGTCTCTCATGGAGCTGCTGCCCGACGACTATGAAGTGGTCTACACTCACAATCTGGGGCTGGAGGATGAATCCATCCGCCGGATTCCTCTCTACGAGCTGGACAGGCAGCCGGATATTGATCACCTTACCAGCCTTTATGTGCCGCCTTTGAAGAAGCCGGCGGTCTTCGAGCTTAATCCGCTGGTGGAGGTAATGAAGACACTGCGCTCGCCGGGAGGCTGCCCCTGGGATATTGCTCAGACTCACGAAAGCCTCCGGAGAAATCTTATCGAGGAGTGCTATGAGGTTATTGAGGCGATTGAGGCGAAGGACAGCCACGGCCTCTGTGAGGAGCTGGGAGATCTCCTTATGCAGATAGTATTCCACGCCAGAATGGCAGAGGAAGCCGGCTTCTTTGATATGCAGGAGGTTATAGACGGGATTACGGAGAAGCTTATACGCCGTCATCCTCATGTGTTCGGAGAAGTCTCCGTGGCTGATGCAGCGGAGGTGCTGGTGAACTGGGAAGAAATCAAGAAGCAGGAGAAGCCGGAACGGAAGTCGGCTATCGACGGAATCCCCATTCAGCTTCCCGCACTTATCTATGCGGAAAAGGTGCAGCACAAGGCGGCAAAAGTTGGCTTTGACTGGGATGAAATAGGCCCGGTCTGGGATAAATGCGCCGAGGAAATTGCCGAGCTGAAGGAAGCGGTGGCGGAAAAGGATGCTGACCATATTGAGGACGAGTTCGGCGATCTGGTCTTTGCCATTGTAAATCTGGCCAGATTCCTGAAGGTTGACCCGGAGCTGGCTCTGCGGCGGGCCAATAAGAAGTTTTCCCGTCGCTTCAGAGTAGTGGAGAAGAAGGTCATTGACTCCGGCCGGGAGTGGAGCGAGTATACACTGCCGGAGCTGGATAAATTCTGGGAAGAAGCCAAGCGAATGGAGAGAGGAGAAACCCTATGAGTGAAGAAAAGCGGGTTGTCCTCATTACCGGCGGAAGCTCCGGTATCGGACTGGTAGTGGCGAAGCGGTTTGCAGCCAAGGGGTATCGGGTGATGATTGCCGGACGCCAGCCGGAAAAGGGCTCAGAGGCCGTAAAGGAGATTGCTGCCTGCAGTGAAGAAGGGGAGCAGGCGGTAAGATTTTTTTCCGTAGACATCAGAAATCCTGCTCAGTGCAAGCATCTCGTATCCGAGGCGGAGAATTGCTTCGGGCGTCTTGATGTGCTTGTAAATTCCGCCGGTATATACCGGGAAGGTGCGGCAGAGGAGCTGACGGAGGAGGAGTACAGTGATGTATTCGACACCAATGTGAAGGGTACCATGTTCATGACCAGGCACGCTCTGCCTATACTGCGGAAGACAAGCGGCAGCATTGTGAATATTTCCTCCGATGCTGGACTCCACGGCAATTTCTTCTGCAGTCTTTACTGCGCCTCCAAGGGAGCGGTAAATCTTTTCACCAAGGCTGCCGCTCTTGAGGCAGCCCACTACGGTGTCAGAATAAATGCGGTGGCTCCCGGTGACATCAGGACGCCTCTCACGGAGGCACAGCTGATGGCAGCCGGAGAGGAAAACCGGGAAAATGCCGAGCGGGATATGGCCTCCGTATATCCGTTGGAGCGAATCGGTGAGCCGGAGGAGGTTGCGGCGCTGGTATACTTCCTGGCTTCGCCGGAGGCGTCCTTCATCACCGGCGCGGTTGTCCCGGTAGACGGCGGATTGACGGCCGGCTGATGGACGGCTTTATACAATTTTTAATAAATTTGAAAATTTTTGTTGACAACCAATAGCCTGATGGATATAATACATCTTGCGTTGTTAATTCAGCGAGGAACGGCCCGGTAGTTCAGTTGGTTAGAATGCCGCCCTGTCACGGCGGAGATCATGGGTTCAAGTCCCATTCGGGTCGCCATTTTTGCGGAAATAGCTCAGTTGGTAGAGCACCACCTTGCCAAGGTGGGGGTCGCGGGTCCGAGTCCCGTTTTCCGCTCCATCGGCGACATAGCCAAGTGGTAAGGCCGAGGTCTGCAAAACCTCTATTCCCCAGTTCGACTCTGGGTGTCGCCTCCAGTCGATTCAGGTCGTTGCGAAAGCAGCGACCTTTTTTGTTGCCTGTTGAAATGATGTGCTATGAAGTATTCTCCCCCGTAGATTTCCTTACTATGAGAGGCGGCCGGGTTTAGCGAGGTCGGAGAGGTAAATAAAAAAACATTTGCAAATTGCATTTGGTTGTGTTATAGTATTCGGGTGTGTGGGTGGTCCGCTGGACGGAGGAAGTGTCCTCTGCCAAGAACGCCCTTAATTAGGAGGAAATGAAAATGACCATCATCGAAGCACTGGAAAAAGAACAGCTCAGAGACGACATCCCTGAATTTGCACCCGGCGACACCGTCCGCGTCCATGTAAAGGTCGTAGAAGGCAGCCGTGAGCGCGTTCAGGTATATGAAGGCGTTGTTATCGGTCGTCAGGGTTCCGGCGTTCAGGAAATGTTCCGCGTCCGTCGTATTTCTTACGGCGTAGGCGTAGAGCGTCTCTTCCCGGTTCACTCCCCGCGCCTTGCCAAGATCGAAGTTGTTCGCCGCGGTAAGGTTCGTCGTGCGAAGCTCTACTATCTGCGTCAGCGCACCGGTAAAGCAGCTCGCATCAAGGAACGCGTATAACACCATTGATCGGGGGCTTACCAGCCCCCGATTTTCTATTTTTAGGAGGAAATTATGGGTTCTTTGGGAGAAGAAATCAAAGACTGGGTCGTGTCAATAGTCGTTGCTGTCGTCATGGCTCTCTTAATTCGTTGCTTTGTGGTAGAGCCGTACCTTGTAGACGGTCCTTCCATGCGGCCCACCCTTGACCATGCGCAGCGCCTTGTGGTCAATAAGTTCATCTATCGCTTCCGGGCTCCTGAGAAGGGTGAAATCCTGATTTTCAAATATCCCAAGGATCAGAGCCGTGATTTCATCAAGCGTGTAATTGCTGTGCCGGGAGATACCATTGAGATAAGAGACGGCAATGTTTTTGTAAACGAGAAGCTCCTTACTGAGAATTACATTCTCAGCAAGACCCGGGGCAACTACCCCAAGTCTGTTGTGCCGGAAGGCCACATCTTCGTCATGGGTGACAACCGCAACAATTCTGAGGACAGCCGTTTCAAGGATGTCGGATTTGTTCCCTACGACCTTATCAAGGGCAAGGCTATGATGGTATTCTGGCCCTTCAATGCTTTTAAGGCATTGCCGTGATTTGGGAGAAAGTATTTGAAAAATCACTTGAAGAGTGGTAGAATTTTCACAAGTTAATAGAAATCTTTGGGGCGGGGTGAGATTCCCCACCGGCGGTAAAGCCCGCGAGCTTGCGATGTGCGAGCAGGATTCGGTGAGATTCCGAAGCCGACAGTATAGTCTGGATGAGAAAAGATTTTAAGGCAGCAGGCCTTGAGTTTAGTTTATTCGCCCCGTCTTTTACAGGCGGGGCTTTTGTTTTACGGAAGGCTTGGACGGATGGCCGTCACCTTCTCATGTAAGGGGGGAATACAGTGCACGACGAGAAATATATGCAGCTTGCCCTTCAATATGCGGCCTTTGCCCGAGGAAGGACATCGCCTAATCCGCTGGTGGGAGCCGTCATCGTGAAGGATGGCCGCATCGTCGGTACCGGCTGGCATAGGAAGGCCGGAACGCCTCATGCGGAGATCCATGCACTGAATATGGCCGGTGAGCTGGCTAAGGGGGCTACTATCTATGTGACTCTGGAGCCGTGCGCGCATCACGGCCGCACCGGTCCCTGCGCAGAGGCTTTGGTGAAGGCTGGCATATCCCGAGCTGTGGTGGCGACCCTTGACCCCAATCCCAAGGTATCCGGCAAGGGCATTGATATCCTTCGGAAAGCGGGAATAGATGTCACTGTAGGAGTCTGCGAGAAGGAAGCAAAGCAGCTCATGGAGGTCTTCCTGAAGTGGATTGTAACCGGCCGCCCCTTTACCGTCTGGAAAACGGCAATGTCGCTGGATGGGAAGATTGCAACCTCCGGCGGTGAATCCCAGTGGATAACCGGTGATGAAGCCCGGGCATTCGGTCACAGGCTGAGAGACGAATACGATGCCATTATGGCAGGAATCGGAACGGTGCTGGCAGACAATCCTTCACTGACAACCCGACTGAATGAAGGTGTTCAGAAGCCGCTGTCGGACGGACGCTGGGTAGCGGCGGCACTGGCAGATAAAAATATTTCTCCGGCCGGCCGCTGTCCGGTGCGAATAATCGTAGACAGTCTGGCAAGAACGCCCCTGGACAGCAAGGTGCTAACTGACGGGAAAGCGCCGACGATTATTGCCGTGGCCCCGGCAGCTCCTGCGGAAAGAATCGCGGCTCTGAGGCAGGCAGGGGCAGAGGTGCTGATGGTTCCGGCTGATCCGAGTGTGTCTGAGGAGGAAGCCGCTTCAAAAGTAAATCTAACGCGCCTGATGGAGATGCTGGGAGATAAAGGCCGAGGCATTACTTCCGTACTGGTAGAGGGCGGCGGTACGCTGGCCTTCTCTCTGCTGAAGGCCGGACTGATGGACAAGGTACACGCCTTCGTGGCACCTATGCTTATCGGCGGTCAGGAAGCAAAGGCGGCCTTGGGCGGTGAGGGCTTCAGTCATTTGGCAGATGCTCCGAGACTTAAGGATGTAACCACTGACCTGGTGGGCAGTGATATACATATAACGGGATACATTTAAGGAAATCGTATGTTTACAGGATTGATAGAAGAAGTCGGTACAATAAAGCGCGTGGACAAATCTGCAGGAAAGATATATGTTGCGGCGAAGATGATACCGAACGATACGACAGGAAAGAGGCTGGCTGTGGGAGACAGTGTGGCGGTTAACGGCGCCTGCCTTACAGTGGTGGATTTTTCCTCAGTCGGTTTTACCGCCGATGTGATGCCGGAGACCTTTCGCCGTACCGGCCTCGGTGAGCTGGCGGCAGGCAGCCCGGTGAATCTGGAGCGGGCAATGGCGGCGGACGGAAGGTTCGGCGGCCATATAGTCTCCGGTCATGTTGACGGCTGCGGCAGGATTACAAAAATCGCCGAGGAGGGCAATGCCGTACTGATTACCGTATCGGCGGGAGAAAATCTCCTGCGGCAGATAGCGGAAAAGGGAAGCATCGCCATTGACGGTATCAGCCTTACCGTGGCGAGAGTCACTGACAGTGATTTCACCGTATCGCTTATACCGCATACCGTAAAGATGACGAATCTCAGCAGCCGCAAGGCAGGAGATACGGTGAATCTGGAGACGGATGTACTGGCAAAATATGTTGAAAGGCTGCTGTCCTTCGGCAGCAGTCCCGCAGAAAATAAAAAATCTTCCATTACCCGGGCATTTTTGGCCGAGAATGGATTTTAGGAGTGAATGAAATGGCTTTTGCCACAGTAGAGACAGCCATCGATGACATAAAGAACGGCCGCATGGTCGTGGTCGTAGATGACGAAGACAGAGAAAATGAAGGCGACATCATCGTTGCTGCCGAGACAGTCACCCCGGAGCAGATAAACTTCATGGCAACCTATGCCAAAGGACTTATCTGTATGCCCATCGACGGCGAGGCACTTGACCGCCTTGAGATTGGCCAGATGGTGCCGAACAATACCGATAATCATGAAACAGCCTTTACCGTTTCGGTGGATGCCTACGATACCACCACCGGCATTTCCGCCTTTGAGCGGTGCCAGACCGTAAAGAAATTCCTTGACCCGGCGGCCAAGCCCTCCAGCTTCCGCCGTCCCGGTCATGTTTTCCCACTGCGCTCCGTTCCAGGCGGCGTCCTTCGCCGGGCCGGACACACGGAGACGACCACTGATTTGGCCAGACTGGCCGGGTTTTATCCCTGCGGCCTCTGCTGTGAGATAATGGCCGATGACGGCAACATGATGCGGACTCCGGAACTGATGAAATTCGCTGAGAAGCATGGTCTTCACATCATCACGGTTCAGGCTCTGATTGAGTACAGAAAGCGTACCGAGACGCTGATAAAGCAGATAGCCGATGTTGATTTCCCCAGCCGTTACGGTCACTTCCGCATCAAGGCATTTGAGAACAGTCTGGACAATAAATGCCATCTGGCTATTATCAAGGGCGACATTAAGGGCAAGAAGAATGTTCTTGTCCGGGTCCATAGCGAATGCCTTACCGGCGATGCTCTCGGCTCCCTGCGCTGCGATTGCGGTGACCAGCTGCAGCGAGCATTGACCCAGATCGAAAAAGAAGGGGAAGGAGTCGTCCTCTATATGCGGCAGGAGGGCCGCGGCATCGGCCTTGCCAATAAAATGCGGGCCTATGCAATTCAGGATGAAGGCAAGGATACAGTAGAAGCAAATATTCTGCTGGGCTTCAAGGCAGACCTCCGGGATTACGGAATCGGTGCACAGATTCTGTCGGAGCTGGGGCTGACCACCATCCGCCTTATGACCAACAATCCGGCAAAGCGTGCCGGTCTTGAAGGCTACGGCCTCACCATCACCGAGCGGGTTCCCATCGAGATAGACGCTACTCCCTACGATGCGAAGTATCTGGTAGTCAAGCGTGAAAAGATGGGGCACCTTTTAGATAAGAATTGAGCAGAATACGACAGGAGGAATAATTATGGCAAACATTATTGAAGGAAAATACAACGGCGAGGGACTCTGCATCGGTATCGTAGCCTCCCGCTTTAACGAGTTAATTACAAACAAGCTGGTAGGGGGAGCGCTTGACACTCTGAAGCGCCACGGTGTAGAGGATGATGATATTGACATTGCCTGGGTTCCCGGTGCCTTCGAGATTCCCCTTGTAGCGAAGCGTATGGCTGCATCCGGCCGCTACGATGCCGTTATCTGCCTCGGTGCAGTTATCCGTGGTGCTACCACCCACTATGATTATGTCTGTGCCGAGGTGTCCAAGGGTATTGCTCAGGTCAGCATGAACACCGATGTCCCGGTCCTTTTCGGTGTACTTACTACAGAGAATATCGAGCAGGCTATTGAGCGGGCAGGTACGAAGGCAGGAAACAAGGGCAGCGACTGTGCTATGGCAGCTCTTGAAATGGCCGGACTCATGGAAGAATTTGACGATATTGAAGATGAGGCTGACGGTTACCTTGACTTCGAGGATGATGCCGAGATGGCCAAGGATAAAGATGAGAATCCTATTAAGATTGCAGAGGAATAACAATGGATCAACTTGTAAAAGCTACAGCCGGTGATGTCCGCATTTATGCCGCCGTAACCACCGACCTTGTGACAGAGGGAACAAAACGCCACAACTGCAGCGCTCTTGCGTCTGCTGCTTTGGGCAGAACAATGACCGGTGCTCTCCTCATGGCGGCAAATCTTAAGAATCAGGAAGCAATCACTCTGTCCTTCAACGGCAACGGTCCCTTGGGAAGAGTGGTAGCCGATGCCAATAACAACGGTTTTGTCCGGGGCTATGTCCAACATCCCGAGGTGGAGCTGCCTCTTACCAACGGAAAACTCTCTGTCGGTCAGGGCATCGGCAGCGGTCTTGTGAATGTTACCCGCTTTACCGGTATCGGCGATCCGCAGTCCGGCAGCGTGGAAATCCTCAGCGGTGAAATCGCCGAAGACCTGACCCGTTATCTGTTTTACTCCGAGCAGACTCCTTCCGCCGTTTCACTGGGAGTGCTGGTAGACACAGACCTGTCCGTTATAGCTGCCGGCGGCTTCATCGTCCAGCCTCTGCCGGAGGCCGGTGATGACACCATTGCCCGGCTTGAGGAGAACATCGGGAAGCTGAAGCCGGTGTCTCAGATGGTAAAGGACGGCATGGGTCCGAAGGAGATTATCGCCGCAGTCCTTGACGGCTTCGGAGAGATAGAGTACCTTACTGCTACCGACCTTGCATTCAAGTGTCAGTGCTCCCGGGTGCGGACCGAAGATATGCTGGTAGCTCTGGCTCCGGCCGACAGGAAGTCCCTTATTGCTGATGGGCATGCCGAGGTCTGCTGCACTTTCTGCGGCGAGAAGTATCAGTTCAGCAAGGAAGACCTGATTATCATTGACAATGTGGCAAAGAAGCTGGCAGAGATGCGGGCAAAAGAAGGAAAAAAATAAAGTAATTACGGAAAAACTTGTTTTGAGGAATTTTTCATCCCGGCAGATTATTATTAACTGTCGGGATTTTTTATTGCCTAATCCCTAAATTGACACAGACAACAGAATTAATGTAAAATAGCAGTTTAGGAAAAGGAGCGAGTGAATTGTCTGATAGTCCTGAATACTTGATAGCTTTCGGCATTGCCCTGGCTGTTTCATTGTTTATAACCCCCGGCGTAATGTGGCTGGCGGGACGAACCGGAGCCTACGATGCTCCGGATGCCCGCAAGGTCCATGAGCATCCGATTCCCCGTATCGGAGGTATCGGCATTTATGTGGCTTTCATGGCCGCGGTGCTTTTGGTACACGGTCTTTACGGAAAGACGGCGGAAATAGAGCAGGGAATTATCGGTATCCTTGCCGGCGGTACGGTCATCGTCCTTGTGGGACTGATTGACGATTACAAGAACCTTCCCGCAAAGGTGAAGCTTTTAGGTCAGATAGCGGCTGCCGCCGTTACGGTTGTTCTCTTTGATGTTCGGATTGACTTTATTACCGACCCCTTCGGCGACTACATTTATCTTGAGTTTTTGGCGATACCGGCAACGATTTTCTGGATTGTCGGCATTACCAATACCGTAAACCTGATAGATGGTCTGGACGGTCTGGCTGCCGGTGTGGCAACTATCGCCTCTATGACTATATTCCTTGTGTCCCTGCAGTTCGGTTTTGAGCCCATAGCTGTTCTTACGGCAGCTTTGGCCGGCTCGGCTTTTGGCTTCCTTTATTACAATTTCAACCCGGCCCGTATCTTTATGGGAGATACCGGGAGTATGTTCCTGGGCTTCATACTGGCCGGTATATCGGTAATCGGAGCGGTTAAGAGTGCCGCTACCATTGCCCTTATCGTTCCGATTCTTGCTTTGGGACTGCCTATTCTTGATACTACCTTTGCCATTGTTCGGCGCAAGCGGGCCGGTGTGCCTATATTCAAGCCGGACAGAGGTCACCTTCATCACCGCCTGCTGGATTTAGGCTTTTCCCAGCGTCAGGCAGTGCTTCTCATGTATGTTATCAGTGCCCTTCTGGGACTGGCAGCAATAGCTCTTACCGAAGTTGACACTACTACCGCTGCAATCATTTTCGTAGTCGTAGTTACAGCTGTTCTTTATGGTGCCCGCCGTATCGGAATCTTGCGCATGAATGAATGATATTATTCAGCAGAATGTGAGAGAAATTATGGACAAGAAGCTAAAGGTAATGACTGTTTTCGGTACTCGTCCGGAGGCAATAAAGATGGCTCCTGTTGTACTGGAGCTGATGAAGCATCCTGACGAGATTATTCCGATTACTACCGTTACTGCCCAGCATCGCGAGATGCTCGATCAGGTGCTTAATCTCTTTGATATAAAGCCGGACTATGATCTCGATATCATGGCGGCCGGTCAGACTCTTTTCGATATTACTACCCGGGCCATGAACGGTCTGGATAAGGTGCTGGAACTGGAAAAGCCGGATATTGTACTGGTTCACGGTGATACCACCACCACCTTTGCCGGTGCTTTGGCGGCATACTACCATCAGACGGCAGTCGGCCATGTGGAGGCCGGCCTCAGAACACAAAATAAGTATTCTCCCTTCCCGGAGGAGATGAACCGTCATCTTACCGGAGCTATTGCCGATTTGCATTTTGCTCCGACCTCTACCTCCGAGCAGAATCTTCTGCAGGAGAATATTTCCAAGGATAAGATTTTCGTTACCGGCAATACTGTTATTGATGCACTTCATCATACCGTAAACCACGAGTTCTCCTTTGCGGATGAGCAGCTGAAGGGTATTGATTTTGAAGGCCGTCGGATTGTTACGGTGACGACTCACCGCCGTGAGAATCTGGGTGAGCCTATGCGCCATGTGTATAAGGCGATAAAGGCTCTCCTTGACGACTTCGATGATATTGAGGTCGTTTTCCCGGTTCACCGCAATCCCGGTGTCCGGGCTGTTGTAAACGAAGAGCTTGGGGGCATTGACAGAGTACATCTGATTGAGCCTCTTGATTATGAGCCCTTTGCAAATCTCATGCACCGGTCTTCTATAATCCTTACGGATTCCGGCGGAGTGCAGGAGGAGGCTCCGGCTCTCGGCAAGCCGGTACTGGTTCTCCGTGATACTACCGAGCGGCCGGAGGCAGTTGCTGCCGGTACCGTTAAGCTGGTAGGTACTGACTTGGATACTGTCTATCAGGAGTCAAAGAGCCTTCTGGCTGATGAGGCAGAGTACAGGAAGATGGCGGAGTCCTGCAATCCTTACGGCGACGGCGAGGCTGCCCGCCGTATTGTAGAGGCTCTCCTTTATCACTACGGATATTCTCAGAAGGCTCCCGACCGCTTTGGCGAGTAAGGCGCTTCTTTATGAGCAATAGGATAAATAAAGAATTATAAATAGCGAGGTTATAAATATGTGCGGTATCGTTGGATATATCGGCGGCAATGAAGCGGCAAAATTCCTCATTGACGGACTGACAAAGCTGGAGTACAGAGGCTATGACTCTGCCGGTATTGCGGTGCATGACGGTGAGAGTATCCGCGTAGAAAAGAGTGAGGGCAAGCTGGCCAACCTCAAGGCAAAGATTGCCGGAAATATGCCTGTGGGCAATATCGGTATCGGTCATACCCGCTGGGCTACTCACGGCGGCCCCTCCGATGTAAATTCCCATCCTCACACCGACTGTCACGGTGATTTTTCCGTAGTTCACAACGGTATTATTGAAAACTATCTGACTCTTAAAGAAGGACTTATTGAGCGGGGTCATGTATTCAAGTCCGAGACCGATACCGAGGTTGTCGCTCATCTCATGGAGGAGGCATACGAGGCCTGCGGCGGCGGCTTCAAGGACGCTGTAAAGCATGTTCTGAAGCAGATAAGCGGCTCCTATTCTCTCGTATTCCTGTCCCGTCGTGACCCGGATATGCTCATCTGCACCAAGCAGGACAATCCGCTGGTAATCGGCCTTGGCAGCGGCGAGAACTTTATCGCCTCCGATATTCCCGCTATCATCAACCATACCCGCCGCACTTACATTATCGCCGACGGGGAGATTGCCTTTGTAAAGAAGGATTCCATCTGGGTGGAGAATCGTGACGGTGAGCCTATCACCAAGAAGGTATTTGAAGTAAACTGGAATGCGGAAGCAGCCGAAAAGGGCGGCTACGAACATTTCATGCTAAAGGAAATCCACGAGCAGGCAAAGGCAATCCGCAATACCATGACGAAGCGCATTGCTGCCGACAACGGTGCCATCGTGCTGGATGAGCTGAAGTGGACACCGGAGTTCCTTGGCTCCTTCAAGAAGGTATTTATCGTAGCCTGCGGCACCGCTTACCATGCCGGTCTCGTAGGCAAGTATTACATCGAGAAGCTGGCCCGCATTCCGGTTGAGTGTGACATCGCCTCTGAGTTCCGCTATCGTCAGCCTATCATCGACGATCAGACCCTTACCATCGTGGTAAGTCAGTCCGGTGAGACCAGCGACACGTTGGCTGCCCTGAAGGAAGCGAAGCGCCTCGGCTCTCATACTCTGGCCGTGACCAATGTTGTGGGCTCCTCCGTAGCCCGTGAGGCTGACCAGACTGTCTATACCTGGGCCGGTCCGGAAATCGCCGTTGCCTCCACCAAGGCATATACCACCCAGCTCATCGTTATGCTGATGCTGGCTCTCTACATGGCCCAGCTGAAGAAGTCGGTAGCGGAAGACCGCCTGAAGGAAATCATCACCGGACTGAGAAATATTCCGGCGCAGATAAATGAGACCCTTGAAGATACCGAGCCTATCAAGATGTTTGCAGTAAAGTATGCGAATGTTGAGGACGCATTCTTCATTGGCCGTCTCCTTGACTACTATGTTGCATTGGAAGGCTCCCTTAAGCTGAAGGAGATTTCCTATATTCACGCCGAGGCCTATGCCGCCGGTGAGCTGAAGCACGGACCGCTGGCTCTCATTATGCCCGGTGTTCCCATCGTAGCAATCGCCACTCAGAAGAGTGTATATGAAAAGACCGTCTCCAATATCAAGGAGATGAAGGCAAGAGGCGCCGTAGTCATCGGTATTTCCTCTCAGCAGGACAACGACCTGGTGAAATATGTTGACTATGTTATCAGAGTACCGGAAGCCGATGAGCTGCTGAACCCGCTGCTCACCGTCATCCCCCTGCAGCTTCTTGCTTACTATGTAGCTATCGCTCGCGGAAATGATGTAGACAAGCCCAGAAATCTTGCAAAATCCGTAACGGTTGAGTAAAATTTCTCTTGCATACAGTATTTCCCTGTGATATAATTTTTCGCGGTGTTAAAAACGCACGTCAGTCTATGGTCGTCCTGTGCCCAGCGAAAAAAAGCGTGCCGGGTAAAGCGACTGCACAAAAAATTATGAGTATTTCGGACTGACGGAGGAAAAACAGGAGGTGCACCACATTATGGCAATGGTATCCATGAAACAGCTTCTCGAGGCCGGTGTTCACTTTGGTCATCAGACTCGTCGCTGGAACCCGAAGATGGCAAAGTACATCTTCACCGAGCGCAACGGCATCTACATCATCGATCTGCAGAAGACCGTTCGCAAAGTTGATGAAGCCTACAACTTCATGCGCGATGTAGCTAAGGAAGGCAAGACCGTCCTTTTCGTCGGCACCAAGAAGCAGGCTCAGGAGTCCATCAAGGACGAGGCCATCAAGGCTGGCATGAGCTATGTTAACGAGCGTTGGCTCGGCGGCATGCTCACCAACTTCAAGACCATTCAGCTCCGCATCCGTCGCCTGAAGGAACTTGAGCAGATGGAAGCTGAGGGCGTTCTCGATGTCCTCACCAAGAAGGAAGCTCAGAAGCTCCGTCACGAGATGGAGAAGCTAGAGAAGTATCTCGGCGGCATCAAGGAAATGAACCGTCTCCCGGGCGCTATCTTCGTAGTAGACCCCCGCAAGGAGCGTATCGCTGTTTCCGAGGCTCGCAAGCTCAATATCCCCATCGTAGGTATCGTTGATACCAACTGCGATCCGGATGAGATTGACTATGTAATCCCGGGCAACGACGATGCTATCCGCGCCGTCCGTCTCCTTACCGGCCGCATGGCTGATGCTGTTATCGAAGGCCGTCAGGGTCTTACCGAGACCAGCGCTGATGCTGCAGCTGAGAAGGCAGAAGCTGACGAATAATAATCACCCATAATACGCGAAATGACTTTAGGGGTAAGGGAGGTTATCCCTTGCCCCTGTTTTATAGGAGGAAAAATCATGGCACAGATTACCGCTGCAATGGTTAAAGACCTGCGTGAGACTACCGGCGCAGGCATGATGGACTGCAAAAAGGCCCTGGCTGCCGTAGACGGCGACAAGGAGAAGGCTATTGACTGGCTCCGCGAGAAGGGCATGGCTGCCGCTGCCAAGAAGGACAGCCGCGTAGCTGCTGAAGGCGCTTGCGTATCCTACATTCATGCCGGCGGCAAGATTGGCGTTCTCGTAGAAGTAAACTGCGAGACCGACTTCGTTGCCAAGACCGATGATTTCATCGATTTCGCAAAGGACATCGCAATGCAGATTGCCGCTGCTAACCCGACCTGCATTCGCCGCGAAGAGGTTGACACCGCTGCTATCGACCATGAGCGTGAAGTTCTTCGTCAGCAGGCTCTCAACGAGGGTAAGCCGGAGAAGATCGTCGAGAAGATGGTTGAAGGCCGCCTCGAGAAGTACTACAAGGAAGTCTGCCTCATGGAGCAGCCTTTCGTTAAGGATCCGGACAAGACCATTGAGCAGCTTGTCAAGGAGAAGATTGCCAAGATCGGCGAGAAGATTTCCATCCGTCGCTTCACCCGCTATCAGCTGGGCGAAGGCATCGAGAAGAAGGAAGAAGACTTCGCAGCTGAGGTTATGGCTCAGATTAAGTAATTGATTTAGGAGGCTGTCCGACAGATGTTTGCCGGGCAGCCTTTTTTATGCCGTGAGGGAAGAGGATTTCAGAGATTTTCCAACTGAGTGCAATAAAATACTCACGAAAATAGAGGAAATTTTCTTTCTTTGTCGAATTGTCTTGTAATAAATAAATTGGGGGTATCAGCTTGAGTCAGAAGTATAAGCGTGTTGTCCTGAAGCTCTCCGGCGAATCTATGGCCGGTGAGGAAAAATTCGGCATCAACCCGGCAGTAGTCGAGGAACTGGCAAAGCAGGTAAAGCTTGTTCAGGAGCAGGGAATAGAGGTTACTGTCGTCGTAGGCGGCGGCAACATCTGGCGCGGTCTCGCCGGCAGTGCAAAGGGCATGGAGCGCGCAGCAGCCGACTATATGGGTATGCTGGCCACTGTTATGAACGCTGTGGCTCTGCAGGATGCACTGGAGAAGCTGGGCGTTGATACCCGTGTACAGAGCGCTATTGAGATGCGTGAGGTAGCAGAGCCGTACATCCGCCGCAAGGCTGTTCGTCATCTGGAAAAGAATCGTGTCGTTATCTTCGCTGCCGGTACCGGTAATCCCTATTTCTCCACCGATACTACTGCGGCTCTCCGCGCTGCAGAAATTAACGCCGATGTCATCCTCATGGCCAAGAAGGGCGTCGACGGTGTATATGATGATGACCCGAAGAAGAATCCGAATGCGAAGAAGTTTGAGACTCTCGAATATATCGAGGTTCTCCAGCGCGGTCTGCAGGTAATGGATTCCACGGCTATCAGCCTCTGCATGGACAACAAGATTCAGATTGTTGTCTTCAATGTTGACAAATATGAGAATATTCTGAAGGCCGCTGTCGGCGAGCCTATCGGCACCACCGTAGGAGGAAACAAGTAATGGTATCCGGTATAATCAAGACCAACGAAGAAAAGATGCAGAAGACTCTCGACGCTTTGAAGCGCGAGTTTACATCCCTCCGGGCAGGCCGTGCTACTCCGGCCCTGCTGGACAAGATTATGGTTGATTACTACGGCAGCCCCACTCCGGTTAATCAGGTTGCCAAGGTATCTGTTCCCGAGTCCCGCATGATTGTAATTCAGCCTTGGGAGAAGCCCATGCTGAAGGAAATCGAGAAGGCAATCATGAAGTCCGATCTTGGACTCTCTCCCAACTCCGACGGTCAGTCTATCCGCCTTGCTATTCCGCCTCTTACTCAGGAGCGCCGCACTGAGCTGGTTAAGACCATCAACAAGAAGACCGAGGAAGCCAAGGTCGCTCTCCGCAACATCCGCCGTGATATAAACGATGCCATCAAGAAGCTTGAAAAGGCAAAGGAAATCACCGAGGACGATATGGAGAAGGGTCAGAAGGACGCTCAGAAGGTTGTGGACAAGTACACGAAGCTCATCGATGAAGCCCGTGCTGCCAAGGAAACTGAGGTTATGTCCATCTGATGCAGGATGTTGCTGTTAAAAATATTGATGTCATCGGTCGTCTGCTGAGTGAAGCAGAGTCAATGCTGAAGCAGTGCGGTGTAGAGTACACTGTGGAGCAGACGCGGCCGGGAAGGGATTTTTTCCCCATAGACGATTCAAGACTATATGTTGTCAAGCAGGTTGAGGGTAAGAACGGAAAACTCAGACTGACTGTGGCTGCTGGTCTAAGAAGGGAGGTGTCCTGATTGGCTTACAAGATTGGTGATGCTTGCATTAAGTGCGGCTCCTGTGCTGCGACCTGCCCGGTCGGCGCAATTACTGAGGGTGAGAACCAGTATGAGATCAACCCCGATGTTTGCGTTGAGTGCGGTGCTTGCGCTGCCGGTTGCCCTGTAGAGGCTATCGCAGCTCCCTGATGCAATAGAAAGCCCCTCTCACCGCCATGGGAGAGGGGCTGTTTTTTAATCGGGAATAAATTACTATTACGGAGAATAGATATGTGGCAGTCACTTTTCGGTAAAGGTACCGAACAAGACAACACCATTTTAGAAAAGCTGAAAGGCTGCTCGCTCCCGCGGCATACCGCCATTATTATGGACGGCAACGGCCGCTGGGCAAAGCTGAGAGGTCTTATTCGCACAGCAGGACATACAGCCGGCGTTGATACGCTGCGCAATATTATAAAGACAGCCGTGGATTTGAAGCTGGAGGCGTTGACTGTGTATGCCTTCTCCACGGAGAATTGGAAGCGTCCCGCCACTGAGGTGGATTTTTTGATGACGCTGTTTTATGATTACCTGAAAAAGGAAATAATCGAGATGAAGCGGGATAATGTGAGACTCCGCTTCCTCGGCCGGATAGATGAACTGGCTCCGAGGCTTCGTGACCTGGCTCATGAAGCAGTAGAGGAGCTGAAAGACAATACCGGACTGACTCTCTCCGTGGCAATGAACTACGGAGGACAGGACGAGCTTCTGAGGGCAGTGCAGAAAATCGCTGCCGTTAAAAAAGAAAATGATAGGGAAATAACCCTTGAGGATGTTGAGAATAATCTGGACACCGCCGGACTGCCGCCGGTGGATTTGGTTATCAGGACCAGCGGTGATTTGCGCCTGAGCAATTTCCTTATCTGGCAGACTGCTTACGCAGAATTCTGGGCTACAGAGAAGAATTGGCCGGATTTTGCTCCGGAGGACTTTGCACAGGCTTTGTATGATTTCTCCCATCGGGAGAGGCGCTTCGGCGGGGTGGAGGCTGTTAAATGCTGACGAGAATTATTTCCGGCGTTATCGGAATCGGTATTGCCGCCTTCGTTATTCAGACCGGCGGGCTTCTTTTCGCCCTTTTCTGCCTCATGCTGATGCTGGTGGGCTACCATGAGTATGTGAAGGCATTTAAGAATATTGACATGGGTCTGTCCCTGTATGGGGCTATGGCCGCCCTGGTATTCATCTGGTACGGCACATATTCAATCGGTATCTGCGGATTGATTGGTACGGCTACCTTCGCTGTGCTGGCGGTGCTTTCGCTGGCGGTGCTGCGCTACGGCAAATTAAATGTCGCCGAGACTCTTACCTCGGCGGCGGGTGTCTGCTATCTCGGTCTGACATTGCCCTGCCTGATGCTTATACGCTTCAGCTGCGGCGGAAAGGTGGTGGAGTCGCCCTTCGGCACTATGGAGCTGGGCTGTGCCCTGGTATGGCTTACCTTCGTAGGTACCTGGGCGAGTGATACCTTTGCTTATTTTGCCGGCAGGTTTTTCGGACGGCACAAGCTCTGTCCCAATGTCAGCCCCAAGAAAACCATTGAAGGATTTATCGGCGGACTTATCGGTACAGCCGCTTCTGTGGCCGCTCTTGGTTCGGCCTTCGGCTTTGACCCGGCTCCGCTGGCTATTCTTGGCGTGCTTCAGTCGCTTGTCGCCGCCTTGGGTGATTTGGTGGAGTCAATCATCAAGCGATATACCGGAATTAAGGACTCCGGCAATCTTATCCCCGGTCACGGCGGTGTTCTTGACCGTTTTGACAGCGTTATTTTTACGGCACCGACCGTATACTATTTCCTGTTCTTCCTGTTTGGGATTTGAGTGAAAAGAGGATTTCATGATAGAGATAAAGAAACAAAAAAACATAGCAATTCTAGGGTCTACCGGGTCAATCGGTACACAGACTCTTGATGTTGTCCGCTCTCATCCGGAGCTGTTCACGGTAAAGGCTATCGCCGCTTACGCCAGTGATGAGCTGGTGGAGAAGCAGATGGCTGAGTTCCTTCCGGAGCTGGTGGTGCTGGTAGATGAAGCTGCAGCCGACAGACTTCGTCAGCGGGTAGGGGACAAGTACAAGGGAAAGACAGAAATCCTTTCCGGCAGTGAGGCACTTATCACTGCTGCCACCCTTGACGGTATAGATACTGTTGTTACTTCCCTTATGGGCTTTGCCGGTCTCGCTCCTACGATGGCGGCTATCAAGGCTCATAAGCATATTGCACTGGCCAACAAGGAGACTCTCGTTGTTGCCGGTGAGCTGGTAATGAAGACCGCGGCTGCCGAGGGAGTGGCAATTCTTCCGGTTGACAGCGAGCATTGCGCTCTTTTCCAGTGCCTTGAAGGTGAGCGCCGGGACAAGATAAGCAAGCTGATTGTTACCGCCTCCGGCGGACCTTTCCGCGGAAAGACCACAGCGGACCTTGCCGGTGTTACCGTTAAGGAATGTCTGGCTCATCCCACCTGGTCAATGGGAAAGAAGATTACCATTGATTCCGCTACTCTTGTGAATAAGGGACTGGAAGTTATCGAGGCCCATTGGCTCTACGATATTCCCTACGATAAAATTCAGGTAGTAGTCCATCCCCAGAGCATCATCCACTCCATGATTGAGTATGTGGACGGAGCGGTGATGGCACAGCTTGGCTCTACCGATATGCGCCTGCCCATTCAGTATGCGCTTACCTATCCGGAGCGGCAGGCGGCAGAGTGGCCGCGCCTTGACTTCTGGCAGATGAAGAATCTGACCTTTGAGAAGCCTGACATGGATACTTTCAGAGGTCTGAAGATTGCCTATCAGGTCGGCAAGGCCGGCGGCATAATGCCCTGTATCTTCAACGGAGCCAATGAGATTGCCGTTGCCGAGTTCTTAGCCGGAAATATCGGCTTCCTCGACATCTATGAAATAATTGAGCGGACTATAGACGCCCGCGAAAATGTCACCGGTGAACTGAGCCTGGAGCTGCTGAACAGTGAAGATGCCTGGGCCAGAGAGTATGCCCGGGGCATCGTGAGCAGCCTCAATGCCATGGGAGGCAAGTGATGGTTACAGTCATTTCGGCCCTTGTCGTTTTTGGCGTTCTTGTTCTCGTCCATGAGCTTGGCCATTTTGTCATGGCGAAGCAGACCGGAATGATGGTAAAGGAATTTGCCATCGGTTTCGGTCCCAAGCTCGTCAGTAAGAAGATAGGCGAGACGGTGTACTCCATTCGCTGTGTTCCTCTGGGCGGCTTCAACGACATAGCCGGTATGGACCCCAGCGATGACGAGGCAGGGGAGCGTTCCTACTACCGCAAGCCGATTTTTCAGCGAATGGTGGTTATCGTTGCGGGAGCGGCGATGAATCTCGTCCTGCCGGTATTCCTCTTTTGGGGAATGATTTATTTCAACGGAGTGGCCAGCCCCTCGCCGGAGCCTGTGCTTGGAGAGGTGGTAGCCGATACGCCGGCGGCAAGAGCCGGTTTGAAAAACGGCGACCGAATTGTTAAAATGGACGATAAGTCCATAAACAGCTGGCAGGATTTTACCACAGTTGTCAGAGACGGCGCCGGCCACAGCTTCAAGGTTGTACTTGAGCGTGACGGCAAGCAGCAGGAAACTGTTCTCACTCCGGAATACAACGAGCAGGCTAAGCGGGCAATGGTTGGCGTCCGCAGTGATGTCGTTATTGAGAAGGTTGGCTTCGGTGAAGCCTTTTCCATGGCGGTGAGCCGGAATGTCCTCATCATCAGGCGCATGGTTGCCGGTATCGGTGATATCATTTTCGGTGAAGCGGCAGGAGAGGTTTCCGGCCCTATAGGTGTTATTCAGATGACCGGCGAAATGGCCGAGGCAGGAATGATGCACCTTATAAACTTTGCCGCTCTGCTGAGCCTCAATCTCGGTGTCGTAAATCTTCTGCCCATTCCGGCTCTTGACGGCGGCCATTTTGTAGTGCTGCTGCTGGAGGCTGTGAGAGGCAAGCCTTTGGGTGAAAAGGCACTCAGCAACATTCAGATGATAGGCATTGCCTGCCTTCTGACAATTATGCTTTTTGCAACGAAAAACGACATTGTACGAATTTTTTTCAAATAAATCTGTGAGGAATTGATATGCCGGACTATACAAACTATGGCCGTAAGAATACCCGACAGATTAAAATCGGCGGTATTCCCATCGGCGGCGGTGCCCAGATTTCCGTTCAGTCTATGACCAATACTAAGACGACTGATACCGCAGCTACTGTTACTCAGATTAATGCCCTTACGGCGGCCGGCTGCGATATTGTCCGTCTGGCTGTACCGGATATGGATGCAGCCAAAAACCTTGGCAGCATTGTGGAGAAATCCCCCGTACCGCTGGTAGCCGATATTCATTTCGATTACCGTCTTGCCTTGGAAGCTATCAATCAGGGTATATCAGCCTTGAGACTGAATCCCGGAAATATCGGCGACCATGAGCGGGTAAAGACGGTGGTGGCCGCTGCCAAAGCAGCCGCTATTCCTATCCGCATTGGTGTCAATGCCGGCTCTCTTGATAAAAAGCTGCTGGAGAAATACGGCGGCGTTACGGCTGAAGCTCTGGTAGAGTCTGCCATGGAGCATGTGCGGATTCTTGAGGAGCTGGACTTCTACGATATGAAAATATCGCTGAAGGCTCACGATGTTCCTTTGACATTGGCTGCCTACCGCCTCATGCATGAGACAGTAGATTATCCGCTGCACCTGGGCATCACCGAGGCCGGTACGCCAAATACCGGCATTATTAAGTCCTCCGTCGGTATCGGCGCTCTCCTTGCCGAAGGTATCGGCGACACTCTCCGAATCTCCCTTACCGGTGACCCGGTAATCGAGGTGAAGGTAGCAAGAGAAATCCTGAAGGCCCTCGGTCTGCGCGAGTACGGTCCCACTCTTGTATCATGTCCCACCTGCGGACGCACCTGCATAGACCTGCCGGCCATAGCCGCAAGGGTAGAGAAGCGGCTGGAGGAAATCAAGGAGCCAATCAGCGTAGCTGTCATGGGCTGTGTAGTAAACGGCCCCGGCGAAGCAAGGGATGCTGATGTAGGTATTGCCGGGGGCAAAGGAGAAGGTCTCGTATTCCGTCACGGCGAGGTTCTTCGCAAGGTGCCGGAAAATGAACTCGTTGACGAACTGTTCAAGGAAATAGATGCATTGCTGGCAGAGAAATAATCTGCCTGAATATAGAAAATACAAAAACGAAAAGAGGAAAATAAATGCGTACATCTCAGCTTTATGCCCCCACTCTCCGTGAGACCCCTGCTGAGGCCGAGGTCATCAGCCACAAGCTAATGCTTCGTGCCGGCATGATCCGCAAGGCTGCCGGCGGCCTCTATACCTATCTGCCCCTTGCCTGGCGTACCCTGCGGAAAATTATGCAGATTGTCCGTGAGGAAATGGATGCAGCAGGCGGTCAGGAAATCGCCATGCCGATTGTTCAGCCGGCAGAAATCTGGCAGGAAACCGGTCGCTGGTCCGTATACGGCGACGAGATGTTCCGGGTGAACGACCGTCACGGCCGCAACTTCTGCCTTGGCCCCACCCATGAGGAAATGGTTACCACCCTTATTCGTGACGAGGTTCGCTCCTATAAGCAGCTTCCACTGCTTCTGTACCAGATTCAGAACAAGTATCGTGATGAAATCCGTCCCCGCTTCGGTCTCATGCGCGGTCGCGAGTTTATCATGAAGGACCTGTATTCCTTCGACAAGGATCAGGCCGGTATGGATGAATCCTACAAGAAGATGTACGATGCCTACTGGCGTATCTTTGACCGTATTGGTCTGAAATTCCGCCCGGTAGAGGCAGACAACGGCGCCATCGGCGGCGGTCACTCCCATGAGTTCACCGTTTTGGCCGATGCCGGTGAGTCCAACATCGTATACTGCGACAAGTGCGACTACGCTGCTAGCGATGAAAAGGCAGAGCTTCTTCCTCTCACCGCCGAGCAGGAAGAGATGCAGCCTCTGGCTAAAGTATCTACTCCGGAAGCTCACACTATTGAGCTGCTGGTGGACTTCCTCAAGTGCGATATTAAGCACACAATTAAGGCTGTTGCCTTCCAGACGGAAGAGGATGAGGTGGTTCTTGCCTTTGTCCGCGGTGACCATGATGTAAACGAAGTAAAGGTCATCAACGCCATCGGTGCTATCGACCTGCACATGGCAGAGGATGCCGCCATCCGTGAAGTTGGCGGTATGCCCGGCTTCATGAGTCCTATCGGTATTAAGAAGGGTACGAAGATTCTTGTTGATACCACTGTCATGAATATGTACAACGCTGTCAGCGGTGCCAACGAAGCCGATATGCACTACACCGGTGTTAATCCGTCCCGTGACTTCGACAAGAACGAAATTATCGTTACCGATATTCGTCTCATTAAGGACGGTGACCCGTGCCCCCGCTGCGGCGGTACTGTTCACATGACCCGCGGCATCGAGGCCGGTCAGGTATTTACCCTCGGCACTAAGTATTCCAAGTCCCTCCATGCCACCTACCTCGATGAGCAGGGCAAGGAGCAGCTTCTGATGATGGGTTGCTACGGTATCGGTGTTTCCCGTACTATGGCTGCTGCTATCGAGCAGTGCAATGACAAGGACGGCATCATTTGGCCGCGCAGCATTGCTCCCTATGAGGTCGTTGTTGTTCCGGTCAATGCCAAGGTGCCCGAGCAGCTTGCTCTTGCTGAGGAAATCTACGAGGAGTTGAAAAAGGCTGGCGTAGATACCATTATCGACGACCGCAAGGAGCGGGCCGGTGTCAAGTTCAAGGACTGCGACCTCATCGGCTATCCTCTCCGCATTACTGTCGGCCCGAAGGCTGTGGAAAACGATACCATCGAGCTGAAGGTTCGCAAGAACGGTGAAACGGCAGAGGCAGGTAAGGCTGAGGTTGTTGCCAAGGCACTTGAGATGCTGAAAGACCTTTAATTGTTTTGAAACCTAAAAATTAAACAGGACTGTTGCATAGCACCCAAAGGCCCCCATCCAGGAGGGCTGTCACCGAAGGTGACTGGGGGGTAATCTGACCGCAAGACTATTTGATTACCCCTCCGCCCTTCGGGCACCTCCCCTGGAGGGGAGGCTTTTGAGCTGTTTTATGCGACAGTCTATTTTTTTCTTGTGAAAAGTCAAAAAATCAGATATAATAAAGTCAAATAGTCAGTTTGCGATTTTGAAATAAGTAATTGGTTGTGTTTTATTCAGAATTGAGGTCTTTACTATGAGTAACATTGCCGACATGATAGAGGCTTACATCCTCCAGCGCCTTGCCCTGGAGCAGAGCGGACAGGTGGAGATACGCCGTACCGATATTGCCGAGGAGATTTCCTGTGCGCCGTCACAGATAAGCTATGTTCTTTCTACCCGCTTCACGCCCCAAAAGGGCTTTGCCGTTGAGTCCCGCCGCGGACTTGGCGGTTTCATCCGCATCGCTCAGGTGCCTATGCGGGAGATTATTTATGAGGAAATGCTGGAAAAGCTGGAGGACGACCCTGAGTACGAAACCGTTCAGTCCATGGTGCGCTATCTCCTGCAGCATCAGATGATTTCAAAGCGGGAGGCCGCCCTGGTGATGGCCTCGGCAGCTGCTGCCTATGAAGCAATGGACGCGGAAGACAGAGTACATCTTTTGAAGTCGCTGTTCCTGACACTGGAGCATTACGGAGAGGAGGGCTGACAATGCTGTGCGATGAATGCGGAAAGAATCAGGCAAGTATTCATATAGTTCAGATTACCCCGGAGGGGAAGGCTGCCCGCAATCTCTGTCAGCAGTGCGCCGCAAAATTCGGTGCCGGTCTTCCAAGTCTGGAGGAAATGGGAGATTTAGAGGGAGACTTCACCGTAAATGACTTCCTTCGCGGTGTCTTTGGCGGCAGTCAGTCCCACAGGGACGAGAAGAAAAACCGACCGCTGACGGGGAAAAATCTCTCTGACCGGGACATTGGAATCCTTGACCCCGCAAAGGTCTTTAACAGCGGTAAGGATGAAGAAAAACAAGGCTCATCTGACAGTCAGCAGGAAGAGTCTGTGGACTCTATGCGCTGCGACAGCTGCGGCCTGACCCTGCAGGAGTTTGCCGACAGCGGCAAGCTGGGCTGCGATAGCTGCTACATGAGCTTCCAGAAATATTTGACACCGGTACTGAAGCGCATTCACGGTGCCGGAAGCCACAGCGGCAAGATTCCTGCCCGCAGCGGTGACAAGCTGGCTGTGAAGCGTCATCTGGAAACTCTGCGTACCAAGCTGAAGGAGGCTGTAGCCGCAGAGGAATACGAGAAGGCTGCAGAGTACCGCGATATGATACGGGCAATGGAGCAGGAGAAGGGGGAGGTGTAAGTCATGAGCAATACCTTAAAGCGACCGGAGAATACATGGCTTACCGGCTCCTCTGACAATGTGGTAGTTCTGGCCAGCCGGGTAAGACTTGCCAGAAACTTTGCCGGAATGCCGTTCCCGAACCGGGCAAATGCCCAGCAGCTTGAAGCGGTGCTTATGAAAGCTGGGGAATGCTTCAGCGACATAGAAATCGCCCTGAAAAAGCGGCTGGATGTAATAGATATTGAGAAGCTGGGGACTATAGAGCGGCGGGTGCTGGTAGAGAAGCAGCTGGTCAGAGACCAGTTCGTCACTCAGCCGAAGAGCCGTACTGTGTTTCTCGACGAAGACGAAACGGCAGCAGTGATGGTAAACGAGGAGGACCACCTCCGTATTCACTGCATGGGAGCCGGACTTTGTCTGGAGGAGCAGCTTGAGCGGGCCTTCGCCATTGATGATGCCATCGAGGCACGGCAGGATATAGCCTTTGACGAAAAGTTGGGCTACATTACCTCCTGTCCTACAAATCTAGGTACGGGACTTCGGGCAACGGCCGTACTTCATTTGCCGGGACTGTTCTACACTCAGAATATGCAGAATATCACCACCATCTCGCAGCAGCTTGGACTGTCTGTCCGTCCTCTCTTCGGTAAAGGGAACGAGAGCAAAGGAAACCTGTATCTCGTTGCCAATCAGATGACCCTCGGCTTCAGCGAGCAGGGAATAATAGATAATATTGTCAGCGCCGTTCAGGGAATAACCGACAACGAGCTGCGGGCAAGAAAGGCTCTGCAGATGTACAGCGGAGCAAGGCTGGAGAACTCCGCCCGCCGGGCATTGGGCATCATGAAGTATGCTTCCATGCTGGAGTGGGACGAAGCGATGGAATTCATCAGCAAGATAAGAATGGGCATTGATATGGGCTACATCACCGAGGTGTCCGCCGAGGCGGCGGGACGCCTGCTGATTGCCATACAGCCTGCCTACATCAAGTATATAGAGAACAATGAAAATATGTCCCAAACCGAGCTGTCGCAGGCAAGAGCCGACCTGGTGCAGACTATTCTGGCCGGCAGATGTGCAGACTATGGCATCGAGGACAGGAGAGAAGTATGAAAGCTAAACTGACAGAGGATGTTGTTCGCGTATTGCGGTACGCCTACGACCATCGAAGCGGTCATGTAAATATAAATGAGCTGCTGATAAACATACTGGCAGACGAAAAGGGAATCGCCAATCGCGTGCTGGAGCTGCTGGGTATCGAGAGAACGCAGGTAGCGGGAGAGCTAAGCTCCGTCTCGGATAACGGAAAGCGGCGTCCCGGCAACCGGGCCGACTCGGATGCCCAGCGCATAATGAAGGCGGCCATCAGCGAGGCTCGGGAAATGGGCAACGACTATATCGGGACAGAGCATATTTTCCTCGGCATACTGCGGGACAATGACACCCCGGCAGCTGCGGTGCTGGACGATTTCGGCCTTGATATCAGGAGCGCCCGGAAGGCAGTCAGCTTCGTCCTGAATGAAGAAATGGACGAGGAGGATGACGACGACAGCCGTGAGCTGTTCAATGAAGGCGGGCTGGAGTTTCGGGACGATGATTTCCCGGAGGACGACGATGATGATGACAGTATGGGAAGGGCCGACAGCCGCAGGCACGGTCATGACGCCGCCACTCCCTATGTAGACAAATTCGGGCGAAATCTCAACGAGCAGGCAGAAAAGGGTAATATTGACCCGGTTATCGGCCGTGACAAGGAAATCCGCCGCATAATTCAGATACTTTCCCGCCGGACGAAGAACAATCCAATTCTGCTGGGTGAGCCCGGTGTCGGAAAGACAGCTGTGGCCGAGGGACTTGCAGCCCGCATCGTCAGCGGGGATGTACCCTTCATGCTCAGCGGCAAGAAGGTCATCAGCCTGAATATGGCCTCGGTAATCGCCGGTACGAAGTATCGGGGAGAGTTTGAGGAACGGCTGAAAAACATCATTGACGAGATAATCAATGCAGGGAATATCATCCTCTTCATCGACGAAATCCATACTCTTATCGGTGCCGGGGCACCTGAAGGAGCAATGGATGCGGCCAATATACTGAAGCCTGCTCTTTCCCGGGGTGAGCTGCAGATTATCGGTGCTACTACGCCAAGAGAGTACAAGAAACGGCTTGATAAGGATGCGGCACTGGAGCGCCGTTTCCAGACCGTAAATATCGAGGAGCCGGAGGAAGAGGAGGCTGTAGCCATCCTGCAGGGACTACGGCCTGTATATGAGGAATTCCACCACGCGGAAATAAAGCCGGCGGCTATCGAGGCGGCGGTTCATCTTTCCAAGCGCTACATTACCGACCGATTCCTGCCGGACAAGGCCATTGACCTTATCGATGAGGCAGCTTCCAAGGTGCGTCTCAGTCAGGTGACTCAGCCGGACAGCCTGAAGGAGCTGGAGCGGCAGCAGGAGGAAATTGAGAAGGAGAAGCAGGCAGCAATCGCCATACAGGACTATGAGAAAGCAGCCGGCCTCCGGGATGAAGAAAACCAGCTGAAGGAGCAGATTGCCGCTGCCCGCCGTCATCTGAAATCCAAGGAAAAGGTCAGTGTAGTTGTCACCGCCGAGGATATTGCTCAGGTGACGGCCCAGTGGACAGGCATCCCGGTACAGGAGCTGGCGGCTACTGAGTCGGAGCGGTTGCTGAAGCTGGAGGAAATCCTCACCAAGAGAGTCATCGGGCAGAAGGAAGCGGTCACCGGTGTGGCAAGAGCTATTCGCCGGGCCCGTACCGGGCTGAAGGACCCCAAGCGTCCAATCGGCTCCTTTATGTTCCTCGGCAGCACCGGCTTAGGCAAGACCGAGCTGGCAAAGGCTCTCGCCAAGGCAATGTTCGGCAGTGAGGAAGCCATCGTCCGCTTCGATATGTCAGAGTATATGGAGAAGTTTACCGTCTCCCGCCTTGTAGGTGCGCCTCCGGGCTATGTTGGCTATGAGGAGGGCGGTATGCTTACGGACATGGTACGCCGCAAGCCATACTCCGTAATTCTCATGGATGAGGTGGAGAAGGCCCATCCCGATGTATTCAACCTGCTGCTGCAGGTGCTGGAGGACGGCCGCCTTACCGACAGTCAGGGACGGACTATCGACTTCAAGAACACCGTTATTATCATGACCTCTAATATCGGCTCTTCTCTGCTGAAGCCGGAGGCTCCGAAGATGGGCTTCGCTCTCGGCGGAGAAACTAAAGAGGAGCAGGCAAAGGACATCCGCAAAAAGGTGCTGGGTGAAGCGAAAAAGAGCTTCAAACCGGAGTTCCTGAACAGAATTGATGAAATTGTGGTATTTAATCCATTGGGCAAGGAAGAAATTTCCTCTATCATTGATATTCAGCTAAAGAGCCTGATGAGCCGCTTGGAGGAAAGACAGCTTACCATCGAGCTGACGGCATCGGCAAGGGAGAGAATTATTGCCAGAGGCAGCGACTTCAAGAACGGAGCCCGTCCCTTGAAGCGGGCAATTCAGCGGATGATTGAGAATGATTTGGCTGAAGAGCTGCTGGCGGGAAAATTCGTCCCCGGTGATACAGTCATCGTGGGAATAGATGAAGCAGATGAAGGAAAACTCTCCTTTGCAAAGAAGGAGCCTATGGCTGAGCAGGTGATGGGAATTGGCGAAGAAGCAGACGATTAAGACTCGCTATGTCTGTCAGGACTGCGGCTACGATACATCCAAGTGGCTTGGCCGCTGCCCCGGCTGCGGTGCCTGGGGAACTCTCACAGAGGAACGGGTCAGCGAGGCGAAGGACGACGGTCGTCGGGGACTCAGTCTCGGAGTAGGAACCAGCGGCAGCAAGCCGGTTCCTATTGCACAGGTGGAAACGGAGGACCTGCCCAGGTATACCGGCGGCTCCGGTGAGCTGGACAGAGTGCTGGGCGGCGGTATCATCCCCGGCTCGGTAGTTCTCATTGCCGGTGATCCCGGCGTAGGCAAATCCAGTCTTACTATCCGGGTCTGTGCCGAGGTGGCAAGGCAGGGGAAAAAGGTACTCTATGTCACCGGCGAAGAAAGCGCCCGGCAGGTGAAGATGAGGGCCGACAGGCTGGGAGCCATAGCCGACAGCCTCTATGTAGTCAGCGAGACAAACCTCACCACCATAACAGCTCATATTGAAAACATCCAGCCGGAGCTGCTGGTCATCGACTCTGTCCAGACCGTATTCATGCCGGAGATAGCCAGTGCTCCCGGCAGTGTCAGTCAGGTGAGGGAGTGTGCAGTAGAGCTGCTGCGGATTGCCAAGACTGCTGGCATGGCTCTCTTCGTGGTTGGCCATGTGACGAAGGAGGGGAGTCTCGCCGGACCCCGGGTACTGGAGCATATCGTAGATACGGTGCTGTTCTTTGAGGGCGAGAAGAACGCCGGCTACCGCATCCTCCGGGCGGTGAAGAACCGCTTCGGCAATACCAACGAAATCGGCCTCTTTGAAATGAGGGAGTCCGGTCTTGTTGATGTCCCCGATGCTTCAGAGCTGTTCCTGTCGGAGCGGGCAGACGATGCAGGCAGCGTCATCATACCTACGGTGGAGGGTACACGCCCCCTGCTGGTGGAGATACAGTCGCTGGTAGCCAAGACTCCCTATGTACCGCCCCGGCGTACTACCGATGCCATTGATTTGAAGCGGCTGCAGCTGCTTATCGCTGTGCTGGAGAAGCGGGTAAATCTCCCCTTGGGACTCTGTGATGTATTCGTGAAGGCAGCTGGCGGCATCAGGATAGACGAGCCGGCGGCAGACCTTGGTCTCTGCGTGGCTATGGCTTCCAGTTATTCCGGCCGTAAGCCCCGACCGAAGATGATAGTCATCGGTGAAGTGGGACTGGCGGGAGAGGTCAGGGCCGTCAGCCAGATAGACAACAGGCTCCGGGAGGCATCACGCCTCGGCTTTACCACCGCAATCATTCCAAGAAAGAATGCCGATTCACTCACAGAGAAGAAGCCCTACGGCATGAAAATACAGGCTGTTTCTTCACTGCGGGAGGCTCTTACTGCCGCTATGCCAAAAGAATGAATTTTTATTCAAAAAAATCTTGACAATAGCGGAAACCTGATATAAAATAACCTTCGTTGGGTAGCCAACAGATGCGGAAATAGCTCAGTTGGTAGAGCACCACCTTGCCAAGGTGGGGGTCGCGGGTCCGAGTCCCGTTTTCCGCTCCATTTGATGATAACTCGCATGCAGGCATGGTCCATGGTGTTTGCGTGCGAGATTTTCTATGATTGGGCCTATAGCTCAGTTGGTTAGAGCAACCGGCTCATAACCGGTCGGTCCTTGGTTCAAGTCCAAGTGGGCCCACCAGTCGTAGATTCAGCCGTGCGGTTTGCACGGCTTTTTTGTTAGGAGGTTTTGTTATGGCAATTCGTGGTGTATATGCAGAGGTTGATCTCGGTGCTGTCCGGAGAAATATCCGCAGCATCAAAGCAAAGGTTTCCGGTGGAGCAAAGTTCTGTGCGGTTGTAAAGGCTGATGCCTACGGTCACGGTGCAGCAGCAGTAGCCAGAGTTGCCGTTGAGGAAGGCGCCGACTATCTGGCGGTAGCAGTTGTCAGCGAGGGCATAGAGCTCCGCAAGGCCGGGATAACCACACCTATCCTTGTCCTTGGTCCTTCACTTCCTTCCGAAGCTGACGATGTAGTAGCCTACGGTCTGACTCAGGCTGTATTCCACGCTGAGGCGGTGGCTGCACTCTCCAACGCCGCTGTCGCTCAGAAGAAAATCGTCAAGCTCCATTTGGCTGTAGATACAGGCATGGGTCGTATAGGTGTACGACCGGAGGATGCCGGTCTGGTAGCCTCAGCCATTGCCAAGCTGCCTGGTATAGAGCTGGAGGGTATGTTCTCTCACTTTGCTCTCGCTGATGCTGTAGACAAGAGCTATGCAAATGTCCAGCTTGATCGCTTCAATATGGCTATTGAAATGACCCGTCAGGCCGGTGTGGATATTGCCATTAAGCATATTGCCAACTCTGCCGCTATACTGGAAATGCCGGAGACTCACTTCGATATGGTTCGTGCCGGTATCATCCTCTACGGATTGCAGCCCTCTGACGAAATCGCCAATACCATCGGACTGGAGCCGGTGCTGGCTCTCAAGGCGCGGCTCACCTATGTGAAGTCCTACCCGGCCGGTGAGACTGTCAGCTACGGCCGTACCTGGACTGCAGAGCGCCCCAGCCGCATTGCCACCATTCCTATCGGCTATGCCGACGGCTATACCAGAATGTACAGCGGCAAGGCTCAAATACTCTGCGACGGCAAGCGTGCCCCCATCGTTGGCCGCATCTGCATGGATCAGTGCATGGCTGATGTCACCGACATCCCGGGAGTAAAGGTAGGGGACGAGGTAATCCTCTTCGGTACGCCTTCCCTTACTACCGATGAAGCAGCCTCCTGGCTTGGTACCATCAACTACGAAGTTGTCTCGATGCTCAGCCCGCGTATTCCGAGGATTTATCACGAATAATTGATTGCATGAAAAATGGATGCTGCCCTCTGCCTCGGGCGGCATCCATTTTTATAAGTAACCACAGAAGTATCACATGACATAGGCAGGATAGACAATGGACTTGATGTATCTGCACTGGCTGGAAAGCCTGCGAACACCGTTTTTGACTGATTTCTTTATCAGTGTGACAGCTCTAGGCACAGGTGCGTTTTATCAGACGGCACTGCTTGTAATCTACTGGTGTATCAGCAAGCGGGCAGGGACACTGCTCTTAGCGGCTCACGCACTGGGAGCTGTCGTCATGTATGTATGGAAGGCGCTGGCGGCTATCCCTAGACCATACCTGCTTGACCCGACTTTGACACCACTGCATCATGAGAAAACATTTTCATTCCCCAGCGGACACTCCTTCAACGCCAGCTCGGTATGGGGCGGCATTGGCTGGCTGCAGGGGCGGGCTGGAAAAATGCTGTCGGCCGTAATATTCTTCATGGTGATGCTGCTGATAATGCTCTCTCGCAATTATATCGGCGTCCATACACCGCAGGATGTCATCGTGGGTATGCTCCTCGGTCTTGGAGCGGTTATTGCTTGTCAGAGATTACTGGCATGGGGAGAATCGTCAGAGCGTAGCAGACTCATGGTCGACCTGCTGCTTGTGCTGTCGGCTGTCGGTTTTGTGTTTTTTGCCTTTGTCTACTGTGCAACAGACGGGAGCATGGATAAAGTCATCGTAAAATCCTACCTGTCTACACAGAAGGGTGCGATCAATATCCTTGGTCACATACTTGGTCTTGTTATTGGCATGGAGCTGGAGCGACGCTTCATCCGTTTCTCTACCGATGTAAGTCTGAAATACAAACTCATCAGGGTGATACCGGGGCTCTTCCTGTCCACACTGCTCTACAAGCTGCCGCTGCCGTTCTTGGCAAAGCAGCCGGCTGTCTTCCTCCGGATGTTCATATTCACGGTATTCGTGACAGCTGTCTACCCGGCGCTATGGAAATGCTGGGAGCCTAAAGGTATTGACAGCAAGTAATAACACCCCTAAAGCCTCCCATACAGGGGAGGTGCCGAGTGAAGCCCCACTCCATAAAGCCTCCCCTCTAGGGGAGGTGGCCGAGCGAAGCGAGGCCGGAGGGGTGAAATCATAGCAATAACCATATCAAAAATCAAAGTTTGTGCTATTGATAGCATAAACTTTGATTTTTTTCTAGTTTGTGCTATGGATTCTGAAAAAAGATACCAACTTTGTGGTATGTTATGCGGCTGCTTACAAAAATATTTTTTGTAAGTCTATCAATTCTCTTCCTTAACGGCATATATATGAGAGAGTATATAGCCAGCGAAGAAGGGAGAGAAATAATGAACTATGGATATGTAAGAGTATCCAGCCTTGACCAGAATGAGGCAAGACAATTGAGGGCGATGAAGGAGCAAGGGCTGAAGCCTGATCAGATTTTCATTGACAAGCAATCAGGAAAGGATTTTGAACGACCAAATTATCAGCGCATGCTCCGGAAGCTGAGAGAAGGGGATTTGCTATTCATCCTCAGCATTGACCGCTTGGGGAGAAACTACGCCGAGATACTCGAACAATGGCGACTGATTACGAAAAGAATCAAGGCAGATGTGGTAGTGCTGGACATGCCGCTCTTGGACACCCGCCGGGAGAAATCATTGCTGGGTACCTTCATGGCTGACCTGGTACTGCAAATCCTATCCTTCGTCGCCGAAAGCGAGCGGGAAAGCATCCGCAAAAGACAGGCACAGGGTATCGCCGCAGCAAAGGAAAGAGGCGTAGTGCTGGGTCGTCGCCCACGGCCACTGCCGGAGAACTTTGCAGATATCGTGCAGGACTGGCAGGAAGGAACTATCACCGGCACCGAAGCGGCGAAGAAATGCCAAATGCCGCTGGCCTCATTTCGGTACAGAGCAAGGAAAATGCTGCAAGGGGGAAAACAAAAACAGAGACTGTAAGAAAGTGTACTTTCTTGTAAGTCTCTGTCGGCAGATATTATACCACAAACTTTCATTGTTTTTACAAGTTTTTTTGTATAAAGTAATGTCGTGGAAAAATAGTCAAATGTTGAAAAATCCGATGATAAGCGGATTTCTCTATAAAAAAAGGACAGTTGGTCGTGTTTTTGATCAACTGTCCTTTTTTCGTGTAAATGACGCAAAAGTGTATTTAAAAAAGTACACTTTTTTGTAAAGTCAAAAATGTAAAAAGGAGTCAATTCAAATGAATAACGGTGAACAACAAAAGGTGATTATCCATAAGCCATTAAAGAATCCGGGAGTAGGAATTATTTTGGCAATATTACTGGGCCCCTTGGGTTTGTTGTATTCATCCATGTCGGCTGGATTACTTATGATAGCCATAACTTTTGTACTTGTATTTTTTACGTTTGGACTCGGCTTATATTTTTTGCCGCTGATTAATATTATCTGCGGAGTTTGGGCATATAAAGCAATCAAAGATTATAATAAAAAACTTTTAGAGGAGAGAGTTTGAAATGAGCAATATGAATGGTCCCCAGATTATAATAACTAAATCAGAGAAAAACCCGGGAATTGCCCTTGCCCTGGGCTTGCTTTTTGGCCCTTTTGGTTTGATGTATGCATCTATTGAAAATGCGATTATCATTCTAATTGCAACGATTGTTTTATGGGTAATTTTATTTGTAATAAGTATACTTACAATGGGATTGGGCCTCATTCTTTTTATCCCGTTTTGGACAATCCAAGGATTGATTTGCGGTTACTTGGCATACAAGGGAGCAAAAAAATATAATGAGCAGTTGAATGCAGAAGCCAGAGGTATGTATCAACAACCGCAAAACAAAACAGTAAAACAAGAAACCGTAACTGTTGATGAGGACGGCACTATTGAGATAGAAAACAATAGTGTTCGTTCTGATGAAAATGAAGTGTTGGCATTGCCAGCCGGTTCAACCATTACAGGAAATGAGGGTAATGCAAATCAAAAAATTGAAATCAATATCCCGAAGGTAGATATTGACACTGATGAGCTTAAAGAAAAAGGAAAAGAGATTGCTGGCGAGATTCAGCAGAAAAGTGCCGAAATGGCCGAGAAACTGAAGCCGTTTGCCAATCAGGCTGGTGCAAAAGCGGTGGAATTAGGCAAAACAATGGGAAGCACTGCCAATGAAGCCGGTGGTGCGCTAAAGACTGCTTTACAGGGCGAATCCGGAAAAAAGATTGCTATGGTTGTCGGTGGTGTGGCTATGGCAGGAATACTTGCTTTCGCTGGGTACAAGTCGCTTGATTTGATTGGCCCCATGCGGTATGAGAGCAAGGCGAAATCCTATGTTGAGATAGTGTTAGATACCAAGCCGGTTTTTGAATCATTGGCGTCGCTGGACAAAAACTATACTGATGAAAAAATCACGGAAGCAAAAGGAAAGCTTCAGGATGCATTGGCTAAGCTGGCTGCACTTGAAGCAGAACTGATGGGAGCGGAAGTGCCTAAAAAGTACAGTGTAGAACACATAAGGATGATGAAAAGCATTGAGGCAGAGAGAAGCCTATTGGAGATTTGTATAAATGACCTTGAAGATCCAAAGAAAAATACGATAAAGAGAATTTATCTGAAGCCGCATTATGAAATGAACAGAAAATGCCTGAATGGAGTTGTAATTGGCAGTGCAGATTTCAAATCAATGTCTTATCAGAACAAACTCCTGAATAAGGCAATGAATAATTTTGAAAAAATGTATGTGGAGCGAGGAAAGAAACAGGAGGCAGATAACAGAGCAGCCAAAATGGCAGATGCAAAAAAGAAACAGGATGAGGCAAAGAAAACTGCATCTGCAGGACAGTTGGCAGCAGGCCCAAAACAGGCAGAAATAAACGATGCTGCCAGAAGTGCCAAAGAATTGTCCTTTATAACTGAGATAGTAAACAGAAAAGGTGGGGAGCTTGCAATTACCGGCAGCTTCTTCAATGGATATGATAAGCCAGTTCTTAGGGTTGCAGACCTTCATGTTGAAGTAGTGCTGATAAACAACGGCAAAGAAGTAGCGCTGGTAAGAGACTGTGTGGTAAGTGATGTGCCGCTTGGGGTTAAGGTATTGATGCCTAATGCCATGTCTGCGGCGGTGATTAATATTCCGGAAGGAAATTTCCCTAAAGATATTATTGCCGATGCCTGTGTTGTTCGCGTAAGCAAAATCAAATGCGCTCTTGGTAAGCCAAAGGCGTGATAATTAGGAGTTAATGATGAAGAAATCAATTATTCATATTTTTCTCGTAGTTGTACTGTTTTTTTGCTCTGCTGCGATAGTAGAGGCAGGCGACTTTGTTCAGCTGGCAGATTCGGGCAAATTGAGCCTTGGACGAGATAAAGCATGGTCAAAGACTTATTCATCCGGGCAGAACAAGATTAAAGTGCAATTTAGAAACTTAATGTTGGCATCGTCAAAGTCCAGGTATCATTTAATTGTGTGGTGGAATGGAAAGCGTATTGCCGACGGATATTGCCCGGAGGTGCAAGGCGGTTACCGAATTAAGGTTTTCCAAAACGGTCCGGACAAAAGGGTCTTCATTAGTTTGAATACGCAGTATAGGTCTGTGTTGCTAGGCTATGAGCCGGAAGTAAATAAGCTGCATAAATATATCGACAGCAAGGATTTTGCTACCAGTGCGCCAATTCCTAATATGACTATAAACATGAAGACAAAGGACATAATGCTTCTTTTTACAGGGGCAGGGAGGAATGCCAGCAATCCGGTTAAGTATAGGTTGCATTGGGATAGCGATGCCAAGTGGTTTGGCTACAGTGATGAGACTGTATACTACACAGAGTCTGACGAAGAGGAAGATGATGAGCCTGAATACTATGGCGGCGAAGAATCAGTGACACCGACTGTTGCTGCCGGTAGCAATAATGGCTCACAGGAATTCGAGGAAGCTGAAGTGGTTACAGGCAGCAGTGCGGATGGAGAATTGTTCTATGAAGAGTCAGAAATTGTAGTAGGAAAATAATTGGAGAGAAAAATTGGAGGAAAAAATGAAAAGGGTAAAGCTTTTATTACTAGTTGCAGTAGCAATGATTTTGTCAATTTCATTAGCAGGATGCGGTGGCGATAAATTCGCTGGAAAGTGGATGATTCAGAATGATGAAGAAAATAAATCGCAGAGTCAGATAGGTTATATAGATATTGCTAAGAATGGCGACGCGAGCTATATTGTCACAATAAATGAAGATGTGGTGAACTACGATAATTATTGGAGAAAAACAGTATCTGATGTGAAAGGAAATAAAGACGGGGCAATAGAGGTGTCATGGGAAAAAAAGAAAAGTGGGCCGTATCCTGCTAAGTTGGTGGGAAATACTATTAGCTGCGATATAGGTGGATTCTTTGGAGGTACACTGAATATTGTGCATATAGAAAAAGACGATTCCTTGATGATGCAGGCTAGCGGTGCTAGTGGTGTCATGTTAAAGAAGTTTAATGAGAAAGACTATGAGGCTTTGAAAAAAGAAAAGGAAACAGAATTCTTGATAAAGTTTGCCACAGAAAGACCGGACATTTATATGAGATTTAAGTCTGAGACGAAAAAGTGAGTAGGGAGCAGTGAAAAATGATTAAGATAAATAAGGCACTGGTAGCAGGCTTGGCTTTGACCGCTGCACTGGCTACCTTTACTCAAAATGCAGAGGCTAGAAAAATAACTATAGGTGATGCAATAGGTATTTTGGGCAGCATTGGCGGTGGCTCAGTGGACGGCATAAGTAATATTGGCAAGCAAAAACATGCTGTGGCCAATATGAATGACTCGCAGAAATTGCTGATGCTAGGAGTAGCAAATGGTGATATCGAAATCGTTTCCCAGATGCTGGCGCAGGGACTGGATATCGATGGAGTATATGATGACAGGAGATATCGGTATGGAGGTGTAACCCCACTGTGTTTGGCCTTGGACTATAGGAATATTGAAATGATTCAGTTTTTGCTTGAGCAAGGAGCAGATGTAGATGGATTCTATGATTTTAATAATAATAGAATCTCATATATTGTATCCGCAGCAGGTAACAATGACCTTGAGCTGGTGAAACTTTTTCATGAATGTGGGGCAAAAGTCAACAGTATGTCTAAAGATAGGGATGGGTCGTACAATGCGGTCAATAGTATAGTTTGCAATTATCAGTATTACCCATCTGAAGAATTGTTACGATATTTAGTTGCGGAAGGTATAAATTTAAATGTTAAGAAGGATGGGTTAACCCCTTTTCTTTTTATGGTTAAGCATAGGTCACAACAATTAGGAACAATTGAGGTGCTTGCTGAATGTGGAGCAGATTTGTCTGCCCGCGATGCAAATGGGCAAAATGCTCTGCAGTATGCGGCTGCACAAAGTGATATAAAGTATTACAAATTCATTAAAGATATTTATGACCGCGGACAGCAACCTGGCTATTATAACCCGGATAACTAAATATGTAATATTTTTAGAAGAGTGCATAAGGAGATAAAAGAATGCGTAAATTTGTTTTGCCGTTGATTATGGCTTTTGTATTATTTTTCGTTACCGGACAATGTGACGCCGCAGACAAGAGGATACCGGTAATTTCGACTGAGGAAGTATCCATCGGAGGTATTACGGTTGGTACATCAGAGGAAGAAGTTAAAGGGATATACGGCGAGCCATCCGAGGAAGAAGACAGACAGGGACCAAGCGCATGGGGCGGGCCTACGCGAAAAGCACTATATGGAGATAGCTTCGAGATAACTTATGCAATGCGAACTGGAACTGCTATGGTTATAACAAGCTCTGCTAATAATGGCTTGATGAGCGGCGGCGGCTTCTCTGTAGGAGACAAGATACATTCCGTGTTGGCTAAATATGGTAATGGATGGCACGGTGGCTTTAAGGATAAGCAAGGTCGTCCTCTTAAAATGATGATGTATCGTAGTAGCCGCAATACAATTATAAGATTTAAATATAATGATAATATGGTTATTACGGAGATTAGTTGCTTTAATTAAATATAGTCCGATAGCAGCAGATTCATTGAATAATGGTGCTGTGTTTGTTGTGTCAACGGATGTACGAAATCAATATAATAAGAAAGATGGCTGCTGCACAGTAATCATGTGCAGCAGCCATCTTTTATGCTTACTAGATTTTAGTGCAGCAGCCAATCCATCAGGTTCAGATTTTTTATCCCGTCGTAGGAGCTGACCACGCTGCGGTCGAGGGAGAGGACGATTTTTCGTGATTGTCCTGCAGCGGCCTTACTGCTTAACTGGCACCAATCTGGCTGAAGTCATTCTAAATGTGTTATTTCATGTTATTGGAGTTTCAGAATAAATCCGAATGACTGCCGGTTCTTGCCGCAGTTAAAACAAGTTTATCCTGTTCAATGTAATAGACAAGCAACCAGTCAGGTTGAACATGACATTCCCAAAATCCTTCGTAATCTCCTGTCAGTCTGTGATTTCTGTGCTTTTCCGCTAGCGGGCGTTCTGCTAAAAGCTCATCTATCACTTTTTGTAACAGTCGAAGGTCAGCGCCTCGCTTTTTCATGCGCCTATAATCTTTACGGAATTTTGCCGTTGTGCTAAGCGTCAGCATATCATGCGTCCTCTGCATCAAGCTCGTCAAAAAGCTCGGCTGCGGACTGATATTTTTTTGCTTTTATTGTACCCTCGGCGATGGCCTTTGCCTCAGCCATAGCCAGTAGTGTTTCTCTGTTATATGAGGGGAGTTCCACGCTGAATGGAAGACCGCCTCGCATTATACTCTGTCGTAGGAAAATATTTATAGCGGAAGAAAGGTCGAGCCCCAATGTGCGGAAGAGTGCGGTTGCCTCTTTTTTTACGTCGGCATCCAATCGGATTTGTGCTTGTGCTGTTGCTGCCATAATTAATCCCTCCTTAAGAATGAGTATAAGGGAATTCTGTACATTGTCAATACATTATATTGAATTTGGACGAGATGTGGGCTTACAAGTCAAAACTTTTGACTTCACTAGTGATATTTTCTGCAATCATTCTTGCGTGCGGGTTGAATTTGTACTTCCTGAGCAGTACAATTTGAAAAGATGCTTTATTAGATTCAGAGTCTGGATGGTGACTGAATTATGAAGAAGAGAATTGCCGCACTTGTTGCACTGCTGCTGGTGACCGGATGCTCCTACGCCAGTGCCGCGTATTTCTGCCGTGAGCATAATGTCTGGCACGATGGCTCAAAGATGTATTTCTGCAAGAAGCATAATACATGGCATAAGCCTGACTCGAAATTCTTTTGCCGTGAGCATAACACTTGGCATACAGGCTTCGGATGCTGTCACAGCTAAAAATCGGGTGCAGTTCCTATTACGGACTGCACCCGATTTTTTATACATATTTAATCCTTCAGCAACCAATCTATCAGGTTCAGATTTTTTATCCCATCGTAGGAGTTGACCATGCTGCGGTCGAGAGACAGGATGATTTTTTCGTGATTGTCCTTTATCATTTGCAGCGGCCGCAGCTCTCTTGCTCTTGTTTCTTCTGACATCATTGTTTCCGTGACTTGAATATAGAGTCGTTCATCGGGCTTTTCGGCTACGAAGTCGATCTCGGTGTCACCAATCTTGCCGATGTACACTCGGTAGTCACGACGAAGAAGCTCCAGATACACAATGTTTTCCAGTATGTGTCCGGTGTCGGTATCTCTGTAGCCTAAAAGCATATTGCGGAAGCCAATGTCAGAAATATAGTTTTTGCCCAATGTTCGCAGAAGTTGCTTTCCTCTCACATCGTAACGGCCTACAGAGTAGAAGATATAAGCACTGTTCAGCATGGAAATATATTTATCAATAGTTTTTCCGGCGACTTTGTTTCCTCGGACAGATGGCAGTTCTCCTTCATTTGAGAGTACATTTCCTATGTTGTTTGGCGAGGTAATACTCCCAATGCTGGAGCAGAGAAATCTGATGATTTTGTCCAGAGTCCGTTGGTCTGCCTGATTGTTTCGCTGTAGGATGTCTCTGAGAATGACGGTAGAGTAGACTCCTTCAAGAGCCTGATGGCAGCGCTGCTCATTAAATTTGTATTCCCGTAGAACAGGCATCCCGCCAAACTGCATATACAACTGGAATTTTCTTTCGATTGTCGTTGGGTTTTCAAATTCGTAAAACCTTAGAAAATCCTTGAAGGATAAAGGCAGCATTTTTATTTCGACATATCTCCCGGAGAGGAGAGTCGAGAACTCGGTGGAGAGGAAGTACGCATTGGAGCCTGTGATATAAATATCAACATCAAATTCCAATCGGAATGATTCAATGGCCTTTTCCCAATGCTCAATTGCTTGCAGTTCATCAAAGATTAAATAGTTTTTTGCACCGGCTGTCATTTTGCCGCATACATAGTCGTAAAATTCCAAGTAGCTGGTCAAATCACGATATCTTAGAGACTCTAAATTCATGTGGACTATCTGTGTCTCCGGTATGCCGTCGGCAAGGAGCCTCTGATGGAAAAGCTCTAGTAGGGATGACTTTCCGCAGCGGCGTATTCCGGTGACGATTTTTACCAAATCAACATCCTTGTGCTCGATGAGTTGTTTTACATATTCCGGTCTGTCCATCAACTGACTCATAAGTTCACTTCCCAACATCATTTAATGACTAAAGCATATAATAAGTGTGAATATAAATCAAGAAGTTTTCGACTTGCAGGTCAGAAACTTCTTGATTTATAAAAGTTTTCAACTTACAAGTCCAAAACTTTTGGTATCACCGGTGGTATTTGCTGCAATAGTTTGGTGCGCAGCTTGAACTTATACTTCTTTGGAAGTATAATGAGTGAAAATACTTCTGTAGAAGTATACGAGGTGAAACATGGTGAAGAAAGTTTTATATCACGGTTCTGCCAATATTATTGAGCAGCCGGTATATGGAGCCGGGAAGCCTTATAATGATTACGGCAGGGCGTTTTATTGCACAGAGCACATCGAGTTGGCAAAGGAATGGGCTTGCAATGAAGGTGCGGATGGGTACGCCAATAAATATGAGCTGGACGCAGACGGGTTGAGTATTCTGAATCTGTCTGGCAAGGAATATACTATTCTTAACTGGTTGGCAATATTGCTGGATAACAGGACAGCTCGGGCAGCATCGCCGGTAGAAAAAAGGGGCAAAGAATATCTGTTGGAGAATTTTTTGCCGGAATACAGGCATTATGACATAATCATTGGTTATAGGGCAGATGATTCTTACTTCTCTTTTGCCAGAGCTTTTCTTGCCAATACGATTTCTCTTTCTCAGCTGAGTTATGCCATGAGACTGGGAAAGCTGGGTGAACAGTATGCAGTAGTTTCAGAGCGGGCATTTAGTAGGCTGAAGTTTATTGACTGCTTGGCAGCAGACAATACAGTCTACTATCATAGACGGAAGTCCAGGGATGATGAAGCGAGGGTGGCCTTTCACAAGGAAATGGAAAAAGACGATATGGATGGTATATTTTTGCGGGATATCATCAGAGAGGGGATGAGGGATGATGATGCACGCTTACGACAGTATCTATCTTGATGATGCAATGAGAAATCTCGGGGAAGCTGTTGATTATGCCGTCAATGCCTGCCAAATTTCTCCGGATGAATTCATGAATTTTTTTATAGCAAGTCGTTTGGCTGAGCAATTTGGCAAAGGTAATCCCAAATATTTAGCCGGCATGTCCGGGACGGAACTGGTCATGGAGAGTGTGTCGGTCAGCGGGAAGAAGATGGCTTTCCCTCCGGCTAGGGTCGAATACGATTGCTCACCTGAATACTGGTGTGGTTGGATTCTTGCGTATTATCAGTGGGCTACGGGTCGCCCGTTTAGAGATATTCATAGCCGGTTTTCTATGCAGGAATTATTGAAGCTGTATCCCACATTACATGAAGCTGATGAGGAGAAGGCGGTGGATACGCTAAACAATATGATTAAAAATGCCAATCAGCCGACAAAGCTGCAGCAGCAGAGGAAGAGATGCGGATATACGCAGAAAAGGCTGGCAGAAATATCGGGCGTTAATATGAGAACATTACAGCAGTATGAACTGAAAGCAAAGGATATTGACAAGGCATCTGTTCAGACTGTGCTTGCGCTGTCAAATGCACTTGGTTGTGGGATTGAAGACATTATAGAGTATTCAGCGTGACGGTATCGGGTGGTAAGTTGAAAATAGGGTGCGTTCCCTGTAAAAGGAACTGCACCCTGTTTTTTTATACATCTTCGTTCATTTTGTCCTTCAGCAGTTTTACTGCCCGGCTGGCACCGATGCGGCTGCAGCCTTCTTCGATGTACTGCTTCATGTCCTCAATGGTGGAGATACCGCCGGCGGCTTTTATCTTCACATTCGGGCCGATGTTTGCTGCCATCAGCTTTACATCTTCGTGGGTGGCTCCGCCGCTGCCGAAGCCGGTAGAGGTTTTGATGTAGTCGGCACCGCCATCGGTGACACACTTGCAGGCGGTGATTTTTTCCTCTTCCGTGAGATAGCAGGCTTCGATGATGACCTTGAGGATTTTGTCGCCTACCACGGATTTTACGGCGGCGATTTCCTGAGTGACATATTCATCGTTGCCGTTCTTCAGGGCTGAGATATTGAGTACCATGTCCACCTCGTCGGCTCCGTCGCTGATTGCCTGTCTGGCACTGATGACCTTGGATATGGTGGTGTCATAGCCGAGAGGGAAGCCGATGACGGTGGCTATTTTCAGCTTCTCACCGTATTTTTCAGCCGCATGGCTTACATAGCAGGCCGGTATACAGACGGCGGCGGTTTTGCAGGTGATGGCTTCTTCACAGAGGGTATCTATTTGCTCCGTTGTTGCCGTTGCCGACAGCAAAGTATGGTCAATTTTGGCAAGAATATCTGTAGCTTTCATGTTTTTTTCCTTTCTTTTCTGTTATAATATAATTGTATCAAAGAAACCAATATAGGGTAGCTGTCTATGGTTGTGCACCTGACACATCCCTATTTTATAACGGTTTAAGAGTAATATCAACCGCTATGTTTTGGAGGACAGTATGGATATCCGAGTAATGGAATCTTACGACGAGATGAGCGACACTGCAGCCGCTCTTGTTATAGAACAGATAAAGAGCAAGCCCGACAGTGTACTTGGTCTTGCCTGCGGAGCTTCTCCTATCGGACTTTACAAGCGTCTGGTGGAGGCCGGCCAGCGGGGAGAGGTGGATTTCTCTCAGGTGAAGACGGTGAACATTGATGAGTACATCGGCGTATCGGCAGACAATCCCGACAGCTATCACGGCTTCATGCGGAAGCATCTCTTTGATGGCTTGGGGATAAAGCCATCTCAGGTGCTGATACCTGACGGCATGGCAGTGGACGTCCTCAATGAGTGTGCCAGATATTCCAATAAGATAAAGGAATGGGGCGGCATTGATCTGATGGTGCTTGGTATCGGGGCGAATGCGCATATCGGCTTCAATGAGCCGGGAGATACCTTCGTGCCGGAGACTCATGTAGTGGAGCTGTCGGAGGCTACGAGGAATGCAAACTGTCTCTTTTTCGCCAATCCCGATGATATGCCTCACTGGGCTATCAGCATGGGAATGCGAGATATAATGTTTGCCCGGAGACTCATTCTGCTGGCCAGCGGCTCGGCTAAGACTGTGGCGCTAGGCAAGATGGTAGGCGATATTACGCCACAGGCTCCGGCCTCTATACTGCAGCTTCATCCCCATGTGACTATCGTTGCCGACAGGGCAGCAGCGGCAAGACTGGAGCAGGAATAATGACAGTCATAATAAACGGCCGGTTAATTGTTCCAGATGGACAGGACGGCTTCATGGTAGAGGAGCATAAGGCTCTTCTCTTTCGCGAGGATACAGGTACGATTGAGTCCATTGTCCCTGAGGGTCAGATGACGGCTGGGGCATTGAGAGCTATTGACAATGTGATTGATGCTGAGGGAGGCTATGTGTCCCCTGGCTTCATCAATGTCCATATTCACGGCGCTATGGGCTGTGATACTATGGATGCTACGCCGGAGGCGCTGGAGACTATCGCCCGTCATCAGGCGACTACCGGTGTTACCTCTATCCTGCCCACTACGATGACTTATGATTTTGACCATATCAATAGGGCACTGGATAATGTCCGTGAGGCAATGAAGCGGGAGTTGGATGGTGCGGCTGTCATCGGTGCCAATATGGAGGGCCCGTTCATCAGCCGTGAGCGGTGCGGTGCGCAGAAGGCTGATTATGTGCAGCCGCCTGACTGGTCAAAGGTAGAGCCTTATAGGGATGTTATTCGCCTGCTGACATTGGCACCGGAGGAGCTGCACGGAGACTACAGCTTCGTGGATAACTGCAACAAGGCAGGAATAGTAGTATCGATGGGTCACAGTACCGCCGACTACAATCTGGCCCGGCGGGCGATACTGCAGTACGGCATCACGCATCTGACCCATATTTTCAACGGTATGGCTCCCTTCCATCACCGTACTCCCGGTCTGGTCGGTGCTGCCCTTGATACTGACTCCGACTGCGAGATGATTTGTGACAATGTGCATCTTCACTCTGTGACTCAGCGCCTTATCTGGCGGATGAAGCAGGGGAGGCAGATAATCCTTGTCACCGACTCTATAAGGGCCACCGGTCTGCCGGACGGCGAGTCGGAGCTGGGCGGTCAGAAGGTCTTTGTAAAGGGACAGTGTGCTACTCTGGCTGACGGTACTATCGCCGGCAGCGTGCTGACCATGGACAGAGCTATTGCCAATTTCACCGCCAATACCGGCTGCGGCATTGCGGCGGCGGTAGTGTGCGCCACCAAGACACCGGCTCAGAGTCTCGGTATATACGGACGCTGCGGCTCCCTGACTCCCGGCAAGCAGGCAGATATCACCATCTTCCGGAATGCTGCCGAGATAGTGATGACGATAGTCAGGGGAAAGACCGTCTATCGAAAATAATAAAATTTCTCTTGATATTTGGCTGAATAGTTGCTAAAATAATTCCCGATAAAATCAAATGCGATGACCAAGTCAGTAACCTTTGGGGAAGTTCCTACAGCGAGCCGGTGAGGGTGGAAGTCCGGCGGAACAGACAGAGGCGAATATCCCTTGCGAGCAGCCGGCTGAAATCGCAATGACGATAGTAAGCACGGACGGATTCCGCCGTTACATGGATAGTATATGATAGTATGCGAATAGGTGGTTGTGAGTATTATCCTCATCCTGTTTGGGATGAGGATTTTTGTTTTGTTTGAAGAAATTTGGAGGGATAGCTTTGTACAGTAAGGTAGAAACCAATCTGGACTTCGTAAAGCGTGAGCGCGAAGTCCTGAAATTCTGGAAGGATAACGACATCGCCACGAAGACTGTCGATGCCCGCAAAGGCAACGACACCTTCACATTCTATGACGGTCCTCCGACAGCCAACGGCAAGCCCCATATCGGCCACGTTCTTACCCGCGTTATCAAGGACCTGCTGCCTCGCTATCAGTGCATGAAGGGTAAGTATATTCTCCGTAAGGCAGGCTGGGATACCCACGGTTTGCCGGTAGAGCTTGAGGTCGAGAAGGCTCTGGGCATCAACGGCAAGGAGCAGATTGAGAAGTACGGTATCGAGCCCTTCATCAAGAAGTGCCGCGAGTCCGTATGGAAATACAAGGGTATGTGGGAAGAGTTTTCCGATGTTGTCGGCTTCTGGGCCGATATGGACCATCCCTACATCACCTATGAAAATGATTTCATCGAGTCCGAGTGGTGGGCGCTGAAGACCATTTGGGAGAAAGGGCTTCTCTACAAGGGTCACAAGGTAGTTCCTTACTGCCCCCGCTGCGGCACTCCGCTGTCCTCTCATGAGGTAGCTCAGGGCTACAAGGATGTCCGTGAACGGTCTGCTATGGTCAAGTTCAAGGTCGCCGGTGAGGATGCCTACTTCCTGGCATGGACAACCACCCCCTGGACTCTCCCCAGCAACCTGGCTCTCTGCGTCAATCCGGAAGTAGATTATGTAAAGATTAAGGTTAACGATACTGTCTACTATCTGGCTGAGGCTTTGGTAGAGACTGTATTTGCCGAGACCGAGGGCGAGCGTGAAGTGTTGGCTACCATGAAGGGTAAGGATTTGGAGTACCGCGAGTACGAGCCGCTTTATCCCTTTGCTGTCGGCAAGACCGGCAAGAAGTCATTCATCGTCACCTGCGATGATTATGTAACCACTACCGACGGTACCGGTATCGTCCACATGGCTCCGGCCTTCGGTGAGGACGACGGCCGCGTCTGCCAGAAGTACGATGTTGGCTTTGTTCAGTTCGTAGACAGCCACGGCAATATGACCGAGGATACCGATTGGGCAGGGGTATTCGTCAAGGATGCCGATCCGCTCATCATCAAGGATTTGAAGATAAGCGGCAAGCTCTTCAAGGCTCCGGTCTTTGAGCATAGCTATCCGCACTGCTGGCGCTGCGATACTCCGCTGCTCTACTACGCCCGTGAGACCTGGTTTATCAAGATGACCTCTGTCCGTGACAAGCTCATCGGCAACAACAATACTGTAAACTGGGTACCGGATGCTATCGGCAAGGGACGCTTCGGCGACTGGCTGGAGCATGTTCAGGACTGGGGTCTCTCCCGTAACCGCTACTGGGGTACTCCGCTGAATGTCTGGGAATGCTCCTGCGGCCATCAGCACGCTATCGGCTCCATTGCCGAGCTGAAGGAGCTGTCCGACAACTGCCCGGATGAGATAGAGCTCCATCGTCCCTATGTAGACAATGTCACCATCCGCTGCGAGAAGTGCGGCAAGGAAATGCACCGCGTACCGGAGGTTATCGATTGCTGGTTTGACTCCGGCTCCATGCCCTTCGCTCAGTGGCATTATCCGTTTGAAAATAAGGAAATCTTCGAGAACCGTTTCCCGGCAGATTTCATCTCCGAGGCTGTAGACCAGACCCGCGGCTGGTTCTATTCCCTTATCGCTATCTCCACGCTGCTCTTTGATGTATCTTCCTTCAAGAATGTAATCGTTCTCGGTCATGTTCTTGATAAAGACGGCCGCAAGATGTCCAAGTCCAAGGGCAACGCTGTTGACCCAATGGAGACCCTGAATCACCACGGTGCTGATGCTGTACGCTGGTACTTCTATTCTGCCGGTGCGCCCTGGATTCCGACCCGCTACCATGATGCTGCCGTCAAGGAAGGCCAGAGCAAGTTCATGGGTACTCTCTGGAATACCTATGCGTTCTATGCTCTCTATGCCGAGATTGACCAGTTCGATCCCACCAAGTACAGCCTTGAATACGACAAGCTGGCTGTTCTTGACAAGTGGATTCTCTCCCGCCTGAATACAGCTGTTGCCGCTGCCGATAACAGCCTTGCCAACTACAAGATTCCTGAGGCTGCCAAGGCTCTCTACAGCTTCGTTGACGAGCTGTCCAACTGGTATGTACGCCGCAGCCGTGAACGCTTCTGGGCAAAGGGCATGGAGCAGGATAAGATTAATGCCTACATGACCCTCTACACCTCTCTCTCTACCATCATCAAGGCAGCTGCCCCGATGATTCCGTTCATGACCGAGAGTATTTATCAGAACATCGTCCGCAGCGTAGACAAGGACGCTCCCGAGTCCATTCACCTCTGCGACTACCCGGTTGCCGATATGGCTCATGTGGATGCAGAGCTTGAGAAGACCATGGAGCTTGTCCGTGATATCGTTGTTCTCGGCCGTGCTGCCCGCAATCAGGGCAACCTGAAGAACCGTCAGCCGCTTTCCACTCTCTATGTTCATACCGAGAAGGGCGAGAAGCTGGATGAATTCTTCGCCGCTATCGTCCGGGCTGAGCTGAATATCAAGTCCGTCGAGTTCGTTTCCGATATGGAGGCATATCTCACTTATACCTTCAAGCCCCAGTTCAAGGTACTGGGCAAGAAGGTGGGCGGCAAGATTGGCACCATCAAGAACATGCTGGCCGAGCTGAACGGCCACAGCGCCAAGGCTGAGCTGGACAAGACCGGTCAGCTGGTCCTGGAGCTGCCGGACGGCCCCGTCACACTCCTGCCGGAAGATATCGATGTCACCATGTCTCAGACTCCGGGCTACATCAGCCAGCACTACGGCGAAGTCACCGTTGCTCTTGCTACCACTCTCACCGCCGAGCTCGTAGAAGAAGGCTTCGTCCGCGAGATAATCTCCAAGGTGCAGACCATGCGCAAGGAGAACGGCTATCAGGTGACCGACCGCATCAAGGTCGCTCTTGAGGGCAGCGAGAAACTCTCCGCTATTGCTCAGCGTAATGAGGCAGAGCTGAAGAAGGTCCTTCTGGCCGATGATATCACCGCCGGTGCGCTTGCTGACTGCAAGGTATCCAAGGAATGGAATATCAACGGCGAGACCGTTACTATCTCTGTTCTGTAAAATCGAAATTGTGCGGTATGATAACAACTTTCGCAAATTACTAATAATACAAGGCCCCTCGGCGTATGCCGAGGGGTCTTTAGTGTATAAAGGAACTATTTAATCATTTGTCCTCAACAAAGGCTTTTAAGCCATCAATAAATTTACTCGCAATAGGTGTTAGCAGCTGTCCTTTTTTCCAGATAATATAAATTTTTGTTTCCAGCTTTGGGCAGAGTGGTCTAAAGGCTAATCCGCTATCAGGACTGGTATCACAGAGCTTGTCGTAGGTCAATAAATAGCCAAGACCTTCTTTAACAAAGACAGAAGCGTTGTAGTGCAATCTAAAGGAGCCTTCTAAATTGAGCTGTTCAATTCCTTTCCCACACCATTGGGGCAGGTCAAAGCGCCAGCCCTGACCGGAGCAGAAAAGCGGTAGACCAATCAGGTCTTCAAATGTAATGCTTTCCTTCTGTATAAGTTGACTATCGGCAGGCATAACTAATCCCCATACATCTCCTTCCGGTAACTCTAAAACATTGTAATTGTCATAGTCCGGTTCTTCTACAATTAGGGCAAAGTCCAGGATGCCTGCATTTAGCTTTTCTTCTACCTGCTCCGTATCACCACTGGTAATGTGGTAATGAAAACTGGGATAGCGAGTTTTGAATTCTTTGATATAATTCGCCAAATAGCGAATCTGATAGGTCTCTGCACAGCCAAAGAAAATATTACCGCCTGTAATATCATCTAAGGCAGCAAACTCAGCGTTGATTTTGTCTGTCAGTAAAAGCACATCGGCTGCGCGCTTGCGTAAAAGCATACCTTCTTCGGTTAAGCTGATAGAAAAGCTGTGCCGCTTGAAGAGCTTCTTGCCCAGTTCGTCTTCCAGCATCTGCATCTGCTTGGATAGGGTCGATTGGGAAACATGCAAAAGTGCGGCTGCTTTGGTCATGTTTTCTTCTCGCGCGATAGCCATAAAATAGCGTAAAGTACGAATTTCCATAATGTGACTCCTGCTTGTTATGTGTATAAGCCATTATACCATAGCAGGCTCTTTTTTTACGGTGTGATATGAATATAATTCATAACTGATATCGATTTTATATATTAGCGAAAATATCAGGTATAGCTATAATGATTTTCAGAAGGGAGTTATGCAAATGGCAAACACAGATGTGGAGAAGGCGAAGGTTTTATATTTGCTTCAAGGGTTACAACTGGAGCAAAAGGATAACGATATGCTTAACCAATATCTGACAGAAACAAATTATGAATTAGCTGTTGTATGGCTAAGGAAGAAACGTGTTTCTATGCTGGCAAAACTTCATGAAATCCAAAAGGCTATTGATGATCTGGATTTAATAGTTTATCAACTAAGAAAACTGGGAAATGAAAGGACGGAAAGAAAATGAAAAAGACAATGAAAATTTTGACAACTGCTTTACTGTTGACTGCAGGCTTTACTACCAGCGCTTTTGCGGAAAGAGTGGGCATCCCCAACAATACTCCCGTAGGCTCGGCAATTAAGGTGGAAAAACTAAAATTGGAAAATAATTGGGACAAAACCTTCAGGAAGAGTGAAAAGGTTGACCATAAGAAGGTGACCTTTGTGAACCGTTATGGCATCACCTTGGCCGCTGATATGTATATTCCGAAAAATGCCAAAGGCAAGTTGGCAGCAATAGCCGTAAGTGGGCCGTTTGGTGCTGTTAAGGAACAATGCTCCGGCCTTTATGCTCAGGAAATGGCAGAGCGCGGCTATTTAACCATTGCTTTCGATCCTTCCTTTACCGGTGAAAGCGGCGGATATCCCCGTTATGTACAATCTCCAGATATCAATACCGAGGATTTCAGCGCAGCTGTGGATTTTCTGTCTACGCAAGCTAATGTAGATGCTAATAAGGTTGGCATTATCGGCATCTGTGGTTGGGGCGGTTTGGCTGTTAATGCCGCAGCTGCTGACCCCCGTATTAAGGCTACCGTTGCTGTTACTATGTATGATATGAGCCGTGTTAATGCTAATGGTTATTTTGATGCCATGGACGCTAAAGCCCGTTACGAAGCTCGCAAGACTGTCAGCGACCAACGTACTGCAGATTATAAGAACGGTTATTATAAACTGCAGGGTGGTGTGCCTGACAGATTGGGCGACGATGCTCCGCAATTTGTCAAAGACTATTTTGACTATTATAAAACTGAACGCGGCTATCACAAACGTTCCTTGAATTCCAACGGCGGTCGTACTTCCACTAATCCATATTCATTCATGAATATGCCTTTGCTTACCTATAGTAATGAAATTCAAAACGCAGTAATGTTAGTTCATGGGGATAAGGCTCATTCCTTCTATTTCAGCAAGGACGCTTATGCAAATATGATTAAAGACAATCCGTATGCAGATAACAAAGAATTTGTAATTATTCCCGGTGCTTCCCACACTGATTTGTATGACGGCGGCGAGAAAAAGGTAATTCCTTTCGATAGACTGCAGGCCTTCTTTGACAAGAATATGTGAAAAAGCATTTATCTTATAAACGAAAAAGCTTCCATAGCTGCTGGATTTCAGCAGCTGTGGAAGCTTTTTGCATCGTAAGCTATGGGGCATGAGTTGCGGTTGAGCTTATTTGTTTTTCTCAATCATCTGCTCTTTGGTAAGAATACCTGAGTAGCACTGAATGGTGAAGTCCTTGGTGGAAACCAGTTTGCCGTTTTGCTGGATGCCTGCGATAGTATACTCGCCGTTAGCAACCTTTTCTCTGCCGGTATAGCTAATGCGGGAAACACCTTCGTTTTGTGCACGCAGTTCACTGCCAACCTGCATGAAATGTTCAGCAATGCGACGATTAGTTAGGAATGCTCTGGTGGCAATGCCTTGTTTCCAGTAATTCATACCACTTCTGGACGCCATATCACGGGTAACTGCAATCTTCTTGGTACTGAACATACTGTTCAGAGGATTACCGGTAATGGTAAACTGGCCGATTTTAGCTTCGCCGGTAAAGGTTTCTTTCTTCCAGGGGGCTCTATCGCTCTTTGTATTGTTATCCTTCCAAACGTATTCGGTAGTCTTTTTTGTTTGGGTAGTTTGGCTGCTGGTATTCTTCTTGTCATCAGTTTTGGTGGTTGTGGTCGTGCTGGTAGTCCTGGTTTGAGCGGTTAAAACCTGAACCTCTCTGATAACAGACGGTGAATCAAAGGTAAGGCCTAAGTCCGGATCCTGAGCACCTTTGGACATTTTGGCAACACCATGGATAATAACCAATTTGCCTTCGTTTGCAGGATTAATAACAGGCTGATCAAGATATATTGCATCTTTTAAGGCATTAGCCGCTTTCTCATTGCTGCAGCCCAACAGGGAGAAGCATAATAGAGCACCTATTAATAGATATACGAGTTTTTTCATAATAAATACCTCTGCTCATTGGATTGGGCGATATTGTACAAACATGATGCTTGAAGGGTGGCTGCATGATTACAGCTCCAAGGATCTCAGAAGGAAGTCCTTTGGCTGGAAGCCAACAGTCTGACCGGTGATTTTTCCTTTTTCAAACATTATCACCATGGGAATGCTCATAACATTGTACTGCTGGGCAAGGGTAGGGTTTTCATCCACATTAATTTTGCAGACCTTCATGTCATCATGCTCCGAGGCAATCTCCTCAATGATGGGAGACAGCATACGGCAGGGACCGCACCAGTCAGCCCAGAAATCTACCAATACACGGCCTTCGGCATTCAGTACTTCCTGCTCAAAGTTGTCGGCGGTAACTATAGCGGGTTTACTCATTTCTAATCCCTCATTTCTTTGTAAATAGCTGAAAAAAGGACGGGAAAATCTCTCTATCCTAACAATTTATGTATAGTATACTATATCCGATGGGGAAATACAAATTGACAAGGTGGTTGTATAGTTCTAAAATATATAGATTACAGGATTGGCATAGTATATTTTTATGGAGGCTTAAGAGTGGTTTTAGAGACGGAACACAAAGTTAACTTTTATGATACTGACACGATGGCAGTCGTTCATCATTCAAATTACATCCGCTGGTTTGAGATAGGGCGTGTGGAGCTGCTGCGGGCAGTAGGCATTACCCTCGGTGAGATGATGGAAGATGGCTATGTTTTCCCCATTACCGATGTAAGCGCAAAGTTTCATTCTCCCGGATATTTTGACGATGTTCTTATCATTGAGACGACTCCTACCGCATTGACACGGGCAAAGATGGCCTTTGACTATCGAATCATGCGGAAGAGTGACAGGACAGTGCTTGTCACCGGTCACACACAGAATGTTTTCACCGAGAAAGCTACCGGTAAGATTACCCGCCTGCCGGCGAAGTACTTTGAGCGTCTGGCAAAGGGCTTGGAATAATTGGAGGATATGAGGATAAAATGTTAATGCTTATACTGAAGGGGGTTATCGTCCTTCTGCTGTTGATGGTCATCGGCTACAAGCTTCTGTGCATCGTGGAGGGAGATGCCGACCTGATTTTGGAGAAGGATACAGAAAAGGAATTTACCAAGGCTGCTAGGGATGAGGATTCTGTCACCATCCGCCGCCGTCTGACCTTCCGCAACCGCGGTAAGCAGGCTGCCGTTGTCAGTGACTGCATTGCCCGTACTCAGCTGCCCTATGAGCAGTATGACGGCATTGAGGCAAGAGGCCGTGTGGAGAGAGTAGGAGAGCCTCGCGAGGATGATTACTTCGAGGCGGTAATCGTAGATCCGCACAAGTCTATGGATATCGATGTCTTCATTACCTTGAAAGCCCGCAAGGGCCAGAGCCTGGAATTCGCTCTTTCCCGTATGGTTGATATGCCCATAGATATCATCTACACGACCTTCAGCCGTCGTCCTTATGAGATGGTGAAGGACCGTATCGTAATGACTGCTCAGGAAGCAGCCAACAGTGTGGGCGTGAAGCTCGTTGATGAGGATTGAGGAGGATTCGGGAATATGTCACAGGTAGAAATCGTAAAGGTTCCCACTCGCATCCTTACCGACAAGGATGATATTGTGGATGCAATAGAGAAATTCGCGGCCAAGGTCGGTGGCGTAGGCCCCGATGATGTGGTATCCGTAGCGGAGAGCGTAGTAGCTGTCACTCAGGGTATGGTTGTCCGTCCGGAGGATTTGAAGATAAGCATTTGGGCAAAAATCTTCTGCCGGGTATTCCCGGATGTAGGCAGTCTCGCCAGTCCTCACGGTCTGCAGTCTCTCTTTGATGTGGAGGGTACCCTGCGGGTAATCGCTTCGCTGGCTGTTGGCTTTTTGGCAATGCCCTTTAAGCGCGGAGTATTTTATCAGCTGGCCGGCTATCAGGCTGCTCTTATTGATGAGGTCACCGGTACTATGCCGCCCTTTGATAAGCATATAGTATATGGTCCCAAGGAGCCGCAGAAGGTGGTAGAGGCTATCAAGGCCCGCTTCGGCTGCTACGGTGCCATGATTGCCGATGCCAATGACCTCCACCGCTGCAAGGTGGTAGGTGCCAGCAAGGGACTGGAGGCAGAGGAGGCAGCAAAGCTGCTGCTGGACAATCCTTTCGGCAACGCATCCCAGAAGGTGCCAATCGTAATCATCAAGGGATTCGGAAAATATATCAGAAATAAATAAATTTGGAGAAGTTATTTGGAAAACAAGAGAGTAGACGGACGCAGCAATAATGATATGCGTCCTTTGAAGATTACCCGCTTCTTCCAGCATGGGCCGGCCGGCTCGGTGCTGATTGAGGTGGGCAATACAAAGGTAATATGTGCAGCTACCGTTGAGCAGCGTGTTCCTACTTTCCGGCGTACTCCCAACGGAGAGAGCCGCGGCGGATGGCTGAAGGCAGAGTATACTCTGCTGCCCTCGGCTACTGCTACCCGTACCCCCAGAGAGTCGGTGCGGGGAAAGCAGAACGGGCGCACCCACGAAATTCAGCGGCTTATCGGCCGCAGCCTGCGCTCGGTGCTGGATATGAAGGCGCTGGGTGACAGGACGATAACCATTGACTGTGATGTTATCGAGGCGGACGGCGGTACCAGGACAGCTTCTGTGACCGGAGCGTTCATTGCGCTGGTGGATGCCTGCGAGAGCTTTTATGACCCGGAGAGCGGTCAGCCATTCCCGGTGAAGGATTTCCTTGCGGCAATCAGCGTGGGCATGGTAGCACCGCCCAGAAAGCGGGTAAAGAAGGGGCAGAAGATTGTCCTTGCTCCGGCAGAGCCGGAAGAGCCGCTCCTCGACCTCTGCTATGCGGAGGACAGTCAGGCGGCTGTAGATATGAATGTGGTCATGACCGGCAGCGGTGAGTTTGTCGAGCTGCAGGGTACCGGCGAGGGCCGGCCCTATACTCTGGCTGAGCAGAAGGCTCTCGTAGAGCTGGCTGCCGAAGGAATTGACAGAATAATTTCCTATGAGAAGGATGTTTTGGGCAATCATCTTGTCTGGAGAATCGGAAGGGAAGGTTGACCATGGAAAAGCAAAGAGTTGTAGTAGCTACGAAGAATAAGAAGAAGCTGGCCGAGCTGATAGCTGCCTTCGACGGTTTGGCGATTGAGCTTGTACCGCTTTCTTTTTACGGCGAGACTCCGGACGCAGTTGAGGATGGAGAGACCTTTGAGGACAATGCCATCATCAAGGCAAGATTTTACTCTGAGCAGCTCGGTGTCCCGGCTATTGCCGATGACAGCGGACTTACCATAGATAAGCTGGACGGTGCGCCCGGTGTATACTCCGCCCGCTACTGTGGTCATCACGGCAGTGATGAGGAGAACAACGCCCACATGGTAAAGGAAATGAAGCACATAGGGGCAGAGGAATCAAAGGCTGCCTATGAGTGCGCGCTGGCCTTTGTCAATTCGGCGGATGGCACCGTTCTCACCTCTCACGGCAGTGTTTCCGGTCTTATTACCCTCGTACCGAGGGGAGAGGGAGGCTTCGGCTATGACCCTTATTTCTACATGGAGGGCGGCAAGACGATGGCGGAGCTGACTCCCGAGGAAAAAGATGCCGTCAGCCACCGCGGAGAAGCAATTCGGGCAATGCGCCCCCTGCTGGAAGGCTATCTGGAAAATAAATAGTGTATGCCTATAATGACTCAGAACTTTATAAAAAATATTTATAAACTTTGTCTAAAATACTTCACAACATAGTATATCTATGTTAAACTAATTTAGATATATTTTTTATGTATATTAATGGTGTTCAATCATTTTAAGGAGGAGTTCACTGTGCGCATTATTCAAGCCGAAGCAATCACTGAAGCTGTGGCAAAGCTCTGCAAAGACACCGCTTATTATCTCCCGGAGGATGTTTACGAAGCCCTGAAAAAGGGTCGGGCAACCGAGAAATCTCCTGTAGGCTGCGATGTTCTTGACCAGATCATAAAGAATGCAGAGATTGCTCGTGAAGAGGATCGTCCTATTTGCCAGGATACCGGTATGGCCATTGTCTTTGCCGAAATCGGACAGGATGTTCACATTGAAGGCGGTGCCTTTGAGGATGCTGTAAATGCCGGCGTTTCCAAGGGCTATGTTGATGGTTACCTCCGTAAGTCTGTTGTCAAGGAGCCTATTTTCAATCGCGTTAATACCAAGGATAACACCCCGGCTATAATTTATGTCCGCATCGTACCGGGCGACAAGATTGTTCTCAAGCTGGCAGCCAAGGGCTTCGGCAGTGAGAATAAGTCCGGTCTGAAGATGCTGGTTCCGGCTGATGGCGTTGAAGGCGTAAAAGCGGCTGTTCTCGATATCGTAAAGCACGCAGACTGCAATCCCTGCCCGCCTATCGTAGTCGGTGTAGGTGTCGGCGGTACCATGGATGCAGCCGCTGTTCTTTCCAAGAAGGCTCTGCTCCGTCCCACCAATGTTCGTCATCCTGAGCCGGAGTACGCAAAGCTGGAGGAAGAACTGCTGGAGATGGTCAACAAGACCGGTATCGGACCTCAGCTTGGCGGTACTACCACTGCTATGGCAGTAAATGTTGAGTATATGCCGACTCATATTGCCGGTCTGCCGGTGGCTGTTACTATTAATTGTCATGCTATGCGCCATAAAGAGTGCGAGCTCTAATAGGGGAGGAAAAGAAAATGGCTGAAAAGATCAGAATCACTACTCCGCTTACCGAGGAGCAGTCCCGCAAGCTGAAAGCCGGAGACAGCGTTCTCATTACCGGTGTTATCTACAGCGCTCGTGATGCTGCTCACAAGGCAATGACTGAGGCGCTTGCCCGTGGAGATAAGCTCCCCATCGATTGGAAGAATCAGATCGTTTACTATCTTGGACCTTCCCCTGCAAAGCCGGGTGACCCCATCGGCTCCGCCGGCCCTACCACCAGCGGCCGTATGGATGCCTATACCCCGACCATGCTTGATCAGGGTATTACCGGTATGATTGGCAAGGGTTCCCGCAAGCCGGCAGTTGTTGAGTCCATGAAGAAAAACGGAACCACTTATTTCGCTGCCGTCGGCGGTGCTGCTGCCCTCATTGCCAAGTCCATCAAGAAGTATGAGGTTATCGCATACCCCGAGCTTGGCCCCGAGGCACTGGCTGCTCTTACGGTTGAGGATTTCCCGGCAATCGTTGTAATTGATACCGAGGGCAACAATTTCTACGAAATCGGTCAGAAACCTTATCGTCAGATTTAATTTGGAGGCCCCTGAATGTTTAATATCACCTTTTACCTCCGCCGTCTGCATTCTCTGGTAGGTCTCTTCATGGGTGCTTTCCTGATGATGCACATCGGCAACAATAGTGCGGTTCTCCTCGGTCCCGATGTGATGAACATGGTCATCGGCACCCTGGATAAGATTCCGATGTATATCCGTTTGCCGCTGGAGCTTGGGATGATAGCGGCTCCTTTCGGCTTCCACGCTCTCTATGGCGTGTATATCGCCCTGCAGGCCCGCAACAATCCTATCAGCTACGGGTATCTTCAGAACTGGCAGTTTACGCTGCAGCGCTGGACCGCATGGTATCTGCTGGTATTTCTGGTTTGGCATGTTTATTACTTGGCTGTTCATACCCGGATTACCGGAATTCATCTCTGCTTTGAGTTCCTGCAGAGCTACCTCTCCAATCCTGTTTACTGGGTGCTTTATGTTCTTGGCATGTGGGCTGCGATTTTCCACTTTGCCAACGGTATCAATACCTTCTGCATGACCTGGGGCATTGCCAAGGGTCCTCGCATCCAGATGGTTATCAACATGGCCTGCATGGGTTTCTGCGGTGCTCTCTGTCTTGAGACGCTGGCTCTCATGCTGGTTTACATTCTGCCCATATTCTGAGGAAAAGGAGAGTAACATCGTGGCAAAGAAAAAATTTAAGGTTATCGTTGTCGGCGGCGGCCTCTCCGGCCTCATGGCGGCACTTAAAATCTGCGAAGCAGGCAGCGAGGTAGATATTTTCTCCTACTGTCCCTTCAAGCGCAGTCATTCTCTCTGTGCTCAGGGTGGCATGAATGCCTGCATGGACACCAAGGGTGAGCATGACAGCGTTTATGAACACTTCGATGACACCGTATACGGCGGCGATTTCCTGGCTGACCAGGTAGCCGTTAAGGGTATGTGCGAAGGAGCCCCGGCTCTTGTCCGTATGTTCGACCGTATGGGTGTGCCGTTCACCCGCTCCGCAGAAGGTGTCCTCGACCTCCGCAACTTCGGCGGTCAGAAAAATAAGCGTACCGTATTCGCCGGCTCCACTACCGGTCAGCAGCTCCTTTACGCTCTCGACGAGCAGGTCCGCAAGTGGGAAACCAAGGGTCAGGTAAAGACTCATGTTTTCTGGGAATTCCTGCGGATTATCAAGAACAAGGAAGGCGTATGCTGCGGTATTGTCGCCCAGAACATGAACTCCATGGAGATTGAGGCTTTCCGTGCCGATGCTGTAATCCTTGCAACCGGCGGCCCGGGCATGATTTTCGGCCGCTGCACTGCTTCCACCATCTGCAACGGTTCTGCTGTCTCCGCTGTTTATCAGCAGGGTGCCCGCATCGCAAATCCGGAGTTCGTGCAGATTCATCCTACCGCTATTCCCGGTTCCGATAAGAACCGTCTTATGTCTGAGGCCTGCCGTGGTGAAGGCGGCCGCATTTGGGTATATAAGGACGGCAAGCCCTGGTACTTCCTTGAGGAAATGTATCCGGCTTACGGCAACCTTGTACCCCGTGACATTGCTTCCCGTGCCATTTATGATGTCTGCGTAAATCAGCATCTCGGTGTAAACGGTGAAAACAAGGTCTACCTCGACCTGTCTCATATTCCTGCCGACTATCTTGAGAAGAAGCTGGGCGGCATCTTGGAGATGTACTCAGAGTTCATGGGTGAGGATCCCCGTAAGGTGCCGATGGAGATTTATCCGTCCGTCCATTACTCTATGGGCGGAATCTGGGTAGACCGCAAGCACAATACAAATATTCCTGGTCTCCTCGCCTCTGGCGAGTGCGACCATCAGTATCATGGCGCAAACCGTCTCGGTGCAAATTCTCTCCTTTCCGCTGCTTATTCCGGTACCATTTCCGGTCCGGAGGCTCTCAGATGGGCAGAGAAGGGCGAACGCGGCTCCGCTATCACCGACGGCGAGCTTGAAGCAGCCCGTATGGAGTGTGTTCACGAGTATGAGCGCATCCTGAAGATGGAAGGCGAGGAGAATCCCCGTCAGCTCTACCATGAGCTGGGCGAACTGATGAATCGCTATGTCACTATTGAGCGTGTAAACGCTGATTTGGATTACTGCTACGAGGAAGTAAAGAAGATTCTTGCCCGCTGGGAAAACATCGGTGTTACCGATCGCGGCAAATGGGCAAATCAGGAGTGCATGTTTGTCCGTCAGCTCCGCAACATGATTCTTTACGCTCTCGTTGTTATTAAGGCTGCCCGCCTCCGTGATGAGTCCCGCGGCGCTCACTTCAAGCGTGAGTTCCCGACCCGTGACGATGAGCATTTCCTGAAGGAAACCATCGCCAACTATGACCCCAAGACTGAGGATCCCATCATCACCTACGGTGAATTCGATCATTCCATCATCAAGCCGCGTCCCCGCAACTATGCGGTGGCCAAGTAAAGGAGGGGCAGAGAAATGGCATTGCAGAAAACTGTAACTTTTATAATTGAACGCCAGGACAGCCCCACCGGCAAGCCCTACACTCAGGAATTTGAGCTTCCCTGGAAGCCGGCACTCAATGTAGTCGCCGCTCTCATGGAAATTCAGAAGAACCCGGTCACAAAGGACGGCAAGCGGGTTGCCCCGGTAGTCTGGGAGTGCAACTGTCTGGAGAAGGTTTGCGGTGCCTGCATGATGGTTATTAACGGCAAGGCTCAGCAGGCCTGCTGCGCTCTCGTTGATAATCTGAAGCAGCCGATTCACCTTGCCCCGGCTCGTACCTTCCCGGTCATTCGCGACCTGCTTATCGACCGTACCGTTATGTTTGAGAACCTGAAGCGTATTCAGGGCTGGATTAATGTAGACGGTACCTGGGAAGTTCGTATCCCGCCCCGTCAGAATCCGAATACAGCTGCCACCGCTTATGAGATTTCTCACTGCATGACCTGCGGCTGCTGTCTGGAGGCCTGCCCGAATGTCGGACCGCAGTCCGATTTCATTGGGCCTTCTCCCATTGCTCAGGCATATATGTACAACATCAACCCCCTTGGTGAGTACGATAAGGCAAACCGCCTAAATGCTCTCATGGCAAAGGGCGGTATCACAAGCTGCGGCAACAGCGGCAACTGTGTGAAGGCATGCCCGAAGGGAATAAAGCTCACAACTTATCTGGCACAGATAAATCGTGATGTGAACATTCAGGCATTGAAGAACATTTTTGACCACTGATTATCAAGACGGTCTGGGAAAATTGAGAAATCAATTTTCCCAGACCGTTTTTTCATCGGGCGAATATTAACAAGTATACAAAATCCATAAGAAACAACAGGAAATCCCAAATTTTTTCGTCGATTGCATAGGAATTATTTGACAGAGTTACAGAATTCAACTATAATGTGTTATGTAATTTTTAATCCTTTTTTGGATATGAATGAAAGGTTAAGGTGAGTTTCGTGGATCTCAATCAGGAAGCAATGGTAGTACACAAAGAAAATAACGGTAAGCTGGCAACCATCGGCAAAGCAAAGCTGACGGATGCTCATGACCTTGCCATTCTTTATACCCCGGGCGTTGCAGAGCCCTGCCGTGCTATCGAGAAGGAAGAGGATCTCTCCTTCGAGTTGACCATGCGCGGAAACTGCGTAGCAGTTATCAGCGATGGTACCCGCGTACTCGGTCTTGGCAATATCGGCGCTGCTGCCGCTATGCCGGTTATGGAAGGCAAGTCCATCCTCTACAAGACCTTCGGTGACATTGACTCCGTTCCTGTCTGCCTCGACACTCAGGACAAGGATGAGTTCATCAAGACCGTAAAGATTCTTCAGAAGAACTATGCAGGTATCAACCTTGAGGACATCCAGTCCCCAAAGTGCTATGATATTGAAGATGCTCTGAAGGCAGAGCTGGACATCCCCGTATTCCATGATGACCAGCACGGCACAGCTATCATCTGCGCTGCTGCTGTTCTCGGCGCTCTCCGCTATGTCAAGAAGGACATCGGCGAAGTTAAGGTAGTTCTCTCCGGTGCTGGTGCTGCCGGTACTGCTATCTGCCGTCTCCTCCTCGACCTCGGCGTAAAGAACATGATTATGCTGAACTCCAAGGGTGCTATGTACGAGGGCATGGATATGTCCCGCGTTAACCGCGTACAGGCTGAGCTCCTGAAGCGTACCAACCCGGATAAGATTAAGGGCGATCTGGCTGAATGCGCTAAGGGTGCCGATGTACTCCTCGGTGTTTCCTCCGCCGGCCTCTTCACTCCGGAAATCATTAAGAGCATGAACAAGGATGCCATCGTATTCGCTATGGCTAACCCGGTTCCTGAGACCAGCTATCAGGCTGCTAAGGAAGCCGGTGCTGCTGTTGCCGGTACCGGCCGCAGCGATGCTCCGAACCAGGTTAACAATGTATCCGTATTCCCGGGCATTTTCCGCGGCGCTCTCGATGTTCGCGCTCGTGCCATCAACGAGGAAATGAAGCAGGCTGCTGCTCGTGCTGTTGCTTCCATCATCTCTGATGAAGAGCTTCGTGACGACTATGTAGTACCGCCTGTCTTTGATGAGCGCGTTGCTCCGGCTGTTGCCGCTGCTGTTGCTCAGGCTGCTATGGATACCGGTGTTGCCCGTATCAAGGTTGATCCGGAAGTTATCCGTCAGCGTACTCTTGAGCGCATTCGCAAGAACCATGCAAATGCTGCCAAGGTTCTCGAGTAATTCACGATTACAAAAGCCATTTAGGGGGCTGCTGAAAAGCAGCCCCTTTTTTATGTTGTAAATATTTTAGTCAAAAAGTCAAAAACCATTTGACTTTTTGACTAAAGCATATATAATGGAGTCATAAAGAAGAAAGCTGTTCACAATCATTAGATAGAAAAACAAGACAGGGGAGGAAAGAAAAATGCAGCAGGACAAATACACACAAAAGGCTATGGAAATCATTCAGAAGTCACAGCAGGCAGCAGTAGTCCGGTACAATCAGGAAGTAACCGGCACCCATATTTTTTGGGCGCTGACCAAGGAGCCGGAGGGTCTTCTGGAGATAATTTTCAAATCAAATGAGGTAAACACCGCTCAACTCAATGAGAAGCTGGAAAAGAAGCTGGATTCATTCCCGCAGGTAAAGGGCGTAGACTACCTGAACATTAGTGTAGATGCAACGAGAATCATGGGACGGGCAGAGGCTTTGTCCAAGGAGCTGGGTGATGAGTATGTCTCCACGGAGCATATTCTTCTGGCTGTCGTCAGCGACGGCAGTCCCGATGTGCAGGAGCTGGCAAAGAAAGCCGGTCTTACTGAGAAGGGAATCCGCAATGTAATCCGCAAAAACAGGAGCGGAGCTGTTGACGGTGAAAATCCCGAGGAGCGATACAAGGCGCTGAAGAAGTACGGTCGGGATGTTACTGAGGCAGCTGCAAACGGTAAGCTTGACCCGGTAATCGGCAGGGACGATGAAATTCGCCGCACTATCGAGATTCTTTCCCGCCGGACAAAAAATAACCCGGTGCTTATCGGTGAGCCGGGCGTAGGCAAGACGGCAATTATTGAGGGGCTTGCCCGCCGTATTGTGGCCGGTGATGTGCCTGAGTCTTTGAAGAATAAGACTCTCTATTCCCTGGATATGGGTGCCCTTATTGCCGGAGCCAAGTTCCGGGGAGAGTTCGAGGAAAGGCTGAAGGCTGTTCTCGGGGAAATCGCGAAATCTGACGGACAGATTCTATTATTCATTGACGAGCTGCATACCGTGGTAGGAGCCGGTGCAGCCGAGGGCGCTATGGATGCAGGCAATCTGCTGAAGCCTATGCTGGCCCGGGGAGAGCTGCGCTGTATCGGTGCTACCACTCTCAATGAGTATCGAAAATACATCGAGAAGGATACGGCTCTGGAGCGCCGCTTCCAGCCGGTAATGGTAGCGGAGCCGACTGTGGAAGATACCATCTCAATCCTTCGCGGTCTGAAGGAACGCTACGAGGTTCATCACGGTGTCCGTATTCGTGATGCCGCACTTGTGGCCGCTGCTGCTATGTCTGACCGCTATATAGCCGACCGGTTCCTACCGGACAAGGCCATCGATCTGGTAGACGAGGCTGCGGCAAAGCTCCGGACAGAAATCGAATCTGTACCGGCTCCTATCGACGATGTACGGAGGAAAATTCTCCAGCTTGATATTGAGGAGCAGGCACTGAAAAAGGAAAGCGATGAAGGTTCCAAGGAGCGCTTGGCCAACCTTTTGGCAGAGAAGGAAGAACTGAGGAAAAAAGAGGCAGAGCTGACTGCCGGGTGGGAAGCAGAGAAGAAGGACATCCTTATGGTGAAGTCCATTAAGGAGGAAATAGACAACATCGGCCGTCAGATGGAAGCAGCTGAGCGCGAAGGCAATCTCAGCCGGGCCGGTGAACTGAAATACGGCAAGCTGCCGGAGCTGCAGAAGCAGCTGGCTGAAGCTGAAAAGCGCAGCAGCGAAAAGGCAGAGCAGGGCGGTGAAGGACGGCTCCTGCGAGAAGAAGTAGGAGAGGAAGACATCGCCAATGTAGTAAGCCGCTGGACCGGTATACCGGTTTCCCGTATGCTTACGGGTGAGCGTGAAAAGCTCATTCATCTTGGTGACATTCTGCATCAGCGTGTCATCGGTCAGGATGAGGCTGTAGACGTTGTCAGCGATGCCATCATCAGAGCAAGGGCAGGTATTAAAGACCCGGCTCGTCCAATCGGCTCTTTCATCTTCCTTGGTCCCACCGGCGTCGGCAAGACTGAGCTGGCCAAGACCTTGGCAGAGGTCTTGTTCGATGATGAACGCAGTATGATTCGCATTGATATGTCCGAGTATATGGAGAAGCACAGCGTTGCCCGTCTCATCGGTGCGCCTCCGGGCTATGTAGGCTATGACGAGGGCGGTCAGCTTACAGAAGCGGTTCGCCGTCGTCCATACAGCGTAATTCTGCTGGACGAGATTGAAAAGGCACATCGTGATGTGTTCAATGTGCTGCTGCAGATCCTTGATGATGGCCGTCTGACGGACGGCAAAGGTCGGGTCGTAAGCTTCAAGAATACCGTCATTATTATGACCAGCAATCTCGGCTCTGATGCAATTCTGACGAAGGAGTTCGGTGAAGCCGAAGAAACCGTTCATGCCATGCTGAAGGAATACTTTCGGCCGGAATTCCTCAATCGAATTGATGATATAGTTGTCTTCAAGGCACTGGCTAAGGGTCAGGTAGAAGGTATCGCCCGCCTGCTTTTAGGCAATCTGGCCAAGCGTCTGGAAAATCAGCTAAAGTTGAATATTACCTACAGCGACGAGGTAGTAGCTTATCTGGCTGAAGCCGGTTTCGATCCGGCCTTCGGTGCAAGACCTCTGAAGCGGCTTATCAGCCACCGCCTGGAGACTGAGCTTTCCCGGGAAATTATCAAGGGAACTATCGCCGAGGGTGACGATGTGGCAGTCGGAATTGACGGCGATAAGCTGACCTTTGAGAAACAGTAAATGGTGAAATAAACATTTCCAATAAAACAGGCTGTTACGTAAGCAGATTTTCTGCTTTTGTAACAGCCTTGTTTTTATGCTAAGTTTTATTTTTCTCCGGCCGGCTTGCTCGGCAGCATGATTCCAGTACCGACAGATTTGATACCGGCTCCTTTATACATCAGTACATCCAGGTGACACCGCTCTGCGGTTCATCCCATTTCAGCCAAAGCATTTCATTTCGGGTCGGGTCACGATACATGGTCACCTTTGCGAACTCCTCACCCTCCGATTTCAGGGTGACAGCCTTCATGCTCTCCTGATGCCAGGTGAAATCTTTTTGAAATGCATTGCTTTCGCCAACGATGTTCCAAACGAGCGTGCCTGTACCATCGAGATTGAATACAGCATGAACCTCCATGGTATGGGTCTTATCCCTGTCTGTATTGAGATAGGATTCTTTGCCCATCATGTCGATGGAGACGAAGCCTGTCGCCTGTAAGTTCTTCAACGCTTCTATACGGACGGGTACCTGTTCAAATTGGTTGCAGTTGAATTTCTTCTGCGCAGCTTCGGCCTGCCTGCTTCCCGCGATTGAGGTAGCAGACATACAACTGCCATCCGGCAGAGTATCCATAGCTGGTCCCGAAATATAGGTTATTCCCATTGCGATTCCGACTGCAATTATTTTTCCCAGTCTGTTCAAGAAAATGTCGCCTCCTGAAAACTATACTAAAAGATGCTGACTTAGCTTGAGCATAACAAAATATATTTATCTCTATGCCCAAGGGTCCTGATTCCTGGGAGTACGGACACCGACCAATATGCTGTTCATATTCCAGATGAAATATTCCCCGGTTGACGGTTTATAGCGCAGGGTGACAGGTCGTGGGCTATCAAATGCCGGTGCCTTCAGGAAGACACGACAATATCCTTCCTCCCCGTATCGACCTGCATCCGGGTGAATGGTGAGCGTATATGGTTGCTCCGGCTCATAGTTGTTCTCCGGTGTCGCACCGTGGAAATAAACCTTCATGAGATACTTTTTATCCTTGAGTCTTTCACGGTAAAAGTAAATATCCTGCGACGAGAGAGGACGAGGACCGGCCAGCATATTCAGCGCGGCAATACCATCCGCCTCATTATGAGCAAAGAGATTAGTCGCCGCAAGGTACATGATGACTGTGTTCTCCGGCTTTGTCAGGTCTAGCTTATCCATAGCCTTGAACTCATCAAGAGTCTGCGGCAGATAGGGGATGCTGACGGTTGCCGGTGCAGAAATGGTAATATCGCAAGTATTGGCTGCTGCAAGATATGCATCCGCCGCAGCTGTCGGTGCAGCACCGGCAGCTGAAGGCGAGCAGGTTAATCCGAGTACCGCTGCAAAAACACCGGCAAGAAGCTTCTTCCTCATTGACCATTTCCTCCTATGTTATTTCTGCGGCTCTACAGCATACAGGTCTACAAGGAAATCCCAGAATTTATTGCGGTCTACAGAGCTTACCACCATTGCCGGTGCGGAGGTTTCAGGCCCTTCTCCCGGTTCATAGGCGAAGCTGCTGCCCCAGGCAATACCTTCCTGATTGCAGACGGCGACATCACGCATACGCTGCTCGGTGATGAGAGACGGGCAGAGGAGAGCGGCAACGGTGATGGGGTCCCAACAGAAAATCGGATTGGTGGGGTCGTATTTTTCCGTGGCCAACGGCAGGAGAGTTTCTCTGGCTACAAGGTCAGTGTACTTGTTTACATTGCTGCGATTGAAGCGCTCCATAACATCCATGCCCTTGATACACTTTACCGCGGCATCATGAGGAACAATTGTCTGCTTCTTCCAGCCACCGTTTAGGGATATTACAGCTGCATCCGGGTCATACCAGAAGTTTATTTCTACGGAGGTGAGCTTCTCGCCATGAACATCGAATACGCCGCCCATGTAGATGATACCGGCTGCATCCCTGGCGATAGTGGGGTCTTTCTTCAATGCTTCGGCAATATTGGTGAGACCGGCAAGAGCTACGATGGTTACTTTTCCGGGATATTTGTGTACCTGTTCGATAATGTAGTCAGAGGCACGCTGAGCCTTTGGCCTAGAGGTAGGTGCTGGGAAGTTGGTCATGGTCAGACCATTTTCTACAGCTTTGGTATAGTCAGTAGTGTAGCGGTCCATGAACTGGTAGGCACCGACATAGGGCATATAGCCGACCATTTTACGAAGCTTCTCCTTGGACATGAAGCCGCGAAGAGGGGCATCTGTTCCCTGATAGACAGGAACATCACCCCTTCCGAGCAGGTCGAGGGTAGCCAGCGTGGTATAGGTGACATTGGCGGTCAGGGCATTGGCACCGGCGGCAGTGACACCGAGCAGGTCGATTAGCTCCATCTCATCGGCGCGGAGTAATGCGATTAGCGCATAGGTATCGTCATTCATGTGGCGGATATCGGTATCGAGGATAATCTTCGTGTCCTTGCCCTTAGTTACGATATCGTACTTTTTCAGGAAGGCCTCCTTGCTGTGGTCGGTCAGCAGGTTATAGCTGCCGGTAGCATATTTGGCTGATTCGGCTTGAGCGCTTTCGGCAGTACCATCGCCGGGGGCAGCGTCAGCAGTTATGGGATTAAGAGCAAAGGCACAGGCAGCAAGTCCACCAGCAATATATTTGGTCAGCTTTTTCCAGGATTTCATTGTTTACCTCCTATGTTCAATCAATGTAATCGACAAAGACTTCTTTTGCTGCAGTCACGGTAATACCGGCGACGCGCTTTTCGCTGCTTCAGCCGCCGAAGGGAAATTGAAGATTTTGCTTTATTCTAAAAGTGGGCTGCTGCAGTATCGCAGCAGCCCGTTTCAGCTTATAAGGCTCCCGGTTAGGGGAGGGTTTGGCAATAATTTACTTTATAATCGTGATACGGCCCTGAGGCTGAGCGTATTCTTCACCGATTACGCCGCCGAGCTCGCTCTTGATGAAGTTGATGGTACCGTCAATGTCAGTGCAGCCAAAGTAGAATACACCGGGGCATTCCAGCGGAGCAATAGAGGTAACATCATCCGGAGCGGTAAGACCGCCGTAGGCATCACCGCCGCAGGCTATGAAGCTGGCAACGACGATATGATATACCTTATCAAGTTCCACCGGCTGACCATTAATCTTTACATCTTTTATACGGTTGCCGATTTTCTCCGGAGCATAATAGTCGGAGCGGGGATAACGATTGCCCGGGACAAACTTCTTCGTGGTATCAATGGTGTAGCTGATGCCGGCTACCTGCGGGAAAGCACCCATTGCATCGGGAGTTGCACAGCTGGCAGACTCGAGAATTTCATAGAGCTTTGCTCCGGTTATGGGAACTACAGACAGCTCATTGTCATAGGGGATAGCCCGGCGAATGTCAGCTTCGAGGACAGTACCTGCATTTACAGAGGCACGGATGCTGCCGCCATTAACGATAGCACCGTCAATTTGATTGTCCTTGTAGAGCTGACGAGCCTGCCAGAGGTAGGCATCTGCGAAAAAGTCACCGCTGTTCATTTCCTGAGTGCGGACACCGGGGAAACGGGTACCGTCGAGGGTTACTTTGGAAACGCCGATTTTGGAAGCCATCTGCCGGTCAACAGCCTTTTGGGCATCAGCGACCAGCTTGGCGACCTGCTTGTCATCATCCTTCGGATCGAGGGCACCGTAGGGGACAATGGTGGACTGCCACTCGGCATTGAAATAGCGGACGATACCGATATTCTGAGTGTAGCAGCCGGTTTCCGCCTGTACTTCGCCGTCCACTCTATTGATCTTTATCTGGTGGTCATGACCGTCGATGATAATGTCAACAGAGGGAGAATTGCGGAGGACATCCTCGGAATTGTTGCCGGCGCTGGCCATCTCGGAGCCAAGGTGAGTAAGAGCGATGACAACATCAGCGCCCTGAGCCTTCAGCTTGCGAGCCTCGTTCTCGGCGCAGGCATACAGCTCCTCCAATTCTAGGAACTTCAGCCCCCGGACATTTTTCGGATGGGAGCCGGTCTTGGTGGTAGGAGTGGTAAGACCGATAACGCCAATCTTCACGCCGCCTTTATTAAAGATGGCGGAAGGAGCCGGAGCGAGAGGCTTGCCGGTGGCTTCAACGATTACATTGGCACAGAGATACTTGTAATTGGCCTCGGATACCCGCTGGAGCAGTACATCCTGACCGTAGTCAAATTCGTGGTTGCCGAAGGTGGCAGCGTCATAGCCTACCGCATTCATGAACTGAATGGCGGTGGCACCCTTGGAGAGGTTTACAAGATTGTTATCCTGAATGGCATCGCCTGCATCAAGAAGCAGGACATTGAAACCCATCTGTTCATATCGTTTCTTCAGACCGGCTACAGCAGCCATACCGTTAACGCCTTTGGAAGCATCCCGCAGATGATAGCCGTGGGTGTCGTTGGTGTGAAGAATGATGAGCTTGGACAGGGCCGCACTGTCAGCAGCAAAAGCCGAGGCAGCGAAGCTGAGAAGGAAAACTAAGGTGAGAAAAAGACGATAGCTTTTCTTTAGCATAATATATTCACCTCGCTGAATTTAGTAGCTGCCGCCGCCACCGCCGTGGTCATCGTCGGAGGAACTGAAGGACATTCCGCCGTCGCTGTCATCGCTGGACTTGGAACGGGGAACAACAGTAACGGTCTGGTAGAGGTAGCTGTCATTGGAAGCATAGAGATTGAAGGAGCTCTTATCGAGGTAATGGCTGGCTCCGGAAGCAGCGGCTACATTGCTCATAGCGGCAACTCTGGAGGAGCGGCGGGTGGAGGCGTACATATAGCCGATGATGAGAGCCAGGACAGCAATGATAATCTTTTCGATGGTGGTATCTACTACATCCATAGCATCGCCGGTACGATTGTAGAAGGCGGCCAGCTCACTGGCTTTTTCACCAAAGATCGAGTAAGCTTTTACAAGGTCATTGCTCTTGAGATTGGGGATAATTTCTGTACTGATATACTCTACATGTTCCTTGTTAGCTTTGTTGTCTTTGCCAAAGGCAGGCTTCATCTTCTTGTCGGTAGCGATGTACCACTTGCGGCTTTTCACATCCTGAACAAAGACGATGGCACCGTTGCCGCCGGCCTTGGCACAATTGTCGGCGAAGCTGTTGGCATAGGCACCGATTCCTTTTTCATTGAGACCCTGATTGAGAACGGTAACGGCGATGGTGGTACCGCCCTTCTTTGAAGCCTCGGCAAGAGCAGCATCGATTTTCTGAATGTCGGCACGGCTGATAGTACCGGTCCGATCGATGATGTATTTGCCGGAATTTGTCTGCTGCTGTGCAGTCTTGCTCTGCTGTTTGGCTTGCTGCTTGGGCTGTGTTTTTTGTTGTTTTTGCTGAGTCTGCTGATTCTGAGCGGCGAAGACCATTTCCGGAGAAAGGGCAGCGGCAGAGAAAAGAGCAGAAACGGAGAAAGCAAAAGCCAAGAGGAGCGAATATAATTTATTTGTTTTCATCATTCATTCCTCCTTAAATAAAACCAATCATCCAGGCAATAGCACCTGCAACAACACCGGAAGCGACTGTACCGATGATGAAATCCTTGCGGAAGAAGGAAGCCTTCTTATCCTCATCGGTAGGAAGGGAACCAACCATCTTGCCGGTCTGACCGTTCATCATAAAGGTGTAGGGCTTGTCCTGATAGCGGGTGGTGAGAATCCATACAGGTACCATAGCATAGGAGATGGTACCGTTTTCTTTTATGACGAAATGATTCTCTTCTTCACAGGAGTCCCAGCCGCTGGCGGTATCATTGAGCATATCACAGCAGGTATTCTCAATGCGCTCGTTGATGCGCGGCTCAACGGATTCGGCAGATACATCGTACTTATCAGCCAGATAGCCTGCCATATACTGTGAGCTGAAGGGTACCATCTCACTGTAGTCAAACGGCTCGATGCTGTCCATATATTCGTCCTGCATACGGTTGGAACCATCGGCAGGAACTCGCTCAAAGGCCATGGTAGCGGAGCGGTCGAGACGGTAGTGGCTGGTGGTGGTGATGATTTCATCGCTGGTGGTCACTACTGCGTCACTGGTGGCATTGTAGACAGCAGAAGCATTGGCAGTGGTATCAAAGAGCCAGAAGGGGACGAACATACCCTGAATGTCCTCAACGCGGTTGTTGGCTGTAAAGGCATCAGGCAGGAGGTCCTTGCCGTTGTAGAACTCTTTCAGCTTCGCGACAGCATCCTTCTTCGTGAGCTTGAAGGGGATGATAAAGTCGGGGCGGATATCACCGGCAAAGCGACCGGGGAGCATTGTCGGATTACCGCAGTAGCAGCATTCGGTTGCCATAGTGTTATCATCGGCAACAAGTTCAGCACCGCAAGAGGAGCAGGTGAATACCCGCATTGCGTCAATTTCGTCCTGACTGTACTCGCCGCTGCTGGCGCGTCTTTCCCATTTTGCATCCTCGGCTGCCTGCTGCTTGGCGGCGTCTTCTTCCTTCTTGGAAAAGAGCTGCTCGATTACATCGGCTTCAAATTCTGTGCCGCAGTATTCGCAGGTTACTTTTCCGTTTTTCGGGGTGAAGGCAAGCGGCGCGTCACAGGAGGGGCATTTGTAGCTTACTGCTGTTGAGGCCATAGATTCATCTCCTAAAAATCATAATAAAAAATCTGGAGGAGGGCAGAAGCCCGCCCCCAGATTTTAAGGAACTAATTAGTATACTTATTTTACCTGGTCGTTCTCATCGAATTTATCACCGCACTGGGGGCAGAACTTGGGCGGATTCTTGGGATCCTCCGGCTGCCAGCCGCACTTGTCACAGCGATAGAGAGGAGCTTCGGCCGGTTTCGGGCTGCCGCAGTTGGGGCAGAATTTACCCTGGTTTACCTGACCGCAGGTGCAGGTCCAGCCTTGGGGCTGGGGAGCCGGCTTCGGGGTTCCGCAGTTGACGCAGAACTTACCCTGATTTGTCTGACCGCAGGAGCAGGTCCAGGCGTCGCCTGCCGGAGCGGCGGGAGCTGCAGGAGCTGCAGGAGCCGGCTGAGGAGCCTGCTGCTGCGGCATCATTTGCTGGTTCATCATCTGCTGCTGCTGAGCCATGCCGAAGAGTGCAGAGGCATTATTCATGCCGTTGGCAGCGGCCATGTTCATGCCCATGAAGCCCATCATGGGACCCATGCCGCCGGACTCGTTAGCGGCAGCGGTATTCATTGCCTTGACGGTGCCGCCTGCGAAGTGAGCTGCAGCCAGGCTGGGATCCTTCAGACCGTAGTTGAGCTGACGCTCGTTGAGATCCTTAATGAGCGGAGCGTATTCATCGGTAACCTTGACGCTGCTGACATTGAATTCAACGATTTCAATGCCGCGCATGTCGCGCCAGTCTCTGCTGAGGACATCGTTAAGAGCTTCACGGACTTCTCTTGTATGAGCCGGAATCTGGCTGTAGCGGATATCCTGTGCAGAAACCTGAGCAAAGGCATCCTGCAGAGAGGAAAGAACGCTGGACTTCAGCTGGCTGTCAATATTATCGCGAGTGTACTCATCGGTTACATTGGCTGCAATGTTGTTATAGAAGAGAATGGGGTTAGTGATACGGTAGCTGTATTCGCCGAAGCAGCGAAGCTCGATGTCCAGATCAACATCCAGCTTCTTGTCGCAGATGTGGAAGGGGATACCGGAGGGGGTGCCATACTTGTTGCCCATTATCTCCTTGGTATTGATATAGTAGACACGCTGATCCTTGCCGGGGTCACCGCCGAAGGTGAAGCGCTTGCCCATCTGCTTGAAGACGGCAACGACATTTTCCTTCAGGTCGCCGAGACCCTGACTGTTCATGATAGACGGCTCCGTGGAGGCGTCATAGGTGTAGCGGCCTTCCTCGGCGCATACATCGACGACCTTGCCGTCCTCGACGATTATCATGCACTGGCCGGCATTGACAGCGATGCCGCTGCCGCTGGAAATGATATTGTCTTCGGCAGAGGTATTGGAGCTGCGGCCCATGGAGGAGACGCGCTTCTTACCTTTGGTAATGAGGACATCGGCAGGTATAGAGTCGCAGTAGATAAACTCTTTCCACTGGTCGGCCATTACGCCGCCGAATGCGCCTTTTGCTGCTTGAATGAGACCCATTTTGATTTCCTCCTTTTATAGAAAGAAAAGATAAATAACCTATAGGACAATTATAAAGGATAAAAAGTCAAAAAGTAAAGATTCTTTGAAAATTTAACCTAATTCTAATTGTTGCTATACAGGGAACTGCTGATTGCAATGCTGGAAGCAAAGTAACCAATCCTAATTATAGCTGTATAGTTATTAATTTACAATAGTTAGCTGTTAATTTCAAATATCCCAGGTGACAAAATTGGATTTTGGGGTACATTTATCTATGTCCTGTAGGACGAAAGCCATGTTACCGTGGGTGGCACTGAAGGCTTCATCAAGCTTGGCCCGATAGGAATCGGGAATCTCCATGAATTTGAGAGCCATGTGCATGTAGTCCTTGACGATGAGGGGAGCATCACCACGCTTGGCAGCAAGCTGAGCCTTGAACCTGTAGCCGAAATACATATAGCTGTTCTTTATGTCGGTGATGTCTTCGTAGGCTGCGATGCGTTCATCACATTCTGCTTCGGCCTCCTCCTCCTGCCCAATGTCGGTGAGCAGATTCCAGCGGTCGGCCCACAGCTCGCCGCGAAGGATAAATTTATAAAGGAAGTCTGTACCTTCAGCCAGCTCGATAGCCCGGTTTATGAAGTGAAGGGCTGTCTTGTAATCCTTCTTATCCCGAAGAAGCTCGGCTAGCCGCTGCAGACCTGCGGCCTTTTCCTCCACCTCCTCGCTGTCCTCGTCGTCCACGGAAGCGGACTCAATGGACTTGAACAGCTCAATGGCTTCCTCTGTATGCCCCGGTACAGAAGGCAGGGAGAGGAACTGAGCCAGACGGCAGCGGGAGCGCCAGTCCTCCGCGCCGCCGGAGAAAATTGACAGGGGCGGGGGATTGGTGGAGGCCGCGGCAATGTTTACGAGCTTCTTGAACTCTATCTCAGTCATTGTTAAACCTCGTTTCATACAAGTAATTTATGGTTAAATTATATCAAAAAAATTTCCTGTTCGCTATTGAAATTTTGACTCTGTTGCGGTATCATAACTCAAATATACACAGAGGGAATTATGCAGTTGTCCCTTTATGAAGAGAACGAGATTATAATTAGAGAAAAGAGGGATTTTTGGTGGCTTTCTACTATTCTGAGCCTTCGCACACTTTTGGTGAATATTTGCTTGTCCCGGGTTACTCTTCTGATCAGTGCATTCCTACGAATGTATCTCTCAAGACTCCCCTTTGCCGCTACAAGCGCGGTGAAGAGCCGAGACTTTCTATGAATATCCCGATGATGTCCGCTATCATGCAGGCCGTATCTGATGATAAGCTGGCTGTTGCTCTCGCTCGCGAGGGCGGTATTTCCTTCCTCTACGGCTCTCAGACCGCTGAGGATCAGGCTGCTATGGTTCGCCGGGTCAAGAGCTACAAGGCCGGCTTCGTAAGCAGCGATGCAAACCTTACCGTAGATATGACTCTCGCTCAGGTTCTTGAGATGAAGGAGAAGACCGGTCATTCCACTATGGCTGTTACCGAAGACGGTACCGCCAACGGCAAGCTCCTCGGTGTTGTTACCAGCCGTGACTATCGCGTCACCCGTATGTCTCCTAACACTCCGGTCAAGGAGTTCATGACTCCCTTTGAGCGTCTCGTATATGCTGATGAGAACACTACTCTCGGTGAAGCAAACGATCTCATCTGGGACAACAAGCTGGATATGATTCCTATCATTGATAAGAATCAGTGCCTGAAATACATGGTATTCCGCAAGGACTATACCACCAAGAAAGAAAACGCTATGGAGCTTACCGACAGCAGCAAGCGCTACTGCGTAGGTGCCGGTATCAATACCCGCGACTATGCTGAGCGTGTACCGAAGCTGCTGGATGCCGGTGTAGATGCTCTCTGCATCGATTCCTCCGAAGGCTTCTCCGAGTGGCAGCGAATCACCCTGAAATATATCCATGAGAATTTCGGCAATGATGTAATCGTCGGTGCCGGTAATGTTGTAGATAAGGAAGGCTTCCGCTTCCTGGCTGAGGCCGGCGCAGACTTCATCAAGGTCGGTATCGGCGGCGGCTCCATCTGCATCACCCGTGAGACCAAGGGTATCGGTCGCGGTCAGGCAACCAGCGTAATCGAGGTTGCTCAGGCTCGCGACGAGTATTTCAAGGAAACCGGTATCTATGTACCTATCGTTTCCGACGGCGGTATCGTCCATGACTATCACATCACTCTGGCTCTCGCCATGGGTGCTGACTCCATGATGCTTGGCCGCTACTTCTCCCGCTTCGATGAGTCTCCTTCCGATAAGGTAAAGATTAACGGTACCTTCTACAAGGAGTACTGGGGTGAAGGCTCCAACCGTGCCCGCAACTGGCAGCGCTATGATCTGGGCGGCGCTCAGAAGCTCTCCTTTGAGGAAGGTGTAGATTCCTATGTTCCTTACGCCGGCCCGCTGAAGGACAATGTTGCTATCACTCTGGCTAAGGTTCGTTCCACTATGTGCAACTGCGGTGCTCTGAATATCAAGGAGCTGCAGGAGAAAGCAAAGCTCACTCTCGTATCTTCTGTATCCATCGTCGAAGGCGGCAGCCACGATGTTATTCTTCGTGACAAGTTCACCGGTCGCTGATTAAATAGGACATAAAGCAACCGCGGCAGCTAAGGCTGCCGCGGTTTTTGCGTTCTGTATAAAGAGTTTGTTTTAACTGTTTTCAAGTATTGATTTCTTCAGCTTTTCACTGAGGGCAGCGATATTGTCAGGGACTATTCTCAGGTCATAGCCTACGAAAAGTGGGCTGGTAGGGTGACGGGGCATAATCCTGACCGCCAGTTGATTGCTTTTTTTCAAATAGTAGAAAAACAGGTTGTAGCTAGGGTTTTCCCGCCAGTCTATATTCAGCAGGAGGCGAACTACATGCTGAATAAGGTCGGCAAGGGTATCAACTGTCTGTTCACTCAGCGGGTAAGTATCCGAGGTGATGGTGAACTCACCGAAACCGAGGCGGGGAAAGGCTGAAGCCGTCAGCTGAAGCCCGTCCTTTGTGACGATGGGATTATCCGCGGGGAGAAAATTTTCCGCCTCGTAGAGAGTCTCCGGCTCAATATCGTAGAAGCCGATAATCTGCATGTGAGGGTGTCTGATAGTTCCCCCGGAGAGGGGCCCGTGATTCTTGAAAAAAATTACCGATTTGTAGTCCGGGTTATTCAGCATCCGATGGAAATGACGGAGTGCCAGACGGAAAAGACGATGAAGCTTTTCCGGACTGTACTGTTCGATGCCGTCATCACAGCGGCTGCTCTCTACCAGGACGAACTGTTCCGCATCGGTGAGAACATTGTATTTGTTTTTTAGAAATATGATGTCTCCGTCAGTCTCTATAATGTCCGTCAGCGATTCAGGATGACAAAAGGGACACTCACTGCGGCCGGTGACAAGGGTCTCCGGTTTGTTTTTTCCGATGGCGGTGGAGAAGCGGACTGCCTTCGGAGAAGTCAGAGCTGATTTAGACGGTGTATTCATCACAAGATTTCCTTTGAGTTAGTTTTTGAAGTTTGTATTAGCGAGGACTGCCTCGGAAATTTCAGTTTCCTTCGGACCGAAATGGAGCTTGGACAGCTCTGCATCAACATATTCCTGGAAAGCAGTCAGAATTTTCCTGGTGATGGGGCCGGGAGTGCCGTCGCCAATCTTGTGATTATTCAGGCGGATTACAGGCTGAACTTCAATATCGGTAGCGGTGATGAAGGCTTCCTCAGCACCGTAGGCAAATTCCGGGGTGACACCTTTCTCTACTGCGGTGATGCCAAGCTTCGGCAGCAGCTCCTTGAGGATAATCTCACGGGTGATACCGGGGAGAATAAGGTTGTTGGCAGGGTGAGTCCAGAGGATGCCCTCGCGGTAGATGAAGAAGTTTGCGTTGGCTGCTTCGGTGATCTGATTGGTATCCTTGCGGAAGAGAACTGCATTCTGACAATGCTTGTTGAAGGCTGCCTCCATAGCGATGGCGTTGCCCATCCTGTTAAGGGTGGGAAGGTCGCAGCGAAGTCCGCGGATATCCTCCTCCAGACTGCAGGCAATGCCCTGCTCCTGAGCATCGAGGTCAATAAGGTTTTCTCTGATGGTCATTGCAATGTGGGGGAAGCACTGAAGAGGATAATTAAGCTGCCGCTGCCACTGACCGCGGGAAATCTGAATGTAAATCTGACCAAACTCGATGCCGGAACGGTTGATAAGCTCCTGGCAGACATTAATCATATCTTCATCCGGGTCAACAATGGGGATTACCAGGTCACGCATTGATTTCGTATATCTGGCGACATGCTGCGGCATTGCGAAAACCTTGCCGTCATAAACCGGCAGTACCTCGAAAATACCGTCGCCCATTTGGAAGGCACGATCCTCGATGTGAACGAGACCGTCTCCTTTTTCATAAAATTCGCCGTCGTAGTAAAAGAGTTCCTGCATATTTAAGCCTCCAAATTAAGTCATAATCTTGCTGAATCATTATATTAGATTTTACCATGAAAATACAGAGCCGCACAGAATTTTTTACTCTGACCCGATGAATATAAAATAAAAAACTGCTGCTGTGCCGTAAGGACACAACAGCAGACAGACAGCGGAAAACGAATCAGCGGGTACTTTCCGTGACCGGATGGGGCCAGATAGTAAGGATTGGCAGACGGCCTTTGTCGGAGACGGTAAACATGCCGGCGACAAATCCCTTGGCAGGACTGTAGCAGTAGAGCATGGCGGTGTTGTCGGAATTCTTAATCGTTACCTCAAGAACCTGTATAGTTCCGTTATTGGCAACATCGGAGAAGACTGTAAGCTGCTTCTGGTCGGTGCGGCGGAAAATGTCATAGAAGCTCTTGCCGCTTGTGGAGCTGATAGGCAGACCTTCCATCTGCTCGAAGGCAGCGTTGCAGTAGCGGAATATCAAATCTACAGGTACACCGTGCAGGTTCTTCTTGATTTCCACTACGAAGAATGGGAAAGGCAGCTTGTCAAGGACAGAGCAATAGGTTATAAGCTTGGTAGGACTCAAATCCAAAGAAGCTTTGTGCTGATAGAAGGAATTTCTTATCTGTGTATGCTCACCGGGAGTTCGCAGACGGCCGTTGAATTTTTCGCCATTTATCATGTGATACACATTTTTATCAATGGTGGACACATATTGAAGATTGATTACTATGCCCTTATTTATATTGAGAAATGATTCTGTAGGCTGTCCGGTGAGGAGGTTCTTGGTGGCAATGTAAGTGTCAATGACAGTGCCGTTCAGCATATTGATATGACTATGGCCGTTGCTGTGTCGTATGTATAGAATATTGTGGACATCAATGCCGTGCCGGTGAAAGAATTTGGCTATATTTGTCATGACATTACCTCCTTTATTTTTCAATTACGATAACATACAAAGGGCCATCTTTGCAAGACAAAAGTATAATTATTTGAATACTATAGTTAAATCCTGTAATGTAATATAGAAAAGATTTATCGTTGAAGCAGGTAGTTGTTATTATGAGACAGTTGCAGAAACCATGTTTTTTTTATATAATGTTAGCCGGATTGTTTGCCAACTGGAGGTGAGGTATTGGCTAATGATAATAAGTCAGCGGAAACGCGTGAAGAAGTAGTTTCTTTTTTTCGGCGGGCATTGGGGGAAGTAGTGGACTTCACCGAGGAGTCCGGGAACACTCAGAAGAATAGTGAAAAGCAGTCATTGCCAAAGCCTTCAGCAGAGGTAAAGCCAAAAGAGGTCAAGATGCCGGAGCCTGAGACGGAGCCTAAAACAGAACCGGAATCGGCTAAAGAAACGGCTAAGGAACCGGTGCCGCCGAAGCGTCCCGAGAGGCAGTTTGTTTCCCGTCGGGAACGCAAGGAGGCTGAGTCTGCCAAGACAGCTGAGCCGGCTCCGAGAGAGCTGGAGCGTCCGGCTGTGAGAAGACCGGAGCCAGTCAGACAAATCAGGAGGGACAAAGGCGATAATTCCTTTAAGAAAAAGCTGATAGCTATAGCGGCTGTAGTCTGTATATCAGTAGTCACAGCCTGCTCTTTCTTCGGCGGTGATGAACCGGCCCCAAAGGTAGTAGACGATACCCCCATTTATATACGTATTCCTTTGGGAATGGGAGTTGCCGGTATCGGTGAAATGCTGGAGGAAAAGCAGATAATATCCAGTCAGAAGTACTTCCTGAAGAGGCTGCGGCAGACCGGTCGGGACGGAGATGTTCAGAGCGGTACCTATAAGGTGCATAAAGGCATGAAGAGTGACGAGGTCATTGACATTCTGGTAAATGGCCGTGTGGCAGCTCTGAGATTTACGATTCCTGAGGGATACAATATCAGCGAGATGGCCAAGAGTCTTGAAAAGGAAGGAATCTGCAAGAGTGCTGACTTCATCAAGGCAACCAAAGAATATAAGGGCCTTTCCTATGTAAAGAGGTCTGCGGATATAGAAAATCCCATGGAGGGCTATCTTTTCCCGGATACCTACGAGGTACCGCCTGATGCGACGGCCGAGGACATAGTAAAGCTGATGGCTGAGACCTTTGATGAGCAGCTCAGCGATGATATGAGAGCAGCCGCAAAGAAATACGGCCTGTCTGTTCACGAATTTGTCACTCTTGCTTCCCTTATAGAAAAGGAAGTAATGGACGATGAAGATCGGCCAAAGGTAGCTCAGGTTTTCCTGAAAAGGCTGGAGATAGAAATGCCTATTCAGTCCTGTGCCACTATTCAGTATCTGCTGAAGGAGCCGAAGGAGGATCTTACCTTCGAGGATTTGAAGATAGATTCTCCCTACAATACCTATGAGAATCCCGGCCTTCCGCCGGGCCCTATAGCCAGCCCCGGAGAGAAGGCTCTCGAGGCGGCAGCCCATCCAAGTGCTACAAAGTATCTCTATTTTGTAGCTGACAGGAAGGGCAAGACATATTATTCGGAAACCTTTGACGAACACATGGAAAAGGTAGAAAAATACAGGTAATGGAAGTAAACAAGGTTTTAGAGCTGCAAATTGCCTATGCTGCGGCCGCGGCCGTGCCGATTATTCGAGCTCGGGAAGCGGCCGCTTTTTCTCGCGTTATTCAGGAGAGAAATCCCAAGGTCGTACTGGAGCTGGGAACGGCTATCGGCTATTCAGCCCTTTTTATTGCTTCAGTGGCTCCTGAGGCGGAGATATACACTGTAGAGCTGAGCCATGATATGGCCGAGAAAGCAAGGGAATACTTTGCTATGGCTGACCCTGAGTACCGGGACAGGATTCACCTGCTGGAAGGAGATGCCGGTGAGATACTGGGAGACTGGAGCCGTGACAAGCTCATAGATGTCGCTTTTCTGGATGCTGCGAAGGGGCAGTATCCGGACTACTGGCGGAAGCTGCAGCCGGTTTTGTCGGATAAGGCTGTGGTGCTGGCTGATGATGTGCTTTATCACGGCTATGTTGACGGTCCCTACAAGGACAAGGTTCCCCGCCGGCAAAGAACAATCGCTAAGCGGCTTCGCGAATATATTCAAATGATAACGGCAGACCCGGCCTACGAGACAGAGATTTTCCGGGAAGGAGACGGCCTGGCTGTCAGCAGAAAACTGTAAGGAATACTATGATGAAAAAACCTGAAATACTGGCTCCGGCCGGTTCAATGGAAAAATTGAAATTCGCTCTGCGATTTGGAGCAGATGCGGTTTATCTCGGCGGTTCGGATTTCAGCCTGAGAGCGCAGGGAAAGAATTTTGGCCCCGAGGAACTGACGGAAGCGGTAAACTATGTCCATGCACAGGGCAAAAAAGTGTATGTGACGGTGAATATTTATCCCCATGAGGATGACTTAACAGGCTTAGCGGATTATCTGCGGTTTCTGGAGTCAGTGGGAGCGGATGCCGCTCTTGTTTCCGACTTGGGAATATTTACTTTGGCCCGGCAGGTGGCACCGAAGCTGTCCCTGCATGTAAGCACTCAGGCCAATACGCTGAACAGTGCTGCCGTAAATGCCTGGGCAGCTATGGGAGCGGAAAGAGTGGTGCTTGGCCGGGAAGTAAGCCTTCAGGAGCTGAAGAAAATCAGAGCGGCGACAAATGTAGAGCTGGAGATGTTTGTTCACGGTGCTATGTGTGTCTCCTATTCAGGACGATGTCTGCTGTCCAACTTCCTAACGGGAAGGGATGCAAATAGGGGCAGCTGTACCCAGCCCTGCCGCTGGAAATATGCACTTGTGGAAGAGAAGCGCCCCGGTCAGTACTTCCCAGTGGAGGAAGATGAGCGGGGAACATATATATTCAATTCCAAGGACTTGGCACTGCTCTCTTATGTCGGGCAGCTGTCGGAGCTTGGCATAGACAGTCTGAAGATTGAAGGCCGCATGAAGAGTGTTCATTATGCGGCTACTGTAGCCAATACATATCGCAGGGCAGTGGATGACTACTTCGCCTGGCGTGACAAGACGGGAGCAGCTGAGAACGCACCGGCTGAAAATGTTATGGATTGGCAGCCTGACAGTGCCTTGTTCGATGAGCTGGAAAAGATTTCCCATCGCAGATATTCTGTCGGATTCCTGGAGGGCAGGCCGGATATGAACGGTCAGGTCTACAATACATCCGTTTATGAGCAGAGTACCGAGTTTATCGGAGTTGTTCTCTCCTGTGATGAGGCAGGCAATGCCGTAATCGAGCAGCGCAATAATTTCCGGGTGGGTGAGAACATCGAATTCTTCCCGCCGGAGGGCGAGTCGTTTACCTTTGTTCCGTCTGATATGAAGGACGAGGAGAACAATGATATTCAGGTTGCGCCTCATGCCCGGCAGATTGTAAAGATGAAGCTGCCTAAGCAGGTGTCGGGTTATACGATTCTTCGGCGTTTGCTGGTAAAGAATAAGGAAGACCACAAGTAAGAGGTTTTATCATGTCTTATGTAGCTCTTTATCGTCGCTTTCGGCCTCAGGGTTTTTCTGAGCTGGTTGGTCAGGAAGCGGTAAGGCGTACTCTGGAACAGGCGATTGCCGATGGCAGGGTGGCCCATGCCTATCTGTTTGCAGGCCCCCGTGGTACAGGTAAGACAAGTACCGCTAAGATAATGGCCCGGCTGCTGAACTGTGAGCATCCTGTGAACGGAGAGCCATGCGGTGAATGTGCGAATTGCCGACAGATTGCCGACGGTACATCTATGGATGTATACGAAATAGACGCAGCCTCTAACCGCGGTATTGATGAAATCAGAGAGCTGAGAGATACCGTTAAGTTTGCTGCGGCCGGCGGTCACTATAAGGTGTACATAATAGACGAAGTTCACATGCTTACGACAGAAGCCTTCAACGCATTGCTGAAGACTCTGGAGGAGCCGCCGGAAAGAGTTGTCTTCATTTTGGCAACCACTGAGGCCCATAAGGTACCTACAACTATAAAATCCCGCTGTCAGAGATATGATTTTAAGCGTATTCCTACTTCAGTAATCGAGGCAAGACTGCAGGAGGTCGCGGAGCGTTCCGGGATATCTGTGACGCCTGAGGCGTTGGCCATCATTGCCAGAGAGGCAGACGGCGGAATGCGCGATGCTCTTTCGCTGCTTGATCAGTGTGTGACCCTGTGCTCCGATACGGTCGTTTCGGCTGAGTCGGTGAACAGCTCCCTTGGCATTGTCGGCAGGGAAGCTGTGGAAGGAATACTGACTGCCGTAGCCCAGAAAAATCCGATAGCGGCAATTACGGCTGTTGATAGTCTGCTGGCAGAAGGAAAGGACTTAAAGCAGCTGGTAATAATGCTTCAGACCACTTTGCGGCGGACGATGATTTTTCAGGCGGTGGGGAATAATGGCCTGCAGGATGCCGGTGAAGAAGAGGCAGCCGGTTTGGCAAGGCTGGCGAAGCTTTTCCGTCCGGATGAGTTCATACCGCTGATTGGCAAGCTGCATGAAACTCTGGGAGAATTGAAGTGGACAGAGGAGCCGAGACTGGCAGTGGAATCAACCCTGCTTACTCTGTCATCCAGTGTGCCGGTACAGCCCGGTACTCAGGTGGTGTTCCAGCCTGTGCCTCAGGCGGTGGTGCAGTCGCCTGTGCAGGTGATCGGAGCTGAGCTGTCGGATGCAGCCAATACGGCTGTGACTATGCCGAGAGAATCGGATAACACAGCTGTACAGGTGCCGCCGCCGGTCATAGTCAGAAGCACGAAGGCTGAGGTGCGGAGCAGCACTCCGGCAGGAATGACCCTGGCTGAATCTGTCAAGGCAGCAATGGCCAGCCAGGCAAAGACTGAGAAAGCAGCAATTCCGGCTGCTCCTAAAACAAAAAAATCCTCAAGTACGGCAGCCGGTGAACAGAAAACAGAGACCGGCGATGACCCGACTACGATGCCGCTGAATAATGTTCAGGAAGCTCAGCAGCTTTGGGGCAGTCTCATAAATGCATTGAGAGCCGAGAACAACAGTTCTCTTGTCAGCTGTCTGAGTCAGGGCGAGCCGGATGGCATGACCGATTCATTTATCCGGGTCAGGTTTGCAAGCAATTTTGTTAAGGGACGGACAGAAAGACCGGATTTCCGCCGTAAGATCGAAGGCTTGCTGAAGGAAATAAGCGGCAAGGGAATCAGCTTTGTGCCGACAGCGGCTGGGGCCGGTGGAGATGCTGCCAAGAGAACTGCAAAAAGAGCTGCTAAGCCGGCAGCTCCTGCCGTAACAGCCCCAGCTATGGTGGACGCCATGAAAATATTTGGCGAGGGAAGCAGGGTAGAGGTGGTAGCCGATGCTCCGGCTTCTGAGGCACCGATAGATGACGGGTCATTCCCGGATGACAGCGATATGCCGCCGGATTTAGAAAGTGATTTTTGATGTTGATAGAATAACAAAGAAAATGATATAATAACTAATCATGGATTATACAGCGATTGACTTTGAAACTGCTTCCGGTGAGCCGACTTCTGCCTGCAGTATAGCGGCTGTTGTGGTGAAGGATGATGTAGTTACGGAGAAATTTTATACTCTTATTAAACCTCCGCAGGAAACGCAGTTTTTGAAATTTTGTACTAAGGTAAACGGAATAACAAAGGAAATGACTGCAACTGCACCGGAATTTCCGGCAGTATGGGAGCAGCTTGCCCCCTATCTGGTCGGCAGACTGGTTGTTGCTCACAATGCTTCCTTTGATATGCGAGTCCTTGAGGCTATGCTGAAGTATTACAATATCCCCATTCCCGATTTTCGTTATGCCTGTACCGTTAAATTGTCACGCATGGCGTGGCCGCTGCTTCCCAGTCACAAGCTGGATGCCATGGGAGAGTTTCTGAATGTGAAATTCAACCATCATCATGCACTGGAGGATTCCGTAGCATGTGCGGCAATTCCGGTGGCGGCAGGGAGGGCAACCGGGAACTCCGACTTTGATAAAATGGCCGAGAAGCTGGGAGTGACTATCAGGAACTTCCCGCCTGAGCCTAAAGAGCCGAAAGAGGTCCGGGAGGCCAGAAAGAAAGAGGCCTGGCTGAAACGCCGGGCTGAGAAATCGGCAAAGAGGCTCAGCGAAAACAGAGAGAAAGATGGCAGTATCGCGGCACTGTCAAATAATTAAGTAGGATTGGATGCAGTCTTACGGATAAAGTGAGTGAAGTGTATGATTTTTGTCTGCTCGTGTCTGTTGGGAGATAAAACGAAATATAATGGCAGTTCCAACGCGAATGATTTGCTGATGGACTATAATTTCTACGGATGCTTTCTTTCCGGCTGTCCGGAATGCTCCGGCAGACTTCCCATACCCCGTCCCCGTATGGAGATACAGGGCGGTACGGCAGAGGATGTGCTGGACGGCAAAGCCAAAGTGATGAATGTGGACGGACAGGATGTAACGAAAAATGTAGTGTCCGGCTGTCAGACGCTTCTCAACATGCTGAAGACTTACAGCGTAAAGTATGCCTTCTTAAAGGATGGCAGCCCTACCTGCGGTGTCAGAGAGGTTCATGACGGTACCTTTAGCAAGACGAAAATTCCCGGCTGCGGTGTATTTGCTGAAATGCTGAAGCAGAACGGCATTAAGCTGTATTCGGAAAAGGATGTATCGGTGAGACTGTTGGAACAGCTTATTGCTGATGACCAGAAAAGATAATAAAGGATGAACAAGAAAAGACCCGGTGGCATAGTCACCGAGTCTTTTTTTGCTGTTTGAGCTGGCATGATTTGAACTTGTATAATCAGAACTGATAATCAGGCTGAACCTCAAAGTATGCTTTTGGGCTGAGGCATACAGGGCAAACCTCAGGAGCCTTGGTGCCAACAATGATATGACCGCAGGCACGGCATTCCCAGATTTTTAATTCGCTGCGAGCGAATACTTCCTGCATTTCGACATTTTCCAGCAGAGCACGGTAGCGTTCCTCATGACGCTTCTCGACAGCGCCGACGGCACGGAATTTGGCAGCCAGAGCAGTGAAGCCTTCCTCTTCAGCTTCCTTGGCCATTCTCTCGTACATATCGGTCCATTCAAAGTTTTCGCCGGCAGCGGCGGCAGCCAGGTTTTCAGCGGTAGTACCGATATCACCGGAATCCTGCAGCTCCTTCAGCCACAGCTTGGCATGAACCTTTTCGTTATCGGCAGTCTTCAGGAACATTTCTGCAATCTGCTCCATGCCCTCAGCAACAGCCTTCTGAGCAAAGTAGGTGTATTTGTTTCTGGCTTGTGATTCACCTGCAAAGGCTTCCATCAGATTTTTCTCAGTTTTAGTACCGGCGTATTTATTGGCCATAGTAATACCCTCCTTAATTGATATGAAAATGCTATAGTATAATAATATAAAAGCTATTATAGCATACTTTTTATCAAATGTTTATCTCTTTTCTCATTTTATCGATAATTAATGCTCTATTCATACAGTACGGGATACTGCGATTGATTGTGCCGAGGGGAAATGGGGACAGGGGATAAAATGTATCAAAATACTTGAAGCCCTTGGCAGTCTGTGGTAGAATACTCTTCGTGACAGATTGCGGAGAGGTGTCCGAGTGGTCGAAGGTGCTTGACTCGAAATCAAGTGTGCAGAAATGCACCGAGGGTTCGAATCCCTCTCTCTCCGCCATATAAATAACAGAAATTGACGGCTCGCTTCGGCGGGTCTTTTCTTTTGTATACAATGAAAAAAATCTATGTTTTTCTATGACCTTTTGATATAATGTTACGAAGGAAATTTGTGACATCTTAAAATGTAATAAATCTGCTCTGCAGAGAAAGAGGCGTAATACTATTATGAAAAAGCGTGAAGATATTCACAAGATTCTTATCATCGGCTCCGGCCCGATTATTATCGGTCAGGCCTGTGAGTTCGACTACTCCGGTACTCAGGCCTGTAAGGCACTGCGTAAGCTGGGCTACGAGATTGTACTGGTAAACTCCAATCCGGCTACAATCATGACAGACCCGGGCATGGCAGATGTAACCTACATTGAGCCTCTTACCAAGGAGCGTTTGGAAATGATTATCGCCAAGGAGCGTCCGGACGGACTGCTGCCGAATCTTGGCGGTCAGACCGGTCTTAATCTTGCATCCGAGCTTTCTCAGGCAGGCATCCTTGACAAGTACGGCGTTAAGGTAATCGGCGTTCAGATTGATGCCATTGAACGCGGCGAGGACCGCATTGAGTTCAAGAAGACTATGGACTCTCTGGGCATTGGCATGGCTCGCTCCGAGGTTGCATATTCTGTTGATGATGCTCTGAAGATTGCCGATGAGCTGGGTTATCCGGTAGTTCTTCGTCCGGCTTATACCATGGGCGGTGCCGGCGGCGGTCTCGTATACAATGTTGAAGAGCTGAAGGTTGTCTGTGAGCGTGGCCTTCAGGCATCTCTCGTAGGTCAGGTACTGGTAGAGGAATCTGTCCTCGGATGGGAAGAGCTGGAACTGGAAGTTGTTCGTGACTCCAAGGGTCAGATGATTACCGTCTGCTTCATTGAGAATATTGACCCGTTGGGCGTTCATACCGGTGACTCCTTCTGCTCTGCACCGATGCTTACCATCCCCGAGGATGTTCAGCAGGAGCTGCAGCGTCAGGCATATAAGATTGTTGATGCCATTCAGGTTATCGGCGGCACCAATGTTCAGTTTGCCCGCAACACTGAGACCGGCCGTATTATCGTAATTGAAATCAATCCCCGTACCTCCCGCTCTTCCGCTTTGGCCTCCAAGGCAACCGGTTTCCCCATTGCGCTGGTTTCCGCTATGCTGGCTGCCGGTCTTGACCTTGATGATATTGAGTGCGGCAAGTACGGTACGCTCGATAAGTATGTACCTTCCGGCGAATATGTTGTTATTAAGTTCGCCCGCTGGGCCTTTGAGAAATTCAAAGATGCTCAGGATAAGCTCGGAACCCAGATGCGTGCCGTAGGCGAGGTAATGAGCATCGGCAAGACCTATAAGGAAGCTTTCCAGAAGGCTATCCGTTCTCTGGAGACCGGCCGCTATGGCCTTGGCGGGGCCAAGAACTTCGGCGAGCTGACCAAGGAAGAGCTGCTGGCCAAGCTGGTTGTTCCTACCTCTGAGCGTCAGTTCATCATGTATGAGGCTATTCGCAAGGGTGCTACTGTTGATGAGCTTTACAAGCTTACCTGGATTAAGCCTTACTTCCTTGAGCAGATGAAGGAACTTGTAGAGGAAGAGGAAGCTCTGAAGAAGTGTGCCGGTGCTGTTCCTGCAGCTGATGTTCTTCGTCAGGCAAAGCAGGACGGCTTCTCCGACCGCTATCTTGCAGGTCTGCTGAAGGTGAGCGAGGATGATATCCGCAAGGCCCGCCTGGCTGCCGGCATTGAGGAATGCTGGGAAGGCGTTCATGTAAGCGGAACAAAGGATAGTGCTTACTACTATTCCTCTTATAATATTCCTAAGGAAAAAGATGCCAAGGCCAGCACCAATCCCAAGAAGATTATGATTCTTGGCGGCGGTCCGAACCGTATCGGTCAGGGCATTGAGTTTGATTATTGCTGCGTACATGCTGCAATGGCCCTGAAGAAGCTGGGCTTTGAGACCATTATTATCAACTGCAATCCGGAGACTGTATCCACCGACTACGATACCTCCGACAAGCTGTATTTTGAGCCGCTTACTCTTGAGGACGTTCTCTCCATCCACGAGAAGGAGAAGCCGATGGGCGTTATCGCTCAGTTCGGCGGTCAGACTCCGCTGAACCTTGCCGCTTCTCTGAAGGCAAACGGCGTCAACATTCTCGGTACTTCTCCGGAAACCATTGACATGGCTGAGGATCGTGACCTCTTCCGTGCAATGATGGACAAGCTGGGCATCCCCATGCCTGAGTCCGGTATGGCTGTTACCGTTGATGAAGCCATTGAAATTGCAAATAAGATTGGCTATCCGGTCATGGTTCGTCCTTCTTATGTACTGGGTGGCCGCGGCATGGAGGTCGTACATGATGATGACCAGATGCGTGTATACATGGCAGCCGCTGTCGGTGTAACTCCGGATCGTCCTATTCTCATCGACCGATTCCTGATGAATGCTCTTGAGTGCGAAGCTGATGCTATCTCAGACGGTGAGAATGTATTTGTTCCGGCTGTCATGGAGCATATTGAGCTTGCCGGTATCCACAGCGGTGACTCCGCCTGTGTTCTTCCGTCCAAGAACATATCTAAGAAGAATGTTGCTCTCATCAAGGATTACACAAAGCGCATCGCCAAAGAGATGAATGTCGTCGGTCTTATGAACATGCAGTACGCAATCGAGAACGATGTACTGTATGTATTGGAGGCTAATCCCCGTGCCAGCCGTACTGTTCCTCTCGTTTCCAAGGTCTGCGGTATCGGCATGGTGCCCATCGCTACCGAGATTATGACTGCAGCCATTACCGGCAAGGAATCTCCGGTGCCGGCCTTGAAGGATAAGACCTTCAAGCACTGCGGCGTCAAAGAGGCTGTTTTCCCCTTCAATATGTTCCAGGAGGTTGACCCGGTTCTCGGACCTGAGATGCGTTCCACCGGTGAGGTCCTCGGCATGGCTTCCAACTTCGGTGAGGCCTTCTACAAAGCTCAGGAAGCTACCAAGACCAAGCTGCCTCTTTCCGGAACGGTTCTTATTTCTGTTAACGACAGAGACAAGAAGGAGCTGCCGGAGGTCGCCAAGGGATTCGTTGAATGCGGCTTCGATATCGTGGCTACTGCAAATACCTGCAAGCTCCTTAACGATGCAGGTATCCCGGCTAAGAAGGTTCATAAGCTGAATGAAGGCAGACCTAACTGCGTCGATATCATCATGAACAAGGAAGTTTCTCTTGTTCTGAATACTCCAAGTGATAAGAACGGCAGCAGTGACGGTGCGGCTATCCGCAAGACTGCCATCAAGGTAGGCGTAAACTACATTACGACTATTGCTGCAGCCAAGGCTTCCGTCGAGGGCATCAAGGCTATGCAGGCCGGTGCTGCTACCATCAAATCTCTCCAGCAGTTCCATGCTGAGATTGAGTAATTAGCAAATAGAATAAGCCTCAGCCAAGCGGTGTCGATAGCCGCAGGGCTGAGGCTTTTTATTTTGCGGGATTTAAGCGGTAGGGGATAGCTGGGTCTGTTGATTACCACTGACGGGGGATTTCGTCAAAGTGCTTGATGATGTACATGGTGTCGGATATAGTGCAGACAGTCTTGTCGTCTTCATCGTACATCCGGGAGTCAATTATCATGGTAGTCCGGCCGTGATGGGTAATACGGCTCTTTACATAGTATCTTCCTTCCTTTGATACAGGACGGATGAAATTCATGCTCACACACATTGTGGCAACGACTTCACCTACACTTGCACCGGTGACGCCGAGAACGGTATCAGCCAGAGCAGTGAGGACACCGCCGTGGCATACGCCGCGATGATTGAAGTGTTTTTCCTTTACTATATCGAGGCTGACTACAGCACTTCCGCAATGTATCTCCTCAATGTTAATGCCAAATTCATTCATGAAGTAGTTTCCTTCATACATCTTACGGATATAGGAAGGTACATCCTTTACCAATTCCATGTGTATCAGTCCTTTTGTGTAGAGATTATAGGAAGGATTATACTCTTATTGGTCATAGTATTCAATAATGCGAAGTAAAAGGATGAAAAACAAATAAAATGCAGGTATACATAATTCTTTTTTATTGTGGGTGATTTATCAGCTATAATCATTGACAATGTTGAAATTGTCAACTAAACTATAAATCGAGGGCGTGTTTACGCCTTTTTCTGATTATTATTTGCGGAAGGGGTTTATCATGGGCGAATATGGTGCACTTGGTATATTTTTTCTGGTAACGCTGGTTTTCCCGGTATCGGCGTTGATTCCGGCTTTTATTCTGCAGCCGAGACAGCCGACCGAAGAAAAGAGAATACCTTATGAGTGCGGTGTTGATACTATCGGAAAGACTCATGTCAGGTATAGGGTCGGCTATTTTCTCTATGCTTTGATGTTCCTGGTTTTTGACATTGAAACTGTATTTCTCTATCCGTGGGCAGTGAGATTCGGTCATCTGGGTCTTTTCGCTCTTGTAGAGATGTTCATATTTGTCGGCATTCTGGCCATCGGTCTGGGATACGCTTGGAAGAAAGGAGCATTGGCGTGGAAATAGTAGATATCGTCCCTCCTATGCTGAAAAATAATGTAATTGTTACCACAGTTGACTCGCTGTTCAAATGGGCTCACGGTAACTCAATCTGGCCGTTGTCCTCCGGTCTTGCCTGCTGTGCTATTGAAATGATGAGCGCAGCCGGCGGCAGATTTGATATTGCCCGTTTCGGCTATGAGGTTTTCCGGCCTTGTCCGAGACAGGCAGACCTGCTTATTGTGGCCGGTACTCTCACCTGGAAAATGACGCCGCCGCTTATCCGCCTTTACGAGGAAATGGCAGAGCCGAAGTATGTTATTGCCATGGGCAACTGCACTATTGCCGGAGGTCCCTTTGCGGATTCTTATTCCGTTGTTCCCGGTATTGACGAGATAATTCCGGTGGATGTGTATATCCCCGGCTGTCCGCCGCGGCCGGAGGCTCTTATCAACGGTATGCTGAAGCTCAAGGAAAAGATAATGCACCCCAATCATGTGGAGAAGGCAAAAGAGGAGCTGCTGCAGCAGAAGCTGGCTAAGATGGAAAAGCTGAAGCAGATGGGAGGAGCAGGGAAATGAAAAACTATGCGTCTTCCGAAAAGCTTGCAATCATAAAGGAAGCTTTTCCCGATGTTGAATACGATGAAGCAGAGCGTCAGCCGGCAGTATTTGTCTCCGGTGATAATCTGAACAATCTGCTTACCTTTCTCCGGGATAATGACGGGTTGATGTTCGGCCGTTTGGAGAATGTTACTTCCGTTGATTGGAAAACCCACTTTGAAATGGTTTACAGTCTTTTCTCCTGGGAGAATTACGAAGCTGTCACCGTAAAGGTCAAGCTCGACCATGACAAGCCGGTAGTTCCTTCTGTTACTTCGGTTTTCCCCGGAGTAGAGTTTGAGGAGCGGGAAGTATTTGATTTGATGGGTATTGAATTTACGAATCACCCGGATCTGCGCCGCATATTGCTGGCTGATGATTTCGAGGGTCATCCGCTTCGCAAGGATTACAAGCAGACAATGCCGCCCAGAGTGCGTCATCTGGTAAAGGGGGAGTAACATGCTGAAGACAGAAACATATACTCTCAACATGGGTCCTCAGCATCCCAGTACCCATGGCGTTCTCCGTGTAGAGCTGGAACTTGACGGTGAGAGCATTGTTAAGGTAAAGCCCATCATCGGCTATCTCCATCGCGGTATAGAAAAGCTGATGGAATCCCGTACCTATATCCAGTGTGTTCCTTATACTGATCGGTTGGATTATGTTTCCTCCATGAATAATAACTTCGGTTTTTGTCATGCTGTGGAGGAGCTGGCTCAGATAGAGGTTCCTCGGCGAGCCGAGTATATCAGGGTTATGATGGCAGAGCTGAACAGAATTGCCAGTCACCTTGTTTTCATGGGCACGCTGTCCATTGACCTTGGCGCCAGTACCGGACATCTTTATGCTTTCCGTGACCGCGAAGATGTCCTTGATTTGTTTGACCTTGTCTGCGGTGCCCGCATGACATTCCACTATATTCGCATTGGCGGTGTAATTCGTGATTTGCCCGCCGGCTTCATTGAGAAGGCTAAGGCTTTCATTGATAAGCTGCCGGAGCGGATGGCAGAATATGATGAACTGCTCACCGGAAACGAAATTTTCGTTCGCCGCCTGAAAGGCCGCTCGGTAATGACCAAGGAAATGGTGCTGAGTCATAACATGACCGGTCCAAATGTCCGTGCATCCGGAATACCCTTTGATATTCGCCGGGTAGACGGCTACAGCATTTATCCCGAGCTGGAGTTTAAGGTCATCACCGGTCGGGAAGGGGATAACTGGGATCGTTACCGTGTCCGCTTCGAAGAAATTCTGGAAAGCGCCAAAATTGTACGCCAGTGCATCGAGGGGCTTCCGGAAGGCCCGGTTATGGCGAAGCTCCCGGCTGTATTCAAGCCGCCTAAGGGGGAGATTTACAGCCGTACCGAAGGTACCCGCGGTGAGCTCGGTTTCTACATCGTCAGCGATGGAACTCCCAAGCCGTATCGTGTACATATCCGTCGCCCCTCTTTCGTAAATATGCAGGGGCTGAATGATATGTGCGCCGGCTATTACATCGGTGACTCCGTAGCTGCTTTCTCTACCATTGACCCGCTTATGGGCGAAGTAGATTGCTGAAAAGGACGGTGAAAACGATTTATGCCTCAGATATTTCCTAAATTTTATCCTCAGAACCTTGTGACGATGGCAGTCGATTTCATCGAGCAGATACTGCTCTATATATTCGGCAATCAGTTTGTGGTTGACTGCATTTTCAAGTTCATGGGTATAGGTGCTATTCTTGGCGTCATTTCTCTTGCTGCCATGCTGTTCACCTACGAGGAACGAAAAGTCTGCGCCTTCATGCAGAAGCGCATAGGTCCGAATCGTGTCGGTCCTTACGGTCTGCTGCAGTCGATGGCAGATACTCTGAAGCTCATGACCAAAGAGGATATCATCCCTCTCGGCTGTGACAGAGTAGTCTGGGCATTGGCCCCGATGCTGCTGTTCGCTCCTTCGGCTTTGATTTATGCTTTTTATACTTTTGATGACGGCGTGGTACTGGCTGATGTAAATATCGGTCTTTTCCTGCTGCTGGCTATTTCTTCTCAGGCTGTTCTCCCATTTCTTATGGGCGGCTATGCCTCCAACAGTAAATATGCCCTCATCGGCGGTATGCGTACCGTAGCCCAGATGATAAGCTATGAGGCTCCTATGGCTTTCTCGCTTTTGGGCGTTGTAATGATTACCGGCTCGATGAACATTGGTGATATCGTAAAGATGCAGGGCGAGCTGCCCTGGTTTGTTTTCCTGCAGCCCATTGCATTCATCATCTATATCATCTGTGCTACTGCCGAGACGAACCGTACCCCCTTTGACTTAGTAGAGGATGAGTCGGAAATCGTTGCCGGTCCGTTTACCGAGTACAGCGGTATGCGCTGGGCCCTGTTCTTCATGGCTGAGTATGCAAACCTGCTGTCAGTTTCCATAATTGCTACGACCCTGTTTCTGGGCGGCTGGCAGGGACCGATTCTTCCGGCTCCTGTATGGTTCTGGGGCAAGGTTTTGGTTATGGTATTCCTGTTTATGTGGTTCCGCTGGACATTCCCGCGAACCCGTGTTGACCAGTTGCTTGAATTTTCCTGGAAGGTACTGCTGCCGCTGGCTTTGGTAAATCTTTTACTGACCGGTATCGGTATGTACAGTGTCAAGGAATTTTTCGCATCATTCTAAAGGAGGCAGAAGATGTTTGGTAAAGGTCTTATTACCGGCATGTCGGTAACCATCAAGCATTTCTTTGGTGAGAAGCAAACTCTCTGCTATCCCGAGGAAAAGCTGCCGATGACCGAATATTTCCGCGGCGGTCATCTCCAATTAAATGTAAAAAAATGTATTGGCTGCCAGCTCTGTGCTTTGTCCTGTCCCAATAAGGCGCTGACCTTGAAGGTGACAACCGACGAAAACAAGAAGAAGCACATGGCTGAGTATATTCATAATCTCGGGCGCTGCATGATGTGCGATCTCTGCGTTGAGCGCTGCCCGGCCAAGGCTCTGTCCTGGGATAAAAAATACGAGCGGGCATATTTCTTCAAGGATTATATGATTTACGACGCGGTAGAAGAATATGTACCGGAACCGGTGGAGGATACTCCAAAGCCGGAGCCGGCAGCAGCCGCCGCCCCCAAACCGGCTCCGGCAGCAGCACCGGCTGCTGAAACAAAAGGAGGGGATCAGGCTTGAGTGAAATGATTTCTTTCGCCAATGAAGCCACAAAGCTCCTTCACTGGATTATTGATTTTGTTTTGAACCTGGCAGTAAACTTTGGCGTGCCTCAGCTTATCAATGCAGGTGTTTTCTATGGAATCGCCGGCGTTGTAATAATGATGGCTTACGGAGTAGTCCTGTTCAGGAACATTGTCCACAGTGCGTTGTGTCTGACAGCCAGCTTTATCGCTCTTGGCTGTATGTACATTTTCCTGTCGGCAGATTTCCTCGGTGCGGTTGAGATAATGGTTTACGGCGGTGCTGTAGCCATAATCATCGTTATGGGTATCATGCTCATAAGAAGGGAAGATATGTCTCACTCAAATCCCGGCCGCGGAGTGGTTGCTCATATAGCCGCCGGTGTTGTATCAGCACTCTTCTTCATATCCATGGCAGCTGCTGTCATCATGTCCCCCTTCGGAGCACCGGCAGAATACAAGCTTTCCGATTCTGTCACCGGTTTGGCGGATTTGATGCTGACGAAGTACATCGTGCCCTTCGAGGTTGCGGCAATTCTTTTGCTGATGGCCATGGTCGGTGCGATTATCGTTGCTAAGGGAAGGGAGGCTGATGAAGCATGATTGATTTGCAAAAAGCATTTGAGCTGATTGTAAATATCGGCCTGCCTCACTGTCTGCTGCTTTCTGCGGTGCTGTTTTCCATCGGTCTCTTTGGATTACTTACACGGCGCAGCGTCATAGCCGTTCTCATGTGCATTGAGCTTATGCTCAATGCAGTGAATCTCAATCTGGTCGCATTCAACCGCTTTGGGTCGATGCCGGACCATGCCGGTCAGCTCATGGCAATATTCGGCATAGTTGTTGCCGCAGCTGAGGTTGCTATCGGAATGGCACTTGCTATTAAGCTGTACCGGGAACGCAATACCGTAAATGTCGACGAGCTCAACGAGCTGAAGGGATAAGGGGGGAGCGTAGATGTTTGACTTTGCACTGCAAAGCGCATGGCTGATACCGCTCCTGCCGGCTATCGCCTTTGCTGTTATCGGTCTTGGCACACGACAGAATAAGCACCTGTCGGCAAAGATTGCCATTGCCGCCATTTCGGTCAGCTTTGTACTGGCATGGAGTGTGCTTGGTGCAGTTTTGACCAATAATATTACTGTTGAGGCTCCTTTTATCGCCAAGACGGTATGGACTACAATCGGGAAAATAGAGCTCGCTATGGGTATGCTCATTGACCCGCTGACAGTCGTAATGCTGACAGTAGTTACTACTGTCGCTCTGCTGGTAGAGATATACTCTCTCGGCTACATGGCACACGATCCCGGTATGGGTCGGTTCTATGCTTATGTTTCTCTGTTCGTTGCATCTATGCTGGGGCTTGTACTGGCAGTCAGCTTCTTCCAGATGTATGTATTCTGGGAGCTGGTCGGTCTTTGCTCCTATCTGCTGATCGGCTTTTACTATTACAAGGTATCTGCCCGTGAGGCGGCAAAGAAGGCCTTTATCACCACCCGTATCGGTGACTTCGGTCTCCTGCTCGGCATAATAATGCTGCAGATTTATGTAGGTACGACGGACTTTGCTGAGCTTCAGCTTCAGCTTCCGCATTATATTGATGTGTCCGGTACTGGACTGCTTACGGTAATAGCCTTCCTGCTGTTCATCGGACCTATCGGTAAATCCGGTCAGTTCCCGCTTCATGTGTGGCTGCCCAACGCTATGGAAGGTCCGACACCTGTCTCAGCACTTATTCATGCGGCGACAATGGTTGTTGCCGGTGTTTATCTTATCGCCAGAGCATTTTTCCTCTTCAATCAAATTCCTATTGTTCTGGAATTTATTGCCTGGCTGGGAGCCTTCACCGCAATATTCGCGGCATCCATTGCCATTACTCAGCGGCCCATGAAACGCATTCTGGCTTATTCAACAATCAGTCAGCTTGGCTACATGATGCTGGCTCTCGGTGTTGGGTCTGTGACTGCTTCCATGTTCCATCTGATGACCCATGCTTTCTTTAAGGCGCTGTTGTTCCTTGGTGCAGGTGCAGTCATTGAAGCAATGCACGAGGAAGCGGATATTTTCAAAATGGGCGGTCTGAAGGAAAGGATGCCCGTTACCTGCAAGGCCATGACCGTCGGTGTTTTGGCTATTGCTGGTATACCGCCTCTTGCCGGTTTCTTCTCAAAGGATGAGATTTTGGCGGCGGCTTTGGAGCATAATTTCTTCCTGTTCCTTCTCGGTTCCATAACAGCCTTCATGACTTCCTTCTACATGGCCCGTCTCCTTTTCGTAGCGTTCTATGGAGAATTGAAGGATGACTGCCCGGCTGAGGAAACGAATGATTTTATGCGTTATCCTCTTGTTATTCTTGCCGGTCTGTCTGTTGTTTCCGGTATTTGGGGTCATTTCTTCGGCTTCGGCGAGTGGGTACGCTTCGGTGCACCGGTGCATGAGGGTATCAACTTCTTTGTAGCAAGCTCCTCGGTAATTCTTGCTGCAGCAGCTATCTGGCTTGCCTATGCAATCTATGTAGAGAAGCGCTGGTCGGCTCATGGTCTGGCTGCGAAGTGGGGAATATTCTACAACCTAAGCTACAACAAGTATTATGTTGATGAATTCTATGCTCTCGTCCGCTATTACGGCTGCTTCATGGTGGCAAGAATCCTTTACTGGATTGATCTGAACATCGTTGATGGGGCCATTAATATGCTGGCAAAGCTAACGGGAAAAGCAGGCGGAACACTGAACAAGGTTCACTGCGGCAGTGTTCAGCTCTATGTTATCTGCTTCTACGGGGGAGCCATTATTGTAATGGGTTATGCTTTAATCTATGCCTATAAGGTCCTCACTATGGCAGGAGGTGCATTCTGATGGAAAATATGCACGCTCTCAGCCAAATACTTCTTTTCCCGATTCTTGGCGCTCTAATAATCGCACTGACGCCGAAGGAAAAGACTGACTCCATCAAACAGATTGCTTTGGGGTCGATGGTGTATCCCTTTATCATCACATTGATTGTCTATTTGAAATATGACACCAATGCCGGTGGTATGCAGTTCAGCGAGTACATTCCATGGGTTACAGATTTGGGAGTTGCTTATTCACTGGGTGTTGACGGTTTGTCTCTGCCGATGCTTATGCTCACAGAGATTATCGGTATTACTTCTGTATTCAGCTCCTGGTATCAGGACAAGCGGACAAAAGAATTTTTCGTCCTGCTCCTTGTGCTGATTGCCGGTGTCACCGGTACATTCGTAGCCTGTGACCTGTTTATCTTCCTTCTTTGTTACGAGCTGGTAGTTATCCCCATTTACATCATGGTGCTTATTTGGGGTTCTACCAAGCGAGTACCCAAGGAGTATGCCGGTATCAAGCTGACAATCTTCCTGCTCATGGGCTCTGCCTTTATGCTGGTTGGTATTGTTGCGATTTACCTCACTGCATATCCGGAGGGAATGCGTACATTTGATTTGGAGAAGCTGGTATTGTCCTCCCGTCTTGGATACCTTAGCAGCGATTTCCAGATATTTGCCTTCTTCCTGCTGCTTATGGGATTTGGCTCTCTTTTGTCCATGTTCCCGTTCCACAGCTGGTCTCCCGATGGCTACGCCGGTGCTCCGACGGCTGTATCGATGATTCATGCCGGTGTCCTGAAGAAAATCGGCGGATATGCTCTCATTCGTCTGGGCTTAATGGTATTGCCGCTGGGTGCGAAATTCTGGGCACCGCTTATCGCTGTGCTGGCCATGATGAATGTTCTGTACGCGGCATATATCGCCCTTGTTCAGAAGGACTTGAAGTACATTATCGGTTATTCATCAGTCTCCCACATGGGTTATGTACTTCTTGGTTTTGCGGCGCTGAATCCAGTCAGCCTGTCCGGCGCTGTGGGCAATATGGTAGCTCACGGTATCATGGCCTCGTTGTTCTTCTCACAGATTGGCTATGTCTATGAGCGGACTCACCTGCGCTCTGTTCCGGAGCTTCGCGGTCTTTCTCATCAGATGCCGAATGTTTCACTGGGCTTTATGCTGGCAGGCTTCGCTTCTGTAGGTCTGCCGGGACTCATTGAGTTTGTTCCGGAGTATACCATCTTCGTCGGTTCCTTCGGAGTTTACCCGGTTGTTTCCGTACTGGCTATTTCCGGTGTTGTCTTCACAGCGCTTTACATTCTTAGAATGCTGGCTAAGGCGATATTTGGTCCGAAGTCGGTGAAGTTCGATAAATACCATGATGCAAAGGGCTTTGAAACGGCGCCGTTGGTATTCCTGGGCTTCTTCCTGGTAATTTTGGGATTGTTCCCGGAGCTGTTCATGGGTGTTATCCGTTCCGGTATAGCTCCTATGACTCCCTTGCTGGAGAAGATTGCCGATGCACCGACAATAGTTGATGCGGTTATTCGTTACATCGGAATTGGAGGTGGTCTGTGGTGAATTGCCTGGCTATTACAAACGAAATTCTCCTCACCGCTGTACTCCTTTCCGTGATAGCATTTGACTTAATCGTAAAGGATAAACGATATCTGCGAGCACTTCCGGCACTGGCCGGCATCGGTATCTCCATCAGTGCTGTTGTTTCTGTTGGAGTGTGCAGCGAATTAGGCCATCAGAGCTTTATGGGCGGTCTTTTCGTTCTCGATAGTTTTGCGGCTTATTTCAAAAGCCTTTTCTGCTTTGCAGTAGCCGTTACCCTCTGCTTCTCTTCGGATTATATAATGGAACAGATTAGTAATCCCGGAGAATTTATCAGCTTGTGCATTTCTGCTTTGCTTGGAATGTGCGTTATGGCCTCGGCCAATGATTTCATCACCGCTTTTGTGGGCCTTGAGCTTATGACCGTGTCTTTCTACATTCTGGCGGCTCTCGCAAAGGACAAGGGCAGAGCGGGAGAGGCCGCAGTAAAGTATCTGCTGGTAGGTGCTGCTTCAACGGCTATCATGCTGTACGGTATCAGTCTGGTATACGGTGCCGGCGGAAGTCTGATATTCAGCGAAATCAAGAATAATGTTCACCTGTTCTATGGAGTCGGCGTTGCCGGTGTTTCCATGGTTATTATCGGCTTCTTCTTTAAGTTGTCGGTAGTTCCGTTCCACATGTGGGCCCCTGATGTCTATCAGGGGGCACCGCTGCCGGTAACTTGCCTTCTGGCTATGGGTTCGAAGGCAGCAGCCATTGCCATGTTCATGCGGGTGCTGTACACAGCGTTCCCCATACTGGCAAACTACTGGCTGCCAATGCTGGCCTTCTTCTCGGCGGCCTGTATGGTAGCAGGAAACATCATGGCACTGCGTCAAACTGATGTTAAGCGTATGTTGGCGTATTCCTCAATTGCTCAGGCCGGCTATATGATGGCCGGTATCGTTGCGGCGGATGCTGCAGGTATGAAGGCTGTCATGTTCTACATTCAGCTTTACATGATTGCCAATATCGGTGCATTTGCTGTGTTGGCAGCTGTAGAGCCGAAGCGCGGCGGAACAACTCACGCTCATATCGCGGGTCTTGCTCAGTCAGCACCGCTGCTGGCAGCAGTCATGACGGTATCTCTGCTGTCTATGGCTGGCATTCCGCCTACAGCCGGTTTTGCAGGCAAGATTTACCTTTTCTCGGCTGTAGTGGACAGAGGATATTTGTGGCTGGCATTTGTTGGATTTGTTATGTCAATGATTTCCGTCTACTACTATCTGATGGTTACGAAAGCTATGTACCGTGACCTGACTGATTACGAAGCGGAGATTGCTGCCGAGCCGTTGGCTTATTCGCCGGTGATTAAGCTTGTTGCTGTTTGTGCATTGGTCGGCACCGTTCTTCTCGGCGTCTGGCCGGAGCCGATAGCTCAGTTGGCCGGCAGGGCAGCTGCTGCTTTTATGATGTAAATACCGTTATTAAGATAGGGACTATGAAGAGTGATTTCTCATTTTTCATAGTCCCTTTTTATTGACACATTTGACCTTGCGTGTTACAGTAAATAGGTTAAATTGTAACTTCCGGGAGGAATCATAATAATGGCTGAAATTCAGGAAAACAATATTCCTAAGGTCTATGACCCAAAATCTTTTGAAACAAAATGGTACAGCTATTGGGAGAAGCGCAAACTCTTCCATGCTGAGGTAAATGATAAACCGGCATACAGCATTGTAATTCCGCCGCCGAATGTCACCGGCCAGCTTCACATGGGCCATGCTATGGACAATACCCTTCAGGATATTCTTATCCGCTATCATCGCATGCGGGGGGATAATACCCTGTGGATGCCGGGCTGTGACCATGCCGGTATTGCTACTCAGGCAAAGGTAGAGGAGTCTCTCCGTGCAGAGGGTCTCAGCCGCTACGATCTGGGCCGCGAGAAATTCCTTGAGCGTGTCTGGGCGTGGAAAGAGAAGTTCGGCAATCGTATTATGAGCCAGCTTCGTTCTCTCGGTTCTTCCTGCGATTGGGACAGAGAGCGTTTCACTATGGACGAAGGCTGCTCCCGAGCTGTTCGTGAAGTATTTGTCAGCCTCTATGAGGATGGTCTGATTTATCAGGGTACCCGCATTACGAACTGGTGCCCCAGATGCAATACTGCTCTCAGTGATATTGAAGTTGAGCATGAGAATGAGGCCGGACATCTTTGGCATATCCGCTATCAGGTTGAAGGTACCGACCAGTATATAGAGGTTGCTACAACCCGTCCGGAAACTATGCTCGGTGATACCGGTGTCGCTGTTCATCCGGAGGATGAGCGATACACCGATATGGTTGGCAAGACTCTTATTCTTCCGCTTATCGGCCGCAGGATTCCGCTGTTTGCCGACAGCTATGTCGATCCGGCCTTTGGTACCGGTGCTGTAAAGGTAACCCCGGCCCATGACCCCAACGACTTTGACATGGGTGAGCGTCATAATCTCCCGCAGCTCAAGGTAATCAATAATGACGGTACGATGGCCGCCGATACCGGTAAGTATGCCGGTATGGACCGCTATGAATGCCGCAAGCAGATTGTAAAGGATTTGGAGGCTGCCGGTGCTCTAGTATCCGTCGAAGAGCATGAACATGCCGTCGGTCATTGCAGCCGCTGCAATACCACTGTTGAGCCGCTTGTTTCCAAGCAGTGGTTTGTAAAGATGGAAGGACTGGCAAAGCCGGCTATAGAGGCCGTTCAGTCCGGAAAAATTCAGTTTGTTCCCGAGCGCTTCACGAAGATTTATATCGGCTGGTTGGAGAATATCCGTGACTGGTGCATTTCCCGCCAGCTTTGGTGGGGTCATCGCATCCCCGCCTGGTACTGCGATGAGTGCGGAGAGACCAGCGTATCTCGTACCGACCTTTGCAAGTGTCCTAAGTGCGGCAGTGAGAAGATTAATCAGGATCCGGATGTTCTCGATACATGGTTCAGCTCAGGCCTCTGGCCTTTTGAAACTATGGGCTGGCCTGATGAAACTGCTGAGCTGAAGAAGTTCTATCCCACTTCTACCCTTGTTACAGGCTATGACATCATTTTCTTCTGGGTTGCCAGAATGGTAATGATGGGTCTGCGTTTCGGTAAAGATATTCCTTTCCGTCATGTATTCATTCATGGTCTCGTTCGCGACGAGCAGGGCCGCAAGATGAGTAAATCCCTCGGCAACGGCATTGATCCGGTTGAGGTTATTGATGAGTACGGTGCTGATACTCTGCGTTTCACTCTTGTAACAGGAAATACTCCGGGCAACGATACTCGTTTCTCAAAAAATCGTGTTGAAAGCGCCCGTAACTTTGCAAACAAGCTTTGGAATGCTTCTCGCTTCATGCTGATGAACCTTGATGGCTACGATGCAGACTTTGTTCCTGCACCGGAAGACTACTCTCTGTCCGACCGCTGGATTCTCAGCCGTTACGCCCGTACTGCGGCAAGCGTTACTGGAGGTCTTGATAACTTTGAGCTTGGTGAGGCTGCCCGCACTATTTATGAATTTATCTGGGGAGAGCTTTGCGACTGGTACATTGAGCTGTCCAAGGGTACTCTCTATAACAAAGATAATGAGCGGGCAAGAAAAACTGTTCAGTATGTCCTTGCCTATATTCTTGAGCATACTCTTCGTCTGCTTCATCCCTTCATGCCATTCATTACTGAAGAAATCTGGCAGAAGGTTCCTCATGCTGGTGAGAGCATCATGATTTCCCAGTGGCCTGCCGGTGAGGATAACAAGATTGATGAGGCTGCAGAAGCTGGTATGACCGCTATCATGGAGACTATCAAATCAATCCGTAATATGCGGGCAGAGGTAAATGTTTCCCCGGCTAAGAAGAGTGCCGTTCTTCTGCATTTCACCGATGAGAAGCTCCGTGATATATTTGATGCAAATCAGCGATATCTCTTCGCTCTCGCCAATGCAGAGCCGCTGACCATTCTGCCGGCTGAGGCAGAGAAGCCGGAAAATGCCATGGCAGCAGTTGTTAATGGCGTTGAGGTTTATCTGCCCCTTAAGGGTATGATTGATGTAGAGAAGGAAACGGCCCGTCTCCAGAAGGAAATGGCTTCTCTCAATCAAGAAATCGAGCGTACTCAGAAGAAGCTGGGCAACGAAGGCTTTGTTGCAAAGGCACCGGTCGCAGTTGTAGAAAAAGAGAAGGCAAAGCTGTCCGAAAATGAGGAAAAGCGCAAGTCTATTGCCGAGCGTCTTGAATATTTGGCATCACTTTAATCTTCAGCTGAATTAGGTTTAAGAACTGAATGGGACGGATTATTCCGTCCCATTTTTCTGTTAGGAAGACTAAATTGTGACATTCTCAAAAAGTCTTTTAATCGTCATAAGGTGAAAAAATAAGTCGTAAAATACAGAGAAAAGTAAAAGTTGATAACTTTTTGTCAAAGATGAGAAAAAATAGTTTACATTACTTTTGAATGACTATATAATTGTCGTGTGTTGTTTAAGCGTATAGTTCGATTCAACTTGAGGTGATTAAAGAGTGCTGAAGCATTATGCAATTTATGAGTTGCAGCCAGGCATGAAACTGGGAAAAGATGTCCATAATGATCAGGGAGCCCGTTTGGCAGAAACCGGTACGGTTCTTACTGATGCCATGATTGATGGCTTTGATAATTGGGGCATTTTTTCTGTAATTATTGACGAACCGGAGAAGGAAGCAGAGGGAGCGGCTGCAGCAAAGGTTGATCCGTCGGCTGAACATCTCTCTAATCCCAATTATATTCTCAACTATCGAATTAAGTTAACAGAGCTTCATGTTATCTACGACAAGATGGCAACCACCTTTGAGATAGATAAAGATGCGGTTCTTCGTCTTGTTAATGATGACCGTTTTTGGGCACTTTGCCATGATAACAATGCGATAACCCAGCTTCACAGTCTGGACAGAAGTGATGAATATATTATTCACCACAGTCTGAATATGGGAATTCTGGCAGGTCTCATGGGAATATGGCTCAAAATGAACGAGGCCAGAAGAACACAGCTGGTAATAGCGGCTTTGCTTTGCGATTCCGGTATGCTGCAGATTCCTCTGTCCATCAGAGCGAAGAAAGGTAAGCTTGAAACAGATGAGATGAATCTCATTCGTCGCCATACAGTCCTCGGTCGCTCCATGATATTGGAGAGTGATCTGACAGCCGCAGAGGAAATTGCTGAAGGTGTTATCCAGCATCATGAGCGAAATGACGGTTCCGGTTATCCGAAGGCGCTTCGTAAGGAACAGATTGGTGACTTCGGTCGTATCCTTGCACTGGTTGACATTTATGATGCCATGGCATCCAATAGAAACTATGCTAAGCGTACTTCTCCTTTCGATATTTTCCAGGTGTTGTTCGATGATATCATGAACAATAAAATGGATACTGAGTATGGCGTCTGCTTCGTAAAGAATGTATGCCATTCCCTGAACGGTGCCTGGGGCATGTTGAGTAACGGTGAGAGGGCAAAGATTGTCTTCATAGATGAAACCAGAGTGAATGCTATGCCTATGGTGCAGACTGAGAGCGGAAAGTTTATTGATTTGAACACCAGCTCCGATGTAAAGCTGGAATACCTGCTCACCAGCGAAGAGACAAACTGATTATTCAGCCACATAATAAGTTAGCCGCCGAAACCGGCGGCTTTTTTCATGCTGATTTGAAATCTCTTTTTGTTTGATGTATTATCAAACACGGAGGAAAAGAAAATGGCTGTTAAATTTGAAAAAATCGAGACTGTAGCGGACAGACCTTTTAAGGTTTCAGCTCCGTTTATGCCGACAGGCGACCAGCCGGAGGCAATAGAAAATCTTGCAAAGGGTATTGAAAACGGACAGGAGGCTCAGGTTTTGCTTGGTGCCACCGGTACCGGAAAGACATTCACTATAGCGAAGCTGATAGAAAAGGTTCAAAAGCCGACTCTTGTGATAGCCCATAATAAGACGTTGGCGGCACAGCTGGCCAGTGAGTTTAAGGCATTCTTCCCGGATAATTATGTGGGTTATTTTGTGTCCTACTACGATTATTATCAGCCGGAGGCGTATATTGCGCAGACTGATACCTACATTGAAAAGGATGCCTCAATAAATGATGAAATTGATGAGCTGCGTCATTCAGCAACCTGCTCATTGTTTGAGCGGCGTGATGTTATCGTTGTAGCCAGTGTTTCCTGTATATACGGACTGGGTTCGCCGGAAAGCTACCACGAGATGGTGCTTTCTCTTCATAAAGGTCAGGAAATATCTAGGGATGACATTCTTCGCAAACTTGTCTCCATACACTACGAGCGCAATGACATTGCATTTGAACGAGATAAATTCAGAGTGCGGGGCGATGTCATAGAGGTTTTTCCGGCCTCCTACAATAATCGGGGAGTAAGAATAGAGCTGTTTGGGGATGAGGTAGACAGAATCCTGGAGTTTGATGTAACAACCGGAAATGTTTATGGGGAAAGACTTCATTCAATGATTTTTCCCGCATCCCATTATGTTACAGCAGACGAAGACCTTAAGCTTGCGGTGGCCTCCATTCAGGATGAGCTGGGAGAACGACTGCAGCAGCTTGAGGCTGAGAACAAGCTGCTGGAAGCTCAGCGGCTGAAGCAGCGGACAAATTACGACCTGGAGATGATAGAGGAGATGGGTTACTGCTCCGGCATAGAGAACTATTCACGCCATCTCACTCATAGGAAACCGGGGGAGGCACCCTATACACTGCTGGATTATTTCCCGGATGATTTTCTGATTGTTATGGATGAGTCCCATGTCACAATGCCGCAGCTTAGGGCAATGTATGCCGGCGACCGCTCAAGGAAAATTTCTCTTGTTGACAACGGATTTCGTCTCCCGTCGGCTTTTGACAACCGGCCTTTGACCTTTGAGGAGTTTGAAGAGCGGATTAATCAGATAGTTTATGTTTCGGCTACCCCGGCAGAATACGAGCTGGGAAAAGCCCAGCAGGTAGTTGAGCAGATTATACGCCCCACAGGTATCGTTGACCCGGAAATAGAAATCAGGCCGTTGGAAGGTCAGATTGATGACCTGATGAGCGAGATAAAGCTTCGTTCAGCCAAAAATGAACGGGTTCTTGTCACTACGCTCACCAAGAAAATGGCGGAAAATCTTACGGACTATCTGAAAGAAGCAGGGATAAAGGTAAAATACCTTCATTCTGATATTGCCACTTTTGAAAGAGCGGAGATAATCCGCGACCTGAGAGCCGGCGTATTTGATGTACTGGTGGGAATAAATCTTCTCCGTGAGGGCCTGGACATGCCGGAGGTTTCTCTTGTTGCCATCCTTGATGCTGACAAAGAGGGTTTCCTTAGGTCAGAGACATCACTGATTCAGACGGTAGGACGAGCGGCAAGAAACGCCGATGGTCATGTCATTATGTATGCTGACGAGGTAACCGGCTCTATGAAACGGGCCATTGATGAAACCAATCGCAGAAGGAGTGTCCAGCAGCAATACAACCGTAAGAATAATATCACCCCGATCACGGTAATGAAGCCTGTTAAGGATCTGATAGGAACAACAATCGTGTCGGAGACAGGCGTCTCAGTTGCCGCCGAAAGCAAGGCTGGCTATGAAGCAAAGCCGAAAGAAAAGCGGAAGCTGACAAAGAAGGATAAAGAGGCTTTGATTAAAACACTTACCAAGCAGATGCAGGATGCGTCGAGGTCGCTTGACTTTGAGAGGGCTGCGGAGCTGAGGGATATTATATTTGAACTGCAGGGAACAAGAGAGGTAAAGAAAAAATAGGCAAAAAACATCTCCTGTGTCATTGACGCAGGAGATGTTTATGTTTATTTACAATATTTGCCATGAGCATCTTGCCGGATACATCAGGATGAAGACCGTCTATTGCCAACTCGCCGGCCAGCAGTTTATTATCCTGGTCATAGAAGTAAGGTTCAAGCTCGATGTAGTACGGCATCGTGCGGATATGATCGTTTACGATTTTGAGCTTCTGATTCCATTCGCTGTTGGTAGCAGAGTTAAAGGCCCGCATGATTTTCGGTGGATTCAGGGGCATTATTGTCATAAAGATTGGTCGGATATCATTCTTCTCGCAAACAGATCGGATGTCGTCAATATATCTGCACATATCGGCAGCGGTCATGTCGTTGCGAAGATTGTTCGTTCCTTCCATTATGAGAAGATTGTATGGATGCAGCGGCAGGACATCATTCTCAAATCGGGCAAGAGCAGCATCCAGTGTATCGCCGCTTTTACCAAGATTAATTGTAGGGAAGTCCAGATAACTGGTGTAGCTGTATTCAAGATTTGCAGGAGAGTAGGAGATTGCTCCGCCGCCGTGGGTGATGCTGTCACCAAAAGCAGCTGCGAAGGGCCGGCCTTCATACAGGGGGATGGAGAAAGCAGCCACATCGGAATAATGACCAACCTGATTGCCTTCACGGTCAAGCGCTCTCACACGCCAATAGTAGGTCGTTCCCGGCTCACCCCGAGGCAAATCGTCATAAAGGCAAATCTTCTCATTGGCTGATTTGCGCCAAAGGGGATTATCAATAGGTTTGTTTTTATGCTCCTTATCGTATGGCCTGGTTGACAGCTCTACCTCGTAGTCGAGGCTTCTGTCTGCCAACGGTATCCAGTTATATACCGGATAAAGAGGCATACGGCCGGTTATCATCTTGTCATTTTCGTTAAGCATCGGACGGTCGGGATAAGGTAAAGAACTGTCAGCAAACAACTCGCTGGCTGGAGAGAATTCGCCCAAGGGCTCTCTGTCGAGATTAAGGGCAAGAACCCGCCAATAGAATTTTTTTATTTCTTTTCCTTTGCCTTTCATGAAGTCTGTAAGGTCAACCTGACAACCGTTGGTATATATTCTTTCGGTAATATACAGGCTGTTGTCGGAGTCCTTGGCAGTGCCGCCTTCTGTTGAAGGCTTATCGGATAAAAGCTCCAGACGGTAGCAGGCAGCAGTCGGCACCGTGTGCCAAAGAAGAAACGGCTTGGCAGAGGCGGGAGTGTCCTTGGTGAAGCTGCTGATTAGGACAGGAACATTCTTTGCTTCATAGCGGGGGTTTACTACAGGGTCGAATGACCGTTCAAATGTGCCGAACATTCCGTAGGGTGTAATGATATACTCGGTGGGGACTGCGGAGGACTCCAGCTTGCAGGAAGGAGTCATTGAAAACTCGCTCTTTTCAATTCGACGCTCGGTTTGATTATTGCCTCGTCCCTTTGAGATTGATATCGTATCTATCCTGTAATAGCAAGGATAAGGAAGCTTGTCCCAGCTTAACACCTGTCCATTGGGAGTTTCGGTAAAAACTGCGTTTGCAGTAGTTCTTCCAAGGAAAAGCATACCGGATTTTTCTATTGCATAAGTGAAAGCAAGAAAAAACACAGTAATAACAAAGACGAAAGAGAGAAACTTTTTCATCAATATACCTGTTTTCACATAAATTATATATGGCATTGATACCATATATTAGAAATTTTTATCAAGTCATGGTATAATAAACGGTAAACCTGCATTAGTATATCATTTTTCAGACATTTATAAAGCTTTTGAGTGAAAATTTTTCATATTGTTTGAGGTGACTTTGATGGAGAAGGAAACGGTTCAGGAGAAAAAAGGACTGGTGCTGATTCATACCGGAAACGGCAAGGGCAAAACCACGGCTGCTTTGGGCTTGGCAGCGAGAGCCTGGGGTGACGGACTCCGTATACTCATCATGCAGTTCATTAAGGGCGGCTGGAAATATGGAGAGCTAAAAACAATCAAAACGCTGGGGGATATTGACGGCAGAATAGAAGTGCGACAGTGCGGCAAGGGATTTACTCAGCGGTGTGAGGATAAAACAGAGCATTGCAAAGCTGCCTGCGAGGCACTGAAAGAAGCCCGTGAAGAAATGCTCAGCGGAAAATGGGATATGATAATACTTGATGAGCTTAACTACGCGGTGAAATTTGAGCTTATCGAGGAGCATTGTGTACTTGATTTAATAAAGGAAAAACCGGAGAATATTCATCTGGTTATCACCGGCCGGGATGTACGGCCGGCTATTGCCGATGCAGCAGACCTCGTTACAGAGATGCATCTTGTGAAGCATCCTTTCCAGAAGGGAATCAAGGCGCAGCAGGGAATCGAATTTTAATTATGACTTGCAATAGCTGGTTAAAAGCGTTATTATTAAGTTTACAGTTTTACATTATTTTTGAGAGGTAGGGTTTATTTTGAAAAGTGATGTTGTAAAAAAAGGTGCCACCCGCTGTGCGCATCGTTCTCTTTTCCATGCTATGGGCTACGGTCCGGAGGATTTGAAAAAGCCCCTTATCGGTATCTGCAATGCTTTCAATGAAGTTATTCCGGGTCATCTTCACCTGCGTGAGATTGCCGATGCAGCCAAGCTGGGTGTAGCAGCTGCCGGCGGTACTCCTTTTGAATTCCCTGCTATTGGTGTTTGCGACGGAATAGCAATGGGTCACACCGGCATGAAGTTCTCTTTGGCCAGCCGTGAGCTTATTGCCGACTCTATCGAGGCGGTTGCTACTGCAAGCGGCTTCGATGGCCTTATCCTCATTCCGAACTGCGACAAGATTGTTCCGGGTATGCTGATGGCAGCAGCCCGCCTTAATATTCCTTCTGTTGTTGTTTCCGGCGGTGCAATGCTTGCCGGTCGTTTCCAGGGCCGCGATATCAGCGTAAGTCAGGCATTTGAAGCTGCCGGAAAATTTGCCGCTGGTCAGATGTCTGCCGAAGAAATGGAAGAACTGGAAGCCAATGCCTGCCCGAGCTGCGGAAGCTGTGCCGGCCTCTTCACGGCAAACTCCATGAATTGCCTTACCGAGGCTCTCGGTATGGGTCTCCCCGGAAACGGTACCATTCCGGCCGCTTACGCCGGACAGCGTCGTCTCCTGGCAAAGCGGGCCGGTGCTGTAGTAATGGATTTGATTGCCAAGGACATTAAGCCTCGTGATATAATGACTCGTGAGGCCTTTGAGAATGCAATTACCGTAGACAATGCAATCGGCGGCAGTTCCAATACCGTTCTCCATATTCCGGCTATTGCCCATGAAGCAGGCATCACTATTGAGCCGCCTCTCTTTGACGAAATCAGCCAGAAGACTCCGTATATCACTAAGCTCAGTCCTGCAGGCAAGCATCACATGCAGGACCTCAACGAAGCCGGCGGCATTAATGCTGTAATGGCTGAGCTTGCAAAGAAAAACCTTCTCCATCTTGATGCCATGACCGTAACCGGTACTATGGGTGAGCGTATCAAGAACGCTAAAGTATTGAACTATGATGTAATTCATTCCGTAGATGCACCATATCGTGCGACCGGCGGTATCGCTATTCTGAAGGGTAACCTCTGCCCGAAGTATGCTGTTGTCAAAGCATCCGCTGTCAGCGAGGATATGCTGGTATACAGCGGTGTGGCTAAGTGCTACAACTCTGAGGAAGATGCCGTTAATGCCATCATGGATGGAAAGATTGTTGATGGTGATGTAGTTGTAATTCGTTATGAAGGCCCCAAGGGTGGTCCGGGCATGCAGGAGATGCTTAACCCGACTGCAGTAATAACCGGCCGCGGCCTGAAGGTCGGCCTTATCACCGATGGTCGTTTCTCCGGTGCCAGCCAGGGTGCCTGCATTGGTCATATTTCTCCGGAGGCTATGGAGGGCGGTCTCATCGCTTTGATTGAGGACGGAGATAAGATTTCAATCGATATCCCGAACCGCAAGCTGGAGCTGGAAGTTCCCGATGATGTTATTGAGAAGCGCCGGGCAGCCTGGGTAAAGCCTGAGCCGAAGATTAAGACCGGATATCTTGCCCGCTATGCGAAGCTCACCACATCGGCAAATACCGGTGCGGTAGTTACTGCAGACTGATTGTCCGTCATTTGTTGCTATTAAATCAAAAAGTGGTTGATGACTTATCGTTCATCAACCACTTTTTTGATTTAATTTATATCCATATAGGGAAAGAGACCACTAATTTGCATGAATATAGGTATATTGTCCTGCTGGAATTTAATGATTAGTTGAAATAATTAACTGAAAAAAGCGATGATGAGAAAACGGTCAAAAAAATCTAGGAAAAAAGGCGTGAAATATAAATAGCGTTTATTTTAACTTGAAAGAACACAGAAAGGCTGATAAAATTATTATAGTTGTGTCTAATGGATTTGTGTACCCTTTTTGCTGGTAAAATATAATTTTTACACAAAAGGAAGTGGGATATGTGGCTGAGCATGAGCCGATGCTAGACATGTTCATCTTTGAGACGCGTCAGTTTTTAGAGCAGCTTGAACAGTTGGCTCTGAAAAGTGAACAGACTCAAAGCTTTGACCCGGACGATGTAAATGAATTTTTCCGCGGACTCCATACAATAAAAGGGTCTGCGGCAATGATGATGGTAAACAATGTTTCTACGGTGGCCCATTCGGTAGAAGACATATTCTTCTATATAAGGGAACGAAAGCCGCAGAACATTGACTGTTCATCTATTACTGATTTAGTACTGGCAGCCGTAGACTTTATGAGCGGAGAAATCGAGAAGATTGACGCTGGTGAAAAGGCCGATGCCAGTAGTGATGAGTTCTGTGAGACAACCAGATTCTTTCTTAGAGCTTTCAAAGAAGCTAACGGTGATGACCCTGATGTAGATTTACGCAAGGTCAATGCTCAAAAGAAGCCGGGAGCAGAAAGCAGCGGTGTTGCTGCTGCTGCAGAACCACCAAAACCCCAGCAGTACTTTATCCCCGCGGCTACTAAGCCAGCCGCGTCGAGTGCAGAAAATGTATTTTTTGCTCATCTGCGCTTTGAGCCGGATTGCGGAATGGAAGAGGTCAGAGCCTTTGGCGTGATTAATTCCATAAAGGATAAAGTAATAGAAATACATCATCTCCCCGACAAGATTTTGGAAGATGATTCTGCCGCCGAAAAAATCCAGCAGGATGGTTTCAAGATGTGGTTTACCACGAAGCTGGATGAAGCGGAAGTAAAAAAGCACCTTGATACAACCTTATTTATGGAATCTCTGGTGCTGAAGAAATTAAAGGATGTTTCCGAGTGTGAATACTGGCCTTCATTAATTCAGCAGGCGATTCAGGCAGCAGAGGCACCGGCAGAGCCGATTACCCCGGTAAAACCTGAGCCGATGCCCAGGCCGAAGCCGCTTAAGCATGAACAGCAGCAGCTTATCAGCGTTGCGGTAGATAAGCTTGACCGGCTGATGGATCTGGTGGGAGAGCTGGTAATTGCGGAGGCGATGGTAACTCATAATCCTGATGTAGAAGGTCAGGAGCTGGAGAATTTCCAGAAGGCCTCCCGTCAGCTTCATAAGGTTGCCAGTGAGCTTCAGGACAGTGTTATGGAGCTTCGTATGGTTCCGCTTGAAGCTACATTTATGAAGATGAACCGTATCGTGCGCGATATGACCAAGAAGCTGAACAAGAAAGCTAAGCTGGTGCTTGTTGGTGAAGATACGGAAGTAGATAAGAATATAATTGAGCATATCGGCGATCCGCTGATGCACATTATCAGAAACAGTATAGACCATGGTATCGAGATGCCGGATGTGCGTGTGGATAATGGTAAGGATGAATCCGGTACTGTTACTCTGTCGGCGGAAAATGCCAGCGGTGAAGTCGTTATCAAGATTGCTGATGATGGAGCAGGTCTTGATCGTGAAAAGATTCTCAGCAAAGCCAGAGCAAATAAATTGTTCAGCAAGCCTGAGGAAGAGCTCACTGACAAAGAAATATACTCTTTCATTTTCCATCCAGGATTCTCAACGAATGAAAAAGTTACCGAGTTCTCAGGCCGAGGGGTTGGCATGGATGTAGTCCTTTCCAATATCAAGGCTATGGGTGGTACGGTTCTTGTTGACAGCACACCGGGACAGGGAAGTGTAACCACTCTGAAAATTCCTCTTACCCTGGCTATCATTGAGTGTATGTCGATAGTGGTCGGCAGTGCCAGATACACCGTGCCGATCAGTTCTATCCGGCAGTCGTTCCGCCCTGGCAGGGATCAGATTATTCATGATCCTGACCATGGTGAAATGATAATGGTCAGAGGCGATATTTTCCCGATTGTCCGTCTGGGGCAACTGTATAAGGTTCCTGATGCTGAAGCTGAGCTGGAAAATGGTATCCTGCTGCTGGTCGAAGCGGATGGTCGAATAATCGGTCTTTTTGCCGACAGACTGCTGGGAGTTCAAGATATTGTAGTTAAACCGGTACCCAAGTACATACAGCGAATGTCAAATTCCTGCGGCATAGCCGGATGTACTATTCTCGGAGATGGAAGCATCAGTCTTATTATTGATGCCGGCGATATAGCTAAGTCTCTTTTATCGTAAAGAGAAGGGGGAGCTTTTATGACCGAAGAAGAAAGAACAATGTCAGCAATAAATGAAGATACTCAAAAAGACAAATATCTCACTTTTGCGGTAGGCGACGAAATGTACGGCATTGACATAAAGGCTGTAATTGAAATCATAGGGATTCAGCCGATTACCAGCGTACCGGAAACGCCGGAGTATCTCCGAGGTATAATAAATCTCCGCGGTAAGATAATTCCTATCGTTGATATGCGGCTCAGATTCCAAAAGGAATTCCTGCCGTACCATGACAGAACCTGCGTGATAGTTATTGACATGATAGATGTTATGGTAGGCATAATCGTTGACAGTGTGGCAGAGGTTCTGACGATACCTGAGGATGCGGTGGTGCTTCCGCCGAAGCTGAAGGCTGCGCAGAACCGGTGCATACGGGGCATCGGTAAATCTGGTGAAAACGGAGAAAAGGCAACATTGCTGCTTGATTGGCAGAAGCTGTTCTCCGAGGAAGATACTGAGATAATGTCCGATATGTCGGCGGATAATTAAAGATTGAGGTGCAAAACAATGGCAAGAGCTAAAAAGTCTGCAATGACGATAAAGAATAAGCTGCTGGCTACAATAGTCAGTATGGGTATCCTGATTGTTCTATCGGTTGTCTTCAGTGTTTATCAGCAGCACTATACAGGAGACAAGTATAACGAGGTCATTGAAAATGACATTAAGGCCAGTGTAGATGGCTATGCAGCCGGCCGCTTCTTCAATGCTGCTCACTGCGAAATGCTGAGGGCTCTTCTTCAGACAGATCTCGATGCCCGCAATAAGTGCCTGGCAAAGATGGAGTACTTCGACGGTAAGACCGATGAGCACATGAAGGGTATGTTTGCCAAGGCTAAAAGTGAGGCTGCTCTCGCTGCTGTAAAGGTTATCCAGAATGATATTGACCAGTATCGCAAGATTCGTAAGACGGCCATCATTCCTCTCAAAGACGGCAATGTAAATATGAAGGCACTCGGTGAGGCTGAACTACATGTTATCGCTTTCCGTGACCACTGCGGTGATGTATTTAAGAAGGCTGATGCTGCCGCAGAACAGGGATTGAATGACCTTAACAGCCGCAATAATACTACAATAACAGTTCTTATCATCATTTCTGCCGTTGTTGTTGCCGGCGCTCTCTTTGTCGGTATCGGTCTTGCCAATGGCATTGCTTCCCGCATTAATAATTTCAAGGACGGCGCTATTCGCATTGCCGGTGGTGATTTGTCTGTTCCATTTGACGACAATGGCGGAGACGAGCTTTCTGCTGCTGCTGAAGCCTTTGAAAAAATGCGGTCAAATGTTAAATCCACTATTTCTGAAATTCGTACTGCTGCCGATCAGGTTGCAACCGGGGCAAAGAATATTTCCGATGCCAGCATCTCTCTTTCTCAGGGTGCTACTGAGCAGGCTGCTTCTATTGAAGAACTTTCTACCTCTATTTCTGAGATTTCCGCTCAGACTATCAGCAATGCCGAGGCTGCAGACCGTGCTTCCGGTCTGAGTATGAAAGCAAAGGCAGCCGCTGATGAAGGCGATCAGTCCATGCATCAGATGCTGAATGCAATGGAGGCTATTAATGAGTCCTCTACCAGCATCTCCAAGATTATTAAGGTAATCGATGAAATTGCATTCCAGACCAACATTCTTGCACTGAACGCTGCCGTAGAAGCTGCCCGTGCCGGACAGCACGGCAAGGGATTTGCAGTTGTTGCCGAAGAGGTACGCAACCTTGCTGCCCGCAGTGCAAAAGCCGCCAAGGAAACTACGGATATGATAGAGGATTCTATTACCCGTGTTGCCGAGGGCCGCAGTATTGCACAGAAGACTGCGGAGTCCCTGGTTGCTATTGTTGATAATGTAACTGAGACAGCTAATATTGTAGATTCCATTGCTACTGCTTCCAACGAGCAGCGCAATGCCATCGAGCAGGTCAATGAGGGCGTTCTTCAGGTTTCCAAGGTTGTCGAAGCGAATTCTGCTTCTTCCGAGGAATCCGCTGCCGCCAGTGAGGAACTCAGCCGTGAGGCGTTCAACCTCAATAAGCTTGCAGGACGGTTCAAGATTGGGGCTGATGAAGTGCAGACTGCCGATAATGACAGATTTGCGGATATGCCGGCCAAGATTGTTCTGACTGACGATGAGCGTCTTTGAAAATATTGAATCACTTAACCCAATAAAGGATATATTCAAAATATGAACAAAGGTCTAAGAGTGCTTATAGTGGATGACTCAATGGTCTTTCGCGAGACACTCTTTAATGAGCTGGAGCGATTTCTTCCGGCAGGGAGTATTCTGGACAAAGCGGATGATCCCTTCTCGGCTCGGGACAAAATTCTTGAGTTTAAGCCGGATGTTATGCTGCTGGATGTGGAAATGCCGAAGATGGACGGTATTGAGTTCCTTCGGCGTCTCCTTGCTCAATATCCATTGCCGACCGTTGTGATGAGTGCTGATTCAGATTATTGTACTGAGGCACTCATGGCCGGAGCCTGTGATTTTGTCACAAAACCCGGTTCCTGCAGGACTCTGGATGATGCATTTCTAAGTGATGTTGCACTCAGACTCAAAATAGCTTCACTGCGTAAGGTTTCTTTGAGACCTTATGACTGGCACAGCGGTAAGGAGAGACAATCTGAAGATGTACCGTCACAGGGCTTGGCATCAATTCGCCGTCAGTTTGTAAATCCCAAAACGGCTGCGGATGTTACAGCAATGTACCTTTCAAAAATTGCTGCTACAGCCGAGACTACTCATGTTATAACAAGCGGTATTAAAGTTAGTCCGGGCAGCGTCTTTACGGCAACAAACCGGCTGACGGATATGCTGCAGAAAAAAGAAGAATCTTCCGAAAAGAAGAATTCGGGCGTTAATGTTTTTGACCGTCAGGCTGAGGAGATTCAGGCTGCATTGTCAAAGGTAGAGACGATGGCTCAGGCAGCGCCGGTTGCACCTTTGGCAAAAGGAAATAAAAAAATATCGGTTATAGCTATCGGCGCTTCAACCGGAGGGACGGTAGCACTGACTAAGGTTATTACCGCCTTAAGACCGCCGCTTCCGCCAATTGTTGTTGTACAGCATATACCGGCAAATTTTTCGCGGCTATTTGCAGAGCGGCTGAATGAAGAGTCTGCTTTGGAAGTAAAGGAAGCAAAAGACGGTGAACGGATAGAAAAGAATCATGTGTATATAGCTCCTGGTGGCTTACACATGAAACTGAACAGTACCATTACCGGCATGAAGCTGGAATGTGCGCCGGGTAAACCGGTGAATAGCGTTTGTCCGGCGGTAGATGTTCTGTTCGAAACGGTAGCTGAGTTTGTCGGCGATGAGGCCTTGGGTGTTATTCTCACCGGAATGGGTAGAGACGGAGCGGACGGACTTCTGAAAATGCGTAAAGCTGGTGCTGTTACAATCGGACAGGATGAAAGAACCTGTGTTGTCTACGGTATGCCAAAGGCGGCCTGGGATGCAGGAGCAGTTCAAAGACAGATGCCGATCGATGCAATAGCCGGCTCTATTATGGCCATTGCGTCCGGTGATAAGTAATCTTGTAAGATAGATGGTCTGGTAAATTTTTCGACTTCTTCAAGTTTTTATTGAGGAAGGGGGGAGAAGATGCAGGACATTTTAGCGGAAAGCGATGCCAGAATGCTGACAGAGCTTCTGGGTGATGTTCGTGATGGTATCTTAATAACCGATGAAGTAGGCCGCATTAGATATGTAAATGGTGCAGCTATACACATTCTGGGGTTAACCGGGAATATTCGCGGTAGATTTTTTGATGATGTATGCGCTATTTATGATTTTGATACGAATGAAAAGATCGACAGTCCGATAAAGCAGGCTCTCGAAGAAAAGATATCGGTTGGATTGAGGATTAATTCCGGAATCAGATGGCCTGACGGAAGTTTTACATATCTTTCTGCCACCAGCACACCGATTGTTGGCAAGGATGGTAAAGTCCGGGGTACTTCTTCGCTGTTCAGGGATATAACCAGATTAAGACGATTAGAGTTGAAGCTGGAAGAGAATCAGCAGTATCTGAGAACAATCTTCTCTGCCGTTGCGGTGGGATTGCTTATAGTTGATTCCTCCTGCAATGTTGTTGACCTGAACAGGTCAGCAGAACAAATATTGGAAACCGCTGCACACTCAGCGATCGGGCGGCGTTTCGGCGATATTTTCAAATGTCAGAATAGTATTGAAGCTGGCTGCGGAAACGGAAAGTACTGCCAAAAGTGTCCAATGAACTATCACCTGTTGCAGGCAGCAGCTTCAACCGGCTCTTATAATGACAGATTTGATGTCGCTTTGCATCGGGTTGATGATAACAGGGTAATATGGCTGAGAGTAGATATTGCTACAGTGGCGGCCAATGATGACAAGCATATAATAGTTTCGCTTATTGATATATCAGAGCGCAAGATATACGAATATGAGCTTGAACAGGCAAAGGCTGTTGCGGAGGCTGCGAATACTGCTAAAGGTCAGTTCCTGGCAAATATGAGCCACGAACTGAGAACGCCGATAACCGGTATGGTAGGCATGATTGACCATACACTTAGAACGAAACTGACTGATTACCAGCGGGATAATCTCAATTCGGCAAAGGAATGCTCAGAATATCTGCTGAATATCATAAATGACATTTTGGACTTCTCCAAGCTGGAAAGCGGATCGCTGAAGCTGGAAAACCTTAGATTTGATTTAATGAAGAATCTACATCAGGTTCTTTCCTCGCATACTAAAGCTGCGATGGAGAAGGGACTGTATATCAAGGCGCAGTTTGCAGATAATCTGCCGCGGTATATTAGCGGTGATGCCTTGAGGATACGGCAAATACTTCACAATCTTATCAGCAATGCAATCAAGTTTACCAATTCAGGCGGTGTCACGGTAAAGGTTGTCCGAGGAGAAAGGCTTGGTTCGCCTACGTTGGAATTCTCTATCAGAGATACAGGAATAGGCATGGTGAAGGCTGACCTGTCAAAGCTTTTCAAACCATTTAGTCAAGTTGATGGTTCCAGCACAAGGAGATTTGGAGGAACAGGTCTTGGCTTGCGGATAACAAAAGAGCTTGTTGATTTGATGTCGGGCGGAGTGGGAGTGTCCTCTAAAGCAGGAGAGGGAAGTATATTCTCCTTCTGGATACCCTGTCACGAGGTCAACGAAGCCGACGATGTGGTTCGTTATCGCAGCGTTTATGTAAATCCGACACCGCGTCGAAATACCAATGATACAGATGATGATATAGCTGATCTCATGAAGTATTGCATGGATGAGCTTTCTAAATAAAGATTAGTGATTTATTTATATAAAGGGGAGTATGAATATGAAAATCTTAATTGCGGAAGATGACCGCACCAACAGGGCTTTTTTGAAGGAGTTCATGTCTGATTACGGTGAATGTGATGTGGCGGTTGATGGCGTAGAGGCTTTGGACTATTGTATGGCAGGCTGGAAAAACAATGAGCCGTATGATCTTCTCTGTCTTGATGTAATGATGCCGAAGGCAGACGGCTTGAAGGTTTTGAAGGTTATTCGTGCTATAGAGGCACAGCAGCAGATTCCGGTTGAGGACAGACTGCGTATTATTGTTATGACTGCATTGGCCGATGTAAGCTATGTCGATGAGGCTTTTAAGCTTGGTTGTGATGCTTACGCTACGAAGCCTATCGATACAGAGAAGGTAAATGAAGTTATTCAGAATCTTGGTTTCCAACCTATCCGTACCTCTGAGGTATGATGTTCTGTTTATGATTAAAAGCGAGGTCTGACTCTTTGCAGACCTCGCTTTTTCATCTATAATGGTGCAGTACGAATGAATACTATTGGAGGGAACCGGCACAGCCGTAGAGAAATGTCACATAATAAAACGGTCACTTCTGTTTCTGAGAATTATACTGTGCAGGAAACAGAGTTTATAAAGAGCTGTCAGGCATTTGTTAATGATTATGCCGAGAGCTTTCTGAAGGATTCTGATGACCAGGTAATAGCTGCAGTAAAAATGAAGCTGGAGCATACCGGATATGTTCAGTTATATTCAAAGGAGCTTGCAGTTGCACTTGGACTCACCGGGCATGATGTTTTTTTATCGGAGCTTTTGGGTCTGCTCCATGATGTTGGACGCTTCAGACAGTTTCAGGTTTATAAAACTTTTGTTGATGCACAGTCAGAGGACCATGCGCTGCTTGGTTTGAAGGTGATTTCCGAGACCGGACTGCTTGACGCTTTGTCTGATAATGACAGAGAGTTAGTCTGTTTTGCCATCGCAAATCACAACAAGCGGGCTATTATGCCAACGGATGATAGAACGCTTCTATTTTCAAAGCTTATCCGTGATGCAGATAAGCTGGATATATTCAGGGTGCTTAGTCCATATCTTGAGCCGTCTGACGGCATGGGTGTCAATGCTGTATTTCTCGATGAATTTAGCCGGGGAGTTCAGTGTGATTACTCCAAGATTCAAACTCTGGACGACAGAAAGATTGTACGGCTGATATGGGTGTACGATATCAATTTTGCCTGGACAATGAAAAGGGTTGTGGAAAGAGGCTATATTGACAGGATTATTGAATGTCTGCTGCCTAATGATAGTCTGTTGCCGGGTATCAGGCGACTTCGTGATCATGTGGAGAAAAAATGTCATGAAAAGGATTTTACACAGTTGTAATATATAGCGGTATGACCTTTTTTGTGATATACTTAATCGGTTAAATGAAAATAAAAGGGCACCGCCCATAAAGGAGTATTGATAAGCATGGCTGAAAAGATTTCGTTGGCACCGAATTTTGTCCAGAACGCCATCGAGGAAGATCAGAGAAATGGTAAATATACCGAGGGGATTCATACCCGGTTTCCGCCGGAGCCCAATGGTTATCTTCATATTGGTCATGCAAAGTCCATTTGCCTGAATTTCGGCTTGGCTGAATTGTTCGGCGGCAAGTGCAACATGCGCTTTGATGATACTAATCCTACAAAAGAGGATGTAGAGTATGTTGATTCAATTCAGGCTGATGTAAGGTGGCTGGGTTTTACCTGGGAAGATAGAAAATTCTACGCTTCCGATTATTTCCAGAAGCTTTATGAATATGCTGTTCAGCTGATAAAGTTGGGAAAGGCGTATGTCTGTGATCTGACAGGCGATGAAATCCGTCAGTACAGAGGAACTTTGACAGAGCCGGGAAAGGATAGTCCTTATCGTAACCGCAGCGTTGAGGAAAACCTCGAACTTTTTGAAAAAATGAAGAATGGTGAGTTCGAGAACGGTTCCCATGTGCTTCGGGCAAAGATTGATATGGCATCCCCCAATATCGTAATGCGTGATCCGGTTATTTATCGAATTGCCCACACTTCTCATCACCGGACCGGTGACGAGTGGTGCATTTATCCGATGTACGACTTTGCCCATCCGCTTTCTGATGCCATTGAGGGTATTACTCATTCCGTTTGTACGCTGGAATTTGAAGATCATCGCCCTCTGTATGATTGGCTGCTTGAGTCTTTGGGCTTTGATGTTAATACTCGTCCACGTCAGATTGAGTTTGCCCGCCTGAACCTTACCAACACGGTAATGAGCAAGCGCAAGCTTCGTCAGCTTGTAGAAGAAGGATATGTCAGCGGTTGGGATGATCCCCGCATGCCGACTCTTTCCGGTTTGAGACGCCGCGGATACACTGCTGCCGCTATCAGATCTTTCTGTGAGGATATCGGCGTAGCTAAGAGCAACAGCCTCGTTGATGTGGGTATGCTTGAGCATGCTATCCGTGAAGATTTGAATGTGAAGGCCGACAGAGTAATGGCTGTACTCGACCCGGTCAAGGTCGTTATTACCAATTACCCGGAGGGTAAGCTGGAATATCTGAAAGCTGACAATAATCCTAATAGTGACAATAATCGTTTTGTGCCATTCGGTCGTGAAATCTTCATAGAGGCAGAGGATTTTATGGAAGAGCCGCCCAAGAAGTTTTTCCGTTTGAAGCCCGGCGGAGAGGTTCGGCTGAAGTATGCATACATTATTAAGTGCGAAGAAGTTGTTAAAAATGATGACGGGTCCATAAAGGAGATTCATTGCACTTACGATCCTGACTCTAAAGAGGGCGGAGCCACTGCCGGCCGCAAAGTAAAGGGAACGCTTCATTGGGTAGAAGCTGGCACTGCTCTCGATGCAGAGGTAAGACTCTACGATTATCTACTGAAGACCGATGAGAAAGGTGAGACTCCGGCAGACTTCCTGGCTGCTGTTAATCCGGAATCTCTGAAGGTGATTCAGTCCAAGATTGAGCCAAGTGTCAAGTTCGCTGCTGCCGGAACAAAATATCAGTTCCTGCGTCAGGGATATTTCTGTGTTGATAAAGACTCTACCATTGATAAGCCGGTATTTAACCGTGTTGTAGGCCTGCGTGATTCTTGGGCCAAGGAGCAGAAGAAATAAGGGGTAACAGATGGCAAAAATTCCGAAGAACTTGTCTGACAAGGATATGCTGAAGAATTTCGTCGAAGAGCCCACGCTGGAAGATATGTTTCTTGCTAAGGAAAAGGCTGACGAAAAAAAGCGCCTTCAGGAAAATCCTGCTTCAAACATAAATATAGCGTACCTTACTCCCGATATCGTTGAGAAACTTGGAAAACTTCTGCTTGAGCTGAAAGTTAAGCTCTATGACGCCGGGATTGTTGACTACCGTATCGAGCCTCGGCTTGAAGGAAAGCAGATTATCCTTGTACCGGTAGAAATCGGTCGTAAGAAATAACCATTCGTAGAAGGAGAAGAAAAATGCTGAAGTACAAACCGCATGATATAGAAAAAAAGTGGCAGGCAAAGTGGTCTGAAAGCAATATTTATAAAACTGAAATGTCCAAGGATAAGGAAAAATACTACGTTCTTGAAATGTTCCCTTATCCTTCCGGAAACCTCCACATGGGCCATGTCCGTAATTATTCCATCGGTGATGTTCTGGCCCGCTACAAGACCATGGCCGGGTTTAATGTCATTCACCCAATGGGTTTTGATGCCTTTGGTATGCCGGCTGAGAATGCTGCGATTAAGAACAAAGTACGTCCTTCTGACTGGACTTTCTCGAACATTGACAATATGAAGCGTCAGCAGCGTGAAATGGGCCTTTCCTACGATTGGGACAGGGAAGTTGAGACCTGCCGTCCTGACTACTATCGCTGGACTCAGTGGATGTTTGAGACCTTTTACAAGCGTGGTCTCGCATACAAGAAGGAAGCATCCGTAAACTGGTGCGATACCTGCGGAACCGTTTTGGCTAACGAGCAGGTAATTGACGGCAAGTGCTGGCGCTGTGATAATGATGTTCGTAAAAAGGCGCTCTCTCAGTGGTTCCTTAAGATTACTGCCTATGCAGATGAGCTGAAGAAAGATCTCGCGCTGCTGAAGGGCTGGCCTGACCGTGTAAAGACCATGCAGGACAATTGGATAGGCCGCAGCGAGGGCTTAGAGTTCTCCTTTGATGTTCCTGAATATGGTGAAAAGATTCCAGTTTATACCACCTGTGCTCATACGGTGTTCGGTGTAACCTATGTTGTCCTTGCAGCGGAGCATCCTCTCGTTGAGAAATTTATCGCCGGTAAGGAGAATGAGCAGGAGCTTCGTGCTTTTGTTGAAGAAACTAAGAACAGCAGTGATATTGAGCGCACATCCGCTGATTCTGAAAAGAAAGGTATGTTCACTGGCGTTTATGCTGTAAATCCGGTAAACGGCAAACAGGTACCTGTTTGGGTAACAAACTATGTCCTTTATGACTACGGTACCGGTGCAGTAATGGGTGTTCCTACCGGTGACCAGCGCGACTTCCAGTTTGCAAAGAAGTATAACCTTGAGCTGATTCTGACTGTTGATAATCCAGAAGCACCGATTGATGAGAACAATATGACCGAGGCCTATGTTGATCCCGGTATCATGGTAAATTCCGCTCAGTTCGACGGGATGAATTCCACCGAAGCCAAGAAGGCTATCATTGACTGGATGGTTGAAAAGAACCTTGGCGGGGCAAAGATAAAGGTAAACTATCGTCTCCGTGACTGGCTCATCTCCCGTCAGAGATATTGGGGTGCTCCGATTCCCGTAATCTATTGCGAGAAGTGCGGTGAGCAGCTCGTACCGGACAATCAGCTTCCGGTTCTGCTGCCTCAGAATGTATCCTTTGAACAGGGTTCTGTATCTCCGTTGGCTCAGTGCGAAGAGTTCGTAAACTGCACCTGTCCGAAGTGCGGCGGTCCGGCTCGTCGGGAGACTGATACGATGGATACTTTCATCTGCTCTTCCTGGTATTATCTCCGCTATACTGATGCGCTTAACGATAAGGAGCCTTTCTCCAGAGAAAAGGTAAACTACTGGGCACCTGTAGATCAGTATATCGGCGGCATTGAGCACGCTATCCTTCATTTGCTGTATTCCCGTTTCTTCACCAAGGTTCTCCGTGATGAGGGATGGGTTAACTTTGACGAGCCGTTCACCAACCTCCTAACTCAGGGAATGGTCCTCAAGGACGGCGGAAAGATGTCAAAGTCCAAGGGCAATGTCGTTTCTCCGGAAGAAATTATCGGAAAATACGGTGCTGATACCGCCCGTCTTTTCATTCTTTTTGCAGCTCCCCCTGAGCGCGATCTGGATTGGAGCGATGACGGTGTTGAGGGTGCCTTCCGTTTCCTGAACCGTGTGTGGAGAATTATTGACCAGTTTGCTGAAGCGGCGAAGGCTGGCAGCGATGAATATGATGTAAACGTTCTCACGGAAGAGGAGAAAGAGCTTCGCCGTATTCTTCACGCTACCATTAAGAAAGTAACTGCCGACATTGATGGCCGGTTCATGTTCAATACTGCCATCAGTTCGATTATGGAGCTGGTAAATGCCTTCTATAAATTCCAGAGTTCCGAGACAGTAAACAAGGACCTCGTAAGAGAGGTAGTTTTCGGTCTTATTAAGCTGCTGGCACCGTTTGCTCCGCATATCACTGAAGAATTGTGGGAACTCACCGGTCACACGGGAAGCATTCATCTTGAAAAATGGCCTGCTTTTGAAGAGGCTGCAATGGTTCAGAGCGAGGTAGAGGTTGTTCTTCAGGTTAACGGAAAAGTCCGTGGACGCATTAATGTTCCGGCTGATCTCAACAGGGAAGCTCTAAGTGAAGCGGCTATGAAGCATCCGCGTGTAATTGAGCTGACTGCTGGAAAAGAAATTGTAAAACTGATTGCAGTACCTAACAAGCTCGTAAATGTTGTTGCAAAATAAAATCTCGTTATATCCCAATAAAAATACGCCGAATTTTCGGCGTATTTTTATTGGGAGTAATTGACAAGGACATATTTTGATGTATGATGAAAAAGTCTAAACCACAATTAATGAAGGGAAGGGTAGCCTTGACCTATGCAGAGTCTCTACAGTATTTGAATGAGCTTGCAAAATTTGGAATAAAACCCGGGTTGGAACGAATACTCAGTCTTCTTAGGAGATTGGGCAACCCTCAGAATAAATATAAGACGATACATATCACTGGAACCAATGGCAAAGGGTCCGTCACTGCGATGCTGTCATCAATTTTGTCTGAGTCCGGATGCAGTACCGGAGCGTTTACTTCTCCGCATCTGTTTAGATACACTGAGCGTATGACTATAGACGGTGAGGAAATAAGCGAAGATGAATTTGCGGCAGCTGCAAATTCTGTGCGGGCTTCTGTCGAGGCCATGCTGGAAGAAAATGAGGAATGTCCGACTCAGTTCGAGTTCCTTACGGCGATGGCATTCTATTACTTTGCCAAAAAAAATGTTGACTATGCAGTTATCGAGGTAGGCTTGGGAGGTCTTTTGGATTCAACAAATGTTATTGTACCGGAAGTAGCAGCAATAACGAATGTTACTCTCGAACATGCCGATAAGTGCGGGGGAACTTTGGAAGGTATAGCTCGTCATAAAGCGGGGATAATAAAAGCCGGTGTACCGGTTGTTACCGGGGCTGAAGGTGCGGCTGTCGATATAATTGCTAAAAGAGCGGACGAATTAGATTCACGACTGTACTTAAACAATAGAGAATTCAAGGTTCAAAACTCCGCCGGAACTGAAGCTGATGACGGCCAAACACTATTGTTCTCAGATATGACAGGATGCAGGATTGCCTATCATCTGAAGATGATAGCTGAGTATCAGATGAAAAACAGTGCCGTTGCAATAATGACAGCTAAGCTCATCTCTGGAAATGATGGCAGAGTTACTGATTTATCAATACAGAAGGGATTAGAAAAATCTTTTTGGCCTGGTCGGTTTGAGATTTTTTCCATTGGTAATGATAAGATTGTAATCGACGGTGCGCATAATCCGGCAGGAATAGCGGCTCTGCGAAAGAGTTTGGATATTACTTTTCCGAGAGCGAAGAGGTTGTTTCTGTTAGGAATACTCAGAGATAAGGCTGTTTCATCAATGATAAAAATCCTGCTGAGACCGGAAGACAGGGTAGTGGTGACATCACCTGATTCTGACAGAGCAGCCACGCCGGAAGAAATTGTTGAGAGAATACATGACTCAGAAGTCATTGCTGTTTCCGGTGATAGAAAAAAAGCTTTGGACATTGCTCTCAACGAACAGGGGAGCGGAGAACTGTTAGTCATAACCGGTTCATTGTATTTGATTGGGTATATTCGACAGCTGCTTATAGAAAAATTAGGGACAAACAGGTGATTTATGGAACTTGCTAATGAAAATATACAGGCAGACGAGAAGAGACGACGCCTATGTCTAATGGCCGTTTATGCGGAAGCGTTTTTTATTGCTTTGTCACCATGGGTCGCAGCGGCCGCATTGATTGCAGGTGTGCTGTTATGGATTTACAGGACTGTCAAAAATCCGGACAGAAGGTTTGTTAGGACTAAAGTTGATAAATTTATATTGGCATTTTTTATTCTTAGCGGTCTGTCCGTTACCGGGGCAATGGATCCATACTTTAGTTTTTACAACTGGTACAATCTAGTCGGTGCCTATTTGTTGACCTATGAGCTTGTAATCCAGACTGTGAAAAATAGGGAAGAAGTGATAAGGCTCATTTACATTCTTGGAATAAGTGCCGGTCTTGTAATTTTATACGGCTATTATCAGTTTGTTTTCGGCATAAATATCTCTGATGTAGCCTGGGTGGATGCCAATATTTATCCGGAACTCAGAAAGAGAGTCTTTTCTACTTGGGTAAACCCGAATATTCTGGCGGGATACCTTAATGAAGTAATTTGTGTTCTCGTTGTCTTTCTATCCGGGGCAAAAACGAGAAAAAACAAAATACTGTTGGGATCCTTTATTGCCGCCGCCGCCCTGTGTCTTGCAATGACCTATGCCCGAGGAGCTATATTCTCGCTGGGTCTTATTTTAATAGTATACGGTACCTTAAAGGACAGGAGAATTCTCTATCTGGCTTTGGTCGGTGGAGCAGTAGCATTGATATTGAGTCCGTCACTGTTGGAAAGACTGACGACCATCTTTACCAAGATAGACACCTCATCAGAGATGAGACTTGCTATTTGGGAAGCGACGGTGTGGATGATAATTGAGCAGCCGTTTCTGGGAATCGGTTGGGGTATGTACTGGATGGTGTATCGTTATTATGATTTTTATATCAACGATCCCAATGTCACAATCTATCACGCACACAACATGTTCCTGAATTTCCCGGCAGAGATAGGCATTGCAGGTGCTGCTGCATTCTTTTATGTTTTTTTTAAAGCCATGGGTACCGGATTCAAAGAAGGAAAAGAAAGAAATCAGGAGATAGTGTCAAATTTTTCAAATGGTTTAGCTCTCGCACTGGTATCTGTTGCATTGGGCGGTTTGACTGATGATGTAGTTTTTAACATTCCGACATCCATGCTTTTATGGTTTACCATAGCTTTGATTATGAAAAATAATGAGCTTGGTGCTTTACAGAAATAGTGGTGTAATGTGTACATTGTCTACACCTTAAGGACACAAGTCCTTATGTATACCGAAATACAAAATCGCAGTAATTTAGCGTAATTTTCTATAATCCCATATATATAGGGGATTCGGCATTCATTAACCACAACATATAGTGTCATTTTTGATAATAATGTATGAAGGTATACAACATAATTAAAGGACGAAATCCCTTGATTTTGCTGAAATTTTTGTAATTTTTGACGTAAAACTGACGGTTTTCTCCTTGACTGTGTTTATTGCCCGTGGTATATTATTACCAGATTAAGTCTGTCGAACATTGGGAGTAAGTGTGTAACTGAACAGCAGGCTGATACTGCGGGGTTTCAGCCGAACTGTTTTATGCACGGATCCTTATGTGAGACTGGCAAATAAAGGGTTATTTATAACCCGAAATGAGGGAGGATTTCTAAATGATTGATATCACTGATCGCGTACTTAACGCTGAACTGCGCGGCAAGATCACCACTGCTGAAGAAGCAGCTCTGCACATCGGGCCGAACATGAACGTTGGTACGTCCGGATTCACCCCGTCCGGTTATCCGAAAGCAGTTCCTGTTGCTCTTGCTGAGCGCATGAAGAAGGAGCCTTTCAAGATTAACCTCTGGACTGGTGCTTCCGTAGGCCCCGAGCTCGACGAAGTTCTGGCCAACGTTGACGGTGTTAACTTCCGCATGCCCTATCAGACCAATAGCGCAATGCGTAACGCCATCAATGCAAACAAAGTTCAGTATCAGGATCTCCATCTTAGCGAAGTTGGTCAGCTGACCCGTACTGGCATGATCAACGGTGGCACCCTTGATGTTGCTATCGTTGAGGCTTGCATGATCACCAAGGAAGGTTATATCGTTCCGACTACTTCTCTTGGTAACAGCGCAACTTATGTAAAGCAGGCTAAGAAGGTTATCGTTGAAGTCAACACTTCCCAGCCGGTAGAGTTCTTCGGTATGCATGACGTTATCGTGCCGGAGGATCCCCCGTATCGTATGCCCTTTAACGTAGTAGCTTCCGATACCCGCATCGGTAAGCCGTACATCGAGTGCCCGCTCGACAAGATTGTTGCTGTTGTTCCGTGCGATGTTCCGGATAACACTCGTCCTCTCGGCGCAATCGATGATGATTCCAAGGCTATGTCCAAGCACCTGCTCGACTTCCTCGATGCTGAAATCGCTGCTGGCCGTATGCCGAAGAATCTCCTTCCGCTCCAGTCCGGTGTTGGCAGCGTAGCTAACGCTGTTATCGGCGGATTTGTTGATTCCGACAAAGAGCACCTCACTGTTTACACTGAGGTTATCCAGGATGGTATGTTCGACCTTATCGATGCCGGTAAGCTCGACTTCGCTTCCGGTACTGCTCTCAGCCCGTCCCCGGAAGGACAGAAGAAACTCTATGGCAACTTCAATTTCTATGCTCCGAAGCTCTTGCTCCGTCCGCAGGAAATCTCCAACAGCCCGGAAGTTGTCCGTCGTATCGGCGTTATTGCCATGAATACGGCAATTGAGTGCGATATCTATGGTAACGTTAACTCCACCCGTATCAACGGTTCTCGCCTGATGAACGGTATCGGCGGTTCTGGTGACTTCGCTCGCAGCGGTTACCTCTCCGTATTCTTCACCGTCACCAGTGCAAAGAAGGGTGCCGTTTCCTCCATCGTTCCGATGGTTTCCCATCAGGATCATGGCGCACAGGATGTCGACCTCATCGTCACCGAGCGCGGCGTCGCGGATCTCCGCGGCAAGTCCGCAAAACAGCGTGCCCAGGCAATCATTGCAATTTCCAGCCCGGAATATCAGGCTCAGTTGCAGGATTACTTCGATCGCGCTTGCGCAGCTACCAAAAATGCCGACAAGCCGCATCTCCTCGCAGAAGCGCTTAGCTGGCATGTTAATGCCCTAGAAAAAGGTACCATGAAAAAATAATAGGAGGGTACAAAAATTATGAGCAATGAACAAATTAAAGCTGGTTTGGATGCCTACACCGCACAGGTAGAGAAGGCCATCGCAAAGTTCCCCGAGCGTGCCAACGTTCCGGCACAGCGTATCTACACCCCGCTGGATTGCGAGGGTGACTACTGCGAGAAGAGCGGTTTCCCTGGAAACTACCCCTTCACCCGTGGTGTACAGCCGACCATGTATCGTGGCCGTTTCTGGACCATGCGTATGTACGCTGGTTTCTCCACCGCTGATGAGTCCAACAAGCGTTATCGCATGCTGATTGAGAACGGTGCTACTGGTCTTTCCTGCGCATTCGATCTCCCGACCCAGATCGGTTATGACTCTGATGATCCGATTTCCGAAGGTGAAGTTGGTAAAGTCGGTGTTGCTATCGACTCCCTCGCTGATATGGAAATCCTCTTCGATCAGATCGACCTCGGCAAGGTTTCCACCTCCATGACTATCAACGCTCCGGCTTCCGTACTGCTCTGCATGTACATCGCCGTTGCTAAGAAGCAGGGTGTTCCTTCCACCGCTCTGATGGGTACCATTCAGAACGATATCCTCAAAGAGTACGCTGCTCGCGGCACCTACATTTTCCCGCCGCGTCCGTCCATGCGTCTCATCACCAACATTTTTGAGTATTGCTCTCAGAATGTTCCGAAATGGAATACCATCTCCATTTCCGGTTACCATATCCGTGAGGCTGGTTCCACCGCTTCTCAGGAAATCGCATTCACCATTGCTGATGGTATCGCTTACGTAGATGCAGCTATCAAGGCTGGTCTCGATGTCGATGCTTTCGCTGGCCGTCTTTCCTTCTTCTGGAACGCTCACAACAACGTTCTCGAGGAAGTTGCAAAGTTCCGTGCTTCCCGTCGCGTATGGTCCAAGGTCATGAAGGAGCGTTTCGGCGCTAAGAAGGACAAGAGCATGATGCTCCGCGTTCACACTCAGACCGCTGGTTCCATGCTGACCGCTCAGCAGCCGAACAACAACATCGTTCGCGTTGGTCTCCAGACCGCTGCTGCTGTAATGGGTGGCACCCAGTCCCTCCACACCAACTCCAAGGATGAGGCTCTCGCTCTGCCGACCACCGAGTCCGTTACCATCGCTCTCCGCACCCAGCAGATCGTTGCTTACGAGTCCGGTCTCGCTGATGTTATCGATCCGCTCGCTGGCTCCTACTATGTAGAGGCTATGACCGATCGCATCGAGAAGGAAGCTTGGGAGTACATCAAGAAGATTGATGAGCTCGGCGGTGCTGTTGCTGCTATCGAGAAGGGCTACATCCAGAAGGAAATCCAGGATTCCGCTTACAAGTGGCAGATGGATGTTGAGTCCGGTGCTCGCGTAATCGTTGGTGTTAACAAGTTCCAGATGGAAGAAGAGCCGCCTAAGGGCCTGCTCAAGGTTGATGCTTCCGTTGGTATCAAGCAGTCCGAGAAGCTCCGCGCTATGAAGGCTAAGCGTGACAACGCTGCTGTTCAGGCTGCCCTTGCTGATCTCGAGAAGGCTTGCGCTGATGAGAATGTTAACCTCATGCCGGTTATCCTCGCTGCTGTTGAGACCTACGCTACCCTCGGTGAAATCTGCGGCGTAATGCGTAAAGTCTTCGGCGAGTACGAGGCTCATGTTAATCTGTAATTTGTGAGATTTGGAGGGAATTTCAAATGGCAGTAAGAGTATTGGTTGCAAAACCGGGTTTGGATGGTCATGATCGCGGTGCTAAGGTTGTTGCCCGTGCACTCCGCGATGCTGGCTTCGAAGTAGTATACACTGGTCTCCGTCAGACCCCGGAGCAGATCGCTGAAGCTGCTCTGCAGGAAGACGTTCAGGTTGTTGCAATGAGCATCCTCTCCGGTGCTCATCCGCACCTCTTCCCGAAGGTTGTTGAGCTTGTTCGTGGCAAGGGCCTCAAGGATGCTCTCATCATCGGCGGCGGCGTTATTCCTGATGGCGATATCCCGGCTCTCAAAGAGGCTGGCATCGCTGCAGTATTCACTCCGGGTACCCCGACTGGTGACATCATTAAGTTCATCAACGAGAACGTAAAATAATTTACTCTTAAGGTATATGTATTAATGACTTTGCCCTCTTTGAATTTAATATTCAGAGAGGGCAAGGTTTTATACTGCCAAAAGGTGGTGCAAAACATGGAGGACATTGCGAAAGAGCTTCTTGCTGGTAACCGTCTGGCGCTCTCCCGTACGATTACTGCAATCGAGGAAGAGTTTGAGAATGCCACTGCGATTATGCAGCAGCTTTATCCGCATACTGGCCATGCATACGTGCTTGGTATCACCGGCCCTCCGGGCGCCGGCAAAAGTACCTTAACCGATAAGATCGCTAAGACTTTCCGTAACATGGGAAAGACTGTTGGTATTGTCGCTATCGACCCCAGCAGCCCCTTTACTGGCGGTGCGATTCTTGGTGACCGTATTCGTATGAATAGCCTTACTCTTGATGAAGGTGTATTCATTCGTTCTATGGGTACCCGTGGCAGCCTCGGCGGCTTGTCACATAAGACAGCTGATGCTGTAAAAGCCCTAGATGCGTTCGGGATTGATGTAATCATTGTCGAGACGGTAGGCGTCGGTCAGTCCGAAGTTGATATCGTTAAGGCAGCTGACACGACTGCGGTCGTTCTGATCCCTGGCATGGGTGATGATATTCAGGCTATCAAGGCCGGTATCCTTGAGATTGGTGATATTTTCACCATTAACAAGGCTGACCATGATGGTGCTGATAAATTGGCTACTGAGCTTAATATGATGCTTGATCTTGATGGCGTAATGAAGGATTGGCGCCCGCCAATCATGAAGTGCGTTGGCAATCAGAATATCGGTGTAAAAGAACTTGTTGACAAGTTTGAGGAGCACCGTGCTCATATTGAAGCTAACGGAGAATTGGCCAAGCGGCGTACTGAACGTGTCAAGAACGAGTTGCTTGATCTGCTCAGCAGCCGTATCGAGTCCTATATCCGTGGCAAAATCGTTGACAATGGTAAGATCGATACCATGGTCGAGGATATTAAAGCCCGTACTACGGATCCGTATACTGTTGCAGCAGATATTATGCAAAGTATGCTTAAATAAAACTCATATTATCTGTAGGAGGTTTTATCATGTCCAAATTCAAAGTTCTCGGTGTAGATCATCTTGGTATCGCTTGCGGCGATCTCGAAACCGGCAGCAAGTTCTGGAGCGAAATGCTCGGCGTTGCTAAAGCTGGTGAGGAGTCCGTTGCTTCTCAGAAGGTTACCACTGTATTCCACCCGATGTGGAATGGTTCCCAGGCTGAGCTCCTCGTTCCCCTGAACGGCGATCCTGAGAGCCCGATTGCTAAGTGGATGGCTTCCAACGGCGGCAAAGGCGGCATTCAGCATGTTGCTCTCCGCGTTGACAACCTCGCTGCTGCTATTGAGGAACTCATGGCTAAAGGTGTAGCAATGATCGACAAGGCCCCCCGTCGTGGTGCTGGCGGCGCTGACATTGCTTTCATGCACCCGAAATCCACTGGCGGCATCCTCCTCGAGCTCTGCCAGCTCCGGGATGAGGAATAATTTTTTTTCAAAAGTACTTGCAATTTTTTGAGTTTTCATGCAAAATAGTACCGGAGATAATTAATTAAATTAATCCTATTAGGAGGCATAAAATGGCTACTGTTCAGGAAAAAATCAAATTGATGAAGGCCAAGAAAGAGCACTTCATGCAGGGTGGCGGTCAGAAACAGATCGACAAACAGCATCAGAAGGGCAAGCTCACTGCTCGTGAGCGCTTGGATCTCCTCTTCGATGAGGGTACCTTCGTTGAACTCGATCTCCTCGTTAAGCATCGTTGCGTAAACTTCGGCCAGGACAAGAAAGAGAACCCGGGCGAAGGTGTAACCGTTGGTTACGGTACTGTAGACGGACGTCTCGTTTACGCTTTTGCTCAGGATTTCACCGTTGAAGGTGGTTCCCTCGGCGAGATGCACGCTAAGAAGATCTGGAAAGTCCAGGATCTCTCCATGAAGATGGGTGCTCCCTGCGTTGGTCTCAACGACTCCGGCGGTGCTCGTATTCAGGAAGCTTGCGATGCTCTCTGCGGCTATGGCGGAATCTTCTTCCGTAATACTGCTGCTTCCGGCGTTGTTCCCCAGATTTCTGCAATCATGGGCCCCTCCGCTGGCGGCGCTGTTTACTCCCCGGCTATCACCGACTTCATCTACATGGTCAAGAACACCTCTCAGATGTTCATCACTGGCCCGGCTGTAGTTGAGTCTGTTACCGGTGAGAAGATCACTGCTGAGGCTCTCGGCGGTGCTATGACCCATAACTCCAAGTCCGGCTGCGCTCATTTCGCTGCTGAGAATGATGAAGACTGCATTAAGCAGATTCGTTATCTCCTCAGCTTCCTGCCCAGCAACAACATGGAAGAGACTCCGATTGTTGACTGCGCTGATGATCCGCTCCGTATGGACGAGGCTCTCAACACCATCATTCCGGATAATCCGAATGCTCCGTATGACATGAAGGAAGTTATCCGCATGATTGCTGATAACGGTGAGTTCTATGAAGTTCATCAGTACTTCGCTACCAACATCATTACCGGTTTTGCTCGTTTCGATGGCCGCACTGTAGGTATCATCGCTAATCAGCCGAAGGTAATGGCTGGCTGCCTTGACTGCGATGCTTCCGATAAGTCCTCCCGCTTCATCCGCTTCTGCGATGCTTTCAACATTCCTTTGCTGAACATGGTTGACGTTCCGGGCTTCCTCCCCGGCCGTGGCCAGGAGCACATGGGCATCATCCGTCATGGTGCTAAGATGCTCTATGCTTACAGTGAAGCTACTGTTCCTAAGATTACCCTCATCATCCGTAAGTCCTACGGTGGTTCCTACATCGCTATGTGCTCCCGCGAAGTCGGCGCTGACCAGGTTATCGCTTGGCCGTCCTCCGAAATCGCTGTTATGGGACCTGCCGGTGCAGCTAACATCATCTTCCGTAAGGATCCGGATCGTGAGCAGCGCACTGCTGAGTACGTTGAGGAGTTCGCTACCCCGTACAAGGCTGCAGAGCGCGGCTATGTTGACTATGTCATCGAGCCGAAGGAAACCCGTCCTCGCATTATCCAGTCCCTCAACATGCTTGCTACCAAGCGTGAAGTCGGCCCGGCTAAGAAGCACGGCAACATTCCTTTGTAATCGGAGGTTCTCAAGGTGGGAACGACCAGCGTAACACCTGAAACGGTTGCTGTTATTACAGCAGCTGTTCAGCAGATGTATGGTAAAAATTACATCGCTGTACGCGTACAGCCCAATAATATGTGGACGATTGCTTCCAGACTCCGCCTTTAAAAGCGGAGTTCTGGCAGGCGTTCAAATATAAATGATGTTTTGGAGGAATCTCAAGTGAAAAAATTTAACATTACCGTAAACGGTCAGGCTTATGAAGTTGAAGTTGAAGAAGTAGGCGGCGCTGCTGCTGCTCCGCGTGCTGCTGCACCGAAGGCTGCTCCGGCTCCGGCCGCTGCTCCGGCTGCTGCTGCTGCTGCTGGTGAGACTGCTATCGCAGCTCCGATGCCGGGCAAGGTTCTCAAGGTTAACGTTACTGTTGGCCAGGCTGTTAACGCTGGCGACAATCTCCTCATCCTCGAGGCTATGAAGATGCAGAACGAGATTCTCGCTGATGTTGGCGGTACTGTAAAGGCTATCAACGCTCAGGTTGGTGCCAATGTACAGGCTGGCGACACCCTCGTTATCATCGGCTAATTCAGTCGAAGATTCTTGTAGAGGAATCAAGGCACTGTCTTCGGACAGTGCCTTTTTTCGTTGTGCTGAAATAAGAAGAGCCGGTTGGAGTTTAATCATTTGTATGTTTTGTTAATGAAGTCACAACTTGCAATTTTATCTTTATAATTGTTCATTTATCTTTGATTTTTTTATCGTTTGCCTTTATAATATTGCTGTACTGTAAAGTTTAAGTTTACATAATGAGGAGAAAGATTTATGGAGTTAAATCAGGTTTATTCAGGATTTAAACTTATTAAGAAAGATATTATTGCCGAGTCTGCTTCCGAGACTTTTGAGTTTGTTCACCTTAAAAGTGGAGCAAGGCTTTTTTATTTGAAAAGAGACGATGATAATAAGGTTTTCTCGATTTCTTTCAGGACTACTCCCTGTGACGATAAGGGAATCCCACATATTGTTGAGCATTCAACACTGTGTGGCTCAAGAAAGTTTCCTACAAAGGAGCCATTTGTTGAATTAGCTAAGGGCTCGCTTAATACATTCCTCAATGCAATGACTTTTCCCGATAAGACAATGTATCCTATTGCAAGTTGCAATGATAAAGACTTCCGCAACCTGATGGATGTTTATCTTGATGCGGTTTTTTACCCTGCCATATACACTGAAAAGGATATCCTTCGTCAAGAAGGATGGCACTATGAGCTTGAAAGCAAGGACGCACCTCTTGAGTACAGTGGAGTAGTGTACAACGAGATGAAGGGTGCGCTTTCTTCTCCGGAGGACTTGCTTGAAATAGAAACCATGAAAGCGCTTTTCCCGGATAATACCTATCGTTTTGAGTCGGGCGGTAATCCTGAAGCAATTCCCGAGTTGACTCAAGAGCAGTTTGAAGGATTTCACAAGAAGTATTACCATCCCTCCAACAGCTATATTTTTTTCTATGGGAAACTTGATATCGAAGAACAGCTGGAATTTCTAAATGATGAGTATTTATCTGCTTTTGACAAGATAGAGGTTGATTCTTTCATTCCCAGTCAGACTGTGTTCAGCGAGATGAAGCGCATTGTTGGCCGCTATCCAATCGGTAAAGAAGAATCACCGGAAGAAAAGACATTTTTAAGCTATAGCTTTGTTGTTAACGGGGAGAATGATAATGTAGATAGATTAGGTCTGGCGGTTCTTGTTCAGGCACTGCTTTCATCTGAAGCATCCCCATTCCGTAAGGCTGTTATTGACGCAAAGCTTGGCAAAGATTTTACTGCTTCCTGTGAAGATGCTGTTCTTCAGCCTTATATTTCTTTGACAGCTCTCAATGGCAGTGAGACTGATGGGGATAGATTCCTGAATGTTATCATGGAAACTGCCAAGGATTTAGTTGACAACGGTATTGACAAGGAGCTTTTGGAAGCAGCTCTCAACATTTTGGAATTTAAGACAAGAGAAGCAGACTTTAATCAGTATCCTAAGGGAATAATATACAGTATCGGTGTCATGAACAGCTGGCTTTATGACAGAGATCCGGCTGAATATCTTCATTTTGAAGCTGCTTTTAAGGAACTTAGAGAGAAGATTAACAAAGGATATTTTGAAAATCTCCTAAAGAAGCTGATGCTTGATAATCAGCACAGTGTTCTTATTACTTTTGCCCCGGACACGGAAATGGGAGAGAAGAATGAGGCGAAGCTTCGAGCAGAGCTGGAATCAATAAAGGCTAAGATGACGGATTCGCAGCTTGAAGAGGTCATGGAAATTGATGCTAAGCTGAAAGCCCGGCAGGCTGCGGCTGATACGCCGGAAGCTTTGGCAACAATTCCGCTGCTTAATATTTCCGATATAGACCCTAAAGCCAAAGAGCGTCCGCTTGAGATATTGTCAGATTCCATGGCTGAGTATCTGTGGACCGATGTGCCCACTAACGGCATAACCTATTTGACATTCTATTTTGATGCAGCTGTAATCCCGCAGGCTGATGTTCATTACGCAAACTTGTTAATGGATATTCTGGGAAGCATTGATACTATTAGCCACAAGTATACGGACTTAATAAACTTAACCGATTTGAACACCGGTGGGATTTATTACAATCTTAGTGCTGTAGGAAAGCATAATGACATAGAAAAATACACCCCTTTTTTCACAGTGTCGGTCAAATCCCTCAGCTCAAAACTGCCGGAAGCTGTAGGTCTTGTTCAGGAAATAGTAACCGGTTCCTGTTTTGATAACCAACAGCGTTTGCGTGATCTCCTGGCAGAGATTAAATCATCAGCAGAGCTTTCAATTCTGCGGTCTCCCCATGTGGTAATGTCTGCCAGGCTGCAGTCGTATCTGCTGCCTGCAGCAGCCTATAATGACCAAAAAGGCCTGGACTATTACGGGTTTGTTTCTAAGCTTTTGGATGACTTTGAAAGTATGTTTGAAGTCATTAAAGAGAAGTTATCAGCAGTTTCCAAGCAGTTGTTCAATCGCCATAACCTGAAAATCGGTGTGGTTGCACCGGCAAAGGAACAAACCACTGTTAAAAATGCAGTTGAAGGTTTGCTTAAAGAATTAGACAACACTTCACTTCCTGCTCAGAAATACGTTTTTGACCTTACTCCTCGCAATGAGGGACTGATGATTTCCAGTCAGGTTCAGTATGCTGGTAAGGCTGCAAATTTCCGTAAATTGGGAAAAGGCTATAATTTCAGCGGGGCACTGCTTCTGCTGGAGACGATTATGCGTTACGATTATCTGTGGCTGAAGATAAGAGTCCAGGGCGGAGCTTATGGAGCCTTTGCAAACATAGGGCGAAGTGGTACAGTAATGTTCGCATCGTATCGTGATCCAAATCTGGCGGCAACCTATAATACTTTTGACGGTATCGCCGAGTATCTTAGAACCTTTGAGGTAAGTGAACGAGAAATTACCAAGTATATAATCGGTACAATGAGCGGTATCGATGCACCGAAGACTCCTAAAAATATCGGTCAGGCAGCAAGAGCCTGCTATTTCCAGGGCATAACACTTACTGACAGGCAGAAGGCAAGGGAGGAAGTTCTTTCAGCTACGCTTAAAGACATAAGAGATACAGCTGAAATGATAGATGAGTGCATGAAACAGAATATTCTTTGCGCTATTGGCAATGAGAATACATTGAAGGAAAATGCAGAACTCTTTAAGTCTCTTAAATCAGTTATAATCTAGGAAGCAACAGGAGGAACATAAAATGAATTCTATGATTAAAGATATAAAGCTGGCTCCCTCAGGTCATGATAAAATCAACTGGGTAAAAAACTTTATGCCCGTATTAAATGCCATTGATAAGGAGTATTCTGTTATTAAGCCCTTTGCAGGGAAAAAACTTATCATGACCATTCATCTTGAAGCTAAGACTGCGTATCTTGCTTTAGTTATGAGAAATGCCGGAGCTGAGGTTACAGTTACCGGCAGCAATCCGCTTTCTACTCAGGATGATGTGGCAGCTGCACTGGTTGAAGAGGGAATTAATGTATTCGCATGGCATGATTGCACTGATGATGAATACGAAGAATTCCTGAACCGTGCTCTCGATATGAAGCCGGACATGATTATTGATGATGGCGGTGACCTTGTAAATCTCCTGCATACTACTCGCCGGGAGCTTCTGCCAAACATTATTGGTGGCTCTGAGGAGACAACTACCGGTGTACTTCGCCTGAAAGCGTTGGCTAAGGTCGGTAAACTGGAATTCCCGATGATTGCTGCTAATGATGCATACTGCAAATATCTCTTTGATAACCGCTACGGTACCGGTCAGTCCACTTGGGACGGTATCATGCGTACTACCAATTTGGTAATCGCCGGAAAGAATGTTGTAATCGCCGGCTATGGATGGTGCGGTAAAGGCGGTGCAATGCGCGCTAAGGGTCTTGGTGCCAATGTAATCATTACAGAGGTAGACCCCATCAAAGCTATTGAAGCCGTATTTGATGGTTTCAGAGTTATGACTATGGATGAAGCCGCAAAAATTGGCGATATTTTCCTAACACTTACCGGTGATAAAGATGTTATTCGTGACCGCCATTTTGCCGTTATGAAGAACGGTGCTATGATGGCAAATGCCGGCCATTTCGATGTAGAAATTAACATTCCTGAGCTTGAGGCACAGTCTGTATCCCGCAAGACTGTAAGAAACAATATTGAAGAGTTCCTGCAGCCGGATGGCCGCAAGCTGTATCTGCTGGCAAAGGGCCGTTTGGTAAATCTTGCTTCCGGTGATGGACACCCGGCAGAAATCATGGACCTTTCTTTTGGCGTACAGTTCTTCTCAGCTATGCATATTCTTAATGCTCATAAGGAACTTAAGAATGAGGTTTATATGCTGCCGGAAGAGGTTGACACAAAGCTTGCTCAGATTAAGCTGGCATCTCTTGGTGTAACTATTGATGAGCTTACCCAGGAGCAGAAAGATTACTTGGGAATCTGACGTAGGGGAGTGAATTTCTGATGATTACTCTGATAAAGGATGCAGCTGTTGTTTTACCTGACGGAAAAACGCAGGAGAACGATATTGTAATTAATGGCAATAAAATTGCTTCCATAGGAAAAGCTTCGGCCGAGCTGAAAGCTGATAAGGTAATAAATGCTAAAGGTAAGCTGGCTGTTCCGGGCTTTGTAAATGCCCATACTCATGCTTCTATGACTCTGCTTCGCAGCTATGCTGATGATATGAATCTCATGGATTGGCTGAATAATATGATTTGGCCGATAGAAGCTAAGATGCGTAAGAAAGACATCTATGCCGGTGCAATGCTGGCGGCTGTCGAGATGATAAAGACCGGTACAACTACCTTTGCTGATATGTACGGTGACATGGAGCAGGTTGCCCAAATGACGATTGAGTCAGGGCTTCGCGGTGTTCTTACTCGCGGTATTATTGGTGTGGCGCCAAATGGTGAACAGGCATTCCGGGAAAATAAGGAACTGTTTGACAATTATAATGGTGCGGCTGATGGCAGAATAACTGTAATGTTTGGCCCACATGCCCCCTATACCTGTCCGCCGGATTTTCTGCGCAGAGTAGCAGAGGCTGCTAAGGAGCGCAAGGCGGAAGTACATATTCATCTGGCAGAAACTAAAGGTGAAGTTGATGACTGTCTGAAAAATTACGGCAAGACTCCCATGGAGATCATGGAAGATACCGGTATCTTTGACTGCGGCACATTGGGCGCTCACTGCGTATGGCTTTCCGACAAAGACATAGATATTATGGCAAAGTATAAAGTTCGTGTAGCGCATAATCCCGGAAGCAATATGAAGCTTGCCAGTGGTATAGCTCCTGTACCGAAACTTTTGAAAGCAGGGGTCTGTGTTGGTCTTGGTACCGATGGTGCTTCCAGTAATAACAATCTTGATATGCTGGAGGAAATCAGACTGGCTGCTCTGCTTCATAAGGTAAATACGCTTGACCCGTTGGCAGTCCCTGCTTTTGAGGCTTTGAAAATGGGAACTGAATACGGAGCAAAGACTGTTGGTTTGAATAATCTCGGCCGTTTGGAAGAAGGGGCCTTGGCGGATATTACGCTGTTTGACATGAGCAGTTATGCATGGCAGCCGAAGTTCGACCTGGTTTCTCTCTTGGTATATTCTGCTCCGGCCAATTCTGCAGATACTGTCATTGTCGATGGCAGAATTCTTATGGAAAATGGCGAGCTGAAGACTCTTGATGAAGAAAAAATTATTTATGAGGCAGCTCAGTCGGTAGAAAGAATTACTGCCTGAGAAAGGGGATACTATTGTTAAATGGCCGTAAAGAAAAATTTTTACGCTGTGCGCTGTGGACGACAGCCGGGGATATATAGAACATGGTCCGACTGTCAGAAACAGATCATGGGCTTTAAGGGCGCTGTTTATAAAGGATTTTCGACCCTTGATGAAGCCGAAGGGTTTATGAACGGGTCAGAGAAAGAAAAAGCAATCATCGATAATGATGAAATAAGGATTTACGTAGATGGCTCCTTTGATGGAAAACGGTATGGCTGGGGCTTTGCCGTTTTCCAGGCTGGGGAGCTTATTTGCAGTAAAAATGGAGCCGGGGATAATCCTGACTACGCTGCACATAGAAATGTAGCAGGGGAAGTATTCGCTGCAGCTTATGCGGCCAGATGGGCCAGAGAGCAGGGGCTTAAATCTGTAACTATCTGCCACGACTATCAGGGAATATCCGAGTGGGCGGAGGGCCGTTGGAAGACAAATAATCCTATGACTCAAAAGTATGCTGCCTTTATGAAGGAGTACAGAGACATAGTAAGATTCCAAAAGGTTACAGGTCATTCGGGAGTAGATGGGAATGAGCTGGCTGATAAGCTGGCAAGACAAGCAATAGGCTTGTAAAATATCAAAGAAAGGAGGTGTGGAAATGCCAAGAAAGAGAGAGAATAAATCTGTAGAACAGAAAAAAAGACGACAGGATGTAACTAAATCCCGCAGAGACGGCAATAAACCAAATGGGCGAGGGTATGAGATTAGCGGTATTGTCATAATGGCAGCTGCGATTATATGTCTTTGCGGATTATTTAATCTTAATGTCGGTTATGTAGGTCTTTATTTTGCAAAGGTTTGCCGTTATTTGTTTGGCATTGGTGTTTGGCCTGTCCTTATGCTGGCTGTTGCCTGGGGTTGGTGTACAGCCAGGAATCATGAGTTATTTCCTTCTAAAGCTAAATCTTTCGGTATGCTGTTCACGCTGGTAGCTGTTTTGGCCATACTGCATCACCTTTTTGTGCCGGTAAATGGAGAACTGCTGCCGGAAAATATTTCAAGCGGTGGTGGTATTATCGGTGGCATGTCACTGTTCGCAATAAGAAAAATACTTGGTGTGACCGGTGGGATGATTTTCCATATTGCCCTGTTTGTAAGTGGCCTTATTATGGTTACAGGATGGTCCTTGTCAGGGGGAATACGAAAAACCGAAGATGGTATAAAGAAACAGCGTGAAAAGCTGGCCAAGGCTAGAGAGGAAGCTCAGCTAAGAGAGCGTGAGAAAGCTGAAGAAAACTCTCCCGATAAATCTGCGTCCGTTCTTGCTGCCGCACCTATACTTGGGGAGAATGGTTTCACAGGAAGTGATGATAAGAAACCGGAATTGCCGCCGCCTTTGCCGATGGATTTTGATACACCTATCCAGCATTTGGATAAGACACCTGAGGATGATGGTAAGGTAGAGGCTGCCATAAAAGAGGCAAAGGCTGCTATTAATTCTGAGGCTAACGATATATTTGGCAGCGAAGGAAATGGTAAGCGGCTATATAACCAGGCAGATGAAGACGACTTTGAAGTCACGGAGAGTGTCAAGAACACTGTTAATGACAAAGTTTCCTACGCGTCCTATGAAACAGCCGGGTACCTTGGGGACTATCAGGAGATGACACCAAATGGCCCAGCGACGATAATAACCAGAACAAAAACTGCTGTTGAACGGCTGCAGGAAAAACAGTATGCATTGAAGGCTGAGTCGCTCATTCAACGGGATGAAAATGAGTTGAGTGTTGCCGATACCAAAGCTGAGGAAGCCAAGGAAGCTAAAGTAGAAGATATCGCCGTCGATGAGACGAATGACGGTGCAGAGGGTGACAGCATTTATCCGAATGAAGCATTGCCTGGAGCTGAGCCGGAAGAATTAAGCGTTACTGAGCCGGAACCGGAAAAACAGGAAATTCCTATCATGGAATATAGAAATGTCGTTGATGATACAGTACCCGATGACGGCAATCTCTCCGATGTGACTGATTCAAAGGCCGAAGCTGAAATAGAAGTCCAGCCGATAGTAACACCGCCGGAACTTGACGAACTGGCAAATAAGCTTGGCGACATCTATGACAACAATGATTCAGATGAAACATATGATGAACCTGAAGCTGAAGAATGTACTGATTCAGTACTGCTGGAGGTCGTTGAACACGGAGAGCCGGAAGAGGAAGCTGTAAACAGTAATGTTGTTGAGCGGCCTAAATATGTAATGCCTAAGGTTACCGAGATACTTTCTAAGCTTAACAGAAACCGTTCTGAGGATTTGAGGCAGGAGATTAACAATAAAGCTGAAATCCTCTCAAAGACGATGGCGGATTTCAAGGTAAATGCTGCCATCGTTAATGCTTGCCACGGTCCGGCTGTAACGAGGTTTGAGGTTTCTCCGGCACCGGGAGTCAAAGTCAGCAAAATTACTAATCTTGCTGATGATTTAGCACTGGCACTAGCGGCGGTATCTGTAAGAATTGAGCCGATACCGGGTAAATCTGCTGTCGGTATCGAGGTACCAAACGCAGAACTTGAAGGTGTCGGACTGCGCGACGTTCTTGAGCATCCGGAATTTGCTGCAGCTAAGTCCAAGCTTACCTGCGGAATAGGTATGGATATCAGCGGTGAGCCTGTGTACGCTGATATTTCTGCTATGCCGCACCTGCTGGTTGCCGGTGCCACAGGCTCCGGTAAATCGGTATGCATCAACACACTAATCACCAGTATTTTGTTCAAAGCGACACCTGATGAGGTCAAATTCATTCTTATTGACCCCAAAACAGTTGAGTTGTCCAATTATAATGGCATTCCGCATCTGATGATTCCTGTTGTCACCGATATGAAAAAAGCAGCGTCCGCCTTAAACTGGGCTGTACAGGAAATGGAAAAGCGCTATGCCAAGATGGCAGCCAGCGGTGTCCGCAATATGGCTGGTTACAATCAGATTGCTAGGAATGAAGGCTGGGATCTCCTGCCGTCTATTGTCATTATCATCGACGAGCTTGCTGATTTGATGATGGTAGCACCGAAGGATGTAGAAGATGCTATTTGCCGCATTGCTCAAAAGGCAAGAGCAGCAGGAATTCATCTTGTGCTTGCTACTCAGCGTCCTTCTGTTGATGTAATAACCGGTATTATCAAGGCTAATATCCCCAGTAGAATTTCCTTTGCGGTATCGTCTCAGATTGACTCCAGGACGATTCTTGATGCGTCCGGTGCTGAGAAGCTGCTTGGTAAAGGTGACATGCTGTTCAGTCCGGTTGGAACATCCAAACCGAAGCGTGTTCAGGGTGCCTTTATCAGTGACTCCGAGGTGGAGAAGTTGATTGACTTCATAAAGAGTCAGGGACAGGAGGCCGAAATCAATCAGGAGTTGGTTGATTTCACCGAAAATGATAAGGCACAGGGTGATAAAGAAAAGGCTGAGCCTGATGATGACTGGAAGGACGAACTGCTTGATAAGGCAGTAGAGCTGGTATTGTCATCGGGAACAGCATCAACCTCGTACATACAGAGACGGCTGCGGATAGGATATTCCAGGGCGGCCCGCATCATTGACATGATGGAGGAGCTTGGTATTATCGGCCCCAGTGTGGCAGGAAATAAGCCAAGAGAAATTCTCATGACGATGGATGAGGCAAGGGAAATATTGAATTCTTAAGTAAAAGGAAATATAGAATGATTTCAGTGATAATTCCTGCTGCCGGTCAGGGAAAAAGGTTCGGAGCAGGAAAAAACAAAGCCTTTGTCTTATTGGCGGGGAAGACAATTCTGGAAAGAACAGCTGCAGCTTTCTCTGATATACCAGAAGTCGGTGAGACCGTGATAGTCGTAGCACCGGATGAAGTGGAAGATATCAGGGAACAGACAAAGGCCTATCCCAAGGCCGATACCATCAAAGTAGTGGCTGGTGGAACCGAGCGGCAGTATTCCATCGAAAATGCATTGAAAGCCGTGGATGAAAAATCGGAAATCATCCTCGTTCACGATGGAGCCCGTCCTATGGTAAGCCGGGAAGTTATTCTCCGCGTCATTGAGGCTGTCAGAGAAAACTCCGCGGTTATTGCTGCTGTGCCGGTGAAGGATACGATAAAATCAGCGAATGCCGAAGGATTTGTTTCTGCTACGCCTAAACGCTCAGAGCTGTGGGCAGTGCAGACACCGCAAGGATTTACCAAAGAGCTGATAATGAGAGCATACAGAAAAGCCAGGGAAGATGATTTCCTGGGAACCGATGATGCGTCATTGGTGGAACGATTGGGAATTCCGGTAAAGATTATTCTCGGCGAGTACGAAAACATAAAAATTACGACACCTGAAGATTTGCCGATTGCAAATGTTTTTCTGGCAGCGGGAAAAGGAAAGGAGCAGCTATGAGCAGAGTAGGAATGGGTTATGATGTGCATAAGCTTGTAGAAGGACGGAAACTTATTATCGGCGGAGTTGATATACCGCATACATTAGGCCTTCTTGGTCATTCGGATGCTGATGTCCTCCTTCATGCCATAAGCGATGCTTTGCTTGGCGCTGCTGCTTTGGGAGATATCGGCAAACATTTCCCGGACACAGATCCCCGGTTTGAAGGAGCTGACAGCCGTGTGCTTCTTCGTCATGTGGTGAAGCTCGTCAAAGATAAGGGATACGATATTGAAAATGTTGATGCAACAATCGTAGCCCAGAAGCCGAAGCTGGCTCCGTTCATCGAGCAGATGCGGGAGAATATTGCCGAAGATTTGCAGGTAGATGTTGACATGGTGAATGTCAAAGCCACTACTGAGGAACGATTGGGATTCACAGGAAAAGAGGAAGGCATTTCTGCCTACGGCGTATGCAGTATTAATAAAATTTGAGAAAATAGTGCTGATAAGAGACCCGGCTCGGATAGAGCCGGGTCTTTTTATAAAAATTGTTTATCAAATTTTCTATTTACTGTAGAAGTTATTGATAATTTGCTGTATAATGTTGGTCATGATTAAGAGAAAGGGTGTCGTAAGACTCAATAGGGAAGTCCGGTGTATTCCGGCGCGGTCCCGCCACTGTAAGAAGGAGCAGCTCATGTTACCACTGGCCATGCCGGGAAGGTTGAGACTGCGATGATTTTAGCCAGGAGACCTGCCTTTTCTTGCACCGTGATACGAATAGTATCCTGTCTACGATGGATAGGCTAGTAGGTGTGCAATCGCTTTTTGGCGTGTAAATTGCATCCTCCTGCCTTATTTAGCGGGAGGTTTTTTATTTGAAGAAGGAGCTGCGAGGCGGCTATACGACCGGTGCCTGTATGGCAGCAGGTGTAAAGGCTGCTTTACACTATCTGATCGAGGGCGACAGACTGAACAGCCTTATTCTGACAGCTCTTGACGGTACGCCGCTGACTATTCCTGTTAAGGCTATTGAGGCATTGGGTGACCCGTTTGTTGATGGTGTACGTGTTGAGATAATAAAGGAATCCGGAGACGATCCGGACATAACAAACGGCGCTTCCGTATTCACTATTACAAGGCTCAAGCCCGATCAGACCGGCGTTACTTTTTTGGCCGGGGAAGGTATCGGTCATGTCACTAAGCCGGGACTGCAGGTACCTGTGGGAGAACCGGCAATCAATCTGGGGCCCCGTAGGCTCGTTCAGACTGTTGTTGATGATTTGTTGGGGCCAGGTGCCGGTGTAGAGGTTGAGGTTTCCATACCGGCCGGTACAGAGCTGGCCAAACGGACTCTTAATCCGATTCTTGGCGTCGTGGGAGGGATTTCCGTCATTGGAAGTACGGGAGTTCTTCGGCCGATGTCTGAGGAAGGCTTCAAAAACTCTCTTGTTCCTCAGATTGATGTTGCAATGGCTATGGGCTACGATGCCATTGTGTTTGTACCAGGCAAAATCGGAGAAACTCAGGCAGTAAAGCACGGCATAAATGAACAGGTGATTGTCCAAACAAGCAATTTCATCGGCTTTATGCTGGAAGCCGCAGAGCAAAGAGGAGTAAAAGAGCTCCTTTTGTTTGGCCACATTGGAAAACTGGCAAAGGTTGCTGCCGGAGTATTCCACACTCACAATCGAGTAGGCGATGCCAGACTGGAAACTATGGCGGCTTACGCTGCTCTTCACGGTCTGCCGCCTGAGGGTGTAAAGCGTGTGCTTGAGTCCATTACCACTGAGGATGCGATGTCGGTCTTTGCAGATTATCACCTTGAAAAAGTGTATGATGTGATTGCCCAGCGAGCCAGTGAGCGTGCAATGCGATTCGTATTCGGAAATATAAAAATCGGAACCGTTCTAGTTACACTAAAGGGCGAGGTTCTCGGCATGGATGAAAATGCCAGAGTTATTGGTCAAAAATTAGGATGGGATATGAATAATGCATAAAATTGTAGTGGTCGGTATAGGTCCGGGAAATCCGGATTTCGTGTTACCGGCAGGCAGGAAGGCAATAGACTCAGCCAAGGTATTGGTTGGCGGCAAGCGGGCACTGGCTGATTTTGCCGGCGGCTGTCAAGGACAGGAAACATTTCCTGTAGGGGCTGACATTCCTGCGGTTATTGAGTTCATTCGCAGTAAGCTTGAACTTACTGATGTAGTGGCAATGGTTTCAGGGGATCCTGGCTATTTTTCCCTTTTGGATGCTCTCCTTCGGGAGTTTTCCAAGGAAATCATAAAGGTTATTCCCGGTATAAGCTCTGTACAGTATGCGTTTTCAAGGCTATCACTGCCGTGGCATGAAGCTGAATTTATAAGCTTTCATGGACGAAGACCTGATGATGAACGCCTAAAGTACAGAAAAGGCCGAATACTTGGATTTATTACTGACACAAAACAGAATTCTCACAGTATACCGGAGCTGCTTTTGAGTCTTGGCTGGCCTGAGGATACTTATTTTGCGGTAGGAGCCAGACTTTCTTACGATGATGAGTATATTGTCGAAACAACACTGGCTAAAGCATCGGAAACGGTATTGCAAACACATTGTGTATTGGTGGTGAAAGCTGAATGATATTTTGCGGAATAGACGATAGCGAGTTTATCCGTGGCAAGGTGCCGATGACAAAGCAGGAAATTCGGATTATCACCTTGACAAAGGCAAGAATCGCTCCTTCCGATGTCGTTTATGACATCGGCGCAGGGACAGGCTCAATATCTATCGAGGCTGCAAGAATAGCTCATGAGGGCAGAGTTTTTGCCATTGAGAAAAATCCGGACGGAGTTTCTCTCATAAAGGAAAACATGAAGAAATTCCAGGTAGACAATGTGGAAGTTGTCTCTGGGGTGGCACCTGACGCCCTGGATGGTTTACCGGGATGCGACGCGGTTATCATTGGCGGCAGCGGTCGAAATATGGATGACATCCTGGACATCGTTCATGACCGACTGAAGTTAGGCGGCAGAGTAGTCCTGAACTGTATCACTATACAGACGATATCATCCTGTCTTGAATACTTGAGGGCGCATCCGGATGAATTCGATTATGAGGCAATTCAGGTTCAGGTTAATCGCCTGAAAGCAGTAGGGCCATACGATATGGCTGATGCTGTTAACCCTATATATATTGTAACTGCAACTAAAAAAGGATAATGCGGTGCTGATGCTGAAAGCTGATGTACTGTTAATAATTAGGAGGAAAAATCATGCTAGTATCTATTGTTGGTGCTGGTCCCGGCGATCCGGAACTCATTACTGTTAAAGGTCAGAATCTTCTGAAGCGTGCAGATGTAATCATCTACGCAGGTTCTTTGGTAAATCCTTCTTTGCTTGAGTTTGCAAAGAATGGCTGTGCCGTATATAATTCTGCTTCTATGACCCTTCCTGAAGTTATCGATGTTATCGTAAAGGCTGTTGCCGAAGGAAAGCGAGTTGTTCGCCTTCATACCGGCGACCCGGCCATTTATGGTGCCATTCAGGAGCAGATGGATGAGCTGAAGAAGCATAATATCGAATACGAAGTAATCCCCGGTGTCAGCTCTTTCCTTGCAACTGCAGCCGCGCTGAAGCAGGAGTATACTCTGCCAGGCGTATCCCAGACTGTAATCATTACACGTAATGAAGGCCGTACACCGGTTCCTTCTCGCGAGAGTCTTCGTGCTCTCGCTGCTCATCAGTCTACCATGTGCATATTCCTCAGTGTTCACATGCTGCAGCAGGTGGTAGATGAGCTGATTGCCGGCGGCTACGATAAGACTACCCCGATTGCAATAGTACAGAAGGCTTCCTGGCCTGAGCAGAAGATTGTCCGTGCTACTCTGGAGACTATCTGCGAAGAAATCAAGGACAAGGACATCTCCCGTACTGCAATGATTGTTGTCAGCAAAGTTCTTGATAATGATTATGAGCTGTCCCGCCTGTATGCGCCTGAGTTCAGCCACGGCTATCGCAAAGGTTCTGAAGCATGAGGTGTGCCGCCTTTACAGTGACAGCTCACGGCGTTGAGCTGGCAGAGAAGCTGAAAGAGGCGGGAATCGGCTCCGTTGATGTTTTTGTGAAGGAAGGCAAGCCGGCTCCCGACGATGTAAAGTTCTACAGCCGTCTGGCTGATGCAGTCGGCGAAGCCTTCAGCCGCTATGATGCATTGATCTTTTTCTCTGCAATAGGGATAGTAGTCAGACTGATTGCTCCTCATCTGCAGAGTAAGCTTCTTGATCCTGCCGTAATAGTGGTAGACGACCGCTCAAGACACGCTATCAGCCTGTTATCTGGTCATGTCGGAGGTGCCAATGCACTGACTTATCAAATAGCCGGTGCATTAAGAGCACAGCCTATTGTCACAACCGCAACAGATGTCAATAAGCTGGTTGCTCCAGATGTTATTGCTACTGAGCTTGGTTTGAAGCCTCATCCGAAGTCTATGATTGAGAGGATGAATTCAACTCTTCTTGCGCACAAGCCTATTGCCTACTATATCGACAAATCATTCACTCGTGCGGAATTCTTCCGCCGGAAGCTTGGAGAAAAGGGCATAGAATCAGAGCTGGTGACTATTGAAGAGGCTGTTTCTTCAAAGCAGCTTGCCGTTTTCATCACACCCAGAGCACTGCCTCTGTGTGATAATCTGATGTATTTGAATCCTCGCCGGCTTATAGCCGGAATCGGCTGCCGCAGGGGTGTGCCTGAGGAAGAAATCAGAAGTGCGTTATCTGCTGCCTGTGAGCTTATAGGGCAGGAGATTGAGGCAGTTTCTCTCATAGCCAGCACTATTGTGAAGGCTGATGAGGAAGGCATCCTGAATTTGGCGGATCACCTGCAGATACCTACCAGATTCTTCATGAATGAAGAGCTGGAAGAAAAAATAGAAGAATATGATTTGGAACAGTCAGAATTTGTCCGGGGAAAAATCGGCGTGGGAAATGTCTGCGGTGCGGCTGCGATTTCCTGTGTAGAGCGGGGAAATTTTGCATTGGAAAAAACAAAGTTTAAGAAAGTGACGGTGGCACTGGTATGGGAAAAATAACTGTTATCGGTATCGGACCGGGCAGCTATGATAATCTGACCCCGGAGGCAAGAGAGGCCATAATTGCTGCTGAAGTTGTAGCTGGCTACAAGCCTTATATAAAGCTTATTGAAGAACTTGTCGGTGACAAAGAAATCATCGGCAACGGAATGATGCAGGAGGTAGACCGCTGCCGTTTGGCTGTGGAGTCTGCCTGCAACGGAAAGAATACCATCGTTGTATCCTCCGGTGACTCCGGTGTTTACGGCATGGCAGGTCTCGTGCTGGAGATTGTTTTGAAGCTGCCGAAGGAAGAGCGTCCCGAAGTAAGGATTATTGCCGGTTTGTCAGCAGTGTATGCTTCGGCTGCAATTCTCGGTGCGCCGCTTATGCATGATTTTGCAATCATCAGTCTCAGCAATCGCCTGACTCCCCTTGACCTCATTATGAAGAGAGTCGAATTGGCCGCTCAGGGTGATTTCGTCATAGCTTTCTACAATCCGAAGAGCAAGAGCCGCTCCACTCATATTGAGGAAGCACAGAAAATAATGCTGAAGTACAAGTCTCCTGACACTCCGGTCGGTATCGTAAATAATGCCACCAGAGCAGATCAGACCAGAGTTATTTCTACTCTGAAGGACTTTACCAAAGAGGATATTAATATGTTCTCCATGGTAATCATCGGAAACTCCCAGACATTTGTACAGGATGGCTTCATGGTTACCCCCCGCGGGTATCATGTATGATATTTGTAGCTGCCGGTACTCAGGACGGACGTGAACTGGCAGGGCGTCTGCTGAGTGAAGGTTATCCTGTTACAGCCTCTGTTGTCAGTAAGTACGGAAGCGAGCTGCTGGCAATGTATCCCGGGATGAAAATTAATGATAAGCCCCTTGACGAAGAAGGCTTGTCAGAGTATATCAAGTCCCACGATATACGGGTATTTGTAGATGCCAGCCATCCTTATGCCGCTAATGTTTCTCAGAATGCGATGAATGCCTGCAGAAAAGCAAAGGTCCCGTACATTCGCTACGAGCGTCAGGCAACTGCTGTGAACTGTAAAAAGCTGACGGTAGTCGAAAACTATGAGCAGGCTGCAGAGGCGGCAGTAAAGCATGGAAAGACGATATTTCTTACAACCGGCAGTCGGAATATTCAAAAATTCCTTCAGTCTCCCTATTTGGCAGGGTGCAGAATTGTAGCAAGAATACTTCCTACTGCTGATGTAATCTCAGAGGTCACTTCCCTGGGTCTATCTCCAAAGGATATTATTGCAATGCAAGGACCCTTCAGCCGTGAATTTAATCGGGAAATGTTCCGCCAGTACAGTGCTGATGTGATTATTACGAAGAACAGCGGCAGCATAGGCGGTACAGACACGAAATTCAGTGCGGCTGATGATTTGGGACTGCCGGTGATTCTGGTGGATAAGCCTGCGATTAAGTATGATAATCTGGCTACTGACTTTGATACCGTTATAAAGTTTGTAGCTGGCCAAATAAACTTAGAGGTGAAATAGATGGATTTCATTAAACAGCCTATGGAAATAGAAAACAAGAGCATGGATATTATTGCTCCGCATCTTGCCGGCCTTAACCTCAGCGAAGCTGAGACTAAGGTTTATTCCAGAATGATTCACGCCTCTGGCGATGTTGGATATGCTGAAGTAATCAGAATGAGCCCTGACGCTATTGAAGCAACTAAGGCTGCTTTGCTTCGCGGCGCAAATATTTATACCGATGTAGAGATGGTGCGTACAGGTATTCACAAGCCTTCTTTCAATCGTTACGGCGGTAAGATTGAATGCCTGATTTCTGACCCTGCAATTGCAGAAAAGGCTAAGCAGGAGGGTACTACCCGTGCTATGGCTGCTATGCGTCATTTCGGCAAGGACCTTGATGGAGCTATCGTAGCTATCGGTAACGCTCCTACTGCACTTTTTGAAGTTCTTCGGATGGCTCGCGAGGAAAATATCCGTCCGGCTGCTATCATCGGCATTCCGGTAGGATTCGTCGGTGCAGCCGATTCAAAAGCTGAATTGGCTGAATATGGCGAAATTCCCTATGTTACAGTAGAGGGAACTAAGGGCGGCAGTCCGATTGCGGCTTCCGTTATCAACGCAATTCTTTATCTTATTGACAATCGTCGGTGAGAACCATGAAGCAGCGAATTCCCCGGATAGTAATTGCCGCTACTCAAAGCGGCTCTGGCAAGACTACAATTGTTACAGGACTCCTTGCGGCATTGAAGGAGAAAGGTTTGAAGGTCCAATCGTATAAGGTTGGACCTGATTATATTGACCCTGGTTATCATGAGATTGCATCAGGCCGACCAGGGCACAACCTTGATACCTGGCTGGTGACAGAAGAAAAGCTGGCAGAGATTTTTGCCAGAACTGCCGGTGATGCCGATATTGCAATTATCGAAGGCGTTATGGGTCTTTATGACGGCGGTAGGAACGGTATCAGCAGCACTGCATCCGTGGCGAAGCTATTAAATGCCCCGGTGCTTCTTGTAATCAATGCAAAGTCAATGGGAGAATCAGCGGCTGCTCTGGCTCTCGGCTTTAAGCAATACGATCCTACCGTGAATATTGCCGGTGTGATATTAAACAGGCTTGGTTCTCCGACTCATCGTCAGATGATAGAGGAGGCTTTGGAAAAGCTTGATATCCCGGTGTACGGTGCTGTCGGCCGAAATGACAAAATGAATATGCCTGAGCGTCATTTGGGACTGCTTCCGGTGCAGGAAAATAATTCCGAAGCGGAAGTAGTAGCTGAAATCGGACGAACTGTCGGTGCTTCTGTAAATCTGGACCGAATTATTCAGTTGGCTAAGGATGCACCGGAGATTGAACTCCCGGGCCAATCAGAGCTTCCTGCCGAGCGAAGGGTAAGGATTGCAGTGGCAAGGGATGATGCTTTTACATTTTATTATCCGGAGAGTATCTATCAGCTTGAGCTGGCAGGTGCAGAAATTATACCCTTTAGTCCGCTTCATGACAGTGAAATGCCAGCGGCTGACGGATTGATTCTTGGCGGCGGTTTTCCGGAAATGTTTGCATCCGAACTGTACGGTAATGAATCTATGCGCTGCTCAATCGGAAAGGCTGCTGAAAGCGGCATGCCTATTTACGCTGAGTGCGGCGGATTTATGTACCTTATGCGGGAGATGGTAGATTTTGACGGAAATCATTTCCCCATGACAGGCATAGTACCCGGCGCCGTAGAGATGAATAAGAAGCTGCAGACCGTCGGTTATGTGGCTGCCACAATGGAAAGGGATACAGTTCTTGGTAAAAAAGGAACAGTCCTTCATGGGCATGAATTCCATTTTTCTTCTGAGTGTGCTTCCGAGAGCTGCGATCCTGAGGAATATCCGAGGGCGTTCACATTCCAGCGCATGAGAAAGATACCGCCGTATCTGGCAGGATATGCCAAGGGTAACATTCTCGGTTCGTATTTGCACCTGCATTTTGCCGGTTCACCTGAAGCGGCGAAATACTTTGTAGGTAAATGTTCGGAGTATCGTTGTCAGCGGGAGAAATAAAGTGGGGAAAATAGTTCTTGTTACCGGCGGCTCCCGGAGTGGGAAGAGCACTTATGCTGAGGAATATGTGGCCAAGCTCTATAAGTGCGGAGAAAAGGTTGGATATATAGCGACATCTCAGATTTTCGATGATGAGATGAAGTTCCGGGTTAGGCTTCATCAGGAAAGGCGCCCGGCAGAATGGACTACCTACGAGGCTCCATTTGATGCACATCTGGCATTGAAGCAGGCCGCCGCAGATGGCTGTACAGCCGTGCTTTTTGACTGCGTGACCATTTACATGAGTAATCTTCTTTGCTCCCTTGAGTCAATAGATGATTCTGACGAAAACTATGCACTGGCGAATGAAAAAATTAGTGCGTTGATAGAAGCAGCTCGCAGCAAAGAAGGAACAACGGTATTTGTAACAAATGAAGTTGGCTCAGGTATTGTACCGGAGAACAAACTGTCCCGTGAGTATCGTGACATAGCCGGATTGGCCAATCAATGGCTGGCAGCTGCTGCAGATGAAGCATACTTCGTTGTGTGCGGCATACCGGTTAATCTTAAAGAATTATCAAGCAAATGATTTGGGAGGTATAACATGACACAGTATATTATGCTTCAGGGAACAAGCTCCAATGTAGGTAAAAGCATTTTAGCGACTGCTCTCTGCCGCATTTTCCTTCAGGACGGTCGTCATGTTGCGCCCTTCAAAGCGCAGAACATGGCATTGAATTCCTATGTTACAAAAGACGGCAAGGAAATGGGCCGGGCTCAGGTAGCACAGGCCGAGGCTGCCGGACTTGATCCCGATGTAGATATGAATCCTGTTCTGCTGAAACCTACCGGCAACGCTTCTTCCCAGGTTGTACTGCTTGGAAAGCCAATAGGCAATATGTCGGCCAGAGACTATCATAAAGGCTATTCCACCAAGCTTTTTGGTGAAGTAAAGGCTGCCTTGTCCCGTTTGGAGGAGAAATACGATACCGTTGTTATCGAAGGTGCAGGAAGTCCGGCCGAAGTTAATCTGAAGGCAAATGACATTGTAAATATGGCCGTTGCCCGCTACCTGCACGCACCCGTTCTACTCATTGCCGATATTGATCGCGGCGGTGCGCTGGCATCGTTGGTAGGTACTTTGGAACTTCTTACTCTGGAAGAAAGAGATTTGGTCAAAGGTCTTATCATCAATAAATTCCGCGGAGATGTGACTTTGCTCCAGCCTGCCGTAGAATTCCTGGAAGAAAAGACGGGCAAGCCTGTTCTGGGCATTGTACCCCATGTTGTTCATTTGGGAATAGACGATGAGGATTCGGTTGCTCTTGAAACAAAAGGTATTGATGATAAAAAAGCAGATATTAAGATCGCAGTCATAAAGACTCCAAAGATTTCTAACTTTACGGATTTTGAATGTCTTGCCGGTGAAGATGATGTATCGGTATCCTATGTAGACCTGCCGGAAGAGTTGGAAAAGCTCGGCAAAATAGATTTGATTATGCTCCCGGGCAGTAAGAACACCACAGAGGATATGATTTATATCCGTAAGTGCGGACTTGAAGAAAAGATTAAGGAAATGGTTGGCAGCGGTACGCCGCTTATCGGTATTTGCGGCGGCTATCAGATGCTGGGAAAGGAAATTCGTGACCCTAATCATACAGAGTCTCAGCTGGACGGTACGCCGGGCCTTGGTCTCCTTGATATGGTTACTACCTTTAGTGCTGAGAAGCTTACATCTCAGGTTATTGCAGAATGTCACGGTCTTCACTTCCTTGGTCAGACAATAGATGCCGAAGGTCTCCACGGCTATGAGATACACATGGGCGAAACTGAATTCACCGGTGCTGATGATGAGCATCCGCTGGTAATAACCGAGCGAGCCAATGAGATTGTCAATGCTGAAGAGGGAACTGTCAGAGCCGATGGTCATGTCTTCGGCACTTATATCCACGGTATATTTGACCATGATGAATTCCGTAGAGCAATAATCAATGCCCTTCGTTTAAGAAAGGGGCTTCCTGCACTGGAGAACAAGCGCAATGTCTATGCCGAGAAGCAGCGTGCCTACGATAATCTGGCAGAAAAGGTACGGGCTGCTCTTGATATGGATAAACTCTATAAGATTCTTGGTGAACAATAAATGTTGACCGGCTGGACGGCTTTCCTTATTGACTGCCTGATAGGAGATCCGCGCTCATCAATTCATCCTGTCTGTCTCATGGGAAATATCATATCTCTGTTAGAGAAGTTTCTTTACAGAGAATCAGACAGTGATAGTGTAAAAAGAATAAAAGGTACTGTCTTAATGCTGCTGATGCTGTTGATCTGTTACGGCATTGCAGTATATGTACAGGCAGCGGCCGCCATGTCAGGAATACCGTACCTCGTTTTTGCGGTGGATGCCTTTTTCCTGAGTATGGTTATTTCTCCCCGTTCTCTGGCTGAAGCAGGCCGGGAAATCAGAGAGTATCTGGAAAACGGTGATATAGATAATGCCCGCTTTAAGGTAGGATGGATTGTTGGCAGGGATACAGACAAGCTATCCGTAGGCGAATGTACCAGAGCAACGGTTGAGACAATTTCCGAAAATATTACTGACGGAATCCTTTCGCCGCTGTTTTATTGGGCTATAGGCGGTCTGCCTTTGGCTATAGCTTATCGGGCGGCCAATACCATGGATTCCATGATTGGCTACAAGAACGATAAGTACCTGTTCTTCGGACGGACAGCCGCCCTGTGTGATGATGTCTGGAATTATATTCCGGCCCGCATTACCGGACTTCTTCTGGTAGCTGCCGCATGGTTTTGGAAGTATGATTATCGCAATGCGTGGAAAATGATGCTTCGGGATGCCGATAAGCATCCAAGTCCTAACGGTGGCTATGCGGAAGCAACTGTTGCCGGAGCATTGGGCATAAGACTGGGTGGCCTGAATTACTATTTCGGCAGACCTTCTTTCCGGGCTTATATGGGTGAGCCACTGAAGGAGCTCGGCCCCATCCATATTCGTCAGGCAACAAGGCTGATGTACACGGTCACTGTGTTCTTCCTGATTATACTGAGCATTATTGATATTTTGAGATAAATTATGTTACGACCTTATTTTATCGGTCTGCAATTCCTCACTCGCATCAGTCTTGTTAAACAGGATAATTGGACAGAGGAGGATTTTGGCCAAAGCGTAAAGTTCTTTCCGTTAATCGGAGCAACATTAGGCATCGTTTATGCGGCTTTTGCTTATGTGCTGACAGTTCTGCTGCCGGGATACGGAATAAAAATGCCTGTCCATTTTACGGCCGCTGTAATGCTCATTCTGCCGGTGCTTTTTACCGGCGGAATCCACTGTGACGGATTCATGGATACCATGGACGGACTTTTTTCCGGCAGAAAGCCGGAGCGGATGCTGGAGATAATGAAGGACAGCCGAGTCGGCTCAAATGGTGTATTTGCCTTTGTTACTCTGATGATTTTCGAGCTATGTATCATTCTTGATATGAATCCGGCAGAGCTGATTCCAGCCTTTTTCGTGATGCCGATAATAGCCAGATACATGATGACACTTGCTATTGTCTTTTACCCTTACGCCAGACCGGAGGGTATGGGGAAGGCCTTTAAGATGTATGCTGACGGTCGTACCTTAACCTTTGCTACTGTTCTGGCAGCAATTTTTGTTCTTCCGTTTGGCCTTTTGGCATGGGGTGCTTTGGCCGTAGGATTTCTTTTCATGCGCGGCTTTGCCGGTTTTGCAGTCAATACGGTTGGCGGCCTTACCGGAGATATATACGGATGTATTACGACCTTGGTTGAGGGGTTGGTTATGCTCACCTTCATGGTCGGTGCTAATGTGATATAATAGCATGGCAGTGTAATTCACATATTCTAAGTAAAATCTGATTTTTGATTGGAGTGTCGATTTAGTGGAGCTTACAGTTAAGGTTCCCGGCTCATGTGGTGAGCTGGTGCAGGGAACACACGGTGGTACACCCTACCTTGTGACCTGCCCGATAAATTTATACACTCGCGTCAAAATATCAGACAAACATAAAACCGTCAGCGGATTGGGTGTAAAATCTCAAGCGGCCTTGAAAAGAACGCTGCATTATTTGGGCAAGACTGAGTTTGATTTTGGTATAACCCTCAGCTCGGAGCTTCCTATCGGTAAGGGAATGGCCTCCAGCAGTGCAGATATTGCGGCTGTGTGCTTTGCAGTAGCTGCAGCTTACGGTGTAGAGCTTACTGCTCCAGAGGTCAGTCGTATTGCTGCCGGCATCGAACCTACCGACGGTGTGTTCTTCGAGAATATCATCAGAATAAATCATATGACCGGAGAATGTCTTGAAACGATGAACGACTTCCCGGCCTTGAAGATTGCTGTTTTTGATGCAGGCGGAGCCGTTGATACCGTAACATTTCATCAGAGAACAGACCTTGACGAGCTGTCAATAAAAAATGAACAGCGTACAGATGCTGCTATGGAACTTGTTCGTGGCTCATGTGCTCCTGATGCTTGGGCAAAGGCTGCCACCGAAAGTGCTTTGGCAAATCAGTCCATCCTGCCTAAAAAGGATTTGCCCGAATTGATTGAGGCTGCTAAAGGCCGTGGGGCATTGGGTGTCAATGTAGCTCACAGCGGCACCGTCATAGGGGTGCTGTTTGCTCCGGATACAACCCGTGAGCATATTGATGAGATTGCTAATAGACTGGCAGCTCAGTTCAGTCACCTTCATTACTGTGAGACTGTTACGCTCACATCGGGCGGGCGCATAATGGAGAAATTTGATTAATAACGGTGAAATGTATGAATAGATTCGTTCATGGCGGCAATATCTATGAAGCCTCCCCAGAAGGGAAAAAGTGGCTTGATTTCAGTGCCAATATTAATCCCCTTGGTTTGTGTGCTTCAGTGAAAAATATAATATCCGAATCTATAGAAGAAATCGTTCATTATCCTGACCCTTCCGGTCGGGAGCTGAAAGAGGCGATTTCTGTTCATTATGGAGTAAGTTCATCGGAAATCGTGCTCGGCAATGGTGCTGCCGAGTTTTTTTATGTTCTGATGCATTCTGTAAAGCCTAAAAGAATTCTCATACCAGTTCCGTCGTTCAGCGAATATGAACGAGCTTCAATCTCCACTGGGGCAGCCGTAGATTATTTTCAGATGCTTCCTGAGGATAATTTCCGCTTGAGCGAGGAAATGCTGATAAAGACAGCCAAGGAATATGATGTAGTATTCCTTGGAAACCCCAATAATCCCACTGGCTGTCTTTTGAAAAAAGAGTTTATCCTTAGATTGGCCGATAGTGCGCCAAAGACTATGATAATCGTAGATGAGTCCTTTCTGGATTTTCTGCTGTCGGATGATCCGTACTCAGTGCGAAAGATGGTAAGCCAGCAGAATAATCTTGTGGTGTTGGCATCCCTTACAAAGTTCTATGCTATACCTGGGCTGCGTTTAGGTTTTGGATTGATGAATGAAAATCTTGTCCATGAACTTGATATGCAAAAGGATCCGTGGAATGTTAATCTGTTGGCTCATAAAGCAGGAATTGCTGCGCTGGCTGCATCAGAATATCAGGAGGCCACAAGAGCTTTCGTCGCCGAGGAAAAAGATTATCTTTCAAATTCCTTGAAAGAGCTTAATATCGGAGTAAAGATATTTACCCCTACGGTAAATTTTATTCTCATGGACATAAGCGGTTGCAGACTGAAGGGACGCTACGGAGAATGCCTTGAAGCAGCGTCAGCAGCTGCGGCGTACAGAGAAAAAGGTGTTCTGGTGAGAAACTGTGACAACTATCCGATGCTTGGAAATACATATATCCGTATCGCAGTTCGCACAAGAGAAGAGAATAACAAATTCTTAGAGATTACAAAAGAAATCTTTGCAGGAAAGTGATACCCTATGACAAGAGTTGTACTTATTCGCCACGGACAGACTGAGTGGAATAATGCCGGAAGGTATCAGGGACAGTCCAATACTGAATTGTCGGAAGCAGGCTGCAGGCAGGCAGAGATACTTGCTGACAATTTCCCGGTTGAAAAAGTAGATGCAATATATTCCAGCGACTTGAACAGAGCATTAGCCACCGCAGAGGCTGTTGCCAAAAAGTTTAATCTTGAGGTTATCCCGGAAATAGACTTCCGTGAGCTTGACTTTGGGGACTGGGAAGGCTTGACATATCCGGAAATTAATGAGAAATGGCCTGAAGAAGTGGCAAACTTTTTTGGTGCACCGGAAAAGCTTAAAATTCCGAATGGCGAAACCTTCCCACAAGTAGCGGAACGAGCCGTAAAGCGGCTGAAAGAAATAATAGCCGATAATGAGGGTAAAACTGTTGTAGTGACAGCCCACGGTGCCGTGATAAGGTCTATGCTGGCAACTCTTATGCACATTCCCCTGCATTACCTTTGGTCGATCAGACAGGATAATACAGCGGTTAATGTATTGCGGTTTGATGGTGATTATGTTATGGTAGAAGCCATCAACAATACAGCTCATCTCGGTAAATTCATTGCTGCCGGTGTTGTAAAAGGGCAAAGCCCAACAAAGTAAAAAGGATGATGAAAATGTCGAAAGTTCTTGTTCTCCACGGTCCTAATCTTAATCTTTTGGGTACCCGTGAACCGGAAATATACGGTAGTACAACCTTGGCTGACATTGCTGCCATGCTGAAGGAAAGAGCCGCTCAGGAGGCTGTTGAGCTTGACTCAATTCAGTCGAACTATGAAGGCAAGCTGGTTGATGAAATACAGCAGGCCAAGGCCAATGGCTATGATTATATCATTCTGAATGCCGCAGCCTTTACTCATTACAGCATTGCAATCCGCGATGCTATTGCAGCCGTAGATGTTCCGGTAATTGAAGTCCATCTTTCAAACATCCATACAAGAGAGGAATTCCGTCATCACTCTGTCATAAGCGCTGTTGTGCTCGGTCAGATTGCCGGATTCGGAGTTGACAGCTATATGGCAGCTCTCGAGGTAGTTCTTCGCCGTCTGCGGGCTGCCGGAAAGACAGGAAAATCCTTATGATTTCCGACCGTATGAAGCATCTTCGGGATTTCCTTCTCGATCAGGGAATACCTGCCGTACTTATAAGCAAGGACGAAAATGTCCATTACTTCAGCGGCTTCCGGGGAGACAGTACAATGCTCCTTGTCACTGCAGATAAAGCCTTTATCGTAACGGACTTCCGCTATGTAGAGCAGGCTCAGCAGCAGGCTCCGCTGTACGAGCTGGTAGAGCAGAAGGAAGGACTTATAAAAAGATGCGCAGAGCTGGCAAAGAATATCGGCGCAGACTCTGTGAGCTTTGAAGGCAGCGTCCTATCTTTTGATGAATACAGCTCCTTAGCAAAAGAGCTTCAGCCGATTAAGGCAGAGAAATCTGTTTCATTGGACGGTCTGCGGGAAATCAAGGAAGCTGAGGAAATAGTCTGCATAGAGAAGGCCTGTGATATCGGTGACGAAGCCTTTGAAGATATAATAAAGTTTATCCGTCCCGGAATGTCGGAAAGAGAAGTAGCTGCAAGACTGGAAAATACTATGCGCTGTCTCGGTTCTGAGGAGGTTTCCTTTACCACTATAGTTGCTTCCGGAAAAAGAGGCAGTTTGCCGCATGGAATTGCAACAGATAAGTTGATTTCTGACGGAGAATTTGTTACAATGGATTATGGTGCTGTGTATAGAGGTTACCACTCCGATGTGACAAGGACGGTTTGTGTCGGCACAGCTGATGAGAAGCAGCGCGAGATTTACTCTGCGGTGCTGTCAGCGCAGGAGATTGGTGTTTCTCTGGTGAAACCCGGTGCGTCCGGAATAGAGGTGGACAGACAGGTTCGCTTGCTGCTGGACAAGGCCGGATATGCCAAGTATTTCGGGCACGGTCTCGGGCATAGTGTCGGGCTTGAAATCCATGAGGAGCCGCGGCTGTCGCCAAAGAGCAAGTGTGAAAGCCTTGGGACGGGCACCGTTATTACCGTTGAGCCGGGAGTGTATATTCCCGACTGGGGCGGAGTCAGGATTGAGGACACGGTTTTGGTTACTGAGACCGGGGCCAGGAGACTGACAAAGAGCAGTAAGAAACTTTTAGAAATAAAAGCTAATTAAAAGATTTTTAACAGGGGAGAGTTTCAAATGATTTCAAGTACAGATTTCCGCACTGGCCTTACCATCGAGATTGACAACGCCGTATGGCAGATTGTTGAGTTCCAGCATGTAAAGCCGGGTAAGGGTGCCGCATTCGTTCGTACCAAGATGAAGAATGTTGTTACCGGTGCCGTTATTGAGCGTACCTTCAACCCGAACGAAAAGATGCCGCCGGCTCATCTCGAGACCCGCAAGATGCAGTATCTCTATGAGTCCGATGGAATGTACACCTTCATGGATCAGGAGACCTTTGAGCAGGAAGAAATCAGCAAGGAGCAGCTTGGCGATGCTCTCAACTACCTGTTGGAAGAGATGGAAGTAGCAGTTCAGTCCTTCAAGGGCAAGATTATCGGCATCAGCCTCCCGAACTCCGTTGTTCTCGAGGTAACCGAGTGTGAGCCCAGCGTAAAGGGCAATACCGCTACCGGTGCTACCAAGATGGCTACTGTACAGACCGGCTACGAAGTCCGTGTTCCTCTCTTTGTAAACGAGGGTGACAAGCTCCGTATTGATACCCGTACCGGTGCTTACATCGAGCGTGCATAATTGAAACAAAAATTGAGGCTGTCGCAAGACAGCCTCTTTTTTAATCTGATACTGCTATTGTTTTTTGGTTGGTGAAGATGACGAATCCTGGCTTGGCTCCGGAGGGTTTCTTAACATATCTGGCTCGGGTATAGTCAACCGGTACATTTGTGGAGCCCTTTGCCTGACTGTACTGTACAGCAAGACGGGCGGCATACAGCAGAGTGGCTTCCGACAGCAAGTCCGGAGTAAGGCCTGCCTCTGTAAGACGGATGATAACATGGGAGCCAGGGATATCCTTTGTGTGAAGCCAGATATCATCCTTTTGGGCGATTTTGAAGGTGAGACGGTCATTCTGACTGTTATTTTTTCCCACCAGTATTTTAACTCCATCGGGAGAAGTAAAGGAAAATGGTTCTGAGGCTTTTTGGGAGAAGGGCCTCTTTTTTATTTTTTCCTTCAGCAGTCCGGCAGAGATAAGTTCATTGCGGATGTCCTCAATCTCAATAGGCAGGGCAGATGCCTCCAGTGAATTTTCCAACCCGAGCATATATGAGAGATTTTCTTCGGCGAGAGCAATCTGTTCTCGCATCAGCTCCCTGCCTCTTTTGAGTTTGGCATACTTTTTATAAAGGCTTTGGATATTATCGCCGATAGTGAGCTTCTTGTCCAATGGGATGGTTATTTCTCTGCTGCCGTATATATCGTTTACGGTTACTTCATCATCGGCGTGGTCTTTCAGACTGTAGCGATATGTCTGAAGATTGTCAGCATTAATGCGGTAGACCTCAGCATTATCTGCCTGAGTGAGTTCTTCCTTCAGGGCCGCAATCTTATTCTGCAGTCTGGCAGCCTCCCCCCGTACAATCTTCTGAAATCTGTCCTTGTCCGGCGGGACATAGCTGCCAATTATTTCTCCGGCTTTTTCGGCCAAGGCACTCAGACTGTCAAAGAAAAGCGGCGGGGTCGGAGCTTCTTTCCCGGTGAAATAGTGCAGCGGAAATGCAGACTGGGCGATGAGCTTTCCACTTGCATCTAAAATAATGCACGGGCGCACATTATCAGCAGATACAGCTTTCACAGTCTCGGCAAATGAGTCAGACAAAGCACGGAAATCCATATCTTCTAAATCTTCTACCGACATAGTGGCAGCAAGGCCGGCCGAGTAGGCAATCTCTCTGGCAGTTACAGGGCCGAAGCCTTGACAGGCAGCAATGAGAGCCTTATCCAAACGACTGCCTGGAGCTGATTTGACCTGCTGGATTATTTCATCTGCAGGAGTGGTAAGAGGGTCAAGGCGCTCGCCATCCGGAGGCAGAAGATAGCTGTCTCCTGGAAGAACTGTCCTTACGCGGCTTGAGTTTTGGCCTACCTTTCTGAGGGAGTCAGTGATGATACCATCTGTGACCAATATGAGATTGGAATACTTACCCATCAGCTCGCAGACTAAAGATTTAGTAATGATTTTACTGCCAGCCCCCAGGAAATCTATATCGATAATGATGATACGATCAAGACCGTGCTGGCGAATGGAGGCAATACGTCCAGATTCTATCTGCTTGCGAAGTACCATACAGAACACCGGCGGCTCCGATGGACTGTCAAAGGGAGTTTCGCGGCAGTATACAATGGGGTTCTGAGGAGAAATGGAAATGCAGAGACAATAGGAGCTTCCGGGCTGACGAACCAGAAGCTGCACCGTCTGTTTATTCGGTTGGGTTATTTTATCTATTCGCCCGCCGGCCAGCCGGCTATCCAGCTCCATGGCCAAAGGCCGCATAGAGAAACCATCAAGACTCATTTTTTACCTCTTATAGACAAGACAGCCCCACAGCATGAGGCGTATCAATAATTCAAAAAATACAATCATAGGTTATAACACCAAGGGCAAAAAATCAACAAAGAACTGTATCACTTAAAGGAATTTCTTAATTTTTGACGAATGTAAAATATGGAAGATTGTGTCCAATAACAATTGAGGTAAATAATATGATAAATCGCCATAAATTGATAGTTTTTGACCTGGATGGAACTCTTATAAATTCACTGCCGGACATCTCCGCGGCGGCCAATAAAATGCTGGCTGTATACGGAAGACCAGCCCATAGTGTTGAAGAATATAAATATTTTGTCGGCAATGGCTCGAAGAAACTTGTCGAGCGTATACTGCCTGATTTTTCCCCTGAACAGCAGGACGAAGCATTGGATATATACAAAGATATTTATCAGAATAATCTTGTGGTAAATACAGCTTCATATCCCGGGATTTCTGATCTGCTGAAAGCCTTAAAGGCTGAGGGGATAAAAATCGCTGTATGCACCAACAAACATTTTTCTGCAGTACATGAGATATTGGGTAAGGTGTTCCCGGATATCGAGTTCGATGCTGTAGCCGGTGAACGAGCAGGTATACCGAAGAAGCCGGATCCTGCCAATGTCAAAAATATAATGAGTGAATTGGGATTAGATAAGGCTCATACGGTCTATGTTGGGGACAGTGATGTGGATATGGAAACCGGCTGTCGGGCCGGAGTCATGACGATAGGTGTTCTGTGGGGCTACCGTCCGTTGGAAAATATGATACAAAACGGCGGTAGAATCTTTATAAGCAACCCGATGTCCTTGCTGGAAATCGTGTAGTTACCATACCGATGGAATTTAAAATAATTTTTATAAACAGATACTAATCAGACCGAAAGGCGGAGAAAAAATGAAACCCGAGATACCAGTTAAAATGGGTGAAAAATATAGACTTCAAATTGACAGGCTTACTGATAGTGCTGAGGGAGTGGCCAGAGTAGACGGCTTTACAGTATTTGTTCCCAAGGCTCTTCCCGGCGAAACAGTAACCGGAAAAATTGACCTTGTGAAAAAGAATTATGCCCGGGCAAAGCTGGTAGATATTGAAAAAGAAAGCCCTGACCGGATAAAGCCCCGCTGTGAGCTGTATGACACATGCGGAGGCTGCCAGCTTCAGCAGCTTTCCTATGATGCCCAATGTAAGATGAAAAAGGCACAGGTAGAGGATGCCCTTCGTCATATTGGCGGTTTGGATGACATAAGGGTCGAGGACACCCTGGGTGCGGCTGAACCGTGGTATTATCGCAATAAGATGCAATTCCCGGTAGGCAAAGCCAAAGGGTCGATAAAGATAGGCTGCTATGAGCAGGGAACTCACAACATCATCGATACACCACATTGCTATATCCAGAACGACGGCAATAATATCATTGCTGCAGCAATGCGCGAAGCAATAAAGCGATTCAATATTTCCGTATACGATGAAAACAGTCATACCGGCTGCCTGCGTCACGTAATGGGCCGTATCGGTAAAAACGATGAAGCAATGATTGTCCTCGTTACGGCTACAAAGCGACTGGAGAATGATAAAGCCCTGGTCAAATTCCTCAGGGACAAAATACCAAAGCTCGTCAGCGTCCATCACAATATCCAGACATATCACAACAATGTTATATTGGGCAGAGAAACAAAGCTGCTTTGGGGAAAAGCCACTATAGATGACCACATCGGCAGCTATGTGTATCACATCTCACCTCGCTCCTTCTTTCAGGTCAATACTGCTCAGGCAACGGTACTTTATGAAAAAGTCCGTGAGTTTGCCGGACTGACCGGCAAGGAGACGGTCATTGATGCTTATTGCGGTACAGGAACTATAAGCCTCTTCCTTGCAAAGAAGGCAAAGAAGGTATACGGCATAGAAATAGTCTCTCCGGCAATTGCTGATGCCAAGAAGAATGCAAGGGACAACAACATTCGTAATGCGGAATTCATCGTCGGTGATGCTACTGTCCTCATGCCGAAGCTGTACAGAGAGGGAATAGAGCCGCAGGTCATCGTCATAGACCCGCCGAGAGCCGGAGCCACGCCGGAAGTACTTGATACTATGGCGAAGCTCAATCCGGACAGGATAGTCTATGTCTCTTGTAACCCGGCAACTCTGGCCAGAGACCTTGCAATCCTTGTACCAAAAGGATACAAGGTGGAAAAAGTTCAGCCGGTTGATATGTTCCCAATGACTCAGCATGTCGAGACTGTGGTTTTAATTAACAGAATATAAAATCAGCCGAGAGCCTTTGTATCTTTGAAGGCTAATAATAAGCGGATAATTGTTTAGGCATGCAGGCCTCTTATTAATGCAAAAATTCAGTAAAGCTGACAAATAAACAGCTGCGGATACTCCATAGCTGTTGACACAGATGGGTGACTATTATATGACACAAAAGTTTTTGCCCAAGAGAATATTCATGTTCATTGCAGGTATTTTCCTGATGACTTTTGGGATTGCTTTGTCCTGTAAAGCTGGTCTGGGGACAACCCCTATTTCCAGTGTACCCTTTGTTCTGAGTATGTTTACAGGCTATACTATAGGTGAACTCACTGTGGCCATGAATCTTCTTTTTATAGTTCCGCAGCCTTTTCTTGTAAGGGATTTACCAAAGAAAGTAATAATTGGGCAGGCGTCTACCCTCATAATATTTGGGCCGTCCGTAGATTTATGGATGTATCTTCTTCGCTGGTTAAATCCAACGCATATTGGGGAAATGTGGGGTGCCTGTATCCTTAGCTCATTTATTCTTGCCTTCGGAGTGTTCCTGTGTATAAAGGCCAAGATATTTACTGCCCCGGGAGAGGGACTTGTTTTGGCAGTTGAAAAGGTTCTGAATTTCAAATTTGCACTTCTAAAGAATTGTTTTGACATTGGTCTTGTTTCAATAAGTGTTATAATTTCCTATGCGGTATTCGGTGAGCTGCACGGCGTTGGGGCGGGGACTGTCGCATCAGCAATTCTTGTAGGAAGAATCATTCGTACATACGAGAAAAGAATTAAGATTGCATGCTGAGACTGGAGGAGGACAATGGGAGATATAGGTAAGACTATGATATATTTAGGCCTAGTACTGCTTGTAATAGGCTGTGTAATCCATTTTGGCGGCAGGTTTATTCCATTTGGCAGATTACCGGGAGATATCAATATAGTCGGTGAGAACGGCTCTTTTCATTTTCCGGTCGTAACTTGTATTCTTATCAGTATTGTTCTCAGTGTTATTGCTAATATTTTCTCAAGATGATTACTGTAAGATGAATGCTTGCGCTAAAGCTAATAGTAAAAATAAACGAGCCGTCTGATATGGTACACGCAGTTTCCCGAGTGTCGGGATATTGACGCAGTAACATTCAGACGGCTCATTTTTACATTGCATAATTCAATCGATTTGTGCTTGAGAGCTCTTGATTTTTGTCAGCAGAGACTCACAGCCCCACAGAACATCATCATAGGTAACGCCGAAATCGCCTGTGTACCAGGGATCGGCTACACCCTTATCCTTTCCGGCAAAAGACAAGAGCAGATTTACCTTTTTATCGGGATCGCCGCCGGTCATATTTCGTAAATGGTGAAGGTTCTCAAAGTCCATTGCCACAATATAGTCCCATTTATCATATTCCATACCGGTAAACTGTCTGGCTTTCCGATGCTCGAAAGGAATATTCCTCATGCGCAGCTCGTTCTGTGTTCCCGGGTGAATATCCGCACCTATTTCCTCACGGGTTGTGGCGGCACTCTCTATCAGGAAGTCTTCGGCTATACCGGCTTTGCACACTAAATCCTTCATTACAAATTCGGCCATAGGTGATCTGCAAATATTGCCGTGGCATACAAATAATATCTTAATAACTATAAAAATCCTCCTCAGATGCCCCGTTTTGCCCCGTTTTGCAAAGGTTTTTCGGTTTACTTCGTCATTCACACTATTTGGGATAGTGTAGCAAACTACGCAAAATGAGGCAAAATAGTGCAAAGTGTAAAAGTAGATAGTAGTCAAGTAGTAGTCAGATAAGGGGGGGGGCAGACTACTGAACAATTTAACGATTTCTCCCTTAGGGGGTGCAAATTCAGTTTTCTATTTTGAACTGCTCTCCGTCCGGAAGCGTAAACGACTGCTCAAACTTCACGCCCAGAGCATCCGCTATCTGCTTTATTTCATCAATCGTCAGGGTATCTCGCTTAAGTTTTTTATATAAATTCTGCCTGGTTTGTCCTATACGCCTTGCCAGCTCAGCCAGACTGATATTCTGTTTTTTTCAAAGATCCCTGATCAGGTCTGCTGTTGTCATGATTTGCCCCTTTCAAATGCCGCCCCTATTGTAACCCATATGGTTGCGTTTTTCAAGATAACAAAAAGGAACCGCAGTACCTTCTGGCACTGCGATCCCCATAATTAGCATATTCCCTTTGAGCGATTAAACTGGAATTTAACTGTCTAAGCGTTCCAACTATTCTGTTGTTGTATAGCGATTTTTTATTGCTTTTCCTATTTCACCATTAGTTTTTGCAATGTTTAAATAGTGGCGAATTTTTAATATATAGCAGATTACCCGTATTGGTTATTCCGATAACATCATCTATACATTGAGTGGCGTTGACACTTACAGTGAATAGCTCACGATTATCTTAGCCCTGACGATATTTTACATCAAGTTGCATGCCATCCTTTCTATTCTTCTATTTCTATCTTAAAAATATTTAGCACATCTACATCCGGACACGAAAACTTAATAACACCATCTGGCTGACTCGGGAGTTTTCCTCCATATCTCAAAATATCTACATAAGGAAATGCTACATGCATTGCCAAAGGACACAGATTTCCTCTTTCAGTATCAAAATCATAACTGTCACCAACTTTATGTCCTCTGTGACACCCCATAGTTCCTTTTTGTTCTACTAAAGTTATTCTAATCTTTGGTTTATTCATTACTGTGTCACCTCACCTAAATCAAACATTGTATTTAATAATTCCGTACCCATACGAGTTCTAAATATTTTATTCCTTACGGTCAATATTGCTTCTTTATCCATATCATCTTCATAGGCATTTACCAGAAAATCTGCTTCAATCAGAATTCTGTAATCAAGTCCATCTACATTGACATATGTATGATGATGGGCGATTAGATAGCAGATTCTATCCACAAATCCATCTGACAAGCCTTCAAATTCCTCAAATAATTCCCTTGCATGTTTCGGTCCCTCTTCTTCCTGCGTCTTTCCATTACAATAGCCATATTTTTCCTTACTAGGTCTGATTCCTATATCATGTACTATTGCCGCAACCTCAAGTAATTCCTTATCTTTTTCATTCATATGCTCTGCTTCAGCAATAAGATGTGCAAATTCATATACCTTAAGAAAATGCTGAATTCTTTTGGGGCATCCTTTTTCAAAGTCAACCATTTTTAATATTATTTGTTCTCTAAATCCCATATGTATCCTCACTTCTTATATCCTCTATGACATCCTAATGTTTCTTTTTGAATGACAAGAATAATCTTGATTTTTTCATATACCGATGACCTCCAAACAAGTCTCAACAGGAATTCCCCGGAATTTATCAAAATTATCCACATTTCTTTCAATCATTCTTTTTACTGTCTGCATGGCAGACTCAGTTGAATCGTAAAGCGGCTTTCTGCTTAATATATTTCCCATTAGTTCAGCAAGAAAAATATCTCCGGTACCCGGAAATCGGACCGGAATCTCAGTGAACTCTATTTGAAAATACATTTTGCACTCATGATCATACCCAATCACGCTCTGGGTTCCTGTTTCCTTGCGCCTGACATTCGTTATTACAATTGATTTTGAGCATATTTTTCTAAGGCTGTTTATGAGATTTTTTTGCTCCTCATCTGTCAGCCCTTCTTTTTTGTATTCCATACCGGCAAGATAAACTGCTTCCGTGTAATTAGGCACTATATAATCAGCAATAGATATGAGTTTTCTCATACTCAGAACAATTGCTTCCGAAACACCATTATATAAGCTTCCATCATCTCCCATAATTGGATCACAAAAAATGACGGCACCTTCGCCTGATTTCTCTTTGCAGAAATTATAAATCAACTCTGTTTGTTCGTTTGATAAAACAAATCCGGTAGCAATCGCGTTAAATGAAAATCCCAATTGCTTCCATACAGACAGGGTGTTGCGCATGTACTCCGTTGTATTTATTATTTCAAAACAACCATAGTCCAATGTATTGGAAATAATAGCGGTTGGCAGATTAAATACTTCGTATTTCATATGCGATAAAACCGGTATCATGGCAGCTAGTGCAACCTTACCATAACCGGGCAGGTCGTTTATCAAAAGTATTTTCTTCATTGAGCTCTCACTTAACCGGATATTTCTGCTTTCTTGGGTCTGCTTGTTCACAGTCTGATTCCTCACAGATTTCACAAGCTGTTAATGGATACTTGTCGGATGCATGGTGTCTCTCAATGCATTCCGTACACCTTTTATACAAATCGCATTTTGTGTTTAAGCAGGGACATTTTTCTGCACAATATAGCATTTCATTTACCTCTTCTCTCGATGTAGCAATGAACCGGGCAGGCAATCGATCCTGCCCGGTTCAGCCATTGCAATTATTTCAGTAAAGCCGCAAGATCTTCTTCCGGAGTGGTAATCGGTGCAATGCCAAAGTTCTCAACTAAGAAATTCAGGATATTCGGAGATACAAACGCCGGAAGAGAAGGTCCAAGTCGAATGTTCTTGATTCCGAGATGCAGCAGCGTCAACAGGATGCAGACAGCCTTCTGTTCATACCAGGAAAGAACAAAGGACAGAGGAAGTTCATTCACACCGCAGCCAAAGGCATTTGCAAGTGCTACTGCAACCTGAATTGCACCGTATGCATCATTGCACTGTCCCATATCCATAAGTCTTGGTAAACCGCCAATACTTCCAAGTTTAAGATCATTGAATCGATATTTTCCACATGCCAGTGTAAGTACGATACTATCGTCTGGTGTCTGTTTTACAAATTCTGTGTAATAATTTCTTCCTGGTTTTGCGCCATCGCATCCGGCCACCAGGAAGAAATGCTTGATCGCACCATTTTTTACAGCTTCCACTACAGTTCCTGTATTTTCAAGGATAAATCCATGACCAAAACCTGTAGATACCTCCGTCCCTCCGTTGATTCCGTTAAATTGTCTATCCTCTGCAAATCCACCAAGCTCTAATGCTTTTTCAATAACAGGTGTAAAATCTTTTTCTTCGCCAATATGCACTGCACCTGGGAATGCAACCACTTCTGTTGTAAACACTCTATCTGCATAGCTTGCTTTAGGAGGCATCAGACAGTTCGTTGTAAAGAGGATCGGTGCCGGAAGATCGGCAAACTCTTTCTGCTGATTCTGCCATGCAGTTCCATAATTGCCTTTTAAATGCGGATACTTCTTTAATTCAGGATAAGCATGTGCTGGGAGCATCTCACCATGGGTGTAAATTTTGATGCCTTTCCCTTGTGTCTGCTCTAACAGAAGCTGAAGATCTTTCAGATCATGTCCTGTCACGACGATAAATGGACCTTTTTCCACAGCAAGTGGAACCGTAACCGGCGCAGGAGTTCCGTAAGTTTCTGTATTTGCCTTGTCAAGAGGAGCCATACATTTCAGATTGATCTCACCAACTTTTAATACAACAGGCAAAAGTCGCTCTGCTTCCTCTTCATATCCAATTGCAAATAATGCCTCACAGAAGAATTTATTTACTTCTTCATCTGTATATCCCAGGACTGCTGCATGATAGGCATAAGCTGCCATTCCTCTGATACCAAATAAGATCAGAGACTTCAGGGAACGAATATCTTCATCTGCATCCCACAGCTGTTCCATATCATAATCATCATTTCTTCCGCATGGAGATCCGCAGGTACTGCAATCTGGAACGAGTTTCTGTTTTTCTGCCCGGACTTTTTTAATCATTTCACTGATAGAATCATCATCAAAGCTGACATTTGTGATAGTAGTAAATAGCCCTTCGATGATTGCCTGATAAGTACTAGCTGTCGGAACTGTTGACCCTTCTGTTGCTCTTGCAAGTCCGATCAAAGCGCCTGTAAGCTCATCCTGTAATTTTGCAGTATCGGCTTTCTTTCCGCATACGCCTGCGTTGCCTGTACAGGCACTGCATCCTGCAGTCTGTTCACACTGATAACAAAACATTTTATTTCCCATTTTCTTATCTCCTTTAATCCAGAATTTTTCCATCAATTGATATAGTCACTACCTGCCATGGAATAAATTTCCCGCTTGCCTGTAAGGCCTTCTTTGCGGCAAATTCCAGTCCCCCGCAGCAGGGAACTTCCATTCTCACAATCATCACCGACTGGATATCATTTTTTGCAATAATTTGTGTCAGCTTTTCACTGTAATCCACTGCATCAAGCTTTGGACATCCGATCAGTGTAACCTTTCCCTTCATGAAATCTTCGTGCATTGACGCATAAGCATAGGCAGTGCAGTCTGCAGCAATCAAAATTTTCGCTTCCTCAAAGTACGGTGCCTGGATAGGTGCCAGCTTGATCTGAACCGGCCAGTTCGAAAGTCTGGAAAATGGCTTTTCTATTAATTGCTGTTTTTCTTTCTGCAGCGCTTCCCTCTGAATCTGCATTACCTTGGAACCCGGGCAGCCACTGTGATTATATGTCTCTTTAGGCGCATTCTCTTTTTTCATCTGTGCTTCCTTAACCGCTGCTTCGTCATATTCAGGAGCTTCGCGCTCTTCAAATGTAATGGCTCCGGTTGGACATCCCGGAAGACAGTCTCCAAATCCATCGCAAAAATTCTCTCTTACTAATTTTGCCTTTCCATCTATGATATCGATGGCTCCTTCATGACATGCATCGGCGCAGATTCCGCATCCGTTACATTTTCCCTCATCTATGTTAATAATCTTTCTGATCATTTTATGAACCTCCTTGTGATTCGTTTTTATCTTTGTTTTGCTTTTCTGATGTCATCATAGTACAATAAACAAAACTTGTATGTTTGATTTCAAACAAATGGAGAAAATTTATGAAAAAATATATTTCAGTTTTACGGATAAGTCCTTTTTTTTCAGGACTCACAGATGAGGAGATCCTTTCCGTGCTTCATTGCGTAAGTGCCACCTCTATTGTCAAAACAGAGGGAACCTATATTTTCCGTGCCGGTGATTCTACAGAAGAGATGGGACTTGTTTTATCCGGTTCTGCTCTTATTATTCAGGAAGACCTGTGGGGACACCGAAACATCTTATCACGTTGTAAAACCGGCGATTTCTTTGGAGAGCCTTACGCGGCTAAGCCCGGTTCTGTATTAAATATCAGTGTCGTTGCCGAAAAAGACTGTGAGATTCTCATGCTTAACGTCAAGCGTCTGCTTGTCACCTGCCCTACAGCCTGTGATCATCATCAGAAATTAGTCAGAAATCTGGTAAGTGTTCTGGCCAATAAAATTCTGGTTTTCAACGAGAAGATTACCTACATAAGCAAACGATCCACCAGAGAAAAACTGCTTTCCTACTTATCGTCAGAGTCCATTAAGCACTCATCCCTGTCGTTTGATATTCCTTTTGACCGCCAGCAATTAGCAGACTTTCTCTGTGTAGAACGCGCTGCTATGTCTGTTGAATTATCAAAACTGCAAAAAGAAGGATTATTAAAAACAAACAGGAACCATTTTGAACTCTTGACATATAATCCAATTCCGATTATCAGCATGCCGAAAGATACCAATTTATCAGCAAATAGTGAATAAACCTTCCCATCGCATGCTTTTTGTAATAAATAAAGATGAAATACCACTTTGGTATGAACAGCACCCTGTCAAGTTGATATGCTACCCTCAGAGTAGACCATGGAATTATCCAAATCTACTTTGGGGGTATTTTCATGTCAAAACCAAGGTTCTCTGCTGAGGAAAATTAAGATTAGTAAGGAGGTATTTAAACGACGAAGGAAGCACCAGATCAATTAGTCAAGAACAGGAATTACCCATGGCACATTGTTATACTGGATTTCTAAATGTGAGCATGGAGGAGAAGACGCTAAAGGAACTTGTAGACACATTTACAGGAGGACCGTACAGATAAGAAAGAGCCCCTCTATAGAGGGGCTGCATGAAAATGTAGTGCGGTTTGTAAATTTTCAGGGGAGGTTATAGCCCGAGGCAGGTAAAGAGGCTTTTAGCCGTTGAATAAACTGCCGTTATACGGGTAGTTTTGATTTCCACAGTTTTCCTACGTTTTAAAGGTATACTCAAAACGAAAATTTGCTGAGGCTCTTATTTTTTTTATATAATAAGTAGTAAATTAGTAGTAAACTTATCTTTATGATGTACATAATCCTTTAATATCAAGGGTTAGCGTCTATAAGTTAATATGCTGCCGTGAACAGACGAAAAGAATCTTAATCATTGATACTCTCCTCTCAAAGTGTAGATTTCTTTAATGTGAATATGGATGTCAATGCTCAACAATGTATCATATTCAGGATTGCTCTATATATTCTATCATAGCCGATACACAAAGACTATTGGATAAAGTCCGAATTATTCTAAACAATGAACTTTTGTTAATTTTGTCTTGCAATTTATAAGAATTAATCTTATCTTTACATTATATAATCTGAATTGTCAGGGCAGTACGGTATTTTGTTTTCATACGCAGGGAGAGGATTATTATGGAGTTTAAGATTTCAAGAAGAGATATGCTGAAAATGGTTGGCGGTGCAGTAGCAGCTTACTCCTTAGGTTCCTTTGTAGAGACTCCCTCATGTATGGCTGCGGAGAATAAAAGCGGTATTAGCTATAACGGTGAGAAAATACCGGTAATGTATGAGGCGGATATCTGTGTCGTAGGCGGCGGTCCGTCAGGTGTTGCTTCGGCAGTAACAGCAGGTAAAAAGGGTTCTTCCGTATTGTTGGTTGAGCGTGGTATAACTTTGGGCGGTTTGCAGACATTAGGTAATGTTATCCCCTGTATGACTACCTGGGCGCCAGACAGCGATACTTATTTTGTCAAGGATCTGAAGCGGCGTCTGTTGAAGTCTGGAATTGCCTGTGAAGATAACCATCCAGACAGTGAAGTAGGAATTTGGACTAATCCTGAATCGTTGAGCCTAATATATGACGAAATGTGTCTGGAGGCTGGGGTAGAAGTTCTTTACAATACTACCTTTGTTGATGTACTTAAAAATGGTTCGTCCATCACTTATATTGTCGTTATGACTATAGCAGGGTTGCGGGCAATAAAGGCAAAGACATTTATTGATTGTTCCGGAGACGCCGTTCTCGCCCGCAGTGCCGGTGTACCAAGTGAATGCGGCTTCCCCAAAACAGGGAAAAATCAACCTATGAGCTTCCGTTTTGAAATGGGCGGCATAGACTTGGAGCGGGTATATCAATATGTATCGGTGGAACTGGGGGATGATTTCTGCCCCACAAAGCTGCCTTATTATGAATTTGCCGAGGCCCGGCATCGTACCCGTCGGTATGTTTTGGAAAAGTTCATGGTAGATGGCATTGCCACCGGAGAGCTGACGGAAGATGATGCAGAATATATGCAGGCATTTGCTATTGTTGGCAAACCCGGCAGCGTATCCATGAATTGCCCCGAATTGCCTCTGGTATACAGCGCCAGTGATCCTCTGTCATACAGCCGTGGAGTTAGGGCGGGCCGTCAGATGATTCGTCGTATAAGTCAGTATTTTATTAAGCACATGCCGGGATTTGAGAATGCCTACCTTGCAAAGGAGGCTTCTATGCTTGGGGCAAGAGAGTCATGGCGCATAAAAGGAAAATATTTCATGGTGGAAGACGATTATCATAATCAGAGCCGTTTCCCTGATGCGGTAGCCAGAACAGCCTGGTTTATTGATGCTCATGGAGAAAAGGTCAGTGAGAAACTGCCAAAGGGAGCTTATTACGAAATACCTTACAGGTCGTTAATTACCAATGAAATTCCAAATCTTTTAGTAGCCGGCAGATGCATCAGCGCCAGCTTTATTCTTCAGGCGTCCATGCGTATACAGCTCACCTGTATGAGTATCGGCGAAGCAGCCGGTATTGCGGCTGACTGGTGTATAAAGCATAAGCTGCCGGTGAATGAACTGAAGTGGCAGGAAATTCCTGCTGCAGAACGCAGCTATGTGAGCGATACTCAATAATTTGAAGAAAATACGGAATGGTCATAGGAAATATGAAAATGCAGAATATAGTCGATGAGCTATACATAGCGGAAAATCTTTCAGATGATGAGCTTATGTATTTAATTCAGACAAATGAATATGACGAGCTGCTGTTTACCAAGGCAGAGCGCAGGCGAAAAGAGATATACGGTACTGATGTATATATACGAGGCCTGATTGAATTTACGAATTACTGTAAAAATGACTGCTATTACTGCGGTATCCGCAGAAGCAATAAGAATGCCTCAAGGTATCGTATGTCCGCTGAGGAAATCCTGTCAACCTGCGAGGATGGATACAGGCTCGGCTTTCGGACTTTCGTTCTTCAGGGCGGAGAAGATCCATACTTTACGGACGAAAGAGTATGCGAAATTGTTTCAAAAATCAGAGAAAAGTTTTCTGACTGTGCTATAACACTTTCCATTGGGGAGAAGAGCAGAGCCAGTTATCAGGCATTCTTTGACGCCGGAGCAAACCGATATTTATTGCGTCACGAGACTGCTTCTGAGGCACATTACAAGCGGCTTCATCCAGAAGAAATGAAGCTGTCCAATAGAAAGCGCTGCCTTTTTGATTTGAAGGAAATCGGCTATCAGGTCGGTGCCGGATTCATGGTCGGTTCACCGTTTCAGAGGCCGGAAAATATCGTTTCGGATTTGCGTTTTTTGCAGGAATTAAAGCCTGATATGATTGGCATAGGGCCCTTTATTTCTCACAGCGAAACCCCCTTTGGACAAGGTGAATACGAAAACGGAAGCCTATCTCTGACATTAAGGCTTATTTCCATATTGAGGCTTATGTTTCCTTATGCTCTTATTCCTGCTACCACAGCTCTTGCTACGATTGATTCAAAGGGCAGGGAACTGGGGATAAAAGCCGGGGCAAATGTTGTCATGCCGAACCTGACGCCGGAAAAAGATAAAGGGAAATATCTTCTGTATGACAATAAAATTTGCCTCACGGAAGAATCTGCACTGTGCCGTGAGATAACCGATAGTAAAATCAACAGCATTGGTTACAATGTTGTTGTGAGTGTGGGAAATCCTAAAAGAAAACTGACGACAGAGAATAAAGAATAGAAAAATTGGGTAATGCGTATCAGTGTTGAATAGCAGTTCGCTCCACGTTGGCCTATCAGCGGGGAAGCATACAATAAGAAAGGAAATCACGATAAAGGATTAAATGCCAGACGCACATTAAATCTTGTTTTGCAACTGATAAAGACATTATTCCATTATACATAAAAACACAGACAACAGCTAACACACTAGTGTATCAGCTGTTGTCTGTGTTTTTATATAAGATCTTTAATTGTCTTATGTGAAAAGTATTTGCGAACCATTTCATCAAATTCTTTCCACATCGGAAGAGTTTTGCATACATCCTTGCGCGGGCAAAGCGGAGCGCCGCTTGACAGGCAGGAGACTGTGTGCAGCGAGCCTTCTGTAAGTCGGAGAATTTCATATATTGTGTATTCTTCCGGCACACGAGTGAGAAAATAACCGCCGCCCTTCCCGCTGGTCCCTTTCACAAGTCCACCGGCAACAAGAATTTTAACGATACTTTCCAAATATTTTTTTGAAATGCCTTGCCGTTCGGCAATGGACTCAAGTTTCGTCGGCGAGCTACCGTCCTGCTCAGCTAAATCCATTATCAATCGGATTGCATATCTTCCTTTTGTCGAGATCATAGAATGCTCCTTTCCTAAAACCTTTATGCCCAGTGGCTAAATAGGTTTTATATGGACATTACTATATCACAGAAATCAAAAAAAGCAAGTTGAAAAGTTTTCACATTTACCTATTGACATAGTGGGTATATAGGTATATTATAATCCCAACAAACATGAAGGGAGCAATAACATGAAAACACTCCATCAAAAGAACATCATTCTCCTGTCTTGTCGAATGTGCTGCTGTACTTATTCCTATTGTTGATTAAAAAAATATATTGCTGACAGACAGCGTTAAATGAATTAAAATATAGAAAAGAGGAAAACATTATGTCTAACTATAAATTTGAAACTCTCCAGCTCCATGTAGGTCAGGAAAACCCGGATCCAGCATCCGATGCGCGTGCTGTACCCATCTATGCAACTACCAGCTATGTATTCCACAACAGCCAGCATGCAGCTGACCGCTTCGGACTTGCCGACGCAGGAAACATTTACGGTCGACTGACCAACAGTACTCAGGGAGTTTTTGAGGATCGTATTGCTGCTCTTGAAGGCGGCGTTGCAGGTTTGGCGGTTGCTTCCGGTGCTGCGGCTATCACCTATACCATTCAGGCCTTAGCAAAAGCCGGTGAGCATATTGTAGCTCAGAAGACTATCTACGGCGGTACCAGCAATCTTCTGGCCCACACGCTTCCTCTTTACGGTGTAGAAACAACCTTTGTTGATGCCCATGACCTGAAGGCTGTTGAAGCAGCTATACAGGAAAATACGAAGGCTGTGTATATTGAGACCCTCGGTAATCCTAACAGCGACATACCTGATATTGATGCCATTGCTAAAATTGCCCATAAGCATAATCTTCCTCTGGTAATTGATAACACCTTCGGTACCCCGTACCTTATTCGTCCCATTGAGCATGGTGCCGATATCGTAATTCATTCTGCTACTAAGTTTATCGGCGGTCACGGCACTACTCTCGGCGGTGTTATCGTTGACAGCGGAAACTTCGACTGGGCTGCCAGCGGAAGATACCCCTGGATTTCTGAGCCGAATCCCAGTTATCACGGCGTAAAGTTTACCGAGGCAGCCGGCAAAGCGGCCTTTGCAATCTACATCAGAGCAATTCTCCTCCGTGATATTGGTGCAACTATTTCTCCCTTTGCTGCATTCCTTCTCCTCCAGGGAACTGAAACTCTCAGCCTTAGAGTTGAGCGTCATGTAGAGAATGCACTGAAAGTTGTAAAATTCCTCAAGAGTCATCCTCTTGTAGAAAAAGTAAATCATCCGAGCCTTACTGATCATCCGGATCATAAGCTCTATAAGAAGTACTTCCCGAAGGGAGCCGCTTCAATTTTTACAATTCAGATCAAAGGCGGCAGGGAAGAGGCGTTCAGATTCATTGATAACCTGAAGATTTTCTCCCTGCTGGCAAATGTGGCTGATGTGAAGAGCCTTGTTATTCATCCGGCTTCCACTACGCACAGCCAGCTTACCGATGAAGAACTGGCCGAAGTAGGTATCTATCAGAACACTATTCGACTTTCTATCGGTACTGAACACATTGATGATATTATTGCCGACCTGGAAAATGGCCTGGCAGCTATTTAAGGAGGCAGATTTATATGTCTGAACTTAAAAAAAGTGCTCTTGAACTCATTGGTGAGACACCTGTAGTCGAGCTTGGCCGCTACAGTGAGGCAGCCGGGGTAAAGGATGCAAAGATAATTGCAAAGCTTGAATATCTTAATCCTGCCGGTTCCGTAAAGGATCGTGTAGCCCTCGCAATGATTGAGGATGCAGAGGAGCGCGGCATCCTCAAGCCCGGTGCTACAATCATTGAGCCAACCAGCGGAAACACCGGCATTGGACTTGCTTCTGTTGCTGCCATAAAAGGTTATCGCGCAATTCTCACGCTGCCGGAAACTATGAGTGTTGAGCGCCGCAATTTGCTTAAGGCTTACGGGGCTGAGCTGGTTCTTACTGATGGGACCAAAGGTATGAAGGGAGCCATAGCCAAGGCAGAGGAACTGGCAAATGAGATTGAGGGTGCTGTTATCCTCGGTCAGTTTATCAACCCGGCTAATCCGGCTGTACATAAGAAGACTACCGGACCGGAAATTTATCGTCAGCTTGACGGCAAAGTAGATATTTTTGTAGCCGGAGTTGGTACCGGCGGTACAGTTACCGGCGTAGGCGAATACCTCAAAGAGAAGAATCCAGATGTAAAAATCGTTGCGGTGGAGCCGGCTACCAGCCCGGTGCTGTCCAAGGGACAGGCTGGTGCTCATAAGATTCAGGGTATCGGAGCCGGATTTGTTCCTGATACTTTGAATACAGGTGTCTACGATGAAGTTTTAACCATCGAAAACGATGATGCCTTTGTCGAAGGCAAGAGATTTGCAAAAGCAGAAGGCGTACTTGTAGGAATATCCTCCGGCGCCGCACTGAAGGCTGCTGTCATATTGGCTCAGAGACCGGAAAATAAGGGGAAGACAATAGTTGCTCTGCTTCCTGATTCCGGTGACAGATATTTATCTACACCTCTGTTTGCCGACTGAGAAGAATAACACAATGTCATTTTATAAATCAAGACCACCTGTAAAAGGGTGGTCTTAATTTATAAGTAAAAGCGTGCCATGCTGCGATGGCACGCTTTGGAGAATTTTGCAAATTTTGTTATTTCTTTTCTACTCTGGTACCAATCTCAATAGCACCGACAGGGCATACGAGACGGCAAAGCTGACAACCGACGCATTTCTTCGGATCCATCACCGGTTTACCGAGTTTGTCGTCCAGGCGCAGTGCCTGATGTCCGCCATCATAACATGAGATAGCGCATCTGCCGCATCCGATGCAATTGTTACGATTGAATTTCGGGTATTCAACAGTATTTCTGTCCAAATTATCTGCTACAGTTATATTACCGTTTGCCTTACCGACCAGCTCATTTACGGATTTCATGCCGTGCTCTGACAGATAATTCTGCAAGCCGGTAATCATGTCCTCGACGATTCTGTAGCCATACTGCATTATGGCAGTAGTAACCTGAATATTTTCACATCCCATGGCAATGTATTCAGCCGCATCACGCCATGTCTCAATGCCGCCGATACCGCTGATTGGTGTTGTTTTCAACATTTCATCAGCTCTCATATCGGAGATAAAACGAAGCGCTATCGGCTTAACAGCTTTGCCTGAGTAACCACTGACAATACACTTACCGCTGACATTTGGCTCTCCGACAAAAGTGTCGAGGTTAATGTTCATTATACTCTTGATAGTGTTAATAGCTGCAATACCGTTTGCTCCGGCATTTATCGAAGCTCTGGCAGGAATCGCCATGTGAGTTATGTTAGGCGTCATTTTTGCAATAATAGGAAGCTTTGTACCTCGTCTGGCAGCAGCGGTGTAGCAGTCAACAAGCTCAATATTTATGCCAATGTCCGAACCAAGGTTTTCACCGGTCATCTGAGGGCAGGAGAAATTAAGCTCTACCAAATCAGCACCGGCTTCTTCAGCCATACGGGCAAGAATCTCCCATTCTTCAGCATTCTTTCCCATTATGGATGCCATGACTACTTTTGTTGGGAAATCTCTCTTCAGCTGCCGAATAATCTCAAAATTCTCAATCGGAGTATGTTCAGAAAGTTGTTCAATATTCTTAAAGCCGATGAACGGATTATCCTCTTTAGTCAAAGCGGCAAAGCGGGGCGAAGCCTCCTGAATATCAAGGAAGCTGATTGTTTTGTATGCTACTCCGGCCCAACCGGCTCTGAAGGCTTTTGCTATCATTTCATAGTTGCTGCCTACGACGGAAGAAGAAAGGAAGAATGGGTTTTCACACTTAACGCCGCAGAAATCTATAGACAGATCAATATCAGCAGTCGGAGTCGCATCATATTTTATGCTGTTAAGGATTTCCGGTATTCTTATTGGCCTGTCAATTTTCCCAGCTAAGCATTGCTCTACACAAGGGCCGCTGCAGCCGTCACATGGAGACTGTTCACCAAGCATTTTGGAAGCCGTGGCCATATTATCAAATCTAATAGAACGAATAATATCGGAAACAGGAAGCTTTTTTACACACGCTTTTGTACATTTTGCTTCATCGCAGAGAAGGCAGCTTACAGCTTCTTTGCGTATAATTTGATCCTTCATAGTGACCTCCTTAATAATCTGCAGAGAAAATTGCTTTTATATTATGTATTTTATCATAAATTCTTAATCCTTACTATTATTTTGTGAAAGAAGGTTAATTTTATTCAAAAAATAGTTAGCCGATGCGGTTGCATTTAGTTAGTTTTAATGCTATAATTCTAAATAAGCGTTGACATTCGTTCGGTAAGGAGCATGGTATATGAGCCAGATAGATGATAAAGACTTGAAAAAAGATTACCCCGATAATGCCGGGGTAAAGGATGATTCACTCGTTGCTGTTATTGCCGATGTTGCAGAAGCAATACGCCTCGGGGTCAGGAAATACAATGCGGAGAAAGATTCTGCAGAAGCTAAACAGCTGTGCCAACTGACAATTACTCAGCTTCATTATTTGCATTTGATTGAAGCCAGAAAGGGCATAACCGGAACCGAACTGTCCAAAGAATTTAATGTGGCAAAGCCTACAGTCACCAATGTGGTAGGACGACTGGTAGATCACGGCTATGTGAGAAAGAAAATGTCCGCAAAAGACAGAAGAGTTTACTTTCTCTATCTAACCGAAAAAGGCAAGCATCTTCTGGCTGTAGAACGGCAAGGCTATTATAACTACGCCGAAAAGGTCGTAAATGAATTGACTGATGAAGAAGCCCAGCAGCTTTGTCTTCTCTTCAGTAAGCTTAGATAATCAAGAAGCCTCACTTATCCGTGGGGCTTTTTATTTTTTCCTATTCCAGGTATTATCTTATTTCTGCTGTCGGATAAGTGACCAAAGCTATGATTTTTGCTATAATATGAGAAATCGTCTGTAGAGGTGAATTATTATGTTCGGGTTATTTAAGAGCAGTAAAACAAATCCCAAAATTATTTATTGTCCTGTCAAGGGCAAATCTATTGATTTGAAGGATGTAAAGGATGATGTCTTTTCCACCGGTATGATGGGAAAAGGCATTGCCATAATACCTGAAGAAGGTAAAGTGTATTCTCCTTGTGACGGAGAAGTAACAATGACTTTTCCAACCGGTCATGCATTAGGAATTGAATCGGTAAAAGGTGCAGAGATACTGATTCATATAGGAATAGATACTGTAAAGATGAACGGTGCCGGCTTTGATATAAAAGTTCAGCCGGGACAAAAGGTAAAGCGTGGAGAGCTGCTTATCGAGTTTAGTATTGACGAGATAAAAAAGGCCGGTTTTCCGCCAACCACACCGGTAATCATCACCAATCCTGATGAATTTCCGGCACTAAAACCTTCCGAGGCCGGTGATAAAGAAGTTGGAGATGTTATCATTACACTGTGATTTAGTATCATAGAGCAAGACTGCTGCAAGAGAACATATTATGGAAAATAACGAAAACCAGCACAAACGCCGCATACATTATTCGGGAAAATACCCTCGCAGATATGAGGAGAAGTATAAGGAACTAAATCCGGAAAAATACGCAGATGAAATAAGTCATGTCATTGGAAAAGGGAATACGCCGGCCGGTATGCATATACCTATAATGGTGAAGGAAATCCTTGAAGTTCTTTCAATACGACCGGGTATGACGGGCTTTGATGCTACTCTGGGCTATGGCGGTCATACACTGGCTATGCTCAGGGACCTGCAGGGTAAAGGTCATCTGTACAGCAGCGATATCGACCCCATAGAGTCGGCTAAGACTGAGCAGCGCATCAGAAAACAGGGCTACGAAAACAATCTATGGACGCTATGTAATATGAACTTCTGTCAAATTGACGAACTGGCAGCAAAAGTAGGCCCATTTGATTTTGTTTTAGCCGATCTCGGTGTATCTTCAATGCAGATTGATAATCCGGAGCGTGGTTTTACCTTCAAGAACAACGGACCTCTTGACCTTCGTCTTAATCCGACGGCAGGGCTGTCTGCTGCCGAAAGACTGTGTTCCGTCTCCCGTGACGAATTGGAAGGAATGCTGGTAACAAACTCTAATGAACCTTATGCGGCGGAAATAGCAAGGCAGATTTTTAATGATCTGAAAAGAGGAATAAAGATAGATACAACATTGGCCTTGCTTGAAGAAATTGAAAAGGCTCTGCTGAAAGTAAAGCTTCCAAATGACGAGCGGAAGGATGCTGTAAAAAAATCGGCAGCCAGGGTATTCCAGGCACTTCGTATCGATGTTAATCACGAATACGAAGTTTTGTATGACTTTATGGAAAAACTGCCTAACTCTTTGGCGCCCGGGGGCCGGGCCGCAATTCTCACATTCCATTCCGGAGAGGACAGAATTGTTAAAAAAGCTTTTAAGGCATTCAAACAGCAGGGATTGTACAGTGACATATCAGATGAAGTAATCAGACCAAGCCGTGAAGAATGCTATAATAACAGCAGAGCGCATTCAACCAAGCTGCGCTGGGCAATAAAATCAACTTAATAAATGTAATCGCTGATGGATAGGATTTATTTATTCCTGCTCATTGGCGATTTTCTTTTTTCTGAATTTATCCCAATTCATTTGGCATTTTACCAACTATTTACAGGCAATTACCGATTTTTTACGATTGCCTGATTATGGACTTGACAATATCAGGCTAGAATTTGTCATGTAAGGTCATGATCTGCATAAATTAAGAGGAGTGAATAGGATGAAAGGGAATTTATTAAAGCTTTTTACATTGGCAATGGTGGCTGTCTGCTGCTTTACTGCCGGATGCGGCAGCAGTGGTGGTACAAAACCGAGAGCCAAGGAGTTATCCGGAACGATTGCCGCTAATGGATCAACATCTATGGAAAAGGTCATCGGCATTTTATCAGAGTCCTTTATGAGTAAGCACAAGGCTGTAAAAATCACCTATGATGCAACCGGTTCCGGCACAGGAATAGAGGCTGCAGCCGCCGGTCGCTGCGATATTGGTTTATCATCTCGTGACTTAAAGGATAAGGAAAAAGTCATGGGGTTGAAGTCACAGACTTTGGCTCGTGACGGTATTGCAATCATTGTTAACAATGAGGCTAAGATAAAGGACCTGACTCTTCAGCAGGTATCTGATATTTTTGCCGGAAAAATCACCGACTGGAAGTCCATTGACGGTCGCAGCGGCGTGTTTGCCTGCATTGGCCGAGAAGCAGCCTCCGGAACCCGTGATGGTTTTGAAAGCATCACCAAAACCAAAGGAAAATGCAAGCTGACCCAGGAACTTACCTCCACCGGTGCAGTTATTGAAGCAGTAAAGAATAATCCCAATGCAATCGGCTATGCATCATTTGCTGCAATTAATGTCCGTTCCGGTGTTAAGGTGCTGACTGTTGAAGGTGTGTCCTGCACTCCGGAGAATATTGCAAATGGAAGCTATAAAGTTCAGCGCCCCTTCAATCTTATTATGGCAGAAGGAAAGGAACTCAGTCCCCAGAGCAAGGCATTTGTAGAATTTATGTTTTCGGCTGAGGCAGCAGATTTGATTAAGAAGGCCGGAGCGGTCCCTTTGGTAAAGTAAAATGAAAAATTTATCCGTTTGGATTAAGGCAGGAGAGAAGGGCATGCAGATGCTCTTCTTTCTCTGTGGAATGCTTACAGTAGCATTTGTTGTTTGTATTACCATGTATCTGGTCATAAAGGGTATTCCTGCTGTCCTTACAATTGGGCCTGCAGAGTTCCTTCTGGGAATTCATTGGCAGCCTGTCGATAATGAGCCTGAGTTCGGTATTCTTCCATTTATACTCACCAGCATTTACGGAACAGCAGGGGCTGTATTATGCGGTGTGCCTATCGGTCTTATCACTGCGGTATTTCTTGCGAAATCAGCCCCACCCAGATTGGCGCTGATTATTCGTTCCGCGGTACAGCTTTTAGCTGGTATACCATCCGTAGTTTATGGCTTGACCGGTATGATTGTGCTTGTACCTTGGATTCGCAATATTTTCTCATTGCCATCAGGAGCAACTTTATTAGCAGCTATTGTTGTTTTAACTATTATGATTCTTCCTTCAATCATAAGTGTTGCAGAGTCGTCGCTGAAAGCCGTACCAAAAGAATATGAAGAAGGTTCTCTGGCCTTGGGTGCCACAGAGCTGGAATCCTATTGGCGGGTAACTGTGCCTGCGGCAAAGCAGGGGATATTGACTGCAATTGTCCTTGGTGTGGGCAGAGCTGTCGGAGAGGCTATGGCAATACTAATGGTGGCCGGTAATGTAGCTAATCTGCCGAATCTCTTTTCACCTGTGCGTTTTCTCACCACAGCTCTTGCCGCTGAGATGAGCTATGCGGCAGTTGGCAGCTTACACCGTGAGGCATTATTTTCTATAGGTCTTGTTCTGTTCCTGTTTATTGTAATGCTTAATGTATTGCTGCGTCTGTCTGCAGTAATTGAGGAGGACTGATTTGTAGTATGCAAACATTAACAGTAAGCAGAACACTTGAGTTGTCAAAAAATATGCCTAATGCGTGGTTTAGACTTAGACGCCGTATATGGAATCACGGTATGCTGGCAATAATGTACTTTACTGCTTTGATGGTCACATTGCTGTTAGCAGGACTTATAGGTTTTATTTGCTTCCGCGGTGTGCCGTTTCTCACCTTAGAGCTTTTGACCTCTGCCAGTAGTTATTTACAAGGAACAATCGGCATATTACCAAATCTGTTAAATACTCTTTATATAATCGGAATCGCACTTGGCTTCGCTCTGCCTATAGGAGTAGGGGCAGCAGTCTATTTGACAGAGTATGCGGAACATCCACGGATTATATCTGTTATAGAACTGGCAGCAGAAACACTGGCCGGCATTCCGTCGATTATTTTCGGTCTGGTAGGAATGCTGTTGTTCACCCAGCTAATGGGATTGAAGCAGGGCGTTTTAGCAGGTGGATTGACACTTGTAATGCTAATTCTGCCTATTTTGCTGCGAACAATCCAGGAAAGTCTGCGTGAGGTTCCGAACGCATACCGTGAAGGAGCCTTAGCCCTTGGTGCCGGTAAATGGAACACAATTCGTACCGTTGTACTGCCCAGTGCCAAAGAGGGCATTATCTGCGGATGTGTTCTCGCTATTGGCAGAGTAGTGGGTGAATCAGCAGCACTGCTGTTCACTGCCGGATTCGGTTTGAAATTAAATGATTTCTTTACTGCATTGGAAAGTTCATCGGCGACATTGACTGTTGCTTTGTACATATATGCCAGCGAGCAGGGTGAGATTGATGTAGCTTTTGCAATTGCAGTTGTTCTGCTTGTTGTAACCTTAGCCTTGAATATTGCTGTAATGCTGCTTGGCAAACTTTCGGGGAGGAAAGCCTGATGAATGAGATTTTACGGATTAATAATTTGAATTTGTGGTATGATAGCAAACAGGCTTTGCAGAATATCAACATGCGTATTTACGAGCATGAGATTACGGCACTAATCGGTGCCTCGGGATGCGGAAAATCCACATTTCTCCGCACTCTTGACAGGCTTCATGACTTAACGCCGATAGTTCGTATAACAGGCGAAGTGCTGTACAAGGGGCAGAACATTTATGATCCTGATATTGCTGTTACACAGCTGCGAAAACAAATAGGCATGATATTCCAGAAGCCGAATCCGTTCCCGATGAGCATATACGATAATGTTGCTTACGGTCCAAGAACACATGGAATCAGCGACAGGTCTCAGCTCGATGACATAGTGGAAAATGCTCTGCGGGGAGCAGCATTGTGGGACGAAGTAAAGGACAGACTACGGAGTTCTGCCTTGGGTTTATCCGGAGGACAGCAGCAGCGTTTGTGTATTGCTCGTTCCCTCGCTGTAGAGCCGAATATAATCCTGATGGATGAATCAACTTCGGCACTTGATCCAATATCCACTGGAAAGATTGAAGAACTGGCCTTAAAGCTAAAGGAACGCTATACAGTTATTATGGTTACCCATAATATGCAGCAGGCCCGCCGCATTTCCGACAGATGTGCCTTTTTCTGGCTTGGTGAAATGGTAGAATGTGCACCAACAGACCAGCTTTTTAATCAGCCGAAAGATGTCCGAACTAAGCTATATGTTTCAGGAAGCATGGGATGAGTGACGGAAATTATTCCCATACTGCCCGGTGTAGGAGGTTTTACATAGAGTTTACTTTACTTAGCAGCTGATATGAGATATGATGCTCCTGTACAGGATAAGATATTGTGAAAGAAAGGATGATAACCATGGAAACGATTGCATTGATTGCTCATGACAAGAAGAAGGATGAAATGCTGGAGTTTGTGGAACATCACAAGGAGCTGCTGGAAAAATTTCATTTGGTAGCGACCAGAACTACGGGAACACTGATTAAAGAACACTTGGGCCTTGAAGTCGAAACAATGATGTCCGGCCCCTTAGGCGGCGACCAGCAGATTGGTGCGCTGGTAGCTACCGAGCAGGTACAGTATGTAATTTTCCTACGGGATCCGCTGACTTCTCAACCCCACGAGCCGGATATTAATGCACTTCTGCGCTTATGCGATGTACATAATATTCCCTTGGCTACTAACAGACAAAGTGCGCACATCATGTTGAACTATGTTGCATTGAAGGATGCCAAGAAAAGTTAATAGTACTTTATGTAGAATTTTAAGAAAAACGAGGCAGTCATAGCAGACTGCCTTTTCTGCTGTAGGTTTTATTTATCTTTATACAGGTCTGGCTGGTATTCATTGCAATGGGGAAGCTTAACTGAGGTAGGACAATGATTTTTTGCGTTGAGGATGATTCGAGTATCCGGGAACTAATGGTTTATACGCTGAAAGCATCAGGTTATGAGGCTATTGGCTTCGCTGATGCAGCCCGCTTTTGGCAGGAGCTGAAGAAGGCAAGACCACAGCTTGTACTTTTGGATATAATGCTTCCTGATGAGGACGGCATTAGTATTCTGAAACGGCTGCGTAAATTGCCGGAAACAGAGAATTTGCCTATCATTTTGGCATCGGCAAAAGGTACAGAATTTGATAAAGTATTGGGACTTGATCTTGGAGCGGATGACTATCTGGCAAAACCATTTGGTATGTTGGAAATGGTATCTCATATCCGTGCAGTGCTGAGACGCTATAAGCCTATTGAACCAGAACCGGTAAACAGTAAGTTGGTTTTGAACGATCTTGTTTTGGACTTACGCTCTCATTCCGTGAAATGCTGCGGAAGTCCTTTGGAGCTTACCCTGAAAGAATTTGAGCTTTTAAGACTCTTTTTAGAAAACAGAGGGAGAGCTTTTACTAGGGAAGACCTGCTGGCACAGGTATGGGAGAGCAATTATTTGGGTGAAACCCGCACTGTTGATATGCATATTGCTTCCTTGCGAGCAAAGCTTGGCAGCTACGGTGAGAAAATTAAAACTGTACGTGGTGTAGGCTATAAGCTGGAGGATAAAGAATGACACAGCGGATTTTTCGCTCCATTACTTTAGCATCTCTGCTGGTTTTTGCCGTAACATTTGGCTTATATTTAACTGCGCTTTATGATTACTTCTCTGAAGTACAGCGCAGTGAGATACGGCAGTCCCTGGCTCTGACGGCACAAGGCGTTGAAAAGTCCGGAGTCGATTATCTTAATGGGCTTATCCTTAACGAAAAAAGACTAACCTGGATTGCCGAAGACGGAAAGGTGCTTTATGATAGTGACTCATCCGGCAGAGAGATGGATAATCATCTGGAAAGGGAGGAAATCCGCAAAGCACTTGCATCAGGTAGCGGCGAAAGCAGCCGTTATTCTGACACAATGCTTGAACGGTACTTTTATGCCGCACAAAGGCTTAATGACGGTACGGTTCTCCGTCTTTCTGTAACATACTGGTCAGCAATTAAACTGGTTTTAGGTATGAAGCTGCCGATAATGCTCAGTCTGCTTTTGGCTGTTGTTCTGTCTTTTCTGCTGGCCGGCAGGCTGACAAAACGCATCGTAAAGCCGCTCAATGAAATGGATTTGGAAGTGCCGCTGACCGGCAATATATATCCGGAATTGAACCCATTATTGTTGCGATTGGACAGTCAGCAGCGAGAACTTAGAGAGCGTCAGCTAAAACTCCTTATGGCCTTGGAAGCGCAGGAAAATGATGCTGTACGACGCAGAGAATTTACGGCAAATGTTTCTCACGAATTAAAAACACCTTTGCAGTCAATCTCCGGTTATTCTGAGCTGTTGAAGGCTGGTATGGTCAAAAGCAGTGATGTTGGCCGCTTTGCAGCCAGTATTTACCATGAAGCCCAACGATTGATTGCTCTAATTGCCGATTTAATAAGTCTTTCACAATTGGATGAAGGTGCTCAAGGCTTAGAGTGGGAGAAGGTAAATTTAAACAGTTTGCTTACGGAAGTAAAGAAGCAGTTTGAATTAGCAGCTCAATCTATGGAAATTGATATTATTCTGCGAGTCGATGATGTTGAAATAAAGACAATTCGTCCTTTGCTCCGTATAATAGCAGCCAACCTATTGGACAATGCTATTAAGTATAACCGGCCCGGCGGAAAAGTAGAAATAACTCTTAAAGATACTGTAGGAGATGCTGTGCTTACAGTGGCCGACTCAGGCATAGGTATACCGACTGAACATCAGAGCCGAGTCTTTGAACGCTTTTACCGGGTGGATAAAGGTCGTTCTAGAGCTGCAGGAGGAACAGGACTTGGATTGTCAATCGTCAAGCACGCAGCCAGTGTCATCGGAGCCAAATTGGACCTGGTAAGCCAAGAAGGGCAAGGTACCTCAATAACGGTACTTATACCGAAACATTATAAAAACACGCAGCCGAGCTGAAACTTGGCTACGTGTTTTTATATATGGCATTTTTACCTGCAATACATTACTTCCTATAATTTCTACTTATCGGAAATAATATCAGAAATTTCTCCCCTGCACACTGTAATATATTAAGATTTACAGGACTGCAAACCATGGCCAGAATTGCATGGCCAGCCAACCAAACAAGGTTGTTGCCGCGATTGTTAATCCCGAAAGCAGCAGACCGTACTTAAACATACTTTCAGGACTGAGGCCGTGGCTTACCGGTATTGCCCTTATGGACAAAGGCAGTGCATAGGCACAGTTTACTGAGACGATAGATAAAAGAATAAACGGTGCCGGATTTAGTGATAAAGCCTGCGATATGCTTTTTACAACCGGGATGGCTATAGAAGCTGCCGCTGTATTGCTGGATATCTCTGTCAGGAATGCCGAGAATATCGAAAAAGCAAAAATCGTCTCAATACCGCCGGTTAACGGCAGCTCAGATACCATCGCTGCAATGTAATCAACGGCTTTTGTATCAGTCATGAGCTTGCCGAGAGCTATTCCACCGGAAAAGAGGAACATCATTCCCCACATAATATCCTTTTGAGCTTTATCCCAATTAAGAAACGGCTTACCGTCGGAGGCTTTGGCAAAGAAAGTAACAAAGCCGAGAATGAAAAATACATAGGCCGGCTTCAGTCCCGGTAAATACGATGCGTACAAGGGACGAACAAAGGCTAATACTGTAGCTAGGATGAACAACCAAAAGCTGAAGGATTCATCCTTTGACATCTTCCCCATCTTAGCATACATTTCAATAAAGTATTCTTTCGAGCCTTGAATCTGTCTGCCGTTTGTCGGAAGCATGCACAGAACGAAGAAATTTATGAGCATTATGAGGATAAGAAACGGCAGGAATTTAAGCACCCAATCAAAATACATGAATTCGTGGCCGGTGGTTTCCTCAATATAGTTTATGGCAACCAGATTTGCTGCGCCGCCAAGAGGTGACCCGAATCCGCCAATGCCTGCTCCCCATGCTACTGCCAGCAGAATAGGGACGGCCAGCTTGCTGTCAGCTATTGATGATTCACCGACAAAACGAAGCATTGATACAGCTATAGGAATCAGAATGCCGCATACTACGACATTAGGAAGGAAAATTGATAGGATTGTTGACGCTACAAGCCAGACAAATATCTGCTGCTTCAATGAGGGGCCGATATAAGAAAGAGCACGAAGAGACAATCTCTTATCCAGTCCTGTTTTCGCCCAAGTCATTGATATAATATCCGAGCCCAAAAGGAGTATAACAATCTCAGAAAAGTATGGATTGATTATGTGCGGCATTGGTGCAATATTGAATATTGCATTCACTGCTATTGGCAGAAAAGCTGTAATGGTGATGCTCACCGGCCTGAATACCCACCATACACCCATCCATGCAGTTGTAGCTAATGCCACAGATGCATTCATTGGAAAGAATGATTGAAGACCAAGGGCCAGGACAATGAAAATCGTCGGTCCGCATAACAGCTTAAAATTCAATGTACCCACCTCTAAAAATGTTAAATATTCACTTAATTATCATTCTACACCTTACAATATTCTATTTCAATTCTAAATCTAATTAATCCGATAAAAAACAAAAATCTCCCGAAAACCAAAGAACAAGATTTCCTTGATTTTCAGGAGAAAAAATCATTCAGCCAGCTCTAATCTAGCTTCATCGTAAATCTTCTTTTCAGCCTTTGTTTCAGGCTTATATTCCGTCAGGAGATCCGGTCTGTAACGAAGCGTATCTTTTAGTGCTTCTTTTTTTCGCCATCTCTCAATCAGAGCATGATTACCGGAGAATAATACCTTCGGGACTTCCCTGCCAAGATAATCTCTCGGCCGGGTATACTGTGGATATTCAAGAATTCCGTTATAAAAGCTGTCGGTTTCAGCAGAATCATCCGCATGAAGTACTCCGGGAATCATTCTGGACACAGCATCGACAATGACCATTGCCGGCAGCTCTCCACCGGTCAGGACATAATCACCTATGGAAATCATCTCGTCCGGCAATTCAGCCTCTATGCGGGCATCAAAGCCTTCATAATGACCGCAGATGAATATCAACTGTTCATACTCAGCCAGTTGTTTGGCTTTATCCTGAGTAAATCTCTGGCCTTTTGGGCTAAGAAGTATCACCCGGCATTTATCGGCGGCCCCAACAGATTTCACAGCATTCAGAGCATCAAAGAACGGTTCCGGTTTCAGCACCATACCGCTGCCACCGCCAAAGGGAATATCATCTACCTTGTGATGCTTATCTGCTGAAAAATCCCTTGGATTTGTAATATGAACATCAATGAGCCCCGCCTGTCTGGCGCGGCTCAATATACTCTCTGAAAACGGTCCGGTGAACATCTCCGGGAAAAGTGACAATATATCAATGCGCATATTAATCCATTTCTTCCGGTAAAGTAACAACCATCCGTCCACCGTCGATATCTATTTCGCTGACTACTGTTTTCAGCGCAGGAATCAGAATATCCTTCTGTCCCTTTTCGACAGGTGCAGCTACATAGACATCATTGCTTCCGGTTGAAAGAACATCGGTAACTGTTCCCAGATGGGTTCCGGTTTCTTTGTCGTATACTTCCAACCCAATAATGTCTATTGTATAATACTCGCCTTCTTCAAGCTCGACTGCATCTTCACGATTTACAAAAAGGTAACGCCCTGTCAGTGCAGCAGCCTCTTCACGGTTTTCAATACCTTTGAAGGACATGAGAACTACATCATTTTGATAACGGACTGATTTAATTTCCATCAGTTCATCGTTGACATAGACCTCGGTCATACCCTCAAATCGCTCTGGAAAATCCGTGAGACTATTGATGCGAAGCTCTCCCCTGACACCGTGTGTCTTACCGATCTTACCGATTCGAAGGCGGGTTTTATCTGAGTTTTTCATATCAGCTGCGGATTGCGACAACCTTGTCGTCTTCTACCAAAATCTCTACATTCATGAGCTCACGGATATTATCACCGATTTTTACTTCGACGATACGCTCAAGCTGGCCCTGAACAATTTCGGCACCGGGAGCCAGATGATTGGTATCTTCCAGACGTTTCTGAGTATCCTCTTTGAACTCAGCCCGCTGCTCGCGCTCCTGATCAAAATGAGCCCGAATAGCCTGCATGCGCTGGATATCATTGTGCCCCTGCTCCGCAAGGACTTTGCGCTCCTCAATATCAAGCTGTCCAAGCTCCATATCGACTCGCTTGAGGCTTTCGGTAAGCTCGCTTACGATACGGGCACGGAGCTTATCGGTAAGCTTTGCCTTTATAGTAATGGGTATTTTAAGGGAAATAGTGTCCATGCTAATACCTCTTTTCATCTCAATTTAGAAAAACAGCGGCAAAACCCCACCTAATGGTGGAGTAAATGCCGCCTCAGCTCATATGATTTCTACGGTAACTTTTTTGTTTTCCACAGTTGCCGCTGCCTTGACTACCGTGCGGATAGCCTTTGCAATACGCCCCTGTTTACCGATGACCTTACCCATATCATCCTGAGCCACATGAAGCTCAAATACTACTACATCCTCGTCGATTTTTTCTTCGACGACGACGGCTTCCGGATGATCTACAAGGGATTTGGCGATGTACTCAACCAGTTCTTTCATCTGGAAACCTCGTAATTACTTAGAGCGCTTTGCTGCATCGTACTTAGCCATAACACCCTTCTTGCTGAGCAAGGAGCGAACGGTATCAGTCGGCTGTGCACCCTTCATCATCCAATCAATAGCCTTTTCTTCATCAACATTGACGACAGCAGGCTCCTTAGTCGGATCGTAGTTACCGATGATCTCGATGAAACGACCGTTGCGCGGGGAATGGGAATCAGCAACAATGATGCGATAGAAGGGCTTCTTCTTAGCACCGAGACGGGTCAAACGAATCTTTACTGCCATTGTAAATTCACCTCCTTAAACCGGTGATCACTTCATGAAGGGAAGTCCGGGAATCTTCGGCATTCTAAAAGTGCCAAGCCCCTTGCCGCCCTTCAGATTCTTCATCTTCTTCATCATCTTGCGCATTTCGGCAAACTGCTTCAAGAGCTTGTTTACTTCCTGTACGCTGGTTCCGCTGCCGCGTGCTATACGCTTGCGGCGGCTTCCATCGATGATTTTTATATCAGCACGCTCTTGAGGAGTCATAGAGCGAATGATAGCTTCAATACGGCGAATTTCTTTGCCGTTCAGGTCTATATCGGCACCTTCAAGCTGCTTCTTAAGGTTTCCCATACCGGGAATCATACCAAGAATCTGCTCAAGAGAACCGAGTTTCTTCACCTGCTGCATCTGATCAAGGAAGTCATCAAGGGTAAATTCGTCCTTACGGAATTTCCTTTGGATTTCCTTAGCCTGCTTGGCATCGTAAACTTCCTGAGCCTTCTCGACCAGAGAAAGGACATCGCCCATACCGAGTATTCGGGAAGCCATACGATCCGGATAGAAAGGCTCCAGCGGCTCAAGCTTCTCACCCATACCAATAAATTTGATTGGGCAGTTGGTAACAGCCTTAATGGAGAGAGCCGCACCGCCTCGTGCATCGCCATCCATTTTGGTGAGGATAACACCGTCTACGCTCAAATCTTCATTGAAGCTCTGAGCAACATTTACGGCTTCCTGACCTGTCATGGCATCGACAACCAACAGGATTTCATGGGGATTGACCTCAGATTTGATGGATTTAAGCTCTTCCATCAATTCCCTGTTAATCTGCAGACGACCGGCGGTATCAATTATTATAACATCAGCTGCTCTATGCTCAGCAAAGTCAATTGATGACTTTGCGATGGTCACAGCATCTGTACCCTGCGGCATAGAAAAAACCGGAATATCAAGCTGACTGCCGATAACCTGCAGCTGCTTGATGGCGGCCGGACGATATATATCAGCCGCAACCAGCACCGGACGCTTTCCTTTTTTCTTAAGCGCTACGCCAAGCTTACCGGCAGATGTAGTCTTACCTGCACCCTGCAGACCTACCAGCATGATAATCGTGGGAGGTTTCGGGGAAATATTAATCTTGCTCTGAGTACCGCCCATTAAGGCAGTAAGCTCTTCATCGACAATCTTAATAACAACCTGTGCAGGTGTCAGGGTTTCCAAAACTTCCTGACCTACAGCTCTTTCTTTTACTTTTTTTACAAAATCTTTTACGACTTTGAAGTTAACATCAGCCTCGAGAAGTGCCATTCGCACATCTCGCATTGCCTCATTAACATCATCTTCAGTTAACCGTCCGTGACCCCGTAACTTCTTGAAGGTCTCCTGCAGACGGTCAGCCAGGCCTTCAAATATCATTACTTTCCCTGCTTTCCATGTAGCTGTCTATATACTTTTTCAGTAGCTTGAGGACTGTTTTACGGGTTTTCTCGTCTTTGGCATCCGACAGCTTATCATAAAGGCTTAGAAGCTGCTCATGTTCTTTGCTTCTCTGTGCAATAAATCCCAGCCGTGCTTCGTAATCGGCCAGACTCTCATGAGTCCTCTTAAGCATATCATGCACTGCCTGCCTTGATATGCCCTTGCTGTCACCAATCTCGGAAACAGTAAGGTCTTCATACAGATACATGGTAAGGATTTCTCTCTGATGATCCGTCAGAAGCTGTCCGTAGCAGTCATACAAATCGGCAAACTCCATACGCTCGGCAAATTTCTCTCCGGAATGAGTCTCCATGTATCTCACCGCCATGTATCTTAGTTTATGACAGCGTCAAGCAAAACTATTTGACGCCAACATTGGGAATTATACATATAAAAATTGCCATTGTCAAGCGTTTTCACTTGGCAATGGCAAAAATTTATTTATTGAAAAGTGCCTTGGCAAAATCGTCGGGGACAAATGGTCTAAGATCCTCTACTGCCTCACCGACACCAATCCATTTAACAGGCATCTTCAGCTCTGATTTAATGCCTATGACGACACCGCCTTTGGCAGTACCGTCCAGCTTGGTAAGGACAACACCGGTAACAGGAGCAGCCTCGGTAAACAGTTTTGCCTGACTGATTGCATTTTGTCCGGTAGTAGCATCAAGAACAAGCAGTGTTTCATGGGGAGCTCCGGGAATCTCACGTGAAATAACGCGATTAATTTTCTTAAGCTCTTCCATCAGATTGGACTTAGTCTGAAGGCGTCCGGCAGTATCGATAATAAGAATATCAACATCACGGGCTTTGGCTGCCATCACAGCATCATAAGCTACCGCCGCCGGGTCAGAACCGGCTTCATGCTTGATAACCGTGGCATTGGTTCGCTCTCCCCAAACCTCCAGCTGTTCAATAGCTGCCGCTCTAAAGGTATCACCGGCAGCCAGCATTACCTTTTTGCCGTAGTAGTTGTAGAAAGCACTCAGTTTACCTATGGTAGTAGTCTTTCCTGCGCCGTTTACACCGACAATCAGCAGGACAGTCGGCCCTTTGGGAGCAAAGCGGACACCACAATTACCAAGATTAAGTATGGAGGAAATTTCCTTTTCCAAAAAAGGTTTTAAGTCCTCTGGGGAGTTTATCTGTTTTGATTTAATCCCCTTTCGTACGGAATCCATCAGCTTCTCGGTTGTATCAAATCCGACATCTGCCATTATCAGAGTTTCTTCAAGCTCTTCCAACAGATCTTCATTGATATCCGCATAACCAAGAATAAGTTTTTCAATTTTTCCGGTGAAGGCCTCTCGGGTTTTCATAATCCCCTTTTTTAGCCTGTCAAAAAAGCCCATAATCGGTCTCCTTTAATTATTCATCAAACTTCACGGATATAATCTTTGAAATACCTGAATCCTCCAATGTTACTCCGTAAAGGGTATCTGCTGAGTCCATGGTACCCTTGCGATGTGTAACAATGATGAACTGAGTATTTTCCGAAAACTCCTTCAAGAAAGTTCCGAAACGAGTGATATTCGCTTCATCCAAAGGAGCATCGATTTCATCAAGCACAGCAAATGGTGAGGGAGAATATCGCAGAACGGCAAAGAGCAGTGCGATGACGGTAAGAGCTCGCTCTCCGCCTGACAGCGCAGACAGATTCTGTCGTTTCTTGTTGGGGATTGTCACATTTATGTCAATTCCTGCTGCAAGTATATCACCGTCTCCGGTGCGAATAAGGTCTGCCTCTCCTCCGCCGAAAAGTGAAATGAAAGTCTCTCCGAAATACCGGCGGATTGAATCAAAGGCCTCTATAAGCCGTTCCCTCATCTTCTCATCTATATTGTTAATTATAGATATGAGATTATCCATTGCCAGCCGCAAATCACCGGCTTGGGTAGAAAGAAGGCTGCGGCGCTCATCAAGTCTCTGCGCATCTTCAATCGCATTAGGATTTACAGGACCAAGTTCCCTGATTTTCTCCTCCAGTCGGCGAAGATGACGCAGAAGCTCATTACCGCTTAATTCCAGCCTCTTCGCTTCCGCAGCCGCAATGGAAATGCTAAAGTCATCTTCCAACGACCGCTTTGCTTCATCTGCGGCAAATTGCCGCTTGCTTATGTGAAGTTCCAGCTCTTGAATTTCTTGGCGAAGCTCCGACAAGTGTCGATTTACTTTTCTGATTTCTTCGTCCTTGTCATTGCCTTCAGTCAGAGCATCCATTTTGCTGGAATAGAGCGCATCCCTATGATCATTCAATTCATGCAGCTTTTTCTTCAGCTCGTTCAGCTGTGCTTCGGCTTTTAATCTGTCATCGCTCTTTATTGAAAGCTTTTCAACCAGTGCCAGACATTCTGATTTAAGAGTTTGTCTGCTCTGCTCCAGCTGTTCAATTTCCTGATATTTAAGAATTATCTTCTCTTTTATAAAGTTAATCTGCTGATGTACAGCCGCCTGTTCAACCTCATTTTGATGCAGCTTATCAGAGAGAGTCTTGGCTTCTGTTTCCAGCTCCGTAAGACTTATTCCAAGCTGTCGGCTCTCCTCGTAAGATTTTTCAGCCTCGGCAATTACTTCCCGTAATTCCCGATGAGCAGCAGCCTTCTTCTCCTGAAGCTGTGCAAAGCTTACAGAGAACTGAGCCACAGCCGCCCTCAAATCCTCCAGATTTTTAGATTTTTCGGCAATAAGTTCCTCAAGATTAGCCTTATCACTTTTTACAGCCGTAGTCTGTATCAGTATTTGCTGAAGCTCTCCGGATAAAGCTTCTTTATTCTGTTCCAGACTTTCCAGCTTAGTTACAGCAGACGCTTCATCAGCCGCGATGTCCTTTTCCTCTGACTTTCGCTCCTTCAAAGTTTCGGTCAACGAGGCTATCTCGCCTCTTCTGTTGAGAAAACTGTTTTCATTGTTCCGTGTACTGCCGCCCGATACGGAGCCGCCGGGATTTAGGAGTTCACCGGACAGAGTAACCAGGCGATTTCTGTAGCCGAGCTTTCTGGCGATGGCATTTGCATTATCAAAGCCATCTACAACAATCGTTGTCGCCAGCAGGAATCTGGATACTATATCATATTCAGGCTTTGTCTCTATCAATTCATGACCAAGACCGATATAGCCTTTCATTGATTTAATATCATCGGAGATGTTCAGCGGTTTTCTGTCGTTAAGACTATCCAAAGGGAGGAAAGTTACTCTTCCGACTTTATTTATTTTCAGATACTCAATGGCCGCCTTGGCTGTATTCATATCTTCCGTAACAATATACTGCTGCGCTGCACCGAGGGCTATTTCCACTGCTGTTACATATTTCTCCGGCACATTAAAAAGCTCTGCAACAGCACCGTGAATCCTTCCTCTCCATACTTCATGACAGGAAAGTATGGAACGCGGAGCTCTGCCAAACCCCTCGTACGCAGACTGCAGCTGACTGAGAACCTGCAGCTTTGCTTCAATCTGCGATATAAGCTGCCTTTTGGTTTTAAGCTCCTGCTGTACGCGAAAAAGCTTATCCCTCAGGACACGAGCTTCTCGCTCATTATTCCTGTAAGCATCTTCTTTTTCTTTATATTGCTTGTTGAGACTGGCCAGACTGCTCTCAGCAGCTTGCAGTCTTTCAAGGCCGACATTTAGGGCGGCACTTATTTCCTTCTCTGCTTCACCACTTCTTGCCTGACGCTCTGTCTCACTGTCTATGTCTTTTTCAAGTAAGGCAATGGCATTCTTCTTCTCACTTACATTCTGCTCTGCCGTGAGACGAGCTGCCTGAGACTGTGAATACTTATCGGATACCTTTTTTATTTCAGCATTTTTGATACTGATTTCGTTTCGAATAACTCCGATTGTATCACTAATCTGCTGCCGTTTTTCCTGAAGTGCCTTATTATCTTCAGTGTATTCGTTTACAGCGTTCTTACCGGCGGCAACTGCCTCTTCTTTTTGCTTTTCTTCCGCGGAATAACGCTCAAGTGTCTCTTCGTCGTTACGCCGCTGCTCATCAAGCAGTCGAAGGTCGCCTTCCTTATCCTTGATTGTTTCAGAAAGGGTCAGCAGCTCATTTCCGATGGCAGATAAGTCATTTTCTAAAGTGAGAACTCTTTGACTCAGTTCTTGTTTTTCTGCTTCAGCCTTTGCCAGCTCAGCAGTTACAGAAACTTCAGCGTCATTTTTAGCCAGAAGCTTATTCTTTCCGGTGGATATTTCCTGCTGTTCCCGTTCATAGCGCTCAAGCAGGCCTGTAATTTTTGCTTTGTCCCGCTCCCCTGACAATTCATTGTATTGCCTGGTTTTTTCAGCTTCAATCTTCAGCGGTTCAAGCTGGGTATCAATTTCCCGTAATATGTCATTAACGCGGGTTAGATTATTCTGTGTGTTCTCCAGTTTTCTGGAAGCTTCCTTGCGATTTGTTCGGAACTTTGTTATACCGGCTGCCTCTTCAAAGAAAAGACGGCGCTCCTCCGGTTTACTGTTAAGTATCTCATCAATCTTGTTCTGACCGATGATGCTTATTCCTTCACGGCCGATACCGGTATCGGCCAGCAAAAGATGTATATCCTTCAACCGACAAGGTACTTTGTTAATATAGCACTCGCTCTCCCCGGAACGGAAAAGACGCCTGGTAATAATAACCTCAGAATAATCTACAGGCAGTCTTGCATCATCATTTGAAAAATAAAGTGATACCTCAGCAACGCCAAGCTGTCTGCGCTCTTTACTGCCGGTAAAAATTATATCCTCAGTCTTTAAGCCTCTGAGATTGCGAACGTTCTGCTCACCAAGAACCCAGCGAATAGCATCTGTAATATTACTTTTTCCGCTGCCATTTGGGCCAACGATAGCAGTAACTCCCTTATCAAAATCTACTTCAATCTTATCAGCAAAGGACTTAAATCCGTATGCTGTCAAGCGTTTAAGTTGCAACAGCTACACCTTTTCTAAAATCGTATACAATCAGTCTGTTTGTTTATTTATAAAGTTCTCGCCGAATAACTTAACTGTATAAAAGAGACCAATTAAAAACGGCAAATACTCAGAAATAATCCGCCATGCTACTGCTAATATACCGACAGTTCCGGCCGGAACGAGATTCTTAAACAATAAGACAAAGCCGCCTTCGGCTACTCCGCTGCCTCCAGGAGTGGGGGTAAAATACAGCAGCATATTCAGGAAGAACATCCGGCCCATTACCATCAACCAGTCCGCGTCATCCACGCCAAGCCCATACATAAGGCATGGCAAAATAGCGTAGAGGAAAAACAATGAAATACCGGATTCCAGACAAATAAGAACCATCATTAAAGGCGACTTTTTCAGCAGTCTGGTTGCTTCTTTTATTTCCTGAAAGAGTTCCAGCAGCTGGTGTCCGCGGTGAACCGGCAGCGCCTTAGCAATCTTTACAATCAGACGGGCAAATAAATGATACTTAATAATTACCCACAACCCGATGGTCGATAGTAATAATGCTGATGCAGTAAAAATTATAGCATTATCAGATAGTACAGGAATAATTTTACTGTCGTATAAAAAAATAAACGGAGTTGTTAATAACAGGAACGCAATCGTCATAAGGGTCTTACCCAAGATTACTGCTGTTGCTTTGCCTGTTGGAACGCCAAACTTTTTTAAGAAAAGCATCTGGGCCACTGCACCGCCGGTCGCACCGGGAGTCAGCAAAGCCAAAAAATAGTTTCCGAATACGACCTGCATTGCCTGACGCAGTGAAATTTTTTCCCCGGAAATCCCCAAAATATGCATCAATCTGGTTCCGTCAAGCAACAATCCTATGCTGGTGGAACCAAGAGCCAATAAAACACCTACGGGCTTGAAAACAGTGAGATTTGCCAGAGTGTTAATATCAACAGTAAAATATATTACCAAGCCTGATATCAAAAGCAAAAGCGTTACAATAAACGCCAGTCGCCGATGAAATTTGTTCATTAATGAACTCCTTACGGTTGATAAAATATTAAGAAAGGTTATTTACACGCACACAACCTCATTATAATAATAATGCCAATATGAAAAATTGTAAAGTCTTTCATATTGGCATTGCCTTTTCTTATGGAATTTTCAGGTACCAGAAATCAATCAGCAGTCATTATTCTGCCGATTCTTCGTGAGCAGCATAAGCATTGTGGTTATGAATGGATTCATAGTTCTCGCATTCAACCCGAAAATAGCTTTGTCCGTCCAAGCCGCGCAGAGCAATGACAAGATCCCGCAGTATGTCCTCGACGAACTTTGGATTGTCAAAGGCAGCTTCGGTTACAAACTTTTCGTCGACCCGTTTCAGCAATGGATAGACCGGGCAGGAAGCCTGATCTTCCATAAGCTTTACTAAGTCCTCAATAAAGATGCATTCCTTGTCATCCTTAAAGCGAATAGTGACGGACATTTTTCCTCTCTGATTATGGGCTCCATAATCAGAGATTTCTTTGCTGCAGGGACAAAGAGAAGTATACGGCACATCGACTTCCAAAGTAAACACAAATCGACCGTTCCTTGCAAGCTCTCCGATGAATTTGCAGTCCACATCCAGCAAAGACTCTTTTCCGCTGACCGGTGCCGTCTTTCTGATGAAATACTTAAATCCAAGCGTCAAAAGTGCCGAATCAGCATCCAAATGTTCAATAGCCTGTTTCAGAATGTCTTCCATTTCCTTTTCGGCTATGGGCTTAGTACTCCATTCACTCAAAATCTCCATAAAGCGGCTCATGTGAGTACCCTTCAAATGACGGGGCAGTGCTACGGTAAACTGTATATCAGCCAAAACTGTCTGATAGCCGCCCTCTTTTGTTTTTATCTGAAAGGGCAGCTTAGCATCCTTTATTCCCACCCGCTGTATGGCGATTCCTCTGGTATCAGGGGTATTTTGAATATCTTTCATGAATTACACCTTGATTTCGTATTCTATTGGGTCCGGAACTCCGGCAGCATTGAATCCCTCAAGCCGCAAAAGGCAGCTGTCGCAAACGCCGCAGGCTTTCTCCCCGCCCTTGTAGCAGCTGTGGGTATACTGAAGCGGAGCACCGAGTTTTACACCAAGCTGTACGATTTCTTTTTTTGAGAGATTCTGAAGAGGAGTCTCTATTTTTATTCTGACGCCCTTTACAGCAGTTGCCGTAGTAGCATAGTCAGCCATCATCTGAAATTTCTCGATAAACTCCGGTCGACAATCTGGATAACCGGAATAGTCCACAGAATTCACACCTATAAAAATATGATTTGCCCCCACTACCTCGGCATATCCCATAGCATAGCTGAGAAAAATCAGATTTCTTGCCGGTACATAAGTAACAGGCACATCTTCCCGGCCTGTATCTCCGTCCGGTACATCTATAGAATCATCGGTAAGAGCACTGCCGCCGATGAGATTCATATTTGTATCGATGATAAGGTGTCTCTTGACCTTGTAGTATTCTGCTACCTTTTTTGCACCTTCCAGCTCTATGTTATGACGCTGGTGATAGTCAAAGCTTATAGGATAAAGCTCATAGCCCAAACTATCAGCTACCGCCATACAGGTAGTGGAATCAAGTCCGCCGGATAGAAGTATGACTGCCTTCTCCATTTTCATATTCCCCTCTTAACGCAGTGATTCAATCGCTGCCGGAATATCATCGGCACCGTATATGTATGAACCGGCAACCAGAACATCAGCACCGGCAGAAACAACCAGCTTAGCTGTATCTGGCTTTATTCCGCCGTCGATTTCAATTTCAGCATTGCTTCCCTTAGCATCAATCATTTCCCGCAGGCGTTTTACCTTATCAACCATAGACGGGATGAATTTCTGTCCGCCATAGCCGGGGTTGACAGTCATTATAAGAATTAAATCTACATCATTTATCAATTCCTCAACTGCCGACAGCGGTGTTGCCGGATTGAGGGATACGCCGGCTTTTTTTCCAAGTGCATGTATTGCCTGAACGATGCGATGAGCGTGAACGGCTGCCTCAATGTGAAAGGTAATAATGTCAGCACCGGCAGCAGCAAATGATTCAATCTGAGTTTCCGGATGATTGACCATCAGATGAACATCAAAGACCTTATCCGTCACTTTCCTCAAACTTTTTACGACATCTGAACCGATGGTAATATTCGGCACAAAGCTGCCGTCCATAACATCAATGTGAATGTATTCCGCACCACCGTCATCTACTTTCTTTACATCCTGTCCAAGAGACGCAAAATCTGCGGAAAGTATAGACGGAGCAATTTTTACCTGTCTTTTACTATCAGCCATTACTCTTCCTCCATTTGTACTTTTTGTTTTTCTCTAGCTGTTCATTTATATCATTCAAAATTGAAAGATACGAGGTATAACGAATATTATCGATTTCTCCTGTCTCTACAGCCGACTTAACTCCGCAATCGGAAGTCCTTTCATGCTGATGGAGACAACCTCTGTATCGGCAATCGCTTATATGCTTTCTGAATTCCGGAAAATAGCCTGCCAGCTCCACCGGTTCGATTTCCGTAAGGTCGAGGGAGCTGAAGCCTGGGGTATCAACGATATAGCCGCCAACTTTGACAGGCATTAATCGGGCAAGCCGTGTGGTATGTTTGCCGCGTTGGATTTTATCACTCAGTCCCCCGGTTGCCAAATCAAGTTCCCCGTCTATCGCATTGCCAAGTGAAGATTTTCCGACACCTGACGGACCTGCAAAAACTGATATAGAATCAATCAGTTTGTTTCTCAGCTCATCGATATTTGCAGAATTAATTGCAGAAAGCAGAAGGACTTCATAACCAATACGCTCATATCGCTCTTTCAGCTGCAGAAGAACATCTTCATCAACCAGGTCAATCTTATTAAAACAGATTGTCACCTCTTTGATACCCGACCATTCTGCCAGCACCAGAAATCTGTCCACTAGCAAAGGATGCGGATCAGGCTCCTTTGCAGCAAAAACGAGAAATGCCTTGTCGATATTTGCTACCATGGGTCGCCGCATCAAACTTCTTCTAGGCAGGAGCTTTTCAATAACTCCGCTGCCGTCAGGCAGGAGCGTGTATTCGACTTTATCACCGATGGTAACGATTTCCCTGTTTTTCTTAAAGACACCTCTAAGTTTACACGATATAGGCGGTTTGTCAGTTATTTCAAATCTGTCCCCATCAAGCTGTGGGACAATATAGTAAAAGCTGTTTTGAGTGCGAATAACGGTACCAATCGAACCCGTCATAGCTTCACCCTTTCTTTTTTCCATCCTTGCCTTTTATTACCGGATTATTGGCGTTATCTTTTGCAGCCTTGGCAACAACAATATTTACCTCGGTTCCTTCCGGGACTTCTCTGCCGCTGGGAGGATCCTGAGAAATTACAAGACCGGGCTTGTTCTTGCTTTCCTTCTCAGTAACAGTACCAAGCTTTAATTTTTTGCTGATAAGGGTTGCTTCTGCCAAGTCGGACATCTGACCAATCACTTTAGGAACGGCCACAATCTGCAGCTCAGGCTTACTGATTGTCAGATCTACCTTAGATCCCTTAAGAATCTGCGACTTTGCCTTAGGCTCCTGCTCGAGGACATTTCCGGCTTCACCCTTCTTTGACTTCTCATAGACATTGCCGATTTTTAAGCCAACCTTTTGAAGCTTCGTCTGAGCATCACGACGAGATAAGCCAATGACATCCGGCATTTCTACCATTTCCCCGCCGTCAGAAACCGTGAGAACAATGTTTCTGTCCTGCTTAACCCTCCGGCCTGCTTCCGGCTCCTGAAAGATTACCTCTCCCGGTTTCTTATCTGCGTTAAAAACCTTTTTTACCGAAACACGAAGCTTTTCACTCTCAATTATTTTTTTTGCGTCAGCAATTTGCTTCCCTACAACATTTGGCACATCTACTTCAGCAACGACCCAGAATTTACCAAGCATGAGGTAGGTACCGGCAAAGAAACCGCCGGTCAGCAGAATAAGTACTGCTGCGACAATTGCCAACTTCTGATAAAGCGGTCTGCCTGCTGCATTTTCCTCATTATCTGCACCGCTTTTTGCAAGCAGTTCGGCGTCAGCCCGAGAAAGGACACGAGTAACATCATCAATGTCTTCGTCTCCGCTGTTATAAAGCTCATCCTCGGCCTTGTTTATTAGTTCTACCAGCTCATTTGCGTCCGGTCGGCGCTCCACCTCTTTTTCCAGCGCTCTGGCAGCTATCGCTTCAACAACTGCCGGAATTTCCGGATGCTCCTTTCGTATTGACGGCATCTCCTCCTCCAGATGCTTTAGTGCAATACTTACAGATGTTTCACCGGTAAAAGGCAGCTTACCGCAGAGTAATTCATAGAAAACAACACCCAGTGAATAAACATCCGTTTTAGGAGTTATAGCCAATCCCTGTGCCTGCTCCGGTGAGAAATAATGAACTGAGCCGACTACATCTCCGGTGAAGGACATTGTAGCAGAGCTTATGGCCCTTGCAATACCAAAATCGGCTACTTTCACCTGACCGTCAGTAGCAACCAGAATATTATGAGGTTTGATATCACAGTGAACGATATTATTTGAATGTGCATGAGCCAAAGCCCTTGCTATATCCTTCACTATTCTCAGGGATTCACGAACATTTAGGCTTTTATTCACCTGCAGCTTGTTCTTCAATGTCTCCCGGGAAACATATTCCATTACGATATAGTGGAGTCCGTCAGTCTCCCCGACATCATATATGCTGACAATATTCGGATGAGACAAGCCAGCGGCTCTCTGAGCTTCCTTATTGAATCTCTCGATAAAATCAGAATCGGAAGCAAGAGAATCACGCAGTATCTTAATAGCAACAATGCGGTTGAGTACCATATCTCTGGCCTTGTATACCTCGGCCATTCCACCGCCGCCGACCTTTTCCAGAAGCTTGTATCTTCCGTCAAGCACAGTACCTTCCTGTTTTGTCATATCATTCATAACTCACTGCTCCCCTTACTCAGCAGTATCCTGCAACCGTGACAACTATTGCGGTAACATTATCCCTTGATCCAAAGTTCAAGGCTGCTCTTACCAGTGTTTTAGCCTCAGCTTCAGAAGCGGAATCATTTAACAAATCACACATGGCGGACTCTGACAATGCACCGCTAAGTCCATCCGTACAGAGAACAAGTTTGTCTCCGTTTTCTATGTTGAAGCTCCCTGTGTCAGCAAAAACAACATTGTCAACGCCTATCGCCCTTGTGAGCATATTAGCACTTGCATTCTTTGCCGCATCAGCAGGAGTAGCCTCTCCCCTGTCAACAAGCAGGTTGGCGTAGGTGTGGTCTTTGGTAATCTGATTCAGCTTTCCGGCATGCAGGTGATATAGTTTACTGTCGCCGACATGGGCCCAATAAACCGTATCTCCTTCTATGTGACACAAAGTTGCCGTTGTCCCCATCCCTTGTTTATCCTGACTTTTTCCAGCCTCTTCAACAACAATCCTGTTTGCCTGCGTTATAACTTGCTTCAGGGACAGCTCCGTAATATTTGCTTCACCGGTCAACTGTTCTTTGGCAGTATCCGTGAGTATTCTGCTTGCCACTTCACCTGCAGCATAACCGCCCATGCCATCAGCTATAACAAATGTTGACGGTTCTACCACGACAAAGCTGTCTTCGTTCTCTTTTCTGACCGGCCCGATATCCGTATCAGCGGACCAGACCAATTTATGCTGCTGCTTTTTGGAAATGTCTTCAATAGCCAACTTCTATGCCACCCCCTATCATACCGTAATCAGATATTGTCTGATTCTTCCCTGAGTCTATATATCAGCTTTGTCTGCCCAAAGAGAATCTCATCACCGATATTCAGTCGATGGCTTTCAATCTTATCACCGTTTACATAGGTACCATTCAGGCTGTCTGCATCATATATGACATGACGATGCTTTTCGTACAGTATGTAACTGTGCAGTCTTGAGATTGTATTATCTTCCAGACAAACATCGTTCTTTTCCTGCCTGCCTATATAAAGCTTATCTTCTCCTACAAGCCATTTTCTGTCTTCATCCGTAGATAACACAAGCTGTGCCACAATGTGCTTAACCCGGCGGGTTATCGGTAATGTGTAATCAGACTTTTCAACAATCACCGTATCAGTAGACATTGATAGAACAGACTTCTTTTCTTCCGCATACATTGAACTGATTTTGCATTTTCCTTCCGGGATTTCACTGTCACCCTTTATGATGACAGCAATTTTATCATCAATGTAAATGTCCAACTCAACAGCCTGCTTCTTAATAAACGACAACAAGTTATCGATTGTTCTTCGCGTGGCAAAGGCGCCGTAGTCCTCTGCAGACAAAAGGACAGTATAATTGTTCGGAACCCTTGTACCCTGAACTCCCTTTTTTCTCCGCTTTTTCAGCTCTGACAACAGGGCTTTTTTTATTTTTTCCTCCGTCAGCTTTGTGCTTCTTTTCAATAAAGCACCTGGGTTCAGTTCACGGGAAAACAATTTCATACTTATCACCAATAAAAGTCATTCATTATTATTAAGTCGCGAGATAACATAACGCGAAGGATGGATGGCGCCGGTTGCAGTCTGCTTAATTTTTGTATGCAGTTCACGGGCAAGGTCATTCAGCATACCGGTTCGTGTCAGCACGGGGGCTACGGTATCATGAACCTCAACCTCATACCCGAAATCGGCATGATTTGTTTTTTCTACTTCTCTTATATCCCGGCTAATTCTAATTCCTACGGTTACCGGAGAAGAAACCTGACCGGTACCTCCGCAGCAAGGACAATCGGAATAATTTGTTCCGGCATAATTTCTCCGGGACTTTTTCCGAGTAATCTCGACCAGTCCTAGATTAGTCATGCCGACAATAGTAGTCTTGACACGATCCTTATCTGCAAGCTGTCTCAGCTTATCAAGGAGCATATCATTATGCTCCTTTGATTCCATATCGATGAAATCTACGACAATTATTCCACCTATATCGCGGAGTCTAAGCTGTCTGATAATTTCCTCTGCTGCCTCCAGATTAACCCGCAGCAAAGTATCTTCAAGAGATAAACCGGCTCCGACGTTTTTTCCGCTGTTTACATCAATGACAGTCATTGCTTCTGTGCGGTCAATAACAATTTCTGCCCCAGACTGCAGAGAAACATTCCTAGAATAAATTCGACCTATTTCATCTTCCAGCCCATACTCATTGAAGATTTGCCTTCCCCTTTCATACAGGTGCAGCAATCTCTTTTTGTCTGGTGCTATAAAATCCAGCAGCCCCCTCAATCTTAGGTAGCTTTCATTATCATTTGTAACTATCTCATCAATGTCTTCGTCAATGATGTCTCTTATGACTCTGACGACTATATCCGCATCTCGGTATACCAGTGCCGGCGCGCTCATAACCTTGTATTGCGTGCAAATAGTTTCCCATAATTGAGTCAGCTTAGACAGCTCTTCAACAAATGATTCCTCTGATTGAATTGCTGCTGCCGTTCTGATTACCAGTCCCATATTAGGCGGCAAATGCTTCTCCGCTATTGTCTTCAGCCGCGTCCTTGTCTCTTCATCCTTAATTCTATGAGAGATTCCGATATAATCTGAAGTCGGCATCAAAACAAGAGAATGTCCCGGTAGAGTAATCCGCATAGTACCCTTAGGGCCCTTGCTTCCGGAAGCATCCTTTTCAATCTGAAGAATTATATCCTGACCAATATGGAACTTGCTGTTGGCTGACATCTGCCTTAATGATTCAGGCAGTTCACCGTTGCCGATATAAAGGAAAGCATTCTTACCGGATCCAATGTCTACAAAAGCTGCAGACATCCCCGGCAAAACATTCTGTATTCTGCCCTTATAAATATTACCAACTAAGGGGGCGAGGACAGACCGTTCTATATCAAGTTTTGTCAAAACTCCTTCTTCGGTTACCGCCACTCTGGTTTCTTCCGGCATGGAGTCAATGATTACTTTCTTCATTTTATACCCAATCAGTTAAAGGTCGATTTTTGAACAGAACGGCTTGACGATGAATCAAAGCATTTTCCTTGTCAATCGGCAATTGAAAATCCTCCTGAAGCAGCTGAAGGATTTCTCCTGCCTTAACGCTTCCGGCGGGAGTAATCCTGATATTCATCGACATCTTTAAGGATTGTCCGCTTACTTCATAGTAAATCGGTTGAGGCAAATACTGTTTTACATCAAAAACCTGATGCTTCTTAGGAGTTATACGCTGATAAATTACCTCAGCTGAATCAGCAAATTTTTTGAGTGCTTCGTCAGCCTTATTGCTTACGGCCCCGTCACAGTTCAGCGGAACATCGATTTGATATACAGCCATATCCGGTTGAGCTTTTCTGGTTGGACGATTGATATCCACTTTTTTTACCTTCAGCAGCTTAACCCCATTGGGAAGCTGCGGCTTTAACCGCGCGGCTATTTCCTGGGCAGGCAGCTCCTCAGTCAGTTCAACATCCATGTATTCGGCATCACTTGTTACTCCCAATGCTAATGCAGCCAGAAAAGTCATCTTCATGTGAGGATTAAATCCCTCAGAATAGTTTACAGGCAGCTTTGCTCTCAATATTGCTCTGCGAATAACCTCAGCATAATCAAGGTGGGAAATGAAACGAAGTTCCTCACCTTTAGTGAGACCCATGCGGTACTTTATCATTTCTTTGTCCCCCAATCAATAACATCTACCCCAAGGTTAGGGCAAATGCCACAGGCATTACAGGGACCACGCCGGCAGTCTCCTGTCAGCTTTCCCTCAATTGCTTTTTTGTATTCGCGAAGCAGGAAGGATTTATCAACACCGGGAGTTGTGTGTTCCCAGGGAAGCGGCTCATCAAAATCACGAGTTCTTGTATTGTACTCGTTTGCATCTATTCCGGTGACGGCAAACGCCTTTTGCCATGCCTCGTCATTAAACAAGTCAGTCCAACCGTCGAATTTGGCTCCGGCCTTCCACGCTTCATATATTAAGCGTGAAAGCTTTCTGTCACCGCGTGCCAATACGCCTTCCAAAAGGCTTACCTTGGCTTCGTGGTATGTATATCGAATAGACTTGTCGGTAATATGTTCTTTCAGCAGCTGCTGTTTCCTATGGAATTCTTCCATAGTATTCTGACCAAACCACTGGAAAGGAGTAAACGGCTTAGGAACGAAACAGGAAACGCTTATTGTGACCTTTACTCCTCTGCGGCCCTTTATCTCCTGATATAAATCAACGGCCCGCTTTGCAAGTTTTGCAATGCCAATGATGTCCTCGTCAGTTTCCGTCGGCAGTCCCATCATAAAATACAGCTTGACACTTTTCCAGCCTTGACGGTATGCAGCTGACAAGGACTTTATAAGATCATCCTCTGTTACGCCCTTGTTAATTACATCCCGCATACGCTGAGTGCCAGCTTCGGGAGCAAAGGTAAGACTGCTCTTCCTGACTTCCTGCAGCTTTTCCGCCAAATCGACGGAGAAGCTGTCTATACGCAGAGACGGCAATGAAAAGCTGATTTTCTCTTTGCCGAGTGTAGCAATGAATTCTTCTACCAACGGACGCAGGCAGGAATAATCAGCCGAACTTAAAGATGTCAATGACATTTCACTATAGCCGGTTGAATCGACAAGCTTTCGTGCCAGTGTCTTAAGCCGCTCCATGCTCCGTTCTCGTACAGGTCTGTAGGCTATACCTGCCTGACAGAAACGACAACCTCTGGTGCAGCCTCTGAAAAGTTCAAGCATAATCCGGTTATGAACTATGTCAAGATACGGTACTACCGGTTTTTCGTGAAATTCTACCGAATCCATATCGGCAATCACGCGCTTATTTACGATAGCCGGAACGGTACTGTCCATAGGTTTCAAAGAACAGAATCGGTCATTTTCATCCCGTGTTTCAATGTAAAGAGAGGGTACATAGATTCCCGGAATAGCTCCAACAATCCGCAGATACTCTGCTCTCCCTCCCGGTTTACCGGCTTTCTTCCAACGAATAAAAGCTTCAGCCACTTCTCCAATTACTTCTTCGCCTTCACCGACTATAAAGAAATCAAAAAAATCCGCCAAAGGCTCTGTATTATATACACAGGGGCCTCCGCCTACGATAAACGGATCATTTTCCTCTCTTTCCTTCGTCCAAACAGCAATTCCGCTGAGATCCAGCATATTGATTATGTTGGTATATATCATCTCATACTGTACGGAAAAACCCAGAAAGTCAAACTCCTTTATCGGAGTCTTGCTTTCCAGCGAAAACAGCGGGATGTTCTTTTCCCGCATCTTTTCTTCCATATCGGTCCACGGCGCATAAACTCGTTCAGCCGCAGTATCTTTTCTATTATTCAACACCTCGTAAATAATCTTCAAACCGAGGTTTGACATACCAACTTCATAAACATCCGGAAGCGATAAAGCAAAAGTACAATCTACGGAGCCATGCTCCTTGACGACCTGATTCCATTCGTTGCCTGTATATCGGCCAGGCTTTGATACAGACTGCAATATATCGGGAGTTAATACAACTTTTGACAATTTGTCAAATCCTCCGTTTCATTTACTCTTATTCAAACATTGACCGCTGCTTTCGCATCTGAATGTTCAGCAGCAAACCAACCGCCATAATATTCGTAGTCAATGAACTGACACCGTAGCTCATCAGCGGCAGCGGTATGCCGGTAACTGGCATGATTCCCAATGTCATTCCAACATTTACAAGCACATGGAACGCCAGCATAGAGCTTATGCCGACAGCCAGCAGCTTACCGAAATTATCACTGGCCTCGATAGCAGTTTTTACACCCTGCCACAGCAAAACCAGGTACAGCAAAAGCAGAAATGCACAGCCTACGAAGCCTAATTCCTCGCCTACAACCGCGAAAATAAAATCAGTATGATTCTCAGGCAGGAAATTAAGCTGACTCTGCGTTCCTTCAAAAAGCCCTTTTCCGAACAGCATTCCCGACCCGATTGCAATTTTTGACTGAATAATATGGTATCCGGATCCAAGCGGATCAATATTAGGGTCAAGGAAAACCATAATACGAGTCTTCTGGTAATCCTTCAGCACATGCCACAGTAACGGCATAGATGCAACGCCAACGCCGAAAAGACTGAACAGTAGCTTGATATTTACACCGGCAGCAAATATCATACCCAGAAAAATCGCAAAAAAGACGAGCGATGTTCCTAAATCCGGCTGCTTCATTACCAGCAGAAACGGAACACCGACATAGGCTGCAACAGGAAACAAATCATATATCGTTTCAAGTTTACCGATTTTGTCCTCCAGCATGGCCGCAAGTGAAACTATAATCAAAAGCTTCGAAAACTCAGACGGCTGCAGAGTAATAGGCCCAAGCTGAATCCAGCGTTGTGCGCCTAGGGCCGAATGACCGAAAAGCATAACTGCCAAAAGCAAAACCAAATTGAATATATATAATGCGTTGCCGTATCGCTGCAACATCTTGTAGTCAAAATTAATAAGAAAAAAAACCACAGCAATATTTACTACTGCAAAAATGCCCTGTCGCTGGACATACCAAAAGCGTTGACTGCTTTCGTCATTTATGTGTGTTGCACTGCCGATTATTACCAGGCTCATAATGATAATTCCCAATGCGGCAATTATAAGGGGAAAGTCCAGCCTTTTTAACCAGCGATTATTCATCTTAACATACCTGCTCTATATTGTCCCAAAAAACGATGAAGCGGGCGGAGTCACCCCCGCCCTGATTCATCATTAATTTTTTATCAGAAAAGTCCTGTAATGATACCCTTTTCGTCAATATCCATATTCTCGGCTGCAGGCTTCTTGGGAAGTCCGGGCATCGTCAGAATATTTCCGGTAAGAGCAACAATAAATCCTGCACCTGCAGAAATCTTCAGCTCTCTTACGGTGATATTAAATCCGCTGGGGCGTCCAACCTTAGTTTCATCATCACTCAGTGAATACTGGGTCTTGGCCATGCATACCGGCATCTTGTCAAAGCCGAGGTCTTCAATCTCTTTAAGCTGCTTCTTGGCATCTGCCGTGAATACAACGCCGTCGGCGCCGTAGATATTCTTGGCAATAGCTCCAATCTTTTCCGGTATAGTCTGATTAACATCGTACATGAACTTGAAGTTTTTCGGCTTCTCAATAGCAGCTTCGACCTTCTTAGCCAGCTCTACGCCGCCTTCGCCGCCCTTAGCCCATACCTCGGACAAGGCAACCTCTGCGCCCATATCGTTGCACATCTTCTCCACGAGAACAATCTCTTCCGGGGTATCTGTCGGGAAAGCATTAAGTGCCACAACAGCCGGCAGACCGAAAGCCTGAATATTCTCGATGTGCTTGGTAAGATTTGCCATACCCTTTTTGAGGGCTTCCATATCAATCTTGTCCAGTTCCTTCTTACCGAGGCCGCCGTGCATCTTAAGAGCACGAACGGTAGCAACAATAACAACAGCATCAGGATTGAAGCCGGCAAACCGACACTTGATATCAAGGAACTTCTCAGCACCGAGGTCAGCACCGAAGCCAGCCTCTGTTACAACATAATCGGCAAACTTAAGAGCAAACTTAGTTGCCATAACGCTGTTGCAACCATGAGCAATATTGGCAAAGGGGCCGCCGTGGATGAAGGCCGGAGTTCCTTCCAAAGTCTGAACAAGATTCGGCTTAATTGCATCCTTGAAGAGAAGGGTCAATGCACCGGTAACATTAAGCTCGGACGCACGAATAGCCCGACCGGAACGGTCATAGGCTACAACGATTTTGCCTAGACGCTCCTTCATATCTTCCAGACCGGAAGACAGGCACAAAATTGCCATCATTTCGGAGGCAACGGTAATATCGAAACCGGTTTCGCGAGGAACACCGTGAGCCTTACCGCCCATGCCGATGACGACATGACGAAGTGCACGGTCATTCAGGTCAAGAACTCGCTTCCATACAATGCGGCGAACATCAATATCAAGAGCATTTCCTTGCTGAATGTGGTTGTCAATTACAGCTGCTAGAAGATTATGTGCAGTAGTAATTGCATGGAAGTCGCCGGTGAAATGCAGGTTGATATCCTCCATGGGAACAACCTGAGCGTAGCCGCCGCCTGCAGCACCGCCTTTCATGCCGAAGCAGGGACCAAGGGACGGCTCACGAAGGGCAACTGCAACATTCTTCCCCAAAACATGAAGAGCATCAGCCAAACCAACGCTGGTGGTGGTTTTTCCTTCACCTGCAGAGGTGGGGTTGATAGCCGTCACAAGAATGAGCTTGCCGTTCTTTTTCTCTTTTACACGCTCAAAAGCACTGAGGGTAATTTTAGCTTTGTATTTACCGTACTGCTCGATTTCATCATTGGTAAGACCGAGTTTCTCAGCGATTTCACCGATAGGACGGATGACCGCTTCCTGTGCGATTTCTACATCTGTTTTCATAGTCCTTTTCCCTCCAAATTAATTATCAGATTTCACCGGCCTGCAGCTTTGCGGCCTTTACAGTATTAGCCATCAGCATAGCAATAGTCAGAAGGCCGACACCGCCGGGTACGGGAGTAATGGCACCGGCCACTTCCTTTACCGCCTCGAAGTCAACATCGCCCACCAGCTTCTTCGGCTCAATGCGATTAATGCCGACATCAATGACGGTAGCACCGGGCTTCACCATATCAGCCTTTACAAATAGAGGTTTACCTACAGCTGCTACGATAACATCAGCCTGTCGGCATACTTCTGCAAGATTCCTGGTATGAGAATGGCACACGGTAACGGTTGCACTCTTCGCCAGCAGCAGGTTCATCATCGGCTTACCGACAATGTTGCTGCGGCCGATTACAACAGCATTTGCTCCATCAAGAGGAATATCGGCAAGTTCAAGCATACGCACGCAGCCGGCGGGAGTACAGGGAACCAAAGATTCCTGACCTGTAACAAGGCGTCCAACATTTACCGGATGGAAGCCATCAACATCCTTCATGGGGTCAATCCTATTCAGTACCTCAGACTCATAAGGCTGAAGTGCCTTCGGAAGAGGAAGCTGAACAAGGATACCGCTGATTTTCTTATCCTCATTAAGAGCATCAATCTTGCTGAGGAGTTCATCCTTTGAGGTATCGGCAGGCAGCGCTATCATCTCTGAATGGAAACCGAGCTCTTCACAAGCCTTGTTCTTGTTGCGAACATAAACCTGGGAAGCAGGGTCTTCACCGACGATAATTACCGCCAAACCCGGCATAAAACCGTGCTTGTCCTTAAAGGCCAATGCTTCTTCTTTCGCCGCTTCCTTTATTTTAGCGGCAAATTCTTTTCCGGAAAGAATTCTTGCTGACATAAACCTTCAACCTCTCTTTTCAAAATTATAAGTAATTTGCATAAGTAAATATTAACATGGCAGCAGCAACAATACCATTGCGCATGAAATATACCTGAGTCAGCCAGGAAAAATCCCGTTCATCTGTTATATAGTGCTGATATACCAAAGTACAGGCCGCTACAGCAATGCCTATGAAGTACCAGTAATTCAGATTGAGCCTGACACCAAGCCAGCAAAAGGTCAAAATGGACATCAGATGCCCGATTGCAGCCAATCGGAAAGCATTGACAGCCCCGACCGAAACAGCCATAGAATGCAGACCCTGACTAATGTCAAACTCTATATCCTGAGCACCATAAATCACATCAAAGGAACCTATCCACAGACCGACAGCCGAACAAAGCAATATCAAATCAAAGTCGATGCTTCCTCCGGCAGCCATCCAGCCTCCGGCCGGAGCCATGGCAATAGCAACACCCAAAACAGCATGGCACCAGCATGTTATGCGTTTCATAAACGGATAAATAACCGACGGCAGTGCAGCGATAGGCAAAAGTTTAAGACAAATGTCAGGAAGCTGCATAACGGAATAAAGCATGACCAACGCACAAAGCGCAATAAATATCACTGCGTCCCTTTTGGTTAAAGCACCTGTTACCATCGGCCGTCTTGTGAACCTCGGATGGACTTTATCGTATTTGAAATCAACCAAATTGTCAAGAGCCAGAGCGGCACAGCGAGCACCTGTAAGCGCCATGGCAACCCACAGCAATGTCAGCCAACCGGGATGTCCTCCCGATGCCATCAGCGCCCCTGTAAAGGCAAAGGGCAAATCAAAAATAGTGTGATGAATTGCGACATTCTGTATGTGGGCACGGAGAAGCCTTATTATTTCAGTCAAGGCCCAGCTCCTTCCATTTCTCATCCACATTGCGCTTAACGATTTCACTCATCGATATCTCGTCAGGCCACTCCCGTGTATGCCCCTCTTCCGGCCATGTCTTTGTTGCATCAATGCCGAGCTTCGTTCCCCACTTTGCCATCGGCGAAGAATGGTCTAATACATCAAGCGGGCCATCAACCATTACAAGGTCGTGCTTTGCATCAATATTATTGAATACACGCCACCATACTTCCTTCTCATCCTGAACATCAACATGCTCATCAACGACGATAATCATCTTTGTGAACATCATCTGCCCCATTCCCCAAATGGACTGCATTACCTTCTTCGCCTGCTGGGGATAGGTCTTCTTGATAGAAACCATGGCACAGTTGTGGAATACACCGGTAAGCGGCAGGTTTATATCAACAATTTCCGGTATAATCTGCTGAAGAATCGGCAGGAATATCCTCTCCGTTGCCTTAGCAATGTAGCAGTCTTCCATTGGCGGACGGCCAACGATAGTCGCAGAATAAATGGGATTCTTTCTATGAGTTATACAGGTGATATGGAATACAGGATAATCATCGGCCAAGGAATAATAACCGGTATGGTCACCAAAGGGACCCTCCCGGCGAACTTCTCCAGCCTCTACATATCCTTCCAAAACAATCTCGCTGGTTGCCGGGACCTCAATGTCCACGGTTACACACTTGGTGAGCTCGACCGATTTATGTCTGAGGAAGCCTGCAAAAACCATTTCATCCACATCCCGCGGCAGCGGCGCAGTTGCTGCGTAGGTCAATGCAGGGTCGGTACCGATGGCAACCGCTACTTCCATACGCTTATTTCCGGATGACACCGTATCACGGAAATTATCAGCACCGTTTTTATGAATGTGCCAATGCATACCGGTTGTTTTTTTGTCATATTTCTGAAGACGATACATTCCCACATTTCGTTTACCGGTGGCAGGATTTTTTGTAAATACAAGAGGGAGGGTAATAAACGGCCCGCCATCCTGCGGCCAGCATCTAAGAATCGGGAACTTATCCAAATCCGGGTCTCTTTCAATAACTTCCTGACAGGGAGCGTTCTTTACATACTTAGGGAAATTAATCGCTCTTTTAATCATAGGAATTATCGAAATAACATCCATTTTATTCTGGAGAGAGATATAAGGCAGCCTCAGCATGGTGCGAATTTCATCTGCTACATCGTCAATCCTATTGACTCCCAAAGCCATTGCCATGCGTTCCATACTGCCAAAGGCATTTATCAAAACCGGCACATCATAACCGATTACATTTTCAAAAAGAAGTGCAACATTTCCTGCACCCTCACGCTTGGAAATGCGGTCGGTAATCTCAGTTATTTCCAGATCACAGCTTACCGGAGTCTTTATTCGCTTCAACAACCCACGCTTTTCCAACTCGGCAGCAAACTCTCTTAAGTCCTTGTAAGCCATTCTATCTCACTTTCTCAGAATAAATTTTACGATGACATAACTCAGCTCATATAAGATAATCATGGGAAGCGCTATCATAGTCTGAGTAAATATGTCTGGGGTCGGAGTAATGATTGCTCCGATTACAAAGGAGAAAAATATAACATAACGCTGTTTTTCTCCAAGAAACTTCGATGTAAGTAAACCGAGCTTGGCCGCAATTACAATTACCAGCGGCAGCTCAAATACAAATCCGAAGGGCAAAATAAATGAAAATAGAAAATCAAAATACCGGGCCACCGAAAACATCGGCAGTAAAGTATCGCTGCCAAATCCTCCAAAAAATTTTAATGCAGCCGGCATTACCAGGAAAAAGGAAAACGCCAACCCGGACAGGAAGAGGATTACAGATGACGGAACAATTACAGCTGCTATATAGCGTTCTTTGATGGTCAGTGCCGGCAAAACAAAACACCATAACTGGTAAAACACCACCGGCAATGCAAGAATAAAGCCGCAGCAGATAGATACCTTCAAGTAAGTAAAGAAGGCTTCAGACGGCTGAAGATAATAAAGTTTTCCAACCGGCTCGGAAATAAAAGACATTATTTCTTCTATGAAGAAATAACAAATCCCGCTGCATATTACAATAGCAGCGATTGAGCGAATCAGACGCCAGCGCAGCTCCTCAAGATGCGCAAGAAGGGACATGCTGCCGTCATCATTGTCTTCTTCATCCGCCGAATCATCACTTTCTTCGGAAGAATAATTCAATGAACTTTGTTCCTGAGACTCTTCTGCTTCTTCCACTTCCGAAGTCAGGACGCGGTCAGAACTTTCCTGCTTATCTTTTCGTTCCTCAGGCATCTTCCTTCACTTCGCTCTTGCTCTCAGATTTTTCGGCTTTTGCAGGCTTTGATTCAGTAATGTCTGAAGTTGCTTTCTTAAACTCATTGATTCCTTTGCCAAGGGCTCTGCCAACCTCAGGAAGCTTGCCTGGGCCAAATACGACAAGACCGATTATAAGAATAAGAATAAGTTCTGGAACTCCAATGCCAAACATATTTAACAACTCCTTGTATATCAGAAATTTCTTCTCAAGATGTAATCAGCAAGTGATTCAAAAGACTTTCTCAATTCCGAATCGCATTCTTCAGGAATGGACGCCTTCGCCTGTCTTATGAACTCCTGAACTTTTTTCCGGGAGAAATCCACACCGCCGCTTTCTCTGACTATTGTTATAGCTTCCGCCAGCTCCGACTCCGACATTTCCGGATTGGAAACGATAGCTGTCAGCTTTTCCCTATCGGATGAATTATTAAGGGCATATATCACAGGAAGAGTAATAACTCCCTGCCTTATATCACTTCCTGCCGGTTTTCCTATAGACGCATCGGTTCCGGTTATATCAAGAAGGTCGTCTGTTATCTGGAAGGCCATGCCGAGATTATAGCCGAAGTCATGCATCTGCCGAGCCATCTTCGGTCCTACGCCTTCTACCATCGCTCCGGTTTCACAGCACACAGCCATAAACTCTGCCGTTTTGCGTTCAATCTGCCGGTAATATTCATCAGCGTCTTCAGGAATCTTGTACAATGATGAATCCTGCTGAATTTCTCCTACAGTTAAGAGTTTCACCAAGTCTGCCAGCTTCAGACCGACCTCCCGCGGATATTCTTTATCCCCGATTAATCCAAACACACTGGCAAACAGATAGTCACCGGCCAATACTGCCACATGATTGCCGAATCTTGCGTTGGCTGTTTCTTTTCCTCTTCGCAGGCCTGAATTATCTATGACATCATCATGTATAAGAGAGGCTACATGAGTAATTTCCAACGCTGCTGCCAGCGGCACTAAATCATCATAATTATCTTTGCCGGACAAACGGGCCGACAGCAGAAAAAGTGCCGGACGCAGCCTTTTTCCACCGGCACCGATAAGACGACTGCCAATATCTGACAGCATCGGCAGAGGTGTATTGGATACATTTTGCAGACAGACCTCTACTGCATCAAGTTCTTTTTTTATTGGAGAATACGATTCAGATAGCAAAATAATCACCTAAAAAGCAAATTTGAAAAATTTACACTTACCCTAATTTGAAAATAATTCTAGCTTATACTTAACTTTTCCTGCCTCACCGAAAGATTTTATAAAAAAACCTTCATTTTTTCCATAGATACTTGTAAAAGAATACAGTATAAATCTATAATAAAAACATGAAATTTTACAGTTAATTGCGAAAGAAGGTAATACTATGGGATGGCATATTTCCGGAGAGCCCGGCGAGGTCGCAGAACGCATCCTGCTGCCTGGTGATCCTCTCAGAGCAAAACACGCAGCCGAAGCATTCCTTACTGATGTTAAGCAGTTTAATTCCACAAGAAACATTCTCGGCTATACAGGTTTGTACAAGGGCGAAAGAGTGTCCGTCATGGGAACCGGTATGGGAATGCCCTCGATATCAATTTATGTCAACGAATTGATAAAAGACTATGGCGTAAAGCGTCTCGTACGAGTCGGCACCTGCGGGGCAATGCAGGAAAGCATCAAGGTTCGTGATGTTGTAATCGCTCAGGCCTGTACCACCGATTCATCCATGATTAATAACACCTTCGGCCCATCTATCACCTTCGCCCCGACGGCAGACTTCGCTTTCCTTGAGCAGGCTGTTGCCGTTGCCAGAGAAAACGGCATCACTGTTCATGTCGGAAATGTTCTATCACAGGACAGGCTGTATGATGACGAGATTGATCTGACTAAGCTGCAGAAATATGGTGTTTTGGCTGCCGAAATGGAGGCTGCTGCTCTCTATCTCCTTGCCTCCAAATATCATGTACAGGGGCTTGCTCTCTTTACCGTCAGCAATCATTTAATAACCGGCGAAGAGACAACACCGGAGGAAAGAACCACCACCTTTGACGACATGCTGCGAATCGCCTTCGAAGCTGCAATTCGCTGAATACTCTATAACGCAGCAGCGGCTGTAATGTTCCGTACAGGTACATTGCAGCCGCTGTTTTCTATTATTATTGATATGGATGGTCAAGATGAATGGAAGCCGTATACGGGCTGAATCTGTTCAGCAGCTCCTCAAAAATCATGCCTTTTAGCCTTTCATCATTTATTTTATATCCATGAGGAACCATTATCTCAAAACACATCTTTTTCTGTTCGCCCTCGGACTCGGTAAGCCGAAAATCATGCAGCGATAATCTGCTGTCAATATTTCTGATGATTTCATTGACCGCCCTCTGGCAGATTTTTTCCTCGGTATTATCAAGGTCAACCGGGTCCATGTGAATAATTACTTCTACTCCCAGCTCCTCATTTATTCTTTTCTCCAGAGCATCAACAATATCGTGCGCTGTTACCATATCATAGTCTGCAGAAATCTCAGCATGAAGTGTTGCAAAAGAATGGTTCGGGCCGTAGCTGTGAATGACAAGATCGTGATAACCCAAAATATCATTGTTCTGTTTTACAATTTCATCAATTCTGTCCGTCAGTTCTTCATCAGGATTGGTACCGAGCAAAGGCTTGAGCGTGTCATCAGCGGCATGATAGCCGGTAAGCAGAATGAACAGAGCTACAACCATTCCGGCATAACCGTCAATGTTGTATCCGCCGCAATAGAAAACGATAATACTCAGCAGTACGCCGCTGGTAGAAATGCAATCGGAAAAGCTGTCTGTCGCCGCAGCTCTGATTGCTACGGAATCAATCCTATTGCCAATAGTCTTATAGAAATAGCCGAGCCACAGCTTAGCCAGAATAGAAACGGCAAGACCGCCTATTACTACGATATCTACATTGATATCCACAGGAGAAACAATGCGGTGATAAGACTCCTCCGCCGTCTTAAATCCAACAACAATGATTATTGCCGCCAGGAAAAGGCCGGTAAGGTATTCTATACGACCATGGCCGTATGGATGTTCGTCATCAGCCGGCTTTGCCGCAAAGCGAAAGCCCAGAATCGTCACAAGAGATACACCGGCGTCAGATAAATTATTGATAGCATCAGCAATTATTGCCACAGATTCGGTAATTAGGCCCAAACTGAGCTTTAGGGCAAACAGCAGAAAGTTTACAACAATTCCGACTGATCCGGTAAACTGTCCTACCTTCTTTCGGTCATCGGGATTATCACCCTTTGGCATCCTTCCCCCAAAGCAGCGATATAGCAGCATATCTGTCATTTTATCCTCCTTATGGTGTCGTCGTCATATTTTCAGCACAGAGTTAATCATAATTGATAATGAAAAAGAAATTGAAAATAATTATTCATACCCGTAAAAGCACGAGAAGCGCTTGCATAACAGCAAGCGCTCCATCAGATAAAAGAATACACTATTAATTTAATATTGGCAAGCAAAACCTGAAAATAAATAACAGCTATCAATGGCGTTTCTTCAGGAACGGCTTGAGAAAATGACCGGTATATGACTGCTTCACCTTGGAGATTTCCTCCGGTGTACCGGTACATACCACTGTACCGCCGCCATCTCCTCCCTCCGGTCCAAGGTCGATGATATAATCAGCAGATTTAATCACATCAAGATTATGCTCAATGACAACTACAGTATCTCCTGCATCAACCAGCCTCTGCAAAATGACAAGCAGACGAGAAATATCATCGGTATGGAGACCGGTAGTCGGTTCATCGAGGATGTACAGGGTTTTACCGGTTGATCTCCTCGACAGTTCGGAAGCCAGTTTTACCCGCTGCGCCTCACCGCCAGAAAGAGTGGTTGCCGGCTGACCAAGCCTGATATAGCCGAGACCGACATCGTGAATCGTCTGAAGTTTTCTGGCAATCACCGGGATATTAGCAAAGAATTCCAAGGCCTCATCGATAGTCATGTTCAGGACATCGGATATGCTCTTTCCCTTGTATTTTGCCTCAAGGGTTTCCCGATTATACCTTGCACCGTGACATACCTCACAAGGAACATAAACATCCGGCAGAAAGTGCATTTCAATCTTTATTATGCCGTCACCTCTGCAGGCTTCACACCTGCCGCCTTTGACATTAAAGCTGAATCTTCCCGGCTTATATCCCCGCATTTTTGCCTCCGGTGTTTTGCTGAACAAATCACGGATAGCATCAAATAAACCTGTATAAGTAGCCGGGTTTGATCTTGGGGTACGGCCAATCGGCGACTGGTCTACATCTATTATCTTATCTATATTTCCCAAGCCGACAATTTCATCATGTTTTCCCGGCCTCCCTTTTGTCCTGTACAGTCTGGCCGCCACTCCCTTAAAGAGTATTTCATTGACCAGCGTACTCTTGCCGGAACCTGAAACACCGGTAACAACGGTAAATACTCCCAAAGGAAATTTAACATTTACTTTTTTCAGATTGTTCTCCGCTGCCCCAATTATTTCCAAAGCTTTTCCATTGCCTGTCCTGCGAGTCTCGGGCACGGGAATCCATTTTCTTCCCGAAAGATACTGACCGGTAATAGACTCCGGTGAAGCTGAAATCTCTTCTGCCGTACCTTGAGCTACGACTCTTCCGCCATGCTCTCCTGCTCCCGGCCCAATATCAATAATCTGATCTGCCGTTCTCATTGTGTCCTCGTCATGCTCTACCACAATGAGAGTATTGCCCAAATCGCGCAGACGGCATAAAGCCTCCAGCAGTCTGTTATTGTCCCTCTGATGAAGACCTATACTGGGTTCATCGAGAATGTACAATACGCCCATCAGACCTGAGCCAATCTGAGTGGCTAGTCTGATACGCTGAGCCTCTCCGCCGGAGAGTGTCCCTGCGGAACGACTCAAAGTAAGATAGTCAAGCCCCACATGAGACAGGAAACCAAGTCTTGCCTTTATCTCCTTGAGAATCTGAACCGCAATCTTCCTTTCCCGCTCAGATAAATCAAGCTTCTCAAAAAACGGCAGTGATTCTCTGACTGAAAGAGAAGTTACCTGATGAATATTCTTTCCTCCCACAGTCACCGCAAGAGTTTCCGGCTTCAGCCTTGCTCCGCTGCATACCGGGCATGGAGTTTCTGTCATGTATTGTTCGTAGCTTTCCCGCATTTCATCTGAGGTCGTCTCCTTGTACCTGCGTTCAAGCAAATTCATTACGCCTTCAAAGTAAACATGATGCGTTCTGACTTCTCCAAACATATTTTCATACTCGAAGTCCACCATCTCTCTTGAACCGTAAAGGAGGGAATTTCTCAGCGAATCCGGCAGCTCATTCCACGGTGTCTCCAACCTTTGTTTATGCTTGTACAGCATTGCACCTATCTGACACATTGCATAGGAGGCAAGGTTTTTCGACAATGGGGCAAAGGCTCCTTCGGCAACACTTTTTGTCGGATCGGGAACCACAAGGCTCTCATCAAACTTCATATTGCTTCCCAAACCGCTGCATTGAGGACAGGCACCGTAGGGACTGTTAAATGAAAACATTCGCGGAGCTATCTCCGGCAAGCTTATTCCACAGTCTACACAGGCAAAATTCTGACTGAACATCAGGGTTTCTCCATCCACAATGTCAACATAGACTACGCCGCCGCCGATTTTCAGCGCCGTTTCCACAGAATCAGCCAATCGTTCTCTTATGTCCTCACGAATTGCAAGGCGATCGACAATTACTTCGATGGTATGTTTCTTGTTCTTATCGAGATTTATATCATCGTTTATGTCGTATATCTCTCCGTCTATTCGTATGCGTACATAGCCGTCCCGTCGGATTTCTGCCAGCGTATTGCGATGTTCTCCCTTTTTCCCCCTTACCACCTGTGCGATTATGTATATCTTCGTCCGCTCAGGAAGTTTCAGTATCTGATCAAGCATCTGGTCAAGGGACTGCTGCGTTATCGCCTTGCCGCACTTCGGGCAGTGGGGATGTCCCGCTCTGGCAAACAAAAGACGGAGGTAGTCGTATATCTCCGTCACTGTTCCTACCGTTGAACGAGGATTGTGACTGGTAGTTTTTTGGTCTATAGATATAGCCGGTGACAACCCCTCTATATAGTCAACATCAGGCTTATCCATCTGACCGAGAAACTGTCTTGCGTATGACGAAAGAGATTCCACATATCTCCTTTGTCCTTCGGCATATATTGTATCAAAGGCCAAAGATGACTTTCCCGATCCGGACAATCCTGTCACTACTACCAGCTTGTCTCTGGGAATTTTAAGACTTATGTTTTTCAGGTTATGAGCTCTGGCGCCTTTTATTTTTATAAAATTATCCATATTCCTACCATTCTGTCTTCAAGCCAATTAACGGCAGCGTAACCGCATCAGTATCCGTGAGGATGATTCCGTCATCGACACGCCTTATAAGCAAACCATCACGCGGTACATACTCACCGTTCTCCGACCTGTAAAAATCTATAAGAGCTGTTGTGAATGAAAGAGAAACAATCTCGTAAAGCGGAACACCGAGCCGCTCCTCGTATGCGGCAAGGTTTCTTTTTACATCCTTCCGACAACCCTCAGATATTATTATAGCACGAAACAATGTTTCTAAATGATTATTGTCACCTTCCGGAAAATATTTTTCCAAAGCTGAAGAATGAAAGACAATCGTGTCCGCTCCCATACTTTTGAGCAACAGTCTCTTTTCCCGCCAATCTGCATTTTCCGGCAGATAGAAAACATTGGCCCCAAGCATTGACAAGGCCAAGTAGATTTCGCTGTTTTCCATCGATGAAAGACCATCAAGCGCTACAATCGAAGATCTGTTAACACCTTTATCAGCCAGATATGTCTTTGTTCTTTCAACATCGGCAGAAGTCTCATGAGCGGACCTTGCCTTCAGAAAACGGTGGTTTTGATAAACGGCCGTACAGATTTCTGCCACAGCACTCATCGGAATTGTAATAAGATCAAAAAATGATTTCTGTATATATTCTTCACATTTGATAACCGGAAGCTCAACATCATTATCCGATTCAATAAAGCTTTCGACAGAAAATCCATGTTCATCATACCATGCTTTATAAAAGGGACTTCTCTCGTAGGCCCAGCAAAGACTCTTTTTGAGGCTCTCGTTAATTTTCATCTTTACAACACCTAAAAAAAGGGAGGGCGATGCCCTCCCTGAATAACTCTATAATATTATTTTTACGCCAAAGGTTTCTGATAAAAGAAGGGCTTATAGCTGGTATAACCAAGTTTACGGAAGTTCAATATTGCCTCGGTAGCACCGACAAAGAGAATTCCACCAGGCTTCAGAGCCTTAAGGAAGTTGCTGTAAAGCTGATCCTTCGCCTGCTCGGTGAAATAAATAACAACATTGCGGCAAAGAATGAGGTCAAAATTTGACTCAAAAGGATCCTTCAGCAGATTATGACGCTTAAACTCAATGGAGGACTTTATTTCTCTCTTAACAGCGTACTTGCCGTCATTCTTATCAAAATACTTTGCCAAGCGGGCCGGTGTTACTGCCTTCAGCTCATTTTCGGTATAGACACCGGCACGGGCCTTTGCCAGGATTTCGATATCCAGGTCACTGGCCAGAATACGATGATTCTTACCGGGAGTAAGCTCTCTCATAATCATAGACAAGGAATAAGGCTCAGCACCGATAGAACATCCGGCACTCCATATATTCAGTTTAGGTGAACGCTTCAAGAGATACGGTATAATATCCGTCTCCAAAAGATTGAATTTCTCCGGAGTTCTGAAGAATTCAGATACGTTAATGGTAAGATACTCGATAAAAGCAGCAAAATCATCTTTATCCTTGCAGCATTCATCAAAATATCCGGCAAATGAATTAAAGCCGTTGCGAGTTACAAGATTCTGAATACGGCGTTTCATCTGAGCCTCTTTATAGAGGTCAAGGTCAATGCCGGTTTTAGCCTTCAGCTTATTCTTAAATAAGCCCCAATCCTGATCATCCATCATTTTTGATTTCCCCCCGTTGTGGAAAATTTATTAAACATAAAGTCGCATACAAAAGACAAACTATATATCTAAAATTATTCGCTAAAAATCTGCCAAATCCTCTAAAAGATTTCTAATAATTTTATTTAGGACATAAATCCCAATAATTCAATCATTAATCTTCGACATAATGACTGAAACTGCCAATAACAATGTCCGGTTGTGCTTCTTTCAGAGCATTCATAAAACGGGCAGTACCGATTGCATCACTCTGGGCTTCCGGCATTGTTCTTAAAAACCAATCCGGATCGATATTCAGATTTCTCATCTGAATCATCTGGACCGGAAGTTCTTTCAGAAAATCCTGCCAGGCAGCTACTTCTTCTGCCCGGTCATTGAAGCCTGGGAAATATAAGAGGTTCAGCGAAACATACACATCATGCTCCAAAGCATATCTGATACTTTCCTTTACCGCAGACAGCTCGTAGGAGCATCGATAATAGGCTTTGTAGGAATCGGGTCTGGCACTTATAATACTGACCCTCATTGAATTAAGACCGGCATCCACAATCTTCTTAATACCGGCAGTAAAGCCGCCGTTAGTATTTATGTTAATTTGTCCTTTGTCGGTCTTTTCCCGTATAGCTTTTATACCATCGGCAATATTATCCGCCGAGAGTGAAGGCTCTCCCTCACAGCCCTGACCAAAGCTGACAATACCTTCCGGCGCAACAGTCAGATGATATACACCGATTTCTGCAATCTCCTTCGCCGTGGGTCGAAACTTAATTCTGCTCTGGGGCGACGGACAGCATTCTGCCGGCTGCAGCGATATGCAGCCGAGACATTTTGCATTGCAGACAGGTGAGGCCGGTATTCCCGCCTCCCAACGATGATAAAAAAGGTTTTCCGCAGTCTGGCAGTGCCAAGTCAAAGCACAATTCGATAAATGCTCAACCAGACGATTCCCTGCCAAATCTTTTTTTACCTTCTTAACTAGCTTAGTAAGATTCTTTGTGTTGTAATGTTCCGGATTCCACTTGTCATTCTGTTCATCTGTGTGAATGGCCGCAACATACAGTTCGTCATTATATACGGCTACAGCCGTATAGCCATACAATGGCAGCGGCTTTGATGAATCCTCGTTTTCTGAGTCAATCCGATAAGCCGGTACATGAGTTCTCGTATAACCTGGAGGAATAATAGCAGCAACGGCAAGACCGGCAACAGGCAGTACCTCTCCGTCAGAAGAACAGCCTACAGCCTGACGACCGGGCATGAACATCAAGTCCGAGCCGGGAGGCAAAGGAATAAGGTCTTCCGGCTTAAGTATAATCTCCTGACTGCCGATTCGTCCCATTGCACCGAGGCCGGGAATATCAAGAATATTTCCTTCCTCGTCTGCGTATAAAGCTGTTACCTCACTCATTCTTTTCTCCTGCCTGTTCTTTTTTCCAGGCTCCCTTTTCCTTCTTTTGTTTTTTGGGATTGTACTTGTTCATTGCAAAATCTACACCGTCGGACACCATACACTCTACTGCCGGCAACAGGTACTTGATGGATTCATCTACCAAGGGCCTCTGTTCCTCATTAAAAACGGCCAACACATGGTTTATGACAGTCCAACCAGGTAAAGGTCTGCCTATACCGATTCGTATTCTTGCAAAATTCTCATCCGGCAAGTGCTGCAGCAGTGACTTTATTCCGTTATGACCACCGGCACTGCCTTTTTTTCTGATTCTTACGGTTCCCACCGGGATATCCATATCGTCATGAGCCACCATGATGTCATCGGTACTCAGCTTATACCAGTTCATCAGCGGACCTACAGCCTCTCCGCTGAGATTCATGTAGGTCAGAGGCTTCACGAGAATAATTTTTTCCGCTCCCAGACGAGATTCGGCTACCAGCGCCTTATCCCGTTCCTTCCAGCCCGCCGCCGTACCAAGTCTTTCAGCCAAAGCATCTACAAGCATCCAGCCTACATTATGCTTCGTGTTTTCATATTCCTTGCCGGGATTACCCAGCCCTACTATCATTTTCATATCTGAATACCATCAAAATACAAGACAAATCAAAACGATAATACCAAGTGCTATACGATAGTATCCGAATGCCTTAAAGTCGTTCTTCTTTATGTACTTGAGAAGACACTTAATAGACAAAACAGAAACTACAAAAGCAACAACCATTCCCAACAGAAGAATAATCAGCTCTGTCATAGAAAATGAGAAGCCAAACTTTACAAGCTTCAGCAGACTGGCGCCAAACATTACCGGAATAGCTAAAAAGAAAGTGAACTCTGTCACAACAATTCTCGAAACGCCGCACAGGATACCGCCGAGAATAGTCGAGCCGGATCTCGATGTTCCCGGCACAAGGGACAATACCTGGAAGCAGCCAATCATCATCGCTGTTTTGTAGTCAAGATCATCCAAAGATGTAATGCGGGGAACTCTGTTTTTGTTGCGGTTTTCAACCACAATAAAGAGTATGCCGTACAGTATCAGCGTGGAAGCTACAACTCCGGCAGTCATAAAATGCTGCTCCATATACTTATTAAAGGAGAGTCCTATAACAGCAGCCGGAAGAGTAGCCGCAATGACCTTGAACCAAAGAACCATCGTCTTCTTCCTTTCGCTGCGGTTTTTGCCGGCCGCCCACGGATTCAGACGATTAAAGTTCATTACAACTACGGAAAGTATTGCGCCCAGCTGAATAACCACCAGGAACATATCCTTAAATTTCTGTGACACCTGCAGTGTCACAATCTCATCCACCAATATCATGTGGCCGGTACTGCTGATAGGCAGCCACTCTGTTACGCCTTCTACAATACCCAGTATTATGACCTTAAAAATCTCAGCTATAGTCAGTTCCATTTTTCCCTCTTCATTCTTTGCATATACTTAATCAGCTTTTAATCCAGCCAAATCTTTCAAAAGTCGGTACATACTGAAGCCTGTCGACAAAATCCTCATAAGTCATGGCAGTGCGGAAAACCGGCAGCCTCTCAATAGCATAAAGATTCGTCATCGCATCAACATTTCCGTATTTTATTGTAAAAGCCCCCTTGTATCCACACTCACGAACTATTCCGGCAATGTGCAGGTTATATGTTCCTGTTGGATAGGCAATATACTCGGGGGACTTGCCCAAAATCTCCTCGATTCTTTTCTTTGAATCGACTAATTCCGTGCGGAGCTTCTCATCGCTCAGCTCTGTCATAGAATTATGATTGACAGTGTGCGACTCTATGTCGATAACCCCGCTGTCCTGCATCTCCTTAGCCATATCCCAGGTCAAGTACTGCGGTATTTTTCGGTCAAGGAACGAGGTTATAACAAATATAACTCCGGTAAAGCCGTACTTTGCCAAAATCGGATAAGCATTGGTGTAATTATCCCGATATCCATCGTCAAAGGTAATTACCAACGGTTTTTCCGGCAAATCAACCTGTTCTCCCGCCAGAGCCTTTCTCATCTGCTCCAGAGAGATTGTCTGAAATCCCTGATCCTTCAGATACGCCATCTGATCGTCAAAATCGCTTGGCGGTACCGACAGCGAATGCAAAACATCATCGACTTTGTGATAATTCAAAATAACAATTTTTTTCGCATTCTCACAGTCAGCCGCAGAAATCCCTGCATCGCACTGGCTGCCGAAGGACAGAAAGAATAAAAATGCAAAAATGCACATAATTTTTTTCAAAGTTTTATCCTCACTACCTACAAAGATACTACATGATTTTAATCCCCCTGTGCTTTTCCGTCAACCACAAAATTATTGGCATAGACTATTAAAAGTTGTATAATTGAAAAACTTAATAAAAACACCTCAAGGGGAGATTCCGTCAATGAAACTGCTGCATGAAAAGATCCGCCGGGATGGTGTAGTAAAGCCGGGAAACATCTTAAAGGTTGACAGCTTTCTAAACCATCAGCTTGATGTCATGTTCCTCGATAAGATGAGCGAGGAATTCTACCGTCGCTTTAAGGATGAGAACATTACCAAAATTCTCACTATAGAAGCTTCCGGCATAGCTATTGCCAGCCTTACCGGACTGCATTTCCAAGTCCCGGTTGTTTTTGCTAAGAAATCAAAGAGCATCAATCTGGATGGGGATATGTATGTCACTAAGGTTGAATCCTTCACCCACAAGAATGTAAATAATGTAATCGTAGCAAAAAAATTCCTCAATGCTCGGGACAGAGTCCTCATCCTTGATGATTTTCTTGCAACCGGCAATGCCTTAATTGGTCTGATTTCTCTTGTTGAGGGAGCCGGTGCTGCTGTTGCCGGCATCGGTATTGCCATTGAAAAGGGATTCCAGGACGGCGGCAAACGAATTCGTGAGGCCGGATATCGTCTTGAATCATTGGCAATAATCGACAGTATGAACGGTGAAACCGGCGAAATAACATTTCGTTGAATTTTAAGGAGGTAGGTCATGTCCAATGCAAATACCAACTCAGGTGAACTTTATCTGCTCGATGGCAAAATAAGTACCGCGCAGGCAGTTCCCTTTGGTCTTCAGCATATATTAGCAATGTTTGTACCGAACATTGCTCCAATCTTTATCGTAGGCAGTGCCTGCAAGCTTGCTCCCAATGAACTTGCATTTCTTATTCAGGCTGCCATGATAATTGCCGGTATAGGAACCATGATACAGGTTTTCCCCATAGGACCGATAGGCAGCAGACTCCCTATCGTCATGGGTATCAGCTTCACCTTCGTCTCTTGTGCCTGTGTCATCGGTGCTCAGTATGGATATAATGGACTGATTGGTGCTGTTATCGCCGGCGGTATTATAGAGGGTATTCTTGGTCTCACTTCAAAATTCTGGCTTAAATATATTACTCGTACCATTTCAGCCTGTGTTGTTACCTGCATAGGTTTTTCCCTCTTGCCGATAGGCGCAGCGTCCTTTGGCGGCGGTTTCGGTGCCAAGGATTTCGGTTCGGTGAACAATCTCATCGTAGGCAGTATCACCTTAATCTCCTGCCTTACCTTTACGGTAAAGGCTCATGGCATCTACAGACAGCTTTCCGTATTATTTGGTCTCACAGTTGGTTACATTACCGCTATTTGCATGGGAATGGTAAACTTTGACCTCATAAAAAAGGCTGATATTATAGCCTTGCCCCATGTTCTCCCCTTTGCTCCGGAATTCAACCTTAATGCTATTATTGCCATCACCTTGATTTTCATGGTTTCTGCCACTGAGACAATCGGCGATACCTCCGCTGTAACTATTTCAGGTCTTAACCGTCAGGTAAAGGAATCTGAGCTTTCCGGTTCTGTAGTATGTGACGGTTTCGTCAGTGCACTGTCCGGCATTTTCGGTTGTCTTCCCATTACCTCTTTCAGTCAAAATGTTGGTCTTATAGCCATGACTCATGTAGTTAACCGCCGGGTTATTGCTGCCGGTGCCGGAATAATGATTATTGCAGGTCTATTCCCTATCATCGGTGCTGTACTCGCCACTCTGCCCGAGCCGGTACTTGGCGGCTGTACCATTATGATGTTCGGCAACATCGTAATCAGCGGTATGAGTATGATGAAGGCCGACGGACTCAGTGCCAGAAATATTACCATCGCGGCACTTTCTCTTAGCATCGGTCTTGGATTTACTTCTATGCCGAAGCTTTTCGACGCATTCCCTGCCCTCTTTAAGACAGTTTTCGCCGAAAACTGTGTAGCTGTAGTATTCTTAGTTGCAATGATTCTTCATATTACACTGCCTAAGGATATGGATTGACCGGAAATTGCAAGAGGCTGTTGCTAAAAGCAACAGCCTCTTTTTAATGCCTTATTCATATCTCAATGCTTCAATTGGGTCGAGCAGAGCTGCCTTTCTGGCCGGGTAGATGCCGAAGAAAAGACCGATGCCCACCGAGAAGCTGAAGGAAAGGAGTATCGGCGAGAGGGTTATGACGGTATTAAAGCCGCCGAACTTTGCAATCATCACCGAAGCAAAGCAGCCAAAGGCAATACCGATAAGACCTCCTATAACGCCGATGACAACAGACTCTATTAGGAACTGGGTCATAATCGCCTTGAAGGTTGCACCGAGGGCTTTTCTTATGCCGATTTCCCTCGTCCGCTCCGTGACGGATACCATCATAATGTTCATGATGCCTATGCCGCCAACCAGCAATGATATAGCCGCTACACTGCCCAGGAACAGGGTAAGCATACTGGTTGTCTCGTTTACCGTTTCCATAAGGCTCGTCATATTTCTTACATTGAAGTCATCCTCTTTGCCAAGCGTTATTCTATGACGCTGGCGCATCAATGCTTCAATATCGCCCTGAACAAGATTCATTTTGTCCTGAGAAGATACCTGAACATTTACCGACTGAACATAGGTTATGCCCAACAGCCTTTCCATAGCTGTTGTAAGCGGAATGATAACTATATCATCCTGATCCTGTCCCATGGAGGACTGACCCTTGCTCTCAAGGACACCGATGACTTTGTAGGGTTGATTATTGACACGAATATTAAGACCAACCGGATTCTTATTGCCATACAGGTTGCTGGCTACGGTAGTACCGATGACAGCCACACGCTGACGCTTTGTCAGGTCGCTCTGGCTGATGAATGAACCTGCGGACACGGCCAGGGAACGAATAGACATATATTCTGGGGTAACACCGTATACGGTAGTATTCCAGTTCTGATTGCCGTTGACTACCTGAAAGGAACGCTGCACAGTCGGAGAAACATAATCAATGTTTTTTACTTTGGATTTGATTGCCACAGCATCTTCGTATTTCAGAGTGGTACGGGAACCGGCTGCCGAGCGAACACCGCCGGTATTGGAACTGCCGGGCATGACAATAAGCATATTGCTGCCGAGGCTGGCGATAGAATTCGTAATATTCTGTTTGACGCCAAGTCCTACAGAAACCATTGCTATTACGGCGCCGACACCGATGATAATGCCCAGCATGGTCAGAATAGACCTTAGCTTATTGGCAGTTAATGCATTGAGGGCAATGCGCACGCTTTCTTTGAAAAGCATATACTTCCCTCCCTTATCTTTAGACTACATCCATCTGGACGCCTTTGCCGGCATCCTTTGTAATTTTCCCGTCACGAACAAGGAGCTGGCGAGTCGCACAGGCAGCTATCTCCGGTTCATGCGTTACGAGAATAATGGTCTTTCCCTGACTGTTAAGCCCCTCGAAAATCTCCATTATCTCTTTTGTTGACTTCGTATCAAGATTTCCTGTCGGTTCGTCAGCCATGATAATCTTTGGCTCATTTACCAGTGCTCTGGCTATTGCCACACGCTGACGCTGACCGCCTGACAACTCATTTGGCTGATGATATGCCCGGTCAGCCAAGCCTACGGCCTCCAGATAGTGCATAGCTCTTTCCTGTCGCTCCTTGCCGCTTACGCCGGAGTATACCAGCGGAAGAGCTACATTGTCCAAAGCGCTTATGCGGCTCAGGAGATTGAAGTTCTGAAAAACGAAGCCTATCTTTTGATTGCGGGTTATGGCCAGCTCATCATCACTGAGAGAGGCTACCTCTTCTCCGTTCAGCTTGTATGAGCCCACCGTCGGCCGATCAAGGCAGCCGAGTATATTCATCAGAGTAGATTTACCGGAGCCGGAGGGTCCCATGAGGGCAACGAACTGACCTCGATAAATATCAGTGGTTATTCCGTCGAGAGCTGCTACTTCCTGATCTCCAACCTGATAGAGCTTTTTAATTCCTTTCAGCTCTATTGTTTTCTCCGCATCATCGGAGACTGTGCTGCTTCCGACTTTGGTATCAATCTCAGTCATTTTCTCACCTCCGATTTACATGCGCGGCGCTCCGCCTGCGGGCCCGCGCTTTCCGCCCATGCCCATCATGCCGCCTTTTTGTCCGCCGCCGCTTTTGGCACCGGCAGCCTTATAGGTATTGGAGACTTTTTCTCCCTCATTTACACCATCAACGATTTCCACATAGTCATCGCTGTATATTCCGGTCTTTACCGGACGCTCTTCCGTACTGCCATCACCTTTGACGACAAGGACATAAGAGCCGTTGGCATTTGTCTTCAAAGAGGCTATAGGGACGGCAACCGCACCTTTCTTCTCAGATGTCTTTACCTCGACTCTGGCGGTCATACCCGGAAGCAAATCATTATTGGGGTCCTCTACATCCAGTGTGACGAAGTAATAGATAACACTGGCAGAGGAGGCACTGGATGAGCCGCCTGTAGAAGTATCCCAGCTGTTGGTAACATCGGTCTGAGAAATCCCGGATACCTTAGCCTTGAATTTCTTATCGGTATAGGCATCGACAGTAAATTCTGCCGTCTGGCCGACCTTTACGCTACCGATATCGGTTTCGTCAATCTTGGCCTTTATCTGCTTGCTTGACAGGTCAGCAATTCGCATGATTACAGTCGGGTTATTATTTCCCTGTACAGCCATGGTACCGGGAGTAAGAGGCTCACCTACAATAACGCCGTCCATGGGAGCTGTAATAATCGTCTCTGCCAAGTCGGACTGAGTAACCTCCAATGAGCTGCGGGCTGTGTTGTAGTTCAGCACAGCATCTTCATACTGCTCCTGACTATTGGCACCGATACTGTATAAGTATGCAACACGATCATATTTTGCCTTGGCATTTTCCACCTTGTACTGAGCCTGTTCCGCCTTTGCCTCATAGTCCTTTCCGTCAAGAGTGGCAATGGTCTGACCCGCTTTTACTTCCTGATTTTCCTTTACAAGAACGCTCTTTATGCGGGCGGTTATCTTCGATGAAACCTCAACGGAATGTACCGGCTTTATCGTTCCGGTGGCACTTACGGTAGATTTCAAATCCACCTTTATAACCTTCGTCGTCTCAATCTTGGCGGCATCCTTTGCTGCCTGAGAAGAGCTGTACCAATACCATCCGCCGCCTATGCAGCCGGCGGCAATCAATACACCGGCAGTAATCTTTGCAATGGTTTTATTGTTCATGCTCTTCTGCCTCCTTTGCCTTTTCCTGTGCGGCTTTTTCAGCCAATTCCTCAGCCTGTCTTGCCAGAGCTTCTTCAGCAGTCTCACCGAGGGAAAGACCCATCTCGTATTCTACGGCCGCTCTGCCTCGGGAATAGTCATATTTCGCACTGATATCATTAAGCTGTGCGGTAACAAGGGCGACCTGAGCATCAAGAACATCCAGCATCAAGCCCTCGCCGGCCTTGTACTTCTCGGTAGCTATATAGTAGTCTTCCTGGGCTCTTGTTACAGCTACCTGAGTGGTGCGGAGGCGTTTTTCCGCTTCACGCATATCAAGGTAGGCCGTCTGGAAAGAGAGGTCTGCGTTCTCAAGGTCCCGCTTCAGGGTAAGCTCTGCTTTTTCGTAGCCTGCTCTTGCCTTTTCAACAGCGGCATGAGTGACGCCGCCATCGAAAATATTCCATGATGCAGATACGCCGGCCTCGTAATTGCTCCCACTTGTATGAGGTCTCGGCTGATAGCGCTCGTTTCCGCCTATACCGGCAGATACAGTAATGTGCGGGTAGTAATCTGCCTTAGCACTTCTGATTGCGTATTTCTGCTGCTTTACCTTGTACTGGTCTACAACGATATCCTTCCTGTTTTCAAGTGCGTAGGAGAGACAGGTCTCCAGCTCGGGGGTAAATACCACATAATTGAAGTCTTCAGTCAGCACCAATTCCTCATCCTGGGGAAGTCCTAATAGAGTTTTCAGCTGCTTAATGCTTATAGCGTATTTATTCTGCGCCCTTATCAGGTCCTGCTCGGCATTTGACAGCTCAACCTCAGAGCGGAGAACATCTATCTTTGCTTTGCTTCCGGCTGCAAAAAGCTGCTGAACATTAGTAAGATGTGCCCTATAGCTATTTACCGATTGATTTCCTACATCAACAGTCTGCTTCCATTCCAGCACATCATAGTATGACTGGATAACCTTCAATCTGGTATTCTCTCTGGCTCTCTCTGTTTCCAGCCTGGCAATCTTCACTCCCAGCTTGCCGCTGGAGATATTAGCTTCATTCTTGCCGGCAGTGAAGAGAGGAAAGCTCACCGATGCACTGGCTGAGCCGCTTCTGGTCTGCTCGTCATCTGTGTTCTTTTTATTCAGGCCCAAATTGCCCTTACCGGAGATAGTTATACTATTTCGGCCTCTTGCGGCTTTCAAGTCTGCCCGTGCAGATTTTTCACCGGTAGCCGTTATTGCCAAATCTGTATTTTGTGCCAAGGCCATATCAACAGCCTGCTGTATGGACAGCTCTGCTGCCTCAGTGATGCTTGTCACACCGAAAATGAAGGGGGCTATAACAGCTCCGGCTGTAATTGCTTTTACCTTATTGAGAATTGATTTTTTCATTTCTATCACATCCCATTTCTTAATGAGGCTTAGCCCCTTATAATTAGCAGCTTAAATTATATACTCATTTACTATCCTTAGCAATTTTTTGTTTAACTATGTTATACACCGCTATTATGAGATTGCCATTAGAAAAATATTTATTTTTTCTAAAATATGATATTTCTTCCGATTTACTACTTTTTGTAAAGTTTATCTGTAACCTTCATCCAAAAAGTGATACAATACCCTCGTTAATAAACTACCAAAGAGGTTAAGTAAATGGATATAGATTTTCTTGGCTTGTTAACCCCGTTTAATGAGCGGCTTGGTCCGATGGGGGCCATCTTTTTAGCTTCATTTCTCCAGTCCATTACTGGCTTCGGTCTCATGCTGACAGCTTCACCGCTGCTGATGATTTTTTACGATGCCAAATTTACCGTTCAGATTCTTATTTATCTCGGACTTATTTCCAACTTTATTCAAACCACGATGCTCTGGCGCACTGCGAAGTATGATTTGATTTTTTTCATGATAACCGGTGCGGTCTGCGGTCAGCCCCTTGGTTTCAAATTGTACCAATTTGTTACTTCCGATCATCTGAAGATTTTCATCAGTGTAATTCTTCTCTGTTTTCTTGTAATAAGCCACTTCGGACATCTTCATTTTTCACAGAGACCTCGAAATGCCTTTATTGCCGGTCTTTTATCGGGCATTATGGCTACCAGCGTAAGTATGGCCGGGCCTCCTCTTATTCTTTATTTCGCCAACGCACAATTGTCGAGGGTTGAACTTCGTTCTACCTGCGTTCTGTACTTTTTCCTTGTCCAGATGTGCTCTATGGCCATCTTTGTGTTCAATGGCGGAACTAATATGATGGCCGCCGGGACAGAGTTCTTCTATATGCTGCCGGGGCTTTTCGCCGGACTTTTCTTCGGTCAGATTGCATTCAAGCACACATCGCCAAAGTTTTTCCGTTTTCTCCTCTTTGGAATGCTGTACTATATCTGCTTCCAGTCCCTTTATACAGCCCTTATAAAATAAACTTTTCATTGACTATCAGGCATTTCAATAGTAAAATTTACCAGGCGGAGAAATCCGCTTGGTTTTCTTTTGCTTTTTTCAGGGCGACTGCCCCTAAATTACACGGAAAGGACGGTGAGGATAATGGACGGTGACCATCCTAATTTATGCGGCTCTTCTGACTATCGATCGAGACACTGCAACGAACAACTGATTACCACCATTATTACAAATGAAATAGCTGCCGTCACTTTCCCACCGTACTGTGTCTATTCCTGTACAATAGGGATTTAGTTTTGCTGACCGTTTTGTTTTATTGTGTCTTTCTGTCAGCAGGCTTTTTTGTTATCCATCATTGATGGGCATATTTTGACGGCATGCATTTTCTGGAAAGGAGCTTTCCATCATGCTGAAAATTTATCGCTCATTGGAAAGTGGACCGCTGGAAGAGCTTAGCCTGAAGACTCTCCAAAAAGGCGCCTGGATAAACATCATCGACCCTACTCCCTATGAGCTGAAAGTAATCGGCAACCTTACAGCGGTAGAGCCGGACTTTCTTCGTTCCGCACTTGATGATGAAGAGCGGTCACATATTGATGTCGAAGACAACTCTGTGATGATTTTGACCAATGTCCCGGTCATGCGCACTAATGTAAGCTATGATACCCTGCCTTTGGCTATAATCATCAGTGACGAGTATATAATCACCGTTTGCTTGGAAGAGACGCCGGTAATTTCTGAGTTCAACGAGTCAACGGCCAGGACCTTCAGGACCTTCAAAAAGACTCGTTTTCTTTTCCAAATCCTGTACAAATCGGCAACCTTCTACCTCCGTTATCTTCGTCAGATAAACAAGCTGTCCGACGAGGTCGAGCTGATGCTTCGTGACCAGATGCGCAATCAGGATATCCTGCGTCTTTTGGAGCTGCAGAAGGGTCTTACTTACTTCAACGCTTCCCTGCGTTCCAATGCGGCTGTTCTCGATAAGCTGCTGAGACTCTGCAACAGTCCGACTACAGGCTCTCCTCTCAAGATGTACGAAGAGGACGAGGATCTGCTGGAAGATGTCATCATTGAGAACAAGCAGGCTCGGGAAATGGTAGAGATGTACAGTCAGATTTTGGCCCGGCTTGCCGATACCTTCTCTTCCATAATTTCAAACAATCAGAATCTGGTCATGAAGTTCTTGGCTGCCATGACCATTATATTGGCTATACCCACATTGATTTCCAGCTTCTTTGGAATGAATGTTGCAGTACCTTTCGCCGAAGTTCCGGAGGCATTTGCCATGATTTCCTTTATTGCCTTTGGTATTGCAGGTTTTGCCGGCTATTATCTCTGGCGTCGGAATATGTTCTGACGAGATTCCGAAGTTGATTTTTGAAGGGAGCAATGACAATGCGCCCCACTATGGCTCAGGCTCAGCTAAAAGATGGGTTTATTTACGGTGACAATGTAAATAGCGAATATGTCTATATGCCGGCCGGAGAAATCGGCGTATCAAATCCTATTTGTGTCTATGAGCACAACGGTGTTTGCAGGGATGTGGATTTTGCGGAAGCGGAAAAGCTCATTACGCTTCGCAGTCTTAAGGTCACATCTCATCCCTCTCTCGGAAACCGTTCCTGTTAGATTAAGAATCCTTATATCTCCCCCGCAATTTTCGTGATTGCGGGGATTTTTACAAGCTAGCTTTAGCAGAAAAGAGGTTATTATCGTGAAAAGCTTCATGGGATTTTCTAAGGTTTTGACTTCTGTTTTTTGTGGTTCACTGCTGCTGGTTTCCTCACCGGCAAGCCATGCATCAGCGGCTCCACAGGCCCATCCGGTTGTAATCGTCACCGGCTCCGGAGTATCATCCGCTGCGCCGGATACCGCTAATATCTCTTTGGGAGTTACAACCAGAGCAGATGATACTACAGCAGCCTCTATCGAGAACGCTGCTGTAACGGCTCAGGTAAGAGCGGCAGTCAGTTCTCTTGGGATAAAGAATTCTGACATACAGACAAGCCACTATAATTGCTACCCTGAGTACGGTACTGACGGTAAGGTAGTCGGTTACAGGGTATCCAATACACTCGCGGTTACCGTCAGGGATTTTCAAACTATAAACAAGGTAATCGATGACAGCCTAAAAGCCGGTGCAACCGAGGTGTCCGGGCTCTCTTTTTCCCTAAGCGATACCTCAAAGCTGCGGAGCGTTGCAATTAAAGCAGCTATAGCCGACGCAAAGGAGAAGGCCGAAATCATCGCCGCTTCCCTTGGAAAATCAATCATCGGTATTCAGACAATTACCGAAAGCTCCTCCGATACGCCCCGAAGATACGGCAATGCTATGCTAATGAAAACTGCAGCGGCCGATACCCATATCGATGGCGGAGAGCTTGATTACAATGCCACGGTCACCATTCACTATTACATCGATTAAACAGCGAGGGAAACTTGAGTAACACAAACAATAAAGAGCGGCTTCCTGAACTGGAGCTGATCAGAGGTATTTCAATGTTGGGGGTCATCGGTATCCATATCGGGTCCCAATACTTGATGAACCCTACCCCTAACATCCATCTTGTTGCCTTATTTGAGATACTCACCAGATTTTCAGTTCCCATATTTTTCTTTGTATCTGCCTTCGGTTTGTTCTGGCGGCGTGATTTAGATGAGCCGGTCAATTATCGAAGTTTCTACCTGCGCCGGGCAAAATCGGTTCTTGTGCCTTATCTTTTCTGGTCATTTTTCTATATTTTCCACTATACTGTTCTATACAGAAGTACGATGCTTCTTCATGTGAGGGAAATCGTTAAGTATCTCATATTTGGGTTTGGCTCATATCAGCTTTACTTCATGGTCATCCTCATGTGGTTTTACCTGCTGATGCCGCTATGGATTCCCATCGTCAAGAGGCTCACTGTTCGCCGCCTTGCCGTACTTCTGATAGTTCAGATTGCCTTTGACTACTGGTCGTGCTTCATTCTGAAGCCTGCTTCCTTTGCAAACCCATACATCAGTTACCTGATTGCCCAGAGGCTGAATTACTGGGTACTCCATTACTTCTTCATTTTCCTTACCGGAGCCTATTGTGCTGTTCATTGGCAGGAATTCAAGGCATTTATCGAAAGCCGTCTCCGTCCTCTTACGGTATTCTTCCTAGTCGGCGGCTGCGGTTTGCTCGCTCACTACTATTACCTGATAAAATTTTCCGGCTATCGTCCGGAATGGGCTATTAATGTTGCCCAGCAGCTTAGCCCCATCGGTATTCTTTACACGCTTGCTTCTTCCCTGTTCTTCTTCTCATGGTTCAGAGATAAAAACCTCCCTGCGCCATTGAGCAGGATTTTAGGGATTTGCGGTTATCATTCCTATTTTGCTTATCTTTTCCATCCGATAATGATTACCTATGTTGGCTTTGTAATAGCCGGGTTAGGTCATGTTTACACCGCCCCTGTTATCATCTGCTATTATCTGGCTGTTGCTGCTGGCTCTGTATTAGTCGGTTCCTGCCTGAGAAAGATTGGCCGCAGGTATCCGCTTATCAATGAGCTTACCATCGGTACCGCTAAATAATCCGCTATACCACAATACACCGATGTTACAGTCGGTATTTATCAAATAAAACACAAATAAGAGAGGTTTTAGCAATGTCAAATTCAAAGTCTGTTATTGTAGTCGTGGATATGCAGAACGATTTTATTACCGGCTCCCTCGGTACCGCCGAAGCAGTTGGAATCGTCCCGGCCGTTGAAAAATTCATCAAAGAGGCAAAAGAAAACGGTATCCCTCTTATTTTCACCAGAGACACTCATCCGGTTGATTATCTTAATACTTCCGAAGGCAAAAAGCTTCCGGTAGAGCACTGCATCAAAGGCACCAAGGGTTGGGAAATCTGCCCTGAGCTCCTTCCCTACACTGAAAACAGCCTTATAATTGACAAACCGACCTTTGGCTCTCCGTCACTTGCCGAAGCAGTAAAAGACTACGATGATATTAAGCTTCTCGGTCTCTGCACCGGTATCTGCGTACTCAGCAATGCAATTCTTCTGAAGGCTTTCTATCCCGAAAAGAACATCTCCGTCGAAAGCAGTCTTTCTGCCTGCGTCAACCCGGAGACTCACAAGACGGCACTTGCCGCTATGGGACTTTGCCAGATTGACATTATCTGATAACCGGTAAAATTCAAAATAAAAAGACGGCGGCTGCAGGATTAATTCCTGTAACCACCGTCTTTTGTTTTTCAAGTTCTCAAATTAGAAGGTCGGGACAACTGCACCCTTGTACTTCTCCTGGAAGAACTTCTTTGCATCCGGGCTCTGGAGAGCTTTGCAGAGAGCAACGATTTCCGGGCGCTTCTCATCACCGGCGCGTACAGCCACGATGTTTACATAGGGGCTGGAAGCATCTTCAATAACGATAGCATCCTTGGTCGGAACGAGGTTAGCCTGCATAGCAAAGTTGGTGTTGATAACAGCAGCATCAACATCATCAAGGGAACGGGGAACCTGAGCAGCCTCGAGCTCCTGAATCTTCAGGTTCTTCGGGTTCTCAGCGATATCCTGAACGGTAACATCAACAGCAGTCTTCTTCAGCTTGATAACGCCAGCACGCTGGAGAAGGAGAAGAGCACGGCCGCCGTTGGTGGGGTCATTCGGAATTGCAACGGAAGCACCGTTCTTCAGCTCATCAAGCTTCTTAATCTTGCGGGAGTATACGCCCATCGGCTCGATATGAACACCGGCAGCGCTTACGAGCTTAACATTCTTATGCTCTTTGGTGAAGTTCTCGAGGTACGGGAGATGCTGGAAGTAGTTTGCATCCAGCTCCTTGTCGTTGGTAGCAAGGTTCGGCTGAACATAGTCGCTGAACTCTACGACAGTCAACTCAATACCTTCCTTAGCCAGCAGCGGCTTAATAGCATTGAGTACTTCGGCATGGGGTACGGGGGTAGCACCGACTTTGAGCTTTGCTTTCTGCTCGGTCTTCTGAGCCGGCTTTGCGTCCTGCTTCTTATCTGCGCCGCCACCGCCGCAGCCGGCAGTTGCTAAAGCAAGAATAAGAAGAGAAGTAAGAAAAAGATAGATTTTCTTCATGGGTATTCCTCCTCAATTAAATATATTATCCTCTTATGGGGATAACTGCGTAATTATCTCTTGTTCAAGCTGGCAGCCAGACGATTGCCAAGGAACTGAACAAGCTGTACCAAAACAATGAGAACAACAACTGTTGCTACCATTATTTCGGGACGGAATCTCTGATAGCCGTATCGAATAGCCAAGTCACCAAGGCCGCCGCCGCCGATCGCACCAGCCATTGCCGATTCACCAACGAGAGCAATAACAACGGTAGTAAGCTGGGCTACGATGGAGGGCATAGCCTCCGGAAGCAGCACACGGCGAATAATCTGACTGCTGGTTGCACCCATGGAACGAGCTGCCTCAATGATACCATCCGGTACCTCCATGAGAGATGTTTCGACCTGACGGCCGATGAAGGGAACCGAGGCCAGTACGAGAGGTACCATCGCTGCTGTAGTACCAATGGAGGTACCGACTATCATACGGGTAAATGGTATGATGGAAACCATCAGTATGATAAAGGGGATCGAGCGGACAGCATTAACTATCAAGCCTACCAGTTTATTGACCGGCTTACATTCAAGAATGCCGCCCTTGTTTGTAATGTAAAGCAGCACACCCAATGGTATGCCCAAAAGGCTGGAGAAAAACATGGATATGGCTACCATGTAGACAGTTTCTCCGAGAGCCTTCGCCAACAGAGCAAACATATCACTTGACATAGCCAACCACCTCCACCATCAAATCTCTGCCTTTCAGGTATTCCAACAGTGACTTAACGGTAGAATCGTCACCTGTAATACCAATCAGCATACGGCCAAAGGGTGTAGACTGGATTTCTCCTACCATTCCGTAGAGAATGGAAACATCGGCATCAAATTTGCGAATCATCGTTGAAAGAACCGGTTCATCTGCAGAATTGCCAATGAAGGTCAGCCATATCAATAGCTGTGCTCCGCTGACAGGCTCCTGACTGATTTCCCTGTCCTTTAGGTCGCCCGGCAATTCACGGCTGAGAATTACGCCGGTAAACTGCTTTGTTATCTCCTGCTGCGGATTGGTGAATACCTCAAGCACCTGACCGCACTCCGCGACAACACCGTCGGACAACACTGCCACCCGGTCGCAGATGTCGGTAATAACTGCCATTTCATGAGTTATTACTACGACAGTCAATCCCATCTTCTTATTGATGTCCTTTATAAGAGACAGAATTGCCTTCGTCGTCTGCGGGTCAAGGGCACTGGTTGCTTCATCGCAAAGGAGGACCTTCGGGTCATTGGCCAGCGCACGAGCAATGCCAACACGCTGCTTCTGGCCGCCTGAGAGCTGAGCAGGATAATTATCCGCCTTGTCGGACAGACCTACCAGCTCAAGGAGCGGAAGAACCTTTTCGCGAATTTTATCTTCAGGGGTGTTGGACAATCTCAGCGGAAAAGCAACATTATCGTAGACCGTAGCAGAGGACAGCAGATTGAAATGCTGAAATATCATGGCGATGGATTTTCTAACCTCTCTGAGCTGAGACTCAGACATGGCAGTTAAATCCTTGCCATCAACAATCACCTGTCCGCTGGTTGGTTTTTCCAGCATATTGATACAGCGTACAAGAGTGGATTTTCCGGCACCGGATAATCCCACGATGCCGAAAATCTCTCCAGGCTCTATATGAAGATCTACGCCTTTAATTGCTTCTACAGGACCATTAGGGCCCTGAAAGGTCTTCTTTATATTTGAAAGTCGAATCATCTAAAAGCCTTCTAAAATGAACTATTATTACAAGCCGGCCTGCTGGCGGAGAGCCTCTGCCTTATCGGTACGCTCCCAGGGAAGGTCAACATCGGTACGACCGAAGTGACCGTAGGCAGCAGTCTGCTTGTAAATCGGACGACGGAGGTCGAGGGTCTTAATGATACCGGCCGGACGTAGGTCGAAGTTTGCCTTTACCAGCTCGCGAATCTTAGCCTCATCAACCTTGGCAGTACCAAAGGTTTCTACGAAGATGGATACCGGCTGTGCTACACCGATAGCATAGGCCAGCTCAATCTCACAGCGGTCGGCAAGACCTGCTGCTACAACATTCTTTGCCACATAGCGGGCAGCGTATGCAGCGGAGCGGTCTACCTTCGTGGGATCCTTGCCGCTGAAGGCACCGCCGCCGTGACGAGCCATGCCGCCGTAGGTATCAACGATAATCTTGCGGCCGGTCAGACCGGAGTCACCCTGGGGACCGCCGATTACGAAGTTGCCGGTCGGATTGATGAAATACTTGGTCTCATCGTTCAGGAACTCAGCCGGAACAACAGCCTTGATGACATACTCAATCATATCCTGACGAATCTGAGCCTGAGTAACCTCCGGGGAATGCTGGGTGGAGATTACGATGGTATCAATAGCTACAGGCTTGCCGTTCTCATCATAAGCGACAGTAACCTGAGTCTTTCCGTCCGGACGGAGGTAAGGGAGAGTACCGTTCTTGCGTACCTCAGCCAGACGACGGCTGAGCTTGTGAGCAAGAGCAATCGGCAGCGGCATATACTCAGGAGTTTCGTTGGTTGCATAACCAAACATCATGCCCTGGTCGCCGGCACCGATATCACTGCTTTCTTCAGCAGCATGCTCCTCACCGTCACGAGCTTCAAGAGCCTTGTTTACACCGATAGCAATATCGGCAGACTGCTCATCGATAGAAACAAGCACTGCGCAGGTCTTGCAGTCAAAGCCGTAGTTTGCATCGGTGTAACCGATTTCTTCTACAGTCTTACGAATGATGTTGGGGATGTCCACATAGCATTCGGTAGAAATCTCACCTACAACATGAACCTGTCCGGTGGTAACAAGAGTCTCGCAGGCAACGCGGCCGGCGGGATCCTGTGCCAGAATTGCATCAAGAATGCTGTCGGAAATCTGGTCAGCCATTTTATCGGGATGACCTTCAGTTACAGATTCCGAAGTGAAAAGAATCTTTTCCATTTTTCCTCCTTTTAATTAAAACGAACAATGCGAATACAAAATCATACTGCTCTGAGAGATAGTATTGTACATTTCATCCAATAAAAAAACTCTCCACAGGGAGAGCTCATCAATCTCTCATCTTATCTCCGGCTCACGCCTTCAACAGGAATTGGCACCGTTGCAGTAATGCATGGTTGCCGCAGCTTCACTGGGCCAGTCCCTCCACTGCTCTTGATGAGTTCAAGCTGCCCTCATGCACAGGCATTGGGCAACTCCTCTATATTCGCTTTTCGCTTAGTATATAGCAATAGACAAATAAAGTCAATCGCTATTTTCACTTTTGTCCCCGCACATCTCGGTTTCTCTGCTGTCGTAGCTTCCGGTATATTGGAGATATATAAATATGAGTGCAGCCGCACTGAAGGAGACTACACTGGTCATTTGCGCTGATTTGAATAATCCAAACACCAGCTCGTTGTAATCACCGCGCAGGTATTCAAGGAAAAATCTAGCCACAGAGTACAGCATAATATACAGCATGAATACCTGACCACGCTTATGAGCAACTGACACGCGGTAAATTAAAAGGAGAGCAAAAATCACAAAGTCAAGCTGTCCCTCCCAGACCTCGGCCGGCCACAGGGGCTGTCTGCCGTAAGTCTGAAAGGCCAGTGTCGTGTCCGGATATACAATACCAAAGCTGCTGCCCGTAGGAGCACCGAAGGCATCACCGTTCAGCAGATTTGCACAGCGACCAAGTCCCTGTCCAAGAATAACACCGGGACATATAATATCCGCTAGGGCCCACACATCAATATTGTGCCTGATGGCATAGATTATTCCCGCAGCAGCACCAAAAACGAGTCCGCCCTGTATAGCCATACCGCCTTGCCACACATTCAGGATTTCGGATAAATGGTTGTGGTAATAGCCCCAATCAAAGAAGAATACATCCCACAGGCGCGCACCAAGTATACCGGCCAAACCGCAGTAGATTCCCATATCAATTATATGCTCATGCCACCGACCATCCTGCCGGGCCAAAAAATAGGCTACACCGGTTCCCAGCATAATCGAAAGGCTGAGAACAAGGCCATAAGCCCTGATAGGGAAATCTCCGATAAAAAACAGGTACTGATGCATACTTCTTCCCTTCTATGTGAAGAAGAGGCTGTTATACAAACAGCCTCCCGTAATCTTATTTCAATTTAGCTTCTGCCCTGTCCATAATAATTGCGGACAGCTCCCGTTTAGTCATTAGAGGAAGTTCCTCAACCGATCCGTCACGGGAAAGAATCTTTATAATGTTTGTATCGCCCTGGAACCCTGCCCCGGGCTTTGATACATCATTAGCTACAATGAAGTCCAGATTCTTCTTCTCAAGCTTTGATTGAGCATACTGAAGAAGATTCTGCGTCTCAGCTGCGAAACCAACCAAAACCTGATTTGATTTCTTTAGTCCGCCGAGTTCCTTCAAAATATCCGGATTCCGCTCCAGTTCAATAACGAAGTCATCGTCAGTCTTTTTAATTTTATTTGCTGCCACCGTCTTCGGACGATAGTCGGCTACAGCCGCTGCCTTGATGATAATGTCGGCATCATCAAAATCAGCCAATACGGCTTCCCGCATCTGACGGGTAGTATCAACCTTAACGAACTTCGCTAAGCCTACCGGAGGCTCAACTGCCGCCTGTCCGGAAACAAGAACTACCTCTGCACCTCTGGCTGCTGCCTCTGCTGCGATAGCATAGCCCTGACGGCCGCTGGAATGATTAGCTATAAAACGAATGGGGTCGAGTGGTTCAATCGTTCCACCGGCAGTTACCAGAACCTTCTTACCGGCAAGGCTCTGCTTAACGGCGAAAATCTTCTCCACCGCTTCCACAACATCAACCGGTTCAGGCAGTCTTCCGGCTCCTACAGCCCCGCAGGCCAGTACTCCGGAGGCCGGTTCAATAATTCTTGCACCCTTGGCCTTCAGGGAGGCGATATGTCCTTGGGTGGCAGGATGATTGAACATATTGGTGTTCATAGCCGGTGAATATACCACTATGGCCTTGGTTGCCAGCAGCATTGTACTGAGGAAATCGTCTGCTATACCGACATCGGCCTTAGCCAAAATATTCGCCGTAGCAGGTGCAACCAGAACCAGATCTGCCCACTCGGCTAGAGATATATGAGCCACGCTGTAATGCTGTATTTCCGCCCACATATCGCTGGTGACCGGTTGACCGGTAATTTCTCTGAAAGTAAGCTCGGTGACAAATTTCTTTGCCTCTTCAGTCATGACGACACGAACGACAGCACCGGCTTTTTTGAGGCGGCTGGCAATCTCAACGGCCTTATAGGCAGCGATTCCGCCGGTAACGCCTAAGATAATTTTCTTATCTTTTAACATAAAACTTTACCTGCTGATCAGACATTAAGCTCCTTGGAGCGTTTGAATGTAATCTTACCCTCGGCAATTTCTTCCAATGCATTGGTAACATTCTTGTTTGAACGCATATTCTCATCACTCTTAAGGATGCTCTCATCCTCCATGAGCTGACGAGCTCTCTTGGCAGCAAGCACAACGAGTGCATAGCGGCTGTCCATTTTCTTCAAAAGAGTGTTGATAGAGGGAGTGACCATATCCATAAATGGCATCAACCTTTCTTAAATATTCTCTCGTGAACGGGCATTGCCTGTCACTATAAAAACAATTACAGCCCTGCTATCTTATCAAGCAGATCCTGATTGTTGGCTACTTTAGCATGCTCTGCAGTGAGAATGGCATCTATCGTATCGACTGCATCCTTCACCACTTCATTTACTACAACATAGCGATATTTCTTCGCTGCGTTCACTTCGCCACGAGCTGAATCCAGTCGGCGCAGTATAACTTCTTCGCTGTCTGTTCCCCGGGTGCGGAGTCTCCGCTCAAGCTCCTCCATAGAAGGCGGAAGCAGGAAAACATAGATGCCGTCGGGCATTTTCTCCATTACATTCAGAGCACCCTGGGTATCTATTTCCAACAAAATATCCTGCCCCTCATTGAGAAATTTATCAACAGGAGCCTTTGGCGTACCATAATAATTTCCGTAGACATCAGCCCATTCAAGCAGGCCTCCGTCTTCTATCAGCTTCTCAAAGCTTTCACGACTGTGGAAAAAGTACTGCACGCCATCCTGCTCCCCAGCTCGCGGACTGCGAGTGGTAGCAGATATCGAATATCTCAAGGACGACCGCTTCTTCAGAAGTTCTGCACAGACGGTTCCTTTGCCGGTGCCGGAAGCGCCGGAAACGACAATAAGGCATCCCTTACGCTTCATCTTCATCATCCTTTCCAAAATCATCCATACTGCCATTAACACGGCGGGCAATGGTCTCAGGAAGTAATGAGGACAACACAATCTGACCGCTGTCCATAACAATAACCGATCGGCAGCGCCTGCCGGCGGTTGCATCTATCAGGTTGCTGCCTTGACTGTCACGGGCATCCTGGACCAGTCTTTTGGCCGGAGCCGAGCCGGGAGCGACAATCGCCACAAATTTTCCGGCATTGGCCACATTTCCCAGACCGATACTAATCAGCTTGGTGTCCATTCGTATTCCTTCTTATTCTATGTTCTGAATCTGCTCACGCAGCTTCTCAATCTCACTCTTTACCTGAACAGCCAGCTCAGATACCTCTATATCGGGAGATTTTGAAGTTGTGGTATTGATTTCCCTGTTCATTTCCTGAATGAGGAAGTCCAGCTTTCGTCCAACAGGTTCATTTTCCTCAATAATATTCCTGAACTGTTTTATATGACTCCGAAGCCGCACAAACTCCTCAGTGTAGTCAACCCGGTCAGCGTACAGAGCAACCTCCTGAACGACTCTCTGTTCACTCTGCTGGTCATCGGAAGGCTTAACGCCAACTTCCTCCAACACCTTTGTCAAACGCTGACGGTAATGCTCTACCATGCGGGGAGCCAAAGCCTCCAGACGGTCTACAACCGAAGCCAGGAAATCCAGCCGCTGAGAGAAGTCGGCCGCAATATTGGCTCCTTCCTTCTCCCGCATCCCGACAAACTTTTCCATAGCCTGAGTCAAGGCAGCGATTAGAACCTCTTCGCAGCCTTCAAGCTCATCAGCCGCTTCATCCACAATAAGAACATCAGGATACTTTGCCAAATCCATAACATTCTTTATCGGTGCCAGACCGGCAGCGACAGCCAGCTCATCGAGTCCCTTTTTATAGGCAAGAGCAAGCTTCGTATCAACAGAAATTGCTTTTTCCTTCAGACGCTTGTCACTGTATGCCACGGAAACAGAAAGCTTACCTCGGGAAGCAAATTCTTTAATCTTCTTTTTTATAACATCGTCAAAGCGATTGAGAACATAAGGCATCCTGACATCGATATCCAGATACCTCTGATTAACAGCCTTCACCTCAATGTGAAAGCGATAGCTTTCAGTCTCGGCATCGCCGGCACCAAAGCCTGTCATGCTGCGAAGCATTAGCTCTCCCCCATTCGGGTATTCATTAAATGTTCAAAACGCCTTCAAAAACCTTTACGGCCGGACCGGTCATATAAAGGTGATTATCCTCACGCCACTCAAGCTGCAGGATTCCGCCGTCCAGCTCTATCTCAGCGCTCTTTCCGGTGCGTCCCTCAAGAACAGCGGCCGTCATTACAGCACAGCTGCCCGTTCCGCAGGCTAATGTCATGGCAGCGCCTCGCTCCCAGACACGCATACGGATGTGACTGTCATCTCTGACATAGCAAAAATGGGTATTCGTCTTAGCCGGGAAAGCAGGATGTACCTCAAAATTCCGACCGAATGTCTCAATGAGGTCACAATCCTCCTCACTGTCCATAAAGACAACAGCATGAGGGTTTCCCATGGATACACAGGTCATCTTAAATTCCCTGCCGTCTACGGTAATAGACTGACGGACAACCTTGTCATCACCATAGCCGGACACCGGAATGGCCGGCCCATTGAGAATAGGCTCACCCATATCAACCGTGACGCTCTCAACAGCACCATCTTTGACATTAATCTTCGGTATAATTATTCCGGCACCGGTTTCTACTCTGAATTTATCTTTATCAGTCAAACCAGCTTCATAGGCCAACTTGGCAAACATTCTGGTGCCGTTTCCGCACATCTCGGCCTCACTGCCGTCGGAATTAATTATCCTCATGCGGAAATCGTTTGCATCAGCGTCACGCGGCGGCAGTATCAAAATCACGCCATCGGCTCCGACGCCGAAATGACGGTCACAAAGCTTCACAGCCAACTGACTCATATCATATTTATCAGCGAGTTCGTCCTTCATGTCTATGAAAAAAACGAAATCATTGCCGCAGCCATGCCATTTTGTAAATGCCAATCCCTTTGGCATAGCAATCGCCTCCATTATTCAAATGGATAAGCTGTCATTACACATTGCAGACAGCTTTTATAAAGTCGCGGAACAGAGGATTCGGATTATTCGGACGGCTGGTAAGCTCCGGATGGAACTGAGAACCAACAAACCAGGGATGATCCTTAACCTCTACAATCTCTACCAGACTGTCATCCGGCAGGGTACCGGCAATAACAAGGCCTGCTTCTTCAAGCTCCTTGCGATACTTGTTGTTAAACTCGTAGCGGTGACGATGACGCTCAGCAATTTCCTCTGAGCCGTAAGCAGCAAAGGTATTAGTATCCTTACGAACCTTGCAAGGATAGCTGCCGAGACGCATAGTACCGCCCTTATCCTCAACATCAACCTGAGAAAGCATCAGGTCAATAACCGGATACGGAGTCTCCTCCCAGAATTCTGTGCTGGTGGCTCCCTTCATGCCGCATACATTTCTTGCGAATTCAATAACAGCACACTGCATACCGAGGCACAGTCCGAGGAACGGAATCTTATTTTCACGGGCGTACTGAATGGCACGAATCTTACCTTCAACACCGCGATCACCGAAGCCGCCGGGAACCAGAATGCCCTTAACACCGGAGAAAATCTCATCCGGGTCGGCACCTTCGGCCTCTACACTCTCGGAATCAATCCAGGTAATCTTAACTTCACAATCATTGGAAATACCGGCATGATGCAGAGCCTCAGTAACGGACATATACGCATCCGGCAGCTCAACATACTTTCCGACAACCGCAATCCGAACCTTCTTGGAAGGATTATGAATCTTGTGCACCATGCGGGTCCATTCTTCCATATCGGCCGGAGAAGAATTCATGTGCAGCTTCTCAAGCACAATGCGGTCAAGCCCCTCATTCTGCATCATAAGAGGAACTTCATAAATGGTGGAGCAGGTACGGTTTTCAATTACTGCATCAGCATCAACATCGCAGAAGAGAGCCAGCTTTTCTTTCATATCCTTGGAAATAGGCTTCTCAGTACGGCAGACAAGAATATCCGGCTGAATACCAATACCGCGCAGCTCCTTAACGCTATGCTGTGTGGGCTTAGTCTTCAGCTCGCCGGCAGCAGAGATGTAAGGAACAAGGGTAACATGGATATAAAGCACATCATCCTTGCCTACTTCCTTCTTTACCTGACGGATGGCTTCGAGGAAAGGCAGACTTTCGATATCACCGACGGTACCGCCGATTTCGGTGATTACAACATCAGCGTTGTCAGCCTTTGCGACATCGTACACACGCTGCTTAATTTCATTGGTAATATGGGGAATAACCTGAACGGTCTTGCCAAGATAATCACCGCGGCGCTCCTTGGTAAGAACATTCCAATAAACTTTACCGGCAGTAATGTTGGAATGCTTGGAAAGACTGATATCAATGAAGCGCTCATAATGACCGAGATCAAGGTCGGTCTCAGCACCGTCATCGGTAACAAATACCTCACCATGCTGATAAGGGCTCATAGTACCCGGGTCAATGTTAATATACGGGTCAAACTTCTGAATTGTTACCTTCATACCGCGGTTCTTCAGCAGACGACCGAGGGAAGCTGCCGTTATTCCTTTACCGAGAGAGGAAACAACACCGCCGGTTACAAATATATACTTCGCCATTTAATTAGGCCTCCTGCTCGCTCTTTTCTGCTTCACTGCGACGGGTTCTCTTCTTTGTCGTACCGGTTTCCTTACCGGACTTTGCGGCAGTATGGGTACGCTTCGGCTCTGCCGGAAGCCACTCGCTGAGGCCCCACATAGACTTTCCTTCCTCATTGCGTCCCACATAGCTGAAACGGCTGTCCATATTAATCAGAGTGTACACCTCAGAAATAGTATTAGAAAGCGACTGGACAGGCTTATGGCGCTTCTCGATTACATCCAGTACAAGATCCTTGTAGTAAATCGGCTCACCCTTCTCCGTAAGAATATAGTAAGCGACATCCACATCAGAGCATCGTGTAAAGTCTTTTTCCTTTGTTGCCATTTTCTTTCCCCTTCCTGTTTTATGCGTTCTGATTACATCTTTTCCGGTGCTGAAATACCAAGAACTGCCAGCGCCAACCGAATCACACGCTGAGCAGCGCCGCACAGGGCCAGCCTGGCCTTTGCCAGTTCTGGCTCAATACCCATGCAGCGGCACTGATTATAGAAGCTGTGGAAAGCTCCTGCCAAATCATATACATATCGAGCTATTCTCTGAGGCGCATAATCCGCGGCTGCCCGCTCCAGCTCCTCAGGATACTCTGCAATCTTCTTTATGAGGTCGATTTCTTTTTCTTCAGTCAGCAGTGACAAATCCGGTACTGCGCTTGTATCAATTCCCATCTCTGCTGCCTGACGGAATATGCTGGCAATACGAGCATGAGCATACTGTACATAGTAAACCGGATTATCATTGGACTGAGATTTTGCGAGATTGATATCGAAATCAAGCTGACTGTCCAAAGAACGCATAATGAAGAAATAACGGGCTGCATCTGTTCCGACTTCCTCAATGAGTTCTTCGAGAGTAACACTCTGTCCGGTACGCTTTGACATCTTTACCAGCTCACCGTCACGATAAAGGCTTACCATTTGCAGGAGCAGTACTTTCAGATTGTCAGGATTGTAGCCGAACATTGAAAGAGAAGCCTTGACTCTTGCAATGTAACCATGGTGGTCGGCACCCCAGATATTAATAACCTTGCCAAATCCACGCTGGAACTTGTTTCTATGGTATGCAATATCTGCAGCAAGATAAGTCGGCACTCCGTTATCCCTTATTACAACGCGATCCTTGTCATCGCCGTAAGCGGTAGACTTCAGCCAAAGAGCGCCGTCTTTCTCGTAAATGTCGCCGGTCTTCTTCAGTGCTTCTACCGCATCCTTTATTGCATCGGGATGAAGTGTCCGCTCACTGAACCATACATCAAAATCTACATTGAAAGCTTTAAGATCCCGCTTAAGGCAAGCCAGCTTTTCCTGCAGGGCAATTTCCTTCAGCGCCGCTATACGCTCGCTCTCCTCCATATTGAGGTACTTGTCACCATCACGGTCCTTAATAATCTGCGCGGTATCAATGATATCCGCTCCGCGGTAACCGTCCTCGGGAACCTGAGCATCAACGCCAAACAGCTGAAGATAACGGGCATTCACAGACTCAGCCAGATGATCAATCTGATTACCGGCATCGTTGATATAATACTCACTCTCTACCGGATAGCCTGCAGCCCGCAGAAGGTTAACGAGAGCAGATCCGCTTGCAGCGCCTCGGCCGTGACCAACATGAAGGAGGCCGGTTGGGTTTGCACTGACATATTCTACCTGTATCTTATCAACATTTTTCATCGGCAGCTGACCGAAATCATCACCCTTGGCGATGATAGCTGCCAGATTGTCGTAAAGCACATTGCCCTTCAGGTAAAAATTGATAAAGCCGGGACCGGCTATAACTGTATGATCAACAAAATCCGCAGAAAGATTTCCCGTGATGGCCTCGGCAATGTCCCGTGGCTTCTTGCGGAAAACCCTTGCCGACTGCATAGCCACATTAGTAGCGAAGTCACCGAGCTCCTTCTTGGGCGGTACTTCCAACACAAAAGAGGGCAGTTCTCCCTCCGGCAGAACGCCTGCTGCCTGAGCTGTTTTTACAGCGTTATTTATCGCTTGAGTAAGCTGTTCCTTGACATCCAAAATTTATTTCCTCCCGAAATTCACAATATATCTATTTTATCAAAATGACTCAATAATCACAACATTTTTGTAACTCAAACGCTCAAAAAAATCATAAACCGATTAATTTGCACCGGATATTATAAACGCAAAAAGGCACCGCTCCGCGATGCCTTCATTGGCTTTTAATTTATGGCGATGTTCAACTCAATTATGTGTCCGTCAATATCCATTTCCACAAACAGGAAACTGTCACTGCTTATGCGAATCTGGAAATTTTCGCCGATGGTCAGACTCGGAGTAGAAATGTCAACATCGTAGCCCATTCCTGCTAAGCTGGTAGCAGCATTTGCCGTCAACATATTACTCATTTCTGAAATTGCGCTCTGAGCCATCTCGTCAAAAGACTCTACAGGCATACCCATCATCATGGTAGAGGCGATGAACTTCGCTGTATCTTCTGACATATTGTAGGCAACATTTCCGTGAATCTGCTTGGTAAAGCCAACCAGAACGGAAACACCTAAGCTCGTTGCCGTCATATTCTTGACGCCCATTTTTGCGCGTTTCGGCATTGGAAAGCCCAGCATAGGCATAACCGCAACGATCGCATCAATGAACGGATTTACAAGCTTTGCATCCATGCGTTATTTCTCCTCTGCAAATCCCATTTCTATGTACATCGTTCCAAATGCACTAACGCACTTTGTACGGAATGCTTTGAGTTTTGCACCGGCCATTTTCACATTTGAGCCAGCAATTATACCCGGCGTTGTTATGCGCAGCTCTTTGTCCTTCACCTGATTGTTTATCATAGATACACCGCGGCCGACAATAATATTCGTTGCCTCCTGCAGTGTCTCCATAGCAGTTGCATCGTCCATCTGACTTTCCTTTTTGTTGAGGAATGCCGAGGTAAACTTATACAAGGTTTTCTGATCCATGTGGATTACAACGCGGCCATGAGGCTCACCGGTGAGTCCGATTAGAGCTGCAATGCCGTTAAGCAGGAGCGAATCATCCTCCACAGCTTCAGCATACTGCAGGCATTCCTGTCCAGTAAAGCCGATGAGTGTTTCTGTAAAAGCCTTGTTAAATGCCGGCACATAAGTATCCTTAAATGCATTCACATTGACCGGGCCGCGTGAGCACAGCTTTGTCAATGCTTCCAAAAGATCGTTAATCCGCACCGGTTTCTGAATAAAATCGTTAATACCAACCTGCTTGCCCTGTTCAATCAGGCTTTCATCCCGCATGGTGCTAATCATAACGACCCGAACATCATTATCTATCTTTTTCAGCTGTTTGGTGCACTCAATACCGTTGGCATCCGGCAGGTTCATATCCATAGTAACAGCCGCAGGACGATAACGCTCAAACATCTCAACTGCCTCAGCAGCAGTACGAGCTGTCGCCACGACCTCAAAATTTGTCTTTGCCAGTAAATCCGAAAGAATGGCACAGCTGATGCGAGAGTCATCAACTACCATTACTCTGATTTTTTCCATTTCGTTACCACCCCAAGTAGAGTATTTAACTTTTAGTGAATAGTATACAAAATTTTTATATTTTTCTCAATAGCCTTTTGGCGAAATTAATGATTAAAAAAAGAGAAATCATCCACCGGCAGATATTTGATAAATCCAGCGGCCAATATTTGTTCTTGCGCTCCATTATGATAATTTTTCACAAATATTCATAAGGGTATTTACTAATACCATTAGGGAGATTTATAATCAAAGTGCTGATTTTACAAATTCATTCCAACACAATGTTGATACCAAGGAAGTGGATAGTATGGACACCATACTAATCGTTGATGATTCACGGATGAACCGGACAATACTCCGAAATGTTTTCGACAAGAAATACCGGATTATCGAGGCAGGAGACGGAGAGGAAGCGATTCAGCTGATTGACAGCTGCCATGAATTTCTTTCGTTGGTCTTTCTCGATCTTGTGATGCCGAAGAAAAGCGGTATAGAGGTTCTGCAGCACATTTGTGACACCGGCATGCGCGACATACTGCCGGCGATTATGATTACAGGCGACACTGGGACAGAGAGCGCTGTCGAGGCATACGAGTACGGAGCCGCCGATTTTGTACACAAGCCCTTCGATGCAAAAATCATTATGCATCGTGCCGAAAACGTGATGGAGCTGTACCGTCGCCGCCGTGATATTGAAAAGGAGCTGGACGAAAGAACGAAAGCGCTGCGAATGAGCAGAGCAAAGCTGGAAAAAACAAACGATTTTCTCGTAAATGCCCTTGGTTCCGTAGTTGGCTTCCGAAGTCTTGAATCAGGGAATCATATAAAAAGAGTCAGCTGCTTCACGAAAATATTACTCAATTATGTCAGGAAGGAATTTCCGAAGTATGGCCTAACCCACGGAAAAATCAATACCATCGTTACCGCCTCACTGCTGCATGATGTAGGCAAAATCGGTATCCCTGACAGCATTCTGAACAAACCCGGCCGCCTGACACCGGAAGAATTTGAAATTATGAAGAGCCATTCCTCTGTCGGATGTGAAATTCTGGAATGCTTCAAGATGGATGACTATGAGGAAAAAACAGAACAATCCGGACTTAACTTTTACCGCTGCTGCTATGAAATCTGCCGCTGGCACCATGAGAAAGCCGACGGAAGAGGCTATCCCGACGGTCTGAAGGGAGACGAAATCCCCATTTGGTCACATGCTGTCGCCGTGGCCGACTGCTTCGACGCGCTTGCTTCCAAACGAGTTTACAAGCCGGCTTTTGGTCTTGAGGAAGCCCACCGAATGATACTGAACGGCGAATGCGGTCAATTCTCCGATGATCTCATGCACTGCTTCGCTTTGGCAAAGCAGGATTTATTCGATGTTTTCAAGCAAATCCAATAGCATTTTCCATCCATCACCTTAAAGAATATTCCAACTATTTCAGATAATGCGTCCCCCTTCGTCAAACCGACAGCCAATACCTGCCGTGTCTGCCGAAGGGGGATTTCTTTAGTTTATCGGTCAGTTGTCTATATTATCTGTCAAAGCCTTTGTCATCATTTGGTCTCATACTTTTCAAATCTGAAGCTTTGAACCGCATCAGGATACTTCTCTCTGTCTACAGGGCTCATAAACATTTCAATCGGTCTTGCATAGCAAAGGCCCTCACCGTATAATGCCTTGTACACCACAAGACGCTCGCCTGTCTCGGAGTGAACAGCAACGCACTTTATCTCGTAGCGATTACCCTTAAAATGCATCCATACTTCTCCGGCTTTCGGTTCTTCTCTCAGCATTTGTCTGCCTCCCCGCAAATAATTTCTTAATCCTGCTTTGTTGATCTTAACATATAATCATACAGTCAGGAAATCACCTTGCCGTCAATTCTGTGATGTCAGCTTTTTTGTGGAAATCAATCACATCAAAGCTGCTGCTCTAGCGAAATTATCTCATTTGTTATATAATTGTTGGCGAAAACTTTACTTGGAGGGATTTTTTTGAACGATTCAACCTATATTATTTTTGCCTTTGTGCTTTACCTTGGAGCAATGATGGCTATCGGAGTACTTTACTACAAAAAGACCTCGAATATGTCAGATTACATCCTCGGAAACAGACAGCTTGGTGCCTGGATTATTTCCATGAGTGCCGAGGCTTCGGATATGAGCGGATGGATGCTCATGGGTCTCCCCGGTTATGCTTATGTTGCCGGATTCAATGCCGGCTGGATTGGTCTCGGACTTGCCATCGGCACACTTCTCAACTGGCAGTTTGTCGCCAGTCGTCTTCGCAATTACACTGAGCTGGCAAACAATTCACTGACGCTGCCGGATTTCTTTCAAAATCGTTTTAAGGATACCAGCAACTTCCTGCGAGTCATTCCGGCCATTTTCATCCTCATCTTCTTTGTTATTTACACTTCCTCCGGCTTCGTTGCCGGCGGCAAGCTCTTTGAAACGATTTTCCATCTCCCCTATGAGTATTCCCTGTTCCTCGGTGCTTTCGTTGTAGTCTTTTACACCTTTGTCGGCGGTTTTACCGCTGTTTGCACCACGGACTTCATCATGGGTCTGATGATGTTCGGTGCCATCCTCGTAGTTCCTACCATGGCGGCTCTTTCTCTCGGCGGTATCCCCGAAACCGCCTCCATGATTTTCACGGCTCATCCCACCTTCTTCGAGCCTCTTATCAAGCCGGACGGCTCCACTCTCTCCATGATTGAATTTGTCTCCCTCATGGGCTGGGGGCTCGGCTATTTCGGTCAGCCCCATATTCTTGTTCGATTCATGGCTATCAGCTCCGCTAAAGAGATTAAGCCCGCCATGAACATCGCAATGACCTGGGTCGCCATCTCCTTGACCGCAGCCGTCATCGTCGGTATGGTCGGCAGCGTCTATCTGACCGAACCGCTCACCGGCACCAACGCAGAGACCGTATTCCTCGTAATGACTCACCGCCTCTTTAATCCTTTCGCAGCCGGTATTGTTCTCAGTGCCGTTCTCGCCGCTATCATGAGTACAGCTTCCTCGCAGCTCCTTGTTGCTGCTTCCGCCATTGCTCAGGATTTTTACGCCGCAATCATCAAAAAGAATGCCGGCGAAGGTGAACTTGTCTGGGTCGGCCGCTTCTCTGTTTTGGCCATCGCACTCATGTCCCTTGTTCTCGGTCTCAACCCCAACAGCTACATTCTCGATATGGTTGCCTATGCCTGGGCCGGATTCGGTGCGGCCTTCGGGCCGATTACTCTCGCGGCTCTCTTCTGGCGCCGCACAACGAGAAACGGTGCCATCGCCGGTATCATTGTCGGCGGTATAACCGTCCTTGTATGGAAGCAGCTCGCTCTCTTCGGACTCTATGAGCTGGTTCCTGGCTTCATCTTCTCCTCTATTGCCATCGTCATTGTAAGTCTTATGGACAAAGCTCCTTCCAAAGATATTACCGATGTCTTTGACAAGATGGTTGCTATGGGCAAAAACCAGTAAGATACTGATAAATGCTATAATCATGCCCCTTTTGCCTTGACACTCATTGGTTACGCTGATATAATGTCGAATGTTTGGAGAGGTGGCCGAGCGGTTTAAGGCGCTGGTCTTGAAAACCAGTGATACAGCAATGTACCGTGGGTTCGAATCCCACCCTCTCCGCCATAACGAATATCCTGCTGCACGGAATTTATTCCGTGCAGTTTTTTATGCATTACACAGAAAAGGGACTGTCTGCCCGATGAAAATCATCAAGCTGACAGTCCCTTCTTATTTTATCCCTTATTCAATTATCCGCTTTCAGCTGGACCCGGCAATGCGGGCAGAAGGTGAAACTTGCCGGAACACTTTTGCCGCAGTTGGGGCAGAAGCTCTGCTCGTTTACCGTAACCTCCCGGCTCCCCTGACGGCGATATACATTATCCACTGTGTCAGCCGCGTCAAATCTCTTGGGAAGATTTTTCGGTCTGCCGAAGAAGAAATAGGCAACTCCCATTATAGGAATAAACAAAGTTGCTATCGTCCCAAAAAACATGGGGCCGGCGCTGAGTCCCCTCTTTTCTGCATCCCTTTTAACAAGATACGCACAAAGGACAGAGAAAACGATTGACAGCAAAGCCATTATTATTCCTCCTTTATCATCTGACAAAATAAGGTTTTAACAAAAGCGTTATGAAATAGCACACCGCGGCAATGAGTACCACAGTTGCTCCCACGGCCATATTAAAATAATAGGCAACAATCAATCCGCTGACCCCGGAAATAATAGAAATCAGAACGGAAATCAAATGGTATCTCTTCACATCCCAGGTAACATTTCTTGCCGCCGCGCCCGGCAGGACAAGCAGCGAATTAATGACCAGAATGCCTACCCACTGAATAGACACAGCTACAACTACTGCCACCAGAGAGGCAAAGCAGCTCTCGATAAAGAACGACTTTATTCCGCGGCTGCGGGCAAAGGCCGCATTTATGGATATGAGAAGCAGCGAGTTGAACAGAATACTCCAGGCTATGACCACAGCGACAAAGACAAAGGCCAGTGCCGCAATTTCTTCCTGACGGATGCTCAGTACATCGCCGATAAGGTAGGACGAAAACTTATTGAAGCTGCCGCCTCTGGACATAATCATCAAACCGATTGCCACAGCCATTGCAGAGAAAACACCGATGACTGTGTCGGTAGAGGCGTTGCTCCGCTGCTTCATGTAAGTGATAAAAACCGCAAAAATTATTGAGAAAACAATCAGGGAAGCAAGCGGTGAGCCGGAGCCCAGCAGGACACCTACGGCAATACCGGAAAAGGCACCGTGTCCCAAGGAATCGGCAAAAAATGCCATCCTGTTCGATACCACCATAGTTGACAGCAGACCAAAAAGCGGCGCTACCAGCAGAATAGCCAGAAAGGCATTCTTCATAAAGGAATAGCTCAGCCAGTCGAAGGGCAAGACCGCATCCAGGAGAGTATAGACGAAATCCATCATTCATCTCCTCCATGCTTGACAGGCACATAAACCGGCGGATCATAATTATCATCGGGGACATGAATCTCCCCGAAAATTTCCTTTACCCTTTCATCGGAAAAAACCTGTCGCGGAGTACCGGAGGTCGCCTTGCCGTCACGAAGGAACAACACCTTGTCAGCATTGCTTGCTACCAGCTCCAAATCGTGACTCACGAGAAGGATTGCCATATCTTCCGTTTCTCTCAGATTGTCAAGAATTTCATAAAACAATGTCAGTCCGTTGTGGTCAACACCGGATACCGGCTCATCCAAAATCAGAAGCTCCGGCAGCGGGTCAAGAGCAAGGGCCAGCAGTACGCGCTGAAGCTCTCCTCCGGACAAAGCCCCCAGCCGTCTGTCCACCAGGCCCTCGGCCCGAACTCTGGACAAATCATTCAATATCCGACCCCGAAGCTTCCCCGCCCCCATCAGCCAGACAGGCCGGTTTGTCAAGGCGGCCATAAAGAAGTCCTCAACAGTAGTAGGGGCACTGACATCGAACCGCAAATACTGAGGAACATAGCCTATTCGCGGTCTTGCTGCCTTTCGTCCGTCACCGGACACATAGCTTATCTTCCCCGTATGGGGAATTTCGCCGAGAATCGCTCTTATAAGAGTTGACTTTCCTGCCCCGTTGGGTCCTATCACAGCAGTAAGCTGACCGCAATGGATATGTGCATTTATATTGGAAATGACATCCATATCCGCATAGGCTACCGAGAAGTCTTCAATCTTAGTACAGCAAAATCTCTGGCAGCAGCCGTCACCGTCAATATGAGGCGGCTTGTGATGAAAAATTGAACGAAGCAATCCTCTGCTCCTTTCATAGTATTCTTGAAAGACTAAAACTCAATTAAACAAAAATTAAAATCTGATAAAGCTTATTTCCGAAGGCTGTTGAAGGCCCGGCAGCCCCAGACCGTCACTACCGCAAGATAAACAACAAGAATAGCCACCGATACATACTCAAAGGGCTGACCGAGCGATATAGCCCGCAATGTAACGCTTGTATGGGTAAGAGGCAGAGCCTCAATAACCAGTCTCAGAAAATCCGGCATTGTTCTGGTGGAAAAGAAGGTACCGCAGAGAAATGACATGGGCAAAAGCACATAGGTATTAATCTGTCCCATTTTCTCATAAGTAGAAAGGTACATGGAAGCCAGGAAACCAATCCCGGCAAAAATACCGCAATTCACCACAACAACCAGCCAAAACCACAAAGATGTAGTGACATGAGCTCCGAATGCAAAGGCCAGCGCCACAATAATCAGGGAAGAAATCAGTCCGCGAAGGACTGCTGCCAGCATCTTGCCGATAACATAAGCCGGCGGCCAAATCGGTGCAACAATGTATTCCTCAAGGCTCTTGTGATAAACTCGCTCCGCATGAACCGGAGTGACACTGTTAAAGCTTATGTTCATAGAATTCAGTGCCAATATGCCCGGCACCAGAAAATCCAGATAGCTGACACCGGGTATGGTCTCGATACTGCGGCCCAGACCCCAGCCAAAAGCAACCATATAAAGCATTGGAGCAATCATACGGCTGATAATGAATGCTGTCAAACGATGTTTCAGCACAATCCAATCACGCCAAAACACCGTCATAATATCATTGATTTTTTCCATAATGATTTACTTATCCAATCCTTCCCTACGACCGGTTATTTCAACAAAAACATCCTCCAAGGTAGCCGGGCGGACATTTGCCTTTATGGTCATCGTTTCGACAAAAGCCTCGGCCTCTTCCTTAGCGGAAAAGAATCGACAGGCTGTGCCGTTGGCACCTTCCCATTCGGCCATGTAGTGTCCGTAGTGGTCGATAAAGCCTTGTGGGGTATCAAGCTCGATAATGGAGCCTTTCTTCATTATGGCTACTCTGTCACAGAGAGCCGCCGCCTCCTCTATGTAATGGGTTGTCAGGAGTACAGTAGTCCCCTTCCTTGCCATCTGCCGAATCAGTTCCCATATACGGCGGCGCACCTGCGGGTCAAGGGCAACTGTCGGCTCGTCCATAAACAAAACATCGGGCTCGTGGATAAGTCCCCGGGCAATAAGCAAGCGACGCTTCATTCCTCCGGAAAGCTTGCGAACACTGTCATTGATTACATCCTCCAGCTCGACAAAATCCAATAATTCCTTTATTCTCTTCTCTCTCTTTTCCTTGGGCAGATGATAAAGCCTTGCATGAAGCTCAAGATTTTCCCCGGCGGTTAAATCCTGATCAAAATTCAAATTCTGAGGTACCACGCCGATTTTCCGTTTCAGTATGCCTTCATTCCCTTTAAGGGGTATTCCGTCATAAAGAATCTCACCCTCACTGGGCTGAGTCAGCGTTGTAAGCATTCTGACGGTGGTGGTTTTACCAGCTCCGTTAGGACCCAGCAGTCCAAATATTTCGCCCTTTTCAATAGTAAGTGACAGACCGTTTACTGCTGTCTTTATCGCATTTTTTCCGTCCGGACCCTTGTGATTATACCGCTTTACGATATTTCTCAGTTCTATCATCAAATTCACCTCGGAACCTGTAAAATGGCTGAATTGCCGGTTAATACGTTAATTCTCTGTTTTTATTCGGTAAGCCGCTGTCAACAGAGGAAGCAGCAGCAGACCGGCCGCCAGCAGGCCGCTGTTATCAATCATTGTGGACAGGAAACTCAATCCTGCAGTAAGCGAAAATGCAGCCGGCAGCATAAGTCTGTCCATCGCAGTTGGTTTACCATCCGAAGGGACAATTTCTTTATCTCCCTGATGACGACGGATATGAACAAGCAGGCCGCTTATTATCATCCACAAGGTCAAAAGCAAATAGATGCCCCACAGTATCCGTACTGCTCCCTTCATGGACCACAACCTGTGGAGCTGCGCAGTTCCGGCCAGCAATCTGACAGCAGGGGACGGTGATACCACAAAAATATTTTCCCCGTCAGGGCGCATACCTACAAGCTCCACAGCGTTGTATCGCATGGGGCCGTAGGGAGACTCCGTCAAATAAAATGAATAAAAATCTCTTTCCTTCGTCGGGAATTTGACAGCCAGCAGCCGGTATTCCTTCTCAGAGAACTTCTCTCTCAATCTCCGCAATGCCTCTGAGGGCAGAAGCATCTCATTGGCGGAAACATTACCGTACTCAGCGTCCAGCTTCGCAAAGTATTCAGCAGCGCTTTCCTCATGTGCTTTCAAATCATTGACAAAGCTGTCTGCCACAGCCGGAAGAAGGATACCGGAAAAAGCCATCACCAGCATAAATACTCCGGCGATAACTCCGGTAAGGCGATGGGTATCTGACCAGAATTTCCTTGGGCTTACCTGTGGAGCGGTAATTTTTCCCAAGGTCGAAGCACAGGAAATGCCATGATAAAGAAACCCTGATAATACAGCTAACAGAGATAACACCGTAAATATGAACCAGACAGGCTGCAGCCATCTGCCGTAAAGAGTCCCTGTATGAATTCTATGAGAATACTTTATGATGCTTCTCAAAAGTTCGGAACGGTATACCGGGGTGGTCACTCCGCTGATTGTCTTCAGCTCAACATTGTAAGTATATATTTCTTCTTTGCTGTGGGCTTTCTTGACAGAGGTCTTTGCATCGGCTGATTTTCTCTGCTCCGATGCCAGACGGAATTTCAGTAAGCCGCGACTTTTATCCGTAGTCGCTTCCAATACCTTTGTCCCCGGAAAATGACGGTCTACTTCGCCAAGGCCAGCCATCAGATGAGACCATAACTCATCACTGGCGTATACCTTTTCAGCTGGAGGCTGAACACCCATATTGTTCCATTGTGCCAGAGGACTCTTACAGAGCAGCACCATCCCGGTAAGGCTAAGAACAATTAAACCCAGCACCGACAGCAACCCTGTCCAAATGTGAATTTTATAAATCAGCTTGCCGTTTTTCCTTATAAATCGCTTTATATCTGCTGTAATGCTCCTCGCCTCCCTCCGACTAAGACATCTAATATGTTTATTATATCATAAAGCATTCATAATTCCTACATTCTTACAGCTTCACCTTTGTCCAACAGGAATAAATATGCTTCATCGACCTTTTTGCCGGTCAAATTCTCTATTGACTCCATGTATAGTTCCAGCTGTTTATGGTAGCGCTGCTTCGCCGCTGTACCGTCAATATTTCTGTCTGTTTTGTAATCAAGCAGAATATATCGGCCATCCTCTTCAAACAGCAGGTCGATGATACCCTGCAGAAATATCTTAGGCAGGTTTGAAGAAGCTCCTTCACCGACCTTGAATTTATCCGGAAACACCTGTTCAAGATTCAGCAAGCGGATAAAGGGCAGCTCACAGTGAGTTTTGCCTAAGGCTCCGGCAGCCATTACCCGCCGTCCAATCTCAGCCTCAAGGAAGCCGTTCACATACTTCTGCGCCTTACGCATATAACGGTTCAGCAGAGATTTATTATTACTTCCCATGACGGCGGTAATGATCTCTTCCACCACTTTTGACAGCTCCTCACTGCCCTTCTTTATATTACGCTGTACTACCTGCTGTAGTATTTCGTGAACGGCAGTACCGAAGAGCGGGCCTCCGATATATACCTCAGACAAGCTCTCTTCATTCTCTCCTGCCGTTCCGGCATTACTCAGCAGAGCAGATTCCCGGAATTTGATTTCCTCTTCAACCAGTTCTTTTTCTGCTCCGCCGCCCTGAGGTACAGCAGAGTCCCGTGATGCTCTTTGCTCCTCCAGCTGACTGCGGTGCTTCAGCTCCGTGACGGAAATCTTTGCACTGAGTCCTGCCGTCCCGCAATCCGGATACTCATATTGAAGCAGGTCTTCAATTTCCTTCGCCAGCAGTTCAGCATCATCCGTCAGTGTCTTTCCCTTCAGCGACAGCTGACGATTCACTACTGCCGTCAGGAATTCATTACCGGAAATCAGAGTTCCATCGGCATCCGCAGTCTCCGATTTGCTATCCTCGTTCTTATTGTCACAATCATCCGAGGCGGCCCGAACAACCTCAAGCTTAAAGTGAGAGCCATCGTCGTAGAACATTCCCGGAGCATCATCAGGATGCAGCAAGGTGCCGTCAATATGATTCGCAGCAGCTGCAGCCACCCAATCCAGCATAGTCTTTGCTTCCATGACATCACTGTCATCAAAGGGCATTACATTTTTCTTATCGTTGGCACTAAGTACTGTTTTATTGTACTTTCTCCAAGCTGCGGCAGCCTTATCAAAATCCTTTACACTGCCTGTCATTATAAGCTTTTCCTTCGCTCTGGTCAAAGCTACATACAGCAGTCTCAGTTCTTCCGCCTTCATTTCACGGTTTAGGGCGTACTTGATTGCCTCCTTACTGATAGCTGTCTTCTTCATCCGCAGCAGGTCGTTACCGGTATCACCACCGGAAAGCTGCCGCTCAGTGGCGATAATGTCGCCGCCGATGCCCAGCTCCTTGTGATAGATGAAGGTCCTGTTCTCATCTCTGGTGTTGAATTTTGTCCCCATTCCGGCCAAAATCACCACCGGAAATTCCATTCCCTTACTCTTGTGAATTGTCATTATTCTGACAACATTTTCATTCTCGCCGAGAGTTCGGGCCTGTGACAAATCAGTCTTGCCTTTTTTCAGCAACCCGATGAAGTGCAGGAACCGGAAAAGTCCATGATTATCCTCAGACTCGTATGCTCTTGCTCTTTCAATCAGGAGACGCAGATTCGCCTGACGGAGCTGTCCCCCGGGCATGGCTCCTACATATTCATAGTAGTCCGTTTCCCGGAGGAGCTTCCAAATCAGTTCTCCCAGACTCATTTCCCGGGCATCATTGCGCCAGCCGGCCATCTTTGTTAAAAATCCCCGTACTTTTTCCTGCAGTCCTTCATCAAGATACTCTGGTCTGTACTGCTCAAAATCTCCGCCATCTGCCGCATAATCGGCCGCGCTCTTCAGAATATCATAGAAGTACCGTTCCTGACGGTCAAAAAGCCGCAGCTTAACAAGCTCCTCATCGGTGAACATACCGATAGGAGAACGAAGAACAGCCGCCAGCGGTATATCCTGATGAGCGTTGTCTATAATCCTCATCAGCGAAACGACCGTATTAACCTCCAGTGCTTCAAAATATCCTGCATCTACCGTTACATAGGTGCGAATGTTTTTTGACTTCAGCTGCTCCCTGAGTATTTCGGCCTTGCCGCTGATTGAACGGAGCAGCACTACTATATCCTTCGGCTCAACAGCCCGATGACCGTCACCTGACTTATCCGGCCAGATGTGAGCATTAGAAGAAAGCAGTTCTTCTATACGCCTGGCAATAAATGCGGCCTCGTATTCAAAGGCCGTCTTCTTCCCGGAAGCATTACCTGTTTCCTCTTCCTGCTCCTCATGTTCCTCGACATCAGTCTCTATAATTGCCAGTTCGGTTTTATCATCAAGAAACTCTGCTCCCTCTGCGACAGGATATCCGTTGTCACTGGCAGAATCAGCCGTAAAATGGAGTGCTTCCCTGTCGTCGTATATAATTTCCGTACTCCCGCCCACCATAAACTGCTTGAATATGTAATTTATTGCCTTCAAAACAGAGGAACGGCTGCGGTAGTTATCGGACATATCTATTCGATGGTTTGGCCCATCCTCTTCCGACTGCCCGTAAACATCCTTTTTCTTATTGAAAAGATTGGGGTCTGCATGCCTGAAGCGATAGATGCTCTGCTTAACATCACCGACAATGAAGCGACAGGGTGCATCATTCTCCGCCCCATCATCGTGCTCCTGCTCCGGTCTGCTCAACAGGGTAAAAATCGTTTCCTGCAAATGATTAACATCCTGATACTCATCTACCATGATTTCACGATAGCGGTCCCTTATTCTCTTACCGGCTTCCGTCAGCTCCCCATAGCCGCCCTTTCCGTTTCGTACAGCGATAATATCAAGGGCCAGATGTTCCAAATCACCAAAATCCATTATGTGACGGTCCAGCTTCTCCTGTCCGTATCTCTGACGAAACTCCACCGCCAAACCGGCCAGTGTCTTTACATAGCCTCCCATCAAAGCCATTTCATCGGCTATAGTCCTGGAATCCTTTTTCAGCCAATTACCCTGAAGAACTTTTTTCAGCTTATCGGCGGCTTCACCTCGCAAAGCCTTAATTGCATCAATCTCAGCCTTGGATTCTCCGTCGCCGGTAAAACCCGGCGCTCTCGATGGGCTTCCTTTTTTATTGAACACGATAGGATTTATGCCCAATACATAGTCTCTTATCTCATCCCATGTTCTGTTGTCGATATCATCAACCAGCCGCTTGTATTCGTCACTCAGAACTGCTGAGTATTCCTCCTGTACAAAATCGGCATAACTCTGACTTTTGTCTGTCGCAATGCTCTCCGCCCGAGCGATACACTCCTCAATCTCTTCCCGGATTTCCGTCAGGATACGGCCTGTGTTCTTCCGCAGACACAGCATCCATTGTCCGGCCTTGGCGCTGCCATCACTGCCGCCTGTTCCAGCGTTGATAAGCTCAGGAGTCACGCCTGTGTAATCATCAATCAATGAATTGAGCCAGTACTCCGGATCAGGCTCACTTTCCGCAAAGTCAGACAAATTGAGAATAAGCTCGTAGAGAGAGTCATCCCCCTTGTCATCGCCGTACATACTTACAAAGCGCAGGAAATCTTCGCTGGGCTCCTCATAATTTTTAAGGAATACTTCTTCTATGATTTCCTGCCGCAGAAGCTGCAGTTCTTCTTCTCCGGCTATGCGGCTTCCTGCATCAATAACACTGTTCTCATCGGCACCTTCCCGTCGAATTACACTCTGGCAGAAGGAATGAATGGTGGAAATATCAGCATTATCCAGCAGAAGCAGCTGGCGCTTCAGCCGGAGCAGTCTTGCTTCTGCTTTCTTATCGCCGCCCTCGGCAATTTCCTTTTCCAGCAGTGATATATTATCGGCAATCTTTTTCTCCAGCCGCTGACGCATTTCAGCGGCGGCTGCTCTTGTAAAGGTCACTACCAGCAGCTTTGATAAATCAAAGTCATCGTCATCCAGCACATGACGAATAATACGCTCGGTCAATACCGTCGTCTTGCCGGAGCCGGCAGCAGCGGCCACCAGTACATTCTTTCCTCTGGTCTCGATTGCTTCTTTTTGCTTTTCTGTCCATTCCATTATTCCTTCGCCTCCTCTCCGGATTCTTTTTTCTCTGCGCTATTCTCAAGAATAGCCGACTTTATTTCCTCATCGCTCAGGCCTGTAGCATTGCGATAGTTGAAGCCGTCTATCTGAACATCGAAGCCGCATACCGATTTATAGTCACAGTAGCTGCAGCTGTTTTTTTGCGGCCCGCCGAAATAAGGGTACGCCCTATTATTCCCCTTTATTATTTCCCGTCCGGCTGTAAGAAGCTTCTCCCTCACATATTCCTGAACAGCTCCGAAGAATTCCTCGGACTGGGCGTTTTTACTTATCTTTATTTCACCCTTGCTCACCGCCGATTTCTTTACATCAACGCACTGCTGATTCGGCGAAATCAAATCCATTATTTTATCGTCAGCCAAAGTCCATCCGACAAGACGCAGCTTTTTCTCCGATTCTGCCATTGCCTTTGCCGCATCAAACTCATCCTGAGAAATGACATGATTCTTCAGGTAAAAATAATACAACCCAGCGGGAATAACCGTAATTCCTTTTAATGCTCCCGGCTTTAGCTCCATAGCCGCCATCAGGTAGGTAATAAGTTGGAGATTTTGTCCGTCGTAAATGTCCTTCAAGGCCAGAGCTGTGCTGCCGGTTTTATAATCAATTACCAGCACATATCCCCGCTTGTCTCCTTCCTCATCATCCCGCTCCATGGTATCAATTCTGTCGATCTTGCCGTTAACCTCCAGCGATATATCCGCTGCCAGTTTCCACTTTTCAACGGATGCTCCCTTAGCCGGACAGGTGAAATCCTTTTCAACCGCTGCCGTATCAAAGGCACTGGAAACAGACAGCTTCATCATTTGAATTATCGCTGTCTGAGCTGTCATTTCTATTCGGGAAAGCAGTCCGCGCATCTGCTCATCCCTCAGCAGTATTCTGTTGTGAATATTTTGAGCTGCCCGCTCCGTCAGTTCCTTAGCCAGCTTTGCGCTGTCGATGTTCTGCAGACTGTCCTTTCCCTGCTTCTTTATTTCTTCCGCAAACAGCTCCATTACGCTGTGCAGAAGATTCCCCTTGTCTACCGAAGCAAAGGAAAACTCCTCTCTTGACTTCAACCGCAGACCACGCCTGGCGTAGTAACGGAAGGGACAACCGTAATAGTCCTGAATCGAAGAGACACTGCCCCGCAGTTTTTTACCGGGAGCATACAGGCTCCTTGCCAGTTTATCACTGATGCCGGAAGAACCTGCCGACACAGTAAGGCCGGATATAACAGTATTCAGAAGACTGTTCTCGTCGCTGTCCTCTCCACTCTTTATCAGGCTGTCGTAAACTATGGGCCAGATAAGCCTATCCTCCGACAAGCTTATCTCCTGACTGTTTCCCTTCCGGCTTTCATTCTGCAGCTCCCGCAGGGCACCGGACAGCTTCACCGCCGCCTCACGACGATTTGCCAGCTGCCATGAGTACAGTCTTTCTTCCTCTCCTGCTACAGAGAGCAGACCGTTATCTCCGACGGACAGCTTTCTGTTTTTCAGCGCAGGAATCAGTTTCTCCAGCTTACCGATTATCGGCGAAGGAAGCAGTGCCGCACCTTCCCCGTCCGCCAGCGAATAGGAAAGCCAAAGGTACTCCCTCATGCGGGTAAAGCCGCGATAGATTGTGTACCTCTCCTTAAGCCCCTCGTCCTCAATCCGTCTGCCGGGAAGTTTTATATCCAGCAGCTCCTCCAGTGCATTCCTTTCCTCACGGGAAATGAAAAGCGGCTCTGCCGCTCCTCTGGGCATTATTCCTGAATTCACTCCCAAAATATATACGGCTCTAGTATTATCCATACTGTTTCCGTCAAAGGACGCAACAGTAACATAGTCAAGCCCCGGAGGTACCATGCTGAAATAGATACGACTGATACCGTCCAGAATAATTCTTGAATAGGTTTTCAGGTTTGCCCTCGGCTCCTCTTCCAACCTTTCATCACCAATTGTTTTCGTCAGCTCCTCAAGCAGACTCAAAACCTGGTTCCAAATCAGTTTATGGCGGCGGGCCTTTTCCGGTTCACCGTTTTCTTCAGCGTTTTTGACCCATAGCTCCAGTGTCTTTGGTACACCAAGCTCCAGCAGCATTCCGTAAATCCCCTTGGAGATATCGCCGACAGTAGCCTGTCCGTCCAGTACAATCTCCGAGAGCCTTCTCAAAGGAGCCGCTGCCCGGCTGCGAATATCATTTACCCTTCGCAGCAGTTCTTCTTCCCGACTGGCTTCCGCTGCTTCATCTTCGCCCTGCTGATTTCTGTAGTATGTCCACGGTGTATCATCCTGCCAGTGCTTTCCTTTTATGCCAAACTCTACCACATAGTTTTCCAGCAGGTCGATTTCATCTTCGTCCGCATTAAAGAAGCCGGTCTTTAATGCCCGGAATATGCTCTCATACCGCCAGCCGCCCCGGTTTCCCGTATAGATGCTCAGTACTGATACAATCAGCTCAGCCAGCGGGTGATCCATTGCCGATTGCTTCTTGTCACAATAAACAGGGATGGAATAATCAGCCATCACCAGCGGCAGCATAAATCCGTAGTCATTCCAATCCCTTATGAGAACGGCTATATCCCGATAGCTGTACCCATCTTCACGACAGAGTCGTTGGATGTCAGCCGCCATCAGCTCTATTTCCTGCCGGCGGTTTGCTGCCTCCACCAGTCGGATATTATTGCATTCTGCTTCGCCGATATCACTTATTTCTTCATCACTCCCAAGCGAAAAAAGGCTTTCCTCTATTTTCGACAGGATATTCCCGGAAACTCCTGTGTATCTCGGCTTTTCTTCTCCCTGAAGAGTATTTATTACCTTTCCCTCAGCCAGCTTATACAGGCTCCGGTATGTCTCTCGCTGCCGCTGAAAAATCGACAGCTCACTCCCATTACCGTCCGGCCTGTCAAGATTCAGCGTAATATGTATCCTGCAGCCTCTTTTATACAGAGCTTTTATTGTCTCAAATTCCATCGGCTCGAAGAAGGCAAATCCGTCAATCCAGATTTCTGCCTCATCAAACATCGGACAATCGGGTACAAGAAAGAGGAGCTCCTTCATGAGCTCCTCCAAATCACTGTATACGGTCTCTCCTGATTTCAGCGCCGCATCATAAGTAGTCTGGAGAATATCCATATCCTCCAGCTTGTTTTTCAGCTGCTCTCTGTCCGTAAATTTTTCTTTGTTCTCTCTGTAGGCTTTGATTACACCATAGCTTTTGAATTCGGTAATAAGGGATGACAGCTCACCTACGAAGCCGCTCTGACGAACAGCCTTGCCGAAGCTGACAAATTCCCCTTCCTTATCAAGCAAAATCCGCTTAATCATCAGACGACGACCAAGCTCTGAAACAGTCTGAGGCAGTTTTTCTCCCGATACCTGAATTGCCTTCTGAGCCAGACTGCGGAAACCGCAGACCTGTGCTCCCACGAAGCCGAAGCCGTTCTCCGCCCCCATCATCTCAGCCAAAGAGCGCTCGACCCTATAGGTTTCATGCTCCGGGACAATAATGAATAAAGGCCTGGCCAGCGGAGCGCCCTTCATCCTCTTTGCCATATCGGAAAGGCAGCGATGCGTCTTGCCGCTTCCTGCTCTGCCCACAATGATTTCGATTTTGCTGTCAGCCATGGTTGCTCTCCTTTTCCGTCAAGTTATTTCAGCTTAACGATAGTGGCTCCGCTGCCGCCCTCATCCTCCCGGGCAAAGGCAAACTCTGAAACAGCTCTGTGCTCTGCCAAATAGCGGTGAATGCCCTGTCTGAGCTGTCCCGTTCCTTTGCCGTGAATGATATTTACCTGCTTCAGCCCGGCCAGCTGTGCATCATCAATAAACTTATTGACCTCCGGAATAGCATCGTCTACAAGATAGCCGCGTAAATCCAGCTCTGTACGGGCTGTTTTCACCTTGCTGAAATAAATGCCGGCATGCTTGGCCATCCCCTCGCCCTTTTCCTCTTTCGGGCCGGAAACAAAATTGCAGTTACCGGCACTTACCTTAGTACGCATACTGCCGATTTCTACCGTGAGCTCATCGCCCTTTACCTTGACTACAGTAGCCTTCTGACCCAGAAGCGGTACATACACTATCGCCCCGACAACAATTCTCTCGACATCCACTTCTTCATTGTAGGCGGCCGAAGGTCTGGCTTCGATTCCCGGCATATCGGCAGCTGCCTCTCTCAGCCGCTGGCGGGCTTCCTCTATTGCCTGCTGGCGCTTTTTAATGCCCTGATCGTTATACTGTTCCTTCAAATCCTTAATGATTTCCGTAGACTCACGCCGGGCCTTTCTGACGATGGCCGCACTTTCTTCCTTGGCCTTTCTCAGCAGGTCAGCCCGCTTCTCCGTCAGCTCCGCCTCCAGCTTCTTTATGCGGTCTTCCTGCTCCCGCAGCAGCTTTTCGCGGCTTCGCAGCTCATCATTTTTCTTCTCGTAGAAGCGTCTCTTGCTTTCCAGCTCGGACACCACTTCTTCAAACCTTGCATGCTCTCCCTTAATAAAACTGCCGGCTCTTTCAACAATTTCCCTGTCAAGTCCCAGCCGTCTGCTGATAGCAAAAGCATTGGAGGCTCCCGGTATACCGATAAGCAGGCGATAAGTGGGCCGCAGGGTTTTCACATCAAACTCAACGCAGGCATTCTCCACTCCGACGGTCTTGTAGGCAAAGGTTTTCAGCTCTGAATAATGGGTTGTAGCAAGAATAGACGCTCCCCTTGACAGAAGCTCTTCCAATACAGCCGTTGCCAAAGCCGCTCCCTCAGCCGGGTCGGTACCTGCCCCCAGCTCATCCAAAAGCACTAAATCCTCATGGGTTGCCTTTTTCAAAATAAAGACGATATGCTTCATGTGAGCAGAAAAGGTGGATAGACTCTGCTCTATGCTCTGCTCATCACCGATATCGGCATATACCTCTCTGTAGACACTGAGCCTGGAGCCCCGCTCCGCCGGAATAAACAGGCCGGACTGGGCCATCAGCGACAGCAGTCCCAGAGTCTTCATGCCTACGGTCTTACCGCCGGTATTCGGTCCTGTAACCAAAAGCAGCCGATAGTCGTCACCAAGTCTGATGTCAATAGGTACGGCGACGGCTCTGTCAATCAACGGATGCCTTGCCTGCTTAATATCCGTCAATCCATTGTCATTCAGTTCAGGCTCTGAGGCACCCATCTCGCGAGCCAGCTTTGCACAGGCAAAGCTGAAGTCGATAGCTGCCAGCGTATTCAGATTCTCCAGAATTATCTCGGAGGATTTTGCCACTTCACGGGAAAGAGACGACAGGATTCTCTCTACCTCTCGCCTTTCTGCCAGTGTCAATTCCTTTATTTCGTTGTTTCGCTCCACAACCGCCATAGGCTCTATAAAAAGCGTTGAACCGGTGGATGACTGGTCATGTACTATACCGGGTATGCTTCTGCGGTACTCGGCACGAACCGGCAAAACATAGCGGTCGCCGCGCATACTGACTATATTCTCCCGGAAGACCTTTTGATTGTCCGGATTGTGAAGTATCGCCTGAAGGACTTCCTTGATTCTCTGCTCGTTAGCGGTTATTCCCCGACGGATACGCAACAGATCACTGCTGGCATCATCCCGCAGACTGCCATGTTCATCAATGGTGTCATAAAGACGACGGGTAAGATTTCCAAGTATCTCAAGACCACGGGCTCTTTCCCTCAGATTATCGCAGTAGGTAAGCGGATCCAGCTCCCGGAAAAACACCTTAATCTGCTTTGTCGCATCGAGGGTCTCGCGAATAGTCACGAAATCTTCAAGCTCCAGTGTTGCACCCAGCTTTGCCCGCTTCACGGAGGGTTTCAGGTCATGTATGCCGCCCAGCGGCGGATTCACCACCGCCAGCACACGCAAAGCCTCGGCTGTAGCCTCCAGCCTTTCTCCGGCTTCGTCAATACTCTCTGCCGGTGTCAGCTTCTCTGCCAGCTTCTTTGCTATTGACGAGCCGCACTGTGCCGCCAGCATCTCGGTTATTTTGTTGTATTCAAGTATCTTTAGGATTGTTTTGTTCATGTCTATTTACTGGAAACGACCTTTCAAAATCTCATACTATCAAAATACCCTCAAAGCAGCTCTATAACTGTCTGCTTTGAGGGCAGCTTGTCAATAAGTTACATAAACAAGACGGGATTATAATTAGATAATTTCTCTTTCACAGCATCGCTACTGCCTTGGTGAAAGCATCTACTGACATATTGGCTCGCTTTGCTGCGTCTGCTAAAGTCAGAATACCATCCTTAACCAAGGAGTTCAACGTTTTCATCATTCCTTGAGCCATACCTTTATCCATAGCAGCCTTTTCTCTTCTATTGATTTCCATTTCCAATGTCATATACTCTCGCCTCCATTCATCACGGTTCTTCGCCGTCACTACTTCACTGTCGATTTCTTGTACCAGCTCATCATCGGTAATCTTCCCATCAATATAGTCAAGGAAATCCTGCAGTGGCTTATCTACATCGTTTTCTGTCCCCTTCGTACTCAGAAACAGCTTCGCTGTTCCATCATCCAGTTTGATATCGAAATTTTCCTCACAAAACTCTCTGAATGTGTACTTGTGGAGCTTACCATCAAAAACCGGAAAGCTGCAGATGAAAATGATATAGGTATCATTCAGCGCACTGTAGCTTTGTCCCTTTTCTAAGAGGTCAATATCAATCATGGCCTGATAGTATCTGATACGCTTAGTCAGCTCGTCTACACTTCCGGTAGTCTGCATTTCAAGATTGAACACAGTACCTTTTTCATCATTGACATACACATCGAGACGAACACCCTTACTGTCAATCCGAACAGTTATTGCTTTTTCTTCTTCCGGATATTTGATGTCAGCAACTTCTATTCCTAGCAGTCTTTCGATAGTCTTTTTACAAATGCGCTTATTGCGCATCACCTTCTGGAATATGAAGTTGTCTTGTATTGTCAGTTCTTCGTATGGCTTTATCGGCATGATTACCACCACCCTATACATAGTATATCACGCACTTCGACAAAAACAAAACAAATTTTATATTTCCATTTTCAAAGCATAACGCTGTCATTTTCTGCTCAGGTCTTCCCCATCCTCCATCATTGTACCAACTGTTTCATATACACAATACAGTGGCTCTGCTATATGCTGAAGATCAAGAAAATGCCAGTAATACGCCTCTGCGATTGCCGTCTCCATAGGAATTTTGGGATTCCAAAAGTGCGTCAATACTGCTCTAGAGAAAAGATTCGACGGACCATAATCCATAAACAGAGACAGTTCATAAATGGGAATACTTTGCATTTCTGCAATCTCCGGCTTTAACCATCCCATGTGCGGTTCCCCCTTTTCCATTCTCTGCGCGTGTTTTTCAATACATCTATCTAAAAAACTTTCCGCCCAATCCTTTGTGCATTCAATTTCCCTAAACATGATTGAATCAATAATTCTCTCACGCCAACTCATTGCATCGTATTCCTCAGGCGTCGGTCTAACCCTATTCGGATTAACTCTGCCATATTCTTCCAAATAGCTTCTATCCACCTTCCTGAGACAATAAGCCTTTGCTTTTTCCGTTTTTGGCGAATATGGAAAAAGGTCAACATATAGGCGATGTAATGACTCCGCACATTCAGGAGCATACTTTGCTACCAGTCTCTCCCTTTCCACTTTATCATTTGTTTCCATAAGCAAATCATAGAATTTGTCTCCAACCGGCTCAGAGTACAAAAGCATATCATGTATTCCCACTTTTGTTGCATACGGATAGAGACGGCAAACACATTCAAAGACCTCTCGCATATCTTCTTTTGTCATTTCTTCTTGTCTCATTGTTAACGCCTTAGCATTATACAACCTATCTATATACTCCATTTGTTCTTTTGCAATAATCTCTTCTGGCTTTAATGTCATTGAATCCATCTCCTATATACCATGCAAATTTAATAAGAATTAAGGGAAAATACTTCTGAAAGATAACACATCTCCTATCAGGTGTGTATTTACATTCACCTGCTGCAAATAATATAGCAAATAAAAAGGAGCAAAAGGTCAACCGGCAGTTGACATTTTGCTCCGCAAAATTTTCAATTTTAGAATAGAATCGGCAATCCGAAATGCTCCAGGGCGTCATTTACCATAAAGATATCGTATATCTCATTTTCTATAAAAAAATATACTATAAGCTCTTCCTTTTTAACCGGATTGAAGGTATAGCCCCCTCTAGCCATCAGATCACAGGCTTCGTCAATGTTAAGTCTCATAGCCACAGTCAAAGCCATTACCGTTTTCTTCGTGGGCTGGTAGTCTTTATCATTGCGTATCTTCGAAAAAAGCTGTCGGCTGATATTAGCCCGATTGTAAACATCGCTATCCTTAAATCCCTTTTGGTCAATCAACCTCAACAGATATTGTGAAAAGGTTTCATGTACCTCTTCCAGCAGCTCCTCTATCCGGCGTTTTTTCCATTCTTCATTCAGATATACACGGTGAATCTCTTCCCGTTCTGCTTCTCTACGCTCTGCTTTTTTGCGCGCCGCTTCTTCACGAGCCGCCCTATCTCTAGCACTTTCATTGCTTCGAAACTTCTTTAAGCTCTTTTTTGCTTTCGCGGCAACAGTTATTCCTTTTTTCTTGTATAGGTCAGATTTATACTCTTCCAGATATACGCTAAGCTTTCCTATCTTATCAAGATAGCACCGGTATATATATTCTTCGTGCCGTTCTTTCTCGCTTAGCTCTCCCCAATGAATCTCATCTAAGTCAGTAACATCGGTATAATCCTCAAGGACATTGAACAACTCCTGCAGTTCTTCCAATCGCTCCTGGCTATCGTTGCTGATTTCATTATCCATACAATCCACACCCTAATTCTGCTCTTATCTGAGTTCACATTTTGATAAATGAACCAATTCCTGCAGGATTTATCTTATCCATACATGACTTAGAAAATCACTTTCTCACAGAAAGCCCCTCGCGAATCAGCTCATTTATCTTATCGTACATATTCCGGCACTTGCCGAATTTTTCACCCATTACCAGACTGCCCAGCTTTGCCAGCTTGTCGATAAATTCTCCGTGACTCATTCCCAGCTTTGCCCGGAAATCATCAGGTGTAATGTTCTTTATCGTATGAGCAGAATCATTCCTAAGCTCTCTCAGTGAACTCATAGCATTAACGAAATCGACAACACCGCTGCCAACCTCATTATCCTTTGCTAAAGACTCCTCATTTATGTACCTGCACATCACACACAGATTTGCAAAGGACAGCTCGCTATCCCTGAAGTCACCATAAAACTCATAATCAAGACTTCTCACCAGACCGGGATAAGCAGCCTCAATTTTCGTCCTCACCAGCCTATTTCTTTCAAGGCAATCGAATAGCCGGAAGCTCGTCCCCTTCAAGATATATCTTCTCAGCAGCTCAACGATGAAGTTGTTGCTCTTCACGAGGATATCCGACAGGTGCTTCTTGCCGGAGTCCAGCTGCAGCTTGAGAAAATACTCGAAAAGCTCCTGCTCCTTCTCATCTTTGAAGGGAATCAGTTTTACTCCATTATATTGTGACAGCTCCTGCTCAGCCTTCTCCGTGTTCAGCTGCTCTCTGAGCATGGCATGGTGCAAGAGCTTTTTTACATCCTTCGGCACATTGACGCTGCTCTTTGCCAGTGCATAGGCCCCGGCATACTCGTATCGCTCTACCAGTGATATTATCTGATGCTTCTCGCTGTAGTACCTGATGACCTGCAGAGGCGGCTCGATGCAGCGATTTTCCGCTCCAGCTTCATCATCGAGATTGTTGGCTATTATCGCCTCGATATCATCATCTGCCTGCACCGGACGGCTGGCACTGTTTGACCCGCGGTTGGGCGACTCCACCTGCACGCCCCTCAGCCCATCCTCTACCGCCACTATAGCCATGACAGTCTTTATCTGCGGTGTACCGGAGCTGAGATTCAGAATAAGCTCCGTGCTATCGTTCTCATAGGAACGGATTGCATCAGGCAGTACCTCAATAAATTCATCATAGATATGAGCGGCCTCTATTCCGGAGTCGATGACTTCTATCTCTACATCAGGAGCCACATGCTTTATCGCCCTAGTATAGCAGTGATTCTTTTCCTCCCGATGAAGCATTTCCTCTGTAAAGAACAGGACGACCTTCTCCGGATGATAATGCCGGATTATATGCAGACAAGCCCCATCATAGCAATCCCGTATAGGGTCAGTATTGCCGATAGGCGAAAATAAGACTCGTGTCATCTATATATTCTCCTTTCAAGAGATTCTATTCCGTCCCCTTACGGGGATTTTATTTTTTAATATGTGCGTATGGGTAACTTCTTTAAGACAGAAGAAGAAGCAAAGTTTCCGTCCCCTTACGGGGATTTTATTTTTTAATACTGGAAGAAGAATTTACCATCAAGGAAGACGATTGGGGGTTTCCGTCCCCTTACGGGGATTTTATTTTTAATGAAAATGAAAAAGGAGAACTAACAATGAGCATGAACATCGTGTTTCCGTCCCCTTACGGGGATTTTATTTTTTAATGGCAGGGAAATGAACATCAGAGAGACCTTAATGGATGTGTTTCCGTCCCCTTACGGGGATTTTATTTTTTAATCCTGTCTGTGCAGTGCCCTGAAAATAGACACTGTAACAGCAGGCTTGCGGCGGGGAATTATTTTCCTACACATTCCCGACTTAATTTGCCAGGTCGATAGCCCATGAGCCTTACGGCTGCATGGTGCGGCGCGGATTTCATCTCATAGTGCTGCGGACAGCCCCCATACCAAGAGCGGTCTTTATTCCAATGCCGGTATATGGTGCCAGCTTCACGAGGAGAGCCGCCAGCCTCCGGCTCATGTCGTTGCCCTGCAGCCGCACAGACATTTCTCCGGCGAAGCCGTATATAGTCTGCGACTCCAGTGAGAATGGCTGAGAGCTGAGCCGATAGCGATACATATTTGATGTGTCTGCCAGGAATGAGGCTAGTTCTCTGTCCTCCAGCTTGTTTGATGGAGAGAATGCGTTCCATTTCATCTGGAGGCTGCCGTATAGCATCCGCAGGTCGGGAAATACCATGTAGGAGCCGTCATGCTTGAAGCTGCCGGTGGTAAGAAATCTCAAAGAGAACTCTCTTGGGCTATTGTCAGCCAAGAATACCTCATCAGCCAATCGTCCATAATCAGCTCTGTCATCGGCTGCCAGCTTCACCAGCTCGATGTCATAACCCTTCTGCTGCAGAAAAATTGATTTCCCCAACGAATTCAGCAGCGGCTCAACCACCCGTTCCTCCGCCTGCTTGGTAAGTGTACACACTCTCCATATCGGCAGGCTTCGTTCCTTGTCCCAGAAGACACTCTGGCTGTAGGGACGCAGGGTACTGAAGTCGTGGAGCCAGTCAGCTGTCTCCCTATCCACGATGTCACACATCAGGGCTCCGTGCATGACAGAACCCATTGATGAGTGGAGCTTCGTCCCCTCCGGGAGTTTCAGCTCTATGTCTACACTTCTCAGCATCAATCTGCCTCCCGTATGCTGCACAGTCCCATGAGCTGCAGTCCGCTGCCGGATTCTACCAGCTTCAGGGTACGAGGAGATATTTCCCTATCGAGGTCTCTATGGTGGTGCTTCTTGCAGGCAATCTCCAGATAGTCCCGCAGCAGTCTCATGGCTTCTTCCCGGTCATCAAAGAGGAACATCCAAAGGCTGGTATGGTGGAATCCGGTACCGCCACCCAGTATGAAGTCTGCCGTCTCTGCTTCCTTGAACTGACGGCTGTAATCACGACCGAAGACAGGCTGCTGGATAGCAACAGTCTCTCTAAGGTACTCCCGGGCAGAGGCCATTATTTCGTCTAATGAGCCTATACCCATCTCCGCCATCATCCTTTTGTCCATGGTCACAGTGAGACTATACTCGGTATCAGGCGCAAGGCACTCACAGCATATTGGCATACCGCCCAGCTGAATTTCTCCGTTTCGTTCCTTCAGTGTGCTGGCGTCCCTTCGGACGGCAACTACCGATGATGCTTTTTCCGTAGGCATAGCATCACTCACCAGCAGTCCCTTTAGGGAGCTTTTGGCCGCTCCGCTGCCTGTATAAGCCAGTGTATTGACTTCGTTTTCCAGAGTCTTTGCCACATTCTCCAAGGCTCTTTTGACATCTTTTTTCAGTCTTTTCCGCTCTTTTTGCTGCTGAGTCTTTGCCACATTCTCCAAGGCTCTTTTGACATCTGCAGCCAGCCGTCTTCTAAGGTCAGGATGTTCCTTCAGATATTTGTACAGGATTCCCGTCCGGAGCATACCTTTGACGGAGCTGCCGGGTATATACAGGCGGCCGTCTGCCAGCGTTATGCCTTTTTGCAGGTCGTTGAGGGTGTCCTTTTTCTTTTCGTCATACATCACAGACCGGGGGGCGGCCACTACACGGCTGGCTCTTGACTTGATTTCCTCCCAGCTTATTTTCCTGTCCGTCAGCCATTTCGGTATGTTCATGGAGGTGAGCTTGCCGGGTCTGCCGACGAACTCAATAAATTCCTCCATGAGTCCGCGACTGCTGAGAAGGTCTATCCACTGTGGTTTGTCGAGAAAGTATATTATCCCCTTGTTTTTGTTGTATATGTAGTCCCACTGCTTCAGCACTTCGCCGCTGCCTATGTAGACCGGGGAAATGCAGGTTATTACATATTGCTTTGCTTCAAGATAGTCATGTGTTTTCATAACCCGATATACATCCCCTTGCCATATCTCCAGATTGGGTGGTCATCATTTTCTCCGGACAGATCGAGAAGCCGGCCTTCCATTCTCTTCCGGAAGCAGGAGCCAGCGGCCACCATGTATATGCTGTCATGCTTTTTGTTCTCAGAGAAGCCGCTGCGCTTTTTCAGCTGATACTGTCCGCCCTTTACTGCTTCGGCATCCTCCGGGCAGAGCACAGATAGACACATCTGCCAGGGAGATTCTGTCCTGTCCAGCAGATTGATAATCATTTCTGTATCGTCAACCAAGAGATTGAGACGAGTTTCTGTATCGTTATCATGCGGCAACAGCTCCATAATGTCGTCATGGAGGGTGAAGTGTCCATAGCCGGAGCTTCGTTTGCCGCCGATGCCGGAGTAGCCTAGAGATTCCATTATCCGTTGGAAGGTGTCTCTCCAGTCCTCCGGCAGCTTCGCTATGCCGTAGAGTCCTGTGTTCTCCGCAAAGGAGTATGTACGCACATAGTAGGGCATTGATTCTTCACCGCGAGTGTTCACCCGCTTCACCATAGTGTCAGTTCCGGCGTGCAGTGAAGACTCAGCCGTATACAGCTCCCCGGCTGCAACAGCCTCCATGAAGCTGCTGATTTCCAAAGCTCGGATATAGGCCTGTTTCTTCAGCAGTTTCTTGGCTGCCGATACTTGCCTTGCGTCCTGCATATCGGCAATCTGCCGCTCTTTGCCTCCGTCAAGCTGCAGAAAGGGTCTCGGCAGAAAGAGCTGGACATCCCTACCAATCACTTGATAGGGAAACAGGTCTGAAAAGCAAATCTCTCCCGACTGAACATTTTCTGTCAGTCTGTCCAGCAGGTCATATCTGTCCTGCTGCACCAGCTCAACGCATACAGCGCTGAACAGGATATCGGCAGAAATGGTCGGTGCTATCTGCTCCAGCTTGCCCCCCATGGCTGCATCTCCGAAGTGTACCGGGGTGCTGAAGCTAAGCTGATATAGATAATAGCTCATAATAATATCCCTTAAATCTCATCAAAAATCTGCTGGGCGTCTCCTGATATAATATCCCATTCTTCCTGTGCCTTACCGGAAATGCTGAAGAAGTCTATAGAGAAATCTCTGAAGGATACCCGTCCATAGCCACGGGAGCCATGACCTCCGATATAGTCAAGCTGCAGCAGTCTGATACCGTCGGCCAGGAGCTTCAGGTCTTCGGTAACTTCATCTTCCTTTTCGATGTTGTAGATGACTGTGAAATCAAACTCGGCACCGGCAGGAACTCGCTCTATCTGACGAACATCGGCAACGGCAGGCAGTCTATTTATGGTGTTCTCCCATTTAATCTCGCCTATGTAGGTATCGGTGTCCAGCTTGTCAAGACGGCTGAGGCTCTCATCGGTGAGCTTGATGTCGCTGAACTGAAGGCGGGAGGCAGAGAGTCTCTGCTTTTCACTGGTGCCGAAGAGTCGCTGGATTTCTTCTTTATCTTCCTTTATGTCGTTTAGCACATAGCCTTCACTGAAGCTGCGGGCAAGGAGTGTCCTAATCTTGCCCTTCAGGGAGCTTCCCGGGATAATCGGCTGCTTGGTGACAACATCGCGGATGAAAGGTCTGTCTACTGCACCGATAGGGGCGAAGTCGGAGGAGCTGCCAATGTGCATACCGGTCTCCAGCTTCAAAATTCCCTTTATGATGAGCTTGCCCTTGAGGGCTTTAATTCCCTTTTCCATTAGTCCTTACCTCCGTAGAATTTATGATATGCCACCAGTGCTTCCATGTAGCGGGCAAATTCCTCGTATTTGCGGATGTCTTTGCCGATTGACTTAATCATGTCTATTAGTCCAGCTCTTTTAACAAAATCATCGACTCCGCATTGTTTCTTCTTCTGTTTATCCCTGCCGCACTGATATACTAAGAGAACCTGTAGGTATCTAATTTCATCAGCAAGAGCATTGTTAAGTTCCGTGCTGCCGCTGGTGGCCTTGAATACAGACACTTTATTTGATGCAGAATTCACAGCAGCGAGAATTTTTCTAATTTGATTTGTTTTCAGCAGAAATCCGCCATCTTCTTGTTCATCTTTTGGCAGGTCTTTTATCACCGCTTCAGCACGGCTGATTATATCCATGTCCTTATACTTTGAGGGGTCGATTACATCCCTCGGAGCATAATTGCTTCTGCTGTTGTTGCAGCCCTTACTGCCGTTTTTGTATTTGTATTCCATACGAAACACCTCTGCTTATCTCAGTTTGTATATCAGCAGCTCGATTGCGGTGGCAAGCTGCTTCCTGTCTTCCGGGGTCTGATACCATTTGTAAAATTCTTTCCGGACTTCCTGATAGGCTTTGTACCTTTCCTCATCCTTTGGAGATGGCTCCATTCTGGCAATGGTGTAAGCAAAGCGAGCCAGATTTGTCCGCTCATTGTCAGCTTCCCTTATCAGGTACAGCAGTCGGTAGAGCGCCCCTTTACCCAGTGTCAGCTTATCCCGGGCAGCTCCGTCCACGCTGATGTATTTCTGCAGGAAAGCCAGTTTCGAGCCGACTACAGCGTTTTCAAATTCATCCCATCCGTAGCTCGTCATTTCCAGCGCCGTGTCCTTTTGCTGCTCCGTGTTCATGCCAAATAGGGTAACGCTGTTTTTCGCCGGATTTTTCTTGGCGTAGTCCTCCATTTCTCCGGTTACTCTTGCCATTTCCGAGATGGGGCATTTGTCCGGGAATAGTCCGATACCGGCGGAGAAGGTCAGCTTGCCGTTGGTGTAACTGCTGAAGGCGTGCCTGATGTCTATCGCCAGCTCAATAAGCTCGTCCCATGCGCCGACGATGAACATATCGTCGCCGCCGGAGTATATGATGTGTACCTTACGAGGCTTGTCTTTGTTCTTTCCATCCTGATAGAGATAGAATTTCTCTTTGCCGTTTTCGCCGATGCCGTTGATTTCTCCGCTGCACAGGCTATTGATATATCTCTTGAAGAATAGTGACAGCTGTCTTGACAGGGCGGTGCTGCGTCCCATTGTGGCGTATCGGTTGTTGTTAGCTCTGTCGGCAAAACCGGCCATGAATGCCGCACCGAGGTTGTCAACATCGGCACGCATTACACCAAGCCTCTTGATGCCGTGTTCTTCGCCGCCGGAGGCTCTGGCCAGCTCTTCAAACTCTGCCGTCCCGTTTCCTCCGACGGTGACATAATCACCCATCCAAAGTCTGGTAGCCACGAGGTTGCCGGTGAGCATTTTATTTTTGATATAAACCCGCTGAGCATTGGCACAGAGAGTTTCTGCCTTACTCTCGGGGATGACGCTGAGGTAGTGAGTCTCCGATATTCCCGGAAGGGCTATGTCGTTGTCATTTTTCTCTGCGAAAACAGCCAGAACATCGTTTTTCAGCAGCTTCTCTCCGAAGTCCCGCAGGCTGCGGCAATTTTCACACACCTCGGTTTCGCTGTCATCGTCGCTGTATCGCACCAAAGTTCTGGCCGAGGAATGACAAATACCGCATTCACGGTATCCGTCAAGAGTTCTGTTCACCCTGCTCTTGGGGTCGAAGAGCAATTCAAGCTGCGCTTTACTGTATCTTGCCCGCTTGTCCTTGGCTACCTCGCTGCTGGCATTCCGGTATATGCGGCCTATGCCGTTGGTACTGTCAGCCTTGAAGTCGTTGGCAGAGCAGGCAGCCCAGCCGATTGCCAGATAGAGTCGTCCATCAAAGTGAGTCAGCAACCAATCGTTTATCTTTTCCCTAGCTTCTGTCAGCAGATGCTTTGACTTCTCCGTGTTCGGCAGCAGAAGATAGAAGTTACCGCCGCCGGTGTAGAGAAGATTGCAGCGACTCAGCTCCAACCTGTCGAGAATTTCGTCAACAAGGTTTTCCAGCATCAGCTCCAAATAGAACGAGCGTCCCCGGAGACTCTTCAATGCGCCTTTGGAAGGAATAGTGTATATGAAGCTCTGTATGCCGGAGAGGTCGCCGGAGACAAGAAGGTATGTGTCGGCTGCTCTAATCTGTTCCAGCTTGTCGCCAAAGCAATGACTGCGATAGTCAGAGACACCCTGCTCCTCAAAGTAGTCATACATACAAGCGGCTATTGCGGCCGTCAGCTTTTCATGGTCGTACAGAGATATATCCGCGATTTCATTCTTTGCTGTGCTGGACGGTACATAGCTGCCGGTGGCTTCTACTATCTGCAGCAGAGAATTAATGGCTGTGTTATCAACTGTTTTCTTGCGAAAATTTACTGTCATGTAGTCCAACAGCTTTTGATACTCGGCTGATGGTGCACTTATCCCTGTCGTCACGGGGTACTGCATCCGCACATTGTCCTCCATCAGTCCTCGCAGGTAGAAGGAGGATTTCGGAGCAGCTGTATTTCCGGCAAACACATTGAATATATTTTCCAGTGCCTTACCTGAGTCAAACCCAGCCGGGCTGTCATCCCGCTTGCGCCGGTCTGTACTGGAGGCAATATTATCTGCTTCATAAACAATGTAGCTGATGTCATCATCACTGCCGTTCAGCTTTTTGAGCATTGCCCAGTGATGATTCAACACGGCTCTAAGAATATCACCGCCGTCCTTCAGGAATGGCTTAAGATACTCTGCTCCGGCATGAGAATGGTCAATATTGCCGGGATTGGCACGAATGACGATTTTCCCCACATCATGCAGCAATGCTGCAATCTGCAGGTCATATTTCTTCTTATCCAATCTAATCACATCCATAATTTATCATTCTTGGCTGTCCGCTCTGTGTGAAGCCGCTTTTATTATGCGTTGACAATGTGCTATTGGTCAGCAAATTGTTTCTTACATATATCTATTATTCTACATGACCTTATTAAATCCTTCTTTTGGTTTTGGCACAGGATAATACAAAACCAGCATCATTCATACATGTTTCACCTCTCTGTCAGCCACAGCTTTGTCTCGATTACCTTCTTGCATTTTTATTCTTAAATTTATCGCTTCACTGTTTCAAAGGGCAACACTCCTGCCATATAGTGAGTGAGAAGAGCAAATCGGCTGCAAGCGTCGGAGCGCGGCAGTGAAGCTGATAACTGCCCTAGAAGTTATCAACTTCGCTGCTTCACCGCTTCGGCGTGAGCGAAGAGGAATTCTTCTCCCCGGTGGGTGCTGATGTATCGGAGGGTAATCAGTAGCTAGGGATGCTGAGTGTCTACAAACCTGACACAAAGGCACCCATCGGGAATGAATGGAAATCAGAAGCGAAAAAGCCAAGTACGGTATACCTGTGTTCCTGCTGCATTGCTCGTATGTGGCGCAAGGAACCATCGATATAATTGTGCCGTTCATCTTTGATGCATCTTCTGCGTCCATCAACAGTTGACAAATCCTTATGTGGGAGCTACCACACTGCGTATTTGTCGCCCGTCGCTGTACGCACAATCTGCATCAATCTGATACGGCTCATTATTCGATGTTTCCTTGTAGACCTCTCATGTGCAAAACCGGGGCTCCTCAGTCCATACCGTCAAATGGCAAGTACGCTTAATATTCCTAAAATGCAATAATAGTACCCTAAAAGACAAGCCAGTGGCTCACAATGTGAGTCACTGGCTTGTTTGCGTTATATTATGTTTCAACTGATCTTTTTTACATTCGCTATTTACTTGGCAGCGCGTCTCCCCAGTCTCTCCATACCACATATTTCATATCAATCCTTGGTCAACAAAATACAGCTTAGGGGTTTTGACCAGACTTAGACCGAGATTATTAGTGTCCGAGGATAAGAAGTATACGATGTACTAAGAAATTCTAAAGTCAAGACTTAGGAAATACCAAAGTCTAACACTAGTAAAATCCAAAGTATATACTATTACAAAAAAATATACACTATCCCTTTACAGAACTCCGCGGAAGTAATGACCGCGAGTTACTCCATCCGGAGCTCCGTTCAGCTCCGTTTCCTTACACCAGGCAATCTCTTCCGGGGTCAGCTCACTGCCTCTCAGCAAATAATCTCTGTAGGCACTTACCAGCTCACCGATGTACTTCGGCTCGATGGCTTTTGCCTCAATGCGGACAGCGGATATTCCGCTGTCTGCCAGCTTGCCTATTTCCGGCAGGAGGCTCAGTGTTTTTCCGTTCAGCAGGTGCATGTGACAGTACTGGTCATTTGCTACCGGGAACTGCTCGCCCTTTCTGTCCTTCAGGAAATACCGCCCGCCTTTACAGGGCATCGAGCATGCTTCACAGCCATCCTGCCCTATGCCTCCAAGGAAGCTGCCAAGCACGCAGTATTCAGATACCATAAGCTCCAATCGTCCGTGTACTATGCACTCTGTCCTGATTGGGGCTTTTTTTACAATCGGAAGCAGCCCGCCAAGATTCAGCTCCGGAGAGAGAGTTGCCTGCTTAACTCCGAGCTTTTCCAACGCCTCAAGGGTCATTCCGTTAAAGGAAATCAAGGAATAGTCTGAGCGAAGCTCTATCTCCCTGCCGCTTTCTTCAATCATTTCTCTCAATGTGCGGAGAGTCGCAATATTGTGGACATAAACGCCGTCGGGATTTAACTCAAGCCAGCTTTGCCAAATGGCCTTTAGTGCAGGCAGATTATCCTCCCGGCATATCCTCGGTGTGTTGAAGAAAAGTTTGCAGCCGCTGTCCTTTACCAGCTCAGCCGCCTCCCGATAGCTGCGGATGTTCAGCGGCTCGTGATGATAGCTGTCACCGCCGAATATTATCCCCTGCGCTCCGCCCTTCAATGCCGCCTTGATCCCGTCAGCAGATGCCGTGCTGACATAAACCTGCGGTATCTGACGCTGGTTGCTTTTATCCCTGCGGTCATGGGGCCCGGAAGATTTTCCATCGAGATTTCTCTCCGCCGACGCCGTTCCCGCCGCCCTGTCATTCTGCCATATCTCCAGCCTCAGCACGTCCATTTCCTCTGCAGCCTGACGGCGCAAATCGTTAATAACGCTCACCGGTACCATTACTCCCGGCTTAATATCAAGCTTAAGGTCGGCGATCTCATATACGGTACTGCCCATTCTGTTCAGCTGCTTTGCCGCCGCTTCTTCAGTGAGGGGCCGCTTCTCCGCCTGTGGGATAATGTAATCGGCTTCTGCGGCTGCATAAATATTCTCATCTGCAATCAGACTGAGTTCAAGCCTTGGCTTCTCATTCAGATGAAATCTTGCCGCTGCCGACACCGGAAGTCTCCTGACCGGTGCGCCGGCAGTAAAGCGGCTGCGAGCCTCTGTCATAAGAGCCGCATCATAAACCCGGAAGGCCCGGTCGTTTTGTCGTATATTCAGGCTGCTGACGAATGAAATCGTCTCTCCGGCCTTAGCCGATGTCAGCTTATTGCCCTTAACATCGTAAAATTCATCAAGAGTTACTGTGGTACGACCGCCGACCTTCACCCAAAAATCGAGCTCATCGCCCTTATTCACGTCAACTGCCAGCTTCAGATAGACCTTGGAAGCAGCACTGTCTATCTTTGCCGCTCGTCCGGCCAGAATGCCCCGATTGTTTGGACGCATATCGCTCATCATATTTCGGCCAGGACGATTTGTAAGGTATGCTGTGGTGAAATCACGGTTGAATACCTGAGCCAGTCGTCTCTGAGCTTCCTTATCCACACTGTAGCCGTCCTGACCGTGCAGGATACTGTCCAAAGCCCGACGATAGGTATCTACAACAACCGATACATATTCCGGTCTCTTCATCCGTCCTTCGATTTTCAGCGAAGCAACTCCTGCCGCCATATATTCCGGCAAAAGCTCCAGCGTCTTCAAGTCCTTCGGGGAAAGAAGATACTCACCGGCTTTCCCCATCAGTACCTCCTGTCCCTTTTCATCCACCAGCGAATACGGCAGTCTGCAGGGCTGGGCACAGCGACCACGGTTGCCGCTCCTTCCGCCAATCAGGCTTGACATGAGACACTGACCGGAATAGCAGACACAGAGCGCCCCGTGCATAAACACCTCTATTTCCACCGGACTGTGGGCACAGATATAGCGAATATCCTTGAGGGAAAGTTCCCGGGAAAGAACGACTCTGGTAAAGCCCAGGCCGGCCAGCTCCAGTACGCCGTCCAAGCTGTGTACGGTCATCTGAGTGGAGGCATGGAGCGGCAGCGACGGTGCCACCTGCCGGGAGAGCATAGCTACGCCCAAGTCCTGAACCAGTACGGCATCTGCACCGGCCTCCTCAAGAAAACGAAGATAGTCGGCACATTCCTCCCGCTCCTCGTCGCTGACGATAGTGTTCACCGTCACATGAACGGCAACACCCCTCAGATGAGCAAAATTAAACGCCCATCTCATATCATCCCGGTCAAAATTATCGGCATAAGCTCTGGCACCAAAGGAAGGGCCGGCAAGGTATACCGCATCGGCTCCGCTTTCTACGGCAGCAATGAAGGCTTCCTTGCTGCCGGCCGGTGCCAGCAGCTCCATAAATTTCTTTTCCATAAAGACACACCCACAAAACAGCGACAGCAATAATTCTGTCTGTCAAAAGTCTACCAACAAAAAAGGTCGTCATCCCAGTTGCTGAAGCCACGGATAAACGACCTTCTTATTTCTTTTTGGTGCGGACAAGAGGGTTCGAACCTCCACGCCTTGCGGCATTGGATCCTAAATCCAACGCGTCTGCCAGTTCCGCCATGTCCGCAAATGTTGCCGTGTATCTGCAACAAAGGCTATTCTAGCATGAATCAACAAATTTTGTCAATATTGGAAAGCCCGCAAACCAACGACAGCTCTAGTGTTTCGGTATCTTTGACTACTTCGCTGCCTTTATCTTGCTTTCGGTGCCGTCAAGCAGACGGTCAATGTTTTGCTTGTGTCTGACGATAATAAACACAGCCGCCAGACAGCCAAAAGCGATAAACCAGAAATCATAGCCAAACAGCCAGGCCATAATCGGGGCCAAAGCGGCTCCCACAATGGAGCCGAGAGAAACATAGCCGGTAAAGTAGACAATGGCAAACCATACTCCGAACAATACCAGTGTTACCGTAGGCATCAGCATGGCCACAACACCGAGGCCGGTTGCTACGCCCTTGCCGCCTTTGAAGCCCAGGAACAGTGACCATGAATGACCGACGATGGCCATAATCCCGCCCAGCACCTGAGCAAATGATGAGCCATCGGCAAATTTGACGGCAAACCAGACACCAAGGACACCCTTAATTAAATCGCAGAGGAATATGGCTATTCCTCCAGCCTTACCGATGGTGCGCCAGGCATTTGTCGCTCCGATATTATGGCTGCCGTGGTCTCTAAGGTCTATACCCCAGATAGCCCTGCCGAGAATAAGACCGCTGGGAATAGAGCCAACAACATAAGCACAGACAACTGCAATGATTAATCCAAACATCAGTCGTCATCCTCCTCTTTGCGGGCGCGGGTAATAATCCGTACCGGCGCACCCTCAAAGCCGAATCTGGCACGAAGCTGGTTTTCCAGATATCTCAGATAAGAGAAATGGACAAGAGTCGGGTCATTGGCAAACAGGACAAAGCGGGGCGGCTCAATTCCTACCTGAGTCATAAAGAGCAGCTTAAGCTGGCGGCCCTTATGTGCCGGCGGCGGATTAATGGAAATCGCATCATTCAGCAGCTCATTGAGGACGCTGGTCTGAATGCGCATTGCCTGCTGGTCAGCTACATACTTAACTACATCGGTTACGCGGTGCACCCTCTGCTTTGTCAATGCTGATATGTAGAGTACGGGAGCATACTGCAGGAATATCAGCTCATTGCGGATTACATCTGTGTATTTAACAGTAGACTTGTCATCCTTATCGGGAATCAAATCCCACTTGTTCACGATGATAATAACGCCTTTTCCTGACTCGTGAGCAAAGCCGGCGATTTTCTTGTCCTGCTCCGTCACACCGGCAACAGCGTCAATGACCATCAGAATAACATTGGCTCTGTCAACGGCACGCAGTGCCCGCAGTACGCTGTAATGCTCAATTGGCTCATCAATCTTGCCCTTACGGCGCATACCGGCAGTATCAATAAGAGTAAACTTTATGTCATCCTTGGTGAAGTGAGTATCAATGGCGTCTCTTGTGGTGCCGGCGATATCACTTACGATGACGCGCTCTTCACCGAGAATAGCATTTACGAGGGATGACTTGCCTACATTCGGTCGGCCGATTACAGCTATAGCCAGCTCATCGCTTTCCTCTTCCTCCTGCTCTTTAGAGGGGAAGGCTGCTACTACGGCGTCAAGCAAGTCGCCGAGGTTCAGGGAGTTGGAAGCGGAAATGGGGATTACATCACCAAGTCCAAGATTATAGAAGTCGTAAATATCATCCTGCTGCTTCTGAGTGTCAATCTTGTTTACCGCAAGGATAATAGGCTTCTTGGTACGGCGAAGAATCTTTACTATTTCTTCATCCTCATTGGTAAGTCCTACACGACCGTCTACTACAAAGAGGATTACATCTGCCTCTTCAATGGCAATCTTTGCCTGCTGGCGCATACTGTTCAGCAGCTTGTCATCACTTGCCAGCTCAATACCGCCGGTATCGACCATTGTAAACTCATTGTTCAGCCATTCGGCATCAAGATAAATTCTGTCACGGGTAACTCCGGGAAAATCGTCTACGATAGACAGGCGCTGCTTGCCAATCTGATTAAAAAGTGTTGATTTACCGACATTAGGGCGGCCAACTATGGCCACTATAGGCTTGCTCATTGCGATACCTCCTTTTAATTAAAGTTTGGTATATGCGGCGTTGCTCTGCCACATATAAGAAGTACGGTCACCGGCTGTATTCTCGGAATAAACCGTATCAAAATCATTCAGAGCCTCAAACAGCTCGTCTCCATGAAGAACCGGCAAAACCTTCAGTCCGGTATCTGCTGTCAAATTATCAAGAGTATCATCGTCCAGGAATATATTATCACCGGCCCTCAGGCATGAGGCCGGGATTATCACCCGCTCCTGCAGCTTGTTCTGCTGACGGAGGTCGTCAATCACTCTGCGAATATCCTTGCCGGTGAGCAGTCCGGAAACATTTACGCTGTCCCCGAAAAACTCGTTCACCACCGGTACCACATCATATACGGCACCACTCTTTGTCGCTGACAGCTCGCTTACCATACTGCCAATCAGCGGAGCAATTCCTTCTCCGGTAAGAATGGTAATGCTGCTGCAGTTTGCGGCTGTATCATCCTGCCCGGCTTCCTTTGCGCTGTTCCAATCATCAAGGAAGCTGCGGGCCAAACCAATTCCGTTATCAAGCTGTGGAAATCCATCATATTCTTCTGCCGGCGGCAGCTCTCTGCCTGCCATGAGGTAGAATTCGTCACCGAGGTATACGAAGTTCTCCCCCGATTCATTACGATACTTCTTTTGATACTTGCTGACCATATCAATGACTTCTCCCGCTCCGACACTATCAAACAATGTCAGAGGGTAGCAGCCTTCTCGGAACTTCGTCAGCCCGACTGGCACTATTGCCAGGGACATGGCGCTTGAACGGCGCTGCCACAGCTCCGTTATCGTCCGTTCCAGTTCGGCTCCGTCATTGATTCCCGGACACAAAACTACCTGAGCGTGATATTCTATTCCGTCATCAGCCAGCCGGTCCAGCTGGGAGTTCAGCTCATTTGCTCTGGGAGAGCCCAGCAGCTTCACCCGCAGCTCGGGATTCACCGTCTGGACAGAGATATGCAGCGGGCTGAGATGATAGCGGGCAATACGCTGGAAATCCTGCTCTCTAATATTTGTGAGAGTAACGAAGTTTCCGTACAGGAAGGAAAGACGATAATCGTCATCCTTAATGTAGAGAGCAGAGCGCATCTGCTGAGGAACCTGATCAACAAAGCAGAAATAGCAACGATTGCCGCATGCTCTGATACCGTCAAAGACTGCCGACTCAAACTCAGCTCCAAGCTCCTCATCAATATCCTTGTCAAAGGAAATGATTTCCTCTTCGCCGTCGGCATGACGAACGGTAAGGTCGATTTCTTCATCAGCCATAGCAAAGGAAAGGTCAATAAGGTCTCTCAGCTCCGTACCGTTTATTGCCAGTATCTCGTCGCCTGCTGTAAGACCCAGTTCATCTGCCAGTCCTTCCGGCTCAACAAATATTATTTTCCCGCCGCGTTTTTTTACATTCTTCATGATTTCCACATTACTACTCAAAAAGGGGCAGGTCTCTGCCTGCCCCTGAAGTATTCATTTCCGATTATTCAGCAGCCGGAACCTCTTCGAGATTCTTGTCAGCTTTTGCAATGCTGAGGCTGATGCGCTTCTTAGCGGTGTCGATACGGAGAATCTTAACGGTAACGACATCACCCATGCTTACAGCTTCGTCAGCCTTTGCAATACGGCGATCGGAGAGCTCACCCATGGGGATGAGACCATCAAAGCCCGGCTCGATTTCCATGAAGGCACCGAAGCTGGTGAGCTTAATAATCTTACCCTGAATCTGGGAACCCTCGGTGTACTTCTCAGCACGCTCGAACCAGGGATCCTGGAGAGTATCCTTAACAGAGAGGGAGATACGCTTGGTCTCCGGGTCAAAGCTCTTAACCTTAACATCCAGCTCCTGACCAACCTCGAGAACCTCGGAAGGATGCTTTACGCGATTCCAGGAGAGATCGGAGATATGAGCAAGACCGTCTACGCCACCGATATCGATGAACGCACCGTAGTCTACAAGACGCTTTACAACGCCCTTCAGAGTCTGGCCAGCCTCCAGAGTGGAGAACAGCTGCTCCTGCTTCTGAGCGCGCTCCTCTTCGAGAATCTTACGACGGGAAAGAACGAGACGCTGCTTCTTGGGGTCGCACTCCAAGGGGAAAGCGGTAACGGTCTGACCGACATAGACCTGAAGATCCTTAACAAAACCAAGGTCAACCTGAGATGCCGGAATGAAGGCACGGAGACCCTGAACAGCAGCAACAACGCCGCCCTTAACAACATTGGTAATCTCAGCTTCAACAGTTTCCTGACGCTCGGTGATGCCCTGAAGAACTTCCCAGGCAGCAAACTTATCAGCCTTTACCTTGGAGAGAACTGCACCGTTCTCGCCGCCCATGGATACGACGAATACCTTAATAACATCGCCGACCTTAACAACATCCTCAGCGGACTCAGGGGCCGGATAACGAAGCTCACGCTTAGGAATGGGGATTTCCTGCTTGTAGCCGATATCAACAAATGCCTCGTCACGATTTACCAGTATGACGGTACCTTCGACGACTTCCTTTTCTTTGATTTCCTGGCCTGCTGCTGCTTCCTCTTCAGCCAGGAGCTGTTCCATTGTCATTTCTTCTTGCACTTTTCATAAACCTCCTTGATAACCCAGTCGGGAGTTGACGCTCCGGCTGTGATACCAATATTTTCTATTCCGTCAAACCACTCGGACCTGAGCTCGGAAGCCGTCTCGATATGGTATGTCGAACACTTTTCAGCGCAAAGCTGCGCCAGTCGCGTAGTATTGGCACTGTTCTTGCCGCCGATGACAAGCATCAGGTCTACCTCACCGGCCAGCTTGATTGCCGCTGTCTGCCGCTGATCGGTAGCCGTGCATATAGTACGCAAAATATGAACATCATTTGACTTGCTGAGGAGTGTTCCAACAATCTGATTGAACTTCTCCCCGGAAAAGGTCGTCTGGGAAACTATTCCCAAGCGGGCACAGGGCATGAGCCCAGCCGCCTCCTCCACGCTGTCTATTACAGTTGCTTTGGAGCCTGACCACTCAAATATGCTCTTTACCTCAGGGTGCTGCTTCTCCCCGATTATCACGACATTGTAGCCCTCGCTCACCAGACGATGAGCTGCCATCTGAGCCTGCTTTACATGGGGGCAGGTGGCATCAACCACTTTAAGTCCAAGCCGCTCGACTTCTTCATAGACCTCGGGGCCAACCCCGTGAGAGCGTATGATTATCGTGTCTCCCCGCTTCATTTCTTCCGGGGAGTCGACGGTTCCAACACCTTCGCTTTCCAGCCGAGAAACCATCTGAGGATTGTGAATAATAGGGCCAAGAGTAGCCGCCCTTCCGTCAACCCGGGCATTATCCCGTGCCAAGCCGATAGCACGCTTTACTCCATAGCAAAAACCCTGATACTCTGCCAATATCACTTTCATAGATTACCACATCGTTTCAAATTTATCAAGAAATTTCTTTGAGGAAACAAAATTATTACAAAAAAACCTTTTGATTTCGATTTAACGTCAGCCTCAGATGATTTCTCCGCGCTCATGTGCATCCAGCATACTCTGAATCCTGTTCATCAACTCGGCTGAGAAGTCATTAAGTGCCTGCTTGTCTGCGTGTTCCGCATCGAATTTCATCGGTTCTCCGTAAAGCACAGCAACCTTCGGCAGAAATTTCTTGCCGAAAATCTGTCTTGTTCCCACGATAGCGACAGGAACAACCGTTGCCTTGGACATGGAAGCCAGCAGCGATACTCCCGCACCGACCTTGCCCAGCTTTCCGTTCTTGCTTCTCGTCCCCTCCGGGAATATAGCCATGCACTCGCCGGACTTCAATATTCCCAAGGCCTTTTTTATAGCGGTTTTATCCGAAGCCCCCCGCCTTACCGGGAAAGCATGGAGATTGCGGATAATGCTGCCGAAAACAGGAACCTTAAACAGCTCCTCCTTGGCCATGAAGCTAACCGGTCTGTCAACATAGGTTGCCAGCAGCGGTACATCCCAAAAGGACTGATGATTTGCCGCAAAGATTACCGGCCCAGCGGAAGGCACTCTTTCCGGGTGTCCCAGAGTAAAATCAAAAATATACCAAAACCGGCGAAAGAAAACAGAAAGAAGTGAGTATAACATTTTTTCCTCTTATTCTACCAGCTTGATAATCGCTGCTTCTGCTTCATCAAGATTCATGTTTGTTGTATCCAGAAGAATTGCCTCCGGGACTCTTACCAGCGGGGACTCTTCCCTTTCGCTGTCCGCCTTGTCTCTTGCGGCGATTTCTTCCTGAAGCTTTGTCAAATCAATCTCAAAGCCCTTCTCTTTCATTTCCCTGTAGCGGCGGTTTGCCCTTTCCTCAATGGAAGCAGTCAGGAAAATTTTTACATCGGCATTGGGCAGAACCTTGGAAGCAATATCCCGGCCGTCCATGATGACGCCGCCATCGGCTGCCATTTTCTGCTGGAGGTCTACCATTTTTCTACGGACTCTGCCGATAGCCGCTACCCGGGAAACGATAGCCGTCACCTCCGGAGTGCGGATTGCTTCGCTTACATCGGTGCCGTCAACAGCAATCCGCTGACTGCCGTTTTCATAGCTCAATGTCACGGTAAGATTATCGGCAACAGCCGCAACATCCTCATCGGTAAACTTCCCGTCGCCGTATTCCTGCAGCATCTTCCATGCAACAGAGCGGTACATTGCTCCGGTATCTATGTAGACATAGCCCAGCTTCTGAGCGGCTCTTTTGGCCAGGGTACTCTTGCCGGCTCCTGCCGGTCCGTCAATAGCAACTACTTTTTTCATTTGGACAGCATCTCCAGCGTGTTATAGAAAACAGGGTAAGAAATATTCACACAGTCTGCATTCTCAATGGAAAGACCGCAGACACTACCCAGCACTGCCAGCGACATAGCCATGCGATGGTCATCGTAAGACTTGCAGAGAGCCGGCATCAGCCCTTTCCGGTCGGTGACACCGCGGATTACCAGGCCGTCTTCCGTTCCGTCAATGTGACCGGGAGCCACCTTGTTAAATTCATCAACGATAGCCTGCAGCCTGTCGGTTTCCTTTACTCGCAGCTCACCGGCGCCGCTGATGGTGGTTGTACCTTCAGCCAGCAGTGCAGCTACTGCAATAACCGGTATTTCGTCAATCAGACGGGGCATTATTTCCTCAGTGAGACTTGTTGCTTTCAGCTTGGCCGATTTAACTCTGATGTCGGCAATAGGCTCACCGCCGGAAACCCGCTCATTCTCGATTGTCAGGTCTGCTCCCATATCCTTCAGGACATCAATGATACCGGTACGGGTCTCATTCATACCTACTCCGGTAAGGAGCAGCTCACTGTTTTCAATGATGCTGCCGGCAACAAGCCAGAAAGCCGCAGAGCTTATGTCACCGGGAACGGCTATCTCAGCCGGTACCTCCAGCTTATCTGTGGGATAAATCGTCACAGCCGTGCCGGATTTCTCGATTTTCACCCCGGAAGCAGCCAGCAGCCTCTCGGTGTGATCCCGGGAGGTGTATGGCTCTACAACGGTAACCGGCCCATCTGCTCTCAGTCCGGCCAGAAGAATAGCCGACTTTACCTGAGCACTGGCCATAGGCATATCGTAGTTTATAGCCTTCAGCTTTGCTCCGTCATCGGAGGGCAGCACCGTAATGGGAAGACGGGAATTTTTCTCCCTGCCTACGATTTTTGCTCCCATCTTGCTGAGCGGAGTTATTACCCTGCCCATGGGACGACGGGAAAGGGAGGCATCGCCGACAAATGTGGACAGGAAAGGACGACCTGCCAGTATACCCATCATCAGGCGAAGCGTAGTACCGGAATTTCCGGCATCCAAAACAGTCGCCGACTCCTTCAGGCCGTTCAGGCCAACGCCGGTGACCATCATTTCTCCATCGGCAATCTTCTCAACCTTTGCTCCCAGAGAGCGCATGACACCGGCGGTAGACAGGCAGTCAGCCGACTCAAGGAAGTTTGTCACATGGACAGTTTTGCCCGGCTCATTCATTGCACCGAACATTATGCTGCGATGAGAAACAGACTTATCTCCCGGAATCTTTACAGTTCCGTGCAGTCCGTTCTTTACGACGGAAATCATCTTTGCTGTCATTTCTATCACCCGTATTCAAAAATAAAGTATATTTTATTGTATCATTACTCGGGAAAATCCGCAACAAACGCCCGGGCTGCAGCTACACCGGCTGCGTGACCGGTAGAAAAAGCTGCCTGAAGATTGTAGCCGCCGGTATAGCCGTCAACATTGATTACTTCTCCTGCCCAGTACAGTCCCGAAACGAGCTTTGAGGCCATCGACTTCGGTACAATTTCGTCTGTATCCACTCCGCCGGCTGTTACTATTGCCTCCGTGTAAGGACGGGTACCGGTTACCGTCAGCGGCAGTGCCTTGATATTCTCCGACAGGCGCTTTCTGCTCTCCCGGGAAACATTGTTGGCGGTCTCCATGCCGTCAATGTACGACAAATCAAGGATAGGCGCAATAAGCTTCTGCGGCAGCAGCTCCACAAGAGCATTTTTCATAGCCTTGGCGGCGAATTTCTCCAAATCCCTGTCAAGCCGGTCTGAGAGCTGCTCTACGGTAAGAGCCGGCTTCAGGTCAATCATCAGCTCAACGAATGCTGCCGGTTTACGGACATTCAGGGCTTCGCTGGCTTTCCTCGACAGACGGAGAATAATCGGGCCGGACACTCCGAAGTGGGTAAACAGAAGCTCACCGAACTCCTGACCGGCTTCTTTTCCGTCAACCAGCAGCGTTGCTCTGACATTCTTCAATGCCAGACCTGTAGCCTCTGCCGTCCAGTCATCGTCCGTCTCCAGAGGTACCAGTGCCGGGAAGGTATCCGTGACCCGATGTCCCAGCTCCCTTGCCCAGCCGAGACCGTCTCCGGAAGAGCCGGTCGCCGGATACGACAGTCCGCCTGTTGCCGCGATTACAATATCCGCTGATATTTCCTCGCCGCTTCTCAGCCGCACTCCCCGTATTCTCTTTATTGGCTTTGCCGGTTTCTTTTTTGATTTCCTGCCGGTCGCCTCCGCTGTCTGCGGCGGCTGCTCATCGGCATTCAAATCTTCCCAGATAAGCCCCGCTGCCGGTGAGGCTGTCCTGATGTCAACCCCCAGCCGTCTGGCTGTAACGGTAAGCGCAGTCACCAAATCCTCGGCATTGTCGCTTACCGGGAAAACCCGGTTTCCCCGCTCTACCTTAGTGGGAACATCAGCCTCTTCAAAGAAGGAAATAACATTGTCATTTGTAAAAGCACGGATACTGCTGTTCAGAAAGGCTCCTCCGCCGGGTATATTGGCAATTATATCGGGCAGAGCCGACGCATTTGTCAGATTGCCCCGCCCCTTGCCGGTAATCCTCAGCTTGCGGCCGCACTTTTGCATTTTTTCCAGAAGAATTATCTCCGGCCGCTCCTCTTTCGGGATATACATATTGTCCAGCTCTTCAGCCAAAGCAATACCGGCCATCATTCCTGCAGGCCCACCGCCTACGATAACTATTCGCTTGTTCATTTTTCCAAACCGGCAATCTCGTAAAGCATAGCAACTTCTTCCTCTGTCAATGCCCTTTTGCCGCCGCACTCCAATCCTTTGAGGGATAACGCCGCAAAGCGGACCCGCCGCAGTGATATTACTCTGCAGCCGACAGATTCAAACATCCTTCGCACCTGTCTGTTGCGCCCTTCGTGGATGGTAATCCTCACCTCGTAGAGGGGCGGCCTGCTGTTGGGCAGCAGCAGCACCTGCGCCGGCGCTGTCTTCCCATCGGACAAATCGACTCCGCTTCGCAAAGCCTCCAGCTTCTCCCCGGTAAGCTCACCGTCTACCATGGCAATGTAGGTCTTCTTTACTTCCTGCCGGGGATGAAGCAGTCCATTCATCAGTTCGCCGTCATTGGTCAGGAGAAGCAGACCTTCGGTATCATAGTCGAGTCTTCCTACCGGGTATATTCTCTCCTTCACGGTCGGCACCAGGTCGAGTACCGTTTTCCTTCCCCTGTCATCCGATGCCGTACTTATGTATCCTCTTGGCTTGTTGATGAGAATATACACATGCTTTTCCGGAACAGACAGCTTCTTTCCCTCGACCTCTATCTCCTGCCCCGGCCATTCTGCCTGAAAGCCAAGCTCCGTGACCACACTGCCGTCGACCTTGACCTTCCCTTCCGCAATCAGCTTCTCTGCTGCCCGGCGGGAGCAAATCCCAGCCTTGGCAATTATCTTCTGTAATCGTTCCATATTTGTTGTATTCCTGAATTTCTTTATTTTGTGACAAAATTGTGTGTCAAATTTGTACCTTGGAATTTCTCACAAATTCCCATGATGATTTTATCACGATACATTGTGATTTCCTAGAAAATAATTTACCCGCCGACAGAATCAGCCCGGCAAAAAATTCATTTCTTTTTGTCTGACTAATATGATATAATGTTTCAGGCCTTTTTAGTAAATATTTAACGAAGGATGATTAAGACACATGGCAAAATTCACACGCAAGATCAAGAAGAACATCGATGCACCCCGCATTGCGGCCGAGGAAGAGGCTAAGGACATCGCCGCTTCCCAGCCCCACAATCAGCAATTCCGCTCCTGGGAAGTCTATGTCATCGCCGGTATTATGGCTCTGACCCTCTTCCTGGTTGCCGGCAGCTGGGAGATGCTGGACACTACCAACCGCATCATGTATATCATACTCATCATCACTCTCGGCCTCATGTATATGCAGCGCCGCATGACCAATCTCACCGAGAAGCAGAGCCTCTGGCTCGGCCGGGCGGTCCTGGCCCTGCTTGGTTCCTCGGTAGTTATCTTCTTTATCAACAGCTACAATACCTATTTCCAATAAGTAAGGAGTACCGCCATGGCATTTCAGCCACTTTATGACATCAGTGTCATTGAAAAGCCCATAAAGGCTGCTCTTGGCAATGAAACCACTGAATCGACTATTGCTATTCTCGAAGGCATCCGTCTGGCGATGAATAATTACTGTGCCTTCCGTATGCCTATCGTTCTTACCGACGAAGCGATTGAACGCCTCGGTCTCAATGAGGATACCGACGAAAATCCGAATCCCGACGAGCTTGTAGACCCGGAGCATGACTTCACGCTCCGTACCCTTCACAACGATGAGACCGGCAAGGATTGGCTCGTCGCTTTCACCAGTGAAGATGAATCCAAGAAGGGGCCGGAATCGGCAATTTATACTGTTCCCCTCTTTGACATCCTCCCCCGGGTAGCCGGCATTGAGGAAGTCGAAGGCATTGTCATCAATCCCTGGGGAACTGCCTTTACTCTTCGCCGTTCCATGATTGAGGAGATACTCCGAATCAACAATCCCGGGAGTCAGATTTTCTTCAATCTCGGTGATATTACAACCCTCGAATGTGATGCCATTGTCAACGCAGCCAACGAGCGTCTTGCCGGCGGCGGCGGTGTAGACGGTGCCATCCATCAGGCAGCAGGCAAGCGTCTCAACAAGGCCTGCAGTGAGCTTGGCGGCTGCAAGACCGGTGAAGCTAAAATTACCAAAGGCTTTGACCTGAAGGCTCGCTACATAATTCACACCGTCGGCCCTGTCTACAAGGGCAAAGGCGATGAAGCAAGCTATCTTGCCGAGTGCTATCTCAACAGCCTCAATCTGGCAATGGAGTACAACATCCACAGCATTGCCTTCCCTGCTATCTCTACCGGTGCGTACAAATTCCCGGCAGAGGAAGCCGCGAACATTGCTCTCGACATTGCCTCTCAGTGGCTGGAGCTTCACGCCGAGTACGGTATGCAGGTAATATTCTGCTGCCACGACCAGGCTATGCTCGACACCTATCAGAGTGTCCTCAGTGACATGACTAAGCAGGCTAATCCCCCTGACCTTCAGGGCCCGGTGGATCTTGCTCTCCAGATTCCTAAAGCAGACGAATAAAATTTAACATAAAGGAGTAACTACTATGTTTGGTGGTATGGGAAACATGGGCAACATGGCCCAGATGATGAAAAAGGTTCAAAAGGCTCAGGCTCAGATGAAGCTGATGCAGGAAGAAATCAAAAAGAAAACTGTAGAGGTTACTGTCGGCGGCGGTGCTGTCAAGATAGCAATGAACGGCGACCATGTAGTTCAGAGCCTCTATATCGACAAGAGTGCCGTAGACCCGGAAGATGTAGAAATGCTTCAGGATCTCGTCCTCTCCGCTATGAATGAAGTCATCAAAAAAACCGACGACCTGATGAATACCGAAATGCAGAAGCTCATGAGCAGTCTCGGCCTCCCTGCCGGAATGATGGGCTGATAGTTCATGGAGACGATTGCTCCGCTGGCGAAGCTTATTGAGCACTTTCGTTCTTTGCCCGGCATCGGTGCCAAGAGTGCGGTGCGCCTTGCCTACCATGTTCTTGACATGGACCCGGCCAAGGCAAAGGCACTGGCTTCTGCTATCACAGAGGCCAGAGAGCACATTGGCTTCTGCCCTGTCTGCTGCAACCTGACGGATGTTAATCCCTGCCGGATATGCAGCAGCGACAAACGGGACCGCTCGATAATCTGTGTTGTCGAGCAGCCGCAGGATGTAGCCGCCATTGAGCGGATGCATGACTATCACGGACTGTATCATGTCCTCCACGGTGCCCTCAGTCCTCTTGACGGCATCGGCCCCGACCGCCTGCGGATAAAAGAGCTGCTTAACCGCCTCAACGATGAAGCCGTGAAAGAGGTAATCATCGCCACCGACCCCGATGTGGAGGGCGAAGCTACCTCTATGTATCTGGCCAGACTGCTTAAGCCTCTCGGGCTTAAAGTCACCAGAATTGCTCATGGTCTGCCGGTGGGCGGCGACCTTGAATACGCAGATGAAATCACTCTTGCCAAGGCAATGGAAAACCGCGTAGTACTGTAGCCTTGCAATATAAGGAGGTATAACAATGTCCTCTACTGTCATTATCAGTTTTGCTGTCGGCGTCCTTGCCATTCTCCTCATTGCAAAACTCATAGGACTGGGCATCGGTCTGATAACGAAGTTCCTCACCAACAGCGTTATCGGCGCTTTCATGCTCATCATCGTAAATCTCTTCGGTGCCAATCTTGATATCACTATTCTCAAGGCACTGTTCGCCGGTGTCTTCGGTGTCCCCGGCGTTATCGCGCTGTTTATTTGGGAAAAATTCTTATAATTTCACATTGACACTTCCCTGCCCCTATGTTCGCATAGGGGCATTTTTATATGCAAAAGGGCCTGTGAAAAAATGAGCATTCATTTTTTCACAGGCCCTTCATCTGTATAGTTGCAACGAAAAAAATCTGTATGAAAACCGTTTATTAACCTCACCCACCGGCTACGCCGGTCCCCCCTCCCCAATGGGGAGGGTAAAGGCCTTCCCCTCTGAGTGTGCATGAGCACTTAATGAGCTTGCGAATTTAGTGCGAGCCATACAAATTGCTTAGTGATATCCTAGCGTAGCGATGGATGAACTTAGCATATTTGTAGAAGGTGGCTCGCGAAGCGAGACGGATGAGGTCTATTTCAGTTTTAGTCAGCCAGTATTCCCGAAACATAAGCAGTAAAATCTGCCTTGATAGGCATAAGGTAAACATTGGAATCATTCTTCTGCGCGAAGTCGATTACCTTCCGACCGAAGTCTATGCTCCAATCCATACCCGTCTCAAATCCTCGTGGAAATACAACACTGTTCTTCAGCTCCCAGTAGCTCTTTGAGCGCTCGGACAGCACCGGTGTAATGCCCCAGTAGATATTAAGTCCGCTGAGCATATCCGCATACATTTCCAGATATCGCATATCGAAGAATGGCTGCGTAAAAAAGCCGTCAGCTCCTGCCTGCAGCTTTCTCCTGATGCGGTACTGCTCCTGACGCATACTGCCCCGATACTGGTCAATACCGGCATATACCTTCAGCCAGGGCATTTCCTTCTTGAACTTCCAGATAACATCAATAGACTCGGTAGGATAGACAGTGTGCATCATATCCTGCGGCGGGTCGCCCTGAATGACCAATACTTCCTTAATGTTGTTCTCCCGGAGGTAATCTGCCATCGGAAGCGGCTTTTCCAAGTCTATATCCATTGCCCGGATATGAGGGATTACCGAAGGAAAGAACTTCTTGGCCTCTACGGAGCCTTCCGGCCCCCGCAGCTCACAGCTCAAAAGGTCAGGAATATTTATAACATCAATTTTGGACATATTGCTTTCGACAAGCTGCAGTTGGTTTTTCAGTCCTTCCACAGTTCTTGGGACAAGCTCTACCGAAATTCTACCCATAATTCGCCTCTCATTTTTGTTTTTTGCTAATTCTAGCTATTTTTCTGGTTTTTGGCAAGCAAATACCAGCCTAAAAAAATGTATACAAAAACGGGGCGGCAGCCGCCGCCCCGAATGTAATCAATGCTTACTTGTTGCCGCCTTCGATAACGAGGGTTTCCATATAGTCAGCACCATAGGTCTCTTCAAGAGTAGCCTGATATGCAGCATGGAAGAACTGCTCGCTGCCGAGAGCAACGATTTCATCATTGATCCAGTTCTTCAGGCTGTCGTTACCCTTGGAAACAGCCGGAGCAATGATGTCGGAGCTGCCAAGAGAAGGAATACCTACAGTGAAGCCCGGAGTAGTCTTTGCAAAGGCAATAACCTCGGTATTGTCGTTCGCCCAGGCAACGGCATTGCCGTTCTCGATAGCGTTCTTAGCAGTTGCATAAGTATCATACTTCTGCAGGAGGATGTTCGGATAGTTCTCCATGAGATACATCTCAGCAGTGGTGCCGCTGATAACAATCATCGGATCATCGGCATTCCAGTTGTCCAGAGAGGTGATTACCTTGGAGTCGGGAGAAACAACACCGAGAGCAACATTCATGTACGGCAGGCAGAAGTCAACCTCTTCAGCACGCTGCGGGGTAACGGTAAAGTTTGCAAGGATAATATCTACCTTACCGGTCTGCAGGTAAGCAATACGGTTGGCAGCCTCAGTAGAAACGAAGTTTACCTTTACGCCAAGGTCTTTTCCGAGGCGGTTTGCCAGATAAACATCGTAGCCCCGATACTCACCGTTCTCATCTACATAGCCGAAGGGGTTCTTATCGGAGAAAACACCGATATTGATTTCACCGCTGGCCTTAATGTCATCAAGAGAGCGGAAATCTTCAGCGAAAGCGCTGGTAGCAAAGGCCATGACCATAACCAAGGTCATGAAAATAAGCTTGGAAAATCTCTTCATTTTATTAAATCTCCTCAAATTGAAGCCTGATTACTCGGCCTCTTCTTCCTGCATCATTTCTTCGTAAATTGCGTTGACTTTCTCGAATTCCTCATCGGTAGGCTCTATGTACTCGTCCTCGCCGTCTTCACCGGTAACAACCTTGGCAAAGAATGCAGAATCCTCGTCCTCATCATCGGGTTCCTCACCGTCATAGGTGTCGGGAACCAGCAATGCATAAGTCTCATCACCGACAGGGATAAGCATTTCTTCGATGAAGTAATGCTCATTTCCGTCATCATCCATCATGACAACGACAACTTCCTCGTCGTCCATCTCGGCCTCATTTACAATTTCTTTATCAGCCATGATTCTTTCCTTCCTTTCAGCTTTATTATTTTGGCAGGCTGTCCAAATACCCCTGCAGGATATAGACCGCCGCCATTTTATCAATTACCTTTTTCCGCTTCGCCCTGCTGACATCGGCCGCTATCAGGGACTTTGCCGCCGCCACGGTAGACAGACGCTCATCCCAGAAAATGATATTGGCCTCGGGAATATATTCCTTCAGCTTCGCGGAAAACTCTTTAACAAATTCGCAGCGAGGGCCTTCACTGCCGTTCATATTTCGCGGATAACCAACCACAAAATCCTTGGACTCGTACTGACGACTAAGCTCTGCCAGCCGCTCAAAATCCTTTTCCGGTGCCCGGGGATTGCGCCTTATAGTCTCAACGCCCTGAGCAGTGATAAGCAGCAAATCGCTGACCGCAACACCGACGGTAGCATCGCCTACATCAAGGGAAAGATATCGTTTCTGTGAAAAGTCCATTGTCAGTTCTCGCGAATCCTGTCCACATAGGCCCGGACAAACTCTTCCAGAAGCTCGTCCCGCTCCAGCTGGCGAATCTGGCTGCGTGCATCATTGTAGCTGGTAACATACGCAGGATCACCGGAAAGAAGATAGCCCACCAGCTGATTGATAGGATTGTAGCCCTTCTCATCCATGGCGGCACAGACGCTGCGGATAATAGTCTCAGCCTTTGAGCGATCCGTCTCCCGTCTGTACATCATTGTCTCGTCACTTACCATTTGCGCACCTCCATAATCAACTATATTGCTGCTCCAAAAACTTGAAGCAGCAACACAGGTATATATAACTATTTGGAATTACTTCTTGTCAAACATATCATGCTCAATCATGTACTCGGCAATCTGCAGAGCATTGAGAGCAGCACCCTTGCGAATCTGGTCGCCGCAGCACCAGAAGTTTACACCGTGGTCAACAGACTCGTCATAGCGGAGACGGCCTACCTCTACATCATCAAGACCGGAGGTATTCAGCGGCATCGGGTAAATCTGCTCATCCGGATTGTCAGTCATCTTGACGCCTGGGAACTTGTCAAGAGCAGCGCGGGCAGCAGCCAGATCAATGGGGCCCTCGAACTCTACATTGACGGACTCGGCATGGCTGCGGTATACCGGAACGCGAACAGTGGTAGCGGTAATCTTCATGTCCGGAGCGCTCATAATCTTGCGGGTCTCCAGAATCATCTTCATCTCTTCCTTGGTGTAGAGATTTTCCTTGAAGATATCAATCTGCGGGATGAGGTTGAAGGCAATCTGATAATGCTTCTTCAGGCTTGCACCGGGAAGAATGTTGGCAGTAACAGGACGACCTGCAACGATGTCGGCTACCTGTTCCTCAAGCTCAGCCATAGCTTCCTTGCCGCCGCCGGAAACAGCCTGATAGGTGGATACAACGACACGCTTAATCGGAACGATGTCGTGCAGCGGCTTCAGAGCCATTACCATGATGATGGTGGAGCAGTTCGGGTTTGCAATGATACCCTTATGCTGGGCAATAGCCTCAGGATTTACCTCAGGAACAACGAGGGGAACTTCCGGATCCATACGGAAAGTAGAGGAATTGTCGATTACGACAGCACCGGCCTTTACAGCTACAGGAGCAAAGGTCTCGCTGATGGAACCGCCGGCAAAGAGAGCAATCTCAACGCCCTCAAAGGATTTATCAGTTGCTTCTTCTACAACATAGTCCTTGCCCATGAAGTTGATAACCTGACCGGCAGAGCGCTTGGAAGCAAGGAGCTTCAGCTCAGCAAAGGGGAAATTGCGCTCTTCAATGAGACGGAGGAACTCTGCTCCGACAGCACCGGTAGCACCCAGAATTGCAACATTGTACTTTCTCATAATACTTCTTCCTTCCTATTAATTACATCAGCTTGTCCAGACCGATTACCAGTCCCTTCAAGCCAAGAATTTTCTTGCAGGCCAGGACGACACCCGGCATAAAGGACTCACGATCGAGGGAGTCATGACGGATGGTCAGAGTCTGACCGAGGCCGCCGAAGATGACCTCCTGATGGGCTACATAGCCCGGCAGACGGACGCTGTGAATGGGAATACCGTTCACCTGAGCTCCGCGGGCACCAGCGATTTTTTCCTTCTCCTCCGGATGTCCCTGCTTGTGAGCCTCACGAACCTCGGAAATCATATTGGCAGTCTCCAAGGCAGTACCGGAAGGAGCATCCAGCTTCCTGTCGTGATGAAGCTCAATGATTTCGACTTCCGGCATATATTTTGCCGCCTGACGGGCCATGAGCATCATCAGGACAGCACCAATAGCAAAATTCGGAGCAATGAATACAGGAGTGTCATTCTCCTCGCTGAGAGCCTTCAATTCAGCCTTTGCATCATCGCCAAGACCGGTGGTTCCGATAACGGGAGCAACTTTATTTTTCAGTGCCAGCACCGCATTCTGAAATACAACATCGGGACGGGTGAAGTCAACCATAACCTCCGGTTTTGTCTCGGCTATAGCGGCTGCCAAATCGGTGGTAACCTTCACACCGACCGGTTTAAGACCAACCAGCTCCCCTGCATCCATGCCGCCCTTGAGATCAACAGCTGCAACAAGCTCTGTCTCCGGGTCATTGATAATCGACTTTACCACAGCCTGACCCATACGGCCGCAGGCTCCGGTAACAAGAACTTTTACCATTACAAAACCTCCCGGTAAATTACTCTTCCTTATTCTACATATTCCCCTATTTTAGCAAACTACTGTGCAAAAAATCAAGACTTCCCACGGTATACATGATTTAACGGCAAAGATTTCTCAATCATTCCTTCTTCATCCGCTTATTAACATACCAGACGATACCATATACAGCTGTAGCCGCTATGACCACCATCATCAGTCTGCCGCTGTGCTCCTTCATCAGCACCGCATCATGGCCTACTATGACCTCAAGTGCCGTGGAGGGAAACTTGCCGATAAGATTTGCCAGCATATAGTCCCTTACGCTTATTGATGATACAGCTCCGAGAGCGGTCAGCAGCCCTGAGGGAAAATACGGAATGGTACGAAGGAACAGCATCAGCTTGAAGCCGTTCTTTCCGCTCATCTCATCGACTTTTTTCAGGGAATTGCTCTTTTCTATTATTTTCTTCGCCGTCTCCCGCAGGACAGTACGCATCAGCAGAAAGCTGATGATTACTCCGACGGTCTCCGCCAGCCACGATATTATCACGCCGGTAAAGACACCGAACAGCAGGCCGTTGGCCGTGGAAACAAAAATGGACGGCAAAAAGCCCAGCGCATTGATAAGAACATCAAAGAAGAAGCTGACCACCATCGCCCATGCGCCAAAGCCGGCAATGAAATCAACCGTATCCTGCAGCCGTCCGGAAGTGGCTACACGCCAGAAATCAGAAAAAAATGAAGGGGCTATCAGCCATATCAGCAGCACCATAGCCACCAGTGAACATCCGGCTATCAGCTGTATTGTTTTCTCTGTTATTTTCATAATTCACGCATCATTTATCTGACTGAATTTATCCTTATACTTCTCGGTAAGATAGGGACGAATGGACTCCAAGGTCTTTGAATCGGCCATTGTTTCCAGCGCAGCCTGTCTTGCCCTCAGAAGGATATCCGTATCCTTCATAACATTTACTATCTTCAAATCCCCTGCACCGTGCTGCATCGTCCCGAAGAACTGCCCTGCTCCACGCAGCCTGAGGTCAGCCTCTGCCACCTCAAAGCCGCTGCTGGTATCTCTCAGTACCTCCAGCCTTTCCCGTGACAGCGGGGACTTGGAGCCGGCTACAAGAATGCAGTAAGAGCTGTAGGGGCCGCGGCCTATTCTGCCCCGAAGCTGATGAAGCTGGGCCAGACCAAACCGGTCGGCATTCTCTATGACCATTATACTGGCATTTGGAACATCCACGCCTACTTCTATTACGGTAGTGGCTACCAGCAGCTTCAGCCTGTTTCCGTAGAAATCATCCATCGTCTGCTGCTTCTCGTCCTTCTTCAGCCGTCCGTGGACAAGCCCGACCGGGATATTTCGGAATATACCCTGGGACAGCTCGGCATAGACTTCCTCAGCCGATGGGATATGATGGCTGTTTTCGTCTGACGACTCGCTTTCTTCAATCAACGGGCAGACGACATAAGCCTGACGGCCGGCCTCTATTTCCTTCTTCACAAACTCATAGATAAGCTGGCGGCGGTCGCTCTCCCGGACAAAGGTGCGTATAGGCTGACGACCGGGAGGCAGATGCTCTATCCGCGAAACATCGAGGTCACCGTACACCGTAAGGGTCATCGTCCGGGGAATCGGTGTCGCCGTCATGACCAGCACATCCGGCGAATGTTCGCCCTTCTTGTCAAGAGCTGCCCGCTGGGAAATGCCGAAGCGGTGCTGCTCATCGGTCACAGCCAGACCAAGGGCATCAAAGTGAACATCATCCTGAATGACGGCGTGGGTACCGATGACAATATCCAGCTCATGCGCGGCAATTTTCTCCAGAGTCTCCCGGCGATTTTTAGCGGTAAGACTGCCCACCAGCAGCCCGACTCTTATCTTCGTACCGCTCAGCATTTCGCTGAACTTGGCAAAGTGCTGACGAGCCAGAATTTCCGTCGGAGCCATGAAGGCCCCCTGATAGCCGTTCTCTACCGTCTTTACCAGTGCCAGAAGGGCAATGACCGTCTTACCGGAGCCGACATCACCCTCAAGCAGACGCCGCATGGGAACATTCCGCTCCATGTCCTTCTCAATATCCTGCCAGGCATTTGACTGGTCATCGGTAAGAGAAAACGGCAGAGATTTGATAACAGACTTCACCAGCGAGCCGCTCATCAGATGACGAATCCCGTCCACCTCCTGCTGACTGTCCTTTTTCAGCAGCAGCAGTCCGCACTGAATGACATACAGTTCTTCAAAGGCCAGGCTCTCCCTTGCCCTTGCCAGCTCCTCATTGTTCTTTGGATAGTGTATGCTGTGCAGTGCCTCCTGCCGGGGCAGGAGCCTGTACTTCTCCCTGATTTTCTGAGGAATTATTTCACCTATCTGCGGCCCCGACTGCCAGAGATTCTCCATCAGCCGCCGAATGTATCTCTGATTGATGGACTCCGTGGCCTGATAAACCGGCAAAATTCCCTGCTGAGGAACGGCCTCTCCCGGCTCAAGCAGCTCAAAGGAAATCAGCCTCGTTACAGCCATCATGCCGCGGCCGCCGTAAGCATAGCCGATTTTCCCGTAGACAAGAATCCGCTTGCCTATTGTAAGAGACTTCTTCAGAAAACGCTGATTAAACCAGTTTACCTGAAGATAGCCGGTACCGTCGGATATGGTTGCCATGAGAATGCTTCTGTTCCGTCCGAATAACTTCTCCTTGATATTGACAATGACACCGATGACGGTATAGATACTCTCCTCATTCTCCGGCATCAAATCACCGATAGAGGTAACGCAGCTCCTGTCCTCGTATGCTCTGGGGTAATATGTGACAAAATCTCCGACGGTGGTGATGCCCAGCTTCTGCAAAGAGGCAGCACTCTTGGGGCCAACGCCCTTCAGATACTTTATATCTGATTTCAAATCAAGCTTTCTTGCTTCTGCCATTACAACACCACCATACAGAAAAAGAGGCTGCTGCGGATATATGCAACAGCCTCCTGAATCATTCAGAAATTATTTGAAAAGATTGCTTACAGACTTGCGCTGATGGATGTTCAGCATTACATCAGCCAAAGCATCAGCCAGGGACAGAGTAACAATCTTCGGGGATTTCTTCTCCTCCGGAAGAGGAATGGTATCGGTAATGATAAGTTCCTTAATGCAGGAATCGTTTATGCGGTCAACAGCCGGGCCGGAAAGGATAGCGTGGGAGCAGCAGGCGTAAACCTCTTTTGCTCCTTCCTTAGCCAGTGCCTTTGCACCCTCACAGAGAGAGCCGGCAGTATCAACGATATCATCAATGATAACGCAGCGCTTGCCCTTAACATCGCCGATAAAGTTCATGACCTCAGCCTTGCCCGGCTCAGGACGGCGCTTCTCGATGATGGCAATGGAAGTGCCGAGACGGTCTGCAAGGACGCGAGCGCGCTGTACGCCGCCCAAATCCGGAGATACGACAACAACATCATCCATCTTCTTGGACAGAATATAATCTGCCAGAACAGGAGCAGCTGCCAAATGGTCAACAGGAATATCAAAGAAGCCCTGAATCTGACCGGCATGGAGGTCAACAGTTACCATGCGGGTGATACCGGCGCACTCCATAAGGTTGGCAACCAGCTTAGCAGAAATAGGCTCACGGCCACGTGTCTTGCGATCCTGACGGGCGTATGCATAGTAAGGAACAACTGCGGTAATGCTGTGTGCGGAAGCACGACGGCAGGCATCTGCCATGATGAGCAGTTCCATGAGATTATCATTGACGGGGTAGGAAGTCGGCTGAATGATGAAGATATCCTGACCGCGGATACTCTCGTCAATCATTACCTGTGTCTCGCCGTTGTTGAAGTGACCAACGGTAGCTGCACATACCTTCAAACCAAGATGCTTGGCAATATCCTCAGCCAGCTGCGGATTTGCATTACCGGCCAGTATGCACAAATCTTCCTTGTCTCTTAATACCATTTTGATACGCCCTCCCGTGGAAAATACCACAAATAATTAGAAACCCGACAAGTAATTTATATGAAAAATATGAAACCGAAATGAAAGTTCATTTCAAGAAAATATCGCTTAAAGCTCAACCATTACTTTCTTTTATCTGCCCAGCCGCTTATGTTCTTCTGATGAGCTCTGGCCACAGCCAACGAATCAGCCGGAACCTCTTTAGTAATGGTAGAACCGGCACCAACATAGGCACCATCACCAATGATCACAGGTGCAACAAGATTGGTATTGCAGCCGATGAAAGCATTGTCACCTACAACGGTACGATGCTTTATCTTGCCGTCATAGTTTACGGTGATTGTACCGCAGCCCATGTTTACACCGGCACCCATATCGCAGTCACCGATATAGGAAAGGTGCGGCAGCTTTGTTCCCTCGCCGATGTTGGAGTTCTTCACTTCAACGAAGTTGCCTACATGGACCTTCTTTTTCAGAACGGTATTGGGACGGATGTGAACATAGGGGCCAACCGTCACACCATCCTCCATCTCACACTCGTGAGCGTAAGTAAAGGAAACAACAGCATCATTGCCGACCTTCACATCGGTAAAGCGGCAGTTGGGGCCAATCTCGCAGCCGCTGCCGATAACAGTCTTGCCCTCCAGCCAGGTTCCGGGATAGATAACGGTGTCGTTGCCCACGACTACATCCGCATCTACATAGGTGGCGGCCGGATCCATCAGAGTAACCCCCTGCTCCATCAGCTCACGGTTCTTGCGGGTACGGAGTACCTTCTCTGCCTCAGCAAGCTGCAAACGGGAATTAACGCCGAGAGTAGACTCATAATCATCAGCAGCATAAGCGGCAATCTTCTCGCCGCGGCTCCTGAGAATATCCAATACATCGGGAAGATAATACTCACCCTGGGCATTATCGCAGCCGACCTCTGCCAAAGCGGAGAACAAATCCTCCTTATCAAAACAGTAAATACCGGAATTGACCTCGCGGATTTCGTGCTCTTCCTCGGTGGCATCCTTATGCTCTACAATCTTCTGAAGCATACCGTCTGCCGACCGGATAATGCGGCCGTAGCCGGAAGCATCCGGCATGATAGCAGTAAGGACAGTCGCCTTTGCACCGCTTGCAGCATGCGCCTCATAGAAAGCCTTCAGCATATCGGCCGTGAGCAGCGGAGTATCTCCGCAGAGTACCATTACAGTACCCTTCTCATCCTTCAGTGCCTCGGCAGCCTGCAGTACAGCATGACCGGTACCCAGCTGCTCAGCCTGAACAACGATTTCCGTGTCAGCGGAAATCGCCTCACGAACCATCTCGGCTCCGAATCCTACCACCGCGATATTACGCTTGGCTCCGGCTCCCTTCGCTGCATCAATGACATGCTGAAGCATCGGCTTGCCTCCAGCCTTGTGCAGTACCTTCGGCAGCTTTGACTTCATACGGGTGCCTTTGCCGGCAGCCAGAATAACAGTAATCAACTCAGACATTTATTGTCTCCCAATCAATAATTATTTGCCCTCAGATGCCGACTTCTTGGCCTGTGCATCCATGGCATTAAGAAGGGTCTTCTCAGCCTGCTCCATGTGGTTGGCGGCTGCACGCTGGGCTTCCATTACATTGCCCTGAGCAATAGCCTCAACGATTGCCCGATGCTCATTGATAGTAGCCGCCATACGGCCGGGATGAGACATGGACATGGAACGGAATCTGGTGAGCTGCTCACGGAGATTGTAGATAATACCGACCAGACGGGTATTGCGGCTGGCGGTATAGAGGATATCATGGAACTCCATGTCAGCCTCGACAATCTTATCCATGTGGCCCTGCTTGAAGTAGTCATCAATCATTACCAGCAGGCGCTGAAGTCTGTCCAGCTCCTCATCGGTAATACGCTCCGCAGCCAGGCCGCAGGCAAGAGACTCCAGCATGGTGCGAATCTCAAAAACCTCATTCACATCGCGGATAGAAAGATTTGCCACATAGGTACCGCGGCGCGGCATCATGATGACATAACCCTCCAGCTCCAGCTTGCGGATTGCCTCACGGACGGGAGTACGGCTTACTCCCAGCTCCTCTGCCACTTGGATTTCCATCAGGCGTTCGCCGGGCTTCAGAACTCCGTTCTTGATAGCATCCCGCAGGGTCTCGCATACCACCTCACGCAGCGGCTGATAGCTGTCCAGCCGAATAGGTGCGAATCTCTTTTCCATAACTCCTGTCCCCTCTTTTGAAACTTAAAAACCAACACTTCTATAGATAATCCCAAATAAATGCAGCTACATCTGGTCCTCTATCATCGGGCCAAAGGCAACCTGCCCATCGGTCTTTTCCCGCATCACAGCCGCCAGTGCTTCCGCTGCAGCCTCATCACTGACGATACCGAATACGGTAGGACCGCTGCCGGACATCAGAGCAGCCATTGCTCCGTTGTCCATCATCAACTGCTTGTACTCCTTAATAAGGGGACAGGCAGGAATAGTCACATTTTCAAAAACATTGCCGATGAAACCGAGAATTTCTTCCAAAGACCCGCCTTCACTAAGGCAGCGAATAAGGCCGTAGGTATCTGGACGGTCGAATTCCGGTGTCTTCTCGGCAAACTCATCAAAGCTGCGATACGCCCAAGGGGTAGATATATCCACCGGAGGCTTCGCCAGCACCACATAGCAGGGACGCATCATGGGCAGCCCCTCCAGAATTTCTCCCCGGCCCGTGGCCAGCATCGTGCCGCCAATGACACAGAAAGGAATATCAGAGCCCAGCTCCCCGGAAATATCCGCCAACCCTGTAAGCGGTATATCAATATTGTGCAGTGTTCTCAGCCCTCGCAGGACACCTGCCGCATCAGCCGAGCCTCCTGCCAGACCGGCAGCCATCGGTATCCGCTTCGTGATGTCTATAGCGATAGCCCGGCAGCCGTGGCGGCCGACGGTATCCTTCCGCTCGGCAATCATGTCACCATACTGCTCATAAAACAGCTTTGCCGCTCGCCAGGCAAGATTCGTATCATCGCAGGCAAGACCGGGAACATCCATAGTCAGGCGAAGCAATGTCCCAGCATCTCCGCTCCCGGAGTAAATGACAGCACTCTCTCCGGCGTTCTCCCACAGCTCATCTGCTTCCAGCGGGGACAGCCGCCATATCCGAATCGTGTCATATACACCCACAGACTGCATGACCATCTCCACATCGTGGAAACCGTCGCTGCGCTTTCCGAGGATGTCCAATGTCAGATTTATTTTGGCCGGAGCCAATACAGTTACCGTCATTACCTCACCCTGTGTTTCTCACGAGCTTGTTTATTGTACATTGAATACATACATACCCATTCGAAATTCTACCAATTTTCTGCGGAATAATCAAGGCTAAGAACAGACAAGTCACAGAAAATTTTGTATTTCAAATACACGTAACAGAAACAGACACAAAATAATCTATTGAACTTTTTTGATTAACCATCCATTCAATCACCACAAATTTCCCAATGAACAAAATCAGATTTCAACCCAAGCGCCGCAAACAAAAAACGACAGTCAACGAATATTCATCGTCAACTGTCGTCCTGTTTGTATATTTATTTTTACTTAGCCATCAGGTCAGCCAGCTTATTGGCAAATCCGATGGGGTCATCCGGCAGAATGCCCTCGATGAGCAATGCCTGAGTGTAGAGGAGACCGCAGTAATCCTTGAACTCCTCGCCCTCTGCACCGGCAGCATGGAGCTGAGCCAGCTTCTCAAAGAGTGCATGATGGGGATTGATTTCCAGAATACGCTGAGCCTTGAACATCGGATTGTCCATAGCTGCGAAGGTCTTTTCCATGGAGATGGACGGGCCGTTCTCATCTGCTACCAGGCAGACAGCGCTAGTCTTCAGACGCTTGGAAACCTTGACATCGCTTACCTTATCGCCGAGAGCCTTCTTGATATCCTTCATGAGACCGTCATTCTTCTTGGCGATATCCTCGGTCTCCTTCTTGACCTCCTCAGCCTCAGCATCGCCCAAGTCAAGCTCGCCGCGGCTGATGGAGCGGAACTTCTTGCCCTCATACTCGCGGAGAGTATCTACACAGAACTCGTCAACCGGGTCAGTCAGATAGAATACTTCCAGACCTCTGGACTTCAGCTGTTCCATCTGGGGCAGCTTCTCAATCAGCGCTCTGTCCTTACCGCTGGCGTAGTAAATCTCCTTCTGGCTCTCCGGCATACGGCCGATGTATTCCTTCAGACTGGTGAGCTTGTTCTCCTTGGAGCTCTCAAAGAGCAGGAGATCTTTCAGTTTCTCCTGTGCATCCGGGTTGGAGAAAATGCTGTCATAGACACCGATTTTCAGAGACTTGCCGAAGGCAGCCCAGAACTTCTCATACCGCTCGCGCTCATTCTTCATCATCTTGGCGAGAGTCTTCAGGATGGTCTTTTCCAGAGACTTGCCGATGGTCTTCAGCTCGCGGCTCTGCTGCAGCAGCTCACGGGAAATATTGAGGGACAAATCCGGGGAATCAACAAGGCCCTTGATGAAGCGCAGATAATCCGGCAGCAGATCCTTGCAGTTCTCCATGATGAATACATGGCGGGAGAAAAGCTGCAGACCCGGCTCGAAGTCGGTGTGGTAGAGATTGAAGGGAGCCTTGGCCGGAATGTACATCAGAGCGGTATATTCGGTAGTACCCTCAAGGGTGACATGGAAGATTTCCATGGGGTCTTCCCAGTCGGAGAACTGAGACTTGTAGAAATCGTTGTACTCCTCCTGAGTGATGTCATTCTTATTGCGAGTCCACAGGGGCTGCATAGAGTTCAGAGTGCGTACCTCGGTGCGCTTGATTTTCTCGGCACCCTCGACAGGCTTGCCGTCGGCATCCTTCGGAGTCTCCTCGATTTCAAAATCCATCTTGATGGGATAGCGTACATAATCGCTGTACTTCTTTACAAGATCCTGCAGCTTGTAGCGCTCGGAGAAGTTCTCCTCTGCTTCCTTGCCGGTGAACTCATCGGAAAGGTGCAGGATGATGGTAGTACCGCGGGTATCCTTCTCGGCAGCCTCTACAGAGAAAGTGCCGAGTCCGTCAGACTCCCAGCGGGTGGCCTCTGCAGTACCGGCCTTTTTAGTAATAACGGTAACCTTGTCGGCAACGATAAAAGCAGAATAGAAACCTACGCCGAACTGACCGATGAGATCCTTCTCGGTAGCCGTCTTCTCTTCCTTGTTCTCGCCATCGGCAGCCTCGCTGTTCTCACCGGCCTTTTCCTTCATCTTTTCCATGAAGGCTTTGGTGCCGGACTTAGCGATGGTACCCAGATTTTCCATGACCTCTTCACGGGTCATACCGATACCGTTGTCGGAGATGGTGAGAGTCTTGGACTCAGCATCCGGCAGGAGATAGATTTCGTAGTCCTCACCGTCAGCAAGAAGATTGTGATCGGTAAGACCCTCAAAGCGTACCTTATCGATAGCATCCGAAGCGTTGGAAATAAGCTCACGGAGGAAAATCTCGTGATTGGTGTAGATGGAGTGAACCATCAGGTCCAGCAGCTTTTTAGTTTCCGCTTGGAATTCATGCATTTCTTTTGCCATTTTTCTGACTTCCTTTTCTTATATGATAGATAAACATTAAAAACAAAATCCCGGGATTAGCACTCAAAGGTCGTGAGTGCCAACCACGGGATTATAATACATCAAAAAGTCAAAGTGTGCAAGATGTTTTATATCAATTTCTCCCAATTCATCAGACAATTCTGCTATAAATATGCTGCCTTGAAAACTTCCTGTCCTCCAATTACTTCATATCCCTGCTTACCTGAAACCGCAGCGTTAATCATAGCCATCGCCACAAGTTCCGTTCTTATCGGCGTATTGTTTTTGAACAATCCAATGCTGTTAAGGACTCTCAGTATTGGCACAGTTATCCTCTCTGATGTGCGTGTTGTATTTTTTCTTATCATGGAAGCTGGTCTAATGATTCCTTTGTATGTAAAGGGCAGTTTTCCTACAGCTTCATCGAGCTGTCCCTTCATTCGCAGATAGAATACAGATGAGTTCGCAGAAGCACCGACCGACGATACCAGTATATACCGTTCTACTCCATTCTCACTTGCTGCCGCAGCAATATCATACTGATAGTCATAATCTATTTTCCACTGCTTCTCCTTGCTGCCCGCATCCTTCAATGTAGTGCCAATACAGGAGAACAGCACATCCCCACACAGCTTATCCTTCCACTCATCAATATTGTCAAAATTAACAATATGTTCCGTAAGCTTCTCGTGCTTAACTCCCGAAGTGCCTCGTACAAAGATATATATTTCATCAAACCTCTCATCGTCCAGCAAGAGCCTCACCAGGTCTTTTCCAACCGCTCCTGTAGCACCTACAACCAAGGCCTTCATTTCTCCACTCCTTTCATTTGATGCCATTAACCGTTACAGCCTTTATACATATCACTCAATGTGACAAGCTTTACATTTTCCTTTTTCGCCGCTGATATGAGTTTTTTCGTAAATCCGCTTTTTGAAAAAATATAGTATTGATAGTTTCCGTTTTTCCGGAACACTTCCGCGTATTCCTTCATCAGTTCCAGTTCATCAATATCCACTTTTTCATTTCGGTATTTACAGGAACCGATTATGAAGCTGTCGCCCTCTATTGGTATGCCCACAATATCAATCTGGACTTCCTTGCGTTTTTTGGGGTCAGTTCCCCACCATTGTCCGACATCACATAATATAATCGGACTCGTATCTGCATAACGCAGAAGGTAATCCCGACACATCTGTTCAAAAATCAGCCCCATGTATTCAGGAATGTATTGCTTTACCATCCTTTCATACACTATATCAGCTTTTCCTATGGTGATAGCTGATATATTCCGCGGCACAAATCTATACCAGAAACGGAAGAAGTTGTCCGCAAGGAGATAAATGGTTTTCTTCCCTGCCTTTTCAGTTATCGGTGTTTCTTTTTTTAGTATTCCCAAATCTATAAGCACCCTTAGATATTTAGAGCAGACTCCTGTCTCAAGCCCCACCTTTGTTGCTATCTCATTCGCTTTGGAAGCCCCACCGGCAACGGCCGCTATAATCGAGTTGTATGTCGCTGGCTCTCTCAGCTCCTGCTTTAGCAGGTTTTCCGGCTCCTCAAAGAGATAGGCATCAGTGCTGAAAAAATTTTCCAAGAGAGCATTTTCCAGATTGTCCTTAATACCCAGCTTATTTATATAATGCGGTATACCTCCCGTAATGCCATACAGGACAGCTTGCTCCTCCTCAGACAAATCCGGATGGAAAGCAGCCGCCTCCAGATAAGTCATTGCAGAGATTTTCATCTGGGCTGTGCGTCTGCCGTAAATCGGACTTTCGTAGCCAAGTACCTGATTCTCCATGAAGCTCATAGAAGAACCGCACAGTATGAGATAAAGCTTCGTATCCTGCCATTTATGGTCGATTATATGCTGGAGCTGTGATGAAATCGAAGGCTCTGCTTTTGCCAAATACGGATATTCATCAATTACAAATACAATCCGCTTCTCTTTAGCTGCAAAATCCAACGCATCGAACGCATCACTGAAGCTGCTGAAGCTTGCGCCTTGGAGTCCTTCTCCGCTAATTGCCATTACAGCTTTTGAAAGGACGGCAAGGTTTTCTGCCCCGGACGCATTCAGGGCAGAGAAAAACACCGTCTCCTTATCTCGGCAAAATTCCCTTATGAGTGATGTTTTTCCCACTCTGCGCCGTCCGTATATGACAACGCATTCAAATTCATTACCTGCATAACGCCGCTCCAGCGCCGCCAGTTCTTTCTCTCTGCCGATAAACATCCCTGCACCTCAAATAATAGACTTACGAGTTGGTTTATTACAAGTCTATTATATCATGTGCATATATTCTGTCAAACATACTGTTTCGTATGATAAAACTTAATCACCCAAAGTCTTTTACCGCCTTTTTCTTTCCGTTCCCCTTGCAAAATCCCTTCCACAGTCGTAAAATCTATGCTAAATCCCTTTAAAGGGTAAAAGAAGGAGGTTCTTTATGAACAAATTTTTTGACGGTGCATACGGAAAGTACCTGCTTCCCGGCGTACTGATTCAGTCGGTACTCATCGGCGGCGGCTATGCTACCGGCCGTGAGGTCTACGAGTACGGTGCGAAGTTCGGCGCCTACGGCTGGGTATCGGGCATCACCATTGCCATCGGCTTTGCTCTTTTGGCTGTTTTGACCTTTGAGCTTTGCCGCATCTACAAGACTTACGATTTCAAGAGCTTCATCGAAAAAGTAATCGGTCCCCTGTGGCCGGTCTTCGATGCCCTCTATGTTATCCTGATGGTTTTCATCATCGCCATCATGGCAGCCGCCACCGGCAGTATTGTCCAGTCGGTACTTAATCTGCCGATGCTGTTCGGCGAGGGACTTGTTATCCTCGTCGTCGGTATCCTCAATTTCTACGGTGACGAAATCATCGAGAAGTTCGAGACGGTCGGTACTGTACTTCTCTATGCCGGTTATATTCTTTTCACCATCATGGTTCTCAGCAAGTACGGCGACAATATCGGTCCTGTCCTTGCCAGCGGCACCACCGCTTCCTATCAGGGCGAGTTCTCCATGGGTCTTGCCGTCTGGACCGGCATTCTCTATGTTGCCTACAATATTTGCGCTATCCCCATGGGTATGTTCTCTCTGAAGCGTCAGACTGAGCGGAAGGAAACTGTTCTTTCCGGTCTTTTTGCCGGTCTTCTCATGACTATCCCCTGGTTCCTCACTTACTTCGCTATGCTCTGCTTCTACAATGACCCGAAGGTCGTCGGTGCAAATGTAGCTACTCCCTGGACTGAGATGATTCAGCGCACCACCGACAGCCCGCTCATCCTCACCCTTTTCTCCATCGTGCTTGGCTGGACTCTTATCGAGACCGCTACCGGCTGCATCCATGCTCTTATCGTCCGCATCAATGCGGCTTATGTAAAGAAGGGTGAGAAGCCCATGAGCCGCGGCACTAAGGGCGGTATGACCATCGGCATCCTCGCTCTTTCCCTCATTCTTTCTCAGGTAGGCGTTATCAACCTCATCGGTTCCGGCTATATGTATCTGGCCTACGCTTACATTCTGCTCTATCTTGTTCCGGTATGCACCATCGGCGTTTACAAAATTCTCACTTACAAGGAAACCACTAAAACGGAGGAATAATCCATGACTAATGTAGGCTATTACAATGGCAAGCTCGGTCCCTTCGAGGAAATGACCATCCCCATGTCCGACAGGGCTATTTATTTCGGTGACGGCGTGTACGATGCTACTACTTTCTGCAACAATCGCATCTTCGCAGCTAAGGATCATCTCGACCGTTTCTATAATAGCTGCAAGCTTTTGGAAATCAAATTTGATATGCCCCGTGAGGAGCTTATCGGTGAGCTTCAAAAGTGCATAGATGCCACCGATGCCGATACGGGTATGCTCTATTGGCAGGCCACCCGCGGCAACGGCCCTCGCGGTCATGCTTTCCCTCCCGCCGATGTGAAGCCCAGCCTGCTGATTTTCACCGCTCCTATGGGCAGAGTTCCCTTGGACACTCAGGCAAGACTCATCACCATGGAGGACACCCGTTTCCTTCACTGCAACATCAAGACGCTCAATCTTATCCCCAGCGTTATCGCTTATCAACGCTGCTGTGAGCAGGGCTGCTTCGAGACTGTTTTCCATCGCGGAGACATCGTTACCGAGTGTGCTCACAGCAATATCCTCATGATGAAGGATGGCGTTGTCTGCACTCATCCCCGCAACAATCTCATTCTGCCGGGTATCAGCCTGAAGCACATTCTGGAGCTGGCTCCTTCTGTCGGTCTCAAGACCAAGGAAGAGCCTTTCACTCTGGAGCAGCTCAAGGCAGCCGATGAAGTCATCATCAGCAGCTCCGGCGGTCTCTGCATCCGCGCCGTAGAGATGGACGGCCAGCCCATCGGCGGCAAAGACAAGGAAGCCTTCGACAAGCTGCAGATGGCTGTAGAGCATCACTACCTGAAGGATGTTGGTCTGGAATAAACGAAAACTTAATCATTTCTTTGTAAAAGCACAAAAGGGCCTGTGAAAAAATGAGTACTCATTTTTTCACAGGCCCTTCCTCTACGTCTGCTGCGTCCTGTCATAGTTCAGCAGAGCAGGAAGCACACTACCACCGCTTCGGCCAGCAATGGTGCAGATACTCTCGGAGATACCGTTCTCTGCCGTTTTCGGTCGGCTCGTAGTAGTGAGAGTTCTTCGATTTGTCCGGCAGATACTGCTGAGGTGTGAAGTGTCCGGGATAATCATGGGGATAGATGTACTCTATGCCGTGTCCCAGCTTCGCGGCTCCCTTGTAGTGGGCATCCCGCAGGTGCATCGGTACCGGCCCTGCCGCACTGCCCCGCACCTCCGCCAACGCTCTGTCGATGGACAGGTAGGCGGCGTTGCTCTTGGGTGCCGAAGCTATGTAGGTCACAGCTTGTGCCAGCGGTATCCGAGCCTCCGGCCAGCCGACGAATCTAACGGCATCTACAGCCGCCATTGCCAGCACCAGAGCCATCGGGTCGGCATTGCCTACATCCTCTGCCGCACAAATAGCCACCCGACGGGCGATAAATTCCAAATCCTCACCACCGGCAATCATCCGGGCAAGGTAGTGAATAGCCGCATCAGGGTCACTGCCCCGCATACTCTTGATAAAGGCAGATACGGTATCGTAGTGATTGTCGCCTTTTTTATCGTACTTCTGTACCCGCTCTCCGACGATTGCTTCCAAGGTTGAGAGAGTTATTTCCCTGCCTGAGTCAGCCGCCGCCAGCTCTGCCGCTTCTTCCAGCAGATTCAGGGCTATGCGGGCATCACCGCCGGACAGTCCGGCTATAGCCAGAGATATTTCATCCTTCATGGCCAGCTTTTTCTGGCCAAGTCCCCTCTCTTCGTCGTTTAGAGCATGGCGGACTATCCGAGCCACCGCATTATCATCCAGCGGCGAGAGCTTCACTATCCGCACTCTGGACAACAGAGCATGATTTACCTCGAAGAAAGGATTCTCCGTAGTAGCTCCGATAAGTATCAGCCGCCCATCCTCAACATAGGGCAGCAGCACATCCTGCTGACTCTTGTTGAAACGGTGTATCTCATCGATGAAAATTATCGTCCGTCGGTGGTACAGATGGCGGGCATCTTTCGCTTCCTCCACGATTCGGCGAATGTCCGCAATGCCGGCAGCTACAGCGTTGAGCCGCTTGAACTCGCTGTCGGTAGTCCCTGCAATCATTCTCGCCAGTGTGGTCTTACCCGTCCCCGGGGGGCCGAAGAGAATCATGGACGGTACCTTATCAGCCTCCAGCATCCGACGAAGATAAGTCCCGGGGCCAAGCACATCCTCCTGCCCCACAAATTCGTCGGCATTGCGAGGACGCATACGCTCTGCCAGCGGCTCGAAGGCTGTGCTGTCATCCTCTGCCGCAGAGAAAAGGTCAAAGTTTTCCATTATCGTATACCTGTAGAGCCGAAGCCGCCTGTCCTGGCACCCTCAGCCGTATCATCATCGGCAACGAGATACCGATAGAAAATTCCCTGCGCGATACGATCGCCCTTGTTGATGCTTACCGGTTCACTGCCCATATTGCGCATAGCAATAATGATATGCCCCTCATTGTCAGGATTGTTGTAGTAATCGGCGTCAATTACCCCCTGACTGTTGGCCAGCATCAGCTGCCGGTTTATTCCCAGAGATGACCGTATATGAATACCGAGGTATTCATCGTCCTGCATATATGCCTTCAATCCGGTGGCAATCTTTACCAGCTCACCGGGACTGACGATAACGCTTTCGGCCGCCTCTATATCATAGCCGGCACTGCGGGCAGTTTTACGGACGGGGATATTAATATTCTTATCAAGAAATGCTGTTACTATTTCAAAGCCTCGCGTCTTCATTTCATCGCTCTCCAAAAATCTTTTCTATTATTTTAACACAGAGGATAAGCCGCTAAAAGAGGAAGATAAAAAAGAGAGGAATTTTACTATCCGTTGTCGAATTATTCTCACAAGTAATAAATCGATGAAAGGAAGGGTATTCATGGATTTTCAGATTTCCCGACGCGATATGCTGAAAATGGCCGGCTGTGCGATGGCCGCCTACGCAATCGGCCCTTTTACATCTGCACCTCAGATTGCAGAGGCTGCCGCCGCTAGTGATACGGTCATGTTCAACGGCAAGGCCATTCCCGTCCTCTGCGAAGCCGATGTATGCGTTACCGGCGGCGGCTGTGCCGGTGTAGCTGCCGCTGTCATGTCTGCTAGACGCGGAGCTGTCACCGTATTGATTGAGCAGGGTATCTCTCTGGGCGGCAGCCAGACACTCGGCCTTGTTAATCCCATGATGCCCACCTTCGCCGCAAATACGGAGACTCCCCTGCTGAAAGAAATAGTCAAGCGACTGACTGACTATGACAGCAGCCGTCTGATACTGGACAGATACGGACTCTCAAACTGTATCTGCTTCTCTACCGAGGGACTTGCTCAGGTCTACGATGACATCTGTCTTGAAGCCGGCGTGACTGTTCTCTACCGCTCCACACTGGTTGAGGCAATGTGCTCAAAGAATAAAATTCACTGCTGTATTATTCAGACTGTGGAGGGCCTGGCCGCCGTAAAGGCCAAGACTTTTATAGATGCCAGTGGCGACGCCGTACTGGCACGGCTGGCAGGCGTTCCCGCCGATAAGGGAAATCCCGAAAATGACGGCCGCAATCAGCCCATGAGTTTCCGGTTTGAAGTCTCTAATGTCGATGTTGAAAAGCTGTATCAGTATGTAACCGTTCAGCTTGGAGATAAATTCTGCTCCAAAAAACCGCCCTTCTTCTACGAAATAGGCTATGTATACGGCAACACGAAGTCCAAGCTGGATCCGTTTTTCAAAAAAGCTGTACAGTCTGGGGCACTCACCAAGGAGCATTGCGCCCACATTCAGGCCTGCACCGTCCCGGGCCGGCAGGGTGTCATGTCCTTCAACTGTCCGGAGCTGCCCAACAGCTACAGTGCAACAAACCCTATAGAGTACGCTCAGGCTGTGCAGGTAGGACGAAAAATGCAGCGTGAGCTTATTGAGTATTTCCGCCGTAATATGCCGGGCTTCGCAAAGGCATACATCAGCCGGACGGCTTCTATATTAGGCGTAAGAGAATCGTGGCGGATAAGAGGTCAGCTGATTATGACCGGCAAAGACTACTACGGACAAAGCCGGTTCCCGGACGCTGTTGCCCGCTCCGCTTACTATGTGGACATTCACGGCGGGAAAAACGGCACTCCGCTGAAAAAGGGAGAATACTATGAAATCTCCTTCCGCACTTTAATTACCAACGAAATAGGCAATCTCGCCGTTGCCGGCCGGTGCGCCAGTGCCGATTTTGAGCTGAACGCCTCCATGAGAATACAGCCCACCTGTATCGCTACCGGTGAGGCCGCCGGCATTGCCTCGGCCTGGGCCGTTGCCAACGGAATCCCGGTCAATGAAGTAAAATGGGAAGAAATACCCGCCGAGCTGCGCAGCTACTCATCCGAAGAGAGCAATCGCCCCGTCAAGTAACACGCTAAATTTATATCAGGACAAAAAACGGCTCCACACCCGACATTGGATGCGGAGCCGTTATATTTTTACTTTTCCTCAGGCTTTGTGAAGTCAAATCCGTGAGCCAGCGGCCGCGTCGGACTGATGGTAGAGATGGCGTGCTTGTAGACCATCTGCTGCTTACCGAGGGAGTCAAGGATTACCGTGAAGCTGTCAAAGCCACGGACATTTCCCTTGATTTGAAATCCATTTACCAGATAAATGGTGACTGCAACATTTTCCTTCCGAACCTGATTCAGGAATGTATCCTGCAGATTCAAAGCCTTTCCGGCTTGCTTCTGATTCATAACGATGTGCCTCCTGTCAAGTAAAAGATTTGACGAAAAACAAAACAAAACAAGACATCAAGCGAAAAATTATCGTCTATCGATAAATTTCGTTTAGGCTATTATATCACCGTTTAATCAAAACTGCAATCAATTCATTAAATATTCAAGAATTAATCTCCGATTTTTTCAAAGTGTTCCCGGAAAATTCTCAACAGCTCATCATTCAGAGTTTCCTCTGAATACCCGGTGGGGTCTACCCAGTGGATATACGGCATACGGCGATACCAGGTCAGCTGCCGCTTGGCGAAATGACGGGTGTTTTTCTTTATGTCATCCGCCATTTTTTCCTGAGATATTTCCCCGGCTAAATAAGCTGCCGTCTCCCGGTATCCGATTGCCCGCATAGACTGCGCGCTGCGGTCTATCCCTGTCTCCAGAAGTCTCCTGACCTCCTCCGTCAGTCCCTCCTGCAGCATAATATCCACCCGAAGGTTCACCCGCTCATAAAGCAGTGACCGCTCTCTGATAAGGCCGATTACACAGGCATCATATACGAGATCCTTTGCTTCCGCTGTATCTTCGGCTTCGCTGACCCGTTCCCGGGAGATACTTTCTCCTGCCGCCGCTACTTCAATGGCTCTGACAATCCTCCGCACATCACGGTTGGCCAGTGCTTCTGCCACAGCCGGATCAAGTCCCTGCAGTTTTTCCAGCAGATAGCCTCGGGGATTTTCCGGCTGTGCCGCCCTTGCCTCCTGCTCCAGACTCTCACGGTATTCTTCATTGCCGGTGGTTTCGTTGAATTTGTAGCCCTCAAGCAATGCCTTTACATAGAGTCCGGTGCCGCCGCAAAGGATGGGGATTTTGCCCGCAGCATTCAGCTCAGCTATTTTTTCCCGAGCCGCAACACAGAAATCCGTGACATTGTAACCCTCATTGCCGTCGAGAATATTCACAAGATGATGGGGTACAGCCGCCAGTTCTTCAGGAGTTGGCTTGGCTGAGCCGATGTCGAAGCCGCGATATACCAGCTGAGAATCACCGGAGATTATCTCCGTGTTCAGCCTTTTGGCCAGAGCTATTGCCGCCCCGGTCTTGCCCACCGCCGTGGGGCCAAGTATGACAATAAGGCGGGACTTCATTACAGTTCAACACTCTCGCCGGGCTTAACCACCGTGACGGTCGCCTTGCCCTTTGCCTCTACCTGCTTCTTAAATTCTTCCGCATCGGCTGCAATGAGCGGCCAGGTGTTGTAATGAATGGGGATTACCTTCTTTGCTCCCACAAACTCTGCAGCTAGAGTTGCTTCCTTAATGCCCATAGTGAAGTTGTCACCGATAGGCAGGACGGCTACCGTGACACCGCAAAGCTCACCGATGAGCTTCATATCGCTGAAGAGAGCCGTATCACCGGCGAAGTAAACTACCTGACCGCCAATCTCGATAACGAAGCCTGCTGCCACGCCGCCGGCTACCATGCAGCTATGAATGGCCGGTACCATCTTGACACTGCCGAAGGGAAGCTTCACGGTGCCGCCCACATTCATACCGTGTCCGTTGATGCCGTCCATAGTGCCGAGGATTTCCGGGATAGCCAGCACCTGGGCTCCGGTACGCTTGGCAATCTCCTCTGCCTGCCCCTGATGGTCAAAATGGCCGTGAGACACGAGGATGAAATCGCACTGGATATCCTCGGGCTTTGCTGCCGCAAGGGGATTTTCGGTAAGGAAAGGGTCAGTCAGCACCTTGTACTGACCATCATCCAGCAGAAAACAGGAATGACCGTAGTAAGTGTAAGTAAGCATTTAATTCCCTCCGTTCATTTTATAAAAAGGGGCTGTCTCAACGACAGCCCCAACATTCCTTGCTGAATCAGCGAATCGGCAGCTCTACCAGAACATCGCCGCGGCCTTCGTGCTTCTTCACATAGTCCGCATACTCGCTTACCTTAACATTCTTCGGCAGAACCATACCCTCTACCTTCGGCTCCTTGGAGCGGGTAAGCTCGTCTGTCTCCTCAGCGGTAAGCTCACGCTCGAACTTATAAACAGTGTAATAAGCGGCACCGTCTACCTTTGCTACCTGCTGACGGGTGTCAACATAAATGAACTGCTTTGCCATAATAATCATTCTCCTTTGCTGAAAACAATAGATAGTTCTTACAGGCTGTTCATTGCTTTCTTGTTTACTATTGATATTTCGCCGTCCGCCGATAAATCCCTGCTAAAAAACAAAAATTATTTACGAATCAACAATCAGCGTCAGAAATACGCCTTGATTTTGTAAATTCCCTGTGCTAATTTAAGGAAGGTATCAGTGAATAACATCACCGACAACGGCGTTTGTTGCTTTTACCAGATCAGCCGGAGCCAGTACAAGCTGCGCTCCCCTCTTGCCGGCACTTACGGTGACTTTTTCATGCTCGTTCACCGACTGATGAATGAATACCGGGTACGGCTTCTTCGCTCCCAGAGGTGAGCAGCCTCCCCGGATATAGCCTGTGAGACCGAGGACTTCCTTCAAGGGTACCAGCTCGCAGCGTTTATGACCCGATATGGCAGCCAGCTTTTTCAAATCCACCTCTGCCGCACCGGGAATACAGCACATGATAACATCCTTGTCCGCACGAATGACAAGGGTCTTGAATACCATGTCCACCGGCAGACCTACCGAAGCCGCCACATGGACAGCGGAAAGGTCTTCCTCGTCGACCGGGTATTCCATCAGCTCATAGTCTATTTTCAGATTATCCAGTATTCGTGCCGCATTTGTTTTCGGCGCTGCTTTCTTCTTTGCCAATTTTCTTACCTCTTTGCATACAGTTCCCGGCAGTGTTGACTGCCTGTTTCTCGATACATTATAGCACAAATTTTGAAAGAAGGTACATCGTGTCAAAGCCTCTGAAGATTGCACTTGTACAGACAGAAGTGTTGCCCGGCTGTCCCCGGGACAATGCCGACAATATAATCAGGCTCATGTCCGAAGCAAAGGATAAGGCAGCGGAGCTTGTTATTTTCTCCGAGATGGCCGTCCCCGGTTATCTTTTGGGAGATACATGGGAATCGGCGGCCTTCCTTGCGGACTGCCTGACTCAGAATGAACGCATCATCGCCGCCACAAAGGAGCTTGGCATTGCCGTGATGTTCGGCAGTGTGGCTGTCGACCCTGACCGCCGGAACAACGACGGCCGTCTCCGGAAGTACAATGCCTTCTTCACCGCCGCTGACGGTGCTCTCGTTGCTCCGGCTGATGCGCCCTATCCTTTTACCATTAAAACCCTGCTCCCCAACTATCGGGAGTTCGACGACAGCCGCTACTTCTTCAGTCTGCGGAAGCTGGCCTACGAGCTGAACAGGCAGCCGGAAGAGCTTCTCTATCCGCTCTCTATTACTCTTAATGGCGAGGATTACCTCATCGGCCGGCTGATTTGTGAGGACGGCTGGGGTGACGACTACGATTTTCAGGTAGCCGATGCCCTTGTAAATAACTGCTATAAAAAGTACGGCAAGGCTCCCGACATTTTCATAAACATTTCCGCCTCTCCCTTTACGCTGGGAAAAAATCAAAAGCGCCACCGGGTGTTCGGCGAAAATTCACGCCGTCACAACATTCCCCTGATTTATGTAAATCATACCGGCATACAGAACAACGGAAAGACCATCTATACCTTCGACGGCTCCTCTACAGTCTATGACCGGAGCGGTGCAATCCTCGCCGCATCTGCTCCCTACGAGGAGGAAATCCTCTACGCGGAATACAGCAAATCTTCCGGTGAAATTGTCGCCGTCAACCGGATGCAGCCTGCCGCAGACACTGCCGCCTGTGAGTCCGAGAGCATATACCGCTCCCTCAGCTACGGTATAAAGCACTTCCTGCAAAGCACTGGCATAAGCAAGGTAGTCATCGGCATATCCGGCGGCATTGACAGCGCTGTAACAGCTGCTCTCTACGCGGCTGTGCTTCCTCCGGAAAACCTGCTGCTCATCAATATGCCCAGCCGTTTCAACTCCGCTACCACAAAGGACTTGGCCAGACAGCTGGCCGATGCTGTAGGCTGCCGCTACGCTGTAGCCCCCATTGAGGAAAGTGTAGAGCTGACTGTTCAGCAGATAAACAGTACACCCATCTGCTTCAAGGGAGATACCGCCGTCTTCACCGTCAGCGATTTCGTCCGGGAAAACATTCAGGCCCGCGACCGGTCTGCCCGGGTGCTGGCCGGATTTGCCGCCGCCTTCGGTGGGGCCTTTACCTGCAACGCCAACAAGGCTGAGCTGACGGTCGGCTATTCCACCCTATACGGCGATCAGGCCGGGTTCCTCTGTGCCTTGGCCGACCTCTGGAAATATCAGGTATATGATTTGGCCCGGTATCTCAACAGAGAGGTATTCCACCGGGAGATAGTACCGCAGGGCACCATAGACATCGTTCCCAGTGCTGAGCTTTCAGATGCACAGGATGTAGACGCCGGCAAAGGCGACCCCATAATCTATCCCTATCACGATTACCTGTTCCGCTCCTTTATCGAGCGCTGGGACAAGGCCACCCCTGCCGACCTGCTGCGCTGGTACGAGGAAGATACCATTGACAGTGAGCTGGGCTGCGAGGCCGGACTCACCAGACGGCTTTTCCCCACGCCGGATAAGTTTACCGAGGATTTGGAGAGATGGTGGAAATGCTTCTCGGGTCTCGGTATCGCCAAGCGTATTCAGGCTCCGCCGGTGCTGGCTGTCAGCCGCCGGGCCTACGGCTTTGACCATCGGGAAAGTCAGAACGGCGTTTACTTCACGACGGAATATATTGAGCGAAAAAATAAACTTTTAAGCGCCGAATATAATTAACTCTCTTTTATTATTCCACGATTTAATGTATAATAAGTGTGTAGAAACATGAAAGCTTATTTTTGAAAGGATCTTTAGTATGGAAAAGAAAATAGCGCCGGCCAATCTGCTGGTCTGCCGCAGTCTGACCAATGACCCGGTACTGAAAACCGTAGCTGCAGCCATGGCTTCCCCCGAGGCTTCTGCCGCCGAAGCTATAGCCGCCCTTATCGAATGTGCTGAAAACTGCAATCTCTCCGGCAATATACTCAAGTCGTACATTGTGGAGCGCCTTGTTACCGACAAGAACATCGTAAACTGCACCCTTGAGCGTTCCGGCGGTCAAATCGGCGCCAGCCTTCGGGCAGCATTCATCCATGATATGGAAATGCTGCTGCCCCTGTTCACCATGAAGCCCTCTGAGCTGATCAAGGATGCCCCCGCTTTCCTCGATGATTATCAGCCCACCAGTGAGCGGGAAATGACCGATGCTACCGCCTGTCTTTCCTCCTTCATGTCTAATTCCACCACCGCCGAACAGCTGGCTGACGGCTTCCTGACCTACTACCGGACTTACGGCTACGGCTCCATCGCCATCTACAGAGCCTTTGCCTGGAACAGTGAGAAGGAGCTTCTCAAAGGTATCACTCACTTCGAGCCGGCTCTCCTTCGCAACATCATCGGCTATCAGCGTCAGAAGGACGCCCTTACGAAGAACACTCTGGCTTTCCTCTCCGATCTGCCTGCCAACAATGCCCTGCTGGTCGGTGATCGCGGTACCGGTAAATCCACCTGCATAAAGGCCCTCGCCAACGAATATTTCCGTCAGGGTCTCCGCCTCGTTCAGATTACCAAGCATCAGATAAAAGACCTTCCCAAGGTCATGGATACGCTTCGTCAGTTTGCCAGCAAGAAATTCATCATCTATCTTGATGACCTTTCCTTCGAGACCAACGAAAGCGACTATAAGTATGTAAAGTCCGCCATCGAAGGCGGTGTAGAGCCGAGACCGGAAAATGTCCTCATCTATGCCACCAGCAACCGTCGTCACCTTATCCGTGAGACCTGGAACGACCACGAGGAGAGCCGGGATTCCGAGCTTTACAACAATGACAGCGTAAATGAGACCGTATCCCTCTCCGACAGATTCGGTCTTATCATCAAGTTCCGCGCCCCCAGTCAGGACGAGTATCTTGCTATCATCGACCATGCTCTCCGTCAGGAAGGCGTAATCCTCTCTCCTGAGGAGCTCCGTGTCGAGGGCAAGCGCTGGGAGCTTGACCACAGCGGACGCAGCGGCCGTACTGCCCAGCAGTTCGCCGCCTACTATCTTGGACAGCGGGTCAACCGCTCCGCTTCCCAGCCGGGCAACTGACCGGATTACCCAAAACATAATACGCAACTCAAAGGGGCTGCCGCACTAATGAAAATTAGTCGACAGCCCCTGCTTTGTGTCGTATTTATCTAAGACAGCCTCCCCTCCAGGGGAGGTGGCCGAGTGCAGCGGGAGGGGTAACGGTACTACCTATTCTTTTACCCCTCAGTCGCCTACGGCGACAGCTCCCCTATAGTGGAGCCTATGAGTATAGGTTACCACTAGTCGTCTACGGCGACGGCGACAGCCCCTGCTTTATTCTATATTCCTACGAATTTTGCTTCGCTGGTGCCGTCCCCCTTCTGAATTACATCCAGTCTTACATCAATGCGCTCCACCAGTTCCCGCACATGGGAGATTATGCCGACAAGACGGCTGCCTCCGTAGCTGAGCTGTCCCAGCACTTCCATTGCCTTGTCCAGCATTTCCGGGTCAAGGGTACCGAAGCCTTCATCAATGAAAACCGTCTCCAGCTTAATTCCCCCGCTGTACTCCATGACAATATCGGCCGTTCCCAGCGCAATAGCCAAAGCGGTAATAAAGCTCTCGCCGCCGGACAGTGTGGCTACCGGCCGTTCATCACCGCTCCAGCTGTCGTATATCACGAAATCAAGACCGAGGTTCTTTCTGCCGCCGGTCTTTTTTTGATTTTTGCCGGTCCGCTGCAGCTCATAGCGGTTTTGGCTCATCTGCCGCAGCCGCTGATTTGCCTTGTCCGCTATGTCCTCCAGACAGCTCCGCAGGACGAAGTTCTCGAAGTTAAGATTCTTGCCGTTCACTCCGTCGGCAACCTCTGCCAGTCTCGCCGCCGGGCCGTATTGCTTCTGCAGCCGGTCAATCTTCTCGTCCGCTGCGAATATTTCCTGTGCCTTTTTTCGCTTCAGCTCCAGTTCACGGTTGCGGCCGCCCACCAGCTGATTAAGCTCCGTTACCTCTCTTTCCTTTTCCCTTACAGCCTCGGAAATCGACTTCATGTCCGGCGGTGTCAGTCCCTTTACAGCTTCATCCGCCGCCTTCAGCCGCTCCTGCAGACTGTATAACTCCTTTTCATAGCTTTGCAGATACTTTTCCCATTTCTCAAGTTCCGGCAGCGACTGCAGAGCCTTCCTGTAATCATCCTTACTGGCAAAGTCTTTCTCCGCCATACAGCGGGCGAATTCTTCCTCCGCTGCCAGCCTTTTCGACTCACAGTCGGACGCCAAATCACGGGCAGCCTTAAGCTGTGCCGTTTCTGCAGCGACAGCCTGCTCGCTCTGATGAGCGGCAGTCACCGCCATGTTGTAGTCCCGTTCCAGCTTTTCCTTTCTTTCCGCTGCACCGCTGCATTTTTTCTGCCAGTCATCCATGCTGCGGCAGTCCTCAGGCAATCCCTTTTCGTTGTTTTCGATTACAGCCTTATCCTCTATTACAATCTTTGCCCGTGCCTCAGACTTCTTTTCTGCTTCTGCTGCCATTGCCGCAAGAAGCTGACCTGCCTCGATTTCCTTTTGCAGCTCCGGCAGTATTCTCTCTGTCAGCCGCTTGGCTGCCTTTTGCGCCGCCTCCAGTTCCTTTCTGGCATTTTCCAGCTCTGCTTCCGCGGCGTTACGGTCTCTGCCCTCACCTTTAGAAGCAAAGGCATTCAGCTTTGCTTCGGCGGCAGCCAGATCCTGCTGACCCTTAGACAGCTTCGCTTTCGCCGCTTCCGACAATTTCCGGGCTTTATTGGAAGCCGTCTCCGCCTCATTCAGAGCCTCCTCGGTAGGATGGTCAGCCAGAGCTTCCGCCGGATTGGGATGATTGAGGGATCCGCACACCGGACAGGGCATATTCTCCCCCAGCTGCTGGGCCAGGACAGCCGCCTGACAGCTAAACCATTTCGCCTGAAGCTGCCTGCAGGCCAGCTCTGCCCGCGTCTCTGCTTCCTCCACCGCCTTGCTCCGGCTTATAAGCCCCTCCACTATCTTGGCCTGTTTGTCAGCTTCCGACTTTGCCGTTTCGTAAGAAATCAGCACATTGACCTCATCAATGAGCTGCTGTACCTTATTCTCCCACAGCTCAGTCGCTGCCTTCTGCTTCTCCAGTGACAGCTTCTCGGTCTCCAGCTTTTCCTTTCTTTTCACCGAAACTTCAAGTTTGTTCCTGGTTTCTGTCAGCTCCTGCTGAGCAGACTCCAGCTCCTCCAACCGCAGCTCGTAGAGACCCCGCATAGCGGCATAGGCCCCTACCTTTTCTTTCAATCCTTCCAGCCGGTGCAGTTCTCTGACAGCCTCCTCCCGGACAGGACTTTTCTTCTCCTGAAGCTCCAGCCCTTCCCTTGCCCGGTCAAGGGCCTCCTGTGCCTTCCTGACGGCAGTTTCTGCCCGCCTCACCTTTGCCTCTGCCGCCGTCTTGTTTTCTTCCGACAGGGACAAATTATCCCACTGAGGCTTTATTTCCTTAGCCGCCGCCGTTCGCTGACAGACCAGCTTTACCTGCTGCACCTTATCTTTCTCACCGCATTTTGCCTCGTATTCACTTTTGGCGATTTCACGCTGGCGGAACTTATCATCAGCGGCCTTTGCCTGTTCCAGTTCTCCCTGAGCATGCTTCAGCTCCTTGTCGGCTGCTTCCAGCTTCCTTGCGTATTCTGCCGCTGCCTTTTCTTCCTCCAGCAGCTTTTCCTTTATACTCTCCGCCGAATTATCTTCGTCATCCGCAAGAATATCCTTTACCAGTACGCTCCGCTCTTTGATTGCCTGCTCAAGTTTATCCGCCAGCTCTTTTTTCTTCTCTTTCAGGCTCTTTATGACATCACCGTATATTCCGGTGGAGAAGAGCTTCGACAGCAGCTTCGCCTTCTCGCTGGTGTCTGCCTTCAAAAACTCTCTGAATTCACCCTGAGGAAGCAGCACCACCTGACAGAATTGCCGCCGGTCAAAGCCAACCAGCTCCTTTATTCTCTCATTGACAGCCGTGACCTTTTCCTCCAGCAGCTCTTCCTGCCCGTCCTCATGGATTTCCCAGAGGACAGCCTTGGCTGCTGTCTCGTTTTTGTTTCCCGGCTTCTTGAAGGCCGGCTGTCTCTCTACCCGGTATGACTTTTTCCCCACCGTGAAGGAAAGGACTACCACCGCGCCCTGCTTCTCGTCTGCCAGATGACAGCGCATATATTCCGCCGGTGTCGGCTCATCTCCCGGCAGCTCATTATACAGAGCATAGCACATAGCGGCGAATATTGCGGACTTGCCGCTGCCGGTCTTGCCGTTAATCAGAAAGAGAGAGACATTCTTCTCCTGCAGCCGGTTGAAATCAATAACGGTCTTTTCCGCATAAGGCCCGAATGCAGTCATTTCAAGTTTCAGCGGTTTCATCAGTCTCTCCCTCCCTCTGCCCGATTTATTTCTTTTCGCAGGATGTCGCGTTCTTCGTCGCTCAGCTTCTCACCGGTAACTTCCTCGAAGAATGATTCAAAAAGCTTTTCCTTGCTCTGGGACATGAGCTGCCGTCCGTCATCTACCCTGTCCTCGCCGACGGTGCCGCGGTTTACCCATTCCAGCGATAAGATATTGGGATAGCGCTCCCGCAGTCTTTCCATTGCCCCCAAAACCGGCTCCCGGTCACTGAGCTTCAGCCACAGGAAGTCCTCCCGCCGTGCTGCCGTCTCCGCTTCCGCTCCTTCGATTACCTCCTGAAAGCTGATGTTTTCCAGCAGCCGCAAATCTCTGGCCGGGACTATTTCCCGCTCGGTGACGGACACCGCACCGGCTCCGTCAATGTCCACGATAAGAAATGCCTTTCGCTGTGCGTACTCATTCAGTGAATATTTCAAAGGGGAGCCGCTGTACCGGATTCGTTCTCCCATCCGCTGCGGCCCGTGAAGATGACCGAGAGCGGTATATGTGTATTGAGCAAAGGACTCTGCCTTCACCTCACCGGAGCCGCCTACCGACAGCTCACGCTCCGAGCCGGAAATACTGCCGCCGGTGACGAAGGCATGGGCTACCGCCACGGCTCGCAGGGCTGCCCCCTCCGATGCCGCCGCTTTTATTGCTTCGTACTCTTTTCCCGCCACGAAATCCATTGCTTCCTCAAAGGAAAGATTTTCCTCTCCCCAGACTGAGCGCACCCGCTCCGGGGTAACATACGGAATGAGAGAAAAATATACCGGCCCGTATTCATCATGGAGGACAACCGGCTCAGGCTCCTTCTGCAAGTCGCCTCTTATATAGACGCCGCCGGAGGACATTATTTTTGCTCCATAGTTTATCCGGGCATCGCTGTCATGGTTGCCGGCTATGTAGAGCAGCTTTTTCCCCTTTTCCGATACAAGTCTGCTGACAAAGGAATCAAACAGCTCTACCGCCTCCTCCGGCGGCACACTGCGGTCGTATATGTCTCCGGCAATGACCACCGCCTCCGCCCCTGTCTCATCAACAAGTGCCAGCAGGTCATCGAGAACCTTACTCTGTAAATCCGTCAGCCGTTCACCGTTGAGTACCTTGCCCAGATGCAAATCTGCCGTATGGATAAATCTCATAAAAATTACCTCTCCTACAAAAATAGAGGGCATAGCCCTCTATTTCCTTTATGCAGCTGCTGTGAAAAGGTCTGTAAGAAAACCGTTTATTCACCTCACCCACCGGCTACGCCGGTCCCCCCTCCCCAATGGGGAGGGTAAAGACCTTCCCCATTGGGGAAGGTGGCTCGCGAAGCGAGACGGATGAGGTCTATGTCAGACCTTTTCACAACTTCTTTTTATATGCGGTCATTATCTCCCTGCTGGCTGACCTCAGGCTCTGCTACAGCCGCTGCAGTAGCTTCCTCAGTTCCGTACCGCTTGGCCTCTGTTTCCGCCACTATAGCCTCCAGCTCCTTGGCGTGGAGAGTTTCCTTCTCCATAAGAGCCGCTGCAATAGCGTGCAGGTCATCAATATTTTCTTCCAGTATCTTCCGGCAGTTCTCATAGGACTCGGAAATGTACCGCTGTACTTCCTTGTCAATTTCTGCCGCAATTTCTTCGGAATAATTTCTCTGCTGCCCCAGCTCACGACCGAGGAAAACCTGATGGTTTTCTCCGGCACCGTAGTTGATAGGGCCGAGCTTATCACTCATGCCGTACTGAGTAATCATTGCTCTGGCCAGCTGAGAAGCCCGCTCTATATCACTGGAGGCACCGGTAGAGATTTCATGAAGGATGATTTCCTCAGCCACCCGACCGCCAAGAAGCGTAGTAAGCTGGTCACGAAGCTGGCTTCTGGTCTCGTAGGAGCGATCCTCCTGCGGCAGCATCAGAGTATAGCCGCCGGCCCGGCCTCGGGGAATGATTGTTACCTTGTGTACAGGGTCGGCATTGGGCAGCTTCATACCGGTGAGGGTATGTCCGCCCTCATGGTATGCAGTGAGCTTCCGCTCCCGGTCACTCATTACCTTTGATTTACGCTCCGGCCCGGCCATTACTCTTTCAACAGCTTCCTCCATGGTCGCCATTGTGACAGTCTTCTGATTGCGGCGGGCAGACAGAAGCGCCGCCTCATTCACGAGATTTGCCAAATCCGCACCGGAGAAGCCCGGAGTCCGACGGGCCAGCACCGTCAGGTCAACATCATCACTGATGGGCTTGTTCTTCGTATGTACTTTAAGTATTGCCTCACGGCCCTTCACATCGGGACGGTCAACGGTAATCTGACGGTCAAAGCGGCCGGGACGAAGCAGCGCCGGGTCAAGGATATCCGGGCGGTTCGTTGCCGCGATAACGATAATTCCTTCGTTGGTCTCAAAGCCATCCATTTCAACCAGCAGCTGATTGAGGGTCTGCTCACGCTCATCGTGACCGCCGCCTACACCGGCACCGCGCTGACGACCTACCGCATCGATTTCATCAATGAATACGATACAGGGAGCCTCACGCTTGGCATTATTGAACAAATCACGGACACGGGAAGCACCAACGCCCACAAACATTTCTACAAAGTCGGAGCCGCTGATGGAGAAGAAAGGCACACCTGCCTCACCGGCAACAGCCTTGGCCAGCAGAGTCTTGCCTGTACCCGGAGAGCCGAAGAGCAGGACGCCCTTGGGAATCTTCGCTCCGAGGCCGCTGAATTTATCCGGCTCCTTCAGGAACTCCACTACCTCCTCCAGCCCTTCCTTTGCCTCATCGGCACCGGCTACATCGGAGAAGTTTACCTTTACATTGTCCGGCATGGTCATTCTGGCCTTGCTCTTGCCGAAGCTGAAGAGACGGCCCGGGCCATTGTTATTTCCGCCCATAAAGTAAGCGATTGCACCGACGATAACCACCACCGGCAGGACAGACATCAGTACAGAAGACCACCAGGGCGGCTCAATAGGATTTTCCACCTTGATGTTTACATTCTTCGCCCGGAGCTTGCCGATAATCTCATTGTCATTCTGCGGGACGGTAGCAGTGAACTCCGTTCCGTCGGACAACGAACCTCTGATGACATTATCCGTAATCGTGACCTTGGCTACACTGCCCTCCTCGACCTTCGTCATGAAGCCGGTGTAGTCAATTTCCTTCTTGCTGCCCTTCTGAGAACCGTGAGAATCAATCAGCGTTACCGCAATCATGATTACCAGCAGGTACAGCATCATATTCTTAAAAAACTTTTCCATTCCCCGTGAAATTTCCTTCCATACTTAAAATTTTAGCAAAGCATTTATATATTATACCATTTATCTGAAATAATTACGCATAACCGCCACAAGTTTCTTCATATCAAAAGGTTTTGGGACATGCTCGTTCATGCCCGCATTTTTCGCCTTGATTACATCCTCGGACATTACATTGGCCGTCATAGCAAATATGGGAATCTGCTTCGCATACTCGGTATTCAGCTCCCGGATTCGCCGCGTTGCCTCATAGCCGTCCATCACCGGCATCTCCACATCCATGAATATGACATCGTACCAGCCCGGCTGCGACCCGGTGAACTTATCCACACAAACCTGACCGTTGTCGGCTGAATCTACCTGCATACCTGTCAGGGACAGCAGCTCCGTGGTGATTTCTCTGTTCAGCTCATTGTCCTCGACCAGCAGCGCCCTGATGTTGCTGAAGTCTGCATTCAGGGTATCTCCGTTTGCCTTTGCCTTCTCCTTGCCCAGAACTTCATTGAACAAGTGACGAAGACCGGAGCGGTACAAAGGCTTGCTGATGATACCGTCCACACCGGCTGTCACAGCCTGTCTTTCCAGCTCCTCCGTATCGTAGGAGTAGGCCAGAACAACCGGCTGATACTCACCCACGGCCTCCTGCATCTGCTTTGCCACCGCCATGCCGTCATTGCCCGGGATTTTCCAGTTTACTATGAGCGCACTGTAGTCATCACGGCAGCCGTGATGCTCCTTTATCCTCTTTACAGCCTCCTCGGCATTGTCGACGAATTCGCCCTTGATACCCACCTGTCCGAGACTCTGCAGCATCTGCTCCGAATCCTCCATGCTTTCGTCGAGGATAAGGACATAGGTGCCTATCAGGTTTTCGTCCTTCGTCTCCACCTTCTCCGGCAGCTCCAAAAACAGATTGAAGTAAACCTTCGTACCGACCTGCGGGGTGCTGTCAATCTTAATCACACCGTTCATCATGGTGACGATATTCTGAGCGATTACCAGACCGAGACCCAGCCCGGCTCTGCCGCTCTTGACCGTATCTTCTCTGTCAAAGGGGTCAAAGACCTTCGCCAGCTGCTTCCGATCCATACCGACGCCATTGTCCTCTACGGTAAATTCATAGCAGGCAAAGCCATCGTAGGCTGAGGAAGTCTCACCGATAGTAATGCTTATATTGCCGCCGTCGGGAGAATACTTCACCGCATTTCCCACCACGATATCGAAGCACTGCTTTATCCGCTCCGCATCACCGAGGACAACATTATGGACAATATCCTTTACGGAGATTGCCAACCTTTGATTTTTCGTCCTCGCCATAGCTCCGGCTTCATCGGAAAGATTTTCGATAAACTGACGGATAACAATATTTTCCGAGGCGGCATTCGTCCCGGAGTCTTCAACCTTGTCCATATCCATGACTTCGTTGAACAGCTTCAGGATGCTCTGAGACGACTCCTTTATCTTCCGCAGGCAGTCCTCCACCCTCTCCGAATCATGAATATGCGCCCCGGCAATAGTGGAAAGACCGATAATGGAATTCATCGGTGTCCGCATATCACGGCTTATCATTGCCAGGAATTCCCGCTTCGCCTCACCGGCTTTTCCGGCGGTATAGTAAGCATCCTTCATTGTATTGTATTCCCGGTCAAGCTCATCCCTCTGCTGCCGTATGACTTTGTTGTCAATTATCAGCATCTGGGTGACATTGAGCAGGAACACGCAGAGAACAATAGTCATGCAGCCGATGGAATAATAAGGCGAATCGCTTTCGCCCCAGCTCAGGAAGCAGGACACCAGCGGCAAAAAGGATATACCAAGAGCATACCTGTACAGATTTTTCTCATCGCCGGTTTTCTTCTCAGCTGCCAGCAGCGCACTGATTATCAGATAAAGGATAGCCTGCATACCGAAAATGACAGTACGCATAAAGCCGACATTGTAAACGGTACCCGGCCCGATGGTAAACACTTCGCCGGTAAAGGGATTTGCCGCCAGTATCACAAGCTGAACTATTGATATGAGGCAGCCAACCTTATTGAGATAATTCCGCTCCGCCTCGGAGGCAAGATAGGTAGCGGTGTACTTCATCCACTTGTAGCAGACAATCACCGAAAAAGCGAAATACAAATAGGCACAGACCGTAAATAATGACACACTGCTGCCGTAGCCGCCGGCATAAGACAGCCCCCACAGGCAATCCACCACAGTGAAGCCGATAGCCGACTGCAGGAACTTCTTAAACTGCCCCGCACCATTGTGGAACACCCGCAAATGGCGCATTCGTATATACAGCAGCAGGAGAAAAAAACAGCTGAAAACTGCCGCTGCGGAATAATAATTTCTCAAAATAATTCTTCCTTCTATGTGTAAACGGTGATATTAATCAGCGCTAATCAAATTCGTTGCATAACCGTTCATTATTTTAGCATTATTCAGAAAGGAAGTAAATAAAAAGGGTCTGTGAAAAAATGAACAATCATTTTTCACAGACCCTTTACTCTCTGAGTGTGCATGAGCAATTAATGAGCTCAGCTGAGGTTGTGTCCGCCCTTTTTAAGGGCGGGGGACCGCCGAAAGGCGGTGGTGGGTTAAATGGATTATTCCTCTTTCCTTACCCTCCACCATGCTGCGCATGGTCCCCCTCCCTGCAAGCAGGGAGGACACATGAGACGGATGCGGTCTATGTCAGACTTTTTTCACAGACCCGTAAAAAGTATTCTTTTGTTACTGCTGGGCTTTCGCCAGAGTGTCGCAAAGCGGCAGCAACTGCTCCAGCTTCGCAACAATACGCTTCTGCTCGGCGAGAGGTGGGAGTGGTACAGTGTACTGTCTAAAAACTTTCAGTGAAACAAATGATTGAACTCCGCCCGAAGCTCCTTTTCTCATTCTTTCCTGAAAAAAATATAGTACCCAAAACCAATACTTCATTCCGATTGTTGCTTTAATATATGGCTTAAATAAGGCTATATTTTTTATACAAAATTCCCTATTCTTTTTTACAATGACTGGATTTCCTATAGAGCCTATCATTGCAAATAGTATGTCGCCATCATCTACATTTGATCGAGAATTTATTATTTTAGCATCCTCTTCTGATATATATTTCACCTCATCAAAGCTCAGTTGTCCGCTACTAATATTTTTACTTGTAACTAATGGTATTCCAGTTGGGCAATATTTAGGTGTATCATGCGTTCCATCCCTGACATCAACGACATTGCCCATTCTAACCCAACACCAACTTTCAGGAATTTCAAAAGGAATTTCGTCCTCTGCTATTTCCGGCAGAGGTTTTTCCTTTTTTATTACTCCGTCCTTCACCAGCTTGGCTTTCTCGGCTTGTATCTCCTTCAACAGGTCAGCGGCGTTGCCATCCTCGGGGCGCTGGTCGGTCAGCTTTCCCTCCACAGCCATTTGCAGCAGACTGTTTTTCAGCTTCCCGGGGAAAGCTTTGTTCAGCTCATGCAACTCATTGTAGGCTTTTTCGTAATCATCTACCAATGGAAGAATTTTTTCCAAACGGTCGACAATACGCTTTTGCTCGGCGAGTGTCGCTAACGGAACTAAAAGATTACACCACCCATCTTTGTTAATAATTGGTGTTGCTGTCCCCGTAGAATTTTCACGCAATTTCTTGTAGAAAAAGTCTGATTGTATGACACTGAATATATATTTACTTAGTGATAACAGTGGTTTAATAGCATTGATTTGCTGATTGAATCCACATTTTCTATCAACAATTGCAACTTTACCAATTGACCCACCTATACACACTTGTACTATATCCTGATTATCCAATGCCCGACTATTAGCCAATCCGGATTCTGTCAATCTTTTATCCGTATCATACTGTATAGTTCCAGAGCTTGATATGTTCCCTGGACCAATAAACGGATATTCCCCATCATAGTATTCTGAACAAGTTGTTGATGGTGTTTTTCCAGTAATGGTAATTCCAACTTCACCCAGTCTGCACCAGCACCAGCTTTTCGGCACCTCAAATGGAATCTCATCCTCTGCTATTTCCGGCAGAGGCTTTTCTTTTTTTATTACTCCGTCCTTCACCAGCTTGGCTTTCTCGGCTTGTATCTCCTTCAACAGGTCAGCGGCATTGCCGTCCTCGGGACGCTGCTCCGTCAGCTTGCCCTCGATAGCCATTTGCAGGATGCTGTTTCTCAGCTGCTCCGGTGTCATGCTTTTACCTCCAGCATAGCCTCGATAGCCGACAGCACATCGTCAATCTTCTTGTTGAGAGCTGTACGCTTGGCCTGATAGTCGGCAATCAGCTCATCCGGCGGCAGGATTTCTTCTTCCTCGTGAGGGAAGCCGCAGAGGTCAAGATTGTATCCACCGGCGACGATTTCCTCGGCGGTGAATTTCTTCGCCTTCGGCCAGTCCTCCACGGTGATTTCTTCCCGGTTGTTCCACCAGTCGATAACCGGCTGGAAATGCTCCAGCTTCATAGGCTTCGTCTTGGAGAAGTGCTTGTATCCCTCCGGCATATCGAGGCGATAGAACCAGACATTTTCCGTGGCGTGAGTGTTGTCGAAGAAAAGGATATTGGTGGTGATACTGGTATAGGGGGCAAAGACGCTGCCGGGCATACGGATGATGGTGTGGAGGTTGAAGTCAGCCAGCAGCTTCTTCTTGATACTGGTCTTGGCGTTGTCGTTGCCAAAGAGGAAGCCGTCAGGGAGAATGACCGCCGCCCTGCCCTTCCTTTTCAGTCGGTACATGATGACGGACATAAAGAGGTCGGCTGTCTCGCTGCTGGCCAAATCATCTGGGAAGTAGCCCTTGACGCTGGCATCCTCGTGACCGCCGTAGGGAGGATTCATCAGTACCACATCGAACTTGTCATCCTCGGTGTAGTCCAGCACATTTTTCAGCAGAGAATTTCCGTGATTGATATTGGGGTTTTCCATATCGTGAAGCAGCATATTGGTAATGCACAGGAGATATGGAAAAGGCTTCTTCTCTACCGCGTAGACGGAGCTGTCCGCTGCCGCATCGTCCCCGGTATTCACTATCTGTTTCCGCAGCTCATTCAGCCAGCTGGTGAGGAAGCCGCCGGTACCGCAGGCAAAGTCCGCCATCTTCTCCCCCAGCTTCGGCTGTATCATCTTGGCCATGAACTCGGTGACGGATCTCGGTGTATAGAACTCACCGGCAGAGCCGGCGGCCTGCAGCTCTTTCAGTATCGTTTCGTAGATTTCGCCGAAAGCATGACTCTCCTTTGTGTCCTCAAAGTCAATTTCGTTGACGACATTGATGACCTGACGGAGATAAACGCCATCCTTCATGTAGTTGTTGGCATCGGCAAAAGCGGCCAGTACGATTGATTTCTTCAATGGTGTGTCGGCGTTGACCTTGATGCCCCTGATAGCTACATTACCGCTATTGTCCTTTGCATCTCTGCCCTTCAATACCGGGAAAAGGGTGTTATTGACAAACTCCAACAGCTTATCACCGGTAAGGGACTGGTCGGCTGCCCAGCTGCGCCAGCGACATTCTTCGGGGATGATGGACTCGTATTCGTCGTCGTCAAATTCCCAGTTTTCTTCCTTGGCATCGTAGACTTTTAGGAAGAGAATCCAGACCAGCTGCTCAATGCGCTGAGCATCGCCGCTGATACCGGCGTCCATCCGCATAATGTCTCTTATTCGCTTGACAAATCCTCCGATTGCCATGGTCAGACCACCTCATCCTCATATAAATGTTCTTTCAGCTCCAGCACGGCCTCTCTGTATTCCTGCTTGCCGCCGAAGAGCTTGGCTATCCGGCTGGGCTGACCGAACTTAGTAAAGTCTGCCAGCTTCAGCACTTCTGTCTTTTCGATTTCCTTAATACCCAAATCCTTGTACTTTTCCAAGAGGGTTTCCAGCACTTCTTTCGCAGCACCGCTGTACTTGCTGAAGAAGTCATTTTTCTTTGTGTTGTTCGCCCTTTCCCTTCTGGTGAGGGCTTTCTTGCCGTAAGCGATGTAGCAGATGAAGTCAAAGTCGTCCACATCGGCCATGCCCTGCTCAGCTTTCAGCTTGTCTATGTCAATACCGACATCCGCCAGATGTTCAGCAATGACGGCTTTTCGTTCTTCGCCTTTCCAGCGGCGGATGAAGGCTTCCAATGAGGCACACTCGCCGATGATGTTCGCCTTGGTGTAGTCAATGATGTTTTCGTTGACCAGCAGCTTGCCGTTGGCATCGTAGACAGCAACGCTCTCATTGACCACCACAGCCTTACCGCCCTCCGGTGTGACATAGTACACCGGCTTTTTCTCCGGCGGGTCGACAGGCTCAATCGGGTCATCGGGAAGCGGTTTTGTTCCTTTGCCATTACCCGGCTGAAAGCCGTCATCCTGCTCTACCGGCCCATCCCAATCCGGGTCGGCAAAAAGTGATGTGATATTGCGAAAGTCCATGACCATGAAGCTGAGCTTGCCTTCCTTCTCCCGCAGCCTCGTTCCCCGGCCGATAATCTGCTTGAAGGTGGTCATAGAGGAAATCATCTTGTCCAGCACTACCAGCTTAGTCATCTTGCAGTCGGCTCCGGTGGTAAGCAGCTCAGAGGTGGTGGCAATGACCGGGTATTCTGCCGCCACGGAGATGAAGTAGTCCAGCTTGCTCTTGCCGTAGACATCACTGCCGGTAATGCGTACTACATAGTCGGGATTTTCCTTCACCATGTCGGCGTTGCAGTTGACGAGAGCCTGTCTCATTCGCTCGGCGTGGTCTTCGGTGGCACAGAAGACGATAGTTTTCTGCATCCTGCCGGTCTGCTTCAGATAGTTCGTGACCGTCTGAGCTACCTGATTTATTCTGTCTTGCAGAATAAGGTTGTAGTCGTAGTCACGATTGTTGTAAATCCTGTCCTCAATCTCGTTGCCGAAGTAGTCAAGCTGTCCGGCGGTAGGTCGCCAGCCGTCGGATATGTCCATTGTTACCTTGATGACTTTGAACGGAGCAAGGAAGCCGTCGTTGATGCCGGAGTTAAGGCTGTAGGTGTAGAGTGGCTCCCCAAAGTAATCAATGTTGGAAATGTATTTTGTTTCTTTCGGGGTGGCGGTCATACCTATCTGGGTGGCACACTTGAAATACTCCAGCACTTTGCGCCAGCGGCTTTCTTCCTTGGCAGAGCCGCGATGACACTCGTCGACGATAATCAGGTCGAAGAAATCCGGCTGGAACCAGTCACGGAAATGCTCCTCATCCTTGTCTCCTACCATCTGCTGATAGAGGGCAAAGTATACCTCATAGGCACCGATGGTGGTCTTGTCGTCCTTGGCAAAATTTACCTTGTGAATCGTCTTGCTGAGGGGCGCGAAATCCTGCTGAATGGTCTGGTCAACCAGCATATTTCTGTCCGCAAGGTAGAGGACTTTCTTCTTCATGCCGGACTGGAGCAGACGATAGACAATCTGAAAGGCCGTATAGGTCTTGCCTGTACCGGTAGCCATGACGAGGAGCAGTCTGTCCTGTCCCCGGGCAATGGCTTCTACCGTCCTATTGATAGCGATACGCTGATAGTATCGTGGAGAGTTTGCCCCCATGCCGGAGTAGTAGGGCTGATTGATGATGTCCTCTTCTTCCGGGGTTATACCGGCACCGCCGTTTGATTCCTGCTTGAAGCGACGGACAAGCTCGGCTTCATCGGGGAATTCGTCGAGAGACAGATGACGCTCTTTGCCGGTGAGGAAGTCATGCTCCACGAAGCCGTCACCGTTGGAGCTGTAGGCAAATGGCAAGTCAAGCATAACGGCGTAGGTCATTGCCTGCTGCAAGCCGTAACCGACAGAGTGATTGTGGTCTTTTGCTTCGACGACAGCAATAGGTTTGTTGTCGGTCAGGTAGATGAGATAGTCAGCCCGCTTTGGCTTCTCCCTCGCCGCCATGTTACCTTTGATATTTATCCGTCCGTCGGTAATCTTTGTCTCCATGGTGATGTAGTGAGAGTCCCACTTTGCTGTGATTGCCGGAGTGATGTATTGCAGTTTAATGTCTTCTTCGGACATTTGGTTAATATTTAATACAGCAGCCATTGTAATCCGCTCCAAGTTAGTAATCAGCCTTTGTCTTCGTTGATTGTTATATGTCTTAAATTTTACCAATGATTGATGGGAATGTCTACTTTTGAAAGAGTAGGTTTATGTACAGAGAGGAAGTTTTTTCTGTCATCCTGCTTTCAAATGCTGTATTTACCCCTCCGACCTCGCCCTGCTCGGCCACCTCCCCTATAGGGGAGGCTTTATTATGGGATTCTTAACCTCATCCACCGGCTTCGCCGGTCCACCCTCTCCATAGGAAAGGGGTAAACCTTCCCCTTTGGGGAAGGTGGCAGCCGAAGGCTGACGGATGAGGTTATCTGCTTACAAAAAGGGACTATGAAAAAATGAGAAACTCATTTTTTCATAGTCCCTTTCTTATTCGTAAATCCTATATGAAATTACATTCTCTCTTTCAGCATATCCGCTGCGGCCAGCAGACCGGCTATCATTGCTGACGGTCTGGGGGGACAGCCGGGTACGCAGATGTCTACCGGCACCACCTTGTCGGCGGCTCCTACTATGGCATAGCTTTCGCCGTAGGTGCTGCCGCCGGCGGCACAGGCACCGCAGGCCATGACAAGTCTAGGCTCAGGCATTGCTTCATAGGTCATTCGCAGTGCCTGCTCCAGATTTCTTGTTACCACACCGGTGACCATCAGGAGGTCGGCATGACGGGGGCTGGCTACGAAGTGAACGCCGTAGCGGGCCAAGTCATACATTGGGCCGCCAAGCGCGCCCATCTCAAAGTCACAGCCGTTGCAGCTTCCGGCATCAAGATGGCGGACATGAAGGCTGCGGCCCAGCTTCTGCTTCAGCACATCGGCTGTAATCTCTGCTCCCACAGCAGTGATGAAGGGCATGGCATCATCACTGCTGTGGGAAAGAGCGGTGTCACCCATGGACATTGCTTTCTCAACACAGCGTCCGCAGAAAATGCACTTGCTGTAATCTATCTCGCAGTCGTCCCCGGCAGCATTTATCCGGAATGCTCCTACCGGGCATACACCGGCACATTCCTTCAGGCAGCCGGCAGATGGACAACCCTTCAGCTGTCCTCTGTACCGCTCACTGCCGGTAAGGCTGATTTCCTCTGTGGCAATTTTATCGTGAAAGAGTCGTTCTAATACCTTAAACATGATTATTTACCTATCAATGCAAGCATAGCAAAGCTCAAAGCTCTTGTTAATCAGCGGAAAATCGGGAATGATATCGCCCTGAACGGCAATTGTCAGAGCCGGCCAGTTGGGATAAGAAGCACTGCGGATAAATACCCTGTCGATAGCTCCTGCTTCATCCAGCGCCACATACCAGAGGTTGCTGCCTCTGGCTGACTCGCTGATGCCGTATGCTTCACCGGCCTTGTACTCCACGGGAGCAATCAGCTCTCCGCCGTTCTCCTTCAGCATTTCCGTCAGCTGACGAACCATGGCGAAGGACTCCTCCAGCTCGTCAAAACGCTGCTTCAGCCTGGCTGCCACATCACCGCTGGTCTGAGTCCGCACCTTGAAATCAAGTGAGCTGTATACGCCGTAGTCAAAATCCTTCCGGCTGTCGTGAGCATAGCCGCTGGCTCTTGCTCCGACGCCCACCATAGCCAGATCCTTGGCCGTCTGCAGGCGGACAACGCCGGTGGTGTTGATGCGGTTCTGGAAGTTCTCCTGCTGGGCAAAGAGGACGGCCATATCATTTACGCCGTTCTCTGTCTTGTCAATAAGCGTCAGGATGTCCTGAGCCAGCTCCGGAGTAATATCCATAGCAACGCCGCCGGGAACAATCATCCCGCGGAGGAAGCGGTTTCCCGCTATCCGCTCCTGCAGTCGCATCAAGGCTTCCTTCAGCCGCGCACCAAGGCTGATGGCCGGCTGGAAGCCTACACCGGCAGGAATATTGCCGATGTCGCCTACATGATTTGTTATACGCTCTATCTCAGACAGGAGGGTACGGATAATCTCAGCCCGCTTTGGAACCTTAACTCCGCATATCTTCTCAACGGCCTGACAGAAGCTCCAGGTATTCGCAATACTGCAGGCTCCGCAGACGCGCTCAGCCATGGGGAGCGCCCGCTGGGGATTCATCCCCTCCATGGACTTCTCTATGCCGCGGTGAGTGAAGAACAGCTTTGCATCCAGCTGTAGCATCGACTCACCGGCCTGACTGAATCGAAAATGTCCCGGCTCGATGATACCGGCATGGATGGGGCCGACCGGAACCTGAAACAGTCCCTCGCCCTTTGCCGCAGCTATGGGGAATTCCCGCTGTCCCCTTACCTGCTGAGTCTTGCTGACACTCTTTCTGAGCGGGTGATAGCCCTCCGGGAAGCTCTCATGGAGAACAAGCGAGCGAAGGTCAGGATGTCCCTCCGGGACAATCCCGAACATATCATTAATTTCCCGCTCGTACCAGACGGCACCGGGGATTATTTTCGTAAGGGAAGGATAGCTCAGCTCACCCTCCGGGTCAAATACTGCCTTCACAGTATCAAAGGCGTGCTTTTCGGGATTTTCAAAGACTGCAAAGACTGCATAGCCGCCGCCGTTGTTCGTCTCGTCTCTGCCGAACATCGCCGTGAGGGCATGGCGACCGCCGTCGGAGATAATATTGGCTCGTCCCCGAAGCTCCTCCGGCTTCACTGTGAGCATTACGCCGCCGGAAAGAAATTTATTCATTACAGCACACCTCCCATGACAATCTTAACTGACTCCTGAAGAATCGGCCCCAGGAAAGGAAGCTCATGAATCGTGGCACTGATGGCACCGGACAGAATCAGCAGAGCGAAGATTGCCGCCGTGTCCATGATACCCATAAGCTCACCGGCGGATTTTCTGGCCGGCTGACCGCCAAGCATACGCATGGCGTGGTACAGAATACCGATAACGATACCGGCCAGCAGCATGAGTGCCAGTATGCCCCGCCACATGGTACCGGAGGCAAACAGGCCGGCGACGATATGGAATTTACTGAAGAATACACCAATCGGCGGCATACCCAGTATACCGGCAATGCCTAGCAGCCAGACGATGGCCGTCCGGGGAGACTGCTTCAGCATACCGTGAATACGCATCATATTCTTGGTGGAATAGGTTTCCATGATAGTACCGGCGGTGTAGAACAGCGCATACTTGACCAAAGCATGATTAAGCATGTGCAGGAGGCCGGCCTCTACTGCCGATGGAAGGAAAATACCGAGACCAACAGCCATAAGACCGAAGTTTTCCATGGAGGAATATGCCAGCATACGCTTAATATCGCGCTGAACAACCACGAAAGGTACCGCAAGGCCGATGGTAAGAATACCGAAGCCGACGCAGATACCGCTGATGAAGCCGACACCAACCGTCGGCATCAGAATAACGATGTTGCGGAGCAGTACATAAATGGCGCAGATACAGAGGGAGCCGGAGAGAAGTCCGCTGGTGAGAGCCGGTGACTCGGAATGAGCATCCGGCAGCCATGCGTGCATGGGAGCCAGACCGACCTTGGTACCGTAACCGACAAACAGGAAGCAGAAGGCAATCTTGGCCAGCGCCGGATTCAGCTCCTGAGCGTGAGCGGTGAGGAACAGCCAATCGAGCGGCATATCCTGCCCTACGGCCTGCAGCTGTGCATAGTAGACGAGGATTGTTCCCAACAGCGCCAGGCAGATACCAACGGTACATACCATTACATATTTCCAGGCTGCTTCAAGGGAAGTCTTGGTGAACTTAAAGGCTACCAGCAGAGCCGACACGAGAGTGGTGGCCTCAATAGTAACCCACATAAGACCGAGGTTGTTTACCAGTACCACCAGCAGCATTGTCCAGACGAAAATGTGGGACAGCGCATAAAAGCGGCCTTCAAGATAGCTGAAGCGGCGGAGATAACCGTAGCGGATATTGGTATCACGGTCGAGGTAAGCCTCTGCGGTAAAGGCAAAAGCCAGATACAGCAGGGTGACGATAATCATCATCCACAGGCTGAGAGCATCAAGGAACAAATATGTTCCCTGATAGGGCTGTGCCGGGTCGAAGACCATCATAATCCGGAAGACTGCTGCACCCACCGCTACAGCCGACAGGCGGCTGAGATGATGGAGAAGAGTCTTACCGAAGAGATTCGATACTGCAAGAATGCTGAAGACAATCGGCACACCCAGTACCACATAGAGAAGCTGACTGATTGAAAATTCCATTGCCTTACCCTTTCAACTTTCTCATTACACCGGTATCGGTGGTCATGAAGGAGAGGCGCATACGGCCGGTGAGGATAACCAGCACCACCACAGCGATAAGCACATCGAGAAATACGCCAAGCTCCACAATAAGCGGCAGGCCCTCGGTCATCAGCAGGCCGAAGAAGTATATCCCGTTTTCAAGGGTGATAAGTCCCACAATCTGCATTATGGCCCGACGGCGCATAACGATGAGAGTAAGACCGGTCATAATCGTCAGGAATGTGGCGGCGAAAATATCACGGCCGATTGTTCCCGGCAGCAGACGGTCGGCAAGGATATATCCCATAACCAGGAAAAGGGCTGCCGCCAGAGAGGAGTAATTTACATTAATGTTGGAGTTTATCTCGCTGTCATCTTTAATCTCGCCGATAAGTCTGAGGATGGCCCAAGGGATGAAAAGCACCTTGACACCGAGGGTCAGAAGACCGGGGAGGAAGGCATGAAATCCGCCGCCTCCGGCAGAAATGCCTACGATGACGCAGCTTCCGGCAATGATTGCCGACTGAACCGCCAGCAGGTAGGTAGCCCGATGAAGCTCCATTATTCTGGTCTGGAGGAAAACCACCAGAATCAATAAGACTACTAAATATTCCATTATTTCAACCTCAATTATTTACTGAGCAATAACTGCGACAGCCAGCAGAAGAACAGCGGCAGAAAGGAAAATGCGTACCTTGAAAAGCCGCATCTTGTTGTTCAGTGTCTCCACAACACCTATCAGCACCGCTCCCATAAGGGCTTTCAGCAGAACAGGAATATCAATCGGCAGATACAGGGAGCCGAAGAGAACAAGGAAAACAAGCAGCTTCAGCATCGTGCCGAGGTGAATGAAGGTAAGCAGACGACCGGAGTATTCCAGCGTCATACATTCTTCAATCATGGTAAGCTCAAGATGAGTATCCGGGTTGTCAACCGGCAGTCGGCCGTTCTCAGCTACGATAACGAGGAAGAAAGCAAAGGCAGTAAGTACAGCCGGTACGGTAAAATAGAAGCTGTTGTAGTCAATAACCATGTTTGCCAGAGTCGTTGACCCATACCGGAGACTGTTTATGAGGATTGCCAGCATTACCGCCGGCTCTACCAGTACAGAGATATAGATTTCACGGCTGCCGCCCATACCGCCGAAGGCTGTGGCGGCATCCATAGAGGACAGGGTGAGGAAGAATCTTCCCAGCGCCATGATATAGACGAAAATGAAGGCATCGCCATAGCTGAAGCCGGTCTTCAGCAGACCCGGCACCATCATAGCGGCCATAAAGGCGGTAACGAAATAGATAATTGGAGCCAGCACAAAAACCTTGCCGGTATAAGGAGTCAGGATTGAGGGCTTCCGCCACCATTTCCACAGGTCAAAATATTCCTGAAATACGGAGGCTCCCTGCCGCTTCTGCATTCTTGCCTTCACCTTGTTGATGATGCCGCCGAACAGCGGGGCCAAAATCAGGAGAAGCAGACCCTGCAGGAGATTCGTACCTACAGACATTAATACGAAATCCATTTACATCACCCCCCACAGGAGAACTGCCACCATGGCAATCATGGTGTAGGCAATGTACAGACGGACACTGCCCTGCTGAATCATCAGCAGCGTTGAAGAAATCCTGACCATAAAATGCTCAATCGGATGATAGAGCCGGTCGGTAAAGCGATCCGGTACAAAAAGATTGAATCGCATAATGCGGCCGAAGTAATCGTGTTCCTTCTCCAGATAGACCTTCTCGCGGCGAGGCTTCAGGATGAAATCAAAGGCACGGCGCAGGGGCTTGGAGAAGCCGGTGGCCGAATACTGCTGACGGGCAGTAGGATATGTACCGCAGTTCCATGTAACTTCACTGCGAACAAGGGTATTACCCATAACAGAGAGATAGCAGAGCGCGAACAGTCCAAGACCGATGACCGCAAAAATAACCGGGCAATAAGCAGAAAGCTGATTGTAGAAATTGCCGGTGCCGCTCCACAGGAGAGCGAAATCAGTTGCCATCGGTACAACAGCACTGCCTCCGGTAAATACGCCTTCCATAGCGGCTACCAGCGGAGACGGGAAAATACCGACAGCAACAATGAGGATTGCCTCCAGACCAAGAGCCAGTACCATGAAGAACGGCTGCTCGTGAGCCTTGTCGATAGCCTTGCTGCGGCAGCGACCAAGGAATACAACGCCGAACAGACGAACAAAGCAGCCAAGGGCCAAGGCTCCGGTAAGACCAAGAAGAATCAGACCGAAGACCACCAGCAGGCGAAGCTCGTCTCCGCCATTGACAGCCAAGGTGTAGAGACTCTGGAGAGTGAGCCACTCTCCTACCAGACCGCCGGTAAAGGGCAGCGAGGCCAGCGACATGGAGCCGATGAGGGTAAAGAAAGCAGTCCAGGGCATTTTCTTTGCCAGACCGCCCATGATTTCAATGTTCTTGCTGCCGGTGGCATGCATGACGCAGCCGGCACTCATGAACAGCAGGCACTTCATCAGGCTGTGGGTAAAGGCATGAACGAGAACAGCGGTGAAGGCTACCAAAGAAAGAGCTTCAAGTCCGAGATGCTTCAAAAGCATACCGCAGCCGAAGCCAGTGAATATGATACCCATATTTTCAACGGAGCTGTAGGCCAGGATACGCTTCATATCCTTTTCCATATTGGCATACAGGACACCAAGGAACGCCGAGATAAGACCGACGGCCATTACCAGTCCGCCCTGCCAAAGAGTGTCAATGCCGATGAACTGGAAAACAAAGCGGCCAAATCCGTAGACTGCCACCTTCAGCATAACGCCGCTCATGAGAGCGGACACATGGCTGGGTGCCGCCGGATGGGCATTGGGCAGCCAGACATGGAGCGGCATGAGGCCGGACTTCAGAGCGAAGCCGGCGAAAGCAAAGCAGAAAACAATGTGCTTCACATCGGCGGGAAGCTGATTGGTGCAGAAAGCAGTAAAGGAAAAGCTGCCTACACCGCTGCCGAGGATATAGAAGGCCACCAGTATCGCAGCAGTACCAAGATGAGTCATTATCATGTACTGGTAGGCTGCACTGACGGTTTCCTTCTTGCTGCTCTCATGGTTGACCAACAGGAACGAAACAAGCGCCATGATTTCCCAGGCAAGAATGAAGGTAAAGGCGTCTCCTGCCAGCAGTACCATGACCATGGACAGCAGGAACAGATTCCATTCACCGGCGAGCGCCCGGAGGCCGTTGCCCCGATAGCCCTTGGCGTAGTCGAGACCGTACAGGCTGATGATGAATCCGGCCAGACCGGTTATCACCAGGAAGGGGGCGCTCCACAGGTCTGCATTCAGACTGTAGCTGCCCCAGCTGCCGGAAACCAGCCAGCCGTCCACCGACTCCAGTACGCCGGCGCTTATCAGGTACATTCCCGACTTGTAGAGAAGGACGGCGCTGCCGGCAGCAGCGAGCATCATTCCCACATAGTGAGCCGCCATCTCAAGGCTCTTCGGCCAGAGAATGGTGGCAGTGCCCAGCAAGAACAATACCGGGCTGAGGAAAATTAAATCCATCTTCTTTTACAGCTCCTATATCTCATGTTTCCTCACAAAAATAAAACAGACAAAGACCTTGCGACTAAAGAAGATTAATCGAAAAGCCTTCGCCTGTTTAGCAAGCGATTGGAATATTATACTACTTTGGCTGAAAAATGAAAGATATATTGAAAATTTTTTTGCTCCCCTAGAGGGGAGCCTTGGTCATATCAATAGAGTCAATACCAGACCGAGGACACCGGTACCAAGCAAAGTCTTTATAACGCCGAGCTTTTTCTTGACCATTATGTAGCCAACCGGCAGCAGGATGACTCCCCGCCAGTCAACTGTAGACATATCAGCCGGTACGCGGTCGCTGTTCCAGAGAGCCAGTATTATGAAGCTGACGGCCGCGGAACAGATAAGGGCGATGACAGCTGGACGAAGACCGTTGAGGACGCTGTACACGCCGTCGATATTGCCGTATTTCATAAAGAGCTTTGCCAAAGAAACGCCGATGATGAAGGACGGCAGCGAGAAGCCCGCCGTAGCTGCTACCGCTCCCCCGATACCAGCCACCTTCATACCGGCGAAGGTAGCGGCGTTGATACCGATTGGCCCCGGGGTCATCTGAGAAATCGTGAAAACATCCACGAACTCAGCCATTGTCAGCCAGTGATGCGCATCGACAATACCGGCCTGAATGAGCGGCATGGAGGCGTAGCCGCCGCCGACGCAGAAGATGCCGACCTTGACGAACTCCCAAAACAACTGAAAATATATCACTACGGCACCTCCTTAATTGTATTTGGGATCCCTGAGCAGCAGGAATCCGATGATACCGTCAATAAGTATCAGATACATTACATTCACATCGAAGAAGAAGGAAGCAATGAAGGTACCAATCGTAATAGCAATCGGCAGTATCAGCTTTTTCTTCCCCTGCTTCTTCATCAGGTCAAGAGCCACATCCACAATGAGTGCCGTGGCACCGCACTGCATACCCTTCAGCATAGCCTTGACATAGTAGTTATCGACCACCAGCGTATAGCAGGAGGCAATGAGAGACAGGGTAATCAGCGGCGGCAGGACAGTGGCCAGCAGAGCCGTGAGGGTTCCCATTACGCCGCCCATTCTGTAGCCGAGGATGATAGCCGCATTTACCGCTACTATACCGGGCATGGACTGAGCGATAGCCACCAGATCCAAGGTTTCCTTGTCATTAATCCAGCCGTATTCATCTACGAACTTCGCCCGCATCAGCGGTATGATAACAAATCCGCCGCCGATGGTGAAGGCACTGATAATGAAGGTTGACTTGAAGAGTTTCCAGTAGAAATCTTTGTCTCTTGTCTGCAGAGCCATATTATCACTAGACATAGGTGCTTCCTTACTCGTTTACCATCAGCTTCTCAATCTCGGCAATATACATGGTGTGATAGTCCCCTGCTCCGTACCACTGCTCATCGCAGGATTTGTCGATGAAGCTGTCGGAGGTCATTACCTGAGCGTAGAGCTTGCGGCAGACCATTACATATTTTGCCTCTTCATAATAGGTGCAGCCGTTCTCAGAGACAACGGTAAGACCGGACTTGCCAATCTTGTCCTCGTCACGGCCGGAGACCGAGCCGAAGTAGCTCATCATCTGCTTCTTATCTTCGCCGAAAACAGAAAGAGTAAAGCGCTCAGCCTTGTCGACAAATTCCTTGGTATAGCGCTGGGGACGGAGAACGATATAGGCAACATTCTTGCCCCACATTACGCCCAGGCCGCCCCAGGAAGCAGTCATGGCATTGGCCTTGCCCTCAGCCTCACCGGTGACCAGAAGCCAGTCCTTGCCGATGAGCTTAGCTGCACTGTAATCGAAATCTTCAACTTTCATTTCCTTAAACATCTTGTAATCCTCCGTTTATAAAAGCACTTTCAAGCAAAATAACAAGCGTCGTATTGACTGAACATGATACAACATACTTCCTGTCCGGTCAATTTCCAAACATCGTCAGAAACCGTGGCTGCTGGAGCCGCCGGAGAAGCCTCCTCCGCCGCCTCCGCTTCGTCCACCGCCTCCGGATGAGCCTTTGGATCTCGGCGAGTAGGTTTTGGTGCGATTGCCCTCCGCTATATCGAGAATGCTTACCTCACCGATGCTGCTCATTTTACCGAACAGCTCCTCCTTGGAAACCTTTTTCCTTGTAGTAAGGAAGACGGCAATAAAATTCAGCAGAAGCGCCAAAATCAAAGCAAGAATACCATTGGTAATATATCTCATATCATGGGCAATATTCTGATTGTGCAGCACCGCCCGTATTTCCCGGAAGCATTCACTGGCACAGGCATAATATTGCTTTCTTGTGGCCAAGGTGTATATATTGTCCACTATGGTGTCCCGCTCGGACCGCAGCCGCTCGTCCAATCCGGTGGAGGTACTGAGGGTCAGCTTCCGGTTGCCCATATCGATTTGAAAGAGCGCTCCCGGCTCATTGCCGCAGAGCTTATAATAAGTGTCCTCGGCGAACTTTTCATACTGACTGTTTTTCAGCTTCACCGTGACAAAAATCATATTGCCGTAGAAGGCAAGGTCTTTCATTTCCTCTGCCAGCTGCTTCTCCTCTTCGGCAGTCAGCAGGTCAGCCTTGTCAAGAATGATGACCCGGTACTGCTTATAGGGTACCGACTCTGCCCCGTCCGCCGCAAATACGGAGGCGGGACAAAGGCTCATCAGAAGGAATCCGAGAGTCACAAACACCAGCGCACGAAGTCTGTTCATCATTCTGCCCCCTCCTTCCTGTCGAAGAACCGGGGAACCGGCCGGGTAATGAACTGATTGTAGCGGCTGACCATTCTTACGGCAGCCACGCCAATACCCAGCATACAGACAACCGCCGCAATATAGTAATCAATATCCGGGGCCGGGTCATAAATCAGAAGGCCGGCACCCAACACCACGGAAAACAACGCCCCCGCAATGTCCAGCCAGACATTTGAGCTGCCCTTTTCCTTCAATATCTTAGCGTTATCATACAGACGATATAATGTGTAGATTGGCGTGCCGACAACAGCAATGATCAGACCAACCACCGCATACTCAGGAGCACCGATGCAGATAACGATAACACTGAAAATAACAACCAGCCAGCCGCCGAGAGAATTTGCTCCAAGGGCTTCCAGTATGGCCATGATGGCATTTTTGCTTACCTTTTCGTCGCTTTCCTTCTTCGCTTCCTCGTGAGTCTCCAAAAAGCCCATGTCATCAGTATGCATTACCCGGCGAACTATTTTGTCCAGCTCAAATACATAGAGCAGACACATTACCATAGCCAGTATCATTGCAGCGATGAGTATTTCGTTGGCGGTAAAGGTTACTATCTCGTTCAGACCAAAGAAAATCGGTACGGCTGTCAGCAGCGAAAATAAAATGTATCTGGTAACCGATACAGGTATTTCCGCATACATATTGCCATTGGAGCCGTTCATCACCGAGTAGGCTACCCGGTCTCCCTTCCGCCAGGTCAGAAACCACACCGGCAGCATTGCCAGAGAAATCTTCTTTTTCATCCGGAAGTCTTTCTCCATCGTTTCCGGTACTTCCTCGGTGGGGTGTGCGTCAGATACACCCTTGGACTCGCTGATGGCTTTCCAAAGCTCCTCTTTTATTTCGTCGTTTGACTGCTTCCTGTATACCTCCCTGTCGATGTCCGCCGTATCACCGAAGAAGCCGAACATATAGCAGGGGTTGAAGGTCTTCATGTCCTCTCTTTTATAGGGAGCAATCCGCAGACTGATTTCGTCGTCAAAGTTGGAGGAAGCATCATAAGCAACGCTGTCCACTGTACCGGACGCCTTGCATTTTGTATTGTACTTCTGCTTTATCAGATAGTCTCCCTCACGGGTCTCAGTCTCGCCCTTAATTTCAATCTCCGGGCCGTACTTATAACCGAAGTTCCAAAAGGGAATATAAATCCCCTTAAAGCCCTGAATGAAATTCTCGTCTCTGAATTCGCCGGGAGCATAAATCTGACGGCGTATCATCTTTTTATAGGCAGCCTTGCAGTCTTCGGCTGTCTTGGTAAAGGGAATGATATAGTCAGGCTTCCTTACCCTGCCCAGCTGGCTCTCCAGCGTCACGAAGCTGCCGCAATACAGGCAGTAGTTCACCGCATCCAGCTCTGTGGAATATATCTCTGCTCCGCAGTTCGGGCAAACAAACATGGTCGCATCATATTTTGGTGTACTGTTCTGCTCGCCCTTGTACTCTTCGGCTGCGGTTTCCGTTTTGAAGGTCTCCGGCTCGAAGGAGGAGTCACAATGTAAGCATTTTACTTTGCCGGAGGGAATATCGTATTTTAATTCACCGCCGCAATTTATACATCTGCTTGCCATATTTCACATTCTTTCAATGATTGTCTTTTTCGTAGAGTTAGCCGTTGTAGGGGCTTGCCGCAGCAAGCCCGCTGTAGGACATACAACTGTATCTCGGGTCGCCTGCGGGCGACCCCTACAGGTATTGGTGAGACAAGCGCCCCACCAAGGCCCCCATTCAGTGGAGGCTGTCGCCGTCGGTGACTGGGGGATAACCTTGTGTCCATCTAATAGGCTCCCATTGAGGGGAGCTGTCAGCGAAGCTGACTGAGGGGTGCGAAAACATTTACTGATTTAGCTTCACCCCTCCGCCCTTCGGGCACCTCCCCTAGAGGGGAGGCTTTAGGTGGTGGGCTTGCTCGGGCACCTCCCCTAGAGGGGAGGCTTTAGGTGGTAGCTTGCTCGGGCACCTCCCCTAGAGGGGAGGCTTGGGGCAATCCTATTACTTCTTATCCAGCAACAGCATAGCATCGCCAAAGGAGAAGAAGCGATACCGCTCCTGTACTGCCTGCTTGTAGGCATCCAGTACGAACTCACGGCCTGCGAAAGCCGATATAAGCATAATAAGGGTGGACTTCGGCAGATGGAAATTAGTCACAATACCGTCCACAATCTTGAACTGATAGCCGGGATAGATAAAGATATTCGTCTCCCCGGCACTGGCTCCAATCTGTCCCACGGCAGTTGCCGCCGACTCCAGCGTTCTGATGGAGGTGGTGCCGACAGCGATTACCCTGTGTCCCTTTGCCTTGGTATCCATGATGAGCTTAGCGGTCTCGGCACTGATGGAATAATACTCCGAGTGCATCACATGCTCCTCTATGGTCTCCGCCTTCACCGGGCGGAAGGTACCAAGCCCTACATGGAGAGTGACGAATCCAAGGTTTATCCCCTGCTCCTTCAGCTCAGCCATCTGTTCCTTTGTGAAGTGAAGTCCGGCTGTAGGTGCTGCCGCCGAGCCCCGCTCCCGGTTGTAGACAGTCTGATAGCGTTCGCTGTCCTCCAGCTTCTCATGGATGTAGGGCGGCAGCGGAGTCTCACCCAGCTCGTCCAGTATTTCTTCAAAAATACCGTCGTATACGAACTCTACCAGACGACCGCCGAAATCTGTATTGCCTACAATCTTCGCCGTCAGCCGCTCACCGAAGCTGATGGTATCACCGATACGGGCTTTCTTTCCCGGCTTTACAAGAGTCTCCCACACATCCCCTTCGCGGCGGTGAAGGAGGAAAATCTCCACATGAGCGCCGTGGGGCTGTCTGGTGCCGAAGAGTCTGGCCGGTATTACCCGGGTGTCGTTGAATATCAGCGTGTCGCCCGGCTCGAGGTATTCTCCAAGCTGATAGAAATGACGGTGTTCTACTGTCTTTTCTGCCGGATGAAGCACCATCAGCCTTGAAGCGTTGCGCGGCTCTACCGGAGTCTGCGCTATCAGTTCTTCCGGCAGTTCATAATCAAAATCCGTTAATAGCATTATATTTCCTTCAATACAATTTAGTAATAGTCACACCTGTATAGTAGTGGTTCAGTATTTCCTTGTAATTGTGCTTTGCGGACATAGCCTTTGCTCCCCATTGGGAGAGGCCAAGTCCATGACCGAAGCCGTAGCCGTCAATGACGATTTTCTGACCGCTCTTCACAGTCAGGTCATTACCCTTGCGGCCGCTGCCGAAATCAAACAGGGCACTTTTCAGCCCGAATATGGAGCGGGCCTGAGTTCCGTTTACGGTGATACTGCGGCTGCTGCCGGTAAAGACAATCTTCGCCGGCCGGCCCGAGGCATAGCGGTCGCCGCTGCCTCCCTTGTCGAGCTTCAGCGGTGACAAGGTTATCTTCTTCAGAGTCCCCACATCTTTTCCCGCTGCTTTCAGCTTTGCCGCCATCTGCTCCGCTGTCAGAGTCACCTGCCAATGACGATCCGGTGACCCGGCCGGGTCACTAACGGAAGCTAGATATGCCAGCTCCCCGCCCCATACTTCCCGGCAGGCTGCCGTCTGGCCGCCGGAATCGGTATGAAATGCTGCGTAGATGGGCTTGCCGTCGTAGGTCATTATCTCGCCGCAGGTGGCATCTACTGCCTTTGTCACGGAGTCCGATTCATCCTCCGTACCACCGTAGACCTGACAATGGGTTGTGGCACAAATATCCCAGCCGTCCCCATCATGCTTTCCCTCATTCTTAGTATAGAGGGAGAATGTACGGGCGGCCACAGCCTGAGCCTTCAGAGCTTCTGCCGGCCACTCCGGAGACATTTCCGTCCCTACGACACCCTTTACATAGTCCTCCAGACTGACCCGGTTGACTACGGCTATACTGCTGCCGCTGTTCAGCAGGATTATTTCGCCTCTATATTCGTCACCGCTGACAGTAATATTGGAATCCCCTGCCTGAATGATTATTTTCTGGGCAGATACAGCTTTTCCGTTTATGCAAATCTGCCTGCTTTTATAGGTAAAATTCACGGTGCTTTTTCCGGGGAACTTATTCAGCACCTTGCCGCCGGACAAATCACGGACGACAATATCCTTCGCCGCCTGTATCACTACAGAATGCTGACCGGTAAGCAAGCCCACATCAATCCGGAGAGCATTCTCTTTTTTCTGTGCCGCAGTCCCCTGCTTCTTCGCGTTGCTTATCACCTTGGGGCTGTTGCCTTTGTAGTTGTAGGGACTGGCATAGGCTGCGGTGCTGCCGAAAAGCATCAGAGCTGCGGTGAAAACCGATATTCCTGCAAATCTATTCACTGGCAGCCATCCTTTCCCTTTCAGCCTTCATTGCCTTGCCTATTTTCTTTCGCTGTTTGCGGATTTCTTTACTGAACCGTTCCTCTTCGCTGAAAATGCAGCCGCAGTAAGGCTGACGGTAAAGACCCAGCTCCAGAGATATGTCTATGCCCTCCTGCCAGCCGGGACGGAAATCTTCATAATAAAATTCAATGCCGTATTTGCGGCTGCAGGACTCAGCCACTTCCTTCATTACCTCATGCTGCTGATGAATACTGTAAAACAGCGTGGAAGTAAAAGCATCAAAGCCATGCTCGGCGGCAAATCTCGCCGCCTCGTCAAGCCGCCAGCCGTAGCAGCTGCGGCAGCGATTGCGGGGAAGAAAAGGATTGTCCGGCTCCTCGATGGGCATAACCATCGCCAGGAATTCCTTCAGTCGGTAGCTTTCCTCGGTGTATATTTTCAGCCCCACCTTATCGGCATATTCCTTGGCTGTTTTCAGCCGGTGATCCCATTCCAGATACGGATGGATGTTGGGATTAAAGAAGTAGCCTGTCGGCTCGATACCGTCACTGCGGAGCTTCTTCACCGGGTAGCAGGAGCATGGGCCGCAGCACATGTGTAGCAGTAAATTCATCACTTATCTCCCGGATACGGTACGCCCATGTGCTGATAACCAAGCTGGGTTACAACTCTCCCTCGCGGGGTACGCATAAGGAAGCCGAGCTGAATGAGATACGGCTCATATATATCGGAGATAGTGTCAGTCTCCTCGCTGATGGCTGCCGCCAGTGTCTCAATACCTACCGGACGGCCGGAGAACTTGTGAATCATGGTATCAAGCATCCGCCGGTCGGTATGGTCAAGACCGGCCTTGTCTACCTCCAGACGAAGCAATGCCCGGTCGGCAATATCATCGGTTATTTCCTCCCCGCCCTCGACCTGTGCAAAGTCACGGACCCGCTTCAGCAGGCGGTTGGCAATACGGGGCGTCCCGCGGGAACGGCGGGCAATCTCCGCTGCTCCCCGGTCATTGATGGAAATATTCAATATTTCGGCAGCCCGCTTGATAATGGAAACAAGTGAGTCGGGATTGTAGTATTCCAGCCTCTCGATTACGCCGAAGCGGTCACGAAGCGGAGCGGCCAAAGCGCCTGCTCTGGTGGTGGCACCGATAAGCGTAAAGGGAGAAATATCAAGGCGGATGGAGCGGGCGCTGGGGCCCTTGCCGATGATGATATCAAGGGCAAAGTCCTCCATGGCCGAGTAAAGCACTTCCTCTACGCTATGAGAAAGGCGGTGTATTTCGTCAATAAACAGCACATCACGCTCGCCGAGATTAGTCAGTATTGCCGCCAAATCTCCGGAGCGCTCGATAGCCGGGCCGCTGGTGACCCGGAAGTTTACGCCCAGCTCATTGGCAATAATTCCGGCCAGCGTGGTCTTGCCCAGTCCCGGCGGGCCGTAGAGCAGCACATGGTCAAGGGCTTCCTTGCGCTTCAGCGCTGCCTGTATGTAGACAGAGAGATTAGCCTTTGCTTTCTCCTGCCCGATATATTCGGTAAATTTCCGAGGCCGGAGACTGTACTGCCAGTCATCTGCCGGCTGCTCACCCATGGAAACTATGCGGCCTTCCTGTTCGTCCATGGTATCACCCCTTTGCAAATTCCTTCAGCACGGCCTTTATCAGTGCCTCTGTCGTATCCTTCGTACCGACCCGCTTCACCACGGGCATTATCTCGCTCTCGGAATAACCGAGCGAAGTGAGTGCCGCCAATGCCTCAGAGAGAACATCACTGCCCACATCAGCCACTCCGCCGATGTCCTCTGCGGTCAGCTCATCTGCCGAGGTGTTGAGAGAAACCTTGTCCTTCAGTTCGAGAATCATTCGCTCGGCAGTTTTCTTTCCTACTCCCGGAAGCTTCGTCAGTACATTGACCTGCTTATTCACTATCCCACGGCAAATGGCATCAACAGTCGATGCTCCCAGCATAGCCTGCGCACTTCGGGGGCCAATGCCGGATACACCGATAAGCTGCTGAAAGAAGCTGTATTCTTCGGCAGTGGAAAAACCAAACAGCACGATGGCATTCTCACTTACCGCTGTGTGAATGAAAAGCTCTGCCTGCTCTCCCTGTATGAGACGGCTGCGGGTTGCTCCGGCCACAAAGACACGGTACCCAACTCCATTCACATCGAGGAGACAGAATTCCGGCAGGAGATGAGTCACCCGCCCACGCAAATATCCTATCATAGTAAAATTCCTTAATATTTTCGGTAGTTATAATCCATTTCGCCACGCCGGGCTGTCCATCTTATATAGGGAAGCAATCGCCACGGCGAGCGCATCGGCTGTATCATCCGGACTTGGAGGCTTCGGCAGATGCAGCAGCTTTGTAACCATGTAGATTACCTGCTTCTTGTCCGCCTTGCCGTAGCCGGTTACCGACTGCTTTACCTGAGGCGGCGTCCACTCGATAAGCGGGAGATTGTTCTTCGCTCCCGCCAGCAGGATAACACCTCTGGCCTGAGCTACCGGTATACCGGTAGTAATATTGTGATAGAAGAACAGCTCCTCTACCCCCATGGCATCGGGGCGGTACTTCTTTATCAGTTCGTCAAGCTCGTCATATATCTTTACCAGCCTGTCCTCCGGCCTCGCCTTTGGACTGGTGGTAATGGCACCGTATTCGTGAGCCACCAGACGATTGCCCGGCAGAGACTCTACGAAGCCATAGCCGCATATTGCAGTTCCCGGATCTATTCCCAGTGCCAGCATCTATCTCAGCTCCTAATAGTACATAATTCAACTAGAATATCATACCATAAATGTTGAGGAAAATCTATAACCTCACCCACCAGCTTCGCTGGTCCCCCCTCTCCAAAGGAGAGGGTCATTGTAATGATTATGTGTTACCTCATACAGTGGCGGCGCTTGTCTCATCAATATCTGTAGGAGGCGCCCGCAGGCGTCCCGAAATAAAGGCGGTCTTTTGTCAGACAGCGGGCTTGCTGCGGCAAGCCCCTACAACGCCCAGTCCACATCTTTACCCCTCCAACCTCACCCACCGGCTTCGCCGGTCCCCCCTCTCCAAAGGAGAGGGTCAAGCACCGCCACCAACCGGAGACCTTCCCCTCTGGGGAAGGTGGCTCGCGAAGCGAGACGGATGAGGTTTTGTCCGCCCTTTTTAAGGGCGGGGGACCGCCGTAAGGCGGTGGTGGGTTAGTTGGATTTGTCCTTTTCTCTTACCCTCCACCATGCTTCGCATGTTCCCCCTCCCTGCACGCAGGGAGGACATAGTTCACCAATCCGAAAGGGCTCCCCTTACTGGACGCCAGGGAGGACATGCACCAACACAAAAAGGCTGCTGCACTTTCGTGCAGCAGCCTTCTGTTGTATATGTTAAGAATTACAGCTGCGGACCAGCGGCTACAAGAGCCTTGCCTGCATCGTTGCCCTCGTACTTGACGAAGTTCTTTACGAAGCGCTGAGCCAAATCCTTTGCCTTCTCCTCCCACTGAGCCTTGTCGGCATAGGTGTCACGAGGATCAAGGATATTGGTATCAACTCCCGGCAGTGCAGTAGGTACAGCCAGATTGAAGATAGGAATCTGCTTGGTCTCGGCTTCGTTGATAGCGCCGGAGAGGATTGCATCAATGATACCGCGGGTATCCTTAATGGAGATACGCTTGCCGGTACCGTTCCAGCCGGTGTTTACGAGATAAGCCTTTGCACCGCTCATCTCCATCTTCTTTACCAGCTCCTCACCGTACTTGGTAGGATGAAGCTCAAGGAATGCCTGACCGAAGCAAGCGGAGAAGGTCGGAGTGGGCTCGGTGATGCCGCGCTCGGTACCGGCCAGCTTGGCAGTGAAGCCGGAGAGGAAGTAATACTTGGTCTGCTCCGGAGTGAGGATGGAAACCGGCGGCAGAACGCCGAAAGCATCAGCGGAGAGGAAGATTACATTCTTGGCATGCGGTGCGGAAGAAATGGGGCGAACGATGTTCTTGATATGGTCGATAGGATAAGAAACGCGAGTGTTCTCAGTAACGCTCTTATCATGGAAATCAATCTTGCCGCCCTCGCCTACAGTTACATTCTCGAGGAGAGCGTTGCGCTTGATAGCATTGTAGATGTCCGGCTCGGACTCTTTGTCAAGGTCGATTACCTTTGCATAGCAGCCGCCTTCAAGGTTGAATACGCCGTTGTCATCCCAGCCGTGCTCGTCATCGCCTACGAGGAGACGCTTCGGGTCGGTGGAGAGAGTGGTCTTGCCGGTACCGGAGAGACCGAAGAAGATAGCGGTGTTCTCACCGTTCATATCGGTATTGGCGGAGCAGTGCATGGAGGCAATGCCCTTCAGCGGCAGGTAGTAGTTCATCATGGAGAACATACCCTTCTTCATCTCGCCGCCGTACCAGGTGTTGAGGATAACCTGCTCATGGCTGGTGATGTTGAAGACGACAGCGGTCTCGGAGTTGAGACCCAGCTCCTTGTAGTTCTCGGCCTTTGCCCAGGAAGCGGTGTAGACAACGAAGTCAGGCTTGAAGTTTGCCTCTTCCTCTGCGGTCGGCTTTATAAACATATTGCGAACGAAATGTGCCTGCCAGGCGACTTCCATAATGAAGCGGACAGCCATGCGGGTATCCTTATTGGCACCGCAGAAACCGTCGACAACATAGAGCTTCTTGCCGGAGAGCTCCTTCTGAGCAATCTCCTTTACAGCAGCCCATGCCTCGGGAGTAGCACGATGGTTATCATTTTTGTACTCGTCGCTGGTCCACCAAACGGTGTTCTCAGAGTTCTCATCAACAACGAGGAACTTGTCCTTGGGAGAACGACCTGTATAGACACCGGTCATAACATTGATTGCGTCCAGCTCGGTAAGCTGACCTACTTCGTAGCCCTTCAGCTCCGGGTTGGTCTCTTCTTCAAAGAGCTTCTCATAGGAGGGATTGTAGATAATCTCTGTTGTGCCGGTAATACCATACTGAGTCAAATCAATTTTTGCCATTTCGTCCACCTTTTCATTTCAAACATACTTTGAGAAAAATCCGCAAAAACAGAAAATAAAAGAATATCAAACTATTCTTGCAGAATAAATATAGAGGTATTATACAACTTTACATCAATTAACGCAATAGAAATCAACAATATTGCATTAGTTTTTGTAATGTTTTTCTGCGGATAAACCTCACATTGGCTCCCATTGAGGGGAGCTGGCAGCGAAGCTGACTGAGGAGTGATTAACAACCTCACCCACCGGCTTTTCCAATCTCACCGCCCCAACGGGTAGGGTCATTATGCCGATTATGTGTAAATCACTCTCCTACTTCGCCGGTCTCACTAATACTCGTAGGGGTCGCCCGCAGGCGACCCGAAATAAAGACGGTCTTTTGTCAGACAGCGGGCTTGCTGCGGCAAGCCCCTACAACAGCCCATACAACAGCCACCCTACTGTCACCCTACTGTCACCCCTCCGACCTCGCTGTGCTCGGCCACCTCCCCCAGAGGGGAGGCTTAAGTGGTGAGAAAGTGGCTCGCAAAGCGGGACGGATGAGGCAGAAAACACAAAAAAGAGGCTGTCCGAAGACAGCCTCGTTGAGTCCGTATAAAGGGGATTTGTATACGGATTCTTTATATAGTTGTGTGGGGGGATTATCAGAAGAAGAAGCGGATGCGGGAGAAGAGAACCTTAGTCTTCTGGTCAGAAGTAATATTCTTACCATGGAAGTAACCGAGGTAGAGGCCGATGTTCTTGTCAAGAGCATACTCACCGCTGAGTTCCCAACCCTTTACACCGATAGGAGTAGTAGTGTAGCCGGTCTGCTGAGTAACAACATGGTCACCGGTATGTCTGTAGGCGAGATGGATACCATAGGAACCACGCTTAGCAACATTCATTCCCTTGTAATCGAGCTGAATGGTGTATGCCTTTTTCTCTTTGTTGCCTTTTCCTGCAGTGTTCTGAGCATAGTTACCGTAAATGCGGAAGTTCTTTGCAAACTTGTAACCGGCACCAACAGTCCAAATCTTGGCATTATCGCTATCATCATTGATTTTAGCAATTGCACCATTCTTTGCCTTGAAGCTATAGTAACCTACGCCAGCAGTAACCTGCTTATTTGCATACTCGACACGAGCACCCAAAAGGTTGGCACCATTGTCACCGTTGGTACCAGCACCAAAGAAACGCTCTTCATTAACGCGGCCGGCAACTGCGGTAATCTTTACCTGCTTGGTCGGAGCATAGGCAACCTGAATACCAGTAGCAGTATCATCGAAAACCATAGTCTCAGTTACAGGCTCAGTGAAGTAGAACTGACCGAGGTCGATGGTAGCTTTGCCATAATTGCCCTCGGCATACATCCACTCTACATGGTCGAGGCCTACATCTTTACCGGTTTTGCCGTTATTCTTTTCGTAGTACTGATACTGACCGTATACACCCCAGTTCTTGTTTACCTGTGCAGCCATCTTGAGACGGAGCTCCATGGTATTGACAGTGGCAGGTGCTTCACCCTTCTTAAGAGTACGCTTAGCAGTGTAGCGAGCTTCACCGGAGAACTTTACATTGTCAACCTTCTTCTCGAGGGCAGCAACGCGAACGCCGAGGGAGTTGAGCTCCTGAGCGAACTCAGCAGCCAGCTTGTCGAGAGCAGCACTGGAAGCGCCCTTAGCCATAGCACGAGCTACCATCTGAGCCATTTCATAGCGGGTGATTTCCTGCTCGCCACGGTAGGAGCCGTCGCCATAGCCATCAACTACGCCTTCAGCAGCGAGCTGAGCGATAGCATCATAGGCCCAGTGGTCAGCCGGTACATCGGAGAACGGGTTGGCAGCAGCGAAGGTGGTGCTGGCAGCGCCGACTACGAGAGCGGTAGTCAGAGCGGAAACGAGAGATTTCTTCATAGGTTTTAGAACCTCCTTAGAATAATAGAAAGAAAATATATAGCGAATATTCAATCTCTACTACTGCTCCAAGAAAGTGTCCATGTTTCCTAACTTAACACAGCAGTAGGGGCAGAATATTTCACACAGGTTTAATCAATGCTCGTCAGCGCAATCACACTCATAGACGAAGCCATCGAAGAGGTGGCAGGCCGCATGGTCTGCGGGGCCTACATGAATCATAGGCGGCATGTAGACACGGCACTTCTCGTCGATGCAGTGGACGCAGCGATCCTGGAAGGGGCAGCCCACCGGTCTGTCAAGGGGGCTGGGGATTTCGCCGTCGAGGGTCTTCAAGTCATGTTCTCCCTTGGGAACTACCGGGAATACGGACTGGAGCAAAGCCTGAGTATAGGGGTGCTTTGCTTCCTTCAGGTGGCTGGCAGAGAGAGACTCAACTACATTGCCAAGGTACATGACGATAGCACGGTTGCACATCTGATATACGAGAGCAAGGTCATGGCAAATGAAGATGATAGATACGCCGGTTTCCTTCTGGAGTCGCAGCAGCAGGTCGATAACGGTCTTCTGTACCGACACATCAAGGGCGCTGGTAGCTTCGTCGCAGATAAGGATATCCGGCTCCAGTACGAGAGCACGGGCGATAGCAATACGCTGACGCTGACCGCCGGACATATTAGCCGGGAAGCGATTTACGAAGTCGGCAGGCAGCTCGACCTTCTTCAGCATTTCGATGGCCTTGGCTTCGCAGTCTTTCTTTTCAATAAGGCCAAAGTTGATAAGGGGCTCACAGATGATGTCCTTGATAGACATACGAGGATTGAACGCCTGTCCAAGGTTCTGGAATACCATCTGAATATTGCGGCGGTTCTGACGAGCTTCTTCACCGGTGAGTTTGGTAATATCTTTTCCTTTATATATTACGCCGCCGGAGGTGGGCTTATAGAGCTGCATTATCATCTTTACGATGGTGGATTTACCGCAGCCGGACTCACCGACGATAGCAAGGGACTCGCCTTTATACAAATTGAAAGAGACATCATTGCAGGCGGTAAGGACTTTACCGTCGTCCATCTCAAATTTCTTTACTAAGTGGTCTACACGAAGAACAACTTCCGGATGAGCTGCTGCCCCAGCATGGTCGTGATCGTGTTCAGTCATCGTAGTGGAACTCATTGGCAGCATCTCCTATCTGAGGAGCCGCAGCAAGCAGCTTCTTCGTATATTCGGTCTGAGGATTTCTTACAATCTGCTGAGAAGAGCCTTCCTCCATTACATGACCGTTCTGCATAACGATGATGTGGTCAGCCATGTATGCTGCAACACCAAGGTTGTGAGTAACGATGATAATGGCGGTGCCGTCCTCACGGCAGATATTCATCATTTCTTTTACTACCTGTGCCTGGGTAGTAACATCAAGAGCACTTGTGGGCTCATCTGCCAGCAGCAGCTTCGGTGAGAAGCACATTGCCATAGCTACACCTACACGCTGATTCATACCGCCGGACAGCTCGAAGGGATAGCTATTCAAAATGACTTCGGGATTCGGCAGACTCATACGCTTGAGCATCTGAATAGCGCGCTCAACAGCCTGTTCTTCTGTCATGTCCGAATGCTGCTGTATGTACTCAACAAACTGCGTCCTGATACGCTGGATGGGGTCCATCGTTCCGCCGCAGTCCTGGAAGACCATTGACATACCCATGCCGCTAAGCTTGCGCCAATCTTCGGGGGTATTCTTACTCAGGTCTTTTCCGTCGAAGAACATCGTTCCGCCGGTCACGTGGCCAAGTCCTGGCAGGCAGCCTAAAATAGCGCGAATTACGGTGGTCTTGCCGCTGCCGCTTTCGCCTACGATGGCACATACCTGACCTTTGTCGAGGTTGAGGCTGACGCCTTCAACGATAGGCCGGTCGCCATAGGCTATCGCTAAATTGGATACCTCTAATAGCATATCGCCACTCCTTAACATAGAAAATTGAATTTTGTGAAGTATTTTGTTTACCCCTCCGGTCTCGCTTCGCTCGACCACCTCCCCTTATAAAGGGGAGACATATAGAGTGAGGCAAAGCTCGACCATCTTCCCTAAATGGGAGGCTTTTGGGGTGTTTTACCCCTCCGGCTTCGCTACGCTCAGCCACTTCCCCTAGATGGGAGGCTACTGGAGGAGAACAATCTAAAGCACCCGTATAGGGCGGGCTCGCCCGCCCTATACAAGCACCATGATAGTCAAGAGATATTACTTAGCCGGTTTGATTTCCGGGGTGAGCCAGTAGTAGTCAGCCGGCTTGATGTCTGCGTTAGCAATCTTGGAGGAGCTGACCATGTTGGTCTGCGGATAGCCCATGAAGATGGAGGCGCAGTCATCGAGGATAATCTGCTGAGCCTTGATCATCATCTCACGACGCTTGCCCTTGTCAAACTCGACAGCGAGCTTAGCCATGAGCTCATCATAAGCCGGGTTGCTGTAGCCGGTACCGTTCTGCGGGTTGTTGCCGTCTACATTGGTACGCCAGTACCAGTTGAGGTAGATTTCCGGGTCACCGGTCGGAGCGGTGATGTTGTTGGAAATCATGAGGTCGAACTCGCCGTTGATACCCATGCGGTCAACGAGGTTGTAGTCAACGGTGTTAATCTTGATATCAATGCCGACCTTCTTGGCATCAGCCTGAATAGCCTCGGAGTAGAGCGGCAGCTCTGCACGGCTGTTGTAGGTAACGATGGTGAGCTGCAGGGGCTTGCCATCCTTATCGAGGATGCCGTCGCCGTTGGTGTCTTTCCAGCCAGCCTCAGCGAGGAGCTTCTTGGCACGCTCTACATTGTAGGCGTTCGGGTCCTTCAGCTGGTCAAAGCCGTAGTCGAGGGAAGGAGGAACCGGAGCCTTGCCGGCGATGAAGGTGCCCTTCAGGAGAACCTTGTTGTAGGTCTCACGGTCGAGGGAGCTTACGAGAGCTTCACGGACGCGCTTATCGTTGAGGATACGGCCTTCACGCTGGTTGAGGCGGGTAATAACGGTACGGAGAGATGCAAGCTCGGATACACGGAACTTGTCCTTGCCGCGGAAGAGGGTCATATCACCGGCAGCGATGTTTACAGCTGCGTCGATTTCACCGGACTGGAGAGCCATAGCGCGGGTGTTCGGGTCGTCGATGGAGGGAATCTCAACAACCTTGTAAGGCGGCTTGCCACCCCAGTAGGTGTCGTTGGATTCCATGACAGCCTTTTCCTTTACAAAGCTCTTAACTTTGTACGGGCCGGTGCAGATAGGACCCTGCTTGGAGAAGTCGCGGTCGCCGCCGGCAGCCTTGTCGGAGGTAACATCAACGATGAGCCAGAGAGGATCAGACAGAGCGCCGTTCAGGTTCGGCATGGGCTCCTTGGTGGTGATCATGAGATCCTGACCCTTTGCCTCCATCTTGGTGTAGGCAAAGAAGGTACCGGCACGCTTGGACTTTGCAAATACGCGCTCGATGGACTTCTTAACAGCTTCAGCATCGCACTTCTTGCCGTTGGAGAAGGTTACATTGTCACGGATGTGGATGGTCCAGGTGAGTTTGTCCTCGCTTACGGACCACTTGTCAGCAACCCACGGCTGAACGACCATCTTCTCATCGAATTTGAAGAGGCACTCGCCGAGGCCGTAACGCATTACAACCCAGCCAAAGTAGTTATCGGTCGGCTCGAGGCTGTCGGCGAAGTTGGTAACACCGAACTTGAACTTCTCAGCCTGACCGGAAGCAGCCTTCTTGTCATCGGCCTTCTTGTCACCGCCGCCACCGCAGCCGGTAACGAAGCTGGCCAGCATACCGGTAGCAAGAGCAGCAGCCATAGCTTTCTTTGCTTTGGTAAAAGTGAACATTTACATCTCTCCTATTCCTTATATGATAATTTAAGAAACAACTAGTTATTACCACGCGGGTCCATGATATCGCGGAGGCAGTCACCCCAGGTATTGAAGATGGCTACGACGATGAGGATGGCAAGACCGGGGTAAAGCATGACCCAGGGGGCAGTCTGGATGACCTGACGACCCTCGTTGAGCATGAGGCCCCACTCAGGAGTCGGCGGCTGAGCACCGAAGCCGAGGAAGGACAGGCCGGCAATCTCCATAATCATGGTACCGATATCCATAGCGGCGGTAACAATGATGGTGAGGATGATATTCGGCAGGATGTGACGATAGAGCACCTGAATGGGTCGAGTACCGTTGGTAACAGCAGCTGCTACGAAGTCACGGTCACGAATCTTCATGGTGAGGGAGCGGGCAAGACGAGCGTACTTCGTCCAGCCTACAACGGTAAGAGCAAGGATGGTATTGATAGCACTACCACCCATGATACCGGCGATGGCGATAGCCAGAACGACACCGGGGAATGCGAGCATGAGGTCAGAGATGCGCATGAGAACCATGTCGACTCTGCCGCCGCAGTAACCGGCAACGATACCAATCGCGGTGCCGATGGCAGTCATGAGCACTACGATGACCATAGTCATGGAAAGAGATACGCGGGCACCGTAGAGGATACGGGCGAAGCAGTCACGACCAAGCTTGTCGGTACCGAAGATGTGATTGCCACCCGGCTCCATAAGAGCGTCTTTCATGTTGGTGGCGTATGGGTCAAAGGAAGTTATCAACGGGGCGAATATTGCAGCGGCAATAATCAGCAGTACGAGACCCGTAAATACTCTGAATGTTGTTTTGTCACTCATTTTCATTTAGCGAGTCCCCTTTCTGATGCGCGGATCAAGGTAATGGTACGAGCAGTCGATGATAAGATTGATAACCATATAGAAGACCGCTATCCAGAGGACGAAGCCCATGACCAGCGGGTAGTCACGCATTTCGATGGCGTGTACTGCCAGCTTGCCGAGACCCGGCCAGCCGAATACCATCTCGATGACGGCAGAGCCGCCGAGCAGCCAGCCGATGGTCAGACCGAGAAGGGTGATGAGCGGCAGGCAGGCATTGGGCAGAATATGATGCCAGAGAACACGGCTCATGGGAATGCCGCGAGCACGAGCGCCCATTACATAGTCCTGATTGAGTTCTTCGAGAAGAGCAGTACGCACCTGACGGGTGTACTTTGCAGCCATTGGAATAGCCAGTGTGACAGCCGGGAGAACCATGCGTCTAAATTCTACCTCGCCGCCCGCAATGGGGAACCAACCAAGCTGAAGTCCGAAGATGTAGAGAAGAACAAGACCAACCCAGAAGGAAGGCATTGAAATTCCTACGAAGGTAACAGCACGGATTACATTGTCGATGATACTGTTGCGATGAAGAGCGGAAATGATGCCGAGCGGCAGCGCAATAATCATCATAATGAAGAGAGAGGAACCGGCAAGAGCAATCGTACCAGGCAGAGCTTCCATGAGCTTCTGGGCTACCGGAACGCGAGCCGAGTAGGACATACCCATATCACCGGTAAGAAGTCCACCTAACCAGCGAACATACTGAACGTGGAAGGGCTGGTCGAGACCGAGCTCCTTTCGAGTTGCCTCAATGACCTCCTTCGGTATGATAGTATCGCCGACCTCCAAAATCATTTCGACTGGATCACCCGGGGCAATGTAGGTGAGTGCAAAGGTCAGAAATGTTACGCCCAGGAGCGTGAATATCATCTGCACTAAGCGATGAAGTATTTCTTTCCCTTTCAAAAGACCATCTCCCTTTTGCATATTGATAATTGATAATATCTGATGAACTCATAATATATTCCATCTATTTATAAGTCCATCTTTTTAACGACATTATTTTAGTTTATGTATAATCATTCTGTCAAGTACTTAGCATAACAATTAATAAATTATATTAATAAGTTAGCACGGAATTAGTTATTCAGAACCTATACATATTACAAATATAAATATTTATAATCGTAAATCGCAAAAAAATAAGGAGATTGGGACAATCTCCTTATTAATTTTAGCTCAAAAACTACCACTAGGTCTTTTTACTCAATTAATTCATGATGGTTGTCATCAGCATGAACTGCATCTTCCGTCTCGTGCAGAACATGGCAGTTCTGCTCTACAGCGCAGAACATTACCGCATCGCCTTTGCGGACAGACAGAGCCGACAGCTGGTAGAGAATGGTGGCTGATTCATTAGCCACAACCTCTTCCCGGATATTCCCAAAGACATCGGTAATTGTACCTACAATCTGCCCTTTGCTCAGAATATCACCGGGCTGAACAAGAGGCTTCCACAGGCCGCTCTCTTTGGCCACAATGGGACGGGAATTGCCAAAATCATGGATATGATCCAGCTTCCTTCTCTCTTTTCCGTCATCATACATGCCGAAATATTTCATAAGACGGTACATATCTGCCAGATAGCCGATTTCCTCATTTTCATTCCAGACGCAGTTTCCGCCGCGCTCAATAAGGATACCGGGCAAGTCATTCAGAGATGCCGCAGCAAGACTGCCGTTGGGAGACTTGGAGCTGACCATCCAGTGAATATACAGGTTCTCCGCTGCCTTTCGGGATTTCTCTACTATCTCCGGTTTCGCCAGCACGGAGTAGTAGAGGTGCGGTATCAGGTCTTCATGGAGGTCTCCGCTGTGAAGGTCCATGTAGAAGTCATATCCCCTGCCCATTTCCTGCGTGATAAACCAGGCAATTCGCTCGGCAGCAGTACCATCCTCCTTGCCGGGATATACACGGTTGATGTTCTTTCCGTCTGCCGGAACAATGGCAGCTTTGCGCTCCATGAAAGCCCCACCGTTCACAAGGTGGAGAATAGTGAGAGAGCCGGACATCTTCAAGGGGTCAATTCGGCGGACCAGCTGAGCAGTGGCAAGAATGCCGGGGTACTCATTGCCGTGAATACCGGCGGTAATGAGTATTCGTTTGCCGGGCTTTGCTCCGTTTATGATTGAGAACGGTACATCCGGGGTATCATCCGTAATGCTGATATAGCCCTGTACCTTTGTTCCCGGTTTCGCTATATAACCGCAAAATTCTATATCTTTTGCTACATCACACATACCAATAAGTTCTCCTTTTCCGAGGTGTATTATTTTGCATGAGCGCAGGCCAGCCAGGTAGTGTCAACCCGGAGGGCACGAATTGCGTTCAGAATGGCAATAACCATAACGCCGACATCGGCGAAGATGGCAAACCACATATTAGCGTAGCCGATAGCACCGAGGATGATGCAGAGTACCTTGATGCCGATAGCCATCCAGATATTCTGTCTTACGATTCCCAGAGTCTTGCGGGCAATCATCATGGCGAAGGCAATTCTGGCCGGGTCATCATCCATGATTACGATATCGGCAGCTTCGATAGCAGCATCAGAGCCGAGAGCGCCCATGGCGATACCGACATCGGCACGGGTAAGTACCGGGGCATCGTTGATGCCGTCACCGACAAAGGCCAGCTGATCCTTTTCGCTCTTGGCAGACAGCAGCTTCTCTACTTCCTCTACCTTGTTGCTGGGAAGAAGCTCAGCCTTGTACATATCGAGGCCCAGCTCTCCGGCTACAGCCTTGGCGGTGATTTCCGTATCACCGGTGAGCATTACAGTCTTTGTTACACCTGCATCCTTCAGTCCCTGAATAGCGGCTGCGGAGCATTCTTTAATAATATCGGAGATAACGATGAATCCGGCGTATTTTCCGTCAACTGCTACATGAATGACGGTGCCCGGTACATCGGGATTTTCTGCGTTGATTTCCAGCTTGGCCATGAGGCGCTTGTTGCCGGCGGCGACCTTGTGACCGTCTACCGTTGCCGTTACGCCGTGGCCGCTGATTTCTTCATAGTCTGCGACATCATTCATGCTGATGTCTTTGCCGTAGGCCTTTTTCAGGCTGAGGCTGATGGGGTGCTTGGAGTAGCTCTCCGCATAGGCAGCGTAGCGAATGAGGTCATCATTGCTCATGCCCTGCGGCTCTACCTTAGTTACTTCAAATACACCTTTGGTAAGGGTACCGGTCTTGTCAAATACTACGCACTTCGTGTCGGCAAGGGCTTCCAGATAGTTGGAGCCTTTTACCAGAATGCCGTGAGCGCTTGCACCGCCAATACCGCCGAAGAAGCTGAGGGGGATAGAGATAACCAGTGCGCAGGGGCAGCTGATAACCAGCATAATCAGCGCACGCTCAACCCATACGCTCCAATCGGGAGAAAGTCCCATGGCATAGCCGCGGACAAGAGGAACACCTACTGCCAGCAGGACGGCCAGGGCGCAGACGATGGGGGTATATACCCGGGCAAAGCGGGTAATGAATTTTTCACTGCGGGATTTTCTTGCGCCGGCGTTCTCTACCATTTCGATAATCTTGGCGGCAGTGGATTCATCCGCTTCCTTAGTAGTACGGACGCGGATAACGCCGGACATATTGATGCAGCCGGAGAGGACTTCGTCGCCTTCCTTCGCTTCGCGGGGTACGCTCTCACCGGTGAGGGCGCGGGTATCAACATTGGTAGTACCGCTCTCAATGATACCGTCGATAGGTACTTTTTCACCGGGCTGAACGATGATAACGGAGCCGACCTCTATTTCGTCCGGGTCAACCTGTTTGATTTTCCCGTCTACTTCAATATTGGCATAGTCGGGGCGAATGTCCATGAGGTCGGTAATATTGCGGCGGCTCTTGCCTACAGCGTAGCTCTGGAAAAGCTCACCAATCTGATAGAAGAGCATAACGGCAGCGCCTTCCTCGTACTCGCCGAGGACCATAGCGCCGGAGGTAGCGATAGCCATGAGGAAGTTTTCGTCAAAGGCATCGCCGTGGGAAATACCGAGAACAGCCTTGCGAAGGATGTCATAGCCAATGATGAGATACGGGATAAGGTACAGGCTTGCTTCCGCCATCCTGCGGGTACCTTCATCCGGGAATACACTTTCAAATGGGAAGAAGGACAATGTTACCATCAGTATAGATGTAACAATAATCCTCGCCAACATTACTTTCTGCTTCTTATTCACTGGCTATACACCTCCGGGATATTTGTTCAGAGTTCCTTTATTTATCAGTCTACGAAGATTTCGCAGTCCGGCTCTACCTTCTTGGCAGCAGCAACAATGTTCTTGGTTACGGTATCAACATCTGCACCGTCAGCAAACTCAACGGTCATTTTCTGAGCCATGAATGCAATGGCTACTTTGTCAACGCCTTCAACCTTTGCAACAGCATCTTCGATTTTGAGGGCGCAGGCAGCACAGTCGATTTCGGTCTTGAATTTCTTTTTCATTGTAAGTACCTCCATTTAATAACGATTTTGATTAGCAGATTACTGCACTTCTTATATGTGAATATTTAAGCATATATCACCATGATTGTCAATAGTTATTTTTTGCATAAGGTCAATAAATAATAAATGTATGGGAAATAAAAAAGCCTGCGAATAACCTCACCCACCGGCTTCGCCGGTCCCCCCTCCCCAGAGGGGAGGGTTAATGACCTTCTCCTCCGGAGAAGGTGGCTCGCGAAGCGAGACGGATGAGGTTACAGCACGCTTTATTTTTACTTCTTCAATGTAAACACGGCAATTTCCGGAGGACAGCCTAGCCGGAAGGGGAACCAGCTTCCGTTGCCGGAATGAACATAGCCGAGGGTTTTCTTTTTTTCTTTTCCGTCTACCCTATAGACTCCACGCATATATTTGAATATGGGCGGAGCTATCGATACTCCCAACAGGCCAATTTGACCGCCGTGGGTATGCCCGGTGAGAACCGCCGCTGCCCCCTGCTCCGCACCTCTGTCTATAAAATCAGGATGATGCGCAAGAAGAACCGAGACTGCTCCCGACGGGATATTCCGATAGGCTTCTTCGGTGTATTCCTTTGCCAGCCGGTCGAATATGTCACGCCGCCGGGGATAATCAACGCCCGCAAGGTAAAGAGAGGCTTCCGTTCCTTCCTTTCCGGCCAGGCAGAGCGATTGATTCCTGAGGACTTTTATTTTTGACCCGGAGAGCTTCTCCTCTATAAGAGACATGTTGCGGAAGTATTCATGGTTGCCGAAGATGAATACTATTCCGTCCTTAAATTTGTCACAGCTGCGATTGACGATTTCGATTGCTTCTTCATTAGTTTCGTTGTCGTCAAAAACATCCCCGGTAAGTACCAGCACATCACCGCCAAGACCTGCGGCCTTCTCCAGCAGCTCGCCAAGCCGGTCGGGCATCAGGAACGGCCCGCAGTGAACATCGCTGAGCTGGACAATCCGATAGCCGTCCAGCGATTTGTGAGCCGGCTCCTTCAAGGGAATATCGTAATTGTTGACTACCGTCCCGTCCTTTTCTACCAGTCCGCCGTATAAGCTGGCGGCAGCGGCAGCTGTCGGGTACAGCACCGCCCCTTTCAGAATCCTTCTCCGTCTTTCATCAACCGGACTGACCAAAGGCGTACTGATAAGCCGCTTCAGACAACGGATACCGACACCGATAGCAACGAACAGGATGAAGCCAATCTCAGCCATCATCAGTATCGTGAACACATGGAGAATGATTTTTGCGGTACCGTTCATATTGCCCCAGCACCAGCCCATAGCAAGGGTCGAGCCGATGTTGAACAGAGCCGTATACATTCTTAGCTTTGTCAGCTTCTCGCCGGCTGTCACATAGCGGGCTGCCCACATTGCGGCGGCTGTTACCAGCAGAATGACACCGCCAAGAAAGAGATAGAATCGTATCATAAAATGACCTCGAAATCTTCAGTATTGTTTCGCAATAGCTTAAAACAAAAAACAGGCAAATGTCAACAATCCCGTGAGATGTGACATTTGCCTGTTTTAGTTTGTGAAAGGTTATTATCCCCCTCTCCAATGGGGAGGGTTTCAGGTCATTGTACCGATGTGAGAATCTTCAGCAGCTTGTCCTCGCTGAGCTTCGGCAATGTGTAGTAGGCCCCATTGAGCAGCTGAGCCAGCTTGCGGGCAATGCCCAACCGCAGATAGCCGCTCTCTGTGTCAATAATGACAAAGGATGCATTGGCAGTAGAAAGCCGCTCTGCCTGCTCCATGACCCGCTGTACCGGGTCATCCCCCTTGTACTGGGCGCTGGTGCGGCCGTCAGTAAGGAGAATAACAACGGTTTCCTGCTGCTCCTGCTGATGTTCCAGACCGTAAAGCTGTCCGCTGACACACTCCAAAGCCTCTGCCAGCGGAGTCTTTCCTCCGGTTGGCAGCTCACGCAGAAGTTTCTCTGCCAAATCGACACTGCGGGTCACCGGGAGCATTACCTCCGCAGTATCTCGACGGAAGGCAATCAAACCCACCCGGTTTCGCTTCTGGTAGGCCTGCTGCAGCAATCCCATAATAACGCCCTTGACGATGCCCATGCGCTTTTTTGCACCCATGGAGCCGCTGGCATCAACCACAAAGAGAAGGTTTATACCGGTGCGTTTCTCCCGGACACGCTGACGGTAATCCTCCGGACGGATAATCAGGGCACGAGCAGAGTTTTCCTGTGCTCTGCGGAGCCGCTGGAAGGGAGCTGCCGCCCTGACTGTGGCATCAAAGGCCAAATCCAGCTCCTTGCTGCGGCTGTTCATCTCGCTTTTTACATAGCGTCCCTGCTTCTCACGCGTCCGGACGGTGTTCTGCTTGCCGCTTCCGGTACCGCCCGCCTTGCGGGTAGTACGGCCCATGTCTATCTTCATCCCCTCCAGAGTCTTAAAGACTCTGACGATATCCTCCTCGGGAGCAAGACCATCCGGATTACTCTCCGGTGGATTTTCGGGAGGCTGCTCATTCTGAGCCTGCTCCTCCAGCGGCTGATTGTCCAAATCATTGCTGTCGTTTCCCATATCGGCAGGCTCATCAGTGGGAGGTTCGTTGTTGTCCTCGGTGACATCCTGCGGAGCAGGTTCCTGCTCCACCGGCTGCTGTTCTTCCTCAGGCGGCAGCTCCTGCGGAGGCGTACCCATGCGGTGCGGCAGGGCGTACAGGGCAGCCTTCTCCACATCCTTTGGCATGACATAGCTTCGTCCGGCCAGTGCCGCCGCCGCTCGTGCCGCCTCGGCCAGATACAGCTCCGCGCGGTTTCCCCGGCAATAGGCTCTGGCCGCGAACTCAGCAATAAGCAGCAGCATTGCCTCCGAAAGCTCTACCTCCGGCAGCAGCTCTCTTGCCTTCTGCACCTGCTCCGCCAGTTTATTGTCCTGTTCCTCCCACTTCGCAGCAAAGGCATCGGGGTCGGCTTCGTATTCAAGGACTCTCCGGACAATTTCCACCCGCTGCTCTGCAGTTACCGGCTCATCAAGGGAGGCAAACAGTCCGAAGCTGTCGAGAATTGCTCCATCCAGCAATCCCTCATCCGGTGCCATAGTGCCTATAGGAATAAATCTGGTGGGCGATGTGTAGGAAATGCCGTCGCGCTCAAGACTGTAGCTGCCCTGAGCAGCACTGTCCAATACCGTCCGCAGGAAGTCCCGCCGCAGCAGATTTACTTCGTCCATATAAAGAACACTGCCGTCGGCCTTCTGCAGAATTCCCGGCATGTGGCGCTTCCTGCCCTCAGTCAGTGCCGCTTCCATGTCAATGGAGCCAAAGACCATATCCTCGGTGGCACCGATGGGCAGCTCGACAATCCGTCCGTCGGGAGAAAAATCCTCCGCCGCCCGCACCAGCAGTGTCTTTGCTGTGCCGCCGGCTCCGGAGAGCAGCACACCGGCCAGCCGGGGATTTATCAGTGCCAGCAGCAGAGCTTCTTTTGCCTTCTCCTGCCCTACGACGGCAGAGAAGGGAAATCTCATCTTCTTCATAGCGGTCACTCTGCCAAAAGCTCGTCAACCTTTGCCCAATCCAGCTTTCCATCCTCGAAGGGACGACGGCGCATACGATGCGGCAGTACCAGCTTGGCGGCTATCCGCAAATCCTCCAGCGCTGCGGCCTTGCGTCCTGCGTAGGCAGCGTGAGTAAGTGCCGCCTTAATCAGCGTAATATCGGAGCGGTGTCCGTCTACGCCAAGCTCTACAGAGAGAAGTGCCGTCTTTTCCAGCAGCAGGTCAGGCAGCTCTACTTCCGGCAGGAGAACTCTGGCGGCTCTGATTTTCTCCGTGAGAGCCTGCTGCTCGGTCTCATATTTTGCACAGAAGGCCTCCGGGTCTGCTTCGTACTCGAGACGGCGGCGGATAACCTCGGTGCGCTTTGCGGTATCCTGCTCGCCTCTTACCATTACCGAAAGGGCGAAGCGGTCAAGCAGCTGGGGACGGATATCGCCCTCCTCCGGGTTCATAGTTCCAACGAGAATAAACTTGGCCGGATGGGCGAAGGAAATACCCTCACGCTCTACCGTATTAATTCCCATTACAGCGGCATCCAGCAATACATCGACAATATGATCCTCCAGCAGATTTACTTCATCAACATAGAGGATGTTGCGGTTTGCCTCAGCCAGAATACCCGGCTCGAAGGCTTTCCTGCCTGCTCTGATGGCTTCTTCAATATCGAGAGTACCGACGACACGGTCCTCGGTTGCACTTACCGGCAGGTCGATAACCTTCATGGTCACCTCTTCCTCCGGCAGCTTCCCCTCTTCCATCCGACGGCGGCAATCGTCGCAAAGCTGGGCGGCATTTCTCGGGTCACAGTGATAGCGGCAGCCCTTAACCGCCGGCATGGTGGGCAGCAGTGCTGCCAATGCCCGGACCGCGGTTGATTTTGCGGTTCCTTTCTCACCTTTTATCAATACGCCGCCAAGGGACGGATTTATAGCATTCAGTATAAGGGACAGCTTCATTTCTTCCTGCCCGACGATAGCGGTAAAGGGATAAATTGCGGTGCGTTTCATTTGTTTTCCTCCTTAATAGTCGGCTCGTTCTTCCATTTCGCCTTCAATATTCAAATACAGCTCAATCAATTCCTGCTTGGTCTCCGGCCTTGCCTTCCACATACCGCGCTTCTCGGCCTCCAGCAGAGTCTCCGTCATTCTCGACAATGCCCAGGGATTGACATCCTGCATCCATTCCTGCATTTTTTCGTCCAGTGTATATGTCTGTGCCAGCTTCTCATACATGGCATCGTCCATTATGCCGGCAGTAGCATCCCACTGATAGCTGTGAACAAGCCGGTTGGCCAGCTCCATGGCACCCTTATAGCCGTGCTTCATCATGCCCTCAATATATTTCGGATTCATGGTTTCCGCCCGGAAGATTCGTTTTGCTTCTTCTTCTACAGTGCTGACCTTCACTCTGCTGCCGGCAGAGCTGCTGGTCATGTAGGCCTTGGGAGCCTTGCCGGTCAGCGACCGTACCGCTGCCACCATGCCGCCGTGATGGGAAGCATAGTCGTCGCAGGTGAACATGTTGATTTCCTTGTTGTCCTCGTTCTTCACCGCTATATCTATACCGGACAGGCGGCGGCGGAACAGCTCCGGCTCAAAGGCGGTGGGCTGACCGTCACTGCCGTAGGCATATCCGGAGAACTGCGTATAGACCTCCTCGATGTCCTTCTCATTCTCCCACTGCTTGCTTTCCAGCAGGTTGTTGATACCGGCGCCGTAAGAACCGGGAGGATTACCGAATACACGGTAGGAGGCTCTTGCCCAGGCATCCTCCTTATCGCCGCCCTTTTCTTCCAGCCAGGCGGCATCATTCATAACATGCTTGCGGATATAGTTCTCGTCATCGCTTTCTTCCAGCTCAGCCACTACACCGGCCGCCGCATTGAGCCAGTGAACCGCATCCGGCATACTGTCACGGAACAGTCCGCTGATACGACCGGTGACATCTATCCGAGGCCGCTTCAATTCATTGAGAGGAATAACCGACAGGCCGATTACATTCTGAGAGCTTCCCTGCCATACCGGCTTCAAGCCCATCAGGTAAAGGAACTCAGCCACGCACTGTCCGTGACTTCGCATATTGGCTCCGGACCAGAGAACAAGGCCTACCGTCTCCGGGTAGTGTCCCTCTTCGCTGATGTAGCGGGCCAGCAGCTCATCTGCCAGCTTTATTCCCATGTGCCACGCGGCCTGAGTAGGCAGTGAACGGGGATCAAGGCCGTAGAAATTCCTACCGGTGGGAAGCAGCTCCGCGCCGCCGCTGGTGACGGCACCGGCAGCCGCCGGCTCAATGTACTCGCCGTCCAGTGCGGCAATAATATTGCCAATCTCCCATGTCGTGTGGCGAAGACCCGGTACAATAACCTCGGCTGTGTAGGAAAGTACCTGTTTCAGTGCCTGCCTGGTTTTCTCGCTGAAGTTCCTGACTTCCAGTACAGCTTCTATCTTATCGGCAGCGTATTCCTCTGCACCGAAGCTCTCCAGCAGGGAACGCACTTCCTTTTCAACTTTCTTTATCATCTGACCGCAGGTCAGACCATCGGCACAGGGAGCATCCACATCATCCCAAAGGGTTTCCGGGTCTGCCCCCAGCTCTGCCGCCATGACCTTATTGACGGAAGGAATATCACCATTGATATTTTCCAAAATACCTGCTGCATATTCCAGCAGCTCCTCACCCTCCGGCGGCTGACCGAGGACATGCATACCGGTCTGAATGCGGGTGCTTTCCAAATCGCTGAGGTAGTTGTGCAGCTCCGCCGCATAAGCAGCGAAATCATCCCCCTCGACGATTTCATCAGCAAAATCACAGGCGGCCGCCTTCTCCCGCACCTGATTTTCCGCGGCCTCCAGATTGTCAGGAGCTACCTGACGGAAGTGCTGATACTCCTCCAGCGCCCTATCCAGCGCCGCCCACTCCGCATAGCCTCCGGCCTGCTGCATGGGTGGGGAAAGATAGCTGATGAGGCAGGCAGAAGCACGGCGCTTCGCCTGCAGTCCCTCACCGGCAATGGTCATCCAGTAGGGATAAATATTGGGCAGCCAGCCGAGAGCCGCATCCGGGCCGCAGTCCGCAGACAATGCTGTCCCCTTGCCCGGCAGCCATTCTAGAGAGCCGTGAGTACCGAGATGGATTACCGCATCTGCTTTCCAGACATCTCTCAGCCACTGATAGTAACCGAGATACTGGTGAGAGGGCGGCAGCTCGGAGGAATGAAGCAGCTGCTCCGGGTCATCACCGAAGCCTCGAACCGGCTGAATAGTAATAAAGATATTTCCGTTCAGCAGACCGGGGACAAAAATTTCCTCATCGGAGCTGAGTACATCCCCCGGTGCCTTGCCCCAAATCCGTTCAATATTCTTTTGGAATGATTCCGACTTCTTCCGGAAGAATGCCATGTATTCCTTAATATCAAGGCGTCCGTAAAGCTCCTCCAGCTGTGTCTCACTGAGGAACCTACCGTCATTTGTCACCGAGGCGGTCATGACCTTCAGCAGCTCATCGCTGTCGTAGAGATTGTCCACCCTGTAGCCCGCTTCCGACAGAGAACGCAGCAGAGCGCAGGTGCTGGCCATGGAATCCAGTCCGGCGGCACTGCCGATATTGGAATTGGCCGCAGGATAATTGTGCAGAATCAGGGCAATGCGCTTATCCTTATTAGCCTTGTGCTTCAGGGCACCCCAGTGCTTTGCTTTTTCTACCGCCTGAGTAATACGCTCCGGCAGCGGTGCATAGGAAATCACTCCGTCAGGTCTCTTTACCTTTGTGGCAATGGGAACTGTATGAATAACACCGTCAAACTCCGGCATACTGATACTGATAGATACAGCCATGGGGTCAAGACCGGCTTCTGCCGCTTCCCACTCCTCGAGAGTCGACAATACCGTGTATGTTTCAAGAATCGGAACATTCAGCTTTCGCAGGAAGCTGATAGGTGTCCCGGATGCCTTAAAGGAAAACTTCATCGTAGAGACAAGGACATCAATGACAGTCCTGCCGTCTTTAATAAAGTATTTTTCCAGTGCCTCCTGCAGCGGCGGAGATGAAAGACGGGCGCTGGTCATGGAGTTGGAGAACACCGCAATGGTATTCATACCCTGAGCTTCTATCTCACGAATCAGTGCCGTATGATAAGCGAAATCCCCTGTAAGCCACTCGGTACGGAAAAACAGCACACCGACGGTAATCTTTGCGGGGTCAACATGGGCGGCACAATATCCCTCAAAATCCTGACAGTCCCCCTGCCAGTCCGGATGCCATACGCCGTGCCAGGGAAGCACCTCCGGCTCTTTTACCGTATGCGCGGCACCACCCAGCTCATTATCAAGCCACAGCAGACAGTTCAGAATATTCTGCTCACCGTCATACAGGTAGTACTGCTTCAGCTTCAGCAGCTGCTCATCCGACAATCCCTGACTGAGCTTATCCTCCGGGTCTGCCTTTTCCACAAAGCAGACATAGCGTCCGCCGTTTTTCTGCAAAAGCTGGGAAGCACCGTGCAGAATAGGCTGCTCCAGCCCGGCTCCCATCCATTGAAGAAGGGAGATGTCCGCTCCGGCAAATTTCTTTGCCAGTTCATCGTTCCACTTCAGGTCACGATTGCCAAGAATGAGCTCCAGCTCCAAATCCGGGGCAATCTCCTTTATGTTGTCGCCGCTCTCGGAAAACAGTCTATACATGCGCGGAGCATTCGTTAAAAAAACTATCCTCAAAACAATCTACTCCAATCATTAATATTAAAATAAAGATATTGTTATTTATAAGATTTATTTTATTGATTGTATGTATATTTGTCAATTTACTTTTATATATTTGCGGCTGAATATAAAAAGCACTATACGAAAGCAGAAGTCTAATTCCTCTTTCGTACAGTGCTGAGTATAGTGTTTTTCTCCTCCGGTCTGCTGTGTCGACCACCTGAAGGAGCGGCCTGGAGCATGACCGTTCCAAGAGATTTCCGTACAGGTGACGGCAATAATGTTGACTGATAATTACTCTATAACTTCCAGCTTCTTCAACAGTGCGAAGTCAATCCTGGTCTTCATTTCCGGGTGCTTCTTCAGATAGTGCTGATGCTCCACATCGGCCGCAGTGAAGTTCTTCAGATAACCGGCCGTAGCATAGCAGCGCCTTGCTCCTACCGGGTCGGAATTGGGATCGTTGATGGTGATATTCGCCTCGGTGACAGCCAGCGCCTTCTGACGGTTGTGGATGAAGTTCATGTGGTACGCCACCATCGGCTCGTCCTCATCCTGAACATAGTAGACACCGCTGCGGTACATGTGCCCTTCGCAGTCTCCCTGCTTGTCCTTCACATAGGGATTAATGACGGAAAAGAGAATGTCCATGAGCATGGATATATCAATCTTTTTCGGGTCGAATTCCACCTCTATACCGAATGCGGCACCGGACTTTCCATCAAGTACGGAGTCGTATGATGGCTCCGGCATGTCGCTGTCAATATAGCCGGCTGTAGTAGAGATAACACCGTTTACCCGAGAAAATACTTCTTGAAGCTCGTAAAAGCTGCCTCCGGAAAAATAGATTTTTTTAGTATACATTGCATTGCCTCCTATTTTACAGTCTTCAAAAAGTATTTTCTTGTATATCTCCATAAACCACCAAACAGGGGCGGACAAGTCCGCCCCTATCCAGTGTGTTCAGGGGAATGTATTATGGATTATTCACCAGTACTTCCTGCACCCTTGACAGTGAAGGATGAAGTACATCGGACTGGCGAGAAATCGCTTTGTTGATATCAAACATGGTGATAAGCTCAGTAACTGCCTGAGTGGGCGAAATAATTCCGTCCAGAACAGCCTGACGGATTTCCGGCATACGGCCGAGCACTACATTGTCGTTGAAGAACAACGCATGGAGATGCTCGTCTATCATGCTGTGCATCCAGTCGAGGAGCTGAGAATCACGACGCTGCTTGAAGACACCGGATTCCTTGGTAACCTTCTCGAAAGCACGAATGACTTCCCAAAGTTCCTTCAGACCGGTATTCTTGATAGCAGAAGCCAGGTAGGCATGAGTTGCCCAGCCTTCGGTGGCAGGACGGATATACTCGATCATCCGTTCATACTCGCCTCTGGCAACCTTGGCCTTCAGGAGATTGTCTCCGTCGGCCTTGTTGATGACGATAGCATCTGCCAGCTCCATGATGCCCTTCTTGATACCCTGCAGGTCATCACCGGCACCGGTGAGGACTATGAGCATAAAGAAGTCAACCATCGAGCGGACAGTGGTCTCGGACTGGCCAACGCCTACTGTCTCAATCAGAATGATATCATATCCAGCCGCCTCGCACATGAGCATCGTCTCACGGCTCTTGCGGGCGACACCGCCGAGGGTGCCGCCGGCAGGAGACGGTCTGATGAAGGCTTCCTGACGCCGGGAGAAAGTGCCCATACGGGTCTTATCACCGAGGATGGATCCGCCGGTAACGGAGCTGGTGGGGTCAACCGCCAGCACCGCTACTCTGTGACCGAGGTCGCAGAGCATATTGCCGAAGGCTTCAATCGTGGTGGACTTTCCGGCACCGGGAACGCCGGTAATGCCTATGCGAAGAGCTTTTCCTGTATAGGGCAGCAGTGCCTGAAGCACGCGCTGCGCCTTAGAGAAGTGAGCCGGGTTATTGCTTTCAATGAGAGTAATGGCACGGGAAAGAATACCGCGATTGCCCTCTATGACGCCTTTCACGTAATCGTCGACGGTCAGAATTTTCCGACGGGTAGCGCCAACCTTGCCTGTTGCCAGGCCGGGATTCAAGTTGCCCACGGTGGTGTCCTTGATGCCTTCGATTCCGCTCATTACGCTTGTCGTAAAGCCGGCACTCTCCCCCTCCGGTACCCATTCCGGCTTCGAATTCGTGTAACCGGCCATAACTTAGCCCTCTTCTGCTTCTTCTTTTACGCGGGCAATGAGGAGCTCCAGGAGCTTGATGCCTGCTTCCGGGATGTTGGTGCCCGGTGCGAAGATTGCTACTGCACCGCTCTCGTAGAGATGGTCGTAGTCCTGAACCGGGATTACGCCGCCGATGGCAACCATGATATCGTCGCGGCCGCGCTTCTTGAGTTCCTGAACCAGCTCCGGCAGGAGGGTATTGTGACCTGCTGCCAGGGAGCTGAAGCCGACCATATGTACGTCGTTATCAACGGCATCCTGAGCGGTTTCATCCGGAGTCTGGAACAGCGGACCAACGTCAACGGTCCAGCCCATATCTGCAAAGGAGGAAGCAAGAACTTTCTGACCGCGGTCATGACCATCCTGACCCATCTTTGCAACGAAGATACGAGGACGACGGCCGGAGAGCTTCTCGAACTCATCAGCCATGTCGCGTGCCTTCTCGAGCATGGACTTGTCGGTGAACTCAGCGGAGTATACACCGGAAAGGGTATGGATAACAGCCTGATAACGGCCGGAAACCTTCTCGACTGCGTCGGAGATTTCACCCTTGGAAGCGTGAGCACGGGCAGCGTTAACAGCCATCTCGAGCAGGTTGCCGTTGTCACGGGACTCAGCAGCTGCGGTGAGGGCTTCGAGAGCTGCACGGCAATCATCTTCGTTACGCTCAGCACGCAGCTTCTCGAGACGAGCAACCTGTGCGTTGCGAACGGCGGTATTGTCGATGGCGAGGATTTCCAACGGGTCTTCCTTCTCCAGACGATACTTGTTCAGGCCAACGATGGTCTCGTTGCCAGAGTCGATCTTTGCCTGACGGCGAGCCGCAGACTCCTCGATACGCATCTTCGGGAGGCCGGTAGCGATAGCCTTGGACATACCGCCGAGAGCCTCGACTTCCTGAATGTGAGCCCATGCACGACGGATGAGTTCGTTGGTGAGGGCTTCGACGTAGTAGGAGCCGCCCCACGGGTCAATGATCTTGCAGACATTGGTCTCATCCTGGATGTAGAGCTGAGTGTTACGAGCGATACGAGCGGAGAAGTCGGTCGGCAGTGCGATAGCTTCGTCCAGAGCGTTCGTATGCAGGGACTGAGTATGACCGAGGGCTGCACCCATAGCTTCCATACAGGTACGAGCAACGTTGTTGAACGGATCCTGTGCGGTGAGGGACCAACCGGAGGTCTGGGAGTGAGTACGGAGAGCCATGGATTTCGGGTTGTTGCCGCCCTGGCTCTTAACAATCTTAGCCCAGATGACGCGAGCTGCGCGCATCTTAGCAATTTCCATGAAGTAGTTCTTGCCGATTGCCCAGAAGAAGGACAGACGCTTTGCGAAATCGTCAACGGCGAGGCCAGCGGCTTTACCGGTACGGATGTACTCGAGGCCGTCTGCCAGGGTGTAACCGATTTCGATATCAGCAGTAGCGCCGGCTTCCTGCATGTGATAGCCGGAAATGGAGATACTGTTGAACTTCGGCATGTACTTGGTGGTGTACTCGAAGATATCGCCAATGATACGCATGGACATATCAGGCGGGTAAATGTAGGTGTTACGAACCATGAACTCCTTCAGAATATCATTCTGAATGGTACCGGCCATGATGCTCTTGTCAACGCCCTGCTCTTCACCGGAGAGGATGAAGAATGCGAGAATCGGAAGAACAGCGCCGTTCATAGTCATGGATACGGACATCTGATCCAAGGGAATGCCGCTGAAGAGGATACGCATATCGAGAATGGAGTCGATAGCAACGCCTGCTTTACCTACGTCGCCGAAAACGCGCGGGTTATCGGAGTCGTAGCCGCGGTGGGTCGGAAGGTCGAACGCAATGGACAGACCTTTCTGACCTGCAGCCAGGTTGCGGCGATAGAATGCGTTGGATTCCTCAGCAGTGGAGAAACCTGCGTACTGACGAACAGTCCACGGGCGGAATACATACATGGTGGAATACGGGCCACGGAGGCAGGGCGGAATACCGCTGGCGAAATCGAGGTGATTCATGTGCTCGTATTCGTTATAGTCATAGAAAGGCTTTACCGGAATCTTCTCCATGGTCTTGAAGGTAAGATCGTCAAAGCTCTTTCCGGCTTTTTCTTCGAGGGTCTTTTTCCACGCAGCAGCATCGCCGGCAACGGAGTCGCAGAGATTCAGCTGAGTGAAGTCCGGATTCTGAAATGCCATTAATCAATCATCCCTTTCTTCTTCTGCAGGAACTCAAGGATCTGGTAGCAGTTGGCCTTGACGGAAATAAAGTCATCGACACCGGCATCCATGTAGACCTTTTCGAGGTCCTTCGGAGCAGCACCGGCCAGATAAATAGTGGCATTCGGGAGAGCTGCTTTGAGTTTCGGAGCCAGCTCCGGAACGATTTCCGGATAAGTCTTGTCGGTGGAGCAGATGACGCATACATCAGCACCGGACTCCTTAGCGGCAGCAGCTGCCTCATCGGTGGTCTGGAAGCCGTTGTTGAGCTCTACATCGAACTCGCCGACCTGCAGGAAGGAAGTGGAGAAGTCAGCGCGGGCCTTATGCTGCGGAATGGGACCCATGTTGGCAAGGAATACCTTGACATTGTCGCCGTTGTGTGCAGCCTTGTAAGCCTCGGTAACTTTGCGGAGAGCCTCGAAACGCTCGCTCCAGCGATGAGCAGCGATAGCCTCAACAGCTTCCAGCTCGCCGCCCTTATTGAGAGCGTCACGGATCTCAGCGATGGTAGCGCCAGCCTTGGCAGCAGCGATAGCCTTAGCCTCTACCTCACCGGCAGCAGCAGCCTTCAGTGCGGAGAGAGCGGCATCCTTGCCATCGAGGACGCTGGCGAGATATGCGTTGATTTCGGCAACGCGCTTTGCCTTGTTTTCAGCAAAGTCTTCAGTACGCGGATCGAGGAGCTTCTCGGTCATGTTCGGGTACATGTTGCTGCCGACAATACGGTCTTTGCGGAGGTCGAGAGCCTTGAAGCGCTTTGCCAGGACTTCAGCAATCTGAGCCTGCGGATAGCCTTCCTTCAGAGCAGCTACGATGCCGCCCTTAGTCTCGATAGCCTGGAACTCAGCCCAGATCTTCTCTTTGATCTGCTTGGTGAGAGTCTCAACAGCCCAGGAGCCGCCGGCCGGGTCGATAGGCTGGAGCATACCGAACTCTTCCTGAAGCATAATCTGGATGTTGCGGGCAATACGGCGGGAGAATACATCACCCTTGCGGATGCTCTCGTCGAAGCTCGGGTTCTCATAGGAATCAAGTCCGCCGACAACGCCGGAGAAAATCTGGGTGGTGTCGCGGAGCATGTTAACATACGGGTCGAACTCGGTCTTGAAGAACAGAGCCGGACGGCCGTGTACATGGATGCGCTGGTCTTCGGTGTCGCCGCCGAATGCCTTGATGATGTTTGCCCAGATAGGACGAACAGCGCGCATCTTGGCAATCTGCATGAAGAAGTTGGCACCCATGGAGAAGCCGAAGAAAATCTGACCGGCTGCTTCCTTAATGGTGAGGCCACGCTCCATCATAGCGCGGATATAAGCTACGCCCATAGCGAGGGTGTAAGCGATTTCCTGAACATCGTTAGCACCGCCGCGGCTGAATACATCGCTGCGTGCCATTACGGTCTTCAGACCGGGAGCATTGGCAATAGCCCACTTGGCAGCCTCAGCCATTTCATCATAGAGCTGCGGCATGGGAGCCAGAGACTTGCCATTTACTACCATCTCAGCGATGGGGTTTGCACCTACGAAGCCCTTCAGGTTTTTGGCGTTCTTACCATCGGCTTCGAGAGTAGCGGCAACGAGGGAGAGCATCGGCACAGCAGATGCACCTGCATATACATAGAGGGGGAACTCATCGAGCTTCAGACCCTCAAGTACCTGATGCATATCATCAAGGGTGGTAATGCTGCAGCCAATATCGCCCACCTTCTCAGCATCGGCAGCGTCGATGTTCTGAAGGGTGGCGTTATCTACCTTCACATTGTAGACGGTAGAACCGTGATCGTTCTCGAATTTGAGAAGCGCATTGTTCTCCTTGGGCATGGTCTCGTCGCAGGCCTGAGCAACGCCCCAGGGCTGGCCGACATAGCCGTTCTCACGAGCACCGCGGAGGAAGTCACCCTCGCCCGGCAGTACGCCCTTCGGGAGAATCTCATCAGTGTGCTTCTTGGTGTACATCGGCTCAAAGGTAATATCCTCATAAGTCTTGGTGTACATGATCTTGTCGAAGGGAGCAGCCTTCAGCAGAGCCTGGCAGGCTTCCTTCCACTCTTCGTCCGTCGGCGGCTCAAACTCGTCGAGGGAAACTTCGGGGAAATTGGTTTCTTCATTGGCTTTCTTCAAGATGGCTTGCAGGTCAAGATTCCCCTCATCCTGGACCTTCTTTTCTTCTACCATTGGAACCCTCCTTTGATAAAATGAAATAAAAAAGTCTGCCCGCAAAATTCCGGACAGACGATAAAGGAAACAGCTGCGGCAAGGCCGGCCGCTGATTCCGTACACACATGCATTGGAGCCCGTTCCCGGGCAATCAAAGAAAAAGCCCGACAAAGCTGCCGGGATTTCATTGCCGAAACGCTCGCTCTTACATAGAGTGAAATCCCCTACCCATCATCTCGCAGGTACAAGCGTCGAAAGGTTCGACGCTAACGGTGATGCTGAAACAGGCAGGTCTCCTGGCTCAGGTTCTTCATCCTTACCGCCTTCCCAAGGCATTACCTCAGTGGCACTTCGGCAGGACTCCCCTTACAGTGGCGGGACCGCTCCGGCTTTCACCGAATTCCCTATTATGTCTTTCGACACCTGTTTCCAACCATATTCCGTTGTCGGTATTATCTTATTCCTTACCCTCTTCTTTGTCAAGAATTATTTATTGTATATAGCATTACCATTTATTGACAATGTTTTATTTATTATTATTCTACCTTATATTTATAGCGAAATTTTCAGTCAGCATATTTCTTTCATTTCACTTGTCTGCGATCGGAAAAATCCATATAATAGCTTTATTCAATAAGGAAAGAGAGTATATATGAAGACTGATCAATCAACCAACACTGCCCGAATAAAAATAGTATTGGCAATGCTCATCTGGGGTTCTCTGGGAATCTTCGCCGTCAAGCTCGGCTGGCCGCCGCCGCTGGTAGCCTCTATTCGCGCCATCACAGGAGCCGTATTTGCCGCGGCTCTTATCCGTAACGCAGGAATAAAGCCCGACTGGCAGGAAATACGCTGCCGTCTTCCCTACCTTGCTACTGCCGGTGTCTTCATCGGCACCAACTGGATTCTCCTGTTCTACGGCTATATGTATACCACCGTTCCTATCGCTACACTTTGCTACTATATGGCGCCGGTATATGTAATGGTTTTTTCGCCGCTGCTCTTTAAGGAGCGGCTGTCTCCGGTAAAAATCTTCTGCGTGCTGATGGCTCTCTGCGGTACCGGTCTTGTATCGGGAATTTATGAATCCATCGTTTCCGGCAGCAGTATCGGCGATATGAAGGGAGTATATTATTCCCTCGTTTCCGGTATGCTCTATGCCTCCGTCATGCTCCTTAACAAAAAGGTAACTACGGTAGCCGCTCAACCGAAGACCTTCGTGCAGATGGTCGCCGGTGCATTGACTATTACACCGTTTGCCCTGATGACCACCGACTTCACTCCGCTGGTCTTTGATATTCATTCCATCTCCCTGCTGCTGATTCTCGGCCTCTTTCACACCGGCATTGCTTTTCACCTGTTCTTCTCCGGTGTAGAGGGACTGCCGGCACAAACGACAGCACTGCTCAGCTATATCGACCCGGTATCGGCTATCGCTCTGGCCGCCGTATTCCTCGGTCAGCCTCTCACGGTCACGCAGGCCATCGGCGGCTGCATGATACTGGGAGCTACCATGATATGTGAGTTTTTTCAGTAACGAAAAAAATGAAACAGACCTCATCCGTCTCGTGTGTCCTCCCTGCTTGCAGGGAGGGGAACCATGCGCAGCATGGTGGAGGGTTCGCAGCTTTGACTAACCCACCACCGTCTAGCGACGGTCCCCCGCCCTTAAAAAGGGCGGACACAACCTCTCCGATTTCATTAATTGCTCATGCACACTCAGAAGGGACGGTCTTTACCCTCCCCATTGGGGAGGGGGGACCGGCGCAGCCGGTGGGTGAGGTGAATAAACGGTTTTCTTACAGACATTTTTCTTCGCAAAAATATATAGAGGAAGTACAGCGGGCTTGCTGCGGCAAGCCCCTACAAGGTGTTTGATTCACCGATACCCGTAGGGGGCGCCCGCAGGCGACCCGAAAAAGGCAATCCCCTATGACAGAAAATGTCCCGGTCAACGACCGGGACATTTTTATTAGCCGATACTCTTCTCTTAGTTCTCGAACTTGTTGAACAGCTTCTTGATATAGGTAAGACCCTTCTGCATTTCCCGAACCACCTGCTCCATGATCTGCGGCTTTGCCTTGACCATCTGAGTAATGCGGCGGCGCTCCTGCCGATAGTAGGAGTCCATAGTCTGCAGGAAGTCCTCCAGCTCTGCCTCCACCTGAACTTCGGGAATGTTGGAGGGCTGAATGGTGCAGCTGCGGCCCTCGATAGTGACCACATCTCCCATGAAAGGTACATAGGCATCGACGCCGTAGTCGTTCTCCAGCCGTTCCTTCATGGCTTCGGAGGCCTGCGGCTCGCCGTGGACGACGAATATCTTCGCCGGCTTCGGGCTGTCACAGCTGTAGAGCCAATTCAATATCTGGTCTGCATCGGCATGTGCGCTGAAGCCGTCCATCATTTCAACCTTTGCTTTGACAGCAATTTCCTCGCCCATGACCTTTACTCTCTTCAGTCCCGACAGCAGGCGGCGGCCAAGGGTCCCCTCTGCCTGATAGCCGCAGAAGAGTATGGTAGACTCCGGACGCCACAGGTTGTGCTTCAGGTGATGAAGGATACGGCCTGCATCAGCCATGCCGCTGGCGGACATGATGATAGCAGAGCTTTCATCGCTGTTGATTGCCTTTGATTCGGCAGCCGTCTGGCAGAGACGGAGCTGAGGCATCTCCGGAAGCTGACCGTTCCGCAGCATTGCCTTGGATTCCTCGTCAAATTCCTTGATGTTCTGAGCAAATACCTGAGTAGCGGAAATCGCCATCGGGCTGTCCACGATAACGGGAACATCCTCAATCCGTCCGGCCTTCCAAAGACGGTAAATATAGTAAAGCATAGTCTGGGTACGACCTACGGCAAAGGCGGGAATTACCAGATTGCCGCCTCTGTCCATGGTGTCGTTGATTATCTCAGCCAATGCCGCTTCCTTGTCATATATCTGATGAGTACGATCGCCGTAGGTGGATTCAACTACCAGATAGTCAATACCCTTTATCCGCTCCGGGTCACGGATAATCGGCTGATTGGGCTGACCCACATCGCCGGAGAACAGGATTCTGGTGGTCTCGCCGTTTTCGGTGACAGCCAGCTCTATCATGGCAGAGCCCATGATATGACCGGCATCGTGGAAGATAGCGGTGATGTTGTCCGCTACCTTAACAGAGTCACCGTACTCTACCGGGGAAAGATGCTCCAGTGCAGTCTGAGCATCCGCCAGAGTATATATAGGCTTTACGGGAGCTTCGCCGGCACGGGCGCCTTTTCTGGTCCGCATCTCGGCATCGGATTCCTGAATATGCGCGGAATCGGGAAGCATAATCTTCAAGAGGTCACAGCTTGCCTTTGTGGCGACAACATCGCCCTTGTAACCCTCCAAATACAGCTTCGGCACCAGTCCGCAATGGTCGATGTGAGCGTGGGTCAGCAGTACCTTGTCAATATCGGCCGGTGCAAAGCGGAACGGCTCATTGTTTCTGTCCCGCAGAGCCTTGCCGCCCTGAAACATACCGCAGTCAATGAGGATTCTCGTGTCCTGAGACTGCAGCAGATAGCAGGAGCCTGTCACAGTATGCGCTGCACCAAGGAATTCGATTTTCATAGTCTTTCCCCCTATTCTTCACCGATGATTTTTACTTCCGGTTCCAGACGGACACCGTGTGCCGCATATATTCTGTCGCTGACATCCTTCATCAGCTGCAGAACATCCGCTGCCGTGGCACCGCCCTTATTTACCACAAAGCCGGCGTGCTTTTCTGAGACCTGCGCCCCGCCGACTGTATAACCCTTTAATCCGGTTTGGTCAATGAGGGTACCGGCGAAATATCCGGGCGGCCGCTTAAAGGTGCTGCCGGCTGAGGGCAGCTCCAGCGGCTGTTTTTCCCGCCGTTTCGCCTGTATCTCGTTCATCTGCCGCCGGCTGGCTTCCTTGTCTCCGGCAGCCAGACTGAATACAGCAGATATGATAATGGCACCGTTTTCCTGAAATACGCTGTGACGGTAGCCAAAGTCAAATTCAGCCGCAGTAAACTGCTTTACCTCACCATTTGGCAGCAGAGCAGTTACCGACGAAACAATATCCTTTATTTCTCCCCCGTAGGCACCGGCATTCATATAGACAGCGCCGCCGATGCTGCCGGGGATTCCTACAGCAAATTCCAGACCGGTAAGCCCTGCCTCTGCCGCTTTGTTGGCCACTACTCCAAGAATGGCTCCGGCTCCGGCAGTCACCTCAGTACCCTCTATGTTGATGTCCGACATAGGAGCTGCCAAAGAAACGACACAGCCCCGTATTCCCTTGTCCCGCACCAGCACATTGGAGCCGTTGCCCAATATGGTAGCAGGTACACCGGCGGTCTTCAGGAGCTTCAGACCGGCAATCAGCTCCGACTCATCGGCCGGAGTCCAAAAGGCATCGGCATTGCCGCCGATACGAAATGTAGTATGGCGGGACATAGGCTCATCACAGAGGACACGGCTTCCCGCCAGCGCAATCAGTTCCTCACGCCATGTAAAATCTTTATCCATCTTTTATCCTTACAAGCTCTCTCTGCCCATAGTTGTCAATCCCTGGTATTCCAGCTGCCGCAATGCTTCATAAGAGACAACAGCAACGGAATTCGACAGATTCAGGGAGCGGGCTCCCGCCATCATCGGAATCCGTATGCAGGATTCCCAGTTCTGACGAAGAATGTCTTCCGGAATGCCCTTTGTTTCCTTGCCAAATACGAGGAAGTCGTCGGCAGAAAACTGCGCCTCGCTGTGACAGCGGGGTGCCTTGGTGGAGCAGTACCAGAATTTATGTCCGTGGTACATTCCCAGCACTTCGGCAAAGCAATCGTGATATGTAATCTTCACCAGATGCCAGTAGTCAAGTCCCGCCCGCTTCAGGTACTTGTCCGATACTTCAAAACCCAAGGGCCGTACCAGATGAAGCTCCATGCCGGTAGCGGCACAAAGGCGGGCAATATTGCCGGTGTTTCCCGGTATCTCCGGCTCAATAAGAACTATATGCAAAATTATCCTCCAAAGGTTTACTTACTCTTGGCCCGCTCCTGCAGCGCCGCTTCCTTTATCTCTATCAGACGCGGCAGGAGATGCTCCCTCAGCTTCTCCGCCAGTCCGTCAAGGGTATTGGCATCAAACTGATAGCTCATGGTCGGGATACGGCAGATCCTCGCCTCTCCGAAGAACTCGTCCCGGAAAACATTGTAATAGATGATTACATTGCTTTCCAGCTCGAAGCATTCGTAATCAATAATGATATAGGAAAAATTCGTAATCGGCACCGGAGCCGACGGTCTGATGAAAAGCTGGAAGCCCTCCAGCTCCTCCGGCAGCAGGTCACCGAAATCGTAGTCCATAATGTGCTTGTTCAGCACGAAGCTGCCGATATTCTCTACCCGCTCCGCCGCCATGCTCCGCAGTATTTCTTCAAGGTAGCGCCGGAGCAGCGCCTCGAACTCATCCCGGGTGGCGGCAATACAGTCGATACGGCAGAACTCCGTAAGGCCATAGCCCACCTTCAGCTTGTACTCCATTGTTTCCTGATGGAAGTAGATTACAAGCCGCCGATGCCTCTCCCTATTCTCATAGGAAAGGAACTCGTAAAAGGCATCGTATATATTTTCATATCGGGTAAGGGTGAAGCCGTACCATTCTTCCGGGAGGCTGTTCACATACTCCCAGTCTGCCAGCTCGCCTCTGACCTTTTCTTCAACATCTTTTTTCATTGATATAACCTCATCCGTCGCCTTCGGCGCCACCTTCCCCAGTGGGGAAGGTCATTGGCTGGTTTATTTTTTCCTCACGGCACCCTCACTATAGGGGGACCGGCGAAGCCGATGGTGAGGTAAAAGTACCGGCACAGATAAACGGTTTTCTTACAGGCATTATTCACCAGTATTTACATAAAGGTAGGGGCTGAGGAGAATGACGATTCATTCTTCTCAGCCCTTTTATTTTACCATTTAATTATTTAGTTGTAAATTTAATTCTGTTCCTTATTGGCAATAGCTTCCTTAATTTGAGCAAGGAATTCGTCGACGCTGACGGAAGCACTGTCCATGTGACCGTAGCGGCGGACATTGACGGTACCGCTCTCGGCTTCCTGCTGACCGACAACGAGAGAGTACGGAACCTTCTTGACCTGAGCCTCACGAATCTTGTAGCCAATCTTCTCATTGCGGGCATCTACCTCTACGCGGATACCGGCGGCGAAGAGCTTCTCCTTGATTTCATACGCGTAGTCGAGGAATTTGTCGGTGATAGGAAGAATCTTTGCCTGAACGGGAGCCATCCAGACCGGGAAAGCACCGGCATAGTTCTCGATGAGAATACCGATGAAGCGCTCGATGCTGCCGTATACGACGCGGTGAATCATAACCGGGCGGTGCTTCTGTCCGTCCTCGCCTACATAGGTAAGGTCGAACTTCTCCGGCATGAGCATATCAAGCTGGATGGTACCGCACTGCCAGGTACGACCGATGGAGTCGCGGATATGGAAGTCAATCTTCGGACCGTAGAATGCGCCATCACCTTCGTTAATGATGAACTTCAGGCCGCGGTTCTCCATAGCCCGGCGGAGAGCGTCGGTAGCGGTCTCCCAAATCTCATCGGAGCCCATGGAGTCCTCGGGACGAGTGCTGAGCTCAGCGGTATAGGTAAGGCCGAAGGTGGAGTATACTTCATCGAAGAGGTCGATGGTCTTCTGGATTTCCTTCTCAATCTGATCCGGTGTCATGAAGATATGAGCATCATCCTGAGTGAAATTGCGGACACGGAAGAGACCGTGGAGAGCGCCGGACAGCTCATGACGATGAACGAGGCCCAGCTCGCCGAGGCGGAGCGGCAGCTCACGATAGCTGTGGGGCTGAGACTTGTAGACCAGAATGCCGCCGGGGCAGTTCATGGGCTTGATAGCATAGTCTTCATTGTCAATGACAGTGAAGTACATATTCTCCTTGTAGTGATCCCAGTGACCGGACTGCTCCCACAGGCGGCGGTTCATAATCATCGGGGTCTTGATTTCCTGATAGCCGAAGCGGCGATGTACCTCACGCCAGTAGCTGATAAGCTCGTTGCGGATAACCATTCCGTTGGGGTGGAAGAAGGGGAAGCCGGGGCCTTCATCCTGCAGGCTGAAGAGGTCAAGCTCACGGCCCAGACGGCGGTGGTCACGCTTGGCGGCCTCCTCCAGCATGTGGAGATAGTCGGCCAAATCTTCCTTCTTCTCGAAAGCGGTACCATAGATACGCTGGAGCATGGCATTATCGGAATTGCCGCGCCAGTAGGCACCGGCTACGCTCTGGAGCTTGAAAGCCTTTACCTTGCCGGTACTGAGGACATGGGGGCCGGCGCAGAGGTCAACGAAGTCGCCCTGCTCGTAAAGGGAGATGGTAGCATCCTCAGGCAGATCCTTGATAAGCTGTACCTTGTAGCCCTCGCCCTTCTCCTCAAACATCTTTATAGCCTCATCACGGCTGACTTCCTTGCGGACGAGAGGAATATTCTGCTTTACGATTTTTTCCATTTCCTTCTCGATGTCACGCAGGTCGGCATCGGTAAGGCGCTTCTCCATGTCGATATCATAGTAGAAGCCGTTCTCAATGGCCGGGCCGATAGCCAGCTGTACACCCTGATCGCCGTATAGGTGCTTGATAGCCTGAGCAAGTACATGAGAAGCGGTGTGACGGAGTGCCCAGCGGCCGTCGGCATCCTCAAAGGTCAGGAAATCTACCTTGGCACCGTCCTTGACGACAGCCATCAGGTCAGTAGTCACTCCGTCAACCTTTGCAGCCAGCACCTTCTTAGCCAGGCTGTTGCTAAGGCTTTTTACAAGATCAAGATAAGTAGAGCCATCAGCAATCTGACGCTGAGAGCCATCCTTCAAAATAATTTCAGCCATTATGTTTACCTCCTAAATATAAAACATGTCATTAACAAAAGAAAAAGCCCCATCCCAATAGGGACGAGGCTGTTGCTTCGCGGTTCCACCCTGATTGCCACAATAATGTGACCACTCAATACCGATAACGGCGGCTGCCGATGACGAATACCAGACCGGAAGTCCTTCCTCGTCACTGCTCAGAAGCGGTAATAACAGCATCGAAGAAAATGCTTTCAGCAGCTGCATTTCTCTCTGTCATCAATGGTCTCTGTCATCGTGTCTTCGTCAAAGCATTAAGGGTATTATAATCCTCACAATATGGCCTGTCAAGCAAAATCAGCGCTGAGGCTCAATGAGACCGTACTTGTTGTCGGCACGGCGATATACTACATTGATTTCCTCGGTCTGCATATTTCGGAATACATAGAAATCATGGTTTACGAGGTTCATCTGCATGATTGCCTCATCAACATCCATAGGCTTAACCGGGAACTTCTTCACCTTTACGGGTGCGTAATCATCCTCGGTGGCCTCCACTATCGGACGCTGACGGATTTCCTCGGCTGCAATATCAGCCTTGAAGCCGCCGGAACGGAATCTCTTGGCGAGACGGGTCTTATGCTTGTGAATCTGACGCTCCAGCTTGTTTACTACCATATCGATGGAGGTGTACATATCGCCGGATACATCTTCACCGCGGAGAATACCGCCGCCCTCGATAGGAACAGTGACCTCTACCTTGTGAGTCCCCTTGATGGCCGACAGCCTTACGCTGATTTCCCCGATGTTGTCAAAATACTTCTCGATCTTGCTTACCCGCTTCTCCACATAGTCACGGAGTGCCGGAGTAATCTCAATTTCCTTACCACGAATCATAAATTCTGCCATCCTAATACAACTCCCTTCATAGGTATCTGATTTTATATACATAATTCGCCGTCTATTTTGAAAATCCTGCATTATTCTGTAAACTTTTAAGAAAAATTTCACGGCCGTTACACAATCTTAGATTATACTGTCCCCTGTAAGGCTACCTACCCGTATATCCAAAGAATTATTGACAACGAAAATAATGTATGCTTAAATATTCACATGTAATGAAAATTAGTATTAATTTCCATTACATTTAGGTAAAGAGACCACAAGACATTTCACAAGCAGTAAAGAAACGAGGCTAAAATGTCTGCAACAAAAAAATATAAAATCAGCGGTATGACCTGTGCCGCCTGCTCCGCCAGAGTAGAAAGATTCGTGAAAAAGATAGAGGGCATGGAGAAGGCCTCCGTAAACCTTGCTACCGAAACACTGTCCGCCACCTTTGACGACAACAAGGTAAACGATGCCATTATCGAAGCCGCGGTAGTCAAGGCCGGCTACGGTGTAGTCCACAACCCGGAGGAAAGCGTATCTCCGGAAGAAAAAATATCCGCCCTGAGGAAGCGGCTTATATTCTCCCTGCTTTTCCTCATTCCTCTCATGTGCGTTTCCATGGGGCACATGGTTGGACACATGACCGGACTTTTCTCTGTACCGGCAGTTATCGACCCGGCAAAGAATCCGATGATTGTCTCTGTTTTGGAGCTTGCCCTCACGGCTCCGATAGTGATTACCGGTCGGGCCTTCTATCGTGTCGGCTTCAAAAACCTCATCGGTTTGGCGCCCAACATGGACTCCCTCATCGCCGTCAGCACCACGGCCGCTATTCTCTACAGCCTTTTTGCCACGGTGATGATTGCTCTCGGCAGCCACGGCTATGTGCAGAGCCTCTACTACGAAAGCGCCGCCACTATTCTTGCTCTCATTACTATGGGCAAGTACCTTGAAGCCATCGCCAAGAATCGTACCTCAGACGCTATAAAGGCTCTGCTGGATCTGGCACCCAAGACAGCCCGGGTAGAGTTTGCCGACGGGGAAAAGACCCTGCCGCTGGAGCAGGTAAAGGAAGGCTATCAGATAGTAGTCCGCCCCGGTGAAGCCTTGCCGGTAGACGGCATTATCACCGAAGGCGAAACCGACATTGACGAATCCATGCTCACCGGTGAATCCGTACCCGTCAGCAAATCCATCGGCGACGAGGTATATGGTGCCACCATCAATACTACCGGCTTCTTCAAATACCGGGCTACCAGAATCGGTGAGGATGCCGCTCTGGCCCGCATCGTCCGGCTGGTGGAGGACGCCCAGGAGGCAAAGCTCCCCATCGCCCGGCTGGCGGACACCATTTCCGGCTACTTCGTACCGGTAGTTATTGTTCTCGCTTTGCTGGCGGCTGTATTCTGGGGCATCCGCGGCGAGAGCTTCGAGTTCGTCCTGACTATCTTCGTATCTGTGCTGGTCATCGCCTGCCCCTGCGCTCTCGGTCTGGCCACGCCTACCGCTATAATGGTAGCCACCGGCAAGGGTGCCGAGTACGGCATACTGTTCCGGGGCGGTGACGCTCTGGAATCCGCCTGCCATATAACCAGCGTCGTCCTCGACAAGACCGGCACCATCACCAACGGCAAGCCGGTAGTAACCGATATCTTCCCTCTCGGCATATCCGATGACAAGCTGCTTGCTCTGGCGGCCAGCGCCGAGCAAGGCTCCGAACATCCCCTTGGTCGGGCTGTCACCGAATGTGCAAGAGAGCGGAGAGTAAAGCCCCTCGCACTCGCTGCCTTTAACGCTATCCCCGGCTGCGGCATAGAGGCTCTGGCCCTTGGCCGCCCCCTGCGGGTGGGCAAGAGAAGCTGGCTGGAAGCGGAAGGCATCAGAATCCCGGCAGAGCTGCTGACAAAGGCTGACCAGCTGGCCAGCCGGGGCAAGACTCCCATATTCGTTGCCCACGGCAATGTAGCACAGGGTCTTATCGCCATGGCCGATACCGTCAAGCCGGAGAGCATCGAAGCCATCAACGCCCTGAGGGAGCAGGGAATAAAAACCATAATGATTACCGGCGACAATCCCCGGACGGCCAAAGCCATCGCCGAAGAAATCGGCATAGATGAATACAGAGCCGGCGTAATGCCCGAGGGCAAAGCCCAGGAGGTAAAGCTCCTGAAGGCACAGGGCGAAGTAGTGGCTATGGTAGGCGACGGCATAAACGATGCCCCTGCTCTGGCGGCTGCCGACATCGGACTGGCCATCGGCACCGGCACCGATATCGCTATCGAGAGCGCCAACATCGTTCTCATGCGCTCCGACCTCCGGGATGTGGCCAGGACAATCGAGCTGTCCCGCCGCACCCTAAGAAACATCAAGGAAAACCTTGGCTGGGCCTTTGGCTACAACATCCTCGGTATTCCTGTAGCGATGGGCGTGCTTCACCTTTTCGGCGGCCCCCTCCTCTCCCCCATGCTGGGTGCCGCTGCCATGAGTCTTTCCTCGGTCTCCGTGCTTACCAATGCCCTGAGACTGAAAAGTATAAAGTTCAGCAACTACTGACGCTAAAAGCGTTCCGCCATGAAAGGAGAAATCACCATGAAAATCAAAATCGAAGGCATGATGTGCCAGCACTGCGTAGGTCATGTAACCGAGGCCCTCAAGAATATCCCCGGCCTCTCTGACATCAATGTAAGCCTCGAAGACAAATGCGCTACTGTCTCCGGCAATGCAGACCCGGCTGTCATCAAAGCCGCTATCGAAGAAGAAGGCTACGATGTAGTAGGCATTGAGTAATACCCTGCTCAACAATCATATAATCGACAAAATGGGGCTGTCGCGCTAATGAAAATTAGTTGACAGCCCCTGTTTTGTGTAGTATTTATCGAAGATAGCCTCCCCTCCAGGGGAGGTGGCCGAGCGCAGCGAGGTCAGAGGGGTAACGGTACTGCCTATTTCTTTTACCCCTCAGTCGCCTACGGCGACAGCTCCCCTAAAGGGGAGCCTATGAGTATAGATGCCCACTAATTGCCTACGGCGAAGCCCCATTTTACTTTATTTATGAAGTATATTTAAGACTTCTCCCCTTATATAGAGCCACGGTTGATTGTAACCGGCTGCCCCTGTTGTTATAATAAAAAGACACAATATTAAAACTCACGGAGAAGAACAGACAAATGAGCGAACTGCAAAAAATAGAATTTGAAGACCAATCGGAAACAATAAAAGACAGAGTGCAAAGCTACTGGACAAAAAGGGCCCCCTCCTTCTATGACCTGCGGCAGGCAGAGCTGACCAGCAACAAATACCAGCGCTGGGAAAAGGAAATTAAAGCTCTTATCGGTGACAGGGAAAAGCTGAATATACTGGATATAGGCTGCGGGGCAGGATTCTTTGAAATAATCCTCGGACAGCAGGGGCACTCTGTAACCGGCATAGACCTTACAGAAGAAATGATAAGCAACACCGCAGAAATGATAAAAAAATACAGCCTGACCGATACCTGCCAAGCTGTACAGATGGATGCCGAGAAGCTGGACTTCCCCGCTGAATCATTTGATATTGTCATTTCCCGCAACCTCACCTGGACGCTGCCTCATCCTATAACCGCCTACAAAGAATGGCATCGGGTACTGAGAAAAAACGGAATACTGCTGAACTTCGATGCAGAATACGCCAAGCACGCCCACACAAACCTATACAGCCCCGAAAACAAAGCCCACAGCGGCATCAGCATCGAACTGAAGGACGACTGCCATGAGATATACCACATGCTCACAATCAGCACCATGGACAGGCCACAGTGGGATGCTGAGGTGCTGGAGCAGATAGGCTTCGCCTCTGTGGAAACCGACCTTACCTTTGGCGACAGGATATTCATGGAGCATGACCAGTTCTACATTCCCGATAAACTGTTCAGCATAAAGGCGGTAAAGTCCTAACAGTTACCTCTTACCGCACCGCCTATCACAAAAACATCACCATATAATGAGGCAAGGTTAGTTTTTCGTCAACCTTGCCATTTTTATTGGCAATTAGTTTATAAGCAACCTTTGGCTTGTAATCTTTGATGAAATTATTTAAGGATATAGTGGCTGAATTTGTAGCCTTCACCTCTACCGGCACTATCTCTCCATCCTTTTCCAGCAAGAACTCCAGCTCATGATTATCATCCGGCTTATAGTAGTACAGCTTATATCCCCGCTTGACCAGACTCTCTGCAATGACATTTTCATACAGACCGCCTTTTGCATTACCCTTTAGCGTATTATTCAAAATGGCTTTTTTGGTTTCAAACCCATAAATACAGGTAAGCAGACCGGTATCATTGATATAGAGCTTGAATTGCTCCTCCTTTGCATTTGCCATCAAAGGCAAAAAAGGCTCTGATATGTTATAACAGGGATTCACCATACAGGAATCTATCAGCCACTGAACACTGCTGCCGAATTTTCTTCTTGTCTGCCCTTTTTCTACTGTAGAATACTGAAATTTTTTTAGCTCCTTCGCCAATTGTTTCGGTACAGCATCGTAACACATACGGACAAGCTGCTTTTCCTTGCCCCTTGCATGCTTGGATATATCATCCTTGTACTCGTTCAGTATATTTTCCTGCAAATCATATACTCTGCCAAAATCCTTATGCTGAGCAAAATCAGCCACTACCTCCGGCATCCCGCCAACAACCATAAATTCTCGGAAAAGCTCTTCAAATTTCTTATGGATAGAATCGTGAATCTGCTCCTCACAGCTAAGATAGTCCTTCAGCTCCAGCACAGCCTCATGAGAATACCCATCAGCCCACAAAAATTCTTCAAAATCAAGCGAATACATTGTAAGCTGAGTCTCATAGCCTACCGGAACAGACGCAATCTCATCTACCTCATCATCAGCATCCATACCATATGATAAACCCAGCAACGAACCGGAGGAAATAACATCAAACCTGAAATCCTCTGCTAAAAACTTCACCGCCGTCCTGGCATTGCCGCATCTTTGTATTTCGTCAAGGAAAATAAGCGTATTGCCGGGAACCAGCTTCATCCCCGGAATATTGGCACTCATTCTTTTATATATTGCCTCAGCAGTCAGCTCTCCTTCAAAAATGACTTTAAGTTCCGGTTGCCTGTAGAAATCTATACATACAAACGAATCATATTCCTTCTCTCCAAAGGCTTTAACGATATATGACTTTCCAACCTGTCTTGCGCCTTTTATCAAAAGGCACTTCCTGACCTTCTCCTCCTGCCGCTTCTTCTTCCAAGCCAGCAGCTCTCCATATATTTTTCTCTCAAGCATGTTATCACCCATTTACATAAAATCGTAACTATTTTTCATCGAAAATTGCATAAAATCGCAATAATGTATTTGTGTTTTTTACATAAAATCGTAATGTAATTATATACTTTTTTACATAAAATCGCAATCACGACACAAATTTTATAATCAGATACTCTGACAGCACAAAAGCCCGCGGCCAACGCCGCGGGCTTTCTGCTACTCATCAGGACGAAACTAATATACTCATTTCGCAAATTCAATATTTTTTCAAAATTGCGAAATGGGACATCGGTTATTCTCAACCGATGTCCCATTTTACAAATACAAATACCGCTTTAACCAATAATGTGATAAAATCCAACTGCAGGAGATAATCACCCGACACAATCCGATAAAGGAGGCTGTTCTTATGCTCAAATATATTGGCGGTGCCTGTGCCGTCCTTTTACTCTGCGGAGCCTTTTTCGTGACCGCCGGCTGCAGCGAAGGCAAAGCCGGCATATTCACCGGCAAGAGCGAGTTTGTCGTCGGCAAGGATATACCAATGAGTGAGGTGCGGGAGTTTTATTACACCATTGATTCTTCTGCCAATCCGCCCCAATTCCTGCGATACCGCTTCACCCACAAGGATGGGAAGTATTCCTTCTATTACGAGAAGCGGGAGGGCGATACCTGGCCCCTCACCGAGAAGCATATTACCGCTTCCGAGACGGTAGAGCTGACATCCCAACAATGGGAAGAATTTCTCGCCTGCCTCAAGGACGGCGTGGCTGCGAAACGCACAGACGACGCTTCCTCCGGCGGCAGCGGCCCCTGGCTCTTTCTCTATTGGGACAATGACCGGGATATATATCAGGTGTTCACCTTCGCGGATTACGAGCGGCAGCAGCGATTTGAAAAGCTCTGCTATTACTTTACTTCTCGCCACCACTGATTATAGTGGTGGTCTTTTTTATCTGTCGCTACCGGCTCACCGATTCGCGGTGTCAGCAGGCTGTACTTCCGTCCCGCACTTGCCTCGGCAATGCCATTGTACGGCACATACCAGGCACTGGGACAGATATTAAACTTCCCGGCGTGTACCGGGATGACACAGGCCGCACCGATTTCCTCGGCTGCCGCTGCCGTTTCCTCCGGGAACATGTGGACATTGTGCCATGCTTCATTGTACTGACCGTTTTCCATTAAAGCAAAATCAAAGGCACCAAGCCGTTCCCTTATCATTTTGAAATGCTTTCCGTATCCACCGTCACCGCTGTAAAACAGCTTCCGTCCTTTGAACATAAAGGCAAAGCCGCCCCACAGAGTCTGATTGCGCTTAAATAAGCGTCCGGAGAAATGACGGCTGGGCGTCAGGCAGACTGTCAGCCGGTCATCTAGCCGGTATTCCTCGAACCAGTCCAGCTCTTGAACGATTTCGTCCGGGAAACCCCATCCCACAAGATGTCCATCCACCCCAAGGGGACAGACCACCTGTTTTACCTTCGGCAGCAGACCCATAACCGCCGAATAATCGAGATGATCCCAGTGGTCATGGGAGATGACCAGCAGGTCTATATCCGGAAAATCATCCGCCGTGTAGAGCATCGTCCCGGGAAAGGCCCGCACGATAAACGGCAGAGGTGAAGCATAGCCGGATAATACAGGGTCTATGAGTATCCTCAATCCGTCCTGCTGTATATATATGCTGGAATGTCCGAGCCATATTACAACATTTTCCTGCGGACTCAGTTTTTTCAAATCCGTCTTAACTGTCGGTATAGCTTTGTCCGGTATGAGTACGCCCTTCGTCGGAAAAATGAACTCCGACATAGCCTTCAGCTTGCTGCCGAGGCTTCTGTCAAGACCCAGTGCCTTGCCGAACGGCTCATAATTCTCAAATTTCCCTCCATCCCAGTTCGGTGAGGACAGAACTCGCTCCAAGCGTCTGCCCGATGGTGAACATCCGAATTTCGGCTGACTGACATATACGCCGGAGCCTATGCCGCTAAGCAGTATTGCTCCGCCCAATCCCTTTAGAAAACTTCGCCGGCTGATAATGCTGTCCCGCTCCCCTCAAACTTGTCCTTTATAAAACAGTCAAAGATTCTTCTCCAAAAAATCCTTCAGGGCTGCGGCATCAGCTGCCTCATTTTCGCCCTCACAGGTGAAGCGGGCCGTATCTCCCTGCTTTATCCCCAGCGCCATTATCTGCATGAGTTTTGTTCCGTCACAGGTTTTGCTGCCGCTGCTGACGGTCACTGTACTGCTCAGGGATTTTATCGTTTTTACCATCAGGGTGGCCGGGCGGGCGTGGATTCCCACCTCGTCCTTTATTACATAAGTAAACTCTACCATCTCTAGTTCCTTTCTATGCTCTTCCGCAGTTTCTGTCAAAGACTGCGGATTTTCTCTTTCAGTGGGAGCAGCTTCGGCGGGGCTACGGACAGGTCATCTATACCCATCTCGATAAATTCCTCTGTCAGAGTCAAATCAGCCCCCAGCTCGCCGCAAATAGCTACGCTGATTCCCTTGGCATGGGCATTTTCTGCCGTCATCTTTATCATCCGCAGGACTGCCGGATGATGAGTGTCTACAAAATCCTTTATATTTGGATTCTGCCGGTCGGTTGCCAGAGTATACTGAGTCAAATCATTGGTGCCTATGCTGAAGAAATCTACTTCCTCCGCCAGCATATCGCTGATGATTACCGACGCCGGAGTTTCTATCATAACGCCTACCCTCGGTCTGCCTATATTCTTGCCTTCCTCCAGCAGCTCCTGACGGCATTTTTCCAATATTGCCTTCGCCTCTCTGGCCTCCCAGAGAGAAGCAATCATGGGGAACATTATCGACACATTGCCATAGGTTGAGGCCCGCAGAATAGCCCGGAGCTGCGTACGGAATATTTCCGGTCGGGTAAGGCATATACGAATAGCCCGGCAGCCAAGAGCCGGATTGTCTTCGTTGTCCAGCTTCAGGTAATCAAGCTGTTTATCGGCACCGATATCGAGGGTACGGATGATTACTTCTTTTCCCTTCATGCCTTCGGCGACTGCTTTATAAGCCTCGAACTGCTCATCCTCTGTAGGATAATCATCACTATTCATGTAGAGGAATTCTGTGCGGAATATGCCTACACCCTCGCCGCCGTCTGCCAGTACTGCCGCCACATCTTCTGGACCGGCAATATTAGCGTAGAGCTTTATTCGGCGTCCGTCCTTAGTCACTGCCGGCAAATCACGCAAATCCTGCAGCTTCCGTATTCTAGCTTCATTTCTTCGCAGCTGCTCCCTGGCCTTTTCCAAGGTTTCATTATCAGGGTCTACTATCAGCTCACCCTTGCATCCATCGAGAACAGCCAGCTTTCCGTCGCAGAATTCAGACAGCTTCACACCATATATGGCCGGCAGATCCAGCGACCGGGCCAAGATTGCCGTATGTGAATTATCCGAGCCGATGTCGGTAACCAGTCCCAGCAGCTTCGCTTTATCAAGCTGGATGGTATCGCCGGGAGTCAGCTCCTCTGCCGCAAGGATAACAGGCTCATCCAGGGTAAGACTGCTGCCGCCGGTCAGTACTGTCAGCAACCTATTAGTGACATCTCTCACATCGCTGCTGCGGGCCTTCATATACTCATCATCCATGTCAGCGAACATGGCGGCAAGTTTCTTGCCGGTGGACTTCACTGCCATCTCAGCCGTATATCCGCTGCCTGAAATGTATTCCTTTACGGAGTCGATATAGTCGTCGTCCTCCAGCATCATTCGATGAAATTCAAATATTGCGGCCGTTTCTTCCCCGGTATCAGCCAGTGCCTTCCGATACAGCTCATCAAGCTGCTCACAGGCAACGGCCGCCGCCTGCTCATAACGGGACAGCTCCGCGGCCGGGTCATCAGCCGTTTCCTTTATGGATGTTATATTTTTGGAGAAAAAAAATATTTTTCCAACAGCAATGCTTCCGTTGATTGTTTTTCCGCTATATACTTCCATTTTGCCACCCCTCCTGCACAAATATAATTATCTCTGTTATATTATAATGCAGAAAATTCACATCGTCTATATAATTTCAATCAATGTTCCCAATTTTTACATAAAAAATCGCGGGAAATGAGTTTAGTCAAATCCCGCGATTATCGATGGTATTATTCAGATTTCGTAGTCCTTCAGTAAGTTCACATAGGTCTCGGTAAAACGCTCAAACTGCTCTACCTCACAGTATTCGTTGGGCTGGTGAGCCATCTCGGAAATACCGGGGCCGTAGATGACGACCTGCTTCTCCGGATAGTCCCGCACCAATGTGGAGGCATCTGTATAGAAGCGAACACCGCGGCGGATGTGCTGACGACCGGCAGCCTTGTCAAGAGCATCGAGGATGGAAGCACCCTCCGGGCAGCGGACTGCCGCCAAATCAGACAGGATTTCAATCTCTGCCTTGAAATCCTTATCATCCTTTGCCGCTGTATCCAAGGCCTTATTAATATACGCCTTTATATCTTCTGCCGTCTGACCGGGAATGGTGCGGAAGTCGATGTTTACCTCACAGTAGTCGGGTACAACATTGGTGGCTACACCGCCCTGACAGATATTTACGCTGCAGGAAGGCATACCGAGAATATCGTCAGGCTTCACATCGAAGCTCTGCGCATCGATAGCAGCAATGAACTTCGCCGCCCGGCTGACAGCATTTACGCCCAAATCAGGCATAGAGCCGTGAGCAGTCTTGCCGTAGAACTTTACCTTCACCCAGACAGCGCCCTTGTGAGCAATATCCAGCTCATTGGAGGACGGTTCACAGACAAGGAGAACATCTGCCTTTTCCATGCCGCCAGCCTCAACAAAAGCCTTGGCGCCGAGACTGCCGTTCTCCTCGCTGACGGTACCGACGAAGATTACATCCTGCTTCGGCACGAGTCCATCCCGCTTCAGCTTTATCATCGCATAGAGGAATGCAGCATCGCCGGACTTCATATCGGAAGTGCCCCGGCCATAGAGCTTGCCGTCTACCACCTCGGCCGCGAATGGGTCATGCTCCCAGGGGATGCCTCCCGGCGGAACAGTATCAAGATGACCGGTAGCACAAAGAAGCTTATCATGGTTTTCGCCAGCCATTCTGACTATGAGATTGTCTCTGCCCGGCAGTACCTCGACGGTCTCAGCCTCGATACCTTCGCTTTTCAGCAGAGCTGCCAGCTTGATAGCCAGCTCCTTTTCATTGCCGGGGGGATTGACTGTATTGGTCTTAATCATGGAGCGAAGCAGCTCAAGTGCTTCCTGCTTTTCCTGAGTTGTAAGAGTAATCATTTTATACCTTCTTAATTAAAAAGCAGATTAAAAAAGCAGTGTGAAAAAATGGATGCCATTTTTTCACACTATCCTTAATGTAAAGCCTAAGTGAATGATGTTTGTAAGAAAACCGTTAATCAACATCGGTACTTGACGACCTGCGAATAAGCATATGAAGCAGGAGTCTAGTACCGCTATGTTGATTACCGAGCGAAAGCGTGTTTTCGTCAGACATTATTCACGATAATTTACTCATCTTTCTTGGTGTGATTTGCCATGTAGATTTCTTTGAACTTATCCTTTGCCTCTTCGGTGTTCTCGGTGCATTCTGCAACGATTTCACCTTTCTGCAGGAGGTAGGCACGGTCAGCCAGCTGGAGAGCCTTGAAGCCGTTCTGCTCAATGAGAAGGATGGTTGTACCGCCCTCATTGATAGCCTTGATAGTGTCAAAGATATAGTTTACAACCAGCGGAGCCAGACCGAGGGACGGCTCGTCCAAAAGGATGATTTCCGGATTGGACATCAGCGCGCGGCTTACGGCCAGCATCTGCTGCTCACCGCCGGACATGGTACCGGCATTCTGATTACGGCGCTCACCAAGACGCGGGAACATGGTATAGGCACGCTCAATATTGCGCTTTACCCGAGCCTTGTCCTTATCGGTAGCAGCACCGACCAGCAGATTTTCCTCAACGGTCATCTTCGGGAATACACGGCGTCCCTCCGGGGATACAGCGATACCCATTCTGATGATGTCTTCGGTAGAAGCGTGGGCAATGAAATTGTCCTTGAAAAAAACCTCACCGGCAGTCGGACGGACGAAGCCGAGAATCGTATTTATGGTAGTAGTCTTACCGGCACCGTTGGCACCGAGAAGACAGGTAATGCTTCCCTTGGGAACATGAATATTAACATTTCTCAGCACCGGAACAGAGCCGTAGAAAGTGGATACATTTACCAGCTTTAACATATTAGCCCTCCTGTCCCAGATATGCGTTGATAACCTCTTCGTTGCCGGCTACTTCATCGAAGGTACCGAAGGCAATATTCTCACCGTAGTTAAGCACCATTACCTTATCGACCAGACCCTTGATGAAGTCCATATCATGCTCAACAACGATGACCGTCAGCTCCGGCATAGCCTTCTTGACTTTCAGCAGGTCATACATGAGCTTCTCGGTCTCCATGCTGTCCATACCGGCAGAAGGCTCATCCAGCAGGATTACCTTCGGATTGGAAGCGACAGCGCGGCAGATTTCCAGACGGCGACGGTCTGCGTAAGGCAGATCCTTGGCAGTCTTGTCAGCCTGCCTGATAAGCAGGTCGTCAAATATCTCCATGTGCTTCAGGCAGGTGGCAATAGCCTCCTTTGCCTGAGCCTTTTCCTTCCCTGCCCCGATGATAGAGCCGAGAACGGAGCACTCACGAACCTCTTTCAGACCGACCATGATGTTTTCAAGAACAGACAGGTTCCAGAAAAGACGGCCGTTCTGGAAGGTACGGGAAATACCCTTAGTAAATACTTCATTGGACTGCTTGCCGGAAATATCCTCACCGTTCAGGAATATCTGCCCCTCAGTAGGAACATAGATACCGGAGAGAAGATTGAACAGCGTAGTCTTGCCGCTGCCGTTAGGTCCGATTACACCCAGTACCTCACCGGCCTTCAGCTGAAAGCTGACATGGTTTACTGCGGTAACGCCGCCGAAACGGATAGTGAGTTCCTTTGCCTCGATGATGATATTATCTTTATTCTCAGCCATCGTTTTCCGCCTCCTTGTTTTCCAGACCCGACATGAAGATGCGGCGAGTGTACGGAAGAATACCGTTCCGCATGAAAATCAGGCAGAAGATGATAATGAGACCGTAGAACATGATACGGTAGTCTTCAAAGGCACGGAATTTCTCCGGGAAGATGGTCAGAAAGAAAGCGCCGACGATAGCACCCGGAATTGAATCAAGACCGCCGAGGATAATCATACTGATTACGATGACGGAGAGACCGTAGCTGAAGTTCTCCGGCGCAATGAAGTTAATCATTGCCGCGTAGAGACCACCGGCAAAGCCGCCGAAGATTGCACCGATGGCAAAAGCATAGAGTTTGTAGTTGGTAAGATTGATACCGTAGCACTGAGCTGCCAGCTGATCCTCACGCATAGCGGAAAGAATCAGACCAAAGAAGGAGTTTGACAGCTTGAAAATGAAGATGGTGCAGAGAGCAAGAACAATCAGGCACAGATAGTAGAAGTGACCAAGGTAATTCATGCTTACGAAGCCAAGGTCAAGCATCTGACCGAAGTCATAGCCGAAGAGCGTGGGTGACGGAATGTCGATAAGACCGTTGGTACCGCCGGTAACACTCTCCCAGTTAAGAAGGGTCTCCTGAACGATAAGACCAAAAGCGATAGTGACGAGCGCCAGATAATGACCTTTAACGCGAAGCGCCGGCAAGCCGAGTACCGCACCGAAAACCATTGCGGCAATACCGGACAAAGCAAAGGCAATCCAGAAGCTGACGCCAAGCTTCAGGGTAAGAATACCGACAGTATAAGCACCTACTGCCTCAAAAGCAGCATAGCCGAGGCAGATAAGGCCGGCACGACCGGTCATGAAGTTCAGACCCAGTGCCATCATGGCATTTATCATGGCGAAGTTCAAAACCTGCAGCCAGTAGGCATCACCGTCGATGAGAATCGGCAGGGTGAGACCCAGGATAAAGGCAACCGCACCGACCTGCTTCAGGTTTGCCATGAAGAGGTCGTACCATTCTGCCACCTTTTCAGGGTACTTCTTTGTTACAAAGAAGGCTGCAGCTACCAGAACTGCCAAATAGACAGCTACGAACACAGGATTTTCAATAAGGACGAAGGCAAGGAAAAGTACATAGAGCAGTACTTCGGCCCCGAGGAGTTTCATATTCATCTCGCAAGCCCTCCTTATACCTTATCGTATGCCTTCTCGCCAAAGAGGCCGGAAGGACGGAATACAAGACAGAGAATAACGATGAGGAATGCTACAAGCTCCTGATAGCTGGAGCCGTTGGGCAGGAAGCTTACAACGAATATCTCCAGGAAGCCCAGCAGCAGACCACCGACGACTGCACCATACATATTGCCAAGACCGCCGACAACGGCAGCGGCAAAGCCCTTGATGCTGGCGGCAAAGCCCATGTTGAACTTGATGATACCGTAGCTCATACCATTCATGAGACCGGCAACGGAACCAAGAACGGAACCAAGTATAAGGGTGATGATGAATACGCGATTTGCATTGACACCCATCATCAGGGCAGCCTGACGGTCCTGAGCGGTAGCTCGGATGTAGCGGCCAAGGGCAGTCTTCTCAATCAGCCAGTACATCATAGAAATGAGCGCTGCGGAAATAACGATACAGATAATCGTCTCCGGCTTGATAAGCGCACCGCCGATATTGAAACTGTCCATCTGAATCATCTGAGGGAAAGGCTGCGGATTACGACCATCCGGGAAGAAAATCATTACAGCCTCACGGACAACGATAGATGCACCGAGAGTGATGAGAAGCGTCATAATATCCGGCGCCCCTCGCATTGGTGCAACGATGAACTTTTCAAGTGCTGCACCGAAGAGAGCACCAATAATAATAATAATAGCCATGACTGCCAGGATATACGTGATAGAGCCAGCCTCTACCCCTGCTCCTGCCATTGCTGTACCCACGACCATCGCACCGAAGGCACCGAGCATGAAAACTTCACCGTGAGCGAAGTTTACGACCTCGATAACGCCAAAGAAAAGCGTAAATCCAACGGCAATGAGTGCGTACATGACACCGAGCCCCAGCGCATTGAAAAATTGCTGCAGCAGAACATCTACTGTCATTCTAAAGCACCTCAGATACAATGAAAATTAAAAACTTTTGCCCCAAAACCATACTAAAAATCGAAAAGCCCATAAACACAGAAATTCGCAGGAGCCGAAACGGCCCCTACGAATTGTATTCTGTTGTTAAAAATCAGTGTTCAGTGAAAATCGCTGAAATTATTTTGCAACGATCTTCTTATCCTTTACCTGCAGGCTTGCCTTATCGTAAGCTACCCACTTACCTCCCTGAGAAATATAGGTGGTGATGAGGGTATTCTTGGTCTGGCCGTTCTCATCGAAGGAGGTCTTACCGAGAACGCCGTCATACTCAGCCTTGCGGAGTGCCTCGATAGCCTTCTTGCGGTCAGTACCGACTTTGTTCTTACCGATGGTATCGCAGAGCATCATGACAGTGTCATAAGCGAAGTGACCGAGGTTATCATACGGCTCAGGATACTTGGCAGCTGCATAGTCATCCATGAACTTCTTGCCGCCCGGCAGATCCTCCAGCGGTTTGCCGATATTGAAAGCAATCATGCCTTCAGCAGTCGGACCGGCAATCTTGTTGAAGGTATCGGAAATAATACCGGAATCGGAGAGGAAGAGGCAGTTCATCTGGAGGTCAGCCATCTGACGCTTGATGAGGGCAGCCTCGGTAGCCATACCACCGAAGTATACGCAGTCAGGATTCTTTGCCTTAATATTGGTGAGGACAGCGGAGAAGTCCTGCTGACCTACGTTAATTCCGTCATCGGAAAGAACCTGAGCGCCGTTCTTGGCAGCGTTCTCACCGAACTGGCTGGCATTGGTCTTACCGTAGTCGGTACGGTCATTGATGAGGCAGATGGTCTTTACGCCCCAGTTCTTTGCAGCGAGCTCACCAGCATAGACATTCTGCGCCTTGGCTTCGGTGATAATACGGGTAATTTCCTTGTAGCCCTTACCGGTGATGTCCGGATGAATAGCAGCAGTTACCAGCATGGCCATGCCATTCTTATGGAATACCGGAGCAGTTGCAAGAGCGCAGCCGCTGTTGAAGTGACCACCGACAGCAACGATGCCCTTATCAGTGATGAGCTTGTTAGCTGCAGCAACAGCAGTAGACGGATCGGCAGCATCATCAGCTACGACCAGTTCAAACTTGTACGGATATTTGCCGGAAGCATTTGCGTGCTTAATAGCGAGATCGGCAGAGTTCTTCATACCAACGCCGAGAGCAGCATTATTGCCGGTAATAGGAGCAATAAAGCCAATCTTAACAACTTCAGTCTTCTTATCGCCACCGCCGCCGCAGCCGGTCAGCATTACAGCAGAAGTAGCAGCTACGGTAGCAAGAGCCATAGCCTTCTTTACCTTAGAATTCATAAACATTGTGTATCCTCCCCCTAAAGTCAAGTACTGCAAAAGCAGTACAACATACGGAAATATTTTACCACATGCCTCAGAAAAAACAATATATTTACAGATTGTATTCAGAAAAACATCCGTGTACTGTACTGATAAAGTCCGCACACAGTGGACACTCCAAATAGAGAGAACAAGAGAGTGTAAACACCTTAATAAATGACCTGATAATAATTCAAGCATGTAAAAAACAGACATACCGATCCAAAAAAGGGTACAAAAAAACCCGAGTAAAAAACTCGGGTAAAATTGACGGTGGCGGAGTGGGAGGGATTCGAACCCTCGCGACCTTGCAGCCCTAACGATTTAGCAAACCGTCCTCTTCAGCCTCTTGAGTACCACTCCGTAACTGAAAAAATATATAAATATGATATTATCCAAAATGGCAGGGGCAGTAGGACTTGAACCCACAACCAATGGTTTTGGAGACCACTACTCTACCAATTGAGCTATACCCCTGTAATGGGGCGGCTGGTGGGGATCGAACCCACGCATGCTGGAGCCACAATCCAGTGTGTTAACCACTTCACCACAGCCGCCATATAAGGAAATATAGCCGGGAATATAACCCAGCTATATTTCAATTTTCAAATCAGCGGCTATCTATCCTCCCGGGCCGTCTCCAGCCAAGTACTTTCGACGTG